>CAVUXP010000005.1:0-746424 GCA_963745335.1 uncultured Actinomycetota bacterium
AGGAACCCGCACCACCGCCGAACCCGATCCCTCCATCCCAGGCTGATCACGCAGCCTGGGAGATCAGCGCCCGCACAGCTCGGGAATCCCGCAACGAAGTGAAGGCGTCGGGATTCCTCACCGCTGATGCGGGTGGTCGTTCGCCCGAACGAGCACTACACCGGGGCACGAAACCTCACACGTACGAGGGCACGCACACGGGGGTGCGGAAGATTTCTCCGCCAACTGTGGGGCCAGGAGGCCCGAGCGCACCTCTCCGCCGGGGGGCAAGAGAACTGTTGGAGTTGGCGGCGAGGATGCATCTGACCGCCGGGAGCCGGGCGCGCGACCACTCGGCGGCGCCCGGCTCGCTGAACGTGCCCCTTTCGGCCGGGTAGCGCGCGCCATCGGCGGTGTCGAAGCGCCCACAGGGACGTGCATCCCAGCGGAGCGCCGGCGCGTCGGACGAGCTCCGGTCACCTGTTGGCGCAGCAGACCCATCCGAGGCGTCGACGCCGCGAGCCGACTCCGCTGCCTACGCGCAGACGCCGCGCGCCGCCAGCTTCTGGGCCGGGTGGCTCACGCCTGCGTGGGCGGAGGAACCCTCACTATGCTGCGGATGATGGATGCTGCGACCGTTGCCATCGCTGCCGCCGTGCTCTTCGGGGCGGTCGCGCTGTTCCAGGTGGCGCTGGCACTGGGCGCTCCCTGGGGGAGTTTCGCGTACGGCGGCCGCGCCGCGCGCGAGGATGGAACGCTCCCGCTCACGCACCGCCTCTCCAGCGCCGTTGCTGCTGCCCTCCTGGTGTTCTTCGCTCTGGTGATTCTCGTCAGGGGAGGGGCCATCGGGACCTCGGGGGACAGCACGCCGGTGACGGTGATCTCGTGGGTGATCGTGGCGTTCATGGCCATCAACACCGCTGCGAACCTCATGGGCAAGCACTGGGTTGAGCGCTACCTCTTCGCCGGGATGACCGTTGTGCTGGTCGCGCTGTGTTCGACCGTTGCGCTCGCTGGGCCGAGCTGAGGATCCGGGCATCGAGGTCGACCGACAGAGGCCGTGGTCGCCGACTTCCTCCGACGGGACGAATCCGAGGCGGCCACGTGCCGGAGACCCCAACACGGCGGCGCGCCCCAGGAGTGGCAGCGACCGCTCGGATCCCCCCGTCGCGGTGCGCCACGCAGCGCCCCGGTGGACGTCTCCTCATCGAACGGTTGGTCGGCCCTCGGTGAGGAACTGCGACAACGATATCGGCGGCTCACCGGTGACGGCGAGGACATCGTCGGAGGCCGGCCCCATCTCCCCGTTCGCGACGGCGGTGTACGTCGAGACCCATGCCTCGACCTGCCAGTCCGGGGCGCCGTAGGACTTGCGGGATGCGTACGCCTCCTCGATGGTCTCGTCGATGAAGGTCACCTTCCGCCCGAGGTGGTCGCCGAGGATCGCGGCCATCTCGGTGAAGGTGAGCGCCTCCGGTCCGGTGAGGTCGTAGACCCGGCCGGCGTGGGCGGCCGGGTCCTGCAGCACGGTGGCTGCGACGCGGGCGACGTCTCGGCGCGCGATGACGGCCGCGCGGCCCTCGTCGGCCGGGCCCCGGATGACGCCGTCGTCGCCCACCATGAGCGGCAGGAAGTCGAGGTAGAGACCGTCCCGCAGGAACGTCCAGGCCATCCCGCTCGCCTCGAGGTGACGTTCGGTGGCGGCGTGGTCCCGCGCAAGGGTGAAGGTGGCGGTCGGGCTGGCGCCGAGGAAGGAGGTGTAGACGACGTGCGACACACCGGCCGCAGCAGCAGCGTCGACGAAGGCGAGGTGCTCTTCGCGGCGGTGCTCGTTCTCGGCCGCCGACACCATGAACAGCGTCTCGACCCCTTCGAGGGCCGCGCGGGTCTCCGCGGTGTCGGCAGCTCGCCCGACGCACCGTCGCGCCGGGCAGGTCGGGTGCACGCTCGGGTGAGCGCGCGAGGAGGCGTTGGGCGAGTCCCGCGTCGGCGAGCCGGCGCGCGACCATCCCACCCACCGCTCCGGTGGATCCGGTCACGGCCAGCGTGGGCAGGCTCGCGCGGTCGGACGTCATGCGCTGGACGCTAGCGGACAGCGGATCACGGGTCGAGGACGAGGCGCGGCATCCGGTGTCCTCCGGCTGGTCCCCCGAGAGCTCGGCACGCGCGACGAATGCCGAGCGGGGACGGGGATCAGCATCCCTTGCGCTCGAACACCTGCTTCGACTCGTCCCGTTCTCTCGCGGCAGCGGCCACGCGATGGCTGGTAGCCGATGATGAGCTCGGCCAGGGTCTGTGAGCTGGGTCGTCCCAGGCCGGCCGGTTCACTCCTCGCGGGCGACCCGGAGCAGCCAACCAGTCAGCAGGGCGCCCAGGAGCTCCTGTCGCTCATGAGGCAGCGCGTGTCCGGCGTCGTCGAGGACCGCCAGACTGGCGCGGGGGTAGTGATCGAGCAGGTCAACGGCCGCGGCATACCCGACCGTCGAGTCGAGCCGACCGGCCACGAGCAACGTGGGGCCCGGGTACGCCGGCCGATCTGCGATGGGCAACTCCCATCGCTCACCGAGCCGCCCCAGCGCTCCCCAGTCGGCCAGTCGGGTGCCAGGCGCGACGTATCGCTCGTATCGCTCGAGCATCTCCTCCGTCTGCACGACGAAGTAGCTCCGGAAGGCGTCGTCGCCGAGGTCGCCGGAACCGATCGCCACCCGGTGCTCGGGCACATCACGGACACCTGCCAGGAGTGGGCAGACCAGCGCCAGGCCGGCCACCCGCGTCGGCCGCGCGGCCGCCATCGCCTGGGCGAAGTAGCCGCCAGCAGAGTGTCCGACGAGGAGATAGGGCCTGTCGCCACAGACCTCATCGGCGAAGTCGAGGAGCGTGTCGAGTACGTCGGTCGCGCTGCCGAGGGCCTCCGGCGCTGCCGTACGACCCATGCCCGGGAGATCGGGGTAGATCCGGCGGTAGGCACCTGCCTCGGCGAAGGCGGGCTCGAAGCACGCCTCCGGCTCCCGATGGTCGACGCCGGTGCCGTGCAGCACCAGCACCGGCCGTCCCGCGCCGTGCTCGACATAGCGGACGGCGACCTCGCCTCTTCCCTCCTCCACCCGGCCACCATATGCCGCGACCTTGCGGCCCGCCGGTGGCGCCGGCCGGTGGTGGTCGGGTGCCCGTGCCTTCATCTCGGACCGAGGCGAGGAGTGCTTCGAGAACTTCGCGGATCGGCACGCCGAGATGCTCGCGGAGCAGGAGGCCGGGACGTGCGTCTACTCCGTGCTCGTCGCGGACGACGCTCGATTCTGGGGCGGTTCAAACTGCGGGATATCGCCACCGGCTCGGCGGTGCTGGGTTGCCGGGTCGCCGAGGCCGTCGCCGGTCGCGGCGCCGACCCCGCCGAGCTCGATGGGAAGCGCGGAAGCTGGTATCAGCGCCAGATCACTCTTCGGTGAGGGCGCCCGCCCGCCGCGACCTGTCCCAGGCCGCCGCGGGCCGGCGCTTCCCGGTCGCGGCCAACCTTGAACTGAACGAAGGAGAATGCCATGACCCTCTTCCGTCTCGACGCCAGCATCCGTGTCGACGGGTCGCACAGCCGCGCCCTGGGCAACCTGGTCGAACACGAGTGGGTCGCGGCCAGCCCCGACAGCCGGGTCCTGAGGCGCCACGTCGGCACCGAACCGCTGCCGGCGACGGCGTGGTCCGACGCCGTGACCGGCTCCTCCCTCAGGGCGGACCAGCGGACCGCCGCCCAGGCCGCCGCCGTCGCGCTCGCGGCCGAGCTCGTCGACGAGTTGGCTGCGGCGGATGCGTTGCTGTTCGCCGTGCCCCTGTACAACTTCGGTGTCTCCCAGCACTTCAAGGCCTACGTCGACCTGGTCGCGACCGACCCGCGGATGACGGCCGGGCAGTCCTCGGCGATCGCGGGCAAGCCCAGCGTGCTGGTGACCGTGCGCGGTGGGGCCTACGGCGCCGGCACCCCGCGCGAGGGTTGGGACCACGCCACCCCCTGGATGCGCAGGATCCTCGAGGACGTCTGGGGCCTCGACCTACGTGCCGTCGAGGAAGAGTTCGCCCTCGTGGGTGTGAACCCGGCCCTCGACCAGTTCGCCGACCTCGCTGCGTCGATGAGGAAGGAGGCGGCCGAGCTGGCGACCCGGCATGGCCGCGACCTGGTGGCTGCGCTGCGACGCGCCGCCTGAGGCGCCCTGACGGCACGGACCGCCGGCATCTCGGCTGGTTCCGGCCGCGGCCGTCTTGGTGACCGGGGTCGGCCCGCCGCGACACGGGCGGGGAGTGTCGGTGGCCGCGGGCAGTTCGCCGACATGGACACCTCCTTCATGAGTACCCGCCTGATCACCGACGACGTCCGGCGGCTGGTCGGCTTCTACGAGTCGTCACCGGCGTAGAAGCCGAGTGGGGTACCGAGGACTTCGCCGAGGTCGTCACCGCCCAGGCGACGCTGGCCATCGGCTCCACCCGGACGGTGCCGCTCTTCGGGATAGGCAGTGCCGAACCGGCCGCCAACCGCAGCGCCATCCTCGAGTTCCTCGTCGATGACGTCGACGCGGAGTGGGAACGGCTGCGCGAGGACCTGAGCGAGGTCGTCACCGAACCGACCACGATGCCCTGGGGCAACCCGCCTTCCTGTTCCGAGACCCGGACGGCAACCTCGTCAACCTCTTCACCCCCGCAAGCGACGCAGCCAGGGAGAAGTTCGGCGTCCGCCGCTGAACGTCCCGGCAGCAGAAGGGCCCGGACCCTCATCGGGCCCAGGCCGGTGACCTGCGGACATGTGAGTCGGGGTGACAGGATTTGAACCTGCGACCTCTTCGTCCCGAACTCTGCGCTGGGCCCTCGGACGGCGACGTTCGTGCGGGACGCCCACCGCCCAGAGTCGCCCCAAAGCGCTCCCTTGCGGCGTGGCTGCTGTACTTCCGTGCTGTACTCCCGGGGCAGGCGCTCCCGTGACAGGGGGCGCTTCCCGCCTCAACGTGGGTGCCCCACATCGCCCACATAGACCGCGAGAAGTGAGCGTGAAGCGCCCCAGGTTTGACGTTTGAGTCCGCCAGCATGAACACATATCCAAGTTGATCGATCCGGAGCTGGAGGATCGGGCGCTTCAACGAGAGGGTCAAGACGCAGCTACGGAAGCTCTCTCTCGCGCTCCGGCCACCACTGAACGATCCGCAGGAAGAGACGCCCTCGAGACTGCCGTCGGCGGAGAGGACGACTCCTGGTGTCGCCGGTTGCATCGCCTGCTCGGAGCGACCTGATCGATAAGTTGGACATGACTGCGACGGTGGCCGGGCAGCCGCCCATGGAGACCACGTGATCGGGGAGGACTCATGATGATCGACTACAACGTCAGCGACCACTGGTCCGCTAGCACACCGGACTGGCTCAAGTCGTTGGTGTCCTCGCTCGATCGACGCCACGGGGCATCCACCGTGCTGCCGCTCGCCATCGTCGTTGACGAGATCATGCAGTGGACAGAGCTCGCGAGCGGCGTCGATGCCTGGAAGAAGCCCGCCAATCGCGACTCGCTCGACCGCGACATCGCACAGTCGGTGGCCAGTATCGGTTCGCACCTGAGCGCACACATCTCTCCCGAGCTCGCCGCGTTCCGAGCCGCCTTCGCAGCGCTCACCTCGAGCGGCAACGCCGTCCTGTCGCAGCCACCTGGCGCACTCCGAACAGACCCCGCTTGGGCAGCCTTGCTGACTGCGGCTGGCAACCTGCTCAATGTTCTCAATACCGACGACGCGGTTCGTGCGGGCTGGGATGACCTCGTCGAGGCGGCGAAGGATCGAACGCTCGATCATCGGGAGTATCGCCCGATCGTCGAGCTCCTCTTCGAGCAGTTGCAGCATCGCGGCGTCGACGCAGAGGCGACGTTCGGCGGTCTCGTGTCGATCATGGCCTTCGGGCGGGACCCCGCCGCCATTCCGCTCGGCGAACTTGAGACGTTGTACTGCGACCGGCTCGACAAGGCCCGTGCCTACGTCGGGACACCCGCAGCGATCGAGCCAGTTGCGGTCTGGCTCGGGTACAAGGGACGGGCACACGTTCAGCTCACGGCAGGCCGGGTTTCCTTTTTCGAGCCGCTGTGGGCGGTGCCAAATGCGGAGCCCGGCAGGCAGGAGTTCGACCACAAGGAAGAGCTCTGGGAGATCGTTAAGGACGGCATCACCTTCCCCGTCCCTGAGAAGGCGGACGCGGAGCGCGAGATCGAGACTTCGTCCGCGTGGATCTCGGCAATACGACGGCGGCAGGCGCCCTCGAGCGCGCCGTGGCGATCGTCGACGTCATCTTCAGCGTCGCTCTGCACCGCTCGGGCGGCATACGTCCGCAACTCGCTGAGCATGTCGTTGTGCGTTCCGGGCAGCCCGCCGGCTCCGGCTTCCGGGCCGTCTGGAAGCAGACGGGGTTTCCAGATGACACTTACGGCGCGCGGATGACCTCGGAGGCAATAGAGGAACACGGGCCCCGGATCGCGGACGCCTTGGCGCGCGAAGAGCTGCCGCGCTTTCTCGCTGCGGCGATCGAGGTGCAGACGAGGCTCGATCATCCGTTCAGCCGCGATATGGCGCTCCGCAAGCCCTCGGAGGCGGACATCAGCAGTGTCATCCCGCTTTCCGACCGCGTCGTGCAACACGTCGCCGCTCATGCCGCGATGGACCCTAACGACGTCTTCGCGCTCCTCGGCGAGCGGTGGATGCACGCCCGCTGGCTGAATGACCTTCAGCGAGCCGCAGGCATGTGCCTCCTCGGTGGCGGTGAGCGTCGAGAGTTGCAGCATGAGCTCACGGTCGAATGGCTCTCGAGTCAACCGAAGCAGCCCTGGATCTTGCTACTTGCGGATCGGGCGGCCGAGTTCATCTCGCTCTGCCGTGTCGAGCACGAACGCGCCTGGATCGAGCGCATGTTTGCCAGCATCGGCGATCACGCAACGTACAGCGCACTAATCGCGGAATACGAGGCAGAAGGCGAGATCCTAGAAAAGCGTCGGCGTCGCATCCGCAATGCCCTCGCGCACGGCAATCCTGCCACGTTCCCGGTGGTGCAATCCGTGCGTGAGTACGCCTAGTTCCTCAGCGGGAGCGCTCTGAACCTTGCCTTGGAGTCTTACCTGGTCAACACCCCCGCCGCCTCGATGCTCGCTACGCGAACTGCCGAGTTCGTGGCAATGACTCGCGGTCAGGACGCCGCGAGCTTTTGGCGCGCCGAGATGGCAGCGAGGCCCGCGAACACCCTCTGACTCACGCGGCGGGCAGGTTTGCTGGGCCTGGGCTCGGTGCGGGGCCTCGGCCTCGAGATCAAACGTCACGAGGCCAAGCATCTGTCGCAGACGTCCTGTGGGCACGCGTCAAGCGCGCGACAAATCTTGAGAGCCCCTCGCCCCGCCAGCGCACCTCGCTGCTGACCTTAGGAGCGCGCCGAGCGCGAGGTCGAACGGCGGGAAGGTGATCCCCTGGACCAGGTCTTCTTGCCTGCCATCGACGTCGGTCGCGACAGCTCAACGAACGCCGTGCCGTCGCGCTCGTTGTTGAGCCAGATCTACAGGTACGTGACGCCAATCTTGTCGCGGTCCCTGGTCACGCGTCGCGGTGTCACGATGCGTCTAACCGCCGCGAGACGACAACTTCACGCTGGTGAGCGGTTGCCTGTGAGACCCGCCTCCCGACGGCGTCGGGAAGTTGGGGTGCGAGGGCGGCTGTCCGGGGCCTGTCCTTGATGAGCGGCCTCCTGGCGGTGCTCGAATCTGCTTCCGGCCGGACGGCGCGGCCTCACGTCAGGTGCCGGGCGAAGAATCCGGCTGCGTCCTCGCCGGCGAACTGGGGGACGCCGGTGTGCCCGCCCCATGCTCGGCGTGCAGACTCTTCTCCTTGGAGCCGAACGCGTCGAACAGGTCCAGGGCCATCTGCCGGTCGTTCCCTTCGTCGTCCCACTGCAGCAGGACATGCAGCGGAATGGTGACCTGGCGGGCCTCGTCGACCATGGTGCGGGGCACGAAACTTCCGGCGAACAGGCCGGCGGCGACGACGCGCGGCTCGACCACCGGAGCCGGATACCGATCGGATCACCCCTCCCGATATCCGACCGGGCCCCCGATCTCGGGCAGGGCGAGGAGTGCGTCCAGGGCGGCCCGCCATTCCGGGACCGCCTTCTCGACCAGCGGGAGGATGAGTCGGTCGACGATCTCGTCGCCGATAGGCTCGCCGGCGGCCAGCGCCCGGTGCAGATCGGCGCGGGCCTGCTGGGTGCAGACCAGGGGGGCCGGTGACCGCTGCCGGGGAGGCGATGTCCGCGGCGAACCTTCGCCGCGGAGTGCCGTGCCCGGGCCACCAGCCGGGGGTACATCCTGTGCAGTCCGCCGGGGTGGCCGAGCAGGATCAGCGGAACCGGCGTGGCCGCGGATCCGGGCGTCCACAGGATGCCCGGGATCTCGCCGAGGGTGAATTCGCGCTCGAGGACGCCGTCGTCGAGGCGCTGTTCGGAGGTCAATAGGATCGTCGTGCCTTTCGGGGTTGCTCGTGAACGGGCGCTCCCGGACGACCTATGGCCAGACCGTGACACCTGAGGGGAGCACCCACATCCATACGCTCACGGGTACCACCTCCTCGCTCTCTTCAACGGCCTCCAGCAACCCCAGTGGCCTCGGCCGTCCACCAACGGGTTTGCCACCCGGCCGCGGGTCGCCGCCCCCTCCCCCTCTCGGGGTGAACGTCGGTGCTCACCAGCGTCACATCGCCGCCAGTCGACCGCGCTCGACAGCTGGTGGGTTCATGGCGAGTCGGGCCCGCCGTTCGCTGCGCATGGGCTGCGTCGGTGGTTGGGGCATGCGCAGTCCTTGCTAGGGTCACGCCTCGTGGCAACTGGGGCCCGGAGCAGGTTCGTCGCGTTCGTCAACAGCCCGAGGGTGGCGGCGCGGCTTCTTGCGATTGTGGCGGTGGCGTGCGCCGCTGGGACGGTGGTCGCCTATGGCGCTGCGGTGGCGCTGCGAGATCACGGCGACCGCGCCGTGGGAACCGTCATCGGGGTCCGTCAAGAGGCGCGACGTGAATATGTGGTTGTTCGGTTCTCGGACGCCACCGGCCACGACATCACGGCCGAGGTGGGGAACTTCCTGTTCGACCCAAAGCCGCGTGCCGGCGACCGCGTCGAGATTGTCTACGACCCGAAGAACCCGTCGGGCAATGTGGCAGACGTCAGGATGGGTCCGGACTTCTTTTCCGTGTGGGCGTTTGCCCTCGGCGGCCTCGTGGCCGGCAGCCTCGTATGGCCCACCAGGACCGGTCGACTGGACTGGAACCGACTTCGCTGATCCAGCGGTCGCATGTCGAGCGAGGCCGGGTTGACCAGCCCGGACCGTCGCCGTTCGCCCTCCCGCCGGAAGGGCATAGCAGGTGGACCAGGGGCCGGGCGCGTCTCATCGCCGCGAGCCGACCATCCTCAGGTCGAGAGGTGTGCGCGCTGGGAATGGACCGTGGCAGAAGCCCTGCCTTGGGGGGATGGCTATTCGCTCTTCTTGATGCGGACCGCCACGCTGGTCGTACCCTCGTTGCGGAACTCGTAGCCGGGGAGGCTCTTCAGAACCTTGGTCCACGTCGCCTTGCCGTGGTCCTTTGCGGACTGGCCGTGATGCTGGCGCATGTGGTTCGCCACCGCGCCGACCCGAGCCCAGCCTTGCTTGTCTGCGTTCTTCGCGATCGCGCCCCCGAGTAGCTCAGGGAGCGCCGGCTGCGGCTGGGGTACGGACCTCGCCGAAGAGGCAGGAGCGTTGGGGATCGCAACGAAACGGGTGCAGGCGATCCGGAAGGACTGCGCAGCGTTCGCTCGGCCGAACCCAATGACCGTTGCGCCCCGCTCGCGGAGAAAGTGAGCCAGCGGGGTGTAGTCGCTATCGCTGGAGACCAAGGCATACACGGCCGGCCGCGCCGTGTGGTGCAGGTCGACGGCGTCGATGACCATCGCTAGGTCGGTCGCGTTCTTGCCCTTCACCGGGTCGGACTGCTGGACCGGCCGGATACCGCGACGGGTCAACTCCGGATCCCACGCCTTGAGTGCGGCCTTGAACCAGTTCCCGTAGGCGCGGCGAATGGCGACGTCCCCAAAGTCCGCGAGCGCCGCAAGCACCTGATCGAGGCCACCCAACGCGGCGTTGTCGGCATCGATCAGCAGAGCAACCACGGGCGGAGCGTCGGTCACGCCCAGCACCCTAGCGACGCGCGGACCCACCCGCCCGCCAGTTGCCAACATCGCCACACGGGCCCACCAGCGGGGAGTCCGGGAGCGCCCCTCCCGCCGCGTAGCGACCGAGCTGTCCGCGGCGGGTGATTGTGCTTCCAGACCCGGTGGAAAAAGGACGAGGGTTCTGGCCACCCGCCCAGGTGTCCCAACCATGCCAAGGTGAGCCACGGACCCGATCCCTTCAGGGCTGGCCTCCCCACTCAGGTCCAAGATCCATTGAGCGGTCGCATGGCGGCCCCGGGCGAGTCTGCTCTTGGCATGGCAGTTACCGATCCGTTGCGCGGTGAGCGGGAGGGTGACGTCACGTCCCTCGAAGCCCTTCGGGTTGATGGCAGCACGTGTCTCGAAGCAGGTGATCGCTTGCCGCCCGCTTGGAGCTCCCTGTCGCGTGCGCCACGCAGCGTCCCGGTGGACGTCTCCTCATCGAACGGTTGGTCAGCCCTCGGCGAGGAACTGCGACAACGACATCGGCGACTCACCGGTGACGGCGAGGACGTCGTCGGAGGCCGGCCCCATCTCCCCGTTGGCGACAGCGGTGTACGTCGAGACCCATGCCTGGACCTGCCAGTCCGGCGCACCGTAGGACCTGCGGGATGCGTACGCCTCCTCGATGGTCTCGTCGACGAAGGTCACATTCCGCCCGAGGTGCTCGCCGAGGATCGCGGCCATCTCGGTGAAGGTGAGCGCCTCCGGTCCGGTGAGGTCGTAGACCCGGCCGGTGTGGGCGGCCGGGTCCTGCAGCACGGTGGCTGCGACGCGGGCGACGTCTCGGCGCGCGATGACGGCTGCGCGCCCCTCGTCGGCCGGGCCCCGGATGACGCCGTCGTCGCCCACCATGAGCGGCAGGAAGTCGAGGTAGAGGCCGTCCCGTAGGAACGTCCACGCCATCCCGCTCGCCTCGAGATGACGTTCGGTGGCGGCGTGGTCGCGCGCAAGGGTGAAGGTGGCGGTCGGGCTGGCGCCGAGGAAGGAGGTGTAGACGACGTGCGAGACGCCGGCCGCAGCAGCGGCGTCGACGAAGGCGAGGTGCTCTTCGCGGCGGTGCTCGTTCTCGGCCGCCGACACCATGAACAGCGTCTCGACCCCTTCGAGGGCCGCGCGGGTCTCCGCGGTGTCGGCGTAGCTCGCCCGAAGCACCGTCGCGCCGGGCAGGTCGGGTGCACGCTCAGGGGAGCGAACGAGGAGGCGTTGGGCGAGTCCCGCGTCGGCGAGCCGGCGCGCGACCATCCCGCCGACCGCTCCGGTGGATCCGGTCACGGCCAGCGTGCGCAGGCCCGCGCGGTCGGAAGTCATGCGGTGGACGGTAGCGGACAGCGGATCACGGGTCGAGGACGAGGCGCGGGCATCCTGCCTCCGCAATCTGGACGGAGACGACCAGGACGTCGTTGGCGGCTCGCTCGTCCGCTGTCAGAAGGGACGTCGCGGTGCTCGGTGCGACTCCCGACGAGCTCGGCCTGGCAGTGCGCCGCAGGTGCCCTCCGGCTGGTCGGAGCAGATCTCGGCAAGCACAACGATTACCGAGCAGGGACCTTCCCCGGGCAAGGGGGCGAAGGCCGGTGGGGAATCGCCCCTCACCGCATTGCTGCTGAGGGTCGGGCCGGCCCCGACGGCACGCGGAAAGGTCCGGGGTCGCTCCAAGAGAGGAGTAGCTGCCGACTACGCAGCCCGCCCGACACGGCCCAAGCAGAGATGGTGCCCCACTTCGCCGCGAGTCGACCATGCTCGAGGGCGAGTGGGAGATGCGGTGTCAGCTCTTGCGGATGGCGGCGGCCAGGTCGGCAAGCTGATGCTCGAGGATGTCTAGGATCAGCTCGGGGTTCACGCGGAAGTACTCGTGCACCACGACGTTGCGCAGACCGGCGATCGAAGCCCATGGCACGTCCGGCATCGAGGTCCGCGTCTCGTCGGACAGCGACCGAACGGCCTCGCCGACCACGGCGAGGTTACGCAGCACCGCGTCGTACGCCATCGGCGCCAGGTCATCCGATTGCAGAAACGGCGCGTACTCCTGGCACCGCTCGACAGCGGCGAGGATGTCGGCGAACCGTTCGTCCTCGGACCTGCTCACACCGCCACCGCGTCGGCAAGAGCGCTCGAGGAGACCTCACCACGCAACAGCGACGTCGCCACCACATCGACCCGGGTCCCGAGCAGCGCAGTCAGCTCCTCGGCGATGCCGGACACGCGCAGCAGCTCGTTTCCTCCGCCTGGCAGCAGGTCGACCAGCAGGTCGATGTCGCTCTCTGCTGTGGCGTCGCCGCGGGCAACAGAGCCGAACAACCGCGCGTTGGTCGCCGCATAACGGCCGAGGATCTCCTCAAGCGCTCGACGATGGCCGGCGATCGCTGCACGCAACGACTCGCTCTGCCTGGTCACGGTGCTCATGCAACCAGCGTACGGGCCGAACCGCAGCGGTGGCGGCAGCGCCGCCCACACCACAGATCCATTCGCCAAGGCGAGCCGGCACGGCAGGTGACCTACTTCGCCGCCAAACGTGCGGGTTGGGACGTGGGTCAGATTTGAAGGTGTAGCCGCAAGGCATCGTCCAACTGCGCCATCAGGTGCGCTGGAACGAGCCCGAGGGGTGAGCCGATGCGTTCGACCGAGACCGAGCGGACCTGTTCCGCCTGGGCCTTGGAGTCCAGCCGCAGGCCGGTCTGCTCGGCGGGCAGGGCGACTTGGAAGGGGTAGACGCGTGCCAGGTTGCTGGTGACTGGGACGATGGTGACCACGCCGCGACCGAGCCGGGCGGCGGTGGCGTTCGCTCGGTCGTTGCTGACGATCACGGCGGGGCGGCGCTTGTTCGCTTCCGCGTCGCGGGCCGGGTCGAGGTCGACCAGGCGGATCTCACCGCGAAGCATCGGTGAGCCCGTCGGCGGAGGTCTCTTCCCACGCCGCGGCGTCGCCGGAGGCCTCCCATTCCTGCCAGGCAGCGGCATAGGCATCGTCGAGCTCGGGCTGGGCGAGGAGCCGGATGGCCCGCTGGATGGCAGCGGACCGGCTGGAGATGCCGGCCTTGCGGGCGTACCGATCCAGTGCCGCGATGTCCTCTTCGGGAAGGCTGATGCTGAGCTTCATAGCCTTATCCTACTCCGGTCCTACCCAAGTGCTACCCCTGGCCGAGGCGTGACGGAGATGTGCGGCACTCCGCCGCCTGCCGACGTGCCCAGGGTGGTGGGGCGGGGGCGTTTCAGCGGCGTCGGTCGATGTCTCGCCGATGCCGACGGCGACGACGAGGACGAGGAGAACCTCGTCGCGGAACTCGTAGACGATGCGGTAGTCGCCGGTGCGGACCCGCCACTCCCCGTCCCCACCGACCAGCTTATTGGCGCCACTCGGGCGCGGCTGGTCAGCAAGCAGCTCGACGGGGACGTCCTGACCCGATACCGGCCGACCGAGAACGCCACCTCGCGGTGACCTTGCACCTCGTGGAGGAGCAGAAGACCGAACGCTCCCAGCCCTACCGCGCCGTCGAGGTCAGACTCGACGGGCACCGAGTTGGTGTCCTGACCAAGGCGATGTCAGAGAAGCTCGCCGACCTCGTGGCCCCCGTGAACGACGGGAACCTGTTGCCGGTCAGCCGGGCCGTTCTCAAAGGCTCACCACTGAGAGCCGAACTCGTGCTCTACGTCGCGAAGTCCCACGAAGTCACCAGCACGTGGCTCAAGGCCATCCCAACGGGACCATAGGCCGGACGGACGCCCCGGCTGAACCAGGGGCCCAGCAGCTGCGTCTGTCCGGCCGCAAGTTCCGCTAAGCCTCGCCCAGAGCGCGGCAGGGGACTAGTGCCCGATCGCGAACTGGAAGTGGGCTTCGGGAGCGCGGTCGTCGTGTATGTCGGCCGGCCCGGCTGGAGTCCCGACGGGGATGCGCACCGTCGCGGAGAAGCCCATGTCGCTGCCGTGCGGGCGGAACTCGCCCAGTTCCTCGACAGCACCGCCAGGCAGGGTGACAGTCAGGTTCACCGGAGCGAGCGCCTTGAGCGGGGCGTGGTGGCCGGTGTCGTTGCAGGTGCTGGTGTACCAATGGCCGTAGATGGTGAGAGTGTCTCCGGGGTTCACGGTCGGCGACGGGCCGCCCGCGACGCCGTCCGGAGGTTGGTCGTTCAGATATGGCCCGACGCAGGACCCAGCGGAGTTCCCCTCCCCGCCCTGAACACCGCCACAGGCCACGCACCCCAACGCGAGCGCCAGCGCCACCAGGAATGTTGCACCACCTCGGAGAATTCGCATGCTCGATTGACGGCATTCGACCCCTCCAGGTTCCCGCCCGGTGGGCGATCAGCAGGGTGAGGCCGGGCGTAGGCGGGTCCACCGGTCGGGAGGAGCAGGCCAGCGCTGGCTTCTGTCGGCGTCGCGTGAAGACGGCCCCTGGTCGACGGGTGGAGACGAACCCCGCTCGGTGACCCTGTGGAGGGTGATCAGTGTGGAGGACCGGGCGGAGATTCGCCCGTTGCACCGGGTCGAGGCGATGCCGACCAAGGTGATCGCGCTGCGGCTGGGTGTTTCGAGGAACGCGGTGCGACGGACGCTGGCGCGGGAGAGCCCGCCGCGAGCCCTGACCCGTGCACACCCGCCCCCACCCGGCGGACGGCCGGCCGGGGCCCGCCAGGCGGAGCATGTCGCTGTGACCACGACGACAGGCTTGGGTCCTGGACATCGTTCGACGACCGCCTCGAGGCTAGTTGCGTGACCACAGCAGACGCAGTGCCGGAAGGGAACCTGACCATCGAGCTCGAGGACGCGGCGACCCGCAAAGGCTGGGCCGCCACGTTGGGCCTGCTGGCGGGGATGATGCAACAGTGGCATTTCGTGGGCATCGTCGGTGACGAGGTGCGGTACGAGAGCGAGACGTTCTCCGCGCCGTACAGCTGGGGACACCTGCCGCTCGGCCGCACCATGCTGCCACGGGAGGAGTGGGCGCCGGGGATGGGCGAGGCGCTGGACGCGCTCCGCGCCGAGATCGCGGCCGACGGCTGGGTGGCGGCCGGGCATGGGGATCAGGTCTGGCAGGACCGCTACGGGCGGCCAGGGCCCGCTACCGGGGAGGGGTGAGACCGGACGCATCCTCTGCTCGCGCTGCGGAGCGACGCAGCCCGAAGGCAAACCCGACCAGGACGCCGCCGGTGAGCCAACCGCCGAAGGCCGGCGGGTCGGGCACCCACGCCGCCAGACCCACGCCGCAGCCGACCAGCACAGCGGCAAGCACCGCGAACAGCCTCATGCCGTAGAGAAAGACGAACGGCAGGTAGTGTGCGCCGACGATGACCATCGCGGAGGGGAAGAACAGGGCAGGCCGATCCGCCCCGAGTGCCAGGGCGACGAGCAACCCGACCGGCACGGTGAAGGCGATCTGGGTCGCCAAGGCGGAGAACGGGTGACCCCGAGGAAGCGATGTCGGGCGGCCGACGGCCCGCAGCGCGAGAGTCGTCAACGGGAAGATCGCCATTCCGCCGAACCAAAGAAGGGCGATCCCGGCGTCGACCGAGCCCCAGGTAGCTGCGGCCGACGCCGCGAGCCACACGGCGCCGGAGACGAGCTGGCCGTGGAACCCACCGGCATACAGTCGCCGGACGTCGCGTTGCGCGTCGGCAATGAGCATGGCTGTCATCGCGTTCCTCTCCACCATGGGCCTCCGGTCCATCCCGGCCCGTAGCCCGGGCCGGGCGTGGCCGGCCTTCGGGAGCCGTCCGGCGCGCGGTGGCCGGGGCGGGCTCAGAGCCGGGCCACCGCCGGCTGGGGCATGGGCGCGTCCGATTCCCCCCTTTCGGGGTAGGACGCCAGGACCTTCGCGGCGAGGATGCCGGCGAACGCGGTCACGCCACCGAAGGTGACGAAGGGGACGATCTCGAGCGAGCCCTCGACCCACCACGCCGATACCAGCATGGCGGCGATGGCGGCGGCCATGGTCACCGCCTTGACGGTGAACAGGGCGCCGAGCACATACCCCGCGCGATGGCGCCGCCACACCAAGACGGCCGTCGTCAGCGACAGGGGCACGAGGAGTCCGAGATCGAGTGCTTGGACGGTGAGCGTGGGAGTGCCGAGGAGGTTGGCGGCGACCGGGTCGCCGGCGATGCCGGCCATGATCCGCGGCACCCACATGCCGACCAGCATCAGCGACATCGCGACGGCGAAGATCGCCAGCGCGCGGCGTGGGAAGCCCGGGCGTACCTGGCGCGCGAGGTCTCCGACGTCGATGGCGCTGACGAACCAGGCGATGCCGAGAATGGAGAGCGGGAAGATCAGCACGAACAGCGGGTACAGCGGTCCGATCGCCCAGAACATCGCGTACATCAGGTACTGGTAGGCGAAATAGCCGAACAGGCCCAGGGCGGCGAGCCGGCCACGCAGCGAGCCACGCCCGACGAAGAACGCTGCGACCACCATCGCGGGCACGGCGAGGACCAGCGTGACGACATCCCAGCCGATTCCCTCGGCGACGACCCGGACCGGGTTGTTCGCGTACACGCCGTCGGTGACGTAGGCGAATCGCTCGCCCAGGATGCTGGTGGCCTCCGCGGTGGCGCCAGTGCCACGCTCGGTGATCCCGATGTTCGCCGCGGCCGCGGCGAGGGAGGCGACGAGGAGGCTGTACCCGGCCATGAGCCGGTGACGGGTGGTGTTCATGTGCTACTCCTGATCGGTGCCTTCTGGCGCGGCTCCGCGCCAGAACAGGTCAAAGAGGTCGTTGATGGTGTCCTCCAGATCGGCTGGCCTCTCGACGGGACCGCCGAGGACGGTTCGCGTGATGACGAAGCTGGAGGTGAGCGCGAAGAAGGCCTCCGCGATGGTTCGGGCGGGAACATCCACCCGGAGCCGCCCGGCGGCCTGCGCGCCGGCGAGGAAGTCCGCGAGCGCGGCGAGGTTCGCCTGGGGGCCGTCCGCGAAGACCTCGGCGACCTCGGGGACCCACGTGGCTTCGAACGCCAGCCTGGTCACCAAGGCCCCGAGAGACAGGCCGTTGGCGACCTCCCGCCGGGCGAGGGTCATCAGGCTCGCGCGGACGTCGGACCCATCGAGGTCCGCGGCCACCCGCCCGGCCTGGGACTGCGCCAGTCGCTCACCGATCGCCCGGAGGACACCCTGCTTGTTCCCGAACGCCCGGAAGAGCGTCACCTCGTTCACACCTGCTGCCTGCGCGATCGCCCTGGTCGTGGTCGCCTGATAGCCGCGCTCTCCGAACAACCGTGTGGCCGCGTCGAGGACCCTCGTTGCTGCCTCCGACATCGGAACCTCCTGCGTGCAAGTACTTACTATCAGAGTAGCCGGGTGGCGGATGGCGGGCAAGAGGGGCGCCGGCGGCGCGGGTGGACCCCCGACTCGGTCGCGCGGCGCCCGCCGTCCGCAGGCCCCGGGCAGTCACACCGCTGACCAGTCGTCACGGTTCCTCGGTGGGCGCAGTGAGAGTACGTTGCAGGCATGATCGGGGTGAGTGATCGGCCGGGGGATGGACGGTTCGATCGGCGTCCGGTGGCTACGTATGCCGTGATCTCCGGGCTGTTCCTTACGGGCCAGGTTGCGTTGACGGACTACGGCAGCGGGCACGACGGGCAGAGCGTCTTCTGGGTCGTCGTCGGGGTGCTCATGCTGTGGTTGGTCGTCAGGCGCCGGAGCCGCCTGGCCCGATCCTTCGTCGTGGTCACCTCGGTGCTCGGCGGGATCATCTATGCCCTCGTGCTTGGGTCGTACCCCGGAGGTCCGCTGCACGCCGCCGCGCTGAGCGCCCTGTTCTTCGGCCAGGCGCTGCCGCTGTTGACGCGACCGGTCCGCGATCACGTGTACGCCGACGGCCGAGTTCACCGCCTGGTCACGGACGAGGACCGGATTCCGCGCCCAGCGCAGTAGCCGGCCTGCCTTCGCCTTTCCGCCCGGCGAGCGCCCGGGCCGCGGCAGATTCGCGCGAGCCGACTACTCTTCGTCCGGCCCGTCCCCTTCACCGAAGACGCGCTCCTCCTCGCGAAGGCCGGCGAAACGCAGGGGGCCCCGGCTCCGACCCTCCCGACGGCGGCATGACGAGCGCGCACATTCGCCCTCGGCCACTGGCCCTACGCGAGCCTCAGCTCCTCTGGGGCGACTCCGGTCGCCGGAAGATGTACAGGCCATCGGCGGTCGTGGCGAGAAGAACCCAGCCGTCCTTCTCCAACACGTCCAGACTCAGCGCCAAGCGAACCCCCTTCACCCCTGGACCCATCGACTTCTCGTTGAGGAGTTCGGCCTCACTCAAGACCCGGTATGCCATCGAGGGGATTCCCTTCGCGTGCGCGCCGGCCCCGACGTACGTCGAGGTCGCCAGTGTGCCGCTGAGGGCCAGAAGACGCCCGAGCGGGACGGGTCTCACGCTGCTGCGGTCCGGACGCGGTCGGGGCGAGATCACGGGGCAGGGCGGCCTGGCGGGGCTCCTCGAGGGGCGGCAGGTTCGCCATGACGGCGTCGGCGAAGGCGGCGTGCAGCATGGGACTCGGATGGAATCCGTCTCCGGCGAACATCTCCGGCCGGAGCGGTTCGGTCGACTGGATCCGAAAGGTTCTCTCACGCGCCTGGACGGCCCCGACTCCTATCGCGTCGAAGACCCGTCCTCGCCAGCCGAGGGCGTCGGACAGAGGTCGAGGAAATGCGGGGAAGTGGTCGAGCGGTGGGATGCCGAGGAGGCAGACCCGGGCCCGCGGGGCGGCGGCGAGGATCGCATCGAGGAGCGCCCCGAGTTCCCGGCGGAATCGGGTCGCGCTGTGCAGGTTCTTGAGGTCGTTGACCCCGATCGAGACGAACACGAGGTCGGCCTCGGCGAGGGCCTCGGCCGAGACCAGATCCATCGCCACCCCAGCGGTGGCGCCGGTCATGGCGCAGGCCTGCCAGTCCACCGTCGCGCCGTAGCGGTCGGCGAGCCGGTCGGCGAGCTGACCCGCCACCGACGATCGGTGGTGTCCGACGGCATAGCCGGCCGCGACGCTGTCGCCCAGCGCGACGACCCGCATCCGGCGATCACCGGAGCCGACGCGGCCCGTGACGCCGTCGGCATCAGCGAAGCGGGGAAGCGTGCGGCGGAGACGGTGTCCCTGCACGGCCACGAGCGGCAGGCCCAGCCACCACCACGGCACACCTCGCCCATCGTCACCACGGAGAACGGTGTGCCCGACACTCGCCAGAGGGCTCCGCCACATGCGCCGATGGTATGCCGTGCGCCGGCGCCTCCCTGCCCACCCGGAGGGGCCCGGCTCGACGAGGGCGATCGGAAGGTCTGCCGGCGCCCGGGTGGGCAGACGGCCACACCCACTGCGATGATCGGCCGATGAGCCCGGAGAGTGACCCCACGGACCCGGCCGCCGTCCGTCGCCGCCAGGCGCGGGAGAACGCCGAGTACCACCACGCGGCCGCATCGCGGGCGGCGAAGGCCGAGGCACGGCGGACGGCGTCGATGGTGGCGGACTTCGCCGAGGCGATGCGGTCGGCGGGCGTCGAACCCACGCGGCTGCGGGCGCGCCCCTACAGCGGCGGCGGGAGCCTGCGCACCGACGTCGTCGGCTGGTACGTGCGACGGGACGGTCGGGCCGGCGTCGGCACGGACGGTCGCTGGTACGTCCTCATCGTGGCGCCCAGCCTGCGGGGTCGGTTGGCCGGCGTCCACGTCGAGCCCACCGACGCCCCGCTCCAGGTCGGAGCCGGCGGCCGGGACGGTGACTCGGTGGCCCTGGACGTCCTGCTGCGGCTGCGGCTGGAGGCCGGGTCGGACTTCCCGTCCTGACGACCGGCGTCCGCCGTCGAGCAGGCCATCCAGCGCGCTCGGAGGGGATCTGGAACGGCTCGGCGCAGTGGCGGCGGCACTTCCCGTGGCGCGGTGACCCGCGACGGCGGAGTCGAGCGCGCGCCCGCAGGCCAAGTACATTGCTGTCGACTGGCGACCCGGGTCGGCGCGTGAGGAGTCGGCACCGCCCGGCCGGGGTGGGTCGCGAGGGTTGCCGACCCCGTCTCGGAGGGAGCCATGGCCGGTCCGCATGACGTCGTCGTGGTGGGTGGTGGGATCGTCGGGCTCGCCACCGCCCTGACCCTGTTGGAGCGCCGTCCCGGCTCGGACGTCCTCGTCCTGGAGAAGGAGGCCGAGGTCGCCGTCCACCAGACCGGCCACAACAGCGGGGTCATCCACGCGGGCGTGTACTACGCCCCGGGCAGCCTCAAGGCACGGTTGTGCGCGGCGGGTTCGCGGTGGACCCGGGAGTTCTGCGACGAGCACGGTGTCGCCTACCGCAACACCGGCAAGCTCATCGTCGCGACGACGGCACGGGAGGTCGAGCGACTGGCCGCGCTGCAGGAGCGCTGCCGGCAGAACGGGATCGACGTGGAGCGGATCGGCGCCGCCGAGCTGAACCGCCGGGAGCCACACATCGCCGGACTGGCCGCCCTGTGGGTCCGGGCGACCGGGATCGTGGACTACCGGGCGGTGAGCCGGGCGATGGCGAGGCGGGTGGCGGCACTGGGGGGCACGATCCGGTTCCGGGCCGAGGTGGTCGGCGTCACCGAGGGGCGCGATGGCGTCACGATCGAGGTGGCGGACCCGCGTCGGGAGACGACCTCCCCGGGGGACAGGGACCGGGTCCGTGCCCGCCGGATGGTCGGGTGCGCCGGGCTGCAGTCGGACCGGCTGGCCCGGATGGCCGGCGCCGACGGCGCCGAGGACGTGGCCATCGTGCCGTTCCGTGGCGAGTACTACCGACTGCTGCCGACGCGCAACGACGTCATCTCCTCGCTGATCTACCCGGTGCCGGATCCCGACCTGCCCTTCCTCGGCGTCCACCTGACCACGACGATGGACGGGGGAGTGACCGTGGGCCCGAATGCCGTCCTCGGCCTGGCGCGGGAGGGCTACCCCAAGGGCTCCCTCAGCCGTCGCGACGTCGCCGATCTGGCCCGCTTCCCGGGCTTCTGGCGGGTCGCTCGCGCCCAGCTGCGCACGGGCATCGTCGAGCAGTGGAACTCCCTCAACAAGCGTGGGTACCTCGCCCTCGTCCAGCGCTACTGCCCCGAGCTCACCGTCGACGACCTGCTCCCCGAGCCGGCCGGCATCCGCGCCCAGGCCGTCCGCCGCGACGGGACCCTCGTCGAGGATTTCCTCCTGGCCGAGACGCCGACGAGCGTGCACGTCCTCAACGCTCCCTCTCCCGCGGCGACGTCGGCCATGCCCATCGCCGCCCACATCGCCGACCGGCTCCTCGCGCTCCACTAGCGGTCGCCGGCCCGGCGGACCTCGGGAGCGGAACCGAGACGATCCGCGCCTGCGGAACGGACCTCGTGAGATGGGTGCGCGCCCCGTAGATTCCGGGTCATGGCCTACGGAACCCCTGATCTCGGGTCGATCCAGCACTGCGCGGCCGACCTCCGGGCCGGCGCCGCCGAGCGACGGCCCGCCGGCCGGAGGGGGCTGTGGCTCAGCTTCCTCGACGCCTACGGCCTCGAGGTCTCCGTCCTCACCGCGGCCGACTGGGTCGGGGTCGATCTCCAGCACGGGATGCTCGAGTCGCGGGACGTGCCCGGCCTGCTCCGAGTGGCGGAGAAGGTCGACCTCCCCCTGCTCGCCCGGGTGTCCTCGCACGACGCGGCGTCGATCGGGCGGGTCCTCGACGCCGGTGTCCAGGGCGTCATCGTCCCTGCGGTCGAGTCCGAGGCCGAGGCCCGGGCGCTCGCCGCGGCCTGCCTCCTGCCGCCCCGCGGCCACCGCAGCGCGGGGGTCGCCCGTTCCGCGCTGGGCGTCGTCAGCGGTGGCGCCGACCCGCTGCTCCTGCCGATGATCGAGACCCGGGAGGGCCTGGCGAACGCCGAGGCGATCCTCGCCGTCGACGGGATCGACGGGCTGTTCGTCGGCCCCTACGACCTCTCCCTCTCGATGGGCTTCCCGAGCCCGTCCTCGTCGCAGACCCTCGAGGCGCTCCGCCAGGTCATCGGCATGGCCCGCGCGGCGGGGAAGGTCGTCGGCTTCTACGCCGCCAACCCGGCGCTCGTCGAGGTCGCCCCCGAGGCCGACCTCGTCGCCATCGACAGCGACGTCACCGCCCTGCGCCTCGGGCTGGCCCAGCTCTTCGGCTGAGCCGGCTGCGGCTGCCGCGACCGGGCGGCGCCGGGGTCAGAACCCGGTCGGCATTCTCGGGGTGTAGGGAGCCTCGAGCGACGCCACCTCCTCGTCGGTGAGCTCGACATCGAGGGCGGCCACGGCGTCGGCGAGATGGTGCGCCGTCGTCGGCCCGACGATCGGTGCCGTGACGACGGGGTTGCGGAGCACCCAGGCGAGGGCGACCTGCGCCATCGGTATGCCGCGTGCCTCGGCGACCGCCCGGACCGCCTCGGTGATGGGCCGGTCCCGACCCTCCTCGAACCGGGAGTGCAGCGGGTCGGTGTCGCCGCGGGTCGTGCGCCGCCCCCACGGGCGGGTGAGCAGCCCCTTGGCCAGCGGGCTCCACGGCAGCGAGCCGACGCCCTGGTCGGCGAGGAGGCCGAACATCTCCCGCTCCTCCTCGCGCATGAGGAGCGAGTACTGGTCCTGCATCGACACGAACCGGGTCCAGCCGCCGAGGTCGGCGGCATGTTGCATCGTCGCGAACTGCCAGGCCCACATCGACGAGGCGCCGAGATAGCGGGCCTTGCCGGCCTTGACGACGTCGTGGAGGGCCTCCATCGTCTCCTCGACCGGGGTGTCGGGGTCGAACCGGTGGATCTGGTACAGGTCGACGTAGTCGGTGCCGAGCCGGGTCAGCGAGGCGTCGATCTGCTCCATGATCGCCCGGCGGGACAGGCCCTTGCCGCCGGGCCCCTCGTGCATCGGGAAGAACACCTTCGTCGCGAGGACGATGTCCTCCCGCCGGGTGTAGCGCCCGATGGCGCGGCCGACGATCTCCTCCGAGGACCCGTATCCGTAGACGTTCGCCGTGTCCCAGAAGGTGATGCCGAGGTCGACGGCCTTCCGGAAGACCGGTTCGGCACCCGCGTCGTCGAGGGCCCACTCGTTGTAGCCCCGGCTCGTGTCGCCGAAGCTCATGCAGCCGAGAGTGATCCGGCTGACCGTGAGGCCGGAGCGGCCCAGTCGCGTGTACTCCATCGGATGTCCTTTCTCCCGGTCGCGGCCGGGAGCTCTGGGGTCTGGGGGGGTGGCGCCCGGCTCAGGGGCGCAGGAGGGACTTGATGGCGCGCCGCTCGTCCATCGCGGCATACGCCTCGGCGGTCTCCTCGAGCGGGAGGGTGAGGTCGAAGACGCGACCCGGGTCGATCGCGCCCGTCCAGACCCGCTCGAGGAGGTCGGGCAGGTAGGCCCGGACCGGCGCCGGCCCGCCGCGCAGGCCGACGTTGCGCCAGAACATGTGCGCCTGGGGGAGGTCGGTCACGTGGGGGACTCCCACCCAGCCGACCATGCCGCCGGGGCGTGCGGTGCGCAGGGCCTGGACGACGGAGTCCTCCGTGCCGACGCACTCGAGGACGCTCTCGGCGCCGATGCCGTCGGTCAGCTCCTGGACGGCAGCGACGCCGTCGTCGCCCCGCTCGGCGACGACGTCCGTCGCGCCGAACGCGCGGGCCAGCTGCTGCCGTGGCTCGTGACGGCTCATCGCGATGATCCGCTCGGCCCCCATCTGGGATGCCGCGAGCACCCCGGAGAGCCCGACCGCGCCGTCGCCGACGACGACGACCGTTCCACCCGGCCGGACGTCGGCGGACACCGCGGCGTGCCACCCGGTGGCCATGACGTCGGACAGGGTCAGCAGGCTCGGCACCATCGCGTCGTCGGGGTGGTCCGGCGTGGCGAGGAGGGTGCCGTCGGCCTGGGGGATGCGGATGAGCTCGGCCTGGCAGCCGTCGTAGCCGCCGCCGTGCTGACAGTGCGACTGCATCCCGGCCCGGCATACCGGACAGGTGTTGTCGCTGTAGAGGAAGCCGCCGACGACGAACTGGCCGGGACGGACCGTCGTGACGGCGTCGCCGACGGCCTCGACGACCCCGACGTACTCGTGGCCGATCGGCGTCGGCCTCCGGACGTCGGCGATGCCGCGGTAGCGCCAGAGGTCCGACCCGCACACGCAGGCCGCCACGGTCCGGACGATGGCATCGGTCGGCTCGGTGATCGTCGGGTCGGGACGGTCCTCGACGCGGACGTCCTGAGGGCCGTGGATGACTGCACCGCGCATGGGTGCCTCCTTCGTGACGGGGGTGGGGTGAGGTCGATGGTCGGGGCGCCGGTGCCCCAGGGCCGGGGTGTCGCCGTTCCTCCTACCCTGCCACCGCCGTTCTGCCCGCCGGCGGGGTGCCGGTCGGAGGCTCGATCCGCCGGCCCACGGGCCGGCGCATGTCTACCTCGCTGGTCGAGATTGTGCCAATAGGTGGCCTCTTGAGAGGATTTGCGCCCCTCTGAGGCGATAAATATGACCTTTATGACCCATAAGTCTTGACCAAAGCCGGAAGTTATCGCCATTGACCCGCAGAATGCGGCTCAATAGCGTGCGAAAGGTCTGCTGGACGCGCAGATCGAGAGGGAGCCATCGGGCGATCGGCCGGGACGGTCGGCGCGCTGCTGGGCAGGCATCCATCGTCAGAGAGGACGAGACATGCATTGGTCCAAAGCCCCTCGTGCCGTGCGGACGGGCGTCGCCGTCGTCGCCTCCGCCGGGCTGGTGCTGGCTGGAGCAGGGGTGGTATCCGCCGCGACGACGGACCCGGATCCGGGCTCGTTGGAGTTGGCGAACGCGCAGCTGTCCAAGGATGCTGCAACGCAGGGCATGGTCCTGCTGGAGAACCACGAGAAGGCCCTGCCGATGAAGAAGTCGGGGACGGTCGCTGTCTTCGGCGTGGGGGCCTACAAGACGGTCAAGGGCGGCACCGGCTCCGGTGACGTCAACAACCGGTACACGATCACGGTGCGGCAGGGGCTGGAGAACGCCGGCTACACCGTCACGACGAGCGACGCGTACTGGACCGCGATGACCACGGCCTACGACGCCAAGTACGGCGGTGGTGGTGGCGGCGGGTTCGGCCAGTCGGTCGACTACGCCTCGGTGGAGCAGGAGCTGACGGCCGAGTCGGTGCAGCCGACGGCGCCGACGGACACCGCGCTGTTCGTCATCGCCCGCAACTCCGGTGAGGGCCGGGACCGGTCCTCGGGCGCGGGTGACTTCGAGCTGAGCGACGTCGAGAAGGGCGACATCGCCCTCATCGGTGAGACGTACAAGCACGTGATCGTCGTGATCAACAGCGGCGGCATCATCGACACCTCGTTCTACCAGGACATCAACGCCGCGACCCAGGACCCGACCGGACATCTGGCGCTGGACTCGCTGCTGCTGATGAGCCAGGCGGGTCAGGAGTCGGGCAACGCGCTGGTCGAGGTGCTCGACGGGACGGTCACCCCGTCCGGTCACCTGACCGACACGTGGGCCTCGAAGTACTCCTACTACCCGGCGTCCGCGACGTTCGCGAACAACGACGGCAACGCCGGCACGGAGGAGTACACCGAGGGTGTCTATGTCGGGTACCGGTACTTCGACTCGTTCTACAAGAGCATCGACGCGACCGACCCGGCCTCGGTGGTGAACTACCCGTTCGGGTTCGGCCTGTCCTACACCGACTTCCGGGTCGCCACCCAGAGCGTCAAGGCGACCGCGAAGCAGGTCACCGTCAAGGTCAAGGTGACCAACACCGGCCACCGGTACAGCGGCAAGGAGGTCGTGGAGGTCTACTTCTCGGCCCCGCAGACCGGTCTGGACAAGCCGTACCAGGAGCTCGCGGCATACGGGAAGACCGACGAGCTGGCCCCCGGCGCCTCGCAGGTGCTGACCATCGCCTTCGACACCACCGCCATGTCGTCCTACAGCGAGGCGCGCAGCGCCTACGTGCTGGACCCGGGCGACTACCTCATCCGCGTCGGTGACTCCTCCCGCAGCACCCACGTCGCCGCCCGGGTCCACATCCCGCGGCTCATCGTGACCGAGGACGTCAACCACGAGACGAACGACCAGGCGCCGGCCACCGAGCTGACCAGCGACCCGAGCGACTTCTACTCGTATGCCGGTGAGGCCCGCGAGGTCACCCACGCCAAGCGGATCACTCTCAACGCCGGCCGCTTCCGGACGACGGACGCGCGCTCGCCGTACGAGCAGAACGTTCCGGTCGACGAGACCTCGCCGTACTACGCGATCGACGGGTCGCCGATCTCCTCGACGACCGCCTACATCGCGGGTGGAGGCCGGGACTGGGAGGGCACCGGAGAGCCCTACCAGCCCAAGACCGGCGAGAGCGTCCGCCACGTCCGCGCGGCGCCCGGCGCGACGCTCTTCGACGTCGCCAAGGGCAAGGTCTCGATGGAGCGGTTCGTCGCCGGTCTGTCAGCCGACCAGCTGGGGAACATCGTCGAGGGTGCCGGCCTCGGCGGGTCCACCCTGTCCGCCGTCGGTGCCGCCGGCTACTCGACCGGGCTGTACGAGGACCAGGGCATCCCGCAGATGACCATGTCCGACGGCCCGGCCGGGCTGCGGATCACCCAGCAGTTCACCCGGGACGACACGACGTACTACCAGTTCGCGACGGCCTGGCCGATCGGGACGATGCTCGCCCAGACCTGGGACCGTGACCTCATCGAGAAGGTCGGGGACGCGATCGGCAAGGAGATGGTCGAGTACGGTGCCACGCTCTGGCTGGCCCCGGGGATGAACATCCACCGCGACCCGCTCAACGGGCGCAACTTCGAGTACTTCTCCGAGGACCCGCTCGTCGCCGGCCTCACCGCGGCCGGGGAGACGATGGGCGTGCAGAGCAACAGCGGCGTCGGCGTGACCCTGAAGCACTACGTCGCCAACAACCAGGAGACCCAGCGCAGCGGCGGCAACTCCGTCGTCGGCGAGCGGGCCGCCCGCGAGATCTACCTCAAGGGGTTCGAGATCGCGGTCAAGTCCGCCCAGCCCATGGCGATCATGACCTCCTACAACCGGATCAACGGCACGTACGCGTCGGCGAACTACGACATGAACACCGACCTGCTCCGTGGTGAGTGGGGCTTCAAGGGCCTCGTCATGACGGACTGGGGCGGCAGCCACGGCGCCGTCGCGACGATGTACTCCGGCAACGACCTCATCATGCCGGGCAACAACCCGGCCGAGGTCATCAACGGTCTGAAGAAGGTCGAGCCGACGATCGACGTCGCCGGTCTGCCGGTCTACACCAAGCAGGTGCTGACGTTCGGGACGTTCACCTTCACCCGCTGGTCCTTCGAGTTCGGTGGGTTCACCCTGTCGGCGACCGGCAGCGAGACGATCAGCACGACGGTCGATGGCAGCACCGACCTGTCCGACCCGCAGTCCGGTGAGATCACCGACTCGGGGCTCGTGCCGGTCTCGTACGGAAGCGTGGACGACGCCTACCAGGCCACGATGGCGCTGCTCGACCCGAGCAACAACGCCTTCAACGCGGCCCAGCGGGCGGCCATCTCCATCACGAACGTCGTCCACGCGACGCCGGGCGACGACACGAGCCCGGTCACGGCATACACCGTCGTGATGACGGGGAACTACCCGACGTCGTACGACATGCGGCTGGGCGACGTCCAGCGCAGCGCGATGCGCATCCTCACCATCGCGATGCAGAGCGCACCGTTCGACGAGCTCGCCAGCCTCCAGGGCGTGCACGGGATCCATGTGCGGCCCTACACCCGGCAGTTCCACCACCTGGACCAGCCGGTGGCGGTCGACAAGGGCAGGGTCCACGGGGGACACCACCACCGGTGACCCAGCTCCGTCCTGCCTGAGGGAACACGAGGCGGGGTGGTCCGGCGCAGGCCGGGCCACCCCGCCTCCGTGTCCGGAGACGTGGCGGAGGCCCCACGGAGGGTCGCCGCTGCGGGTGAGCCCGGCGACCTTCCCGGCGGGCTTTGTCACACCGGCGCGACGCCCTGCGCCGGGCGGCCCGTGACCTCGTCCGGGCCCGACGGGACTAGGCTCGCAGACAGGACCATCGCGCCCCCCGGGTCACCGCCGGGCGCTGAACTGGCGGCGCACCGGTGGCGCACCAGCGGCGGACCGGGGAGGCGACGTCCACGCGGTGTCGATCGGACCGGCGGCGCCGCGACACCGAGCCAGGAGGCATCGTGTCCCTGAGATCAGCGAACATCGGCCGCATCGATGGCGGCTTCTTCGACGTCCTCGTCGTCGGAGGTGGCATCAACGGCGCCGTGGCGTCGGCGGCCCTGGCCGGCCGTGGCGCCTCGGTCGCTCTCATCGACCGTGGCGACTTCGGCGCGTTCACGAGCCAGGAGTCGTCCAACCTCGTGTGGGGCGGCTTCAAGTACCTCGAGAACTACGAGCTGCCGCTCGTCTTCGGGCTCTGCAAGTCCCGCAACCGACTCATGAAGGCCTATCCCGACAACATCAAGGAGATCGGCTTCCTCGCGGCCCTCGACGAGAAGGCTCCCTATGCGCCCTGGTTCGCGGCGCTGGGCGCGACGGCATACTGGGCGATCGGGCTCTTCGGCACCACGCACCCCAGGGTCTACGACGCCGAGGCCATCAAGGAGGCCGAGCCGGTCATCGACACGACGACGGTGCGCGGCGGCATCGAGTACCAGGACGCGTTCCTCATCGACAACGACTCCCGGTTCGTCTTCTCCTTCGTCCGCTCGGCGATCGAGGCCGGCGCGGCGGTCGCCAACTACGTGGAGCTCGTCGACGCGGAGCGGGTCGACGGCCGGTGGGTCGCGCGCCTCCGGGACACGGACACCGGCCGTGAGCTGACGGCCTCGGCCCGGGTCCTCGTCAACGCCGCCGGGCCGTTCGTCGACGAGCTGAACAACCGGTGGGGTACGACGACCGAGCACCGGATCGTCTACTCCAAGGGCATCCACCTCATCGTCCCGCGGCTCACGACGACCCGACACGACCGGGTCCTCGCCTTCTTCGACGACACCCAGCGGCTGTTCTACGTCATCCCGATGGGGCGCCGGTCCGTCATCGGGACGACGGACACCCGCGTCGACACCCCCTTCACCCACGTCACCGACGAGGACCGTGCCTTCCTCCTCGATCAGATCAACGCCCGTCTCGACCTCCCCGCGCCGTTGACGACGCAGGATGTCATCGCCGAGCGGTGCGGCGTCCGGCCGCTCGTCGTGCGGCGGGGGAGCGATGACCACTCCGAGGCCGACTGGACCTCACTGTCCCGCAAGCACGAGATCGAGCGCGACGACGGCAAGGCCCTCATCACCGTCTTCGGTGGCAAGCTGACCGACTGCCTCAACGTCGGCGAGGAGGTCGCCGAGCACGTCGAGACCCTCGGAGTGCCGCTCGAGAAGGACCTCGCCAACTGGTACGGCGAGCCGGCGCGGGCCACCCGCACCGACTTCTACCGTCAGGCGCGGCTGATGAAGCTCGACGCGCTGCGGACCAAGCCCGACACCGAGCCGCTGACCGACCGGCTGTGGCGGCGCTACGGGCGCCGGGCCTTCGACATGCTCGAGGACATCCGGGCCAACCCACGGATGGGCGAGGACGTCATGGGCTCGGCCGACTACCTCCGCGCCGAGCTCTACAACGCCGCCGAGCACGAGATGATCGTGACCCTCGACGACTTCATGCGGCGTCGGTCCAAGATCGACCTCGTCGTGCGTGACAGCAACATCATCGGCACGGAGGGTCTCGTCGAGGTGGCCGAGATCCTCTTCGGGGACGATGCCCAGCGCCGGCTCGAGGAGTACCTCGCGGCGAAGGCCGCCCGCCCGTGACGGAGGCAGGGTGACCGGCTTCTGCCGGTCACCCCGCCCTCTCGTGGGTCGGCGTCAGGCGCCGAGACGTGTCGCCGGGACCGGAGCCGGGCGCCGGCCGGTCGCCACGCGCAGCAGCCAGATCGTCAGGCCGAACTCGCCGATGATCGAGGGCAGGCCGACGATCGCGAGGAAGGTGCTCGACCACGCCTCGTAGTCGGCGAGGGCGAGGTGGGCGACGGTGTCGACGACGTATGCCGTGCCGGCGACGACGAGCACCCAGGCGAGCACCCGCGGTGCGCCCTCGGTGAGGAGGAGGAGCCGGCCGAGGAGGACGAGGTGGACCCCGAAGGCGGCGAGGCCGGCGACCCAGGTGAAGTCGAAGGCGCGCAGGGCGAGCAGGACCGAGGCGTCCGTGCCCGAGCCGCCGAGGACCGGGTCGCCGACGAGCAGGAGGGCCGCGAAGAGGAAGACGAGCGCGGTCCCGAGCATGACGGTGTAGCCGAGCCGGAACCACGCCGAGAGGAGCGAGACAGTCAGCGTGGACCCGGCGGAAGAGGACGTGCAGCGCCCAGGCGACGGCGATGTCGAGGACGAAGATCGCGAGGAACGCGATCGCGCCGAGCCGCACCCAGCCTTGCGACTCGGCGAGCGACGCCGCGGTCGCGCCGGCGTCACCAGGGTCGAGGACCGGGTCGAGGGCGACGAAGTTGGCGACGATCGCCAGGACGAAGATCGCGAGGTAGCCGAGGCCGGCGACCCGGGCTCCGACGCGCTGGGTCGTCGTCCGGGTGGCGGTGGTGCGGGCGGTGGTCGTGGAGGTGGTGGTCGTCATCGTGGGCTCCTGTGACGGGGACGGGTGTCGGGGTGGTGCTGGTGGCCGCTCAAAACATACGGCGTAAGGTATGGAGTGAGACGGTAGACTTACGCCGTACGTTTTGTCAACAGTGAGAGAGGGAGGCCAGGGGTGGCCGGACGTCCACGATCACCGAGGGCGCATGCGCTGAGCAGGGACGGGATCGTTGCCGCGGCGCTCGAGATCGCCGATGCCGACGGCCTCGGCGCGGTGTCGATGCGAGCGGTGGCGAAGCGGCTCGACGTCGAGGCGATGTCGCTCTACAACCACGTCCGGAGCAAGGACGACATGCTCGACGGGATGGTCGATGCCGTCTTCGCCGAGTTCCATGCGCCGGTCGCCGGCGCCGACTGGACCGAGCAGATGCGGCTGAGGTGCCGCTCGGGCCGGCTCGTCATGAGCCGCCACTCCTGGGCCATCGGGCTCATGGACTCTCGCCGGAGCCCCGGGAATGGCGACCCTGCGGCATCACGACGCCGTCCTCGCCACCCTGCGCGGCGCCGGGTTCTCGCTGGCGCTGACCGGGCACGCCTTCGCGCTCCTCGACGCCTATCTCTACGGGTTCGTCATCCAGGAGCAGAGTCTCGCGTTCGACGACGAGCAGGACCTCGCCGAGCTCGGCCCGCAACTGCTGGAGGCGCTCCCCGAGGGCGAGCTCGCGGCATTCCGCGAGTTCACCCTCGAGCACGCGATGGCGCCGGGCTACGACTTCGGAGCCGAGTTCGACGTCGGCCTCGACCTCATCCTCGACGGACTGGCCCGCCGCCTCGCGGCGTCGGGCGCCGGCTGAGCGGCCGGTCAGGCACCGACAGGGGTGACACCGAGGTCGGCGAGCAGGGCGAGCACCCGCTCCCGGATCTCGTCGCGGATCGGCCGGACCGACTCGACGCCCTTGCCGGCAGGGTCCTCGAGGACCCAGTCCTCGTAGCGCTTGCCGGGGAAGATCGGGCAGGTGTCGCCGCAGCCCATCGTGATGACGACGTCCGAGACCTGGACCGCGTCCGTCGTGAGGATCTTGGGCCGCTCGGCGGTGATGTCGATGCCCTCCTCGGCCATGGCGGCGACGGCGGAGGGGTTGACCTGGTCCGCGGGCTCGGAGCCGGCCGAGCGCACCTCGACCGCGCCGCCCGACAGGTGCCGGGTGTAGGCGGCGGCCATCTGGGACCGACCGGCGTTGTGGACGCAGACATAGAGGACCGAGGGGCGCTCGTCCTGCGTCGGCGGGCTGGTGGCGTCGCTCATGGGGCTCCTTCGAGGTTCGGGGGTCAGTCGAGGATGTCGCGCAGCAGGGCGGTGACCCGGCCCTGGATGTCGTCGCGGATGTCGCGGACGACGTCGAGCGGCCGGCCGGCCGGGTCGGCGACGTCCCAGTCCTCGTAGCGCTTGCCGGGGTAGATGGGGCACGCGTCGCCGCAGCCCATCGTGACGATGACGTCCGCGGCACGCATCACGCTGTCGGAGAGGGGCTTGGGGTAGGGAGTCGTCAACGGGATGCCCCGCTCCTCGAGCGCGGTGACGACGACGGGGTTGATCTCGTGGGCGGGTTGGGACCCGGCCGAGCGGACATGGACCCGACGGGCGGAGAGGTGCTCGGCGAGGGCGGCGGCCATCTGGGACCGGCCGGCGTTGTGGACGCAGACGAAGAGCAGCTCGGGGACCCTCTTCGGGATCCGTCCCTGGGCCTGGGCGGCGGACATCAGCTGCTCGCGGGCCTGCCGGGCCACGAGGACCGGCAGGAAGGTCCGGACCGTCGAGCGGGGCTCGAGCAGCTCGCGGGCGGTCGCGACGGCGGCGGCGACGCTCTCGCGCGAGAAGACCCCCTCGTAGGAGTAGGACAGGTCGTTGACGAGGTCGTCGTAGGGATCGCGGGTCGGGGGGCCGGTCATCACGGGCTCCTCTCGCTCAGCCGGCCGGTCGGGACGTCCGACCGGTCCTCCGCGTCATGGGGGATGACGACGTCGTCGGCGCTTCCTCCGACGTCGGGATACAGGGCGAGGGTGACCGCCACGCCGATGACGAGCCCCACGAGCTGCGCGACGACGAATGCCGGTGCGGAGGCCGGGGCGATGCCCGCGAAGGTGTCGGAGAAGACCCGGCCGATCGTCACCGCCGGGTTGGCGAAGGATGTGGACGAGGTGAACCAGTAGGCGGCGCCGATGTAGGCCCCCACGGACGGAGCGGCGAGGATGCCTCGCCCGCTCCGGGCCAAGGCGAAGATGAGGGCCACGAGGAAGGTCGTCGCGACGACCTCCCCGAGGAGGTGCCCGCCCGTCGTCCGATCCGTGGCTCGACAGGGTCGTTCCGACGCCGAACATCGCGTTCGCGAGGACGGCCCCGCCGACGCCGCCGACGATCTGCGCGGCGGAGTAGGCCCCCACCTCGCCGAGGCCCAGGCCGTGACGCGCCCGGCGTCCGAGGTACCAGTCCGCGAGGGAGACGACGGGGTTGAAGTGCGCGCCGGAGACCGGGCCGAACAGGAGGATGAGGACGGTCAGGCCCAGGACGGTCGCCGTGCTGTTCTCGAGCAGCTGCAGTCCCACGTCGTCGGGCGAGAGCTGCTGGGCGGCGATGCCGGATCCGACGACGACCGCGACGAGGAGCCCCGTGCCGAGGAGCTCGGCGAGCAGCCGGCGGGGCAGCGGGGCAGCGTGGAAGGCGGTCTCGGGCACCCGCCCATCTTGACCGACCCAAATCGGTCAGTCAAACTTGAGTCAATGAACAGTGAGCAAACGATGGACCTGGACCTGGAGCGACGTGCGGCGGTGCATGCCGCCCTCGGCGACGTCACGCGGCTGCGGATCGTCGACCTGCTGGCCGTCGGTGACCGCTCGTCGTCCGAGCTCCAGGCCGCGCTCCACCTGCCCTCCAACCTGCTCGCCCATCACGTCGATGTTCTCGAGGATGCGGGGCTGGTATGCCGCCACCGCTCCGAGGGGGACCGTCGCCGCACCTACCTCTCCCTCGACCCGCTGCGGCTGCCGACCTCGATGGCCGCTGTCGTCGGACCGCGGATCCCGACGACCCGTCGGGTCGTCTTCGTGTGCACTGCGAACACCGCCCGGTCCCATCTGGCCGCGGCGCTGTGGCGCCGGGCCAGCCGCCTCGACGTGACGTCGGCGGGTACGCACCCCGGCCCGCGGATCCACCGGGGGGCGCTGGCCACGGCGCGGCGCCACCACCTCGACCTCCCCGAGGTCCCGCCGCGGCCGCTCACCGATGCCCTTGCCGAGGGCGACCTCGTCGTCACGGTCTGCGACCGGGCCCACGAGGAGATCGGTGACCTCGCCTGGGCGCACTGGTCGATCCCCGACCCGGTCCCGGAGGGGACGCGATCGGCGTTCGACGCGGCGCACGACGCGCTCGCCGTCCGGGTCGGCGTGCTGGCGGAGCAGGTCGCCGACCTCACCTGAGGCCCGGCCGCCGCGGCGTCCCTCGTAGGGTTGGTGGATGCGACGGGACGACGAGAGCGGCTGGGTGGACCACGCGATGTGGTGGCATGTCTATCCCCTCGGCTTCTCCGGAGCCCCGATCCGGCCGGAGGACGGGGAGCCGCCGTTCGGCTCGATGCGAGCGGCCCGTCGTCCATCGACTCGACCGCGTCGTCGCCTGGCTGGACCACGTGCGCGACCTCGGTCTCAACGGACTCCTCCTCGGGCCGATCTTCGCCGTCGGAGAGCCACGGCTACGACACCGTGGACCACCTCCGCATCGACCCGCGGCTCGGCGACGAGCGCGACCTCGACGACCTCGTCGAGGCGGCCCACTCCCGGGGGATCCGGGTGGTCCTCGACGGGGTCTTCAACCACGTGGGGCGCTCTCATCCGACCTTCGCCGCGCCTCCGGCAGGAGGGCCCGGACGGACCGACCGCCGGGATGTTCCGCATCGACTGGGAGGGGTGGCGGCCGGGCGACGAGCCGCGCGCCGAGGTCTTCGAGGGCCACGGTGGGCTCGTCGCCCTCGACCACGAGTCGACTGCCGTCGCGGACCTTGTCGTCGACGTCATGACCCACTGGCTGGAGCGAGGGGTGGACGGCTGGCGGCTCGACGCGGCATACGCCGTGGACCCGCGGTTCTGGGCGAGGGTCCTGCCCCGCGTGCGCGCCGAGCACCCCGACGCCTGGTTCACCGGTGAGCTGATCCACGGCGACGCCGCGGCCTACGTCGAGGTGTCGGGGCTGGACTCGCTCACCCAGTACGAGCTGTGGCAGGGGATCTGGCACGCCATCGCGGACCGCAACCTCTACGAGCTGTCCCACGCGCTCGGCCGGCACAACGCGCTGCTGTCGACGTTCGTGCCGACGACCTTCATCGGCAACCACGACGTCACGCGCATCGCGACCGCCGTCTCGCCCGACTTCGTCCCCCATGCGCTGGCGGTCCTCCTCACCGTCGCCGGGGTCCCGACGCTGTATGCCGGTGACGAGCTGGGGATGACCGGCGAGAAGGCGGAGCGGCTCGGTGGCGACGACGCGGTGCGCCCCGAGTTCACCCCCGGCCTCCGACGGCCGAGGAGCTGGCCGACCCGGCGCGGGAGCTCGTGCGACTGCACCAGGAGCTCATCGGGCTGCGGCGGCGCCACCCGTGGCTGGTGCGGGCGCACAGCGACGTCATCCACCTCGACAACCTGAGCATGGTCATCAGGACGGCCTCGGGCTCCGACGCGGTCGTCACGGCACTCAACCTCGACGACGACCCGGTCACCGTGCCGGTCGCCGATGCCGGGACGGTCGTCGTCGGCTCGGTGCAGCCGAGCGCGGACGGTCTCCGGCTGCCGCCCCGCGGGGTGGCCGTGCTCCAGCGCTGAGGCCGCTGCCTAGCGGGAGTCCTGGCGGCCCCCGCCGTCGACCAGGAGCGAGCCCCAGCGCCGGTCGTGCCGCAGCAGCGGGCGACGTGGCCAGCGGCGCTGCTGCCGGACCCGGCCCAGGACGATGAGATGGTCGCCGCCGTCGTGGGTCGTCCAGAGGTCGCAGCCGAGCCACGCGACGCAGCCGGGCAGCAGCGGCATACCGCGGTCGTCGTGGGACACGGCCAGGCCGTCGAACCGGTCGCTCACCCCCGGCACGAGCCCGGCGAACCGGTCGGCCAGGGTGGACTGGTCCTCGCCGAGCACGGACACGGCGAAGGCACCGCGACGGGCGATCGCCGCCGGCGCGTACATCTCGCGGCCGAGGCAGACGAGCAGGAGCGGCGGGTCGAGGCTCACGCTCGTCAGCGAGCCGACGGTGACCCCGACGGGCGCCCCCTCCTCGGAGAGCGTCGTCACGACGGCGACCGAGGTCGCGACCTGGGCGAACGTCGCGGTGAACTCGTCAGTCGCCGGGCGTGTGCCGAGCATGGGACACCTCGAGGGCGGATGGACCCGCCGGAGCGGTCGCCGGTCGCGCGGTCCGGGAGCGACGGGTATGCCGGCCGGTGAGCCCACCGACCCGCTCGGCCAGCGTCATCGTCACGAGCGGACGCGTCGGGAAGTCGAACAGGTGCTGCCGTTCCCACGCCGGGGCCCGGGTCTTGCCCCAGAGCAGGGTCCTCGGCATGACGTGCGCGGGCGTGAAGTCGGCATGGTGCACGGCCGGGTCCCGCCAGTCGTAGGCGAGGTTCGGCAGCCAGTCGGCCTGCTGGAGGGCGCCGTGGATCGTTGCGGTCGCGTCGGCCCAGGTCGTGGCGCCCGACTCGGCCGACTCCAGGGCGGCGCTGCTCGTGGCCACGAGCCCGCCGACCCGGTCGGCGGCGGCCGGCCGGGTGACATCGAGCTCCGTGAGGTGGCTCCGGTCCCGGCTCGCGAGATAACGCATCGTCGTGCGGAGCAGCCAGATGTCGCCGAAGAGCTTCGAGGCGACCCAGACCTTGAGCCAGGCGTTCCAGGCGTCGAAGTCGGCCATCGCCCGGTAGGCGCTCGACACCATGAGGTCGTGGGTGTCGAGCTGGTCGCGGGCCAGCTCGTCGAGCCCCGCGAACCGCTCCGCCGAGAAGTCGTCCTCGTCGAGGGCGGTGAGCAGACGGGCGAGGAAGTGGTAGGTCGTCTCGAAGCTGTTGATGAGTCCCCGCGAGTAGAGCGCGTCGACCGCGCCGTAGGCCTGGGCCGTGACGAAGTAGCGCGGCCCGACCGCCCGGGTGCTCGAGTACTGCAGCCGCCCCGTGCTGATGTACGGCCGGGTCGCCTCGACCCCGTCGAGGTGCCGGGCGATCGAGGGGTACCGTGCGGAGAACTCGGCGAACTCCTGCTCACCGGAGACGCCGTCCCGCTGGGGGTGCTTGCGCATGTCGAGCGTCAGCCCGATGCTCGCCCTGCCGTTGCAGGACGCCGCGTGGTTGCCGAACGGGATGACCCAGAACCAGCCGCCGTCGAAGACGTGGTGCAGCGTCCCGTCGTGCCAGCGGTACTTCAGGCCGGGCAGCTCGTCGGCGTCGAACTGCTCGTCGAAGGGCCGAAGCCCCTCGACGTGCGTGAAGATCGAGCGCGACCGAGTGCGCAGCCGGGTCGGCGTCTCGCGCAGGCCGAAGGTCTTCGTGACGATCGAGGCGAACCCCGTCGCGTCGACGAGGTAGCGGCCACGGTGGACCGTCCCGGAGCCGTCGCGAACCGACACGCCCTCGTCGTCGGTCTCGACGGCGACGACCTCGGTGTCCTCCAGCAGCTCCGCTCCGTAGCCCTCGGCCACCCGCGCGAGATACAGGTCGACGTCCTCGCGGTACAGATGGCTCTCGGAGATGAACGGCAGCTCGGGTGCCAGGAGCTGGTGGCTCTCGTGCGCCATGTCGTGGCGCTGCCCGGGACGGTGGTAGGCGAACCCGATCGAGCGCTTGATCCCGCTGCTCGGCGCGACGTCCGACGCCACGGTCCGCGAGTCGGCCAGGAGCTTCAGCTCCGGCACGTCGTAGCGCTCGCTGAGGAGCCACATCCAGTAGGAGGTCTGTGGCAGCGTCGCCTCGCCCAGAGCGAACCGCGGGTGCCGCCCCTTCTCCACCATGAGCACGCGGTGGCCGTGCCGAGCGAGGGCCGCGGCGATGGTCGAGCCGCCCAGGCCCGAGCCGAGGATGATCACGTCGTAGGACATCGCTGCCTCCGTCGTTCGTGGATGGAGGAAGGAGGCGAGACGTCGGCGCGGTGATACGTCGGTATGCCGCGAGCGCGCGGTACGCGCTGGGCCCCCGTCACAACTTTCCCGCCCGATGCGGGAAACGCCTACTTCGCAAGGCTTCCGTTGTCTTGCCAAGCGGGTGTTTGTCTTGCCTCGTCGCCCAGGCCCCCTCGACGGCAGCGATCCGGACGGTCAGACGTGGTCGCGCCAGGAGTGGTGGGGCTCGTAGCCGAGGACCCGGCGGGCCTTGTCGATGGAGAGCAGGGTCTCGTGCTCGCCGAGCTCCTTCGTGATCGGCACATCCGGGTACACCTCGGCCATGAGGTCGGCGCTCGAGCGGCTCATGACCGTGTCGGCGTTGGCGATGACGAAGACATCGGCGCCCGGGGTGGTGTGCGCGAGGCCCGCCTCGACCGCTCGGGCGCCGTCGCGGGCGTCGATGTAGCCCCAGAGGTTCCAGCGGCGCAGCATCGGGTCCGCGTCGAAGGACGGGAAGGGCGCATAGTCCTCGACGTCCATGACGTTGGAGAAGCGCAGCCCGACCATGACGAGCTCGGGGTCCCACCGGCAGAACTGGCGGGCCATCTCCTCCTCGAGGGTCTTGTTGAGGGAGTAGGTCGACTCGGGACGGGGGGCGTACTCCTCGTCGACCGGCGCGTACGGCGGCGGGGTGTCGAAGGGCAGGCCGAGGACGGTCTCGCTGGAGGCCCAGACGATGCGGCGGATGCCGCGCCGCCCGGCATGCGGCGAAGACGTTGTAGGTGGCGGCGGAGTTGTTGGCGAAGGTGGCGGCATTCGTCATGAGGCCGGGCGCGGGGACGGCGGCGAGGTGGACCACGGCGTCGACCGCGGCATGCTCGTCGGCGCCGCCGGTGACGGCCTCGACCACCTGGCCGTAGTCGGTGAGGTCGACGGTGAGGAACTCGCCCTCGACGTCGCGGGGGTCGCCGCCGCTGACCCGGTCGACGGCGAGGACGTCGACGCCGAGCTGCCGTAGGTGGGCGACGACGGCGCGACCCAGCTTGCCCCGCGCCCCGGTGACGAGGACTCGGGCGGGCAGGTCGGCGGAGGAGGAACGCGGTGCGGTGCTCATTCCGCCATCCTGCCCCGTCGCCATGGGCGCCGTCGCGCGGGCCCCTCAGCGGAGCGTCAGCCAGACGAGGCTGCCGGCGCCGAGGACGAGGCTGTAGATGGCGAAGGGCGTGAGGGTGCGGGTCCGGAAGTAGCGGGTGAGGAAGCGGACCGACAGGTATGCCGTGATGAAGGAGGCGACGCTGCCGGCGAGCACCTGGCCGTGGATGCCGGCGCCCAGCGGGCCGAACAGGTCGGGGATCTTCAGGACGCCGGCCGCGAAGATGACCGGGGTCGCCAGCAGGAAGGAGAACCGGGCCGCGTCCTCGTGGCTGAGGCCTCGGACGAGCCCGGCGACCATGGCGGTACCCGACCGGCTGATCCCCGGAAGGAGCGCGAGGATCTGGGACGCCCCGATGACGAGCGTCGAGCCGAACGACAACCCTGACAGGCGCTCGTCCGACGACTCGCCGGCAGAGCGCTCGTCGCTCGTGGTGCGGGTCGCCGTCTTCCCGCGGGCGCTCGCGGCGAGGGCGACGTCCCCCATGGTGAGACCGCCCGCCGGGGCGGCAGGTCCACCCGCCATCGCGTTCGCGGTGGCGCCCACGGGCTCCCGTCGGCGGAGTCGCTCACCGCCGAGGAGGATGAGGCCATTGGCGACGAGGAATGCCGCGGCCGGCACCGGACGGCCGAGGGTCGTCCGGAACAGGTGCTCGAGCAACAGGCCGGCGATCCCGACCGGGATGGTCGCCACGACGATGAGCCAGGCGAGCCGCTGGTAGGCCGTCTCGATGCGCCGGCGCCGGATCGAGGTGACGAAGCCGCCGATGATGAGAAGCCAGTCGCGCCAGAAGAAGACGAGCAGGGCAAGGGCGGTCGCGACGTGCAGGCCGACGATGAAGGCCAGGTAGGGCGACTCGGGGGTCGACACGTTGAGGTCGGTCGCCCACCGGCCGCCGACGAGGGCGGGGATGAGGACGCTGTGGCCCAGGCTCGAGATCGGGAACAGCTCGGAGAAGCCCTGGAAGGCGCCGACCACGAGGGCCTCGACGTAGCTGAGGTGCGTCACGATGTGGTCCTTCGTCGTCGAGATCCGGCGGGGGCGCCCGGCTCCGCGAGACCGACGGCGCCGGTCACGGGCAGACGGTAGTGCGGCAACTCGGGAGAAGCTGGAGTGCCGCTGTGGATCGACTGGGAGTGGTCCGCCTGAGCGTCGGCTAGGTGTTCCGGGCCCGGCTAATCGCGCATGCCGGCCTCGATGAGCCCGAGAGCGAGCTCGACGGTCCCCTCGAAGAGCGCGTCCGGGTCTGCCACCGAGCCCTCGCCGAGCTGGCCGAACACCTCGGAGGAGATCGTGCCGAGCACGAGGTGCCAGGAGGCCAGGCCGCGCTCGAGCAGCGCTGCGGACACGGTGAGGCCGGCGAACATGGGGTCCTCGAGCATCGGCCGCAGCGCGCGTGCTGCCCGGGCGGAGCGCGGGACGGCGGGGTCGAGGTCGGCGAGGATCTCGACGAGCCTGCCCTGGACCCTCGTCCCGACCGGCGTCGTGACCTCGGTGGGCGCGTGGTAGTCCGGCACGGGGGAGCCGTAGATGAGGGCGTACTGGTGCGGGTGGTCGAGGGCCCAGGCACGCATCGTCCGGGCCACGGTTCGGAACCGGGTCGCCGGGCGCGCCCGCGCGTGCCGCTCGAGGGCCTCGTCGACGGCATCCCCGAGGGAGGTGTAGGCGTCGACGATGAGCACGGTGAGCAGGTCGTCCCGGCTCGCGACGTAGCGATAGATCGCCGACGAGGCGATGCCGACGTCCCGCGCGACCGCGCGCAGCGAGAGCGCGGCGGCCCCGTGCGTGCGCAGGTGGTCGGTGGCGACCTCGCGGATCGCCGCCTCGAGTGCCGCCCTGTTGCGCGCTCGGACCCCGGTGCTCACCGGCTCATGCTGACACATCGATGGCCACCGTGGTGAGAAAAGTGAGCACTGCTCTTGTTTGGTTCGGCCTGCTGTGCCATGATCGTCGAAACGAGAGCACCGCTCTCATTTCACGGAACGCGGAGACCCGTTATGAGCACCATCACCGTCGTCGGCGCAGGCGGCATCGGCCGCGCCGTCGCCGACCACCTGCGCAGCGCCGGGCACGAGGTGCGCCTGGTGAGCCGCAGCGGAACCGATCCGCAGCAGGAGGGCGTCCGAGCCGTCGCGGCCGATGTCACCGACGTCGACCGGCTGACGGATGTCGTGCGGGGCTCCGTCGCCGTGGTCAACGCCGTCAACCCACCGGCATACCACCGGTGGCCCGAGCTGTGGCCGCCCATGGCGCGCGCCTTCCTCGCCGTCGCCGAGCGGACCGGCGCGGGGCTGGTCACCGTGGGGAACCTCTACGGCTACGGCCGGGTCGCTGCGCCGATGACCGAGGAGACGCCGCTGCGCCCGGCCGGCACGAAGGGCGAGGTCCGCGCCGCGATGTGGCGCGAGGCGCTGGAGGCCCACGAGGCCGGACGGGTCCGCGCCACCGAGCTGCGGGCGTCGGACTACTTCGGGGCCGGGGCGGGTGCCGGCACGAGCCTGCTCAACCAGTACGTCATCCGCCCCGCCGTCCAGGGGCGGCGCACCGTGCGGCTGGTCGTGGGCGTCCCGGACGCGCCGCATACGTGGACCTACCTGCCCGACATCGGCGCACTCGCGGCGGCCCTCGCCACCTCAGAGGCGGCGTGGGGGCGGGTCTGGCACGTGCCGTCGGCACCGCCGCAGACCTTCCGCCAGGTCGCGGAGGAGGCGGCCCGGCTCGCCGGCCACCGGGCGCCGCGCGTCGTGCCGATGCCCCGGCCGGCGATGCTCATGGCGCGGCTGTCACCGACGGTGCGCGAGCTCGACGAGACGGCTCACCAGTTCCAGCGGCCCTTCGTCCTCGACGCGAGCCGGGCCTGCGAGGAGCTCGGCATCGGCGCCACGCCGTGGGAGGAGGCCCTGGCGGAGACGGTGAGGGCACTCGGCTGACCGACCGGTCCCCGCGGGCGTCCCGGTCCCCGTCCTACGATGGCTCGGACGATCCACCCGCGACGCGGCATCCGAGGAGTCATGACACCGACGCCCAGGGGCACGGCCCCGGCCCGGCCGCGATGAGGCTCACCGAGACGGCGGCCCGTCGTCGGCTCGCCGTCCACGACCACGGGGTGCTCTGCACGGTCCACTCGACCCGAGGCGTCGATGCCGTCCCCGTCACGTTCGCGATCGACGAGGCGGGACACGTCGGGGTGCCGGTGGACCTCGTCAAGCCGAAGTCGTCGGCTCGACTACAGCGGGAGCGCAACCTCGAGGCCGACCCCCGCGCGACGCTGCTCGCCGAGCACTGGGATCCCGAGGACTGGTCCCGCCTGTGGTGGGTGCGTGCCGAGCTGCACTGGCAGCCGGAGCCGCCGGCCGGCCTCGTGACCCGGCTGGCATCCCTCCTGGCCGGGCGGTACCCCCAGTACCGGGACCAGCCCTTCGCCCGCGTCCTCGCCTTCACCGTGGTCGGCGCCACCGGCTGGGTCGCCCGCGACGATGCGACGGCGGCCGAGTGACGGAGGAGGCCTTCGGCCACACCCCCGCGCTCGAGGAGGGTGTGGGTCCGCCGATTCCATACCGCCGCAACGCCATTCGTGTCGTCGCCTATCTCTGGGGCACGCAGTTCTCGTTCCTCAGCCCGGCGCTCGCCCTGCTCCTCGTCAGCCTGTTCGCCGCGTCCAACGCCCAGGTGGCGCTGGTCCTCGCGATCTACAACGGCGCCTGTCTCGTCACCGCCTGGCTGGTGCCGCGGTGGGCCGACCGGCACGGGGAGTACGTCCGACCGATGTTCGCCGGCGGGGTCTTCACCATCGCGCTCAGCGGCGTCTTCCTCGCCACGAGCTCGTTGCCCGTCGCCGTCATCGGCCTCGTCCTGCTGGGCGCCCCCGCCGCGGTGGGGGTCCCGCTGCTCTTCGGCTTCATCCGACACTCCGGTGCCGGCCGGGGCGACGTCGTGCGCACCCGAGCCGTCTTCTCGATGGCCTGGGTCGTCGGTCCGCCGCTCGCGGCCGGGATCATCTCGCTCGGCGGTGGTCGGGCCCTCGTCGCGGCGATCGGCCTCGTCGGGGTGCTCGTGCTCGTCGCCGTGGCGCTCATCCGCCCCCGGCGCGAGGCCCAGCCCGGCGAGGCCGGTCCGGTGCCGCCGGCCGGGGCGTCCGCGGAGCGGGCGGGAGCCCGGCACCGACTGGTGCCGACCGTCGTCCTCGTCGCGCTCGTCGCGGCATTCGCCGCCCTCCAGGCGACGAACAGCACGGCGGTCGCCATGACGACCCTGTTCGCCACCCACACGCTTCATCTGTCGCCCCTCTGGGGTGGGGTCGCCCTCGGGGTCGCGGCGGGGCTCGAGGTGCCCGCGCTGTTCCTCCTCGGCCGGGAGTCCCGTCGGATGAGTGACGTGTCGCTGCTCGGGACCGCCTGCGTCGTCGGCGCCGCCTACTACCTCCTCGTCGGCCTCGCCCCGTCCGGCTACGTCCTCGTCGCCCTCCAGGTCCTCAACGCGGCGTCGTATGCCGTCGTCGCCGGCGTCGGCCTCACCCTCTTCCAGGCGATCATCGCCGGCCCGGGGGCGGCCGCCGGTCTGCTGTCCAACGCTCAGCGCGTCGGCGCGCTCCTGTCGGCCCCGCTCATCGCACTCGGGTCGTTCCTCCCGGGTGGCATCCGAGCGGTGTTCGTGGCGTGCGCGGGCGTCGCGCTCCTGGCCCTCGTCCTCGTCCGGCTCGCCGCCTGGCGGATGCCGCGCGCCGTCCCGCGCGCCTGACCCAGGGGCGTGGGCCGGTCAGCTCGCGGCGGCGGTCGGGCCGGCGTCGGGATGACGCCCCGCGAGGATGTCGCGGCTCTCCCGCTCGACGAGAAGGGGGACGAAGTCGCGAACGGGTCCCGTCAGCCGCGCATGAACCGCGTCGACCATCGCTCGCACCTGCCCGGGCGGCACGTCGGGGAACTGCGCCGCCAGCCTCCTGAAGACCTCGTCCAGCGCCCGGCGCTCGTCGTGAGGGGACATGGGCAAAAGGGTCCTCCCGTCCGGCCCGGACGGCAAGACCCCCACGAGCCGGCCGGACCCGCCCGACGTGACGGGGGTGGCCCCTGCAGCTGCTCGGGTCGTCGGAGGTCGCCGAGACCGCCGCCCTCGCCGGCTCCCTCGGTCCCGAGCCCGGCCCGCGCGAGGCGGCCCGGTACCGTCAACGCCGCCCCCCTGCTCAGCCTCATGCGCCAGGTATCGCAGCTCCACGGCCCGCGGGGGGTCGTCCCGACGACCCTCGTGCTCGGGCCGCTCGACACCCCGCGGCTGCACTCGTCCTCGCCGGCCGCCCGAGGGGCCGTGGCTTCCGGTGGCGCGCTCCGCTACGTCCGCAGGGTGTCGGCGTCGCCCATGACGACGACGGGATCGGCCGTGGTGCGCAGGCGGCGCAGCAGCAGCCGCATTCCCGCCTTGGGGATCGACACGCAGCCGTGGGTCGGCCCGTCGTGGTCGACATGGATCCAGATCCCCCCGCCGCGGTCGGCGCCCATCGGTCGGGCCGCGTCGAGCGGCGAGCGGCCGGTCACCCGGTTGTAGTCGATGGCGAGGACGAAGTCGAAGGCATCGGCCGTCGCGTCCCCGAAGCCGGGCTCGCCGGGTGGCGGGGTGAAGGCCGCCGACTCGTAGTACGGCAGATGGGTGCCGGGGTCCGGTCGGCGACCGCCGGCATCGGTGAGCGTGAACGTGCCGGCCGGGGTCTTGAGGTCGCCCTGCATGTGGTGGGTGGTCCACCCTCGCTTGCCGACGTGCCCCTTCCAGGACGCGATCCGGGTCCATCCCGTGGCGCCCTGCTCGTACAGCTGCACCGTCGCGGCATCCGACTGCGGGCCGGCACCGCGCACGATGACGACCTGGGACGTCCTCGCCGGAATGGTGGCGAGGGTATGCCGCCCGAGCGGCAGGGTGCTCGCCGCGGATGGTTCCGGGGTCGCGGTCACCGTCACCGTTGTGGCGGGGCTCGGCGGAGGTGGTGGCCGGTTGTCGGCGGCCGCCCCGAGGTGCAGCCGGTCGAGGGGGAGTGGGCCCATCCCGAGGGCGGCCGCGGTCCCGACGGCCGCGACGACCGTCCCCGTCCCGATGGCGATGCGGCGCCCCCAGCGGCGCGGTGCGCGGGCGCCGTGGCGACGCGGCCCGCCGCGAGACGCCTGCCCGTCGCGGGGCCGCATGGGAGGGGACCGGGCGGGGCGAGGCACGCCGGCCGGGTGCCGCGTGTCGCGGCACTCGGCGCCTGGCCTCGGACATGTCCCGATGCTAGGGGCCGGCCCTGCACCGGGGGCTGGTGCCCCCGGGGTGTACCGCGAGGAGGGCGGATCGCCCCGCAGGGGTTGGGCAGGCGGCGGGAGGGGTAGACGCCGGACGTGCGTACCCTGTCCCGCCTCGCCCTCGCCGTCGTCCCGCCCGCCGCCGCTGCCGTCGTCGGTGGTCTCGCCGCGCGGGACGCCCCACGGACGTACGCGCGGCTGAGGACGCCGGACTGGGCACCCCCTGCCGAGGTCTTCGGACCGGTGTGGACGGCGCTCTACGCCATGATCGGCGGGGCCGGCTGGCGGTTGTCCGCGCGGCCCACCCCGACCCTCGTCGCCCTTCACCTCGGGCAGATGGGGCTCAACGCCGCATGGACACCGCTGTTCTTCGGGGAGCAGCGGCGCCGCGCCGCCCTCGGAGTGAGCGTCGCCCTCGACGCGACGATCGCTGCCGAGATCCTCGCCCTGGCCCGTCGGGACCGCGCGGCGGCCGCGCTGCTGGTGCCCTACCTCGCCTGGTGCGGCTTCGCCACGGCGCTGACCTCCGCCGTCGTCGAGCGCAACGACCGGCGGCGGTAGCCCCTCGCGGCCTCGCCGCGGCCAGGGCGGACGTCTCGCGCGCCGGCCGGGGGCCGAGGAGATCGCAGCCGTCGCGACCTCCCGCGACGGACCGAGCCGCGCGATGATGGGAGTTCGGCGTCGCGCGGATGGCGACCCGCGTCCACCGCGGCCGCGCCGTGAGGAGTACGCCATGTCGGATCACGTCTACCGCGTCATCGAGGTCGTCGGCTCGTCGCCGGACGGGATCGATGCGGCCGTCCGCAACGCCGTCGCCCGGGCGGCCGAGACGACGCGCAACCTCGACTGGTTCGAGGTGAGCGAGATCCGCGGCCAGCTCGCCGACGGCGCGATCGCCCACGTCCAGGTGAGCGTCAAGATCGGCTTCCGCCTCGACCCGGCCTGACCGGGCCGGCACCGACCTCGGCGCACCCGCCGCCGCGGGCGGCTGGTTTCTGCCCCGACCGGCGGGGTACCAGCCACGCATGTCCGCCTTCCACACCGCCGGGCCGTCCACCGGCCGCGGCCGGCCCCGGGGTCGGGGCCGCCCGGCGTCATGAGTGCCCAGCGATCGGACCGACTGGCCGCCTATCGCTCGAAGCGGGACGTCGGCCGCAGTGGGGAGCCCTCCGGCTCCTCGCGTGCCGCCTCACGGCGCGGACCGCGCTTCGTCATCCAGCATCACGCGGCCACGAGCGATCACTACGACCTCCGGCTCGAAGTCGACGGGGTGCTGGCCTCGTGGGCCGTCCCGAAGGGACCGTCGACCGATCCGCGCGAGAAGCGGATGGCGCGGCGCACCGAGGACCATCCCCTCGACTACGAGACGTTCGAGGGCACGATCGCCGAGGGCTACGGCGCCGGACAGGTTCTCGTCTGGGACCGCGGGACATGGGAGAACATCACCGACGACGACGAGCCGGTGGCAGCGGGTGACGCCTTGGAGCGAGGGCACCTGTCCTTCGTCCTCGAGGGCGAGAAGCTGACCGGCCCGTTCGCCCTCACCCGGATCCGGTCCGGGAGCGACGAGACGTGGCTGCTCGTCAAGCAGAAGGGGGACGGCGCCGACGCCCGGCGCCGCCCGACGAGCAGCCAACCGGAGTCCGTGCTCAGCGGCCGCACCCTCGAGGACATCGCCGAGGAGGAGGGGTGAGGCGGGGCCCGCGTGACGTGGTGGGGCGGATGCCGCCAGCCGTCCGGGAGCGGGTCGTCACCTCGTCGCAACCGGGGTGGCGAGACCCGATGTTGGCCACCCTCACCGACGAGCGCTTCTCGCGGGACGGCTGGATCTTCGAGCGCAAGCTCGACGGCATCCGGTGCCTGGCCTTCGGTGACGGAGAGAGCGTCGCGCTGAGGTCGAGGAACCGGCAGGATCTGAGCGGCGCGTACCCCGAGGTCGTCGACGCCCTCGAGGCGCAGGGGGCCGGGCCGTTCGTCCTCGACGGAGAGGTGGTCGCCTTCGAGGGCCGTCGGACGAGCTTCGCCCGACTGCAGGGTCGTAGCGGCATCTCGGACCCGGCGAAGGCGCGGGCCAGCGGCATACCCGTCTTCTACTACGTCTTCGACCTCCTCCAGGTCGACGACCACGATGTCCGGAGCGTGCCGCTCACCTGGCGCAAGCGTCTGCTCCGCTCGACGCTCTCGTTCGAGGACCCGCTGCGTTTCACGACGCATCGGGTCCGGGAGGGAGAGGAGGCCTACCGCGCGGCCTGCCGGCGCGGCGACGAGGGTGTCATCGCCAAGCGCGCCGACGCGCCGTACGCAGACGGGCGCTCCCGAGACTGGCTGAAGTTCAAGTGCGTCAAGGACCAGGAGCTCGTCATCGGCGGGTTCACCGCGCCGCAGGGGCGGCGGGTCGGGCTGGGGGCCCTGCTCGTCGGGTACTACGACGGTGACCGCCTCGTGTATGCCGGGAAGGTGGGGACCGGCTTCAGCGAGAAGACCCTGCGTGATCTGCATCGGCGCCTCGGCGACCTCGAGCAGGAGCAGCCCCCGTTCGACCCGGCCCCCCGGGAGAAGGACGTCCGCTGGGTCGAGCCGCGGCTCGTCGCCGAGATCGGCTTCACCGAGTGGACCCGGGACGGCCGGCTGCGTCATCCGCGCTTTCTCGGGCTCCGGGGCGACAAGCGCGCCGCCGACGTCGTGCGGGAGAGTCGCTGATGCGCCGGCCGTCGTCCATCGACATCAGCCATCCCGACAAGGTCCTCTATCCGAGCGTGGGGTCCCGCCCCGCGGTCACGAAACGTGGCCTCGTCGACTACTACCGATCGGTCGCCGACGCGATGCTGCGTCATCTCGCCGACCGTCCGCTCATGCTCGAGCGATACCCCCGAGGCATCACCGAGCACGGCTTCGTCCAGAAGGAGATGGGCGAGGTGCTTCCCGCGTGGGCGGACCGGGTGGAGGTGGCGAAGGAGGGCGGGACGCTCACCCATGCCGTGGTCGCTCGCGCCGTCGACCTCGCCTGGCTGGCCAACCAGGACGTGACGACGGTCCACGCCTTCCTCTCCCGCCGTCCCGACCTCGACCGTCCGGACCTGCTCGTCGTCGACCTCGACCCGCCGGACGCCGATCACTTCGCGCTCGTACGGTGGGCGGCGCGGGAGGCCCGTTCCGTCCTCGACGACCTCGGCCTGCCGTCCTACGTCCAGACCACCGGGTCCCGCGGCCTCCACGTCGTCGTCCCGCTGAGTCCGGAGGAGGGGTTCGACGCGGTTCGCTCGTTCGCCCGCGACCTGGCGGCATACCTGGCCGGCCGGGACCCGGACCGGTTGACGGTCGAGGCTCGCAAGGACAAGCGGGGTGACCGGCTCTATCTCGATGTCCTGCGCAACGGCTACGCCCAGACCTTCGTCGCCCCCTATGCCGTCCGAGCCCGCCCCGGGGCCCCCGTGGCCACCCCGCTGACCTGGGAGGAGGTCGAGGACCCGAGCCTTCGTCCGGACCGGTTCACCCTCGACGACGTCGTGCGGCGGCTCGCGCAGAAGGGCGACCCGTGGGCGGACCTGGCGCGGCACCGTCGCTCGCTGTCCGGGCCGCGGGAGCGGCTGGCCCGGCGGCGCACCGACCGTGAGTGACCACCGACCTGCCTCGCCCGGACGAGGGTCGGGTATGCGGCGTGGCGGGTCGGACCCGCGGGTAGGACCCTGAGATGACCAGCGGACCGCAGCCGTCCTCCAGCGCCGAAGACGCCGGGGGCGCGCCCGAGGTGATCGTCTTCGACGTCAACGAGACCCTGTCCGACATGTCCGCGCTCGGTCGCCGCTTCGCCGACCTCGGCCTTCCCCCCGAGCTGGCCCAGACCTGGTTCGCCGCCCTGCTGCGTGACGGGTTCGCCCTCGCCGCCGCCGGCAGCATGGCGTCCTTCGCCCGACTCGCCGCCAACGGCCTGCAGGCCCTGCTGCGCGGGCGCCCACTCGACGGCGATTCCGACGATGCGGTGGCCCACATTCTCGCGGGGTTCGACGACCTCGACCTCCATGCCGACGTCGACCCGGGCACCGCAGGCCTCGTCCGACGCGGCATCCGGCTCGTCACGCTCAGCAACGGAGCCGCGGGAGTGGCCGAACGGCTCCTCGACCGGTCGGGCATCGCCGACCGCTTCGAGCGGCTGATGTCCGTCGAGGAGGCCGGGGTGTGGAAGCCCGCCCCGGGGTCCTACCGGTATGCCGTGCGTCAGTGCGGCGTGAGCGCCGAGTCGGCGATGCTCGTGGCCGTCCATCCCTGGGACGTCGACGGCGCCAAGCGCGCGGGCCTGCGCGCGGCGTGGGTCAACCGCGGCGGCGGGGTCTTCCCCGACCACTTCACCCGTCCGGACCTCGAGGCATCCTCGATCCTCGACCTCGCTCACCGGCTCGCCGACTGAGCGCGCCGCAGCACGGAGCGCCGCCGGGCGGGCGCCTCAGCGGGTGGCGAGGGTGAGGGCGTAGTCGCCGGCGGCGTCCGTGAGCATCTCGGTCACCTCGAAGCCTGCCGCGCCCAGCTCGGACCGGATGTCCTCGGGCCGGAACTTCGTGCAGATCTCGACCCGGATCTCCTCGCCGGCGGCGAGGTCGAACTCGACGTCGGCGCCCGGGATCCGGACCCGTTGCGGCACCTCGGAGCGCAGGCGCAGGTCCATCCGCCGCATCCGGGGGTCCCACAGCGGGACGTAGCTGAACCCGTCGAGGTCGAAGTCGGCGTCGAGGACGCGGTTGAGGACGCGCAGCGAGTTGAGGACGAACTCGGCCGTGACCCCCTGGTCGTCGTCGTAGGCCGCGACGAGCCGGTCGGCCGGCTTGACGAGGTCGGTGCCGAGCAGGAGGGAGTCGCCCGGCTCGAGGGAGTCGGCCAGGGCGCCGAGGAAGGCCGCCCGCTCCTCCACATAGAGGTTGCCGATCGTGCCGCCGAGGAAGGCCACCATCCGGCGACCCCCGCGCGGCAGATGCGACAGGTGAAGGGTGAAGTCGCCGACGATGGCCTCGACCTCGATGCCCGGATGGGCTCCGGCGATCTGGACGACGGCCTCGCGCAGGGTGGCCTCGGAGACGTCGACGGCGACGAACCGCTCGAGCTGCCCTGCGGCCGTGAACGCATCGAGGAGCGTCGCCGTCTTCTCCGACGTCCCGCTGCCGAGCTCGACGATCGTGCTCGCCCCCGATGCCTCGGCGATGGTGGCCGCGTGGGCGTCGAGGATCTCGCGCTCGCGGACGGTGGGGTAGTACTCGGGAAGCCGGGTGATCTCGTCGAACAACGCCGAGCCGCGGTCGTCGTAGAGCCACTTGGGCGGCAGCTGGCGCGGGGTGTCGGCCAGGCCGCGCCGGACGTCCTCGACGAGGCTGCCCTCCGCCCAGTCCGGCTCGAGGAGGACCTGGACGCTCGGTCGACGGCCGGCCATCAGGCGTCCACCCCGCTCGCCCGCCCCGGTCGTGGCCCGCCGCCGTCGGCGAGTCGCACCCCGGACATCGCCCAGCGGGCGCTCGGCGGGAAGAAGTTGCGGTAGGTCACCCGCGCGTGGCCGGGCGGGGTGAGCGCGCACCCGCCCCGCAGAACCATCTGCCCGGACATGAACTTCCCGTTGTACTCCCCGATGGCGCCGGTCGGCGGGTGGTACCCGGGGTAGCCGAGGTATGCCGAGGACGTCCACTGCCACGTCTCGCCGAACAGCTGGCGCAGGGTCCCGTCTCCCCGGGTGGCGGCACGGGGGTGGTAGGTGACGAGATCGGTGGCCGGGTCCGTCGCCGGCCGGCCGTCGCTGCGCACGGCGTGCTCCCACTCGGCCTCGGTCGGGAGGCGCTTGCCGGCCCAGGCGGCATACGCCTCGGCCTCGTAGAAGCTGACGTGGGTCACCGGGAGTGCCGGGTCGACCGGCCATGTCCCGTGGAGGGTGTGCTCGAACCACGTTCCGTCGACCTCGGTCCAGTACAGCGGCGCCCGCCAGCCCTCGGCGCGGACCCGGGCGATGCCGTCCGAGAGCCACAGCTCGGGCCGCTCGTAGCCGCCGGCGGCCATGAACTCGAGCCACTCGCCGTTCGTCACGAGCCGGTCGGCCAGTCGGTAGGGCTCGAGCCAGACCCGGTGCTCGGGCTCCTCGTTGTCGAAGTGGAAGCCCTCACCGCCATGGCCGACCTCGACGAGACCGCCCTCGACGTCGACCCAGCCGACCGGCTCGACCTCCGCGCGCGGGGCCGGGGCCCCGGCGTAGACCGGCTGGAGCGGGTTGCGGGACAGGACGTGCTTGATGTCCATGAGCAGCAGCTCCTGGTGCTGCTGCTCATGGTGGAAGCCGAGCTCGATGACGGGCGCCGCCTTCTCGAGGGCGCCGTCGTCGAGGGCGGCGAGCAGGTCCCGCATCCGGGCGTCGACGTTGGACCGGTAGTCGCCGACCTCATGGACCCCCGGCCGGGTGATGAGGCCGCGGTCGGGGCGGGCGTAGCGCGGCCCGAGGCTCTCGTAGTAGCTGTTGAACAGGAACCAGTAGGACTCCTCGAAGGGCGCGAAGTCGGGCTCCTGCTCCGCGAGGACGAAGGTCTCGAAGAACCACGTGACGTGGGCGCGATGCCACTTCGTCGGTGAGACGTCGGGCATCGACTGGACCGTCTGGTCCTCGGGCGAGAGCGGCGCGGCGAGGCGCTCCGTCTGCGATCGCACGGCGTCGTAGCGGCCGGCCAGGGCGTCCGGGTCCCAGGTCATCGTCGTCACGAGCTCCTCCTTGACTCGTGCCGCCCCGCCTGTTTGGCGGGCTCGGCGTCGGGGTACGGACCTGCCCCTACCCAGTCGAGCGCGATCTAACGGGGGCGAACCGCCGCGCGACGGCAGGGTGAAGATCGAGTCAGGATCGCACCCGCCACCGACAACGGACGCTCCGCCCGATGCCGGGCGGAGCGTCCGCGGAGGGTGAGCGGGCCGAGGTCAGCCGGTGACGTCCAGCTCGGCATACATCCCGGCGCCGTAGTGCCCGGGAAGGTTGCAGACGAGCTCGTAGCGGCCGGGGGCGAGGTCGAGGGTGACCCAGCCGTCGCTGCCGGCGGCGATGCCGTCGCCCTCGCCGGCGGCGCACGTGGCCGAGGCCTCGCCGAGATCGCCGTCCTCCGAGACGGTGCCGTCGGAGGAGATGGCCCGCTCTCCCGGCTCCGCTCCGTCGGCGAGCGGGAGGACGACGAGCTCGTGGATCGACCGAGCCGTCGTTGGCGACGAGCAGGGACACCGTCCCGGCCGTCACCGAGGGTCGGGTCGAGGACGACCCGCATCATGCCGCGCATGCCGACCGGCGCCGCCGAGTCCGAGCCGTTCCAGCGGCCACCCATCATCCCGCCGCCGATGCCGCCGCGGCCGCCCATCGCCGCGCCCATGTCGGTGAGCCGGACATCGACGACCTGACCCGGGAGGGTGGGCGTCGCGCACGACTGCGGCGCGGGCCGCATACGGTCCGATGCCGGACAGGCGGGAGGGGGTGGAGTCGAAGCCACCGGTCGCTGCCGCGAGCGCCACCGTGGAGCCGGCGGCGAGGGCGAGGGCGGCGGCTCCACCGCCGAGGGCAAGGGCGAGTCGGCTCGACATGGTGCTCACCGGCCGATGAGGACGTCGCGGGTGCGCCGGTAGTCCTCCTCGCTCACCTCACCACGGGCGAGGCGCTCGTCGAGGATCTCCAGGGCGTGGGACGCACGGGCCTCCGGAGCCGACCCACCGGGCCCGAAGGCCTGCGTGGACGGGCCGGCGGGGCCGCTGCGAGCGCGGCCGAGGGCGTGCCAGAGCGCAATGACCGCGACGACGACGAGTCCCCAGAAGAGCAGCATCCCCAGGCCCATGCCGACCCAGGTGCCTGCGCTCCAGCCTCCGTTGCCGTACCAACCCATCATCGTCACTACTCCTTGTCACCGGGATGCGGGCGGGGTATGCCGCGATGTCGACTCTCGCCGAGCCGGATGAAGGGACGACGCAGGACGTGTGAAGCTTCAATGAAGGCACCCCACGGCGAGGTCGACGCCGGCCACCGCGGGCCTGACCAGCGCCGATGGCGCCGGGGACGAAGCCGTGCCGACCCCCGCCGTCGATGCAATAGCGATGAGATGACGATGCTTTCTTCTCTTTGGGCCGTCGGGACCTCGCCACGGGGGGTCCGGGGTTGGTTTCATGCCGACGAGGCTCTCCCGGACGCCTCGGGTGAAAGGACACGCCGTGACCGCTCTGACCAATGCCGCTCTGGGTTCCCTGACCATCCCCGCGCCGTCGTACGACCGGGCCGACGCGACGGTGGGCATCGTGCACTTCGGCGTCGGCAACTTCCACCGCGCCCACCAGGCGATGTACCTCGACCGGCTCATGGAGCAGGGGGAGGGCCTGGACTGGGGCATCTGCGGGGTGGGCGTCCTTCCCCACGACGCGGCGATGCGTGACGCGATGCGCGCCCAGGACTGCCTCTACACCCTCGTGCTGCGCCACCCGGACGGCTCGCTCGAGCCGCGGGTCGTCGGGTCGGTCCTGGAGTACCTCTACGGCCCCGAGGACAGCGAGGACGTCTACGCCCGGCTCGTCGACCCGGCGGTGCGGATCGTCAGCCTCACCGTCACCGAGGGTGGCTACCTCAAGAACCCCGCGACGGGTGCGTTCGCCGCGACCGACCCGAGCGTCGTCCACGACCTCGAGCACCTCGAGAACCCCCAGACGGCGTTCGCCTACATCGTCGAGGGGCTGCGCCGGCGGCGCGAGGCGGGGCTGGCGCCCTTCGCCGTCCTGTCCTGCGACAACCTCCAGGGCAACGGGCTCTACGCCCGCCAGGCCGTCACCGGGTTCGCCCGGCTCCTCGACGCCGAGCTCGGCGACTGGATCGATGCATCCGTCGCCTTCCCCAACTGCATGGTCGACCGGATCACCCCGGCCACCACGGACGCCGACCGCGCGGCGGTCACCGGCGAGTTCGGGATCGAGGACCGCTGGCCCGTGCCGGGGGAGCCGTTCACCCAGTGGATCATCGAGGACGAGTTCCCCCTCGGCCGACCTCGGCTGGAGGCGGTCGACGTCCAGTTCGTCGAGGACGTCAAGCCCTACGAGCTGATGAAGCTGCGGCTGCTCAACGCGAGCCACCAGGCGCTCGCCTACTTCGGGGCTCCGCTCGGCTACGTCCTCGTCGACGAGACGATGCGCGACGACCTCATCCGGACCTACCTCGAGCGCTACATGGCCGTCGAGGCCGCCCCGACGCTGGGCGACCTTCCGGGCATCGACCTCGAGGGCTACATGGCGACGCTCATCGAGCGGTTCAGCAACCCGCGGATGCGCGACACGCTCCAGCGGCTCGCGACCGACGGCTCCAACCGGATGCCGACCTTCACCCTGCCCGCGATCCTCGCCAACCTCGAGGCCGGCCGTCCGGTGCCGCTCGGTGCCGCGATGGTGGCCGCCTGGGCGGAGTACTGGGCGATGATCGGCCGCGGCGAGCTGGCGGCCTCGCGAGGTGCCCGACGACGTCCACGCGGCCGAGCTGGCCGCGGCGGCGACGAAGGACTCGCCCACGGCGTTCATCGAGATCGAGGCGCTGTTCGGCGACATCGCGGACAACGCGACGTTCACCGCGGCCTACCTCGCCGCGCGGACCTCGCTCGTCGAGCGGGGCGTCCACGCGACGCTGACCGACCTCCTCGGCGCGTAGGTCACCGGGCCCGGGGGCTCAGCCCTCGCCGGTACGCCGCGTCCTCCGGCCCTCCGGGACGACGAGGTCGGGCCCGCCCGGGTTCGGGACGAACTCGGATGCCTTGGTGCCGAGGCTGAGCACCTCGGGCGGGGGCTTCTGCGAGGACTCGAGCTGTCGGTACTTCGTCGGGGTCGTCCCCACCTCGGAGAGGAACTGCCGGTTGAAGTTCGCCATGTTGTGGTAGCCGCTGGCGGCGGCGACCAGGCTGATCGGTTGGTCCGTCGAGTCGAGCAGCCGCCGGGCGTGGGCGATCCGCAGCTTCTTGACCATGCTGCTGAAGGTGAGGCCGGTGGCCTTCTTGAAGTACTTGGAGAAGCTCGGCTCGGACATGTAGGCCAGCTTGGCCGCCGTCGCGAGCCGGATGTCGCCGGTGAGGTTCTCGAAGATGTAGCCGAGGCCGGCGTCGGCCGCGGCCCGCGCGCCCTCGTCGGTCGGCGAGCCGAGCCACTCGCTCGCGACGACCTCCCGCTCGTCCTCGGGAGCCGTGGCGAACAGCCCGAGCAGCCGGAAGAGGGCCGAGGTCTGGGCCGCGCCCTGGCTGCCGACGACCTCGAGGATCGTCTCCGCCGCCCGCCACGACGTGGCGCCGGAGAAGACGAGCCCGCGGCGCGACAGCCGAAGCATCTCGTCGAGCTCGAGCAGCTCCGGCATGAGGGTCATGCACGCCCGGATCCACTCGTCGGTGAACTGGATGACGGCGTCGCGGTTGACCGCCACCTCGCCCTCGGGCAGGTCGCTCACCCAGTCGTGCGGGAGGTTCGGGCCCATGATGCTGACGTGGCCCGGGCCGAACGGGCCGATGTGGTCGCCGGCGATGTAGCTGCCCCGGGTCTTGGTGATGAGGTGGATCTCGTACTCCGGGTGCGCCCCCCAGCCGCAGATCTCGCTGGGGAAGTCGTGCATGAGGGCCCGGAAGGAATGCTGCGGGTGGGGCGGGATGACCTCGACGCGCGGGACCGTCCGGTATGCCGCGGGCATGGGGCCCGGCTGCGTCGGCGGCGGGGGCGAGGAGGGCGCCCAAGGATCGCCGATGGAGATGGTGTTCGGCGCGATGACCGGCGCAGCGTTATCGAACTGATACGAAATCGACTCACTATGTCGATGCTCCCGGTCGACCCGGGAGTGAGTAGGCGGTGTCACGGCGCTGAACCCTCCATCGTCGTCGATGAGCGTCCTCGGACTCAAAGAATAATAGTATCGAAAGCGGTAGGTGGACGGTCTTGTCGGTGCATTCCCGGCAGACCTAGATTCCAACGCGTTCCAGGCAGTGAAGCGCCACAGATCGGCTCTTCGGTGTGGGTGCGTCGAGGTGAACGCGCCCACTCGCACACCGAGGGTCGGGAACCGTCGCTCTGACCGGGAGCGGAAGGAACTATCCCTACCAAAGGAGTTAGGATGCTTGCGAAGAAGCGCATGCTGACGCTGGGTGCTGGCGCTGTCGTGTCGGCGATGGCGCTGGCCGCGTGCTCCGGTGCAGTGTCGTCCGGTGGCGGCACGGCCGGAGGCGGCGGCGACGTCACCCTCACCCTGGCCACGGTCAACAACGGCCAGATGAAGGACATGGAGTCCCTCAAGGGCGAGTACGAGAAGGCCCACCCCGGCATCACCGTCAACTTCCAGGTCATGGAGGAGGGCGACCTCCGCAGCGCCGTCACTGCCGACGTCGCGAGCGGGGCCGGCCAGTACGACATCGTCACCATCGGGGCCTACGAGACCCCGCAGTGGGGCGCCAACGGCTGGCTGCTGGACCTCACCCCGGAGCTCGAGAGCGACAGCAACTACGACCTCAACGACCTGCTGCCGCCCGTCCGGGACATCAACACCTACGACAACAAGCTCTACGCGGTCCCGTTCTACGGCGAGTCCTCCATCCTCATGTACAACAAGGAGGTCCTCGACAAGGCGAACGTGACGCTGTCGAACAACCCGACCTGGCAGGAGGTCGCCGACGCGGCCGCCAAGGTCAACACGAAGGACATGTCGGGCATCTGCATGCGCGGCAAGCCCGGCTGGGGTGACCTCTTCGCTCCGCTGACGACGGTCGTCCAGACCTTCGGTGGCAACTGGTACGACGACCAGTGGAACGCCACGGTCGACACCCCGGAGTGGAAGCAGGCCGTCGGCTTCTACAAGAACATGCTCGACAAGTCGGGCGAGAAGGACCCGGTGTCCTACAGCTTCAACGAGTGCCTCACCGCTCTCAAGGAGGGCAAGGCCGCGATGTGGGCCGACGCCTCCGTCGCCGCGTCGATGCTCGAGGCCGAACGACTCGCCGGTCAAGGGCAAGATGGGCTACGCCCACATGCCGGTCGTCAAGACGGACCAGTCCGGCTGGCTGTGGAGCTGGAACCTCGCGATCCCGAAGACGACGAAGCACCAGAAGGAGGCCCTCGACTTCGTCAAGTGGGCGACGAGCAAGGACTACATCAAGCTCGTCGGTGAGCAGATCGGCTGGTCGAACGTCCCGCCGGGCTCGCGCACCTCGACGTACTCCATCCCCGAGTACAAGGACGCCGCGTCCGCGTACGCCCCGATCACCCTCGAGGTGATGAGCTCGGTCAACCCGAAGCAGCCTGGCGTCAACCCGCAGCCGTGGGTCGGCATCCAGTACGTCTCGATCCCCGAGTTCCAGGACGTCGGTAACCAGTGCGCCCAGCTGGTCGCCGACTACCTCGCCAACCGCAGCTCGATCGACGACGCGCTGGCCAAGTGCCAGTCCGTCGCGCAGAAGGCGGGCGACGCCCACAAGGGCTGATCCCACATCCGGACGCCGGGGCCGGTCTGCTGGCCGGCCCCGGCGCCCGCTTCACCGATCACTCCGCTCAACGAAGAACGGGGACCTGCTCATGACAACCACGACCGCCCCTCCGGCGGCACCACCCCTCACCGAGGCACGCAAGAAGGCCCAGCGCAAGAACGCCTGGACCAGCCGGGGGCTCATCTCACCGGCCGTCATCTTCCTCATCCTGCTGACCCAGATCCCGTTCCTCGTCACCATCGGCTACTCGACGATCCGGTGGAACCTGCTCTACCCGGCGCAGCGGGGCTTCACGGGACTGGAGAACTACCGGTCCGCGCTGACATCGGGTGACCTGTGGCCGTCGATCAAGGCGACGGTGCTCATCACCGCCTTCTCGGTCGTCCTCTCGGTCCTGTTCGGGTTGCTGTTCGCGCTCCTGCTCGACCGCGCGCTCCCGGGCCGGGCCATCGCCCGGACCCTCATGATCACGCCGTTCCTCGTGATGCCGGCCGCGGCGGCGCTCATCTGGAAGTACTCGATGTTCGACACGAACATCGGGATGGTCAACTGGATGCTGCAGGCCCTTCACCTGCCGTCGGTGTCGTGGAGCACCGACCACCCGATGGCGACGGTCGTCATCGTCCTCACCTGGCAGTTCACCCCGTTCATGATGCTCATCCTCCTCGCGGGGCTGCAGGGCCAGTCCAAGGAGGTGCTCGAGGCCGCGACGGTCGACGGTGCCGGCGCGTGGCGCATCTTCACGTGGATCACCCTGCCGCACCTGCGGATGTACATCGAGATCGGCGTGCTGCTCGGCTCGGTCATCATCATCCAGGTCTTCGACCCGATCGCGATCATGACCAAGGGGACCGGCGGGACGAAGACGCTGGCCTACCTCCTCTACGAGCGTGCCTTCATCGGCCTCAACGTCGGTGAGGCCGCGGCATACGGCGTCGTGACGGTGCTGCTCACGATCATCGTGGCGACCGTCGCCCTCAAGACACTCTTCAAGGTCTTCATGGCAGGAGGCGAGCGATGAACAAGGCCGCCAAGAACACCCTCATCAACATCGGGACCTGGGCGCTCGTCCTCGTCTTCTTCTTCCCCGTCTTCTGGATGTTCCTCAACGGGTTCAAGCCGGAGTCGATCGCCTCGTCCATCCACCCGAAGGTCTTCTTCTCGCCGGTGACGGAGGGCTACCAGCTCGCGATGGACCGCGGGATGGCCGGCTACCTGCAGAACTCGGTCATGGCCGCGACGACCGCGACGATCCTCGCCGTCCTCTTCGGGATCCCCGCCGCGTACGCCCTGAGCATCCGCAAGGTCAAGAACGTCGAGAACTCCCTGTCGTTCTTCATCTCCACGCGGTTCATGCCGCTCGCCGCCGTCGTCCTGCCGCTCTACATGATCCTCAAGAACATCGGCCTGCTCGACAACATCTGGATGCTCGCGGTCGTCTACGGCGCCGTCAACCTCCCGGTGACGGTGTGGATGCTGCGCTCGTTCTTCCTCGAGGTGCCGTTCGAGATCGTCGAGGCCGCACGCGTCGACGGGGCCGGGCTCTTCCGCGAGATCGTGCGGGTCGTCCTGCCGCTCGTCCTGCCCGGTGTCGCGGCCGCCGCCCTCATCTGCTTCATCTTCTCCTGGAACGAGTACTTCCTCGCTACCCTGCTCACGAGCTCGGCGGCGCGGACAACGCCGCCGTTCCTCGGAAGCTTCGTCGACGGTCGCGGTCAGTTCCTCGCGGTCCTCTCGGCCGCCTCCACCATCGCTGCACTGCCGGTGATCGCCGCCGGCTGGATCGCCCAGAAGCAGCTCGTCCGCGGGCTGTCGATGGGTGCCATCAAGTGATCCCCCGCCCTGCCAGCTAGAAGGAGCCCCCCATGGCCGCGCCGTCGCGAACCCTCACCGACACCGTCATCGCCGTCACCGGCGGCGGTGGCGGGATCGGGGGCGCGACGGCGCGGCTCGCCCTCGAGGCGGGCGCCCGGGTGGTCGTCGGGGACCTCCGTCCGGAGTCGCTCCAGCCGCTCGTCGACGAGTGGGGCGCCGACCGCGTCGTCGCCGTCGGCGGTGACGTCCGCGAGGAGGCGGCCGCGGAGGCGCTGCTCGCGGCCGGGTGTCGCGGCATACGGTCGGATCGACAGCGTCGTCGCCAACGCCGGGATCGGCTTCTACGGAGGCCTTCTCGACTACGGCGCCGACGAGGTCGACCTCATGGTCGACGTCAACCTCAAGGGGACGATCTGGCTGGCACGTGCCGCGGTGCGCCAGTTCCGCGCCCAGGGCGGCGGTGGCGACATCGTCATCATCGGCTCGGTCGCCGGTCTGCTCATCGGCGGTGGCAAGGAGGCGGTGTATGCCGCCACGAAGGGCGCCCAGATCAACCTCGGCTACGCGCTCGACCGCGAGCTGCGGGACGAGGGCATCCGGACGACGGTCATCGCCCCGGCCGGGGTCAACACCCCCTTCGCCGCGGCGGACGGCCGGTTCGGCGACGGCGACCCCGCGGACGGTCCCTTCATGGAGCCGGCCGACATCGGCGGCGCGGTCATCCACACCCTCTCCCAGCCGCGCCGGATGCGGACCGAGCTGTGGACGATGTGGAGCCTCGCCGAGAAGCACTGACGCCAGGAGGCATCATGCAGCTCATTGCGCGCTTCACCGCGCGGTCCGGCCACGAGGACGTCGTGCGTAGCCTGCTCGCCGACTACGCGCAGGTCGTCCGCGCCGACGCGGGCACGGTCCTGTTCGAGCCGAGCACGGCGACCGACCGGCCGGGCGACTTCGTCGTCTTCGAGCGCTACCGCGACGAGGCGGCGTTCCGGTCCCACATCGGGGCGCCCGAGAACTCCGCGTTCAACGGCGCCGTCGCCGAGCACCTCGACGGCGGGGTCGAGCTGCTCTTCCTCGACCCGCTCGCCTCCTGACCGCTAGACCCACCTGGGCCCCGCGCTCGCGGTGGGGTCCTTCGGGAGGCCGGCGCAGCGGCATACCTCGGTACAGACCTCGTCGAGGGACGAGTAGGAGTGGGTCCGGCTCAGGTACGACAGCCGCCACATCAGGCGAGCGGGCGAGCGGCGGGCGACGCACCTCGCGAGAAGGTGGTCCTGGTCGGTCGGGAACGGGTGGCCGGACAGCACCTGCCGGAGGTCGTTGAGGTCGTGCTCGACGGCGGCGGGAGTCCAGGCCTGGGGTTGCGTCGACAGGGCCGGTCGCGTCATGGCGATGCTCCTCGGAACGGACGGGCGGTGTCCGCGGCTCTGGAGACCCGCCCGATCCACAGGACTGTACCCCTTGCGCATGGGGACGCATCCGGAGCAGCGGCGCGCTCCCGGGGTCGGTGCCCGCCGGAGGGTCCGGGTCAGGCGCCGGCGACCCAGAGCCCGAGCGCGGCGCAGGCGATGCCGAGGACGACCATCGACAGGGCGTGCACTGCGGCCCCGACGCCACGCCCACCCCGCACGAGGCGGACGGCCTCGACGCTCGCCGTGCTGAAGGTCGTGTAGCCACCGAGGAAGCCGGTGCCGAGCACCGCCTTGAGGTCATCGCTGCCACCGCCGGCGATGACCCACCCGGTCAGCAGACCGAGGAGGAAGGAGCCGGTGACGTTGACGATGAGCGTCCCGGCGGGGAGACGGGAGCGGAGGACGCCGGCGACCCACGTGTCGGCGAGGAAGCGCGCGGTCGCCCCCGCTCCGCCCCCGAGCGCGACGAGGAGGGTGATCATGAGGCCTCCATCCGTCGGATGACGGCTCGTCGGTGGGTCTTGCTCACCGCGACCGTCCCCACGTATGCCGCCGCGAAGCCGGCGACCAGCGTGGCCACGGCGTACCCGAGACCGCTCACCGCACTCGCGTCCCGACCGAGCAGGGCCGCCTCGACGGCGAACGAGCTGTACGTCGTGTAGCCACCGAGGAGCCCCGTGCCGACACCGAGGCGCACCCGGCGGCGCCAGCCCTCGTCCGGACCGAGCACGGCGAGGGTCTCGAGGAGCAGCCCGAGGACGAGGGCGCCGGTGATGTTGGCGGAGAACGTCGCCCACGGCCAGTGCCCCGGCGCCGTGGGGAATGCCGCGCCGAGCTCGGAGCGCATCGTCGTGCCCACGGCCCCGCCCACGGCGATGAGCACCAGCGTCCGGCCACGCCACGATCGCCGGCGGGGGCCGAGGTCGGGGTCGATCGGGCGGCGCCGGAAGGCCCTCACTGCCACGGCGTCTTGTCGTGCCAGTCGACGACGCTGAGCGGGACGACGAGCACGGGCCGGTGCTGGTGGTGGGCCAGCCGGGCGCCGACCGACCCGTCGACGAAGTCGTGCCAGCCGGCCGGACATCCCGGGGGTGTGGGCGCCGACGACGATGGCCGCGGCGTCGACCGCGCGGGCCAGGTGGGTGAGCGCCCGGTCGGGCCGCCCCGCGAGGTAGCGGACGTGCCAGGCGAGGTCCTGGCCGGCGAGGACCTCGTCGAGGAAGTGCTCGATGCTCTGCAGCCGGTCCCGCCAGCTGTCGTCGACGGCATCCGGGTCGACCTCGGCGTGCCGCACCGTCCCGTCGGGGAACTCCTCGACGGTGACCCGGGTGTGGTCGACGTAGCCGCAGTAGAGCTCGACCCCGAGCGCGCCCGCCCAGGCCGCGGCCGTGAGGGCGACGAGCTCGGGCTGCCCGGGGACGATGCCGACGACGATGGGGTGCCCGGCGAACGGCGTCATCCGGGACGGGCTCGGCTGCGGGGGCACGTGGGGTGGGGGCACGGGGGTTTCCTCCTCGTGGGCCGGCTGCCCACGCGTCATCGACGGGGCAGGAACCATCAGCCCTGGCGGCGGTTCGGGCCGTGTCAGGCCCCGGCGGGATCCATCACCGGGGGTCAGTCTACGGGGGCGGCCCCGTCCGCCGCGTCCACCTCACCGTCGCTCGGGGCGGGCGCCGAAGCGAGGGCGTCCGGCGGCCCCTTGCCCCGCTCGTCCGCCTCCGGCACGAGGTCGTACAGGGTGCCGCGCAGCTCGAACAGGGCCAGCAGCATCGCGGCGACGGGGACCGCCAGCAGGGCCCCGGCCGCGCCGAAGAGAGCGCCACCGAGCAGGACCGCCCCGAAGGCGACGGCCGGGTTGACGTCGACGGCGCGGGCGCTGATCCGCGGCTCGAGGGTGAGGTTCTCGACCTGCTGGTAGACGATCGCCCAGACGAGGGCCGCGACACCGACCCACGGCTGCGGGCTCAGCAGGCCGATGAGGACGGGGAGCGCGATCGAGATGTAGGTGCCGATCGTCGGGACGAACTGCGCCACGAGGCCGGTCCAGATCGCGAGGGCGAACCACGCGGGCATCCCGATGATGACGAAGACGATCGCGGTGGTCGCGGCGTTGATCGTCGCCAGCGTGACCCGGGCCGCGACGTAGCCCCCGGTCTTGGTCGTCGTGAGGTCCCAGGCCGAGACGAACAGCTCCTGCTGGCGGGCCGGCAGTCGCTGGGCGATCCAGCGGCGCAGCCGCGGGCCGCCGGCGGAGAGGTAGAAGGTGAAGAAGAGGAACGTGAAGCCGTTGAAGAGGACTCCGACGATGGAGCCGAAGACGCCGAGGACACCGCCGAGCACGTCGCCGGTGTACTGCGCGACCCGGTCCGGCGTGAGGTGCAGGGCGTCGACGGCGTCCTGGAGGCTGTAGTCCGTGCCGAGGCTGCGGTTGATCCAGGAGACGCTCTCGCCGACGACGTCCGGCAGGGCACGGATGAGCTGGGCGAGCTGGTCGACGAAGAGCCGCCCGAAGGCGAGGAGGAAGACGACGAGGAAGACGGCGACCGCCGCCATGACGGCGCTCGTCGCGGCGGCCCGGGGCATGGCTCGGGAGAGGGCGCGCACCGCGGGCTCCATGGCCAGCGACGCGAACCAGGCGAGGATGACGAGGAAGATCACCTTCCCGCCGTCCTGGACGACGAAGCGGATGAACATCGCCGCGGCGAGCAGCGCGAGCACGACCCAGCCGACCCGCCAGACATTGCTCGGGTCGAACACGATGCGCCGCTGACCGGGGGGTGCGGGGTCCGCTGCGCTGGTGGGTGGGACGGTCGGCATGGCTCGCCTCCCGGGGCCGCGCGAATTGGCTGGTCGGCCCGATCGTACGCAGCCCTCAGCGCCGCGTGACGACCGTGACGCCCGGCAGACCCGCTCTTGCCCATGGCGGGCAGGGCCTCGGGGAGGTCGTCGAGCGCGATGCGCTCGGTCACCATGGGCGCGAGGTCGAGCCCGTCGGCAACGAGGGCGAGCACCCGGTCCAGCCGCGACGCGGACTGCCCGTGCACGCCGAGCACCTCGATCTCGTCCCGGATGATCCGCCCGATCGGCAGGTCGGCCGTGGGGGAGGGGAACAGCCCGATCTGGAGCATCCGCCCGTGCGGGCGCAGCGACGAGATCGCCGAGGCGGTCGGCCCGGCGCCCCCGACCGCGTCGACGGCGACGTGCGCCCCGCCGGTCGCCCGCCGCACCGCCTCCCCGACGGCCTCCGGGGGGTCGTCGTCCCGGACGGGGACGGCCATGGGCTGCGCCGAGCCGGGCGGCGAGCTCGAGTGCCGCCGGTGAGCGGTCGACGGCGACGACGACGGCCCCCGCCGCGGCGCCGATCGCGACGGCCGACAGCCCGACGCCGCCACATCCGACGACGCAGAGGACCTCGCCGCGCCGGATCCGGGCGAGCTCGACGACGCCCCGGTATGCCGTGGACACCCGGCATCCGACGAGGGCGGCGGCGGCGTCGTCGATGCCGTCGGGAACGTGGACGGCGTTGACGTCGGCCCAGGGGATCGTCGTCCGCTCCGCGAAGGCGCCCCATCGGGTGAAGCCGGGCTGCTGCTGCGCGCGGCACACCTGGGTCTCTCCGGCGCGGCACGGTTCGCACGCCCCGCAGCCACAGACGAACGGCGCCGTGACCCGGTCGCCGACCCGGATGCGGTGCACCTCGGCGCCGACCTCGCGGACCAGGCCGCACAGCTCGTGGCCGCCGACGTGCGGGACGACGATGTCCGGATCGGTGCCGGCCCACCCGTGGAGGTCGCTCCGGCACAGCCCGACCGCCAGGACGTCGACGACGACGTCCTGGGCTCCGGGCGACGGCTCGGGGACCTCCTCGATGCGGATCGGCCCGCCGAAGGAGTGGTAGACCGCGGCGCGCATGCTCGCAGCCTAGTGACGGGCCCGTCGCCGGGCGGGGCAGGTCAGGGGCTGACGGTGAGCAGACCCGCGAGCCGGTCCAGGGCCTCGCGGCGCACGGAGTAGTAGACCCAGGTACCGCGGCGCTCCGACGTCACGAGCCCGGCCTCGCGGAGGACGCGCAGGTGGTGGGAGATCGTGGGGGCGCCCACGGAGAACTCGCCGGTGAGGTCGCAGACGCAGACCTCTGCCCGACCGGCGATGAGGGAGACGAGCCGCAGGCGCACCGGGTCGCCCAGGGCCTTGAACATGACGGCGACCTCCTCGGCGTCGGCCTCGGTGACCGTCGTCGTGGCGAGGGCGCAGCACGGCTGGGGTGGGGCGTCGGCGAGCGGAAGGGTGCGCGGCATTCCCCTATCTTGACAGATGTCGAATCAGTGGTCCACCATCATGTTTCGACAAACTTCGAATCAAGGAGCTCCGATGTCCGACCCGACCGTCTCGACCCAGGATCCCGCCGCCGTCCGGGAGGCCGTCCGCGAGCGGTATGCCGCGGCCGCCCGGTCCTCGCTCTCCCTCACCGAGGTCGGCTCGTCGGCCGCCGACGAGGGAGGGGCCTGCTGCGGTGACGACTGCTGCGGCGGCGCCTCGTCGGCCGACCCGATCAGCAGCGGGCTCTACGACGCGGGCGAGGTGCCCTCGGCCGGCGCGCTCGCCGCGTCGCTCGGCTGCGGCAACCCGACCGCCCTCGCCGCGCTCCGCCCCGGCGAGGACGTCCTCGACCTCGGCTCCGGCGGCGGACTCGACGTCCTCCTCTCCGCCCGCCGAGTGGCCCCGGGAGGCACGGCGCACGGCGTCGACATGACGCCCGAGATGCTCGAGCTGGCGGAGCGCAACCGGCGTGAGGCCGGGGTCGACAACGCGCAGTTCCACCTCGGCAGCATCGAGAGCCTCCCGCTGGCGGACGCGTCGGTCGACGTCGTCATCTCCAACTGCGTCGTCAACCTCTCGACCGACAAGGACGCCGTCATCGCCGAGTCCTTCCGGGTGCTGCGGCCGGGCGGCCGCTTCGCCGTCTCCGACATCGTCCTGCTCCGGCCGCTGCCGGACGGCCTCATGGGCATCGTCGCCCTGTGGACCGGCTGCATCTCCGGAGCGTTGCTCGACACCGACTTCGTCGAGCGGCTGGCCCGAGCCGGCTTCGCGGACGCCTCGATCGAGGTGACCCGCCGCTACACCCGCGCCGAGCTCGAGGACCTCGCGGCGGGGCTCGACCCCGCCGAGCTGCCGGACGGGATGGACGTCGCGGCGGCCGTCGAGGCGATGGACGGCGCGTTCGCCAGCGCCTTCGTCCGGGCCGTCCGGCCCGCCTGACCGCGGTGCCCCTGCACTGCGCTGTCCCCCTCGTCCCGGTGTTCGGCCGGGGTGAGGGGGATCACGGTGTTGCGCAGCGGGATCGGCGGTACATTTCAAGGGTGGTCGATTCAATTGCCATTGAGATGGGGCCGGTCGACGCGGCGCGCGCGGTCGAGCTCCTCTCCGTCGTCTCCGACCCGATCCGGCACCGGATCCTCAGCCGGCTCACCGCCGAGGGCACCCTGTGCGTCTGCAACCTGCAGGGCGACCCCGACGTCGCGGGCAACCTCCTCAGCTACCACCTCCGCGTCCTGCGCGAGGCCGGCCTGGTCACCTCGGCCCGCCGGGGCCGCTGGGTCGACTACACCGCCGCCCCCGACGCGCTCGAGCGGCTGCGGGCCGCGCTGCCCGGCCGGCGATGACGCTCGCCCGCCCCGTCCGCCCGGCCCCGGCATACCGGCTCTGGGGACGGCTCGTCCTCGCCGCCGTGCTGTGGGTCCTCGCCTACGCCGCCAACGGGCCCCTGTGGGACTGGCTGGTCGGCGACGTCGCCGGGCTCGACCTCACCTCCCGGCTCGGCTCCGGGGTCCACTTCTTCCTCTACGACACGGTGAAGATCGCGCTCCTCCTCGCGGGGATCATCTTCGTCGTCACGGTGCTGCGCTCGTTCATGAGCGTCGAGCGGACCCGGGCGCTGCTCGGGGGCAAGCGCGAGGGCGTCGGTAACGTCCTCGCCGCGTCGCTCGGCGTCGTCACGCCGTTCTGCTCCTGCTCGGCGGTCCCCGCCTTCATCGGGTTCGTCGCCTCGGGGGTGCCCCTCGGCGTGACGATGAGCTTCCTCATCGCGAGCCCGCTCGTCAACGAGGTGGCGATCGCCCTGCTGCTCGGCCTCTTCGGGCCCGGGCCGACGGCCCTCTACGTCGTGGCCGGCGTCGCCATCGCCGTCGTCGCCGGCCTCGTCATCGGTCGTCTCGGTCTCGAGCGGTGGGTCGAGCCCTTCGTCTTCGAGACGCGGCTCGGCGGCGAGGTCATCGACCCGGCGCTCGGCCTCACCTGGCACCAGCGGATCCAGATCGGCGTCGAGGAGGTCCGCTCGATCCTGCGCCGGATCTGGCCCTACCTGCTCGTCGGCATCGGCCTCGGCGCCGTCATCCACGGCTGGGCGCCGGAGGGCCTGTTCGTCCGGTATGCCGGCGCCGGCAACCCGCTGGCCGTGCCGATCGCCGTCCTCCTCGGCGTGCCGCTCTACTCCAACGCGGCGGGGGTGCTCCCGCTCGTCGAGGCGCTGCACGAGCAGGGCCTGCCGATGGGGACGCTGCTCGCCTTCATGATGGCGACGGTCGCCCTCAGCCTGCCCGAGATGATCCTGCTCCGCCGGGTCCTGCGCCCGCGGCTCATCGTCACCTTCGCCGGCGTCGTCGCCGTCGGGATCATCGCCGTGGGGTACCTCTTCAACCTCGTCCTGCCCACCTAGGAGCACGTTCCCGCGCCGCTCGCTCCACTCATCGAAAGGCACTCGTCATGCATGTGAAGATCCTCGGCTCCGGCTGCGCCAACTGCGTCGCGCTCGAGAAGAACGCCCGCGCTGCTCTCGCTTCCCTCGGCCTCGACGCCGAGGTGACGAAGGTGACCGACGTCGCCGACATCGCGGCATACGGCATCATGCGCACCCCCGGCCTCGTCGTCGACGAGCAGGTCCTGGTCTCCGGTCGGGTTCCGAAGGCGGACGAGATCGAGGGGCTGCTGGCCGGGGCCGCGTCGGCCTGACCCGTCGTCGCGAGACGGACTCCTCGCCGCTCGGGTCTAGCGCACCGGTGAGGTGCGCATCGTCGTGACCCGACCTTCCTCCCGGCATGCGCGGGTCCCGAGCGCGAGGTCCCGGCGGGCTCGTCGTGGGGGACCGGTGGGGTGTCAGTCGGTCGTGACGTCGACCACGACCTTGTTGCCCTCGCGCCTGGAGGCGACCTCGAAGGCCTTCGTCGCCTCCACGAGCGGGAAGCGGTGCGAGGTGATCCAGGTCAGGTCGATCACGCCCCGCACTCCGAGGCTGATCGCCCGCGAGTACGCGTTGTCGGTCATCCGACGCACGCACACGAGCGTCAGTCCCTTGCGGCGCATCGGCGAGGCCTGGAAGGTCGTCGAGTCCTCCTCGGGTATCCCGACGAGAAGGACCCGAGCTCCGGGACGGCTGAGGATGGCCGCCCGGGCCAGGCCGTCGTCGGACCCGCTGACCTCGAAGGCGACGTCGTAGGCGCTGTCCAACTCGCAGTGCGGCGTGACCTCCTCGGGCGCGACCGCCACGGCGGCGCCGGCTCGGAGCGCCGCCTCACGCCGGTGCGCGATGGGCTCGACCGCGATGACCTCGCCGCCGGACAGCGCGGCCAGCTCGATGAGCATGAGTCCGATGGGGCCGCAGCCGACGACGGCGATCGCGGGAGCCGGGCCGCAGGTGTGCGAGGTCGACGGCATGCACAGCGACACCCAGCGGCTCGAGCAGCGCTGCGTCCGCCGGGTCGAAGCCGTCCGGGAGGACGTGAAGACGGTTGTCCGGCCAGGCCATGAGCTCACGCAGGGCGCCGTCGGTGCTTCCATGCCCGGCGAACCGCATCTTCGTGCACAGGTGTTCCAGGCCCGCGGTCGCACTCCCGGCAGTGGCCGCACGGGACTGCCGGGTCGAGCCCGACGCTGCGGCCCTCGAGCGGTCCGGAGAGGACGACGCCCGCCATCTCGTGGCCGAGGACGAGCGGCTTGACCAGCACCGCGTCGCCGATGGCGCCCTCGTCGAACCAGTGGAGGTCGGAGCCGCACAGTCCGACGCTCGTGATCCGCACCAGGCTCTCGCCGGGGCCGGGGACCGGCTCCGGCATATCGTTCACGCGGACATCGCCGGGCGCGTGGATGGCTGCGCTCTTCATGCGTGGTCTCCTTTGTCACGGATGCTTCGCCGCCGGTGGAGGCGGGGGTGGTCGTTCGGTTGCTCAGGTACCGGCCGGCGCTGCCGCCGCCGGGGCTGGCCGCTCGTCGGGCAGGTCCTCGCCGACGGCCGCCAATAGGGCGAACGCAGTCTGGCTGTCAGTCACGAGACGGGAGAAGTAGCCTTCCCGGGCCCCCACCCGGATGGCGTCGATCTTCTCCACCCCGGTCGCGACGGCGATGACCGTGGGGATCTCCTGCAGAGTCTCGAGGCTCGTCGACATCAGCCGCTCGCTGCCCGGGAACGGGACCTCGTGGCCGTCCCGGTCGTAGAACCGGGAGCACACGTCGCCCACGGCTTCGCGCAGCGCGAGCGCGTCGGCCGGAACGAAGCGCGGCAGGGAGTGGCGGGTGAGCGGGGGAGCGCCGACACCGATGATGGCGGCGCTCGCCGTGCGCCACAGGTCGAGGACCCGGCGAATCGAGGGCTCGTTGACGAGGGCGGGGTAGAGGTCCGGCCCGGGCAGGGCCGGGGCGTAGAGGAAGGAGGGGCGCCCTCCGACGCGCTCGGCGAACCGACGGGTGATCTCGTTCGGCTGGTACCAGGGCTCTGGCTCGTCCTGTCCGCCGATCATGGGGGCGACGACGATTCCCGGCAGTTGGAGGATGTCGCCCGCCGTCATGGCGTGCATCGTCCGGCCCGAGGACATCAGCAGGACATCTCCGGCTCGCAGGCCCGTGTCGGCCAGCCCCCGTGACAGAGCGGCCGCAAGCGCCCCTCCGGTCTCGGCATAGGCCAGGGAGCTGGGGCTCGAGGCCACCTCGGAGAGGTAGACGGCCTGCAATCCCAGGGCCCGGGCCAGGTGGTCGGCGACGTCGTTCGTGCTGGGTGAGGACGGAGGGCGGATGTCGATCGTCACGATGCCCTGTCGTCGGGCCTCGGCGAGGACGCGGCTCACGCTGGCCCGGCTCATCCCGAGCTCCCGCGCCACCTGCGCCTGGGTGAGGTCCTCGATGTAATACAGCCGTGCCGCCGTGAGCATGACGTCGACGGGGAAGCGGACCGACGGGGAGGGGGAGCGGCGCTCGTTCACCATGCTCAGATCCTCCCCTAGCGCCGATGCGTGCGGACTGTTGTGCTGAACGTTACTACACCGTGAACGTTTGCGCTGGACAACTTCTCAGGTCCTCGCTACTGTGAGCGCGCGGGTGACACAGCACCCGGTGAACCGCTGGCGAGGAGGCCAGATGTCGCGGACAGGGCAGGCGGAACGGGCCTGGCGCGCTCGAGCCGGTCATCTCCCTGCCCTGTGTCCCCCACCAGCGCTCACCCCACGGCCACGCAGCTCGGCCCCCTTGCCGTGGCCCGTTCGACCTGGGTGGCTGGAGTCGTCGGCAACCGGGGCCACGACCGACCGGAGTGGACGACGCCGGCCGGAGCAGTTCCCTTCCTGTTTCCCTGGCCATGGTCCCACCCCTGACGTGCCCCCGCGTTTGGGTCAACCGTCGGCCGGCCACGGCCGACAGGGCATCGGCACCTACAAAGGAGTAGTCCTATGAGTCCCTATCCTCCTCTGCCCCGCGACCTGAGCCGCCGCTCAGTCCTCCAAGGCTTCGGTCTCGCGGCCGCCGGTCTCGCGGCGGCACCGATCCTGTCGTCTTGCGGGGTCGGCACCGGCAACGGTTCGTCCGCCGCCGGCAACGGCGCCGAGGCCGTCACGGGGTCCTTCGACTGGAAGAAGGCCAAGGGCGCCACGATCAAGGTCCTCCAGACGCCACACCCCTACCAGCAGAGCTTCGCCCCGCTGCTCAAGGAGTTCTCCGACCTGACCGGCATCACGGTGCAGGCCGACCTCGTCCCAGAGGCGGACTACTTCACCAAGCTCAACACCGAGCTCGCCGGCGGATCCGGCGCCCACGACGTCTTCATGACCGGCGCGTACTTCATCTGGACCTACGGGCCGCCCGGATGGATGGAGGACCTCACGCCGTGGATCAACAACTCGGCCGCCACGAGTGGGGAGTACGACTTCGAGGACATCTACGAGGGGCTGCGCACCTCCACCCGGTGGGACTTCAAGGCCGGCAGCGCTCTCGGAAGCGGCGGTCAGTGGGCGATCCCGTGGGGGTTCGAGACCAACGTCGTGGCGTACAACAAGAAGTACTTCGACTCCAAGGGCATCAAGCCGGCGGAGACCTTCGATGACTTCATCCAGCTCGCCGTCGACCTGACCGACCGGAGCCAGAACCGTTATGGCGTCGCCTTCCGCGGCTCCCGCTCCTGGGCGACGATCCACCCCGGGTTCATGACGCAGTTCGCGCGTGAGGGTGCGCAGGACTACACCGTCGACGGCACGACGTATGCCGCGTCGATGAACTCTCCGAAGGCGGTCGACTTCACGAAGAAGTGGGTCGACCTGGCCAAGCGGGGCGGACCGACCTCCTGGACGACCTACGAGTACCCGAACTGCACCCAGGACCTGGGTGACGGGACGGCCATGATGGTCTATGACGCCGACAGCGCGACCTACCCGAAGAACGTCAAGGGCGCGAGCAAGGAGGCGGGCAACCTCGCCTGGCACCCGGGCCCGGCGGGACCGGACGGCAGCTACGCCACGAACCTGTGGACCTGGTCGCTCGCGATGAACTCCGCGTCGAAGAACAAGCTGGCCGCCTGGCTGTTCATCCAGTGGGCGACCGGCAAGGAGGCGATGTCCAAGGCCACCTCGCAGGGCGTCTTCCCGGACCCCGTCCGCAAGTCCGTCTTCGACGACGCCTTCAAGGCGACGATGGGTGGCTTCCCCGGCTACCTGGAGACCTTCGAGAAGGTCATCGACAGCACGAAGATCCAGTTCACGCCGCAGAAGAAGTTCTTCGAGACGACCGAGGACTGGGCCGTTGCCCTCCAGGACATCTATGCCGGCGCCGACGCACAGACCCGCCTCGATGAGCTGGCGAAGGCCAACACGACCAAGATCAACGCCTCCTGATCCGGGCGTCCCGGACGCGTTCGGTTGACCGGGCTGCGGCATGCGCAGCCCGGTCAACCCGGCCCGGGAGGGAAGGAATGCAGACGTGAAGCCGAGCGTGGACGTCGTTCGACCCGAGGCCGAGCCGTCGTCGAACAGGGACGACAAGCAGACCGGGCCCCCGTCGGTGCCGTCGTGGCGCCGCAGGGCTCGCCCCTACATCCTCGTGGTGCCAGCCGTCGCCATCACCGTCGGGATCCTCTATCCCTTCGCCCTCGGGGTCTACTACACCGTCCTGGACTACTCGGCGACCAACCCCTCACCGGGATTCGTCGGGCTCGAGAACTTCCGCAGCGTCGTCACCAGCAGGGAGTTCTGGGGCAGCGTTCGGTTCACCCTGATCTTCGCGATCCTGGCCACGACCGTCGAGACTGCCCTCGGGGTCGGAATTGCCCTGTTGCTCAACCGTTCCAGTATCATCGGCCGCCTCTTCGAGCGCGTGCTGATCCTCCCGCTCATGATCGCCCCGGTCATCGCCGGTGTGATCTGGAAGCTGATGTACAACCCTCAGTTCGGGGTCCTCAACCACCTCTTCCATCTCGGCTCGACGTTCGACTTCCTCAGCCGTGAGCGGGCCCTGTACTCCGTCGTCCTCGTGGACATGTGGACCTACACGCCCTTCGTCGCGATCCTCGTCCTGGCTGGCATCCGCTCCCTGCCGAGGGAGCCCTTCGAGGCGTCAGAGGTCGACGGAGCGGGGTGGTTCTACATGTTCCGCCGGCTCATGCTGCCGATGATGTGGCCCTACATCCTCGTCGCCGTGATCTTCCGGTTCATGGACTGCCTCAAGATCTTCGACATCATCCAGGTCCTCACGGCCGGCGGTCCCGGCTCGGCCACGCGCTCTCTCCAGGTCGGCGCGTTCGAGGACTCGATCATCAACTTCAACTATTCGCGCGGGTCGACATACATGTTCATCCTCTGGGCGATCGTGTATGTCGCCGCGAACTACCTGGTGAAGGCACTGGGCCGCGCGCAGCGGCGCGCCGCCGGGGCGGAGGACTGACATGGCCAAGGAACTGCTGCCAGGGAAGAAGCGCGTCACCACGGGCTCGATCCTCGCGGACGTGGGCATCCTCGCCTGGTTCGTCTTCGCCCTCTTCCCCATCCTCTGGATGGTGCTGCTCTCGCTGAAGTCGCGAGCCGATCAGACGAGCACCTACTTCGCCTTCAGTCCGACCCTCGAGAACTTCCACACGGTCCTGTCCGACGAGGGCCGAGCGGCGACGAGTGTGGACTTCAAGGCGGCCCTCGTCACCAGCGTCATCAACAGCTCCGGTGCGGTCCTCGTCTCCCTCGTCATCGGCATCCCAGCCGCCTACGCGGCAGGACGCTGGAAGTTCCGCGGTTCCGAGAACCTGCTTTTCACCATGCTGTCGTTCCGGTTTGCTCCCGAGCTGATGGTCATCGTCCCGCTGTTCGTCATCTACAACCAGATCGGGCTCTTCGATACCAAGCTCGGCCAGATCTGGGTCCTTCAGCTCGTGACGATGCCACTGGTCGTGTGGATTCTGCGCTCGTACTTCCAAGACCTTCCACCCGACCTCGAACACGCGGCTCTCCTCGACGGGTACTCCCGACGGCGCGCCTTCGCCATGGTCGCCCTACCCATGGTCCGGCCCGGCATCGCCGCCTCAGCGCTGCTGGCCTTCATCTTCGCCTGGAACAACTACGTCTTCCCGCTCATCCTCACCGACAGCTCGGCGACGACGGTCACGGTGGCCATCTCCAAGTTCCTCGGCGGCGGCGGTCAGGCCTACTACAACCTCACTGCTGCGGCGGCGCTCATCGCAGCGCTCCCGCCACTTGCCCTGGCCCTGTCCATCCAGCGCTATCTCGTCCGCGGCCTGTCGTTCGGGGCGGTGAAGGCCTGATGGGTTCCCTGACCGTCCGCGGGCTGACCAAGCGATACGGCGAGACCACCGCAGTCGACGGCATCGACCTCGATGTCGACGACGGTGAGTTCTTCGTGATCCTGGGCCCATCGGGGGCGGGGAAGACGACGACCCTCAAGAGCGTCGCGGGCCTCATCGACATCGATGCCGGCGAGGTGGCGATCGCCGATCGGCCGATGGCCGGCGTGGAGCCATACCATCGCAACGTCGCCATGGCCTTCGAGAGCTATGCGCTCTATCCCCAGAAGACGGTCTTCGAGAACCTCTCCTCCCCGCTGCGCTCGGGTCGAACCGGTCGCTTCTCCGCCACGGAGCAGCGCGACCGAGTCCGCGACGTCGCCACGACGCTCGGCATCGACACCCTGCTCGAGCGACTGCCGGGAGAAGCTGTCCAACGGGCAGCGGCAGCGGGTCGCCCTGGGGCGGGTGCTCGTCCGCACGGCCGACATCTACCTGCTCGATGAACCCCTCTCGCACCTCGACGCCAAGCTGCGCGCCCAGATGCGGGTCGAGTTGAAGCACTTGGGCGAGATGTCGAGCACGACGTCTCTGTACGTCACCCACGACTACCAGGAGGCGCTCGCGCTGGGCGACCGCATCGCGATCCTTCGGGCGGGTCGGGTCGTCCAGATCGGTCCTCCCAACCACGTGTGGGATGAGCCGGTCGACACGTTCGTCGCCAAGGCGCTCGGTCAGCCCGAGATCAACCTGCTCCCGGCGGAGACCGAGGGCGGGACGCTGCGGGCCGCGGGCGGAGCCATCACCCTCGTGCCGCCGGCGGCCCTGCCCTCGAGCGACGGTCGGGTCCGGCTCGGGCTGCGCCCGCGCGACCTCCACCTCGTTGCCGGCGACGGGGCGGGGCAGGCTTCCAGCGACGCCGTGCTGCGCTTCGACGGGGTCGTCCGCCTCTCGGAGCGGCTCGGCCGCCAGATGGAGCTCACCGTCGAGGTGGGTGACGAGCTCGTCGTCGTCGTCACGGAGGACCCGGTGTCCGAGAAGTCGCGGGTCACCCTCGAGGTCCCCCTCGAGCAGGTCCACCTCTTCGAATCGGCCCCACGGGCCGAGGACAGCGCACGCATCGGGTCCGCAGCCGGCCCGGGAGACCGAGCACCCGCCTCGAGCGTCCGGGAGGGATCATGACCACGCACGGCGGGAACACGGTGACCTCGGTCCCACCCAAGGGCTCCGGCGCGGGGACGGCACAGAGCCTGGACCTCGTTGATCTGCACAAGACCTACGTCAGCCGGGGCCGCAAGGCCTTCGAGGCGGTCAAGGGCATCAACCTGCGGATCGAGCCGGGCGAGCTGGTCGCCCTTCTCGGGCCGTCGGGCTGCGGTAAGACGACGACGCTGCGGATGATCGCCGGCCTGGAGACCGTCACCGCGGGCGAGATCCGGATCGGCGAGCGGTCCGTCGCCGACCTGCCGCCGGCCAAGAGGGACATCGGCGTCGGGTTCGAGAGCTACGCCCTCTACCCGCCTCTCACCGTCCGCGAGAACCTCGCCTACGGACTCAAGGCCCGGAAGGTGAAGACCGCCGACGAGCAGGTGGACCGGATCGCCGAGCGTCTGGAGATGACGGACATGCTGTCGTTGCGTCCCTCCGGGCTCTCCAGCGGCCAGAAGCAGCGAGTGGCCCTGGCGCGCGCGCTCATTCGCAACCCCCGGTTCTCCTGCTGGACGAGCCCTCTCTCACCTCGATGCTGCCCAACGCCAGCGAGTTCGACGCGAGCTGAAGATGCTCCAGCGCGAGTTCGGCTACACGACGATCGTCGTCACACACGACCAGCTCGAGGCGCTCAGCCTCGCGGACCGACTCGCCGTCATGGATGCGGGCGTCATCCAGCAGTTCGGGACACCCGACGAGGTGTTCGACGACCCGGAGAACCTCTTCGTCGCCGACTTCGTCGGCGAGCCGAAGATCAACCTCGTGCCCGGAACGGTGGAGCGTCGAGGAGGTCGTACCCTCGTGCATATTGCCGGGGCCGGCGTCGTCGAGTCCGCCAGCGCCTCCGCCACCGACGGCCAGGAGGTCATGGTGGGGATCCGTCCGCATGACGCGGTCATCGTCGATCGGACCGAGGAGCAGGCCCTGAGGGGTACCGTCGTCGCGTTCGAGAACCTGCTGGAGTTCGGTCAGGCGACGGTGCAGCTGCCGGGCTTCGAGCCGGCGCTCGTGCTGCTGACCGAGGCGCACGCCGCTCTCGGCCGGTCCGACGAGATCGCCTTCTCGGCCCCGGCCGAGCGGGTGTACCTCTTCGACCGCGAGGGCGGGGCCCGTGTCCGCTGACCCGGCGGCGGTGCCCACCGACCGGGCGCTCGTCATCGGCGTCGACTTCGGGACGCTCTCGGGCAGGGCCGTGGTGGTCCGGGCCTCCGACGGCACCGAGCTCGGCTCCGCCGTCCATGACTACGACCACGGGGTCCTGGACCATGCCCTGCCCGACGGCCGGCCGCTCCGCCCCGACTGGGCGCTTCAGGTCCCCGAGGACTACCTCGAGGTCCTGCGTCGCGCCGTCCCGGCGGCCCTCGCCGAGGCGGGTGCCGATGCACGCGATGTCGTCGGTATCGCCACGGACTTCACGGCCAGCACCATGCTTCCGACGACGGCTGACGGGACCCCGCTCTGTGCGCTCGAACGCTTCCGGGGGAGCCGCACGCCTACGCGAAACTGTGGAAGCACCACGCGGCACAGCCGCAGGCGGACCGGATCAACGCGCTCGCCGTGACCCGCGGCGAACCGTGGCTGGGCCGCTACGGCGGCCGTACCTCCTCGGAGTGGCAGTTCCCGAAGGCCCTGCAAGTCCTCGAAGAGGCGCCGGAGGTGTACCGATCGATGCGCCGGTGGGTCGAGGCGGCCGACTGGATCGTCTGGCGGTTGTGCGGAACCTATGTCCGCAGCGCCTGTGCTGCGGGATTCAAGGGACTCCTCCAGAACGGGGCGCATCCGGACCCCGACTTCCTGCGTGCCCTCCATCCCGACTTTGCCGACATCGTGACCGACAAGATCGAGGCACCGATCGGCCGGCTGGGTCATTGCGCAGGTCTGCTCACCGACGAGGCGGCATCGTGGACCGGCCTCCCAGCAGGCATCGCCGTGGCGGTCGGGAACGTCGACGCCCATGTGACGCGGTCGCGGCGGGAGCGGTCTCGCCGGGTCAGCTCGTCGCCACGATCGGCACCTCAACCTGCCTCGTGCTGACCTCGGACCGAGTCGTCGAGGTTCCTGGTATGTGCGGGGTCGTCGATGGCGGGATCATCGATGGGCTGTGGGGCTACGAGGCCGGCCAGAGCGGTGTCGGCGACATCTTCGCGTGGTTCGTCGACACCTCCGTCCCCCCGTCCTACATCGACGAGGCGCACCGTCGAGGAGTGTCGATCCACGCCTACCTCACCGAGCTCGCTGCCGGGCAGCCGCCCGGCGCGCACGGACTCGTGGCTCTGGACTGGCACTCCGGCAACCGCTCCGTACTCGTGGACCACACCTTGTCCGGGCTGGTCCTGGGCACGACCCTGGCGACCCGGCCGGAAGAGACCTACCGCGCCCTGATGGAGGCAACGATCTTCGGAGCCCGCACCATCATCGAGGCACTTCGCGGCTCCGGTCTGCCCGTGAGCGAAATCATCGCCACGGGTGGGCTGACGAAGAACCCTCTCTTCATGCAGATGTACGCCGACATCCTCCGGCTGCCGGTTGGCCTCATCACCTCCGAGCAAGGTCCAGCGCTCGGCTCGGCGGTGCATGCGGCCGTCGCCGCGGGCCTCTACGCTGACGTTCCCAGCGCCGCGGCGGTCATCGGCGGGCACACCCCGGGCGTCTACCTCCCAGACGATGCCGCAGCCGCTGCATACGACGTCCTGTATGCCGAGTACACGGCCCTGCATGACCTGTTCGGGCGCGGTGGCACCGACGTGATGCACCGGCTGCGTGCCCTCCGCCGCGGAGCGACCGGCGCTCTCCCGACCCCGGACCCTTCGACCCCGGCCGTCGTCATGCCGAACCACACCAAGGAGGGCCGCCCATGACCACCGACCCGACGCAACGACTGCGGGAGCAGCTGTGCGCTCTGCACGCAGAACTGGTGCGGTACGACCTGGTCGCCTGGACCGCGGGGAACGTCTCGGCCCGGGTCCCGGGCGAGGACGCCTTCCTCATCAAGCCCTCCGGCGTCTCCTACGACGCTCTCGCGCCCGAGACGATGGTGCTGTGCGACCTCGACGGCGTGCCGGTAGAGGGCACCCTCGCCCCGTCGAGCGATACGGGGTCCCATGCCTACGTGTACCGCACGATGCCGGATGTCGGTGGGGTCGTGCACACCCACTCCACGTACGCCACCGCCTGGGCTGCCCGGGGAGAGAGCATCCCCTGCGTGCTGACGGCGATGGCGGACGAGTTCGGCGGGGAGATCCCGGTCGGCCCGTTCGCGCTCATCGGTGGCGAAGAGATCGGCAAGGGCATCGTCTCGACCCTCGCCGCTCATCGCTCGCCCGCCGTGCTCATGCGCAGCCATGGCGTCTTCACCATCGGTCCCGACGCCGCGGCCGCCGTGAAGGCCGCCGTGATGTGCGAGAACGTGGCCAAGACGGTGCATCTGTCCCGGCAGCTCGGCGAGCCGCTTCCCATTCCTTCGGCGGACGTCGACGCGCTCTTCGACCGGTACCAGAACGTCTACGGCCAGCGGTGACCGGAACCGCCGCGCGCGCGCCACAGGGGGCCACCGACATCGGTGCGGCCGAGCTCGTCGGACGTCTCCGGCGGGTGATGACCGGACCGGGACAGGTGGACGACGGCATCCTGCGGCGCGCCGAGTACACGACGGATGCCTCCAACTACCGCGTCGTTCCGCGCGTCGTCGCCTTCCCGCGGCATGTCGACGACATTCTCGGGGCGGTCGAGGTGGCCCGGGAGACGGGGACAGCCCTGACGATGCGAGGCGGCGGCACGTCCGTGGCCGGCAACGCGGTCGGACCCGGGGATCATCCTCGACACGAGCCGACACTTCGGTCGGGTCCTCCAGGTGGACCCCGATGCCCGCACCGCGGTCGTCGAGCCCGGTGCGGTCCTCGACGCCATCCAGCAGGCCGGCGCTCCTCACGGACTGCGATTCGGCCCCGACCCCTCCACGCATGCCCGCTGCACGATAGGCGGGATGATCGGCAACAACGCATGCGGCCCACGGGCCGTGGCATTCGGCCGCACCGCTGACAACGTCGTCTCCTTGGACGTCGTCGACGGCCTCGGACGGCGGTTCGTCGCGACGAACGATGCCGAGGCGGCGCATCAGGTCCGGCGATGGGGTGCTGCCCTCGGGCCGGGGGTGTCCGCGCTGGTCTCGGCCCGGACTGGGCACGATCCGAACCGAGCTGGGCCGGTTCGGCCGGCAGGTGTCCGGGTACTCCCTCGAGCACCTGCTCCCCGAGAACGGCGGGGACCTGGCCAAGGCCCTGGTCGGCACGGAGGGCACGTGCGCCGTGACGCTGGGAGCGACGCTGCGACTGGTCGACGTGCCGAAGGCCACCACGCTGGTCGCCCTCGGCTACCCGGACATGGCGACGGCCGCCGACGCCGTGCCTGCCCTCCTCGTCCATCGTCCCATCGCCGTCGAGGGAATCGACTCGCGTCTCGTCGACGTCGTACGCCGGCACAAGGGCGCGAACAGCGTCCCGGACCTTCCGCCCGGAGCGGGCTGGCTCCTCGTCGAGGTCGGCGGAGCGACAGAGGCGGCGGCGCTCGCGGCGGCGCACGACCTGGCCAAGAGCGGTGGGACGCCCCGCCTCGCCGTGCTTCCCGCGGGTCCCGAGGCGGCTCGGCTGTGGCGGATCCGCGAGGACGGTGCCGGTCTCGCGGGTCGGACAGCCTCCGGTGTGCAGGCCTGGCCGGGATGGGAGGACGCCGCGGTCCCGCCCGAGCGGCTGGGCGCCTACCTGCGCGACTTCGACGCCCTGCTGCGCGACCACGGGTTGGACGGTGTGCCCTACGGGCACTTCGGGGACGGGTGCGTCCATGTCCGGCTCGACCTTCCGCTCGAACACCGCCCCGAGGCCTTGCGCACCTTCCTCGTCGATGCCGCCGACCTCGTTGCTCGACATGGAGGCTCGCTGTCCGGAGAACACGGTGACGGCCGGGCCCGCTCCGAGCTGTTGCCGCGCATGTACTCTCCCGACGCCATCGCCGCCTTCGCCCAGTTCAAGGCCCTCTTCGACCCCGATGACATCCTCAATCCGGGAGTGGTCGTGCGGGCGCGGGCGGTCGACGAGGACCTGCGCCGGCCGGCGGCGGTGCCGCTCGGCCCCGCGGTGCGGCCCGGCGGCGCCGCCCTCAGCGCGGACGGTGGTGATCTCTCCCGTGCGGTCCATCGCTGCGTCGGTGTCGGCAAGTGTCGAGCCGACCTGTCGGCGGCCGGGAGCTTCATGTGTCCGTCCTTCATCGCGACGGGCGACGAGACTCACTCCACCCGCGGGCGCGCTCGCGTCCTGCAGGAGATGGCCAACGGCTCGCTGGTCACCGACGGCTTCCGGTCGGCCGAGGTGGTCGAGGCCCTGGACCTGTGCCTGTCCTGCAAGGCATGTGGGGCAGACTGCCCGGCGGGCGTCAACATGGCGGCATACAAGGCTGAGGTCCTCAACCAGGTGTACCGGCGCCGACTGCGCCCCACCAACCACTACGCCCTCGGACAGCTGCCGCGGTGGGCCCGACTGGCCGGCGTGGCTCCTCGGCTCCTCAACGGCGTTCTCTCGGCGAACTGGGTCCGCCGCAGCGTGCTCCGCCTGGGAGGGATGGATGCCAGGCGATCCATCCCACGCTTCGCCACCACACCGCTGCGGCGACATACCCGCCACCGCCAGGTCGCCGGCCCGCCTGCGGCCGGCGGAGCCCGACCCCGGGTTGCGCTGTGGGCCGACTCGTTCACCGACGCGTTCTCCCCCTCCGTCGGACACGCGATGATCCAGGTGCTCGAGGCGGCCGGATACGACGTGCTCATCCCCTCTGGGCGGGCGTGCTGCGGCCTGACCTGGATCTCGACCGGGCAGCTCGACGGGGCCCGGCGGCGCCTTCGACAGACCATCGAGGTCCTCGCGCCGTTCGCGGCCGCCGGCATACCCATCGTCGGGATCGAGCCGTCATGCACCGCGGTCCTGCGTCAGGACCTCGCCGAGCTGGTGCCCGAGGACCCGAGGACGGAGGGCATCGCGACCTCCGTGTGCACCCTGGCCGAGTTGCTCATGCGGCAGCCCGGCCGCCCGACCGAGGAACGATGGGTCCCGCCTACCCTCGCGGGCGTCACGGTCATCGCTCAACCGCATTGTCACCAGCACGCCGTCATGGGCTATGACGCGGACGCCTCCCTGCTGCGGGCGGCCGGCGCGCAGGTGCGGCTGCTCTCCGGCTGCTGCGGCCTGGCCGGCAACTTCGGCATGGAACGTGGCCACTACGAGGTGTCGGTCGCCGTCGCGGAACAGAACCTCCTGCCCGCGCTCCGCGAGGCACCGGCCGGGGCCGTCCTGCTCGCCGACGGCTTCTCCTGCCGCACCCAGGCCGATCAGCTCGCAGGCGTCAGGGGCGTTCATCTTGCGGAGCTGCTCGCCGACCGGCTGCCCGCCCCGGCCCGTCCCTAGCGCCACCTCGTCGGGGCCGACCGATCGGTCGGCCCCGACGGGACGGGGCCTCGCCAGGACGGGGAACCTCGGTGCGCCGGAGATCGTCACGGTCATGCTCGTCCCCGTGCGGGGTCGCCGGCGGTCGCCGGACGCGGCGGCGTGAGCGACCTCGCGGTCCCCGCGGGGTGAACTCTCCCGGCCGGGACCGCGCGTGCCTTCCCCTCGTCCTCGGCGCACGGTTGACTGCGGGTATGCCGCAGAAGATGAACCTCCGCGAGTACATCGACACCCTCCGGACCGAGGGCTACACGGTCCGCGGCGGCAAGGGGGAGGACCCCGTCCTCATCGCGCCGGACGGCCAGGCCGTCGAGACGTGGCGTGACGACTACCCCTACGACGAGCTGCTCGAGCGCGACGCCTACGAGTCGGAGAAGTACCGGCTCCAGATCGAGCTGCTCAAGTTCCAGTACTGGAGCCAGGACGTCGGTGCCAAGCACGTCATCGTCTTCGAGGGCCGGGACGCCGCAGGCAAGGGCGGGACGATCAAGCGGTTCATGGAGCATCTCAACCCGCGGGCCGCTCGGGTCGTCGCCCTCGCCGCACCGAGCGACAAGGAGCGTGGCCAGTGGTACTTCCAGCGCTACATCCGCCATCTGCCGACCGAGGGTGAGATGGTCCTGTTCGACCGGTCCTGGTACAACCGGGCCGGCGTCGAGCGGGTCATGGGCTTCTGCACCGACGAGCAGTACGACACCTTCATGCGACAGGCGCCGACCTTCGAGCGGATGCTCATCGAGTCGGGGACGACCGTGACGAAGCTGTGGTTCTCGGTGACGCAGGACGAGCAGCGCACCCGCTTCGCGATCCGGCAGATCGACCCGGTCCGCCGCTGGAAGCTCTCGCCGATGGACCTCGAGAGCCTGGACCGCTGGGAGGAGTACACCGCAGCCAAGGAGGCGATGTTCGAGTTCACCGACAAGAAGTACGCGCCCTGGCTGACCATCAAGAGCAACGACAAGAAGCGCGGCCGGCTCAACGCGATGCGCGCCTACCTCCATCAGTTCGACTACGAGGGCAAGGACGACTCCGTCGTCTATGCGCCGGACCCCGCGATCGTCGCCCGTGCCAAGCACACCGAGGGCGACTAGCGTCGGTCGTGTCGGGTCCCCGCGCGGCCGCGCCCGGCCCGGCGTCGAAGGAGGTGACCGATGAGCCTCGAGAGGCCACGGTTCGTCTGGGTCGGTGGCGGCATCCACCCCGCCGCCGGAGCCCACGTCTCGGTCTTCGACCGGGGCTTCCAGCTCGGGGACGGCGTCTTCGAGACGCTCCGCGCCCGGGCCGGACGCGTCGTCGAGCTCGCGGAGCACACGGCCCGGCTGCGCCGGTCCGCCGCCGGCCTCGACATCCCGCTGGTGGGTGACATCGAGGGTGTTCTCGCGTCGGGCATCGCCGACCTCCTGGCCGCCGAGGGGCTCGACGGACCCGACGGCGACGCCTCGCTGCGGGTCACCGTGACCCGGGGGCGGTGCTCCGCGCGCGGGATCCTCCCGCCGCCGGACGTGCCCCTCGAGGCGACGCTCGTCATCCAGGCGTGGCCGGTCGACCGGCATACCGTCGAGGACCCGCCACCGGCCGTCACCCTCGTGACCTCGGCCGTCCGACGCGACCCGCAGAACCCGCTCCTCGGGCTGAAGACGACCTCCCGGGCCGACTACGTGTATGCCGGGCTCGAGGCCCGCCGAGCCGGGGCCACCGACGTCCTCTTCCACACCGTCACCGGTCACCTGTGCGAGGCGACGACGGCCAACCTCTTCCTCGTCCGGGTCGCCGCCGACGGGGTGACCGAGCTGGCGACGCCCGCCCTCGACTGCGGCATCCTCGCCGGAACGACGCGCGGCTGGCTGCTGGAGTGGGCGGCCCGGGTAGGGCTGCGTCCTGTCGAGGGGTGGCTCGAGCCCGCCGAGCTGGCGGACGCCACCGAGGCGTTCCTCTCCTCGTCCGTCGCCGGCGTCCGGCCGGTCGTGGCGGTGGACGGCACCCCGATCGGACCGGGTCGCCCCGGTCCCTGGACGCTGCGGGCGCGGTCCGACCGCGAGGCCTTCATCGCCACCTGACCGGTGACGGCGGCATGCCCCACGACCGGACGGGCGCCGCCGGGTCAGCGAGCGGCGATGCTGGCGGCCATCTCGAGGGCGCCGGTCAGCTCGGCGGCCGTCCCCAGCTGGGCCGGCAGGACGTCGACGGCGTCGGCGGTCGCCGGCTGGGCGTGCCGGCGGATCGAGGAGACGACGCCCTCGATGAGGGACGGGCCCGCCGTGCCGAGCTCGCCGCCGAGGACGAGGGCGTTGGGGTTGAGGAGGTTGCACACGTCGGAGAGGACCTCGCCGAGCATCCACCCGGCCTCGCTGAGGATCCGGTCCGTCACGGGGTCCTCGAAGGAGGTGAGGCTGATCGTGTCGACGTCGAGGTCGCTCCCGGGATGGGTGTGCGCGATCTGCGAGCGGATCGTGTCGACCGAGATGACCGCCTCGAGACAGCCCCGGTTGCCGCAGCGGCACTGCTCGGTCCGGCCGGTGAGCTGGGTGTGGCCGATCTCGCCCGCGAGGCCGATGGCGCCGGGGTAGGGCTCGCCGCCGATGACCGGGCTCGCGCCGATGCCGTGGGAGACCTTGACGTAGACGAAGTCGCCGATGTCGCGCCCCGCGCCGCGCTTGAGCTCGCCGTAGGCCCCGAGGAAGGCGTCGTTCTCGGCGCGGACGGGCAGCCCGAGCCGCCGCTCGAGCTCCGCGGCGGGGGCGAGGCCGACCCAACCGGAGAGGATCGTCGCCGACCGGACGAGCCCGGTGCGCCGGTCGAGAGGGCCGGGGATGCCGGCCGCGACCCGGTCGATGTCGGTGATGCCGTGCGCCGGTGCGCAGCGACGTGAGGAGGTCGGCCGCCGCGTCGAGCGCCTCGGCGGCACGCAGGTCGACGCCGATCGACACGTGCTCCTCGGCGACCGGGTGCCCGAGTGCGTCGGCGATGGCGACGTGGATGTGGTTGTGCCCGAAGTCGATCCCCGCCAGATGGGCGCCCCTGGCCACGGCTCGCAGCCTGGTTCCCGGCCGTCCGCTCCCCGACCCGGGACCCTTGGTCTCGGCCGCCGCCTCGGCGACCCGGCCCTCCTCGATGAGGCGCAGGACCGCGTGGTTGACGGTGCTGCGCGGCAGCCCGGTCTGCTCGACGAGCTCGGTGCGGGTGCGCTCGCCTCCCGAGCGGATGAGCTCGTACAGGTCCTCGCGGGTTCGTTCGCGCGGGGATGGGGGCCGGTCAGCCATGAGGCAGACTCTAGTGGCGTCAGCCCGCGACAGACCCCACCACCGGACAGATTCAGCCGAAATGCGTCGGTCCCGGCGCCCCGAAGGGGGTGCAAACGCGTTGACATGGTGCGAAAGGGGCCGTGGGTCTCCCGACAATCGGCCGTTCCGGACTGGTGGAGTGCGCCCCGGTCGTCCGTCCGGAGCCGCTCATCCGGTCCCTTCCCCCGATCGTCGGGGGGTCTGAACGGATGAGGCCGCATCAGCCGTTCGGCTGATATCCCCCCCGAGTTTTGCCGTTCCGGTCGCGCGCGAGCCAGGGGAGGCTTACGTTCAAGAAACAGTAAAGAGGGCGTAAGTGGACCGCCAAGACGGTGAGCAGGTTGAGGGACCTGCTCAGCAGGTGGGCAGGTTGAGGGACCAGCCCGACGGCGGAGCGAGTCCTCGCAGCGAGAGCGGGCGGCGTATTCGAGGGGGATATGCCGCCCGTTCGCTGTGTCCGGGCCCGGAATCGTCCGGCGGCGTCCGTCGACCCGGCACCAGCCGGGTGCGATGGCGGAGAGCCGCCGCATGGCACCGGGCGCGACGCCCCACGCGGCGGGCCGTCCGGAGTAGCGTTGCCGCATGGGCGCCGACCGGTGGTCGGCCACGGTTTCGGGCCGGCCCGACGTAGGGCGCGACGGTGAGCTGACGGGCCGTGACGCAGGAGGGTGCAGTTCGGGAGATCTCCCCGGTGGAGGTCTCCTCATGAGGCGACCGCGCACGGAGGTGCGGCACCCGGAGCGGACGATGTTCCCGGCGTCGGGAAACGTGGCGGCCGTGACCAAGCGGGAGCTGGTCGCCTACTACCGCGGGTCGCGGACGTGATGATCCCGCACGTGCGCGAGCGGCCCCTCGTCCTCGAGCGGTACCCCGAGGGTGTCTCCGCCCGGGGGCTGCTCCAGAGCGACGTCGCCGAGGACCTGCCGCCGTGGATGGGGCGCGCGGAGGTGCGTGGCCCCGGCGGGCTCGCCGTCCATCCGCTCGTGGAGCACCCGGAGGACCTCGCCTGGCTCGCCAACCACGACTGCACGACGATCCACCGGTTCCTCAGCCGCCACCCTCGCCTCGACCAGCCGGACCGCCTCGTCTTCGACCTCGACCCGGGAGGCCGATGGGCAGTTCGACGTCATCTGCCGAACGGCCCACGCGGTCGGGGAGGCTCTCGACCGGCTCGGGCTGCCGGCCTTCCTCCTCCTCACCGGGTGCCGCGGCATCCACGTCATGGTCCCGCTCCGCCTCGGCGTGGGCCACGACGAGGTCCGCACGTTCGCCGAGGGTCTCGCCGCATACGTCGCGGACCAGGCACCGGACGAGCGCAGCGCCGCCACGACAAGCGTCGAGCGGGGCGGTCGGGTGTTCATCGACGTCTCCCGCAACGCTCCGATGCAGTCCATCGTCGCCCCGTATGCCGTGCGCTCCCGGCCCGGAGCGCCGGTTGCCACCCCGCTGCGCTGGGACGAGCTGGACGATCCGGGCCTGCGCCCGGACGCCTTCTCGATCGGGGACATCCGCGACCGGATCATCCGGCGTGGCGACCCCTGGCGGGCGGTCGGCCGACACGCCCACCAGCTGGGGGAACCTTCGCGCCGGCTCGCCGAGCTCGCTCGGCCAGCAGCGCTGAGTGGCGGCCGGTCAGGCACGGTCGGCGGGGAACCCCCCGGTCGCGACCGGACCCCATCGGGTCGGCGTGACCCGGATGAGGCACTTGCCCTGGTCGAGCATGGCCTGGCGGTACTCGTCCCAGTCGGGGTGCTCGCCGGCGATGTTGCGGTAGTACTCGACGAACTCGTCGAGCGCGTCGGGGACGTCCAGAACCTCGGCGTCCCCGTCGACCTGCACCCAGGGGCCACCGAAGTCGTCGGACAGGACGAGGACGCTGGCGTGCGCGCGGCGCCGGGCGTTGCGGGACTTGGCCCGCTCGGGGTAGGAGGAGATGACGATCCGGCCGGCGTCGTCGACGCCTCCGGTCACCGGCGACATCTGCGGGGACCCGTCGGCGCGCTCGGTGACGAGCACCATGTGATGGCGCGGGCGGATGAACTCCAGCAGCCCCTCGAGGTCGACGTCGGTCGTGGTTGCGATGGTCCTGGCCATCGAGTCATCCTCGCATGCGGCGTCCGGGGACCGGCGGTACATCGCGTCACGCCGATGGGGGAGCGGGCGCCCAGCCGCGCAGCATCGCGTCGATGCCGTCGAGCAGCCGGCCGAAGCTGCGGTCCACGTCCTGGGGCATGCCGAAACCGCCCGCCGCCTCGAGAGCGACGAAGCCGTGGAGCGCGGAGCGCACCCCGCGCGTCGCGTCGACCGCGTCGTCCCCCTCGAGTCCGTAGCCCCCGAGGATGGCGAAGATGACCCGCAGGATCGTCTCTGCCGCCTCGGCGTGGGGACCGTTCTCCTCCTGCGGCGCGCGCAGGGTCGCGGCATACCGCCCGGGGTGCTGCACGGCATAGCGGCGGTATGCCGCCCCGAGGGCCCGGAGGGCGTCGCCGCCGGCCACGCCCACCGCGGCGGACGTGGTGGCGGCGGCCAGCTGCGTGGTCGCCAGCGTGGCGACCTCGGCGCGCAGGCCGTCGAGCGATGCGATGTGCTTGTAGAGACTGGGCAGGCGGACGCCGAGCCGGTCGGCGACCGCCGCGAGGGAGAGACGGTCCCAGCCGACCTCATCGGCGATGTCGGCGCCGGCGGCGACGACGGCGGCGGGGGTGAGTCCGGCCCTAGGCATCGGCGCCCACCCGACGGCAGAACGCGACGAGGGCGGGGTTGACGACGTCGGGACGCTGCGACTGCGGGTAGTGCCCCGCCTCCTCGACGAGGACGACCTCGCCGTCGAGTCGCTCGGCGATCCACTGCGCCTCGGCGCCGGGGTCGGCGAAGTCGGGGTCCGACAGGCCCATGACGACGAGCGCCGGTGCGCGGACCTCGGACAGCCGAGCCTCGACGGGTGCGTGGTCGGTGCGGGTCGTGCGGACGAACGCCTTCGCATACCCGGGTCGGGCCAGGGAGGCGCTCACCTCGGCGAGGTGACGGTCGTGGTCCTCGGGGTGGCGGCCGGCATACAGCGTCGGGAGATAGCGGTTCCACACCCAGCGCGCCCAGGGCCGGTTCATGACCATCCGGAACGCGGCCGCGAGCAGCGGGTTCGATCGGCGGGTTGCGGACGAAGGGCCCGACGAGAGCGATGCCACTCACGGCCTCCGGTCGCTCCGCCGCGGCCCAGGCGGCGGCACCGGCGGCCATCGAGTTCCCGACGAGAACGGCGGGCCCGCCCACGGCGTCGACGAGCGCGAGGAGGTCCTCGCCGGCGGCGACGTCGTCGTAGCGAGTGAAGGTCGGGTCGCTCTCGCCATGACCCCGCAGGTCGAGGACGGCGACCCGGAATCCGGCCTCGACGAGGGCCGGCACCGTGGCGCGGTAGGACGAGGCGAGCTCGCCCATGCCGGGGAGGCAGACGACGAGAGGGCCCTCGCCGGTCAGGCGGTAGCCGAGGCGCCCCTCGGGGCGGTCGAGGTGATGGAGAGGGAGGTCGGCGAAGGACATGGGTTTCTCCTGCTCAGTGATGTCGTCGGGTGTCGGGGTGGCGGGCATGGTTGCGGTCGTCATGGCGGTCACCGGTCCGCGTGGCCATGGCGCCCCACGGCCGCGGCCATGCACACGCAGCCGACGAGGACGAGGACGCCGTGGGCCACGCGCAGCGGCTGGCCGACGAAGAACTGCGGGAGGTAGAGCGCCATGGCGACGGCGAGCGGGAGCCCGAGCCAGCCGGTGGTGCCCGACCGCCACGCGATGCCGGCGACGGCAACCACCCCGGCGGCGAGAACGAGAAGGCCGGCAAGGATGAACCACAAGCCCGGTCCCCATCGCACGGCATCGACCGTCGTCATGGCCGCGGGGTCGCCGTCGAGAGCCGCGCCGCCGAGGGCGTGCAGGCCGAAGACCTCGGCTCCGTAGTACGGAAGGGTGAGGGCCGTGCCGATCCAGACGGCGGCGACGGCGCCCAGGCCGCGACGGTCGCCCGGGGTGGCGGTCAGGCGCTCGACGAGCCAGCCGCCGAGAGCGAGGGCGAGCAGGGTGAAGCCGACGATGGCGATGCCGTGCGCCCACACCCAGGCGGGCGATGCGAAGGCGCGGGCGCCCTCGAGCCCGGTCTCGGACGAGAACGGGCGCAGCGCCGGATAGGCGACGAAGGCGAGCCCGGCGGCGACGAAGGCGGCCCGGGTGGCGAGGACGGGGCGGCGGCCCGGCGACCTGGTCGGGACGGCCGTGGCCGTGGCGGTGGTCCGGTCGGTCGTGGCGGGGGTGGTGGTCATGGGGGGTCTCCCGATCAATGGGTTATGAAGATAGCCATTAGGCTAAGGCTATTAGCCAATGGAGTCAACACCCCGCCGCATCGTCACGCTCCCGGTGCGTCACCGCCCTGCTCTCGGGCCTTCATCTCCGCCTCGAAGACGTGCGGCTCCACGTCGCCCAGGCGCTCCCGGGCGGTGCGCTCGACGTCCCGGAAGACCGCCCAGTACCCGGTGTCGTAGGCCTCGACGACCTGGAAGGTCCACAGGCCGGGGAGGACGTCGCGGCCGACGAGCACCTCGTCGATCTCGTCGGCCAGCGCCTGCTCGCCGGCCGATCTCAGCCGGGCGACGGCATCCTGGAGGGTGAGGTCCGCCCGACCGCTGAGCCGGTGGAAGGCATAGAGATGGCCCCGGGCGTCCTCGACGACCTCGAGGGCCTCGGAGAGGGTGCCGAGGGCCTCGATCCGGGCATCGTCCAGGTGTGGCGGCCGCGAGTGGGCCGGTGCTCGATCCTCGTGCTTGGCGCTGCCGTGTCGGCGGGGGAGGTCCGTCATGGTCCGGACCTACCCCGCCCAGCGGGAGGCCACACGCCGCGCCGGCTGGTCGGCATGCGGCGGATCGCGCCTGCTGTCGAGGGGCCGGCGTCGCGTCCTCGCCCGCGGCGGGGCGCGGCAACGCCCCGGACCGAGGGAAGGTCCGGGGCGTCGTCTCTTACGGGGTGGTCCGGCGCCCCGTGCAGGGGAGGGGGTGGGGGCGCCGGTCCGGGGGAGGGGGTGTCAGGCGGTGGCGGGGACCGCGGCGGGGGTGCGGACCTCGACGACGGTCTTCTTCGCGTGACGCAGGCCGAGGAGGCTGAGGACCAGCATGAAGGCCGCGCCGACGAAGGCGGCGATGGCGGCGTACATCGCGATGCTGGCGATGGTGCCGAACGCGTAGGCGTTGAGGAGCATGCCGCGCAGGGTGGTGCCCATGAACAGGGTCTGGCGGAGGTGGCCGAGGTCCTGGGTCTCTGGAGCGTCGGGGGCGGTCTTGCTGGCGGCCATGTACTCCCCGGAGATCTCCGAGTAGGTCTTGCCGCCGGAGGACTCGTTCATGTGGACCTGGATGTAGTAGTCGGCGTAGGCCTTGGCCTGCGCGCCGGTCGTCATCGGCTGGCCCGCGTACTGGCTCAGGTGGGTCTTCATCTCCGGCGTCGTCAGCGCGTCGGCCGCCGGCATCGTGATGTGCTGCTGGGCCAGCTGGTCGTGGACGTTCTGGTTCGCGAACGAGGAGGCCCAGGTGAGCAGGCCGCCCGCCACGAGCAGGACCGCCGCGACGACCAGGCCGGTGCCGGAGATGAGCTTGTCGAGTGTGCTGCGCATCGTTCTCTGTCCCTTCGTGTCGGCTCCCGATCTGGGTCCGACTCTCGTGTTCTCGGTGCGCCATCAATCTACGACTGGGCGTAGTAGTTGAGAAATCTACGGAGCGTGTTCTGCGCCACACCGCCGGGCGACGTCCGTGCAGGTGGGAGCCCCGCTGCGGCCCTCGCCGGGCGGCCCGGCCCGGGTCGGAGTCGACCGCTCGACCGCCACCTCGAGTCGCCGGGGTGGCGGGCTCCCGTCGTCGTCCCGTCCGGGCGACCACGACCGCCCGCGATGTGTCACCCTGGGCCGATGGACTCCTCCGCCCGCGACCCGATCGTCGGGCCGGCGGACGTCGGGGTCGGGGGGCTCGTCCTCGCCGCCGGTGAGGGGCGCCGGATGGGGGGACCGAAGGCCCTCCTGCGGTTGACGTCGGCCGGCCCGACCTTGGTCGAGCACGCGATTTCCGTTGTCTCGCAAGGGGGTTGCTCTCCGATCGTCGTCGTCGTCGGCGCGGCCGGGGAGCGGGTGCGGCCCCTCGTCGAGCGGTTCGGAGCGCTGGCCGTGGATGCGCCCGACTGGTCGGAGGGGATGGGTGCCTCGCTGCGGGCCGGTCTCGACGCGGTGGCCGGCACGGCCGTCGACGCCGTCCTCGTCACGCTGGTCGACCTGCCCGACGTCGGCCCCGACGTCGTCGCCCGACTCGTGACCGCGGCGGGGTCCGCGCCACGTGCCGGGCTGGCCCGCGCGGCATACCTCGGGGTCCCCGGACACCCCGTCCTCATCGGGCGGGACCACTGGTCCGGTGTGACCGACGTCGCACGGGGTGACCGGGGGGCACGGGACTATCTCGTCGCCCATCCGGCCGATCTCGTCGAGTGCGGCGACCTCGCGAGCGGCCTCGACCTCGACCGTCCCGCCGACGTGTGGCGGGCCCCGGCCGCCACCCCCGGCCGGCTGGCTCCGTAGCCTCCTGCGCTCCGGGGCCGGGCCGACATGTCGACGGTTGCTTCCCGTTCCCGGGCGCGTCGGCAATGCTGGCCCCATGGACCCCAGGACGATGTTCGGATCGGCCGACGACCTCGCGCAGCGCCTCGGCGCCACGGGGTACCTCGCCGACGACGCCCTCGCGACCGTCGCCTGGCTCGCCATCCGGCTCGGTCGTCCGCTCCTCATGGAGGGGGAGCCGGGCACCGGGAAGACCGCCCTCGCCGAGGCCCTCGCCGAGGCGACCGACCTGCCGCTCATCCGGCTCCAGTGCTACGAGGGCATCGACGCCACGCAGGCGCTCTACGACTGGGACTTCCCTCGGCAGATCCTCCACGTCCGCGCACTCGAGGCGGTGGCGGGAGCGGCGAGCAGTGTCGAGGCGGTCGAGGAGAGCCTCTTCGACGAGCGGTTCCTCCTCGCCCGACCCGTGCTGCGTGCGCTGCGTGACGCCCCGGCGGTCCTCCTCGTCGACGAGATCGACCGGGCGGACGACGAGTTCGAGGCCTTCCTCCTCGAGGTCCTCTCGACGTGGCAGGTGACGATCCCCGAGCTCGGCACCATCGCGGCCGCCACGCCGCCGATCGTCGTTCTCACCTCCAACCGCACCCGCGAGCTGCACGACGCCCTCAAGCGGCGCTGCCTCTACCACTGGATCGAGCACCCCGGGATGGAGCGGGAGCTGGCCATCCTCGGCCGGCGGGCGCCGGAGGTGTCGGCCGCCCTCGCCGAGCAGGTCGTCCGCGCCGTCCACGTCATCCGCGCCGACGGTGAGCTGCTCAAGCCACCCGGCGTCGCCGAGACCCTCGACTGGGCCCGGGCCCTCCACGAGCTGGGGACGCGCGAGCTCGACACCGAGGTGGCGGCGGCGACGCTCGGCGTCGCGGTGAAGTACCGCGAGGACGCCGAGCGGGTGAAGCGAGCCCTGGACCAGGTGCTGACGCGGTGACGGCGCCGGCTCCGGAGCGACCCGCGCGGCCGCCCGAGGAGATCCTCCTCGGGTTCGCCCGCGCGCTCCGGGCCGCGGGGGTCGGCGTGACGGCCGAGCGGGAGCTGACCTACCTCACGGCGGTCGCCGAGGTCGGTCTCGAGGACCCCGTCCGGACCTACCTCGCGGGCCGCGCGACGCTGTGCGCCTCACCGGCCGACCTCGAGCGCTACGACCTCGTGTATGCCGCGTGGTTCGGCCTGGAGCGGGCCGGCGCCGCGCCGCGGGCCACCCCGGCGGCGACGGCGACGATGGCCGACCTCGGCGCCGACGCCGACGGGTCCGGCTCCGATGAGGACGGGCCGGAGCGGGTCCAGCAGGCGATGGCGAGCCGGACCGAGCTCCTCCGACACCGCGACCTCGCCGGCCTCGACGCCGCGGAGCGCAGGATGCTCCAGGAGGCGTTCGCGACGCTGCGGCCGCGAGCCCCACGGCGGCGGGCGCACCGGCATACGCCGTGGCGGCGCGGGCCGGCTCGATGCCCGCCGGACCCTGCGCTCGACGCTGCAACGGATGGGCGAGCCGGGATCGGTCCAGTGGCGCCGCCGTGGCGAACGGCCCCGCCGGGTGGTTCTCCTCATCGACGTGTCGGGGTCGATGAGCGCCTACGCCGACGCCCTGCTGCGCCTCGCCAACGTCTACTGCCGCAGCGGCATCCCCGTCGAGGTCTTCACGATGGGCACCCGCCTCACCCACGTGACCCGCCCGCTCAGCCATCGGGACCCCGACCGGGCGCTCGTCGCGACCGGCGACACCGTCCCGGACTGGTCGGGCGGCACCCGGCTCGCCGAGTCGCTCAAGGTGTTCCTCGAGCGGTGGGGTCGGCGGGGGATGGCCCGTGGCGCCGTCGTCGTCATCATCAGCGACGGCTGGGAACGGGACAGGCCGGAGGAGCTCGGCGAGCAGGTCCGCCGGGTTCGCGCCGTCGCCCATCGGGTCGTCTGGGCCAACCCGCATCGCGGGCACGAGGGCTACGAGCCGGTCCAGGGCGGCATCGTCGCCGCCCTGCCGCACATCGACGACTTCGTCGCGGGACACTCGTTCGCGGCGTTCGAGGAGATTCTGGAGGTGGTCGGCCGTGCGTGACGTGATGTCCGAGCTGCTGCAGTGGTGGGAGGCCGGCGAGACCGTCGGCGTCGGGACGGTCGTCGCGACGTTCAAGTCCGCTCCGCGCCCGGCCGGCTCCTCGATGCTCGTCGGGCCCGGCGGCGAGGCCGTCGGCTCCGTGTCCGGCGGGTGCGTCGAGGGGGCCGTCTACGAGCTCGGTCAGGAGGTCGTCGAGTCGGGTGCGCCGGTCCTCCAGCGCTACGGCGTCTCGGACGACGACGCGTTCGCCGTCGGTCTGACCTGCGGCGGCATCCTCGACGTGTTCGTCGAGCGGGTCTCGAAGGACTCCTTCCCCGAGCTCGGCGAGATCGCCGCCGACCTCGCGGCCGAGCGGGCCGTCGCCGTCGTCACCGTCATCGAGCACCCGTCGGCCGAGTGGCTCGGGCGGCGGCTCGTCGTCCGCCCGGAGGGCGCGGCGGTCGAGCGCGCGGGGTCGCTCGGGTCCGAGCGCGCGGACGACGCCGTCGCCGACGACGCCCGCGGCCTGCTCGCCTCCGGGCGGACCGAGATCCTCACCTACGGGCCCGACGGCGAGCGGCGTGGCGACGGGATGCGGGTGTTCGTCCAGTCCTACGCCCCTCGGCCGCGGATGCTCGTCTTCGGCGCCATCGACTTCGCGGCGGCGGTGGCCCACGTCGGCCGCTTCCTCGGGTATGCCGTGACCGTGTGCGACGCGCGGCCGGTCTTCGCGACGTCCAAGCGGTTCCCCGCGGCGGAGGAGGTCGTCGTCCAGTGGCCGCACCGCTACCTCAAGGCCGAGGCCGAGGCCGGCCGGATCGACGGGCGGACCGTCATCTGCGTGCTGACGCACGACCCGAAGTTCGACGTGCCGGTGCTGACCGAGGCGGTGCGGCTGCCCGAGGTCGCCTACATCGGCGCGATGGGGTCGCGGCGGACCCATGCCGACCGCGTCGAGCGTCTCCGGGAGGCGGGGGTGACCGACGCCGAGCTGGCCCGGCTGTCCTCGCCGATCGGGCTCGACCTCGGGGCGCGGACCCCCGAGGAGACGGCCGTCAGCATCGCGGCGGAGATCATCGCCCTCCAGTGGGGCGGGCGCGGGGAGCGGCTCGCCGCCCTCGACGGCGCCATCCACCACCACGCCTGACGGCCGCCGCCCGCCGTCGGCGGGTCGATTACTTCCCAATAGGGGAGTTGTTGGCCTCGGGTATGCCGTGGGGTGGGTGCTGGCCGGGTCGATTACTTCCCAATAGGGGAGTTGTTGGCCTCCGGGTATGCCGTGGGGTGGGTGCTGGCCGGGTCGATAACTGCACAATTGGGGAGTTGTTGGCCGGGTTGGCCGGGGAGGCGGGGGTGCGGCGGGTATGCCGGGGGCGCCGGTCGGCTTCCGGCGTCGAGTCTCGTGGGCACCCGTGACCCGCCCGGGAAAGATCGCCGAAAGTTCGGCAAACCCTTGATGTGACCCTTGTCACGCGCCCGCCGACCCACAAGGATCGCGGATACCAGCCGTTCGCCACGCGAAGGAGTCGACGATGACTCGGATCACCGTGACGGTCGACGGAGTGAACTACTCCGACGACGTCGAGCCCCGCACGTTGCTCGTGCACTACCTCAGAGAGACGCTCGGCAAGACCGGAACGGTGGTGGGATGCGACACGAGCAACTGCGGCGCGTGCACGGTGCATCTCGACGGCCGGTCGGTGAAGTCGTGCAACGTCCTCGCCGTCCAGGCCGACGGGCACGAGGTGACGACGGTCGAGGGGCTGGCGAGCAACGGCGAGCTGCACCCGATGCAGCAGGCGTTCCACGACAACCACGCCCTCCAGTGCGGCTACTGCACCCCGGGGATGATCATGCAGAGCCTCGACATCCTCGTCGACAACCCCGACCCGTCGGAGGCGGAGATCCGCGACGGGCTCGAGGGCAACCTGTGCCGGTGCACCGGCTACCACAACATCGTCAAGGCCGTGCAGCAGGCGGCCAAGGCCGGCTCCACCCAGCCGGCCGGCGTCGAGGCGGGGGCCACGTCATGACCGTCACCGAGAACCCGCCCGCGGGCGAGGTCGGGAGCGCTCGCAAGCGCAAGGAGGACCAGCGCCTCATCACCGGTCGCACCCGGTGGACCGACAACATCATCCTCCCCGGCATGCTGCACATCTCGATGGTGCGCAGCCCCTTCGCCCACGCGACGATCACGAACGTCGACGCCTCGGAGGCCCGGAAGGCCTCGGGTGTCGTCGCCGTCCTCACGGGCGCCGACGTCAAGGACATCCAGGGCAGCCTGCCGAACGCCTGGCCGATCACCCCCGACCAGAAGGCCCCGGACCACCCGGCGATCGCCGTGGACCACGTCGCCTTCGCGGGCGAGGTCGTCGCGGCCGTCATCGCCCGCTCGGCTGCGGAGGCCCGAGACGCCGCCGAGCTCGTCGATGTCGACTACGACGAGCTCCCCGCGGCCCTCGACCTCAAGGAGGCCGCCGAGGACAAGGTGGTCGCGCACCCCAGCCTCGGTACGAACAAGAGCGCCTTCTGGCAGTTCGACTCCGCGGCCGCCGGCACGGGCGGCTCGGTCGACGATGCCATCGAGGCCGCCCGCTCCGACGGCATCGTCATCGAGCGTGAGTACCGCCAGCAGCGGCTCATCCCGGCCTTCATGGAGCCCCGCTCCGTCGCCGTCGACCCGACCGGCGAACAGCTGACCATCTGGTCGGCGACGCAGGTCCCGCACTTCGTCCGGATCTTCACGGCGGCGGTCCTCGGCATCCCCGAGAGCAAGGTCCGGGTCATCGCCCCCGACGTGGGCGGCGGCTTCGGCGGCAAGCTCCAGTTCACGCCGGAGGAGGTCATCGCGGTCCTCGCGGCGCGGCATACCGGCAAGCCCTGCAAGTGGACCGAGACCCGCAGCGAGTCCCTCGTCTCCGGCCACCACGGCCGCGACCAGTGGCAGCGGCTCACCCTCGCGGCGACGAAGGAGGGCAAGGTCACCGGGCTCAAGGTCGACCTCCTCGCCGACATGGGCGCCTACCTCGGCCTCGTCACCTCCGGGGTGCCGATCCTCGGCGCGTTCATGTTCAACGCGATCTACAAGTTCCCGGCCTACCAGTTCAACTGCACGAACATCTTCACCAACAAGACGTGGACCGACGCCTATCGCGGCGCCGGGCGGCCGGAGGCGACGTTCGCCATCGAGCGGCTCATGGACGAGCTCGCCGCCGAGGTCGGCGTCGACCCGCTCCAGATCCGCGAGATGAACTGGATCACCCATGAGGAGTTCCCGTTCACGAGCGTCTGCGGGCTCGAGTACGACTCCGGCAACTACGAGGCCGCGACCGCCAAGGCCAAGGAGCTCTTCGGCTACGACGAGCTGCGCGCCGAGCAACAGCGCCGCCGCGACTCCGGTGACCCGGTCCAGCTCGGGATCGGCGTCTCGACGTTCACCGAGATGTGCGGCCTCGCCCCCTCGCGCGTCCTCGGCAGCCTGTCGTATGCCGCGGGCGGGTGGGAGCACGCGAGCGTGCGGATGCTGCCCACCGGCAAGGTGGAGGTCGTCACCGGCACGAGTCCGCACGGCCAGGGCCACGAGACGGCGTGGAGCCAGATCGTCGCCGACCGGCTCGGCGTCCCGTTCGAGGACGTCGAGGTCCTCCACGGTGACACCCAGGTCGCCGTCAAGGGCCTGGACACCTACGGCTCGCGCAGCCTCGTCGTCGGCGCCGAGGCGGTCATCAAGGCTGCCGACAAGGTCATCGAGAAGGCCAAGCCCGTCGCAGCACACCTGCTCGAGGCGAGCGTCGACGACATCGAGTTCAAGGACGGCCAGTTCACCGTCAGGGGCACCGACCAGGGCAAGGCGATGGCCGAGGTCGTCTGGGCGACCTTCACCGGCCACGACCTCCCCGAGGGGATGGAGCCCTCGCTCGACGCCGACGCGACGTACGACCCGGTCAACTTCTCCTTCCCGCACGGCACCCACCTCTGCGCGATGGAGGTCGACACCGAGACCGGCGCGAGCACGATGCGGTCCTACGTCTCGGTCGACGACGTCGGCACGGTCGTCAACCCGCTCATCGTCGAGGGCCAGATGCACGGCGGCATCGTCCAGGGGATCGCCCAGGCGCTGTGGGAGGAGGCGGTCTACGACGACGCCGGGACGCTCGTCTCGGGCTCCTTCGTCGACTACACCCTCCCGACAGCGGCCGACACGATCAGCCTCGTCACCGACCGCACCGTCTCGCCGTCGACGACGAACACCCTCGGCACGAAGGGCGTCGGGGAGGCCGGCGCCATCGCCTCGACCCCGGCCGTCGTCAACGCCATCGTCGACGCCCTGCGCCCGATGGGCATCAACGACGTGCGGATGCCGTGCACCCCCGAGCGGGTCTACAAGGCCATCCAGTCCGCCGGTGGCAACCAGAAGGCCGCGACCGAGGGGGCGGCGGCGCCGCACTTCGAGGCCGGCGAGTCCGAGAAGGGAGACGTGCTGTGATCCCCGCGTCGTTCGACTACGTCGCGCCGACCTCCGTCGCCGACGCCCTGGCCGCGCTGGCCGAGGCGGGGGACGACGCGAAGGTGCTGGCCGGCGGCCAGTCGCTGCTGCCGATCCTGCGAATGCGGCTCAACGCCCCCGAGATGGTCATCGACCTCGGTCGCATCGAGGAGCTGAAGGGGGTCCGGGACGACGGCGACGCCATCGTCATCGGGGCGATGACGGCATACGCCGACGTCCTCGCCGACCCGCTCGTCTCCCAGCACGCGGCCCTGCTCCACGCGGCGGTCACCGAGATCGCCGACCCGCAGATCCGTCACCGCGGGACGGTCGGCGGGGCGCTCGCCCACGCCGACCCCGCCGGTGACGTCGGCGCGCCCGTCCTCGCCCTCGACGCCTCGATGGTCATCGCCGGCTCCGGCGGCGAGCGGACCGTCGCGGCGGCCGACTTCTTCGAGGACCTCTTCGAGACGGCGATCGGCGACGGCGAGCTCCTCACGGCGATCCGCATCCCCAAGCACACGGGGTGGGGCGCCCGCTACGAGAAGTTCGTCCGCGTCTCCCACCAGTGGTCGATCGTCGCCGTCGCGGCGACGGTGCGGGCGGAGGGTGGCACGATCTCCGAGGCGAAGATCGGCCTGACGAACATGGGCTCGACCCCGCTCCGGGCGACCGCCGTGGAGCAGGCCCTCGTCGGCGCGGCGGCGACCGAGGAGGCCGTCGGCGCCGCGTGCGCCGCTGCGGCCGAGGGGACGAACCCGCCGAGCGACCTCAACGGCGACGCCGACTACCGCCGCCACCTGGCGACGGTGCTGACCCGCCGCGCGGTCCTCGCGGCCGCGGGAGGGTGATGGCGTGGAGCTGACGCACGACTTCACCGTCCCCGCGCCGATCGAGACGACGTGGGCGACCTTCATGGACCTCGAGGGCGTCGGGCAGTGCTTCCCCGGCGCGACCGTCACGGAGGTGACCGACGACGGCTTCAGCGGGACCGTGAAGGTCAAGCTGGGCCCGATCGCCCTCGTGTATGCCGGTGCCGGCCAGTTCCTCTCCCGGGACGACGCGGCATACCGGGCGGTCATCGAGGCGAAGGGGAAGGACAAGCGCGGCAACGGCACGGCCGGTGCAACGGTGACTATCCAGCTCTCGCCCTCCTCGGGCGGCACCCGGATCGACGTGGCCACCGACCTCGCCGTCACCGGCAAGCCGGCGCAGTTCGGTCGGGGCGTCATGCAGGACGTCTCGGACAAGCTGCTCCAGCAGTTCCTGTCGTGCATCGAGACCAAGGTGTCCGAGGGCGGCAAGGCGGAGTCGGGCGAGACCGAGGCGGCGCCTGCCGAGGAGGCCGAGGCAGCGTCGCCGGGGCCGGCCGAGGCGGCGCCTCCTGCCGTGGCCGCCCCGGCGGCCGCGCCGGCGTCACCGCCGGCACCTCCGGTCGCGGCCCCGCGGCCGGCGCCGCGTCCCTCCGAGGACTCCATCGACCTCGGCCGCACGGTGCTGCCCGTGCTCGTCAAGGAGTACGCCGGCCGGACCGTGATCGCGCTCGCCGCGCTCGTCATCGGCTATCTCATCGGCCGGCGCCGCTAGGCCCGCGCCACGGCCTCGGCCGCCGGCCCGTCGACGTCCCCTCTCGTCGGCGGGCCGGACGTCGCCTGCCGCGCGGGGAGCGATGGTCGGTGGGTGTGCCTAGGGTTCTCCCCATGGTGACGTCGGACGGGGCGGGCCGCCAGGAGCCGCATCGGCTGAGCCGGGAGCAGGCGCGGCGGATCGCGGTGCGCGCCCAGCTGCTCGACGCGCACCGGCCGACCGATCCGCTCGCCGTCATCCGGCATCTCACCTTCCTCCAGGTCGACCTCACGGCGGCCGTCGCCCCGAGCGCCGACGTCGTCCTGTGGAGCCGGCTCGGCGCGGCATACCGGCCCGAGGACCTCGACGCGCTCGTCGACAACGGGTCCCTCGTCGAGCTGCAGCTGCGACTGCGTCCCGCCGAGGACCTCGCCCTCTTCCGCGCCGACATGGCGGCCTGGCCGGGGCGCGAGCCGCTGCGCGACTGGGAGGTGGGCCTCGCCGAGTGGGTCGCCGACAACGACGGGTGTCGGCGGGACATCCTCGAGATCCTCCGGGCCGACGGGCCGCTGCCGGCCCGGGAGCTGCCCGACACGTGCGTTCGCCCGTGGCGCTCGACGGGGTGGACCAACAGCCGCAACGTCCAGCGGCTCCTCGACTTCATGGAGGCCCGCGGCGAGGTCGCCGTGGCCGGCCGGGAGGGTCGGGACCGGCTCTGGGACCTGGCCGAGCGGATCTACCCCGACGAGCGGGTCGTCCCAGCGCTCGAGGCGGAGGGCATCCGCAACGCCCGCCGCCTCGCCGCCCTGGGGATCGCCCGGCCCAGCGCCGCCGAGACGCCCGGCGAGCCCGACCATGTCGCCGAGGCGGGGGAGGAGGCGGTGATCGAGGGCGTGCGTGGCCGGTGGCGGGTCGACCCGACCCAGCTCGACCGCTCCTTCGAGGGGCGGGTCGCCCTGCTCTCGCCGCTCGACCGGCTCGTCTTCGACCGCAAGCGGCTTGCCGACATCTTCGAGTCCGACTACACCCTCGAGATGTACAAGCCGGCCGCGCAGCGACGATGGGGCTACTGGGCCATGCCCGTCCTCGTCGGCGACCGGATCCTCGGGAAGCTCGACGCGAGCACCGACCTCGACGCCGGGCTCCTCCGCGTCACGGCCGTCCACGAGGACGAACCCTTCGACGCGGCGACGAGGGCCGCCGTCGACGCCGAGATCGCCGACCTCGCCGCCTTCCTCGGCGTGGCGGTCGCCGGGGCCTGACGGCCACCTCCGGCCGGCCGGTCGACCGGCCGGCCGGTGGGCGGTCGGGTGCTGGGTGCTCGCGGAGGTGTCCGGGTTCCCGGTCGGTCCCGCGAGCACCCCTGCTGGGCGGCCGCGGGTGCTCGCAGAGGTGTCCGGGTCCCGGTCGGTCCCGCGAGCACCGGCGGTCGGGGCGGCGCCGCGGCATACGCCGATCTGCACACAATCTCCACACGTCGGCGGGGCGGGCTCCACCGCCGCGCCCATACGCTCGGAGCCATGACCGAGGGGACCCCGACCGACCCGGCGCCGGGCGCCACCATCCTCGTCGTCGAGGACGAGCCGACGATCAACCAGGCGCTCGCCGACCGGTTCGCCGCCGAGGGGTTCGTCGTCCGCCAGGCCTACGACGGCCCGAGCGCCGTCGCCGCCCACGCCGAGCACCGGCCCGACGTCGTCGTCCTCGACATCATGCTCCCGGGGTTCGACGGGCTGGAGGTATGCCGCCGCATCCAGGCCGAGCGTCCCGTCCCCGTCCTCATGCTCACGGCTCGGGACGACGAGACCGACATCCTCGTCGGACTCGCCGTCGGGGCCGACGACTACGTCACCAAGCCGTTCCGGATGCGCGAGGTCCTCGCCCGGACCCGCGCCCTGCTCCGCCGCGTGGACCGGGCCCGCGAGCTCGCGGCCAGCCCCGGCGCACCGCGCCAGGTCGGCGGCGTCCATGTCGACCCCGGCACCCGGCGGGTGAGCGTCGGCGGCGCAGAGGTCCATCTCACGCCCACCGAGTTCGACCTCCTCGTCGCCCTCGCCGCCGCGCCCGGCACGGTCCGCGAGCGCGACGACCTCATGGCCGAGGTCTGGGGCTGGGCGGACGCGACGGGTACCCGCACCCTCGACAGCCACGTCAAGGCGCTGCGGGCCAAGATCGGCCCCGACCGGGTGCGCACCGTCCACGGCGTCGGCTACGCGCTCGAGGCCCGGCCGTGATGCGCACGCTCCCCGCGGTCCCCGACCGGCCCCTCGACCCCGTCGCGTCGATCAAGCTCAAGCTCGGCCTCCTCGTCGGCGTGAGCATCCTCGTCGCGACCGTCGTCGCCGCCATCGGCGACCAGTCCGAGGTCCCCTGGTGGGTCAGCCTCCCGGTCACCCTCGCCGCCGCCCTCGGCGTGACCCAGTGGCTCGCCCGCGGGATGACCTCCCCGCTCCGCGAGATGACGGCGGTCGCCCGGCGGATGGCCGCCGGCGACTACAGCCAACGGGTGACCGCCACCTCGCGCGACGAGGTGGGCACGCTCGCCCGGACCTTCAACACGATGTCCGGCGACCTCGCCACGGCCGACGCCCAGCGTCGCCAACTCATCGCCACCGTCTCGCACGAGCTGCGGACCCCGCTCGCCGCGCAGCAGGCGCTGCTCGAGAACCTCGTCGACGGGGTCACGACGCCGGACGCCACCACCCTCGGCGCCGCCCTCGCGCAGACCGAGCGGATGAGCGACCTCGTCGCCGACCTGCTCGACCTGTCCCGGATCGAGGCCGGGCAGTCCGCCCTGCGCAGCGAGCCCGTCATCGTCGCCGAGCTCCTGGCCCGTGCCGTCGCCGAGGCGCGGCTCACCCCACGAGACGTCGCCCACGAGGTGGTCGTCGAGCCGGAGGCGCTGACCGTCGAGGCCGACCCGGCCCGGCTCGCCCAGGTCGTCGCCAACCTCCTCGACAACGCCGGGCGGCACAGCCCGAGCGGCGGCCGGGTGCGGGTGCGCGCCGCCGCCGTCGACCCGGACCACTGGGCCCTCGAGGTCCTCGACGAGGGGCCGGGCATCCCGGCCGAACGGGCGGAGGCCGTCTTCGAGCGCTTCGGCACCGGGAGCGACGCGGCCGGGGGGACCGGCCTCGGTCTCGCCATCGCCCGCTGGGTCTGTGAGCTCCACGGCGGCACGATCGCCGCCGTGCCGACCGAAGCGGGCGCGAGGGGCGCGCGGATCAGGGCGGTGCTGCCGCGGCATACCGGCACCGCACCGGCACCCGCCGGACCGACCCGACCCACCGCCCCGACCGAGGAGACCACCGTGCCGACCGCGCCCACCTCGCCCGTTCCACCGGCCGCCCCCCGTGCGTATGCCGCCCCCCTCGCGTCCTCGCCGCTCGCCGACGTCTGGCCGGAGCGACGCGTCGACCCGCAGCCCGGGCTCCTCGGGGCGGCGCTCGCCGTCGGCCTGCTCGGCGCGCTGACGGTGCCGTACCACCCGATCGGTCTCGCCGTGCTCGTCACCCTCGTCGCCGGCGGGGTGATCGTCTGGCGGACGAGCGCCGCCCGCAGCCATCCCTGGACGATCGCCAGCGGGATCCTCGCGCTCGCCCTCGGCAGCCTGATCGTCGTCCGCTCCACCGTGTGGATCGCCCTCCTCGCCATGCTCGTGGCCGGGGTGCTGGCGGCCGCCGCGGTGACCCGCGCCCGGGGACTCATCGCGATCGTCGCGGCGCCCCTCGCCTGGATGCTCGCCGGACTGCGGGGTCTGCCGCTGCTCGGCCGCACCCTCACGGCGATGTCGCGGCGCCGCCTGCTGTGGCCGATCGTGCGCACGATCGCCCTGTCGGCCGTCCTCCTCGTCGTCTTCGGTGCCCTCTTCGCGTCCGGCGACGCCGTGTTCGGCGCCTGGGCAGATGCGCTCGTCCCGAACCTCGACGTCTCGGGGTTCACCTTCCGGACCTTCGTCTTCGTCCTCGTCGCCGGCGTCGTCCTCACCGGCGCCTACCTCGCGCTCAACCCGCCCCGGGTCGATGTCCTCGCCCTGCCCGCCGCGGCGTCCCGTGGGTCGCACCTGGGAGTGGCTCGTTCCCGTGGCGATCGTCGACGCGGTCTTCGCGGTGTTCCTCCTCGCCCAGGCGGCGGCCCTCGTCGGTGGCCACGACTACGTCCGGCGCACCACCGGGCTCACCTATGCCGACTCCGTCCACCAGGGCTTCGGACAGCTGACGGCCGCGACCGCACTCACCCTTCTCGTCGTCGCCGTCACCGTGCGCAAGGCGTCGATGGCGACGGCCCGCGACCGGCTGCTGGTGCGTCTGGCGCTCGGCGTGCTCGGCGCGATGACCCTTCTCGTCGTCGCCTCGGCCCTGAACCGGATGGCGGCCTACCAGGAGGCGTACGGCTTCACGACGCTGCGGCTCGTCGTCGACGCGTTCGAGGTGTGGCTCGGTCTCGTCGTCGTCCTCACCCTTGTCGCGGGGCTGCGGATGAGCGGCCGGTGGCTTCCCCGCGCCGCGCTCGGGTCGGGCGCCGGCGTCCTCGTCGTCCTCGGCCTCATGAACCCCGCCGGGTGGGTCGCCCAGCACAACATCGATCGCTACGAGGCCGGGCAGCCGCTCGACGCGGCCTACCTCGTCGCGCTCGGCGAGGACGCCCTCCCGACGGTCCTCGCGGCGGACCTGCCGACCGGCGTCAAGGCGTGCGCCGTCGGCCGAGTCACGCAGGACCGGTACCGGCTCGACCACGACCTCCTCGGGTGGAACCTCGGCCGGGCCCGCGCGGACTCGGCGATCCGGGACGCGGGGATCGCCGGGCTCGACCCGACGGACCCGACCTGCACGGCGCTGTTCGACACACCGGAACCCCCCTCCCGCTGACCGGGCGGGCCCCGGCAGACTGCTCGGCATGGTCGATCCCCCCGCCGCCGTGGAAGCCCTCCTCGCCGGGTTCCCCGCTGACCACCAGGCGGTGCTCCGGCAGGTCCGGGTCGCCCTGCTCGACGGGCTCGGCACCGCCGCCGCCGTCGGCGAGCGGCTCGCCTACGGCATCCCGACCGTCACCGTGGATGGCGACAACCTCGTCCACTACGCCGGATGGACCGACCACCTCGCCGTCTATCCCGCCCCGACCGGCGACGCCGCGCTCGCGGAGGAGCTCGCGGCCTACCGCAGCGGCAAGGGCACGCTCCGCTTCGACTGGGGCGCCGTGCCACTCGCGCTCGTCGCTCGGGTCGGTGCAGCCCTCCTCGCCGAGCGCCGCTGAGCTCCTCGCGCTTCGCGTGAGCCGGGGACCGGCGCGGTCAGCGCTGGAACTGGTCGACCATCACCTGCAGCTCGCTGCCCAGCCGAGCCGGCTCGATCGTGGCGGTGTAACGAGCGTCGCATCCCCACGTACCCCGTCGGCGCCGACAATGGAGGGTATGGCGGCCGTGGAGGTGCGGGGGCTGCACAAGGAGTACGGGTCGACGGTTGCCGTCGGCGACGTCTCCTTCGACGTCGAGGAGGGCGAGATCTTCGGCCTTCTCGGGCCGAACGGCTCGGGGAAGACGACGACGGTCGAGTGCGTGCAGGGACTGCGGCGCCGCGACGGGGGAAGCCTCACCGTCTTCGGGCTCGATCCCGCGGCCACCCCGCACCAGGTCCGAGCGATCGTCGGCAGCCAGCTGCAGGACTCGGCACTCCCGGACCGGCTGCGGGTGGAGGAGGCCCTGCGGCTGTTCTCCTCCTTCCAGCCCGGGGGGCCGCCGTGGGAGCGGCTGCTCGTCGAGTGGGGCCTCGAGGACCGGCGCCGCACGCCGTTCGGCGACCTGTCGGGGGGCCAGCAGCAGCGGCTCTTCATCGCCCTGGCCCTCGTGGCGGACCCGCGGCTCGTCATCCTCGACGAGATGACGACGGGGCTGGATCCCGCGGCCCGCCGACTGGCCTGGGACCTCGTCGAGTCGGTGCGGGACCGGGGTGCGACCGTCCTGCTCGTCACCCACTTCATGGACGAGGCGGAGCGGCTGTGCGACCGGGTGGCGGTCCTGCGCCGAGGCAGCGTCGTCGCGACGGGGTCGCCCGCGCAGATCATCGCGACCCACGACCCCGACACGGTGGTGCGCTTCACCACGGCACCGTCGGTCGACGTGGCCTTCCTCTCCGACGTCGCCGGTGTCAGCGACGTGTCCGTCGACCCCGGCGGCGCCGTCCGGGTGACCGGGACCGGGCCGGTGGCCGCCCGGGTGGGGCATGCCCTCGTCGACCGCGGCATCGAACCGGATGACCTGCGTGTCGACGTGCCCACCCTCGAGGAGGCCTACCTGAGGCTCTCGGGCCCGGAGGCGGGGGGTGACGGGTGAGGTGAGACCGATCCTCGAGGTGGCCAGGGTCGAGCTCCGGCTGTTCGCGCGCGAGCCGGTGACCGTCCTGTTCGTCCTCGTCCTGCCGCTCGTCGTCCTCTACGTCCTCAACGGTGTCTTCGGCGAGGCGCCCCCCGACCCGACCGTGTGGGAGGGGCTGGAGGCGACGACGTACTACACGTCGTCCTACGTCGCGCTCGTCGCGGCAACGGTGGGCGTGCTCTCCGTCCCGGTCCAGCTGGCGGGCTACCGCGAGAAGGGGGTCCTGCGACGGTTCCGCGCCTCGGCCCTTCCGCAGCCGGCGCTGTATGCCGCGCACGGGCTCGTGGCCGGGGCCACCGCCCTCGTCGGCGCCGTCCTGCTCACCGTCCTCGCCGTGGCGGCCTATGGCGCACCGACGCCGGAGGATCCAGTCGGGGTGGTCCTCGCCCTCGTCGTCGTCATCGCGACGTTCGCGGCGCTCGGCGTGCTTCTCGGCCTGGTCCTCCCGACGGCGCGGAGCGCCCAGGGGCTCGGCGTGCTCCTGTTCTTCGTGTTCATGATGCTCGGCGGCGCCGGTCCGCCACCAGAGGTCCTCCCGCAGGCGCTCCAGCGGATCGGCGACGTGCTGCCGGTGACCTATGCCGGCAACCTGCTGCGTGCCCCCTGGGTGGGTCGGGGCTGGGACGGGACGGCGCTCCTCGTGTGCCTCGGCGTCCTCGTCGGCTCGGTGGTCCTCACCGCCTGGCGGGTCCGGCGCGAGGACGCAGGCTGAGCTCCACCCCGGCGGGCCCGCCCGCGCCCTCCTGCGCTCGCGGCATACTCACGTGTCATGGACCCCCGCACCGTGCTCGTCCTCAACGGGCCCAACCTCAACCTCCTCGGCGAGCGGGAGCCGGCCATCTACGGCCAGGAGACCCTCGCGGACGTCGAGGAGCTGTGCCGCGCGGCCGCGGTCGAGGTGGGGCTCGTCGCCGACTGCCGGCAGACCAACCACGAGGGCACCCTCATCGACTGGGTCCAGGAGGGTCGCCGCGGGATCGCCGGGATCGTCCTCAACGCGGGCGGCTACACCCACACCTCGGTCGCGCTCCGCGACGCCCTGGCGGCGGTCTCCGTGCCGACCGTCGAGGTCCACATCAGCGACATCCACGCCCGGGAGGAGTTCCGGCAGCACAGCTATCTCACCGAGGTGTGCGACCACGCGGTCATCGGTCGCGGGGTCGCGGGCTATGCCGAGGCGATCGCCTGGGTGGCCTCGCGGCCCTGACGCCCGGTACCCGCCACAAACGCGGTGCGGCGACACCCCGGTCCGGCCTGGGTGGCGGGCCCGGGGTGTCGCCGGCCGGCGAGGGCAGGTCAGCGGGCGGTCCGCGCGGCGGGTCGGCTGAGCGAGGTCACGCCGGCCGGGTGCGGTGCCCGGCGGGCCCGGGCCGGCAGGTCGGCGGCGTCGGCCGTGGTTGCGGGCGCGGTCGGGTCCTGTGCGGCGCGGACCCGGAGGTCCTCGACGAGCCGGCGGTGGTCGGCGTCCCCGTCGAGGCGCTCCCCGGCCCGGGCGGCGGACCGGCCCGGATTGCGGTCCTGGGAGCGGCGGTGGGTCCGCTCCATCTGGACGAGGAGGGCGATGCCGGCGGCGGCGGTGAGGACGATGGCGATGGTGCTGATGAGCTGGTCTGTGGTCATGGCAGTATCTTGCCGTTCGATGAGATACCGCCACGAGTGGCAGTAATGTCACCTTTCGTCAAATTTCTGCCATACTGGGTGACGTGCTCCGAACCGTCGCCGTCATCCTCCAGAAGCCGGTCGCCCTCTTCGAGTTCGGCGTTCTCGCCGAGGTCTTCGGGGTGGACCGCACCGACGACGGGGTGCCGCCGGTCGAGTTCCTCGTGTGTGCGGAGACGCCGGGCGAGGCCCTGCCGACGACGACCGGCTCGAGCGTCGTCGCTCCCTACCCGCTCGAGGCGGCCGAGCGGGCCGACCTCGTCGCCGTCCCCGGCAACGACGCGTGCTGGGCGCCGGCCCAGGGGGTGATCGACCAGCTGCGGCGGGCCCACGAGCGCGGTGCCTACGTCCTGTCGGTCTGCACGGGGGCGTTCGCCCTCGGGGAGGCCGGGCTGCTCGACGGCCGGGACTGCACGACCCACTGGCGCTACACGACCGAGCTCGCCGAGCGGTACCCGGGCGCCCGGGTCGACCCCGGCGTCCTCTACACCGAGTCCGACGGGATCGTCACGAGCGCCGGGACCGCTGCGGGGATCGACGCCTGCCTCCACCTCGTTCGCCAGGAGATGGGCTCGGCCGTCGCGAGCCGGATCGCCCGCCGGATGGTCGTCCCGCCGCACCGGGACGGCGGCCAGCGGCAGTTCATCGACCACCCGGTGCCCGAGGTGGGCTCCGAGAGCCTCGCACCCGTCACCGAGTGGATGCTCGAGCACCTGGCGGAGCGGCATACCGTCGCCGACCTCGCCCGCCGCGCGGGGATGTCGGAGCGGACCTTCGCCCGGCGCTTCGCCGCCGAGACCGGCACGACCCCGCACCAATGGCTGACCGACCAGCGGGTCATCCGGGCCCGGGACCTCCTCGAGCGGACCGACCTGTCGGTCGAGCAGGTCGCCGAGGCGGTCGGGCTCGGCGGGGCGGCCCTGCTGCGGCACCACTTCGGCCAGGAGACCGGGCTGACGCCGACGGCATACCGGCGCCGGTTCCGCACCACCGCCTGACCGTCGCGCCGATGGACAGGTTGCTGCCCAATGCCCAGGTTGCAGCACCCCCGTTCGGCAGGAACCTCTGCTAGCAGAGGTTCGTGCACCTCGTCGGCAGGAACGTCTGCTAGCAGAGATTCGTGCACCTCGTCGGCCGCGAGGTGGACCCAGATAGTAGGACGTCCTAGTATTTTGGGACCGCCACCGAAGGGAACCCCATGGCAGCGCAGCCGACCACGCCCGGTGATCGCCCCGAGCTCCACGTGCCGGTCAACCCGGTCCGGATCGTCACCGCCTCCAGCCTGTTCGACGGCCATGACGCCTCGATCAACATCATGCGGCGGATCATGCAGAGCCAGGGCGCCGAGGTCATCCACCTCGGGCACAACCGCTCGGTGCAGGAGGTCGTCGACGCCGCGATCGAGGAGGACGTCCAGGGCGTCGCGGTCAGCTCCTACCAGGGCGGCCACGTCGAGTACTTCGAGTACCTCGTCCAGCTCCTCCGCGAGGCCGGCGCCGGCCACGTCCGGGTCGTCGGCGGCGGTGGCGGGGTCATCGTCGAGGACGAGATCGAGCGGCTCCGCTCCTCGGGCGTGACGATCTTCAGTCCCGAGGACGGCCAACGGCTCGGCCTGCCCGGGATGGTCAACGAGGTCATCCGGGACTGCGACACCGACCTGTATGCCGCGGCCCCGGTCGACGTGCCCGCCCTCCTCGCGGGGGACCGCACCGCCGTGGCCCGGGCCCTCACCGGCGCCGAGGCCGGGGCGCTGGGCGAGGAGGTCCTCGGTGAGGTGCGGGCAGCGGCGAGCGGGCGGCATACCCCCGTCCTCGGCATCACCGGCACGGGCGGCTCCGGGAAGTCCAGCCTCACCGACGAGCTCGTCCGCCGGCTGCGCGTCGACCAGCAGGACAAGCTGCGGGTCGCCGTCGTCGCCATCGACCCGACCCGCCGGCGCGGCGGCGGGGCGCTGCTCGGCGACCGGATCCGGATGAACGCCCTCGACGGTGACCGGGTCTTCTTCCGGTCGGTCGCGACCCGGGGCGGCCGCGAGGTGCCCGAGGCCCTCGAGGACATCCTCGCCATCCTCACCGCGGCGGCCTACGACCTCGTCATCGTCGAGACGCCCGGCATCGGCCAGGGCGACGCCGCGATCACCCACTACGCCGACGTCAACCTCTATGTCATGACGCCGGAGTTCGGGGCGGCCAGCCAGCTCGAGAAGATCGACATGCTCGACTTCGCCGACGTCGTCGCCATCAACAAGTTCGAGCGGCGCGGGGCGCTCGACGCGCTGCGTGACGTCGGCCGCCAGCTCGTCCGCAACCGCGAGGCGTTCGGGGCCCGCCCCGAGGACATGCCGGTCTTCGGCACCTCCGCCGCGACGTTCAACGACGACGGCGTCACCGCGCTCTACCAGGAGCTGCGCGGCCGTCTCGCCGAGGCGGGGCTCGGCGTCGCCGAGGGCGTCCTGGACCCGGTGAGCGTCAAGCACTCCAGCACGATCCGGCAGGTCGTGCCGCCGCAGCGGGTGCGCTATCTGTCGGAGATCGCCGAGACGGTCCGGGGCTACCACGAGGACACCGAGCGGTATGCCGCGATGGCCCGTCGGGTGCAGCGGCTCGAGGCCGTCGACGACGAGCTCGCGGCAGCGGGCGTCGAGGACCACGCGGTCGACCGCCTCCTGTCGGCGGCCCGGGAGGAGCTGCCCACCGAGGTCGGCGCGGCGATCGAGCACTGGCCGTCGGTCGTCGAGTCCTACTCGGGCGAGGAGCAGGTGGTCCGGGTCCGGGACAGGGAGATCCACACCCGGCTGACGAAGGAGTCGCTGTCCGGCAACGCGATCCCTCGGGTGTCGCTGCCGCGCTACACCGACCACGGCGACCTCGTGTCGTTCCTGCGCCGCGAGAACCTCCCCGGCTTCTTCCCGTTCACCGCGGGGGTCTTCCCGTTCAAGCGGGACAACGAGGACCCGGCCCGGATGTTCGCCGGCGAGGGCGACCCGTTCCGGACGAACCGGCGCTTCAAGCTGCTCTCCGAGGGCCAGCCGGCGACCCGGCTCTCGACGGCCTTCGACTCGGTCACCCTCTATGGGCGCGACCCCGACCCGCGCCCCGACATCTACGGCAAGGTCGGCACCTCCGGCGTCTCGATCGCCACCGTCGAGGACATGAAGGTGCTCTACGACGGGTTCGACCTCGTCTCCCCGACGACGAGCGTGTCGATGACGATCAACGGCCCGGCTCCGACGATCCTCGCCTTCTTCCTCAACACCGTCATGGACCAGCAGGTCGAGCGGTTCCGCGCCGAGCAGGGACGTGAGCCGACCGCGGAGGAGGCGGACGGCATCCGGGCGACCGCCCTCGCCGAGGTCCGGGGGACGGTCCAGGCCGACATCCTCAAGGAGGACCAGGGCCAGAACACCTGTCTGTTCTCGACCGAGTTCTCGCTGCGGATGATGGCCGACATCCAGGAGTGGTTCATCGAGAACCGGGTCCGCAACTTCTACTCGGTGTCGATCAGCGGCTACCACATCGCCGAGGCCGGGGCGAACCCCATCAGCCAGCTCGCCTTCACCCTCGCGAACGGCTTCACCTATGTCGAGGCCTACCTCGCGCGGGGCATGGACATCAACGACTTCGCGCCGAACCTGTCCTTCTTCTTCTCCAACGGGATGGACCCGGAGTACTCCGTCATCGGCCGGGTCGCCCGGCGGATCTGGGCCGTCGCGATGCGGGACAAGTACGGCGCCAACGAGCGCTCGCAGAAGCTGAAGTACCACATCCAGACGAGTGGCCGGTCGTTGCACGCCCAGGAGATGGACTTCAACGACATCCGCACGACGCTGCAGGCCCTCATCGCGATCTACGACAACGCGCAGTCGCTGCACACGAACGCCTTCGACGAGGCCGTGACGACCCCGAGCACCGAGTCGGTGCGCCGCGCGCTCGCGATCCAGATGATCATCAACAAGGAGTGGGGCCTCGCGATGAACGAGAACCCCCTCCAGGGCTCCTTCGTCATCGACGAGCTGACCGACCTCGTCGAGGCCGAGGTGCTCGCCGAGTTCGACCGGATCAGCGAGCGCGGCGGCGTCCTCGGCGCGATGGAGACCGGCTACCAGCGCGGCAAGATCCAGGACGAGTCGATGCTCTACGAGCAGCGCAAGCACGACGGGTCGCTGCCGATCGTCGGCGTCAACACCTTCCGCCGGCCCGGTGAGACCGGGACGCCGCAGCACGTCGAGCTGGCCCGAGCCTCCGAGGAGGAGAAGCAGTCGCAGCTCTCCCGGGTCCAGGCCTTCCGCGAGGAGCACCGCGACGAGGCCGAGGCCGCGCTGGCCGGCCTCAAGGAGGCGGCGTCGCGGGGCGACAACGTCTTCGCCGTCCTCATGGACGCCGCCCGGGTGTGCTCGCTCCAGCAGGTCACCGACGCCTTCTTCGAGGTGGGTGGCCAGTACCGCCGCAACGTCTGACACCTCCGCCCCGACGTCCTCCCACGCCGCCCCTCCCGCCCGCCGGTCCCCACTTTCCCGCCCGATGGTGGACACGCCGCCCTGGCAAGACTTCTTTTCCCTTGCTCGGATGGTGTTTGTCTTGCCTGGCGGGACACCTGATCCGCGGACCCGGTCAGCCCTCGACCGCGCCCGGAGGGGAGCCCGGCAGCTCGTAGCGCTCCTGCCAGGCCTGCTCGCCGTGCTCCACGACCACCCAGCCGTCGGCCCGGATCTCGGCACGGAGCCGCTCCAGCGCCTCGCCCATCCCCGGCGCCCACTCCTCCCTCGGGAGCATCGTGCGTCCCAGAGGGAGGTGGCCCCAGCTGTACGGCGCTGCGAACGTCTCGCTCTCGTAGCGCACCTCCTCGCCGACGAGGCCGACGAAGTGCCACTGCTGCATCATCCCCGCGAACAGCCCGAGGACCGCGGCCCAGACGCTGCGGGTAGCCACCTCCTCGAGCTCGATGGTCAGGTCGCCCCGCGATGCCGTCCGGGACGCAGCGTCCGGCCGGGCGGCCGGCGACCGCCGTCGGCTGTCCTCCGCGAGCCCGGTGGGTCGTGATGGCCGGACCGCCGGCGTGGTGCGGAGGAGCGGGCGGTAGAGGAGGGCCGCTGCACCCGTGAGCACGACCCCGGCGACCGTCATCGTCACCGTGTTCCCGGTGGTGGCGAGCGGGTCGTTGCGCACCTGCATGGTGATGGCCATGGAGGCCACGGAGGCGGGGACGAGGCTGAACCAGCCGATGACGGCATAGCCGGCGGTCCGGGCCCACGTGGCCCGACGTCGGAGTCCGACTCCGGCGGCGATGGCGGCCGGGACGACGACGCCGAGGTCGAGGAAGGCGACGAGCCAGAAGGCGGTGGGGTTGTCCCGATAGGCGGCGCTGGTGGGGGTGCCGCTCAAGGCATCGGGCAGGCTCGGCAGCCACCGGCCGAAGAGCGTGAAGGCCGCCACGGCGAAGAGCACCCACGCCCGGCGCCGCCGGGACCGGTCGCTGTCCGCGGGGAGCGAGCCCTCGTCGATGGCGCGCCAGGCGCCGATGAGGATGCCGGCGGCGAGCACGAACAGTGCGAGATGGAAGGGGATGGCGCGTTCGTTGTTGCCCGGCAGTCCGAGGTAGTCCGGACCGACGACGTACTGCGGCATCATGTATGCCGCGAATGCCGCCGGCGCGAGGGCGAGGACCGGCCCGGCCGGGCGGCCCCGGACGACCAGTGCCGCCGCCGCGAGCGCCAGGGGTGCGGCCACGGCGAGGGCGACGGCATCCAGCCCGATGCCCTGGTTCGTCATCGACGTCCCGTAGTGGTACTCGATCAGCCCGGTGGCCAGCGGACCGAGCAGGGCGTTGGTCGCGAGACCGGCCGCGAGGAGGGTGATCGCGACGACGAGGGGCCGACGGCTGGGTCGGGGGTGGTCGGTCGTGAGGCGGCTCGGGTGCCGCTGGACCATGTCGGGTGCTGTGGTCATCGGTCCTCCTCGGGTGGTGCCGGGCGAGGCGTCGCTCCGGACCAGTACAGGGTGATGAGCTGCTCGACGAGGGGCTCGACGTCGGCCGCCGTGGGCGGTGTGGGGGAGCCGAGCAGCTGGCGGGACATCACCAGCGTCGACGTGAGTGAGAAGAAGGCCTCGGCGAGCAGGTCGGCCGGCAGGTCGTCGCGCATCGTCCCGGCCCGCTGGCAGGCCGTCAGGTGGTCGGTGAGGCCGGTGAGGTTGGCGGACGTGCCGGAGTCGAGCAGCTGGGCGACCTCCGGGACCCAGCGGGCCTCGAGCGCCAGCCGAAGCGCCAGCACCCCGTTCAGCAGGGCCGCGGCGATCTCCCGTCGGGCGAGGTCGCGCAGCCAGGCCCGGACATCGCCGGGGTCGTCCACCCCGGAGGGGGGTGCCGTCCCGGCGGCCACGCCGGCCGCCTGCTCGGAGATCTCGTCGCCGATGGCCCGCAGGACGCCGGCCTTGCTGTCGAAGCGGCGGAAGATCGTCACCTCGTTGACGCCGGCCCGCTCCGCGATGGCCCGGGTCGTCGTCGCGGCATACCCCCGCTCGGCGAACAGGTCCCTGGCCGCGGCAACGACCCGGGAACCGGCGTCGGTCGTGTCCGTCATGGCACCTCCCGTGCAACTACTTGCTTGCAGCCATTCTCCGCCGGGACCACCCTCCGGTGCAAGCAACTGCTTGCACCGGAGGGTGTGGGCTCGGTCACGGGCACACGCGAGCCGCCCCTCGCCGCCGCCCCGAGATCCTCGGCGGTGCCGGCACGACGGTCGCGCACGCGGCGCCTGCGGTCGACCCGACCCGTTCCACACGTCCTCGACCATCTCGTCGGTGACGTAGCTACCGCCACCCTGGCGCCAGTCCACGACGGGGTGGACGGTCGAGACCACGAGGCGACCCCCCGGTCCGCGGCGTCGCCGAGGGCGTCGAGGACGGCCGGACGGTCGTCGTGGGCGTTGGACGCGTTCGTCTCGGCATGGGCGGCGAAGGAGGCGGCACGTCGTCGTCCATGCTCACCCGGGCAGGGTGGTGAGCACGGGCCGACGGCGCCGCCTACCGGGCCGCCGGGCCGGCCCCGGGGGACGGGATCTCGGCGAGGGCCTCGGCCGCCGCGGCGGGCTGCCGGGTGCGGCACGCCACCCACACCAGCCCGATGAGCGCCACGTCGAGCAGGATGCTGAAGGCGCGGTCGGGCCCGGAGACCGCGCCCGACACGGAGAGCAGGCTGGTGCCGGGCTGGTTGCCGACGACGAGGGCATTGATGAGGTCCCAGCCGCCATGGAGGATCACGCCCGGCCAGATCGACCCGGTCCGGTCGTACGCGTAGGTGTAGAGGAACGACGTCAACAGCAGCGCCGCCAGCCGGGACGGCTCCAGGGCCTCCTCGGTGAAGTGGAGGAGGGCGAAGAACAGGATCGACACGACGTATGCCGCGGACCTGGAGTAGTCGGTGAGGGTCGTGTAGAGGTACCCGCGGAAGAAGAACTCCTCCCAGATGCCGGTGCCGACATAGAGGGTGACGACGGTGAGCACGGCGGTCCACGAGAGGCCGTCGGTCAGGGCCCACTCGGCCCTTCCCGAGAGCCGGGTCACTGCGATGAAGAGCCCGAACCCGGCCAGCATGATCCCCAGGCCACCCCAACCGACCCGCCGCGCCCGGCGATCCATGCCCAACCCGAACTCCGACAGCGGGCGGCGGTCGAGCAGGGTGAACAACGCCAGACTCAACGTCACCGTCACGAGGGGGAGGAGCAGGCCGAGGAGGAACAGGCCCGGCCACTGGGAGAAGTCGGGCGTGTTGGTCAGCGTGACCCCGAGCGCGGGCACGAGGAGTCGACGGAAGAGTGCCTCGCCGACCACGACGATCAGTGCCATCGCCAGGAGCGCCCGCAGGGCGGGCACGACCTTGGCCGCCAACGTCATCAGCCTCCTCGCTGCGCACCAGGGGCGGCGGTGTCCACCACCCGCCGGGCCCCTTCGTCACTGTGGTGGAACGTCCCGGCCGTCTCAAGCCCGTCAGGCGATCTGTGGCGAGGACGACACCGCCGTTCCGTCGGCCGGCCGCGGGGCGATGTCCTGGCCGCGGGGCGCCGTGGCCGGGCCGATGGGGCCGCGTGACAGGATGCGAGACATGGAGCTCACACACACCTCGGCCATCGTCACCGGCGGAGCCTCGGGCCTGGGCGGAGCGACCGCCGCCGCCCTCGCCGCCGCCGGCGTGCACGTCTTCGCCCTCGACCTCGGCGGCGCGATCGACGCCGCTCCCTCCGTCGAGGGGGTCACCTACGTCGAGACCGACGTCACCGACGAGGAGGAGGTGCGCTCGGCCGTCGACCAGGCGAGCGGGGACGCGGCATACCCGCTGCGGACCGTCGTCAACTGCGCCGGTGTCGGACCGTCCGCGCGCATCCTCGGCAAGAAGGGCGTGCACGACCTCGGCCTCTACCGGAAGGTCATCGAGGTCAACCTCGTCGGCTCGTTCACCGTCCTCGCCGTGGCCGCCGAGGCGATCGCGCGGACCGAGCCGGACGAGAGCGGACAACGCGGGGTCATCGTCAACACCGCGAGCATCGCGGCGTTCGACGGCCAGGTGGGGCAGGCGGCCTACGCCTCCTCCAAGGGCGCCATCGTCGGGCTCACCCTGCCGGCCGCCCGCGACCTCGCGCAGTTCGGCATCCGAGTCATGACGATCGCCCCCGGCATCGTCGACACCCCCATGCTCGCGACCGTGTCGGACGAGTTCCGAGCCGGACTCGCGGCCGGCGTGCCGTTCCCCCAGCGGCTCGCGCGGCCCGACGAGTACGCGCGGCTGGCGCTCGCGATCATCGACCACGACTACCTCAACGGCGAGGTCATCCGGATGGACGGCGCGCTGCGGATGGCGCCGCGCTGAGTCGGGCCCGCCGGGTGGAGGCGCGGGGTGCGTGAGCTGTCCGACGACCTCGGGTATGCCGTCCGGCTGCCCGAGCGGGTGGCCCGCGTCGTCTCGCTCGTGCCGTCACTGACCGAGGCGGTGGCCGCGACGGCGCCGGGCGTCCTCGTCGGGGCGACCGACTACTGCACCCATCCGCGGGACCTCGATGTCGCCCGGGTCCGGGGGACGAAGAACCCCGACCTCGCGGCCGTCTCCGGTCTGGCGCCCGACCTCGTCATCGCCAACAAGGAGGAGAACCGCGAGCTCGACGTGCGGCGGTTGCGGGAGCGAGGCGTCCCGGTCTGGGTGACGGACATCGAGACGGTGCCGGGCGCCGTCGCGTCGATGCGACGGCTGCTCGTCGAGGCGTGCGGGTGGGACGAGCCGGGCTGGCTGAGCGAGGCCGAGCGCCGGTGGGTTCGGGTGCCGGGTGGTGGGCATCCCACGCCGAGGGCACGGCTCGCGGTCGCGGTCTGGCGCGACCCGTGGATGCTCGTGGGGCGGCCGACGTTCACCGCCGACGTCCTGTCCCGGCTCGGTGTCGACGTCTGGAGCGGTCCGGGGGAGGGGCGCTACCCGCCGGTCGACCTCGACGCCCTGGACCGCCCGGCGGCCGAGGGCGGCCCGGACGCGGTGCTGCTCCCCGACGAGCCGTATGTCTTCACCGAGGAGGACGGTCCCGAGGCGTTCGAGGCGGTCCCGACCCGGCTGGTGAGCGGGCGGCTGCTCACGTGGTACGGCCCGTCGCTCGTCGCGGCATACGACGTGCTCGGCGCGGCCCTCGCCGACCTGCGCTGAGCGGTCCGGCGGGCCGGGCCGACAGACGGCGACGGCGGCACCCCCGAGGGGATGCCGCCGTCGTGGTCGGTGGTGGGCTCGGCCGGTGACCGGTGCTCAGCCGCTGAACGGCGCGGTGTGGACGATCTTGACCTCGATCGTCTTGCCGTTGGGGGCCTCGTAGGTCACCGTCTCGCCGACGCGGCGGCCGTTGACGGCTCCGCCGATGGGGGAGGCCTCGCTGTAGACCTGCATCGACACGTCACCGATCTCGCGCGAACCGAGGAGGAAGGTCTCCTCGTCGCCGAACATCTCGACCGTGACGACCATGCCCGGCTCGACCATGCCGTCGTCCTCGGGGGTCTTGCCGATGATCGCGTTGTCGAGGAGCTGGGTGAGCTGGCGGATGCGAGCCTCCATCTTGCCCTGCTCCTCGCGGGCGGCGTGGTAGCCACCGTTCTCGCGCAGGTCTCCCTCGGACCGGGCCGCCTCGATCTTCTTCGCGATGTCGGTACGCCCGGGACCCGAGAGCTCGGCGAGCTCAGCCTTCAGACGGTCGTACGCCTCCTGGGTCAGGTAGGTCGTCTTTCCGGCGGTCTCGGTCACGTCATCTCTCCTTGCTCATGCCCCACCCACGGCGCGACCGCGCCCGAGGATGAGGGGGTGTTACGTCGACGGGCCCGGACCCGTTCGCCGTCTCGTGGGGCTTCTCGGGGTCCAGACCCGATCACGTGCAAAGAACCAGCGTAGCAAACGGCCCCCGTCGGGGGCCTCGATCCGCGGGTATGCCGCCGGCCTCCTCCGGCCCCCTCCGCCCCCCGACGCCCGCCTGCTCCCCACGCGTCGCCCCCTGCACGAACCTCTGCTAGCAGACCTTCGTGCAGATCGGGGGTGTTGCAGCACCCCCATCCGGCAGCAACCTCTGCTAGCAGAGGTTCGTGCAGGGGGGGTGGGGCGCGAGGGAGAGGGGGGTCAGCGGCGGGTGCAGGACTGGACGATGCCGCTCACGGCGGGGGCGCTCGTCCGCACGGTCACCGTCCGGTGGACCGAGCCCGCGGTCGGCGACGCCGGCACCTCGTCGGTCACCGCACCGACCCTGCCCTGGTGCACGTCCAGCGCCGCGACGACGCACTCGACGGGCGTGTTCGCCGGGCGACGCACGTCGTAGTCGACGACGACCGTCGCGTTGTCGCGCACGACATAGCCGGTGACCTGCGGGCTCACCTGCTCGGGAATGCGCGGACATCGCCACCCAGACGATGACGGCCATCGCCCCGACCGTCCAGACGCCGCCGATGATCCACCACTTGAGGGTGCCCGGGGCGGGGCGGGGGAGCGGCATGGGGACGTCCTCGGAGCCGGGCCCACGTGGGGCGGATGAGAAGATGTGCGCGTCCATTGTCGGGGGTCCGCCCCGCCGTCCACACCGAAGGGTCCGCCGTGTCCGACCGGCTCCGCCTCATGTGCGTCCACGCGCACCCCGACGACGAGTCCAGCAAGGGTGCGGCGACGATGGCGATGTACGTCGACCGCGGCCACCCGGTCCTCGTCGTCACCTGCACGGGAGGCGAGCGCGGCGACATCCTCAACCCCAAGCTCGCCCATGACGTCCACGTCCTGCGGGACCTCGCCCAGGTCCGGCGTGACGAGATGGCCCGGGCGCGCGAGATCCTCGGCGTCGACCAGACGTGGCTCGGCTTCGTCGACTCCGGTCTGCCGGAGGGTGACCCCCTGCCCCCGCTGCCCGACGGCTGCTTCGCGCTCGAGCCGATCGAGGTGACCGCCGAGGCGCTCGTCCGCGAGATCCGCCGGTTCCGCCCGCACGTCCTCACGACCTACGACGAGCGGGGCGGCTACCCGCACCCGGACCACATCATGACCCACGACGTGTCGATGGCTGCGCTCGCGGCGGCGCACGACCCCGCGGCATACCCGCACGCCGGTGCCCCCTGGCGGCCGCTCAAGGTCTACTACAACCAGGGCTTCACCCGGGCCCGGACCACGGCCTTCCATGAGGCGCTGCTGGAGGCGGGCCAGGAGAGCCCCTACGCCGAGATGCTCGAGCGATTCAAGGACCGCCCGGACCGGGCCATCACGACCCGCGTCCCGTGCAGCGACTGGTTCGAACGCCGTGACGCCGCGCTTGCTGGCGCACGCGACCCAGATCGATCCCGACGGCCCCTTCTTCTCCGTCACCCGAGAGATGCAGGCCGAGGTCTGGCCGACGGAGGACTACGAGGCGGCCCTGTCCTACGTCCCCATCGCGGAGGGCGAGGACGACCTCTTCGCGGGTCTGCCCACCGATGTCGCCGAGGCCGATGCGCTCGCGACCTCGCCCGACCTCACGCCCGTCTACGATGCGCGCAAGGAGCGTGACTCATGACCAGCATCGTGCCCGCCGCGGCCGTCGTCGCCACCGACCCGGGGTGGTTCGCCTTCCTCGGCTTCCTGGTGCTCGCCCTCGTCCTCTGGGGGCTCATGCACAACATGAACTCCCGGATGCGCCGGATGTCCTACCGTCAGAACGCCGCTCACCGTGGCAAGGACGACCCTCAGGCCGACGATGCGGACCTGCCCGGTCCGGAGGACAAGGCCTGAGGCGCGTCGGCCCGCGCCGGTATGCCGCTCAGGCGTCGTGCGTGTAGAGCACGAGTGACGCCGCGACGTAGTGGACGATGAATGCCGCGATCGTCAGGGCGTGGAAGATCTCGTGGAACCCGAACCACCGCGGCGACGGGTTCGGCCGCTTGAGGCCGTAGACGACGGCGCCGAGGGTGTAGAGGCCGCCGCCGACACAGATGAGGGTGAGGATGGCGGCCCCGCCATAGTGCGCGAGGGGGCCGAGGTAGAAGACGGCCACCCAGCCCAGGGCGACGTAGATGGGGACGTAGAGCCACCGGGGGGCTCCGACCCACAGCACCCGGAAGGCGACCCCGAGGGCCGCGCCCGTCCAGACGATCGTCAGCATCGTCCGGCCCTGGGTGTCGGGCAGGACGAGCGCGAACGGCGTATAGCTGCCGGCGATGATGAGGAAGATGTTCGAGTGGTCGAACCGCTTGAGGAAGGCGTTCACCCGTGGCGACCACGTGCCCCGGTGGTAGAAGGCGGACGTGCCGAACAGGAGCACGGCCGTCACCGTGAAGACCGCGGCCGACACCCTCGCCTCGAGGCTGCGTGACAGGACGACGAGGACGAGCCCGGCGAGGAAGGCGACGGGCGACATGCCGGCATGCAGCCAGCCCCGCAGCCTCGGCTTGACGGCGGTGACCATCGCCTCGACGCGTTCCTCGAAGGCGTCGCGGTGAGGAGTGGTCGTGCGGTCCGGGGGTCACCATCCCTGCCAGCGTAACCTACGGTCGCGTAGGTTATGGCCCCGCCGGTCCGGAACGCACAGGAGATCCACACCGAGCGTCCAGGACGGCTCCTCTCCGCCCTCCGGGTGCGGGCGGTACCGTGACCTTCACACGGCCCTGCCGCCCCGGCCCGCGGCCGACGTCGAGGTCCTCGAGGAGACGCGGATGGCGCTCAGCGATGTCGTCTATGCGGCATACGCCCGGCGGCTCGCCAGCTCCCTCGACCCCCAGGCCATCCCCAGCCATGTCGGCGTCATGCTCGACGGCAACCGCCGTTGGGCCAAGGCGCGCGGCGCCGGAACCCGCGAGGGCCACCAGGCGGGCGCCGACAACATCGCTCCACTGCTCGGCTGGTGCGAGGACGTCGGCGTCGAGGTCGTCACCCTGTGGCTCCTCTCGACGGACAACCTCAACCGGCCGGTCGAGGAGCTCCGGCCGCTCATGCAGATCATCGAGCGGGTCGTCGACGAGCTCGCCGAGACCCACCGGTGGCGCCTCCACCCGGTCGGCGCGCTGGACCTGCTGCCGGCCGAGACGGCCGAGCGGCTCAAGTCGGCCGGGGACCGGACCCGCGACGTCGAGGGGATGATCGTCAACATCGCGGTCGGGTACGGCGGGCGTCGCGAGATCGCCGACGCCGTCCGCTCGCTCCTCCATGAGCACGCCGAGCAGGGCACCTCGATCGAGGAGCTCGCGGAGATCCTCGACGTGGAGCACATCGCCGAGCATCTCTACACCAAGGGCCAGCCGGACCCCGACCTCGTCATCCGCACGTCGGGTGAGCAGCGGCTCGGTGGCTTCCTCCTCTGGCAGAGCGCGCACAGCGAGTTCTACTTCTGTGAGGCGTTCTGGCCCGACTTCCGCAAGGTCGACTTCCTCCGCGCGCTGCGCGCCTACGGCGAACGGCACCGCCGGTTCGGGGCCTGACCCGCCGAGGGTCGACCGGCCCGGCCCGGCGGGCGCGGAGGGCGACGCGGCGGACCGGGCCGGCGGGGCGGCATACCCACGGCTGACCTCATCTGTCACAGAGGCCACATCCATCCCTCAGGCCACGACCGTTTCCACCCCTTCGGGTGAACATCAGGCGACACACCCTCGGCTCTCGGCCACCGGCGCGCCCGGCGACGTACGGTCGCCTCACGACCACCCGCCCGACGGGTGACGACGCGACCCTAGGGAGAATCCCGTGGCCTCGACCTCGCGACAGCCCGACACGACGACCCGCCGACACGCGTCGGGCGGAGGCGCGGGAGGTGGGAGGCAGCCGCGGCGGACCTACGTCCTCGACACCTCGGTCCTCCTGTCCGACCCGCGGGCGGTGCTGCGCTTCAAGGAGCACGACGTCGTCCTGCCCGTCGTCGTCATCAGCGAGCTCGAGGGCAAGCGGCACCACCCGGAGCTCGGCTACTTCGCCCGAACCGCCCTGCGGCTGCTCGACGACCTGCGGGTCCGCGCCGGGCGGCTCGACGCGCCGATCCCGGTGACCGACGAGGGCGGCGCGCTGCACGTCGAGCTCAACCACACCGACCCCTCCTCGTTGCCGGCCGGCTTCCGGCTCGGGGACAACGACACCCGTATCCTCGCCGTCGCCCGCAACCTCGCCAACGAGGGCAAGGTCGTGACGATCGTCAGCAAGGACCTGCCGATGCGGGTCAAGGCCTCGGCCGTCGGCCTCGACGCCGAGGAGTACCGCGCCGAGCTGGCGGTCGAGTCCGGGTGGACCGGCATGGCCGAGCTCGACGTGACGACCGAGGAGATGGACCACCTCTACGAGTACGGCCGGCTCGAGAACCGCGACGCCGCCGAGCTGCCGTGCCACACCGGCCTCAAGCTCCTCGCGCCGACGGGCAGCGGCCTCGGCCGGGTCGGGCCGGACAAGCAGGTCCGTCTCGTCCGCGGGGACCGGGACGCCTTCGGTCTCCACGGCCGCAGCGCCGAGCAGCGGATCGCGCTCGACATCCTCCTCGACCCGGACGTCGGCATCGTCAGCCTCGGCGGCCGGGCCGGCACCGGCAAGAGCGCCCTGGCCATGTGCGCCGGTCTCGAGGCGGTCATGGAGCGCCGCCAGCACCGCAAGGTCGTCGTCTTCCGTCCCGTGTATGCCGTGGGCGGCCAGGAGCTCGGGTACCTCCCCGGGACCGAGGCCGAGAAGATGAACCCGTGGGGTCAGGCGGTCTTCGACACCCTCGGCGCCCTCGTGTCCCGGGAGGTCGTCGAGGAGGTCCTCGACCGCGGCATGCTCGAGGTCCTCCCGCTGACCCACATCCGAGGCCGCTCGCTCCACGACAGCTTCGTCATCGTCGACGAGGCCCAGAGCCTCGAGCGCAACGTCCTGCTCACCGTCCTGTCCCGGATCGGGCAGAACTCACGCGTCGTCCTCACCCACGACGTGGCCCAACGCGACAACCTCCGGGTCGGACGGCACGACGGCATCGCGGCGGTCATCGAGGCCCTCAAGGGGCACCCGCTCTTCGCCCACGTCACCCTCTCCCGGAGCGAGCGCAGCCCGATCGCCGCGCTGGTCACGGACCTGCTGGAGGGGCTCGACGTGTGACCTCGTCCGTCAGGAGCACGGGGTCGGCAACCGCCGGCCGACACGCGCCCCGACCGGGGCATCGGCATAGGGTGGGAAAGGTGTCTACGAGCGAGCAGCACACGAAGGCGAGGCGGGGACGGCCGCCGCGCTACCGTCGCGAGGACATCCTCGCCGGGGCCTCGTCTGCGCTCATCGAGCGCGGCTACGGCCGGCTGAGGTACAGCGACGTCTCGCTTGCCTGCGGGGTTCCCACCGCCAGCCTCCAGCACTACTTCCCGACGGTCGGAGAGCTGCGCCAGGCGGCCCTGTGCTTCACGGTCCGCGACGAGCTCGCCCAGCTCAGCGAGGCCGTCATGGCCCTGCCCAGCCCGTGGGAGCGGATCCAGACGCTCATCCGGCGCTCCATCTCCCCCGACCCGGACCTCCGCCGGCGCAACTGGACGCTGTGGCTCGAGTACTGGCGGGCGGCGGCCCACGAGGACGAGGTCGCCGAGGACAGCCGGGAGGTGGGGGTCCTGTGGAACGACCTCGCCCGCCGGTGCATCGAGGCCGGCGTCGAGGACGGTGCCTTCCGGCTCGACGGGTCCCTCGACGACGCGGCCGAGGAGCTGCAGGCTCTGCTCGACGGGTTCGGGGTCAACCTCGCCATCGAGCACACCGACGAGGACGCCGAGGCGGCCATCGCCATCATCGAGCGGTCCACCCGCCGGATGCTCCACCTCGACGGCTGAGCCCTCGGGGGACGCGCCCACCGGGTCGGCCGATCGGGTGAAGCGGCGTCGGGGGATCGGCCGACCGGTGGACCGTTGATTTCACTCCGGGCGGGGATGTGGGCTACCGTTTGGTCTCGATTCGATAACGCCGACCGACGTCACGCCCCCTTGGACATCGGTCGGAGCCCCTGCCATCGACATCACGTCGGCCGCCCCATCCGACACGGAGGTTCCACGGCGATGAGCCGTTATACCCCGCGCCACGCGCCTCGCCACGCCCATGCGACCCCTCATCGCGTCGGCGTCGGAGCGGCCCTGCGACGTCCCTCCGTCGCCTCCAGCCTCGCGCTGGCCATCCTCGCCACCGGTGCCGCCGGGGTCCACGCCGCCGAGGCCGACCAGCCCGAGGCCACCGCGTTCGCGATCAGCCCCGAGGTCGCCTCCCAGGCCACCGAGCAGTCCGAGACCGTCGCCGAGGACACGGCCCACCTCGTCGCCGCCCGCGCCAGCCTCACGACGGCGCGCAACGCCGTCGAGGCCAAGGAGATCGCCGCGGAGCGGGCGCGTGCCGCCGCGCTCGCCAAGGCCCGCCGCGAGGCCGCCGCCCGAGCCGCCCGTGAGGCCAAGCGCAAGGCGATCATCGCCAACGCCCGGGCCAACCCCCGCGCCGTCGCGCGGCTGCTCCTGCCCGAGTACGGCTTCTCCGGCGACCAGTTCGGCTGTCTCGACTCGCTGTGGACGAAGGAGTCCGGCTGGAACTACCGGGCGATGAACGCCTCCTCGGGCGCCTACGGCATCCCGCAGTCGCTGCCCGGCTCCAAGATGGGCACCATCGCCGGCGACTGGCAGACCAACCCGGTGACCCAGATCAAGTGGGGCCTGAACTACATCAAGAACGTCTACGGCACCCCGTGCGCCGCCTGGAGCCACTCGCAGGCGACGAACTGGTACTGAGGGCCCGACCCGGCTGGCCGACGGTGCTGGCCGACCGTGCTAGCCCACCGCGGGGGGACGAGCCATCGCCTCGACGTCGAGGGCGGCGTCGAGGCGCTCCTCGGTGATGTCGCCGCGCTCGACGTGGCCCGCGGCGAGGACGGCCTCCCGGATCGACGTGCCGTCGGCGAGGGCCCGCTTGACGACCGCCGCGACCGCCTCGTAGCCGAGGTAGGGGTTGAGTGCGGTCGCGATGGCCGGTGAGGCCTCGGCATACGCCCGCATCCGGTCGCGGTCCGGCTCGAGCCCGTCGATCACCTTGTCCGCCAGCAGCCGCGCCGAGGAGGCGAGCAGCTCGACCGACTCGAGGACGCACCGGGCCATGACCGGCATCATGACGGTGATCTCGAACGCCCCGGAGGCCCCCGCCATCGTCACCGTCGCGTCGTGGCCGACCACCTGCGCGCACGCCATGGCGACCGCCTCGCAGACGACGGGGTTGACCTTGCCGGGCATGATGCTCGACCCGGGCTGGAGGTCCGGGAGGTGGACCTCGGCGAGGCCGGCGCGCGGGCCGGAGGACATCCACCGCAGGTCGTTGCACAGCTTCGTCAGCGAGACGGCAACGACCTTGAGGGCCCCGCTCAGCTCGACGACGGCGTCCTGGACCGACTGCGCCTCGACGTGGTTGCCCGCCTCGCGGAAGGGCACACCGGTGCGCTCACCGAGCCGCTCGACGACCCGGGCGGCCATGCCCGGCGTCGCGTTGAGCCCCGTCCCGACCGCGGTCCCCCCGAGCGGGAGCTCGGCGGTCGCCTCGGCCGCGTGCCGGACCCGGGCGGCCCCCTTCTCGACCTGGGTGCGGTAGCCCCCCATCTCCTGGCCGAGGGTGATGGGCACCGCGTCCATGAGGTGGGTGCGGCCGGACTTCACGGCGTCGGCGAGGCGCGCCTCCTGCCGGCCGAGTGCCGCGGCGAGGTGGTCCAGGGCCGGGCCGAGATCCTCGACGACCCCGAGCGTCGCGGCGACCCGCATCGCCGTGGGGAAGGTGTCGTTGCTCGACTGGCCGGCGTTGACGTCGTCGTTGGGATGAACGGGTATGCCGCTCGCCAGCGTCGCGAGGCGGGCCACCACCTCGTTGACGTTCATGTTCGTCGAGGTGCCCGAGCCGGTCTGGAAGACGTCGACGGGGAAGTGGGCGTCGTGCTCGCCCCGGGCCACCGCGTCGGCGGCCTCGATGACGGCGAGGGCCAGGTCGCGGTCGAGGACCCCCAGCTCGGCGTTGGCGGCGGCCGCGGCGCCCTTGACGAGGGCGAGGGCGTGGACGACCCGGGCCGGCATCCGGACGCCGGAGAGCGGGATGTTCGCCACCGCCCGGGCGGTCTGGGCGCCCCACAGGGCGTCGGCGGGCACCTCGATCTCGCCCATCGTGTCGTGCTCGGTCCGGGTCGGGCCGTCGAGGGTGGGGACCGTCCCGGGAGCCGGGACGGCGGCGCGGTCTGGCGTGTGCGGCATACCGTCATCATCACCCGGAACGGGGCGGGGGAAACCGGACCTCGCCTCAGAGCTTGCGGAGCCGGATCCGGGTGACGCCGTGGTCGGGGCCCTTCGTGAGGACGAGGGTCGCCCGGTCCCGGGTCGGCAGGACGTTCTCGACGAGGTTCGGCTCGTTGATCCGGCTCCAGATGTCGGCGGCCGTCTCGACCGCCTCGGAGTCGGTCAGCGACGCGTAGCGGTGGAAGTACGACGCGGGGTCGGCGAAGGCCGTCTCGCGCAGCCGGAGGAACCGGCTCACGTACCAGGCGCGGATGACCTCGGTCGGGGCGTCGACGAAGACGGTGAAGTCGAAGTAGTCCGACAGGGCGATCGTCGGGGTGGCGTCGATGCCGACGCCGGGCGCCTGGAGGACGTTGAGGCCCTCGACGATGAGGACGTCGGGCTGGCGGACGGTGATCTGCTCGCCGGGGACGATGTCGTAGGTGAGGTGGGAGTAGACGGGCGCGGTCACCTCGGGCATGCCGGACTTGATGTCGGCGACGAAGGTGAGCAGCGCCTTGCGGTCATAGGACTCGGGGAAGCCCTTGCGCTGCAGGAGGCCACGCGCCTCGAGCTCGGCGTTGGGGTGGAGGAACCCGTCGGTCGTGACGAGCTCGACCCGCGGCGTGTGCGGCCACCGGCGCAGGAGCTCGCGGAGGATGCGGGCCGTCGTCGACTTGCCGACCGCCACGGACCCGGCGACGCCGATGACGAACGGGGTCTTGGCCGGCCGGTCGCCGAGGAACTCGCCGGTGACCCGGTGCAGCCCGGCCGTCGCCCGGACGTAGAAGCTGAGCAGCCGGGAGAGCGGGAGGTAGACCTCCTCGACCTCGGTGATGTCGATCCGCTCGCCGAGGCCCCGGACCCGGGAGATCTCCTCGTCGGTGAGGTTGAGCGGGTGGCTGTTGCGCAGCTGGGCCCACGAGGACCGGTCGAGCTCGACGTAGGGGGAGGGCGGGCCGGTCGGGGGAACCACGCCGCCATTGTTCCTCACCTCGCGCCCCGAGCCGGTATCGCCGCCCCCGCCGGTATGCCGCCCCCGGTACCGGGGATGTCGCCCGCCGTCCAGCCCGGTCCGGCAGACTGGGTGCCATGGGCCAGAACCCGACGCAACCCCAGGACCCTCACCAGCCCGGCGGCGCAGGCGGTGGCGGCCCGGTCGGGCCGCCCGCCGACCCCGAGGGAACCCCGGATCCGCGGTGGCGGGTCGCGCTCGCCGTCGCGGTGGCGGTCGTCGTCATCGTCCTCGCCGCGTGGTGGCTGACCCGGCCGAACGAGGAGCCCACCTCCGCTGCGTCGCCGACGCCCTCCCCGTCGGCGACCCCGTCGCCGACGGTCACGGTCACCGAGACGGCCACCCCGACGCCGAGCGACGGGGACGCCGGTCCCTGTCAGGCCGACGCCCTCGACCCGTCGGTGGCGGCGGACGGCGGGGCCGCCGGAACCGTCTACTACGCCCTCCTGCTCCGCAACGCCGGCCCCGCGTCCTGCACCGTCGACGGCCACCCGACGCTGTCCGGGGTGACGTCCGACGGCACCGAGGAGAAACTCCCGCTCGAGACGACGATCGACGGGTCCCAGGCTCAGCAGTACCCCGTGGGTGCGCCCGGTCCCGTCGCCCCCGGCGCCGACGCCGGCATCATCATCAGCAAGACGAGCGACCCGGGGAACTGTCCGGCCGGTGGGTCGACCTACGACACGCTGCGGATCGACCTCGGCGAGGGCCAGGTCATCTCGATGCCCTACCCGGCGGAGCTCGCCCCCGCCGCGTGCCTGCGCGGTCAGAGCGACATCGGGCCGGTGACCTCGCCCTGACGGGCGCGGCGGCCCGCCGCCGTTAGGCTGGCCGACATGTGCGGAATCGTGGGCTACGTCGGCCGATCGGACGGCGGCACCGCCCTGGACGTCGTCATGGAGGGTCTGGCCCGCCTCGAGTACCGCGGCTACGACTCCGCCGGCGTCGCCCTCGTCACCGACGAGGGCATCGCCTCGGTCAAGCGGGCCGGCAAGCTCGAGAACCTCCGGGGCGCGCTCGAGTCCGACCCGCTGGACGACTCCCGGACCGGCATCGGCCACACGCGATGGGCGACCCACGGAGGCCCCACCGACGACAACGCCCATCCGCATCACGGCGGCCGGGACGACCGGCTCGCCCTCATCCACAACGGGATCATCGAGAACTTCCACTCCCTCAAGAAGGAGCTCCTCGCCGAGGGCGCCGTCTTCTCCAGCGACACCGACACCGAGGTCGCTGCGAAGATCGTCGGCCGCGAGTACGACCGGACCGGCGACCTCACCGAGGCGATGCTCGCCGCCGTCGCCCGGCTCGAGGGCGCGTTCACCCTCCTCGCCGTCCATGCCGACAGCCCGGGGGTCGTCGTCGGTGCCCGGCGCAACAGCCCGCTCGTCGTCGGCGTCGGCGACGGCGAGAGCTTCCTCGGCTCGGACGTCGCGGCGTTCATCGGCCACACCCGCCATGCCATCGAGCTCGGCCAGGACCAGGTCGTCACCATCACGCCCGACGGCGCCGAGATCGTCGGCTTCGACGGGACCCCGGCCGAGGGCAAGGCCTTCGAGGTGACGTGGGACGCCGCGGCGGCCGAGAAGGGCGGCTATCCGACCTTCATGGAGAAGGAGATCCACGAGCAGCCCCACGCCGTCGCCGACACCCTCCTCGGCCGGACCGACGAGTCGGGTCGGCTCATGCTCGACGACATGTCGATCACCGAGGAGCAGCTCCGCGGCGTCGAGCGGATCACGATCATCGCGTGCGGCACCGCGGCATACGCCGGGATGGTCGCCAAGTACGCCGTCGAGACGTGGGTCCGCATCCCCGTCGAGGTGAGCCTCGCTCACGAGTTCCGGTACTGCGACCCCATCGTCGACGCGCGCACCCTCGTCGTCTCGATCAGCCAGTCGGGCGAGACGATGGACACGCTCATGGCGGTCCGCCACGCCCGACAGCTCGGGGCGCTGACCCTGTCGATCTGCAACACCCACGGCTCGTCGATCCCCCGCGAGTCCGACGCGGTGCTCTACACCCACGCCGGGCCGGAGATCGCCGTCGCATCGACGAAGGCGTTCCTCGCCCAGATCACCGCGGCCTATCTGCTCGGGCTCTTCTTCGCGCAGCTGCGGGGCGGGACGTATGCCGAGGACGCCGCCGCGGTCATCCGTGAGCTCGCTCGGATGCCCGAGAAGATCGCCGAGCTGCTCTCGACGATGGACCGGGTCACCCAGATCGCCCGCTTCATGGCCGACACCCGCTCGGTCCTCTTCCTCGGCCGCAACGTCGGCTACCCGGTCGCGATGGAGGGGGCGCTCAAGCTCAAGGAGCTCGCCTACATCCACGCCGAGGGGTTCGCCGCCGGGGAGCTCAAGCACGGCCCCATCGCCCTCATCGAGCCGGGCCAGCCGGTCTTCGTCGTCGTCCCCGCGCCGGACGAGCCGCACGGCCTGCACGACAAGGTCGTCTCCAACATCCAGGAGATCCGGGCCCGTGGTGCTCGCACCATCGTCATCGCGGAGGAGGGCGACGACGACGTCGAGCCGTTCGCCGACGAGGTCATCCGGATCCCCGCCGTGCCGCCGCTCCTCTCGCCGCTGCTCGCCGTCGTCCCGCTCCAGGTCTTCGCCCTCCACCTCGCGACGGCCAAGGGGCTGGACGTGGACCAGCCGCGGAACCTCGCGAAGTCGGTCACGGTCGAGTGAGCACGACGACCGGGAGGGCGCGATGATCCTCGGCGTCGGGATCGACGTCGTCGACGTCAAGCGGTTCGGCGAGACCCTCGAGCGCACCCCCCGGCTCCTCGAGCGGCTCTTCACCCCGGCCGAGCGCGACCTGCCGCTCAACTCGCGGGCGGCCCGGTTCGCCGCCAAGGAGGCGCTCGCCAAGGCCCTCGGCGCCCCGTCGGGGATGCACTGGCAGGACGCCGAGGTGCAGCGCGGGGGGGACGGCCGACCACACCTCGCCGTCCGTGGCACCGTGCAGGCCCGGGTCGAGGCCCTCGGGGCGCGGTCGCTGCACGTGTCCTTGTCCCACGACGCCGGCATCGCCTCGGCCGTCGTCGTCGTCGAGGACTGAGTCCAGACAGCCGAGCGGGAGGATGGGTCGATGATCGAGGCCTGGTCGACGTCCGACGTCTACGCCGCCGAGAACGCCCTCATGGCGAGGCTCGACGACGGCGAGCTCATGGCGCGCGCCGTGGCGGGGCTCGCCGCGGTGGCCGCCGCCCGGCTGGAGGAACGCGAGGGGTCGCGGGTCGTCGCGCTCGTCGGGCCGGGCAACAACGGCGCCGACGCGCTGTATGCCGCCGCCCGGCTCGCCGAGGGCGGCTTCGCCGCCGCGGCCGTCCGGCGCTCGGACCGGGTGCACGAGGGGGCGCTGGCCGACGCGGAGGCCGCCGGGGTCCTCGTCGCGACCGACGACGACCCGGACGGGCTCTCCCGGATCGCGGAGGCCGACGTCGTCCTCGACGGCGTCCTCGGCATCGGCGGCAAGCCCGGCCTTCCGGACTGGGCCCGGCCCTGGGTCGACGCCATCCCCGAGGACGCCCACGTCATCGCCGTCGATCTCCCGTCGGGGCAGGACCCGGCCGGTCGAGCGATCGACCCGGACGGCGTCTTCGCCGACGAGACGGTGACCTTCTCGGTGGCCAAGCCGGTCCACCTCCTGCCGCCGACCGAGCAGGCCGTCGGCCGGCTGACCGTCGTCGACATCGGGCTGACCGTCGAGGCCGAGCCCGCCGTGCGCCGGCTCACCCACGACGACGTCGCCGGCCTGTGGCCGGTGCCGGGGCCGTCGGACGACAAGTACTCACGTGGCGTCCTCGGTGTGATCGCCGGGGGAGAGGGCTACACGGGCGCCCCCGTGCTGTGCTGCACCGCCGCCGTCGAGGCCGGGGTGGGCATGGTGCGGTACGTCGGGACACCAGGACCCGAGTCCGTCGTGCGCACGGCCGTACCCGAGGCGGTCCACGGCGTGGGCCGGGTCCAGGCCTGGGTCATCGGGCCCGGCTGGGACCCGGACGCGACGGGGGAGGCCGCCCACGCACAGCGCCGCGCCGCCCTCGACGCGCTCGCCTCCGACCTGCCCGTCCTCCTCGACGCCGGTGGCCTCGACCTCCTCGACGGCCCGCGGCGGGCCCCGACCCTGCTCACCCCCCATGCCGGCGAGGCCGTCCGGCTCTACAACCGGGTCATGGAGACCTGGCCACCACCGGACGCCGGGTGGGGATTCGGCAGCTCGGCCGACCGCGCGTCCGTCGAGGCCGATCCCACCGGGTGGGCCCGGCTCCTCGCCGAGCTGACCGGCGCGACGGTCCTGCTCAAGGGGTCGACGACGGTCCTCGCCTCGCCCGATCGCGAGGCCGCCCTCTGGTCCCAGAACGACGCGCCCGCCTGGCTCGCGACGGCCGGGGCGGGGGACGTGCTCGCCGGGCTCGCCGGGACCCTCCTCGCGGCCGGGCTCGAGCCGGGGCTCGCCGGCGCCCTCGCCGCCCTCGTCCACGGCGTCGCCGCCGACCGCGCCAACCCGGGCGGCCCGGTCCGGGCGCTCGCCGTCGCCCGCGGCATACCGGGGACGGTCGCCCACCTCCTCGCCCGCCGCTGACGCCCGGCCGGTACCCCTCCCCCCGGTGCCGGGATCCCACCCAATAGGGGAGTTGTTGCCGGGTGGGTGCCGGGTGGGTGCCGGGATCCCACCCAATAGGGGAGTTGTTGCCGGGTGGGTGCCGGGTGGGTGCCGGGATCCCACCCAATAGGGGAGTTGTTGCCGGGTGGGTGCCGGGAGGGTGCCGGGATCCCACCCAATAGGGGAGTTGTTTGCCGGGTGTGTTGCCGGGTCGTCGGTAGGTGGGGGCCGGCGAGGGACGGGTCGAGCGGCCGCAACACGCCGTATGCCGGGGGCCGGGGACGGCCGTTCGTGGCCACTCGACGGGGCGATCGGGTCCCCCGAGTGGATGGTCCATGTCGTACGGGCATATGCCCGCTCGGGTACCCCTCCTATGCTGGAAGGGCTCATGACCACACATCCGACGGCACCGGACCCCGCCCGGCCGACCGCATCCCCGCCCGCCTCCGGGCCCGCGGGCGCGTCCGCGTGGGTGAGCATCGACCTCGACGCGATCGCCGACAACGTCCGCGAGCTCGACCGCCGCTCGGGCGACGCGGCCGTCCTGGCGGTCGTCAAGGCGGACGCCTACGGCCACGGGCTCGTCCCCGCGGCGCGGGCCGCGCAGCGCGGTGGGGCGTCGTGGCTCGGGGTCGCCCAGCTCGACGAGGCGCTCGAGCTGCGGGCGGCCGGTGTCGAGGGCCCCGTGCTCACCTGGATCTTCCCGCCCGGCGCCGACCTCGGTGCGGCGATCGCCGGCGACATCGACGTGACCGCCGGGTCGCTGTGGAGCCTCGCCGAGATCGTCGAGGCTGCCCGCGCCCGCGGGACGACGGCCCGCGTCCAGCTCAAGGTCGACACCGGACTCGGTCGCGGTGGCGCTCTCGGCGACGGCTGGACCGAGCTCGTCGCGGCGGCCGCCCGTGCGGAGGCAGAGGGAGCCGTCGAGATCACCGGCGTCTGGTCACACTTCGCGTGGGCCGACGCGCCGCGACACCCCACCGTCCGGGCCCAGCAGGAGCGCTTCGTCGAGGCGGTCGCCGAGCTCGAGCGGGCAGGGGTGCGTCCACCGCTGAGGCATCTCGCCAACTCGGCCGCCACGCTCACCAACCCCGACGCGCACTTCGACATGGTCCGTCCGGGGCTCGCCGTCTACGGGCTCTCTCCCGTACCCGACCTCGGCGCCCCCGAGGACTTCGGGCTGCGGGAAGCGATGCGGGTCACGGCGCGGCTGACGGTCGTCAAGCCCGCGCCGGCCGGCCAGGGCGTCAGCTACGGCCACGAGTACGTCACGCCCGCCGACACCGTCCTCGGCCTCGTGCCGTTGGGCTACGCCGACGGCATCCCGCGCGCCGCCGGATCGGTGGGGCCGGTCCAGGTCCGGGGGCGGCGGCATACCGTCGCCGGCCGCGTGTGCATGGACCAGTTCGTCCTCGACCTCGGCGCCGGGTATGCCGGCGGCGCGGGTGACGAGGTCGTCGTCCTCGGCCGCGGCGCCGACGGCGAGCCGACCGCCCAGGACTGGGCGGCGGCGACGGGGACGATCAACTACGAGATCGTCAGCCGGATGAGCAACCGGCTGCCCCGGGTCTACCTCGGTGGGGACGAGCCGTGACCGCCGTGGCCTCCGGCGGTTACACCCACACCGCCGACTCCGAGCTGACCGTCGTCACCGAGGACGGCATCGCCCTCCACGTCGAGATCGACGACGGGGCGCGGGCCGCGAACGCCGGCCGATCCCGCAAGGCCCCGCCGCGACCGACCGTCGTCTTCTCCCACGGCTACACGCTCAGCCTGCGCAGCTGGGTCCTCCAGCGCCGCGCCCTCGTGGCCGCGGGCTACCGGGTCGTCCTCTGGGACCAGCGCAGCCACGGCCGCTCGGCCGTCTCGCCCATCGAGGACTGCACGATCGAGCGGATCGGCGCCGACCTCGAGGCCGTCATCGAGGCCACCTGCCCCGAGGGACCGCTCGTCCTCATCGGCCACTCGATGGGCGGGATGACGATGATGTCCCTCGCCGGTCGGTCACCCGAGCTCATCCGCAACCGAGTGCTCGCGGCCGCGTTCGTCGCCACGAGCGCGGGTGGGCGGGGGATGACCTCGCTCGGCTTCGGTCCCGTCCTCGGCCGGGCGATCGGCCGGGTGGGTCCCGGCGTGCTGACCCGGCTCGGGCGACATCAGGCCTGGCTGGACCGGTTCCGCCGGATGGGGCGCGACGTCGAGGAGGTCGTCGTGGGCCGCTACTCGTTCGACTCCCAGGTCAGCGAGGACCTCGTCCGCTTCGTCAGCGACATGATCTTCGGGACACCCCTCGAGGTCATGGCCGCCTTCATGCCGCACATCGACCGGCTCGACCAGATCGACCACCTCGACGCCTTCCAGGGCATCGAGACCCTCGTCATGAACGGCGAGGGTGACATGCTCACCCCGCCCTCGCACAGCGAGGACATCGTCCGGCGGATCCCGGGCGCGGAGCACGTCGTCGTCGAGCGGGCCGGCCACCTCATCATGCTCGAGCACCCCGAGCTGGTCACCCAGCAGCTGCTCATGCTCGTCGACCGCGCCGAGCGGGCCCATGCCGCCGGCATCGCCATGAACCGCAAGCCGCGGGTCCGCCGGATGATCGCCGACCTCTCGCCTCGGCGCCGTCCGCCCCAGGGCCCCTCCACGAGAGCGACGTCCGTCTCCTGATGCCTCACCACGCCACCGCGGTCCTGCTGCCGTATGCCGATGACACCCGCGCCGCCGGGCGGGCCCTCGGGTCCGTCCTGCGGGCCGGCGACCTCGTCGTCCTCACCGGCTCCCTCGGCGCCGGCAAGACGACCCTGACCCAGGGCCTCGCCGAGGGGCTCGGCGTCCGAGGCCCCATCACCTCGCCGACGTTCGTCATCGCCCGGGTCCACCCGTCCCTCGTCGGGGGCCCCGACCTCGTCCATGTCGACGCCTACCGGCTCGATGGCCTCGACGAGCTCGACGGCCTCGACCTCGACACCTCGCTCGGCGACAGCGTCACCGTCGTCGAGTGGGGACACGGGCTCGCCGAGGAGCTGACCGACGACCGGCTCGAGGTCGTCCTCGTCGCCGACGAGGTGAGTGAGGCCCGGACGCTCACCATCACGACGCACGGCCGCCGCTGGGTCGGCGTCGACCTCACCGCCGCCCTCCAGGGGGTCGGCTCATGATGCTCCTCGGCATCGACACCTCGACATCGGCCATCGGCGTCGCCCTCCACGACGGCACCGACGTCGTCGCGGTCGCCGCTCGGGTCGACCCGCGCGGCCACACCGAGCACCTCGCGCCGCTCGTCGCCGAGGCGCTCGCCTCGGCCGGGCTCTCGCCGCGCGACCTCACCGACATCGCCGTCGGCACCGGTCCGGGGCCCTTCACCGGCCTGCGGGTCGGCATCGTCACCGGGGTGACGATGGGGCACGTCCTCGACATCCCCGTCCACGGGGTCTGCAGCCTCGACGCCCTCGCCGAGAGCGGGGCCCACCTGCTCGAGGGCGAGCTCCTCGTCGCGACGGACGCCCGGCGCAAGGAGGTCTACTGGGCCCGGTATGCCGCGGCCGAGGGGGTCGCCCGCCGGCTCACCGAGCCCGCCGTCGCCCGACCCGCGGAGCTGCCCGAGGACCTTCGCGCGCTGCCGACCGTCGGCCGTGGTCCGGAGCTCTACCCCGACCTCTTCCCCTCCTGCGCCGGGCCGCTCGATGTCGATGCCGGCGATCTCGTCCGCCTCGCCACCCGCCGGGTCGCGGCGGGGGAGCCGATGCCCGTCGAGCCGCTCTACCTGCGGCGTCCCGACGCCCTGACGACCGCCGAGCGGGCCGGCCGATGACCGTGGCCACCCCCGCCGGGGCCCGGACCGACGGGCTCCTCCTGCGTGAGCTGCGGTGGACCGACGTCGCCGCGCTCGCCACCCTCGAGGCGCGGCTCTTCCCGGACGACGCGTGGCCGGCGGCGTCGTGGTGGTCCGAGCTGGCCGGACGTCCGCGTCGCGACTACGTCGTCGTCACCGACGCTGACGGTGGTCTGCTCGGGTATGCCGGGCTCGACCACGGTGGCGAGGTCGCCGACGTCATGACGGTCGCGGTCGTCCCCGAGGCCCAGGGGCGGGGCGTCGGCTCCCGACTCCTCGCGGAGCTGGAGCGGCGGGCGCGGGCCGGGGGCGCGGCATACCTCATGCTCGAGGTGCGGGCCGACAACGGCGCCGCCCGGGCCCTCTACGACCGGGCCGGCTTCACCGAGCTGCGCCGTCCGGCGCCGCTACTACCAGCCCGGCGACATCGACGCCCTGGTCCTGCGCAAGACCCTGGGTGGGACCCCCGACGATCTCGAAGGGAGCCGTACCGGTGAGTGAGAGCACCGAGCCCCTCGTCCTCGGCATCGAGACCTCCTGCGACGAGACGGGGGTGGGCATCGTCCGCGGCGAGACCCTCCTCGTCGACGCCATCGCGAGCAGCGTCGACGAGCATGCCCGCTTCGGCGGCGTCGTCCCCGAGGTCGCGAGCCGCGCCCACCTCGAGGCGATGGTGCCCACCCTCGAGCGGGCGTGCGAGCAGGCCGGCGTCCGCCTGACCGACCTCGACGCCATCTCCGTGACGTCCGGTCCGGGGCTGGCCGGCACGCTCATGGTCGGGGTCGCCGCGGCCAAGGCGCTGGCGCTGGCCCTCGGGGTGCCGCTCTACGGCGTCAACCACCTGGCATCGCACGTCGCCGTCGACATCGTCGAGCACGGCCCGCTGCCCGAGCCGACGGTGGCCCTCCTCGTCTCCGGGGGCCACTCCTCGCTGCTGCTCGTTCCCGACGTCACCCACGACGTGCGCAGCCTCGGGTCGACGATCGACGACGCGGCCGGGGAGGCCTTCGACAAGGTCGCCCGGGTGCTCGGCCTGCCCTTCCCCGGTGGGCCGCACATCGACCGGGCCGCCCGGGAGGGCGTCGTCGAGATCGACTTCCCGCGGGGCCTCACGTCGGGTCGCGACATGGAGCGTCACCGCTTCGACTTCTCGTTCTCGGGGCTCAAGACGGCGGTTGCCCGATGGGTGGCGGCGCGGGAGGCGTCCGGGGCGCCGGTCCCCGTCGCCGATGTCGCCGCGAGCTTCCAGGAGGCCGTCGTCGACGTCCTCACCCGCAAGGCGGTCCTCGCCTGCCGGGAGAACGGTGTCGACCACCTGCAGATCGGTGGTGGCGTCGCCGCCAACTCCCGGCTGCGGACCCTGGCGGCGCAGCGCTGCGAGGCGGCGGGCATCGAGCTGCGGGTGCCCCGTCCGGGGCTGTGCACCGACAACGGCGCCATGGTCGCCTCGCTCGGCGCCCAGATGGTCCTGCGCGGCCGGACGCCCTCATCGCTCGTCCTCCCCGCGGACTCCTCGATGCCGGTGACCGAGGTCTCCGCCTGATCCCGGTCGGTCCGCCCTCCCGCGGAGGGAACGGACCAGATCGGGCCACGGCCGGTTCCGGACATCGCCGTGCCCTGCGCCCCGCCCGCTCGGTTCGCGAGGATGGCGCTCGTTCGCAGCCGGAGGGAAGGAAGACCCATGTTCAGCAAGATCACCGCCATGACGGCCGCACTCGTTCTCTGCATCGGTCCGCTGGTCGGTGGCGACGGCAGCCACGACCGTCCGGGAGACACCGTGAAGGGCTTCTGCGTCGTCTGCTGGTAGCCCTTCCGTCCGACGGGCGGCCCGATCGGGCCTGGGGTACGTTGCCGCCATGGCATCGGGCTCGCCCTCGGCTCGACGGCCCGCAGGGACCGACGCACTGTCCGACGAGGCCGTGCGGGTCCTGCGGGCGGTGCTCGCTCATCCACAGGCCGAGCACGCCGACCTCGTCACGCACACGGGGTTGGGCGTCGCTCTCGTCGATGCCGCCCTCGCCGAGCTGGGCTCGATCGGCCTGCTGCGCCCGTCGGACGTGACGACATCCGGCTGGCGGACGGTTCACCCCCGAGTCGCCTTCGGCGGGCTCATCGCCGAGCGCGAGGCGGCGCTCAGCGCGGACCTCACCGCGCTGGCGACGATGCGTGACCTCGTCGACACGCTGACGGACGACTACGCGACCGCGTCCGCCTCGCTCGAGGGCGAGACGATCACTCGGCTCGGGGACCGCGACAAGGTCCTCACCCAGCTGAGCGAGCTGGTCGGCGACGTCCGGATGGAGGTCGCGGCACTCGTCACCTCCAAACCGAGCCCGCGATCGGCGGAGGAGGGTCGCCGGCTCGACGAGGAGCTGCTGGGCCGGGGCGTGTCGCTCCGCTCCATCTGCCTGGACAGCTTCCGGCGCGACCGGGCCACGATGAAGGGGCTGCTGGCGAGCGTCGCGAGCGGGGTCCAGGTGCGGACGAGCCCGACGTTGCCGAGCCGGATGATCATCTTCGACCGGCGGGTCGCCGTCATCGCCGACGACCCGGAGGACCCGGCGAGCTCTGCTCTCCTCGTGCGCAACAACTCGACGGTCGTCCTGCTCTCCGAGCTGTTCGACCTGCTCTGGCGCGATGCCCTACCGGTCGCCGCGGAGTCCGCCATCGCACCGGAGGGGGACGGCGCCGCACCGCACCCGATGGAGCTGGCGGTCCTCGAGCTGCTCGCCGCGGGCCACAAGGACGAGGCGATCGCCCGCGCGACGGGGCAGTCGACGCGCACGGTGCGCCGCGTCATCTCCGGGCTGTGCGACCGGCTCGGTGCTCGAGGCCGCTTCGACCTGGCGCTGCGGGCATCGGGACGCGGCTGGGTCTGAGCCCGGCCCCGGGACGTCGCCGCTGGGGTCCTCGCCCTGCGGGTCCTTCTCGCCCGGAGCCGGAGGCGGTTCCGGCGCCTTCGGTGAGGTGGGCCTCGGGGCCAGCCGGCGATGCGGGGTCGGCACGTCGTCGCCCCAGGCGCTCGCCTCGGCAGGCGGGGCGGCGCCGAGGTGCTCGACGCGGCGGCGTCTCGACGCGGCTCGCGCACAACGGGACATGGGGCGTGCTCCTCTCGACCGAGTGACCCGGTCGACGGACGGTCCGTCGACGGAGTGCCCAGCCACCCTGCCCGACCGCCGGGATGACCGGGGCCGGCACGTCTGGCCGGGTGCTGCCTGGCCGCAACCGGACAGGCGCCGGTCGCGGCCGGGCGACCGTCGCGTCCGCAAGTGGACAGGAGCCTTGCGGACAGCGCCCGCTCCTGTCGGCGGCGCAGCCCCGTCACTAGCGTCGATCGCGCTGGGAGCACAGAACGCCCGGAGCCGCTGAGCGGCTCCGGGCGGGACGGACACCTCGTGAAGATGACGTCCACCACGAAGGTACCCGATCGGCACGGCCGGGTCCGGTGGTCGTCGGTTCCCGCCCTCCCAGCGGCGGGAACCACCGACAGTGACACCAGAGAGAGGACACGCCATGCGAAAGCGCATCACGACCACCGTGCTGCTCGCGGCGGCAGGACTCGTCCTGCCGGCGACGGCGGCCCACGCAGACGACTCCGTGAGCGGCTCCGAGCTCGCCGCGGTGGCGGGCCTGACCCAGACCCAGCGACAGGCCATCGAGGGCTACGTCGGGTCGACCAGGGCCGTCAAGGTCTCGGCCGGCTCGGTCAACTCGATGACCGCGTCGGCGTCGCGACGGGCCAGCTACTACCGCGGCTCGGCCCTCATGTGGACCCGCGACAACGTCGACTTCGGCTACGACTGGAACTCGGTCACGTGGACGAGCGCCTATCAGCAGGCCGGGTGGATCTGGCCGAACATCGCCCGCAACCGCGGCATCTCGAAGTACTACAACACGAAGACGAACGACCGCTTCCGGGCGCTCAACACGATCGGCGCCGGCGTCCCGACACCCTGGGGCGACGTGAAGATCTACTCCTCGGACTTCACCCACCGCCTCTCCGTCTACTACAACGGCGCCTGGTCGGCCTGGTCCGACTGATCGCCCCATCGCTCGCCGTCTTCCCCCGGCGCCCCCTCGTCGGGGGAGACGGCCGTCGACGAAAGGACACCTCATGCTCGTGGTGGACCGGCTGACCAAGCGCTTCGGCGCGACGACGGTGCTCGAGGACGTGAGCGTCGAGTTCCCGGCGCGATCGGTCAACTTCATCATCGGACCCAACGGTGCGGGCAAGACGACCCTGCTTCGCTGCCTCCTCGGGCTCTACCGGCACGAGGGGTCGGTGACGTGGGACGGGGCGCCCATCGACCCGTCCGATCGGCGGGTCGCCGCGGTCTTCGACGATGCACCCGCCTACCCGTCCCTCACCGGCGCCCAGAACATCGCCGTCCTCGCCCCCGGCGCGGACCGTCGCCCCACGGCGTACCTCACGTCCGAGCAGCTCGGCCGCCGGGTCCGGGGCTACTCCCTCGGGCAGCGGATGCGGCTCGCCCTCACCATGGCGTTCGGCTGCGATGCCGAGCTCGTCGTCCTCGACGAACCCGCCGCCGGCCTCGACCGCGAGGCGCTGGAGCGGCTCCGCGAGGACCTCGTTCGGATGCGGGCGGACACGACGTTCCTCGTCACGGGTCACAACCTGGAGTTCTACGAGGACGTCGTCGACGCCATCTTCGTCGTCGCCGACGGCGCCGTCCGTCGGTGGCAGCCCACCACGACCACCTCGAAGGAGGGGAGCCTTGTCCAGGCGTACAACGAGCATTTCCAGACAAGCCACTGCTGAGCTGCGCTTCCTGCTCTACTCGCGCCGCCTCCTCGTCGTCGGCCTCGTCCTCATGGCCGGCGTGGCGATCGCCTTCTCCGGTTCGCTGAGCCAGGCCCGGTCCGCGCACGAGAACTTCGTCCGGGAGGTGGCGACCTACGAGAGCCACGGCATCACCCTCGAGGACGCCCTCGCCGCGCCGGTGACGGTCCGGACGACGTCCTCCGGGGAGACGATCGACAACCCGCTCAAGTACGACTACCTCGAGGTGGGCCGGTCCCTGGCGGCGCTCCAGGGCCTCGGGATGGTCGGCACGGCCCTCGACCTCGTGACCTTCATCGTCATCCCCCTGACCTTCCTCGTCCTCGGCGCGGGGATGGCGACGGCCGACCGCTCGACGGGCACCGCCTCCTGGCGCGGGATCCGGGAACGCTGGCCGAGGGTGGCCGCCGCGAAGCTCCTCGTGCTCGGCATCGTGGGTCTCGGGGCGGCCGTGCTCACTGCGCTGCTCGGCCTCGTCGCGTCGGTGGTGGGGTCCTCCGCCGTCGCGGGCGTCCGCGACGGGATCGACTACGCGCTGGCCCCCGCCACGCCGTCCCCGGTCCTCCCCAAGATCGCCATGACGGCGCTCGTCGGCCTGCTCTTCGGGGTTCTCGGCTACGCACTCGGGGCCGTCACCCGGTCCGCGTCCTGGCCGATGGTGCTCGCCGGCGTCGCCCTGTTCGTCCTCCCCTTCGTCTCGGCCTGGGACCTGCGCAACCTCCTCGCCGTCCTCGGGTCGGGCGTCTACGACTTCTGGGGCCAGTTCGAGATGCGCCCACCGATCGAGGTGGGCACGCTCGCCGCGGTGGTGGCGGTCGGGTGCTACCTCGCCGCGGCGGGGGTCGTCACGGCCGTGGTCTCGCGGCGGCCGCCGCTTCGGTAGCCGGGGGCCGCGCACCGGAGAGCCAGTCGTGGACGAGGGGGACGACCGACGCGCCCTCGCCGGTCGCCGCCGCGACCCGCTTCATCGAGCCGGCGCGCACGTCGCCGGCCGCGAACACGCCCGGAGCGCTCGTCGCGAGGTTGGGCGGGGGAAGCCCGTCACGCCACAGCTCGCGGGGGACGTCGCGGCCGGTGAGGACGAACCCGCGCTCGTCACGGGCCACCTCGCCCGGCAGCCAGCCACAGTGCGGGTCGGCGCCGAGGAGCAGGAACAGCCCGCCGACCGTGCGCCGATGCCGCTCTCCGCTCTCGGTGCTCTCCAGCTCGAGCCACTCCAGCCGGCCGTCACCGCCCCCGTCGACGATCCGGGTGCACGGGGCGACGGTGATCCGGGGGTTGTAGCCGATCTCGCCGACGAGGTAGGCCGACATCGTCTCGGACAGCCCCGGACGTCGCACCACGATCGTCACCGACCGCGCGAAGCGCGCCAGGTGGACCGCGGCCTGCCCGGCGGAGTTGCCGCCGCCGACGACGACGACGTCCTGGTCCTCCATCTCGCGGGACAGCGACATCGCCGCGCCGTAGTTGACGCCGCGCCCGACGAGCGCCTCGACGCCGGGCACGCCGAGGCTGCGGTAGTGGACGCCGGAGGCGACGAGCACCGACCGGGCCCGGACCTCGACGTCGTCGACGTGCAGGACGTGCGGGTCGCCGTCATGGCCGACGACGAGGCGCTCGACCTCCCAGCCGGTGTGGAACCGGGTCCCGAAGCGCAACGCCTGGTTACGGGCCCGTTGGGCCAGCCGCATCCCGGAGATGCCCCGTGGGAAGCCGAGGTAGTTGCGGATCATCGAGCTGGTCCCGGCCTGTCCGCCGATGGCGCTCGAGTCGAGGACGACGACCGACAGGCCCTCCGACGCGGCATACACGGCGGCCGCCAGCCCGGCCGGGCCGCCGCCGACGACGGCGAGGTCGACCAGCCCGGTCCCGTCGCCCCGCACGGCGTCGAGGTCGCGCTCCGCGTCCGTGTCGAAGAAGGCGCGGGCGATCTCTCGGACGGACCGGGGCGCGAGCGGCTCCCGGTTCGCCGCCCAGACGAGCGGGTATGCCGTGCCGGCGGGGAAGAGCTCGCGGACATGCCGGCCGATCTCGCTGTCGGGATGGACGATCCGGCTCGGCAGGCCCATCCGGTCGAAGAAGTCACGGATGCCGACGGTGAGCTCGTCCCGCTCCGGGGCGACGATCTTGGCGGCGACGACGTCGGGGTCGGTCGAGCTCCAGCCCCAGTCGCTCAGCAGCTCGGTCACGGCATGGTGGAACTCCTCGTCGCGCGGCCCGCGCGGAAGGAGGAGGTAGGCGTCGTACTTGCCCTTCGCCATCCCTGCCCGCAGCCCCGGGGCGTCGAGGAGGAAGCGCTCGAACGGCGCGACGACGAGCCGGCGCGCCGTCGGCACGAGGCCGCGCCACGTGGCGAACGCGGCGAGGACGGTGTCGACGTCGGGTAGCCGGGAGTCCGACACGAACATCGCAACCCGGCCGCCGTCGGCGACGACGGACTCGGCGACGGCGGACGCCTCGGCGGCGCTCGTCGCGGTCCGGAGGTCGTACTCGCGCGAGTAGCGCCAGAACTCCTCGTGCAGGGCGTCGACGACCTCGTCCGACACGAGGACGATGACGGGGAGCGCTCGGGGCGGGGTCGGTGACGTCACCCCGTCGAGCCTAGGTGCGCCGGGGCGTCGTGGGAACGGCCCGCGGTGGCCGGGTCAGCCGCCGGGCGGGGGAGAGCAGGGCAGCAGCCCCATCCGCGCCTTGAGCGTGAGGACGCGCAGCACGGACGCGCGGACCCGGGCCCGGAAGCCCGGGTAGGTCTGCATCCGGGCCCGGACGGCGGCCACCGTTCGGTCGGCCTCGGCGGCCCGGGTGATGAGGACGATGTCGCCGCCGGCGGCGAGGAAGCGCGTCGCCCGGCGGCCGACCGACACCGTGGAGACGGCCTTGGCGTCGAGGTCGTCCGAGACGACGACCCCGTCGAAGCCCATCGTCCCGCGGAGCATGTCGTGGATGACGGTCGAGGAGAACACCGCCGGGTTCTCGGCATCGATCCGGGGGTAGCGGGCGAGCGAGACCATGACGATCCGGGCGCCGGCGTCGATCCCTGCGGCGAAGGGCTCGAGGTAGGGGTCGCCGCGTCCGGTGATGCTGTCGGTGATCCCGCTCCGGCTCGTGTCGGTGTTCCTGCGGACCCGGCCCAGGCCCGGGAAGTGCTTGACGGTCGGTTCGACGCCGGCGTCGAGCAGGCCTTCGACGACGGCGGCGACGTGCGTCCCGACCGTCTCGGGATCGTGGCCGAACTCGCGGTCGAAGCGGCCGATCGGGCCGTTGCGCCGCCCGAGCTCGCTCGGCACGGTGCCGGCGACCGGGGCGAGGTCGACGGTGACGCCGGCCGCCCGCATCTGCCGGCCCCAGGACCGGGCGTGGGAGCGCAGCGTGGCGGGGGCGAGCCGGCCCTGCGCGAGGGCCGACGGCATGGCGGCGAAGCCGCTGCCGCGCAGGTGCTGGACCCGCCCACCCTCCTGGTCGGCGGCGACGAGCAACGGTATGCCGCCCGTCGCGGCTCGCGTCGCCTGTCCCTGGAGGTGGGTGCTCGCCCGTCGCACGGACGCCGCGCCGGACCACGTCCCGAGGAGGAACACCCCGCCGAGGTGGTTGGTGGCGACCCGCCGGTCGAGGGTCGAGGCGGACGTGCCGGCCCGCAGGCCCACCATGACGAGCTGGCCGACCCGCTGGTCGGGGGTGAGCCGGGCGTCGGTCGCGCCGGGCACAGGCGACGGCAGGGTCCGTCGTCGGGGTCGGGGTGGGGGTCGGGGTGGGCGTCGTGCTCGAGGGGGGCGTCGGGGTCGGGGCGGTGCTCGACGTCGTCGAGTGCGGCGCCGGGGCCACCGTGCAGCCGGCGAGGGTCACGCACGCGAGGAACGCCCCCGAGAGGGCGCGCAGGTGCGGGCGGGCGCGGCGGGTGGGGGCGGGGCGGACGGACACCGCATCGACGGTAGCCGACGGTCGTGGCCGGCCGATGACGCCGTATGACATCACAGGAGACTTGCGATGACGTCATTATGGTGTCATAGTGGTGGACATGGACATCACGCCGTACATCGAGCAGCTGCGCGGGGAGCTCGTCGCCGTCGCCGACGCGGGGGGGCCCGACGCGCGGGCCGCCGCCGAACGCCTCACCCTCGCCCTCGACCCGGCCACCCGGATGGCGATGCTCGAGCTGCTGTCCGAGGCCGCCGCCGAGATCAGCACCCTCGTGCCGAGCGGGTCGATCGACGTCCGACTGCGCGGCCGCGAGGCGGAGTTCGTCGTCGACGTTCCGCCCCCGCCGCCCGCCGAGAACCCGGCGCCCACCGCCTCGGAGGAGGCGGAGGACGAGGAGGACTCCGGGGACGTCGTCCGGATCACCCTCCGGCTGCCCGAGTCGGTCAAGACCCGGGCGGAGGAGCTCGCCGCCCGCAGCGGACGGTCGCTCAACGCGTGGATCGTCACCGCTCTCAAGGCCGCCACCCGCGAGCGGGGGGCGACCCTCGAGGTCGACCTCAGCTCGTTCGTCTCCGGTGAGAACTGGCCCTTCGGGGCGCAGTCCGGGCGGACGTCCGCGCGCCGGATGTCCGGCTGGGTCTGACCAGGCACCACCGACACCCACCCGACACCCCCACCCACCACCCACCCACCGCCGGGCGGCATACCCGCCGTCCGTCGATGCCGCACACCCTGGAGGAGCCATGCGCCAGACGTTCACCACCCCCGAGCCGGTCGACCTCGTCGTCGAGATCCAGGCGGGCGAGGTGACGATCACGGCCGCCCCGACCCACGAGAGCACCGTGTCGATCGCCGGCACCGGGGCCGAGCAGGTCCGGGTCGAGCAGGACGGGCGGACCCTGTCCGTCATCGGGCCCCGGGCCGAGGGCCTGCTGCGCCGGACCCCGAGCCTCGACGTCGCCGTCACCGTCCCGGAGGACGGCCAGGTGCGGCTGCGCACCGGCTCGGCCGACGTCACCGTGCGCGGCCGGTGCGGAGAGGTCCAGGCCAAGACCGGCTCCGGGGACATCGCCCTGGAGTCGGTGACCGGCCCCTCGCGCCTCGTCACCGGCTCCGGGGACCAGCGGGTCGACCGCGCGGACGGCCCGCTGGAGGCGAGCTCCGGCTCGGGCGACATCCACATCGGTGCGGCGGCCGGGGGGCTGCGAGCCAAGGTCGGCTCGGGGGAGATCGTCGTCGACAGCGTCCTCGGCGACGTCACCGCGACGACCGGCTCCGGCGACATCAGGATCCGGTCGCTCGGCGCGGGCGAGGCCCGGCTGCGGACCGGCTCGGGTGACGCCTGGGTCGGGGTCCCCGACGGTCTGGCCGTCTGGACCGACATCTCGAGCCATGGCGGCGTGACCTCCGGCCTCGCCTCGCGCGGCGCGCCCGCCGAGGGCGAGCCCTTCGTCGCCATCCGGGCCCAGGTGGGCAGCGGCACCGTCCACCTCGAGCAGGTCTGAGGTCGCGACGTGAAGCGCGCATTCACGCATCCCGGGTTCGGCCGGTTGTATGCCGGCCTGACGACGTCCGCGTTCGGCGACGCCGTCATGCTCCTCGTCCTCAGCATGTGGGTGAAGACGCTCACCGGCTCCAACTCCCTCGCCGGGCTCACCTTCCTCTTCATGTTGCTGCCGAGCCTCGTCGCCCCGGTGCTCGGCGTCTGGGTGGACCGGGTGCGCCGCCGGCCCCTCCTCGTCTGGGGCAACGTCCTCTCGGCCCTCATCCTCCTGCCGCTCCTTCTCGTCGACGGCCCCGAGGACGTCTGGGTCATCTGGTCCGTCGCCGTGTGCTACGGCATCTCGTTCGTCGTCCTCCCGGCCGGGGTCAACGGCCTGCTCAAGGAGCTGCTCCCCGATGACGTCCTCGTCGACGCCAACGCCTCTCTCCAGACGACGAAGGAGGCGTTCCGCCTCGTCGGCCCGCTCATCGGGGCGGCCCTCTTCGCCGGCTTCGGCGGCGGGGTCGTCGCGGTCGTCGATGCCGCCTCGTTCCTCGCGGCGGCGGCCGTCATCGCGACGATCCGGGTGCCCGAGGCCGAGCCGGAGCACGAGGCCGCTCACGTGTGGGACCGGATGGCCGCCGGGGTGCGCCATCTCCTCGGCGACCGGGTGCTGCGCGACGTCCTCGTGGGGTTCGGCATCATGCAGCTGGTCCTCGGGTTCACCGAGGCCTCGATCTACGCCCTGCTCGACGGGTTCGGCAGGCCGCCGACCTTCGCCGGGGTCGTCCTCACCGTCCAGGGCGTCGGCGCCATCGCCGGCGGGCTCGCGTCCGGACGCGTCGTCCACCGGATCGGTGAGGTGAGCACGACCGTGGTCGGCATGCTCCTCCTCGCGAGCGGCATCCTCGTCGTGGCGGTGACGGACTCGCTCGGGGTCATGCTCGTCGCGGTCGGCGTCCTCGGCACGGCCATCCCGCCGCTCGTCGTCTCCGTCATGACACTCGTCCAGCGTCGGACCCCGCAGCGGATCATGGGGCGGGTGTCGATGGCGACCGAGGTCGTCATGGGCACCCCGCAGGCGATCTCGCTCGGCCTCGGCGCCCTCCTCGTCGCGGTGCTCAGCTACCACACCATCTTCGGGATCATCGCCGCCGTCACGGCGGTCGGGGCCGGCTACATCGTCGTCCGGCTCCGCGACCAGATGCGCGCGGACTGGCGTCGCGAGCGGCCTCCGGCGTCCGTCGACCCGGTGGCCGGGCCCGGCCTCGTCCCCGGCGACTGACCCGCACCGCCGCGCCGGGTGAGCCGGGACCGCCGGGTCCGGACACCTGGCGCCGCGGCCCGCCGCCCCTCCGTGGGGGGCGCGGCGCGTCACTAGGCTGCGGGCATGGCCGTGCCCCGTCCCCGTCGTCCTCGACGTCGACACCGGGGTCGACGACGCGTGTGCCCTCCTCCTCGCCGCCCTCCACCCGGGGCTGGACCTGCGGGGCGTGACGTGCGTGGGCGGCAACGCTCCACTCGCCGACGTCGTCCGCAACACGCTCACCGTCCTCGCCGCCTGCGGCGAGACCGGCATACCCGTGGCGGCCGGCGCGAGCCGTCCCCTTCTCGAGCATCCCCGCGATGCCCGCCACGTGCACGGCGCGGACGGGATGGCCGACCTCGGCCGGGCCGTCCCCGACGGGCGTCCGGACCCCCGTCATGCCGTCGAGCTGCTCCGGGACCTCGCCCTCGAGGGCGCCGCGGCGGGGCGACCCGTCACCCTCGTCCCCCTGGCCCCCATGACGAACGTCGCGCTGCTCGCCAGGACCCACCCCGACGCCTTCGCCACCCTGGCGCGGGTCGTCTTCATGGGCGGGGGTGCCCAGGTCTCGAACGCGACGGCCTCGGCGGAGTTCAACGTCTTCCACGACCCGGAGGCGGCGGCCATCGTTCTCGACGCGTGCGTCGAGCAGGGGGTTGCGGTGACGATGTACGGCCTCGACGTCTTCTACCGCCCGCGGGTCACCCGCGAGCAGGCCGAGACACTGCTCGGGGCCGACGACGGCAGCGGACCCTCCTCGCTCGCCGGGGGCCTCATCCGGTTCATGTGCGACCGGTTCGCCGAGGACAGCGCCTCGATCGGCGACGCCGGCGCCGTCGCGGGCGTCCTCGCCCCCGATGCCCTCACCACCTCGCGCCTGCCGGTGCGGGTCGAGCTCACCGGCACGTGGACCCGGGGTCGCACGATCGTGGACCTGCGTGCCGCCGCCGACCTCGACCACGACCCGCACGGCCTCGCCCCGGCCCTCGTCGACGTCGCCCTCGATGTGGACGGCGACCGGCTCGCGGCCCTGTGGCTCGACACGGTGACTGCGGTCGGCAGCCACCGCCCACCCTCGGAAGGAGCACCCTGATGGGTCGCGTCGTCGTCCTCGGCTCGCTCAACATCGACCTCGTCACGCGGGTCGAGCGCCACCCGCGGCCGGGGGAGACCCTCCTCGGCGAGGGGCTGCGCAGCCTCGCGGGGGGCAAGGGCGCCAACCAGGCCGTCGCCGCGGCGGCGGCGGGTGCCCAGGTCGCCATGGTCGGCGCGGTCGGCGACGACGCCGGCGGCGCGGCCTACCTCGACCGGCTCCGGGCCCGCGGGATCGACACGAGCGGGGTCCGGGTCGTCCCGGGCGAGCCGAGCGGTCACGCGCTCATCGCCGTCGACGACGCGGGTGAGAACTCGATCATCGTCATCCCCGGCGCGAACGCCCACGTCCCGGCCGACCCCGCGCTCGTCGCCGGTCTCGGTCTTGGCGACGTCCTGCTCATGCAGCTCGAGGTGCCGCTGCCGAGCGTCGTCGCGGCGGCTCGGGCCGCGCGCGCCGCCGGCGCCCGGGTCGTCATCAACACCGCGCCGTATGCCGCCCTCCCGGCCGACGTCGTCGCGCTCGCCGACCCCCTCGTCGCCAACGAGCACGAGGCGCGGCTGCTGGCCGACGCCGGCGCCGTGCCCACCTCGCTCCTCGTCACCTTCGGCGCGGCCGGGGCCGCCTGGGACGGGGTGTCCGCGCCGGGCGTCGCCGTCCCTGCCGAGGACGTGCTCGACACGACGGGAGCCGGCGACGCCTTCTGCGGGGCGCTCGCGGCCGCGCTGGCGGCGGGCAGCGACCGTGACGCCGCTCTCGCGGCAGCGCTCGCCGCCGGGGCCGACGCGGTCCGCCACGCCGGGGCCCAGGCGGACCCCACCCTCTGAGGATCCGGTCGTCTTTACCGCTCTGACCTGCGGCGATGGGTGCGGGGCGTCGCGGCAGGCCGGCCGTCTCGGCGGCTGCGACGGCGCCGCGTCCGGGCGACTCCCTGGCCGGCCGCGACGCGCCGTGACCGGTCCGTGTCTTGACGCCGCGCACCGGCAGGTCCCATAGTCGTCGCGTCGACCGGTGCAGCGTCACCGGCCCCCAGGGTCGCCCCCGGGAGCCACGGACTCCGCCCGCCGACCGTCCCCGCAGCCGTCGGGCTGGACAGGGTTGGACGGTCGTGCCTTTTTCGAGTATGCTGTCGCTTTGCGCTGCCTTCTGTCCTCCACCCACTCATCGGTGAGCCTTCTGTCGTCGCGCCGTGCTGCCCCCGGGCAGGGACGCCGACGCGAATGTCGCCTGGGTCGGGGAGTGTCGGTGGTGGCGACACCTGAAGAACTCGACAGGTCAGTGGAAGGACCCATCCTTGGCTGCCTCGCGCACCGCATCCTCGACGTCCACCGCACGGACGGCCTCGGGCCGTCTGTCCTTCGCAAAGATCCGTGAGCCCCTGGAGGTCCCCGACCTCCTCGCGCTGCAGACCGAGAGCTTCGACTGGCTCCTCGGGAACGAGCGCTGGCAGGAGCGTGTCGCCGCCGCCCAGGCCGAGGGCCGCGACGATGTCCCCGACCGGTCCGGTCTCGAGGAGATCTTCGACGAGATCTCTCCGATCGAGGACTTCAGCGGCTCCATGTCGCTGTCGTTCCGCGACCACCGCTTCGAGGACGTCAAGTACTCCATCGAGGACTGCAAGGAGCGCGACCAGACCTACTCCGCGCCCCTGTTCGTCACCGCGGAGTTCATGAACACGACCACCGGCGAGATCAAGAGCCAGACCGTCTTCATGGGCGACTTCCCGCTCATGACCGAGCGGGGCACCTTCATCATCAACGGCACCGAGCGCGTCGTCGTCTCCCAGCTCGTCCGGAGCCCGGGCGTCGTCTTCGAGCGCACCCCGGACAAGACGTCCGACAAGGACATCTACACCGCCAAGGTCATCCCGAGCCGCGGCGCCTGGCTCGAGTTCGAGATCGACAAGCGCGACATGGTCGGCGTCCGCGTCGACCGCAAGCGCAAGCAGTCCGTCACCGTGCTGCTCAAGGCCCTCGGCTGGACCACCGAGCAGATCCTCGAGGAGTTCGGCGACTACGAGTCGATGCGCCTCACCCTGGAGAAGGACAACACGACCGACCAGGACGACGCGCTGCTCGACATCTACCGCAAGCTGCGGCCCGGCGAGCCCCCGACGAAGGAGGCGGCCCAGACCCTCCTCGACAACCTCTACTTCAACGGCAAGCGCTACGACCTGGCCAAGGTCGGCCGCTACAAGCTGAACAAGAAGCTGGGCGTCGACGGCGAGGCGGGTCAGTCGACCCTGACGATCGACGACATCGTCGCCACGATCAAGTACATCGTCGCGCTCCACGCCGGCGAGGAGACGATGACGGGTCGCCGCAAGGGGGAGGAGGTCGAGCTCCGCGTCGAGACCGACGACATCGACCACTTCGGCAACCGCCGCCTGCGCAGCGTCGGCGAGCTCATCCAGAACCAGGTCCGCACCGGCCTGTCCCGGATGGAGCGCGTCGTCCGCGAGCGGATGACGACCCAGGACGTCGAGGCGATCACGCCGCAGACGCTCATCAACATCCGCCCGGTGGTGGCGTCCATCAAGGAGTTCTTCGGCACCAGCCAGCTCTCCCAGTTCATGGACCAGAACAACCCGCTGGCGGGCCTGACCCACAAGCGCCGCCTGTCCGCGCTCGGCCCGGGTGGTCTCTCCCGCGACCGCGCCGGCATGGAGGTCCGTGACGTCCACCCGTCGCACTACGGCCGGATGTGCCCGATCGAGACTCCCGAGGGCCCGAACATCGGCCTCATCGGCTCGCTCGCGTCCTACGGTCGGATCAACTCCTTCGGGTTCATCGAGACCCCGTACCGCAAGGTCGAGTACGGCCGGATCACCGACGAGATCGTCTACCTCTCCGCCGACGAGGAGGACGAGTACGTCAAGGCCCAGGCGAACGCCACCCTCAACGCGGATGGCACGGCCTTCGCCCACGACCGCGTTCTCGTCCGCACCCGTGGCGGTGAGGTCGAGTACATCCCGGCCGTCGACGTCGACTACATGGACGTCTCCGCCCGGCAGATGGTCTCGGCGGCGACGGCGCTCATCCCGTTCCTCGAGCACGACGACGCCAACCGTGCGCTCATGGGCTCGAACATGCAGCGTCAGGCCGTCCCGCTCGTGAAGTCCGAGGCGCCGCTCGTCGGCACCGGCATGGAGTTCCGGGCCGCCATCGACTCCGGCGACGTCGTCGTGGCCGAGAAGGCCGGCGCGGTGACGGAGGTCTCCGCCGACCTCGTGACGGTCGCGGCCGACGACGGCACGACCCGGACCTACCGGATCAACAAGTTCAGCCGGTCCAACCAGGGCAACTCCTACAACCAGCGCGTCGTCGTCGCCGAGGGCGACCGGGTCGAGGCGGGCGGACTGCTCGCCGACGGTCCCGCGACCGACGGTGGCGAGATGGCCCTCGGCCGCAACCTCCTCGTCGCATTCATGCCGTGGGAGGGCCACAACTACGAGGACGCGATCATCCTCAGCCAGCGGCTCGTCCAGGACGACGTCCTCTCCTCGATCCACATCGAGGAGCACGAGGTCGACGCCCGCGACACGAAGCTGGGCCCCGAGGAGATCACCCGCGACATCCCCAACGTCTCCGAGGAGGTCCTCGCCGACCTCGACGAGCGCGGGATCATCCGGATCGGCGCCGAGGTCCGCGACGGCGACCTCCTCGTCGGCAAGGTGACGCCCAAGGGCGAGACCGAGCTCACCCCCGAGGAGCGGCTGCTCCGCGCGATCTTCGGTGAGAAGGCTCGCGAGGTCCGCGACACGTCCCTCAAGGTGCCGCACGGCGAGACCGGCACGGTCATCGGCGTCAAGGTGTTCGACAAGGACGACGGCGACGAGCTCCCGCCCGGCGTCAACCAGCTCGTCCGGGTCTACGTCGCCAACAAGCGCAAGATCACCGACGGTGACAAGCTGGCCGGCCGGCACGGCAACAAGGGCGTCATCTCCAAGATCCTCCCGGTCGAGGACATGCCGTTCCTCGAGGACGGCACCCCCGTCGACGTCGTGCTCAACCCGCTCGGTGTCCCGGGCCGGATGAACGTCGGGCAGATCCTCGAGCTCCACCTCGGCTGGGCCGCGGCCCAGGGGTGGCAGATCGAGGGCAACCCCGACTGGGCGGCGCTCATCCCCGAGGAGGCCCGTCAGGCCGAGCCGGGTACCCGCGTCGCGTCGCCGGTCTTCGACGGCGCCCGCGAGAACGAGATCGTCGGTCTGCTCGGCTCGACGCTCCCCACCCGGGACGGCGACCGGCTCATCGACGCGTCCGGCAAGGCGCGGCTGTTCGACGGCCGGTCCGGTGAGCCGTTCCCCGAGGCGATCTCCGTCGGCTACATGTACATCCTCAAGCTGCACCACCTCGTGGACGACAAGATCCACGCGCGCAGCACGGGTCCGTACTCGATGATCACCCAGCAGCCGCTCGGCGGTAAGGCCCAGTTCGGTGGCCAGCGCTTCGGTGAGATGGAGGTCTGGGCGCTCGAGGCCTACGGCGCGGCCTACGCGCTGCAGGAGCTGCTCACGATCAAGTCCGACGACGTCAACGGCCGGGTCAAGGTCTACGAGGCGATCGTCAAGGGCGACAACATCCCCGAGCCGGGCATCCCCGAGTCCTTCAAGGTGCTCATCAAGGAGATGCAGTCCCTCTGCCTCAACGTCGAGGTCCTGTCCAGCGACGGCCAGGCCATCGAGATGCGTGAGGCCGAGGAGGACGTCTTCCGGGCCGCCGAGGAGCTGGGCATCGACCTGAGCCGGCGGGAGCCGAGCAGCGTCGAAGAGGTGTGACGCGCGGGTATGCCGCGGACCGCCTCAGCGGTCGCGGCATACCCCGCTCGCACCACCGACCGAGACACATCTCAACCACAGATTTTCGAACGAAACCGAGAGAAGGAATCGCGTGCTCGACGTCAACTTCTTCGACGAGCTCCGGATCGGCCTCGCCACTGCCGAGGACATCCGTGCCTGGAGCCACGGTGAGGTCAAGAAGCCCGAGACGATCAACTACCGCACCCTCAAGCCCGAGAAGGACGGCCTCTTCTGCGAGAAGATCTTCGGCCCGACCCGGGACTGGGAGTGCGCCTGCGGCAAGTACAAGCGGGTCCGCTTCAAGGGCATCATCTGTGAGCGCTGCGGCGTCGAGGTGACCCGGGCGGCCGTCCGCCGCGAGCGGATGGGCCACATCGAGCTCGCCGCCCCCGTCACCCACATCTGGTACTTCAAGGGCGTCCCGAGCCGGCTCGGGTACCTCCTCGACCTCGCCCCGAAGGACCTCGAGAAGGTCATCTACTTCGCGGCGTACATGATCACGCACGTCGACGAGGACCAGCGGCACACCGACCTGCCCTCGCTCGAGGCGCAGATCGGGGTCGAGAAGAAGGAGATCGAGAACCGTCGCGACGCCGACGTCGAGACGCGTGCCAAGAAGCTCGAGGAGGACATCGCCGCTCTCGAGGCCGAGGGCGCCAAGTCCGACGCCAAGCGCAAGGTCCGCGACTCGGCCGAGCGCGAGATGAACGCGATCCGTCGTCGGGCCGACGCGGAGGTCGAGCGCCTCGAGCAGGTCTGGGACCGGTTCAAGAACCTCAAGGTCCAGGACCTCGAGGGCGACGAGGTCCTCTACCGCGAGATGCGCGACCGGTTCGGCCTCTACTTCGAGGGCGGCATGGGCGCCGCGGCGATCCAGAAGCGGCTCGAGACCTTCGACCTCGAGGCCGAGGCCGCGAGCCTGCGCGAGATCATCGCGACCGGCAAGGGCCAGCGCAAGACCCGCGCCCTCAAGCGGCTCAAGGTCGTCAGCGCGTTCCAGACGACGACGAACCAGCCCTCGGGCATGGTCCTCGACGCGATCCCGGTCATCCCGCCGGACCTGCGCCCGATGGTGCAGCTCGACGGTGGCCGCTTCGCGACCTCCGACCTCAACGACCTCTACCGCCGGGTCATCAACCGGAACAACCGCCTCAAGCGGCTCCTCGACCTCGGCGCGCCGGAGATCATCGTCAACAACGAGAAGCGGATGCTCCAGGAGGCCGTCGACAGCCTCTTCGACAACGGCCGCCGTGGCCGTCCGGTCACCGGTCCGGGCAACCGGCCGCTCAAGTCGCTGTCCGACATGCTCAAGGGCAAGCAGGGGCGGTTCCGCCAGAACCTCCTCGGCAAGCGGGTCGACTACTCCGGCCGGTCGGTCATCGTCGTCGGTCCGCAGCTCAAGCTGCACCAGTGCGGGCTGCCGAAGCAGATGGCGCTCGAGCTGTTCAAGCCGTTCGTCATGAAGCGGCTCGTCGACCTCGACCACGCCCAGAACATCAAGTCCGCCAAGCGGATGGTCGAGCGCCAGCGCTCGGTCGTGTGGGACGTCCTCGAAGAGGTCATCACCGAGCACCCCGTGCTGCTCAACCGCGCGCCGACGCTGCACCGCCTCGGCATCCAGGCGTTCGAGCCGCAGCTCGTCGAGGGCAAGGCCATCCAGATCCACCCGCTCGTCTGCACGGCGTTCAACGCCGACTTCGACGGTGACCAGATGGCGGTCCACGTGCCGCTGTCGGCCGAGGCGCAGGCCGAGGCCCGGATCCTCATGCTCTCGAGCAACAACATCCTCAAGCCGGCCGACGGGCGCCCGGTGACCATGCCGACCCAGGACATGATCATCGGCCTGTACCACCTCACCTCCGCGGTCGAGGACGGCCCCGGCGCCGGTCGCGTCTTCGGCTCGACGGCCGAGGCCCGGATGGCCTTCGACGCCGGCGAGATCCTGCTCGGCAGCCCGGTGAAGATCCGGCTGCGCGACGTCGCCCCGACGCCGCTGGCCGAGCTGCCCGAGGGTGTCGAGACCGACGAGAACGGCTTCCTGTCCACGTGGACCGTCGAGACGACGCTCGGTCGGGCGCTCTTCAACGAGACGCTCCCGGTCGACTACCCGTACGTCAACGACCAGGTCGACAAGAAGCGCCTCTCGACGATCGTCAACGACCTCGCCGAGCGCTACACGAAGGTCGAGGTCGCCGCCTCGCTCGACGCGCTCAAGGAGTACGGCTTCTACTGGGCCACCCGGTCCGGGACGACGGTCGCCATCTCCGACGTCGTGACCCCGCCCCGCAAGGTCGAGATCCTCGAGGGCTACGAGTCCAAGGCCGAGAAGGTCCAGACGCAGTACGAGCGTGGCCTCATCACCGACGACGAGCGCCGTCAGGAGCTCATCGAGATCTGGACGCAGGCGACGAACGAGATCGCCAAGGAGATGGAGGCGAACATCCCGCCGACGAACACCATCTTCCGGATGGTGTCCTCCGGCGCACGTGGTAACTGGATGCAGCTGCGCCAGATCGCCGGCATGCGTGGCCTGGTGTCGAACCCGAAGGGCGACATCATCCCGCGGCCGATCCGCGCGAACTTCCGCGAGGGTCTGTCGGTGCTCGAGTTCTTCATCTCGACGCACGGCTCCCGGAAGGGTCTCGCGGACACCGCGCTGCGGACCGCGGACTCGGGCTACCTCACCCGTCGCCTCGTCGACGTCTCGCAGGACGTCATCATCCGCGAGGACGACTGTGGGACCGACCGCGGGCTCGCCATGCCGATCTCCCAGGTCGACGAGCGGACCGGCGAGCGCCGGGTCCACGACGAGGTCGAGACCTCCGTCTACGCCCGCTCGCTCGCCGAGGACGTCACCGACGACGCGGGTGAGGTGCTGGCCGAGGCCGGCATCGACCTCGGCGACGTCGTCATCGGCGCGCTCTTCGCGGCCGGGGTCGACTCGGTCAAGGTCCGCTCGGTCCTCACCTGCGACTCCAAGGTCGGCACCTGTGCCAAGTGCTACGGCCGCTCGCTCGCGACCGGCAAGCTCGTCGACATCGGTGAGGCGGTCGGCATCATCGCCGCCCAGTCGATCGGTGAGCCCGGCACCCAGCTGACGATGCGGACCTTCCACACCGGTGGTGTGGCCGGTGACGACATCACCCAGGGTCTGCCGCGAGTCGTCGAGCTCTTCGAGGCCCGCACCCCCAAGGGCGTCGCGCCGATCGCCGAGGCGACCGGCCGGATCACCATCGAGGAGACCGACAAGGCCCGGCGCATCCTGCTCACCCCGGACGACGGCTCGAGCGAGCACGCCTACCCGGTGAGCAAGCGCGCCCGCGTCCTCGTCAGCGACGGCCAGCACGTCGAGGCGGGCACCCAGCTGACGCAGGGGTCGATCGACCCGAAGCAGGTCCTGCGCATCCTCGGTCCGCGCGCGGTGCAGATGCACCTCGTCGACGAGGTCCAGGCCGTCTACCGCCAGCAGGGTGTGTCGATCCACGACAAGCACATCGAGGTCATCGTCCGGCAGATGCTCCGCCGGATCACGATCATCGAGGCCGGCGACGCCGACCTCCTCCCGGGCATGCTCGCCGAGCGCGGCCGCTTCGAGGAGGAGAACCGCCGGGTCGTCTCCGAGAACGGCCGGCCCGCCTCGGGTCGACCCGAGCTCATGGGCATCACGAAGGCGTCGCTCGCGACCGACTCGTGGCTGTCCGCGGCCTCGTTCCAGGAGACGACGCGGGTCCTCACCGAGGCGGCCATGGAGGCCAAGTCCGACCCGCTGCTCGGCCTCAAGGAGAACGTCATCCTCGGCAAGCTCATCCCGGCCGGAACCGGCCTGATGCGCTACCGCAACATCAAGGTCGAGCCGACCGAGGAGGCCAAGGCCGCGATGTACTCCATGCCCAACTACGAGGACTTCGCCTACCCGGTCTTCGGCCCGGGCACCGGCGAGGCCGTCCGGCTCGACGACGCCGAGCTCGGCCTGGACCGCCTCAGCTGAGGCCGTCCCGTCCCACGACAGGGCGGGTATGCCGCGCACCGACCGGTGCGGCATACCCGCCCTTCGGCTGTCCTCCCCGAGTGGCCGCTCGGCCCGGGGCCGAGTGTCGAGAGCGGGGCCGCGCTAGGTTGAACCGGTGCTCGAGCGATTCGCAGCCGCTGAGAACCGTCGTGCGGGAGAACACCCCGCTCGGCGAGGTGGCGTTGCGCCGGCGGGGCGAGGTCCTCGAGCTGATCGTCAACGGGGTGTTCGCGATGGACACCATCGACATCGGGGACCGAGGAGGCGCTGGCCCGTGACGCCCTGGCGCGGCACGCCCACCCGGCCAGGGTGCTCGTCGGCGGCCTCGGCCTGGGCTTCACGGCGCGCGCCGTCCTCGCCGACCCCCGTGTCGCGCAGGTCGACGTCGTCGAGCTCGCCGCACCCCTCGTGGACTGGGCCAGGGATGCGGTGGTACCCGAGCTCGCCGGACTCACCGACGACCCGCGTTGCGCCCTCCACGTCGCCGACGTCGCCGATGTGCTCGCCGGGACGGTCGGCCCGACGGGACCGTGGGACCTCGTCCTCCTCGACGTCGACAACGGCCCGGACTTCCTCGTCCACGCCTCCAACGCCGGCCTGTATGCCGCGCCCGGCCCTCGCCGTCGCCCGGGACCGGCTCGCCCCCGGAGGGGCCCTCGTCGTCTGGTCCTCGCACCGCGCGCCGGGGCTGCTCGCCGCGCTGCGCGAGGTCGCCGGACAGCGGGACCGGGTCCAGGAGCGCACCGTCACCGTTCATCGGGAGGGCCGGACCGTCGACTACGGCCTCTACACGCTGATCCGACGGGAGTGAGGATGCGCCCGGACCTGGTCATCCGCCGCGAGGAGCCCGGCGACGTCGGCGCCGTCCGGTCGCTGCTCGACCGCGCCTTCCCGGTGCCGGACGGGGCCGCGCATGCCGTCGAGACCGTCCTCGTCGACGGCCTGCGGGCCGACGGCGACGTCTCCCCGAGCTGACCTTCGTGGCCGTCCTCGACGGGGCGGTCCTCGGCCAGGTGCTCTGTAGCCGGGCGAGCCTCGCCGGGCGCCCGTCCGTGGGGCTCGGGCCGCTCGCCGTGGCTCCGGACGTCCAGCACCAGGGGATCGGCTCGGCCCTCATGGCCGCGGTCATCGCCACCGCGGACCGCCGCGGCGAGCCATGCCTGGTCCTGCTCGGTGACCCCGACTACTACGGCTGGTTCGGGTTCGAGACGGCTGCCGGACGAGGGATCGTCTCGCCGGGGCCGTGGCGCGACCGGTTCTTCCAGGTCAGGGTGCTGCGGGCGTGGCGGGCGGACCTCGCCGGGCCGTTCCGCTACGCTCCCGCGTTCGAGCGGCTCTGACCGGCCCCCGTCTGGGCCCGGGCGATTTGGCCGCATGCCTGCCTGCCGGTAGCATTTATCTCTGCGTCTGGCTAGGTCCGGATGCCGCCCGCCGAGCGGCTCATGCTCGGCGCGCCCACCTCTCGCCGGGCGCCCCATCCACGATCGACGTTCTCGACGATCAGCCATGGGGAGTGCAGGGGAGAGAACCCCCTCCGACACTCCCGACCGCGGGGGGCGGGGAGGGCCATGACAAGGAGTCCGACCGGCCGGCACGGCCGAGCCGGCGGGCATCGACCAGAGTACGGAGATCAGGTTGCCTACCATCAACCAGCTGGTGCGCAAGGGCCGGCAGGACAAGACCGCGAAGGTCAAGACCCCTGCCCTCAAGGGCTCGCCGCAGCGCCGCGGGGTCTGCACCCGCGTCTACACCACCACCCCGAAGAAGCCGAACTCGGCGCTGCGCAAGGTCGCCCGCGTGCGCCTGACGAGCGGCATCGAGGTCACCGCCTACATCCCTGGCGTCGGTCACAACCTCCAGGAGCACTCGATCGTGCTCGTCCGCGGCGGCCGGGTGAAGGACCTTCCCGGCGTGCGCTACAAGATCATCCGCGGGTCGCTCGACACGCAGGGCGTCAAGGGCCGCCAGCAGGCCCGGTCCCGCTACGGCGCGAAGAAGGAGAAGAACTGATGCCTCGTAAGGGTCCTGCTCCCAAGCGTCCGCTCGTCGTCGACCCCGTGTACGGCAGCCCCCTCGTGACCGCCCTGGTCAACAAGGTGCTCCTCGACGGCAAGAAGTCGATCGCCGAGAACATCGTCTACGGCGCCCTCGAGGGCTGCCGGGACAAGACCGGCACCGACCCGGTCGTCACCCTCAAGCGCGCCCTCGACAACATCCGGCCGACCCTCGAGGTCAAGTCCCGCCGCGTCGGCGGTGCGACCTACCAGGTGCCGGTCGAGGTCAAGCCGACCCGCGCGACGACCCTGTCGCTGCGCTGGCTCGTCGGCTACTCCCGGCAGCGCCGAGAGAAGACGATGACCGAGCGGCTCATGAACGAGATCCTCGACGCCTCCAACGGCCTCGGCGCCGCGGTGAAGCGCCGCGAGGACACCCACAAGATGGCCGAGTCGAACAAGGCCTTCGCGCACTACCGCTGGTGACCCGAGCGCCGGTATGCCGCGCCCGCACCACCTGCGGCCGGCATACCGGCCGGGGCGCCGCAGCGGACCCGACAGCGCGGTCGGCCGCCGACACCCACACCTGAGAACCACGACCACGAGCGAGATGAGAACCTAAGTGGCACTCGACGTCCTGACGGACCTCACGAAGGTCCGCAACATCGGCATCATGGCGCACATCGACGCCGGCAAGACCACGACGACGGAGCGCGTCCTCTTCTACACCGGGATCAACTACAAGATCGGTGAGGTCCACGACGGCGCGGCCACGATGGACTGGATGGAGCAGGAGCAGGAGCGCGGCATCACCATCACGTCGGCCGCGACGACGACCTTCTGGAAGAACAACCAGATCAACATCATCGACACCCCCGGCCACGTCGACTTCACCGTCGAGGTCGAGCGCTCGCTGCGCGTTCTCGACGGCGCCGTCGCCGTCTTCGACGGCAAGGAGGGCGTCGAGCCCCAGTCGGAGACGGTGTGGCGTCAGGCGGACAAGTACGAGGTCCCGCGCATCTGCTTCGTCAACAAGATGGACAAGCTCGGCGCCGACTTCTACTTCACCGTGCAGACGATCAAGGACCGGCTCGGTGCGACCCCGCTCGTCGTCCAGCTGCCGATCGGCGCCGAGAGCTCCTTCGAGGGCGTCGTCGACCTGCTCCAGATGAAGGCCATGCTCTGGCGCGGTGAGGTCGGCAAGGGCGAGGACTACTCGCTCGAGGACATCCCGGCCGACCTCGTCGAGAAGGCGGAGCAGTACCGCCACGAGCTCGTCGAGGCCGTCGCCGAGGCCAACGAGGACCTCCTGGAGAAGTACCTCGAGGAGGGCGAGCTCTCGCTCGAGGACCTCAAGGCCGGCATCCGCGCGATGACCGTCGCCAACGCCGCCTACCCGGTCCTGTGCGGCTCGGCGTTCAAGAACAAGGGCGTGCAGCCCATGCTCGACGCCGTCATCGACTTCCTCCCCAGCCCGCTCGACGTCCCGCCCATGGTGGGGCACCGCCCGGGCTCCGAGGAGGACAAGGTCGACCGCCACCCGGACAGCGAGGAGCCCTTCTCGGCGCTCGCGTTCAAGGTCGCGGCGCACCCGTTCTTCGGCAAGCTGACGTTCGTCCGGGTCTACTCGGGCCGGGTCGACGCGGGCAGCCAGGTCATGAACTCGACCAAGCTGAAGAAGGAGCGCGTCGGGAAGCTGTTCCAGATGCACGCCAACAAGGAGAACCCCGTCGAGCGCGCCCAGGCCGGCCACATCTACGCGATGATCGGCCTCAAGGACACGACGACGGGCGACACCCTCTGCGACCCGCAGGACCCGGTGGTCCTCGAGTCGATGACCTTCCCCGAGCCGGTCATCCAGGTTGCCATCGAGCCCAAGACCAAGAGCGACCAGGAGAAGCTGAGCACGGCCATCCAGAAGCTCGCCGAGGAGGACCCGACCTTCCAGGTCTCCCTCGACGAGGACACCGGCCAGACGATCATCGCCGGCATGGGCGAGCTGCACCTCGACATCCTCGTCGACCGGATGAAGCGTGAGTTCAAGGTCGAGGCGAACGTCGGCAAGCCGCAGGTGGCCTACCGCGAGACGATCCGGCGGACGGTCGAGAAGCTCGACTACACCCACAAGAAGCAGACGGGTGGGTCGGGGCAGTACGCGAAGGTCCAGATCACCATCGAGCCGCTCGACACGACCGGCGGCGAGCTCTACGAGTTCGACAACAAGGTCACGGGCGGCCGCGTCCCGCGCGAGTACATCCCCTCGGTCGACCAGGGCATCCAGGACGCCATGCAGTACGGCATCCTCGCCGGATACCCGCTCGTGGGAGTCAAGGCCACCCTGCTGGACGGCCAGTCCCACGACGTCGACTCCTCGGAGATGGCGTTCAAGATCGCCGGGTCGATGGCGCTCAAGGAGGCCGTCCGCAAGGCGGAGCCGGTCCTCCTCGAGCCGATGATGTCCGTCGAGGTGCGTACGCCCGAGGAGTACATGGGCGACGTCATCGGCGACATCAACTCCCGCCGTGGCCACATCCAGGCGATGGAGGACATCTCCGGGGCCAAGGTCGTCCGCGGCCTCGTCCCGCTGTCGGAGATGTTCGGCTACGTCGGGGACCTGCGGTCCAAGACCCAGGGCCGGGCGAACTACTCCATGGAGTTCGACTCCTACGCCGAGGTCCCGAAGTCCGTGGCCGAGGAAATCATCAAGAAGACGCGAGGCGAGTGACCGCTAGACTGGTCGCCGTTTCGTAGTCAGCACCACCCACCAGACGACGCCACGTCCTGTCGGTCGTTCGGCGTAACCCAAGAGAACAGTCCTGAGGAGGACACAAGTGGCGAAGGCAAAGTTCGAGCGGACCAAGCCGCACGTCAACATCGGCACCATCGGTCACATCGACCACGGTAAGACGACGCTGACTGCGGCCATCTCGAAGGTCCTGCACGACAAGTACCCCGAGCTGAACCCGGTGTTCGCGTTCGACGACATCGACAAGGCTCCGGAGGAGAAGCAGCGCGGCATCACGATCTCGATCGCGCACATCGAGTACCAGACCGAGCAGCGCCACTACGCGCACGTCGACTGCCCGGGCCACGCCGACTACATCAAGAACATGATCACCGGTGCGGCCCAGATGGACGGCGCGATCCTCGTCGTCGCCGCCACCGACGGTCCGATGCCGCAGACGAAGGAGCACGTCCTCCTCGCCCGCCAGGTCGGCGTCCCCTACATCGTCGTCGCGCTCAACAAGGCCGACATGGTCGATGACGAGGAGATCCTCGAGCTCGTCGAGATGGAGGTCCGTGAGCTCCTCTCCGAGTACGAGTTCCCGGGCGACGACCTGCCCGTCATCCGCTGCTCGGCGCTCAAGGCGCTCGAGGGCGACGACGAGTGGGGCAAGACGGTCCTCGAGCTCATGGACGCGGTCGACGAGTCGATCCCCGAGCCGCAGCGTGAGACGGACAAGCCGTTCCTCATGCCGGTCGAGGACGTCTTCACGATCACCGGTCGTGGCACGGTCGTCACCGGCCGTATCGAGCGTGGCGTCCTCAAGGTCAACGAGGAGGTCGAGATCGTCGGCATCCACGAGGCCTCGCAGAAGACGACGGTCACCGGCATCGAGATGTTCCGCAAGCTGCTCGACGAGGGTCGTGCGGGCGAGAACGTCGGCCTCCTGCTCCGTGGCACGAAGCGCGAGGAGGTCGAGCGCGGCCAGGTCGTCGTCAAGCCCGGCTCGATCACGCCGCACACCGAGTTCGACGCCAACGTCTACATCCTGTCCAAGGACGAGGGTGGCCGGCACACGCCGTTCTACGACAACTACCGTCCGCAGTTCTACTTCCGGACCACGGACGTGACGGGCGTCGTCCACCTGCCCGAGGGCACCGAGATGGTCATGCCCGGTGACAACACCGACATGTCCGTCGAGCTCATCCAGCCGATCGCGATGGAGGAGGGCCTGAAGTTCGCGATCCGCGAGGGCTCCCGCACCGTCGGCGCCGGCCGGGTCACCAAGATCAACAAGTGACCTGACGCCGGGCCACCGGCATCCGACGGGCCCCCGCACCAGCTTCGGTGCGGGGGCCCGTCGCCGTCCGGGCGCCGGCGTGCCTCGCCGCTCGGCGGTCGGTCAGCTGCCCGACGACCCGCTCGATGCCGTCGCCGGGGCGAGGCGCCGCAGGCGACGGACGGAGCCGGAGGCCAGCACGGACAGGGCGATGACCGAGTACGCGATGCCGCTCACCGCGACGACGGGGGCATAGCCGAACCGCTCGCCGAGCGGGCCGTAGAGGAGCTGTCCGAGGGGCATCGCCGCGAAGGACCCGAGGGCGTCGTAGGAGTACGCACGGGACAGCTGGGCCTCCTCGATGTTCTCCTGGACCGCGACGCTCCAGCCGATGGTGAACACCTCGGTCCCGGCGCCGGCGAGCAGGGCGGTGGCCATGAGCAGGCCGGTCCGCGGTGCCAGGCCGAGCAGCGCCATCGGTAGCCCGACCACCGAGATCGCGACGACGCCGGAGACGAGCGGGCGGGAGAGCCGGACGCGGAGCAGCACGGCCGTCGCGACGAGGACACCGGCGGACTCGGCCGAGAGCACCCAGCCCCACGCCTGGCGGCCGATCGTCTGACCGGCCAGCGCCGGGCCGAGGGTGAACCAGGCTCCGGTGCCGACGGCGTTGAGGACGCCGAAGGCGACGACGACGACCCACAGCCACGTCGTCCGCCGGAACAGGGACCAGCCCTCGCGCAGGTCGGCGACCATCGACGGCGCCGCGGGACCCTCGGCCGCTGGGGCAGATCGCCTCACGGTCCCGTGGCGCACCGGCAGCAGCAGGACGGCGGCGACGAGCCACGTCGCCGCGTCGGCGAGCACCGCCCACCCCGAGCCCACCGTGACGACGAGCAGCGCGCCGGCGCTGGGGCCGAGGACGGCGCACAGCCCCCGCGACATGCTGAGCAGGGCGTTGGCGCTCTGGAGCAGGGGTGGCGGCACGACGGTCGGGACCATGCCGGCCATGGCGGGGAAGCCGAGCCCGTTCGCGCTGCCCGCGACGGCCTGGAGTGCCAGCAGGGTCCACAGGGGCGGATGTCCGGTGAGGAGCAGGACCGCCGTGACCCCCTGGGAGCCGGCGCTGACGAGGTTCGTCGCCTGGAGGACGAGCGCGCGGGGCACCCGGTCGGCGACGACCCCGCCGAAGAGGAGGAGCAGGACCATCGGGACCGTCCGGGCCGCCAGCACCTGGCCGAGGGCGGTCGCGGACCCGGTGAGGTCGAGGACCGCGAAGGCCATGGCGACCGTCGCCATCGTCGTGCCGAAGACGTTGACCGTGCGGGACGCGAGGTACCACGCGAACGGCCGGTGTCGAAGGGGCTGCAGGGAGTCGCGCCAGGTCATCCCGGCTCCATGAGGAAGGCGAAGAGCGAGAGGTTGACCCGCTCGGTGCCGTCGGTGTGCGGTGGCCGGGCGCCCTCGTGGAGCAGCGCCGAGGCGCGGACGAGGAGGTCCCGGGCCTGCGCGTACGTCTCGGGCTCGACCCAGAGCTCCGCGTCGGTCACGACGTTGCCGAGGCCGCGCCGCCGGTCCCGGTAGCGGCGCTGCAGCTCGTCGACGGCCGCTCGGACGAACAGCTCCTGAGCCGCGTCCCGGCTCGCGGGGGAGTCATCGGCGTCGGCGCCGGGCGGCGCGGGGTGCGGCCGCTCCTCGGGGCGCCAGCGGTGGTGGTAGCGCCGGGCCCGGCCGCCGCGGATGGACTCCTCCCCACTGATGACGAGCTCGCCGGCATCGAGGAGGAAGCGGAGGTGGTAGGACGCGTTGGCATGGGTGATGCCCAACTCTCGGGCCACCTCGGCCGCGGTGAGGTCCGTGCCGGTGAGCAGCGAGAGCATCCGCAGCCGGAGCGGGTGGGCGAGGGCGCGCAGCTGCGCGGACGTCGATGCCATGGCCAACCTCCCAAGAATCCTTGGGCAGTCTGCGGCGCGGAGGACGACACTGTCAAACGGTTATTGGATGGTCGAAGGCCCGGACCGGCCAGGGCGCGGCGAGGGCCCGTATGCCGCGGCATACGGGCCCTCGTCGTGCTTCCGTCAGGTGCGAGCCACCCCTAGCAGGTGAGGCCCACGTGGAAGTAGGTGTCCTCGAGTGCGTTCGACGAGTTGGTGACGCGGACGTAGACGTTGCCCGAGGCGCCGCCCGAGTTGTCCACCGAGACGTCACGCGAACCGGAGAAGATGAGGTCCGTGCCCTGGGCGGAGCACCGGCTCACGTCGCGGTCGAACGTGATCGTGTAGGCGCCGGTCCCGGTCTTGGTCACGGCGACGACGCCCGACGCCCGGTTGAGGTAGATCGAACCGGACGAGCTGACGGTCGCGTACAGCGGCTTGACCCAGTAGCCGGCGACGTCGGCGAAGATGTGGGCCGAGCGGCGGGTGCGCACCGTGAAGTTGCTCGCCCCGTTCACCGGAACCGTCACCATGTTGGCGATCGCGCCGGAGTCGCGGTAGTTGACGAGCGAGGCCAGCGGCTCGGGCTGGCCGGTCGCCCACGCCTTGACGTAGCCGCTCTGGCCCGCGGCCGGGATGGCACCGAGGTTGAGCTGGACGGCGGCGATGAGGTTCGTCGGGATGTCACAGCCCGTGGCGATGCCGCCCTGACCCGCGTAGTTCGGGCCGTCGGCGGTGAAGTTGCGGGTGGTGTTGTTGACCGGCCCGCCGGCAACGCGGGTGTCGATGATGCGACACGGCGCGACGGAGACGAAGTGGAGCTCGCTTCCTGCCGTGGCGACGAGCGTCGGCAGGACGGTGGCCGGCGCCTTCTCGACGGTGCCGTTCGGAGACGGCGTGCCGGCGGCGAACCCGCTGGCGGCGGCGGTGACGCCGAGGCCGACGGCGGCCGTGGCGACGAGTGCCGTACGGATGAGGCGGGAGCCTCGGAGCGTGTTGAACATGACAGGATTCCTTCCCCCGTGGATGCGACGTGCGTCCCACGTGCAAACGTCGCTGGTGGGGAGGAGGCCCCGGGGGCGGTTCTGATACGCGCGGCCCCGAATGATCGGCATACCAGGAGGGCCGGCTCTCGATTTGGAGGGGCGGCTGCGGCTCTGGCACACTAGCCAGGTTGCTTGGCGCGCGCCGGGTGACTCGCCGATGGCCGATGCCGTCGACGGACGCCGGTGCGCACACCCGATGACAACGAATCGAACCGCTGCGGCGGGGCGACACATCGGGTCGGCCAGGCCCGGGTCCACCGGGAACCGACATCCGCCCACGGGAAGCGCGAAAGCGCCGGCGCGGGGCTGCGACGCAGCCGCGACACACCCGACCGCGGGGGTCGGAGAACAGGACCCGCCGACGAACCACAGCACGACGGCGAGAGAGAGACGGGAACGCAGATGGCGGGACAGAAGATCCGCATCCGCCTGAAGTCGTATGACCACGAGGTCATCGACAGCTCGGCGCGGAAGATCGTCGACACGGTGACCCGTGCCGGCGCCACGGTGGTGGGCCCGGTGCCGCTGCCCACGGAGAAGAACGTCTTCGTGGTCATCCGCTCGCCCCACAAGTACAAGGACAGCCGCGAGCACTTCGAGATGCGCACCCACAAGCGCCTCATCGACATCATCGACCCGACGCCGAAGGCCGTCGACTCGCTGATGCGTCTCGACCTGCCGGCCGACGTCAACATCGAGATCAAGCTCTGAGGCCGACGATCATGACTCACACTGCCACCAGGACCGTCACGGGCCTGCTGGGCGAGAAGCTCGGCATGACCCAGGTGTGGGACGCCGACAGCAAGCTCGTCCCCGTCACCGTCATCAAGGCCGGCCCCTGCGTCGTCACCCAGGTCCGCACGGCGGACGCCGATGGGTATGCCGCGGTGCAGCTGGGCTTCGGCGCCATCGACCCGCGCAAGGTCACCCAGCCCCTCTCCGGCCACTTCGAGAAGGCCGGCGTCACGCCGCGTCGCCACCTCGTCGAGCTGCGAACCGCGAACGCCGCGGACTTCGCGCTGGGCCAGGAGGTCACCGCCGAGGTGTTCGAGGCCGGCCAGGTCGTCGACGTCACCGGCACGACCAAGGGCAAGGGCTTCGCGGGCGTGATGAAGCGCCACGGGTTCTCCGGCGTCGGCGCCTCCCACGGTGCACACCGCAACCACCGCAAGCCGGGCTCGATCGGTGGCTGCGCCACCCCGGGCCGCGTCTTCAAGGGGATGCGGATGGCCGGACGGATGGGCGGGGTGCGCCAGACCACCCAGAACCTCACGATCCACGCCGTCGACGCCGAGAAGGGCCTGCTGCTCGTCAAGGGCGCCGTCCCGGGCCCGGCCGGCGCCGTCGTTCTCGTCCGCACCGCGGCGAAGGGGGCTTGATCCCATGGCTACGTCCGCTGCCAAGGCCACGACCGTGGCCGTCGACCTGCCCGCCGAGATCTTCGACGTGCAGACGAACGTCCCGCTGATCCACCAGGTCGTCGTCGCCCAGCTCGCCGCCGCGCGCCAGGGCACCCACGCGACGAAGACCCGCGGCATGGTCCGCGGTGGGGGCAAGAAGCCCTACCGCCAGAAGGGCACCGGTCGCGCCCGTCAGGGCTCGACCCGCGCGCCGCAGTTCGCCGGCGGTGGCACCGTCCACGGCCCGCAGCCGCGCTCCTACAACCAGCGCACCCCGAAGAAGATGAAGGCCGCCGCCCTGCGGGGCGCCCTGTCCGACCGGGCCCGCCACGGCCGCATCCACGTCGTCGGGTCGATCGTCACCGGGGACGCCCCGTCGGCGAAGTCGGCGGCGGCGCTGCTGTCGGGGCTCACCGAGCGCCCGAACCTGCTCGTCGTCCTCGACCGCAGCGACATCGTCTCGCTGAAGTCGGTCCGCAACCTCGCGAACGTCCACGTTCTCGCCGCGGACCAGCTCAACACCTACGACGTCCTGTGCGCCGACGACATCGTCTTCACCCAGGCCGCCTTCGACGACTTCGTCGCCGGGCCGAGGTCGCTCGTCCGCGCCGAGGACCTCCCGGTGGAGGTCGCCGAGGCCGCCACGGCCGAGAAGGCCGAGAAGCCCGACGAAGGCGGAGAAGCTGCCGGCGAAGGCGGAGAAGGCGGAGAAGCCCGCTGCGAGCCGGCCGAGGAGGCCGCTCCGGCCGCCGCGGCCGACCTCCCCGAGGGCGCCGCCCCGGCCACCGAGGACGGCTCGGCCCCCGAGGGCTACACCGTCAAGGGCAACGCCGACTCGGGGCTCTACCACGCCCCGGGTGGCCGCTGGTACGACACGACGGTCGCCGAGTTCTGGTTCACGGACGAGGCCGCCGCCGAGGCCGCCGGGTTCAAGAAGGCCGGCAGCCGTGCCAAGAAGTCCGATGACTCCGCGAAGGAGAAGTGAGGCTGCGATGACTGCCAAGAACCCCCGCGACGTCCTCATCGCGCCGGTCGTCTCCGAGAAGTCCTACGGGCTGCTCGACGAGGGCAAGTACACCTTCCTCGTCGACCCGCGCTCGAACAAGACCGAGATCAAGATCGCCGTCGAGGAGATCTTCGGCGTCAAGGTCGACTCGGTCCACACGATGAACCGCCAGGGCAAGGCCCGTCGCACCCGGTTCGGCGTCGGCAAGCGCAAGGACACCAAGCGCGCCATCGTCACCCTCCGCGAGGGCACCATCGACATCTTCGGCTCTGCCGGCGTCTGAGACGAACGAGGACTGAAGGACACACACCATGGGTATCCGCAAGTACAAGCCGACGACGCCTGGGCGTCGTGGCTCGAGCGTGGCCGACTTCGTCGAGGTCACCCGCTCGACGCCCGAGAAGTCGCTCGTTCGTCCGCTGACCAAGACCGGCGGTCGCAACAACAACGGCCGGATCACCACCCGCCACATCGGCGGCGGGCACAAGCGCGCCTACCGGGTCATCGACTTCCGTCGCCATGACAAGGACGGCGTGCCGGCCACGGTCGCGCACATCGAGTACGACCCCAACCGGACCGCGCGCATCGCGCTCCTGCACTACGCCGACGGCGAGAAGCGCTACATCCTCGCGCCGAACCGGCTCCGGCAGGGCGACGCCATCGAGAACGGTCCCGGCGCCGACATCAAGCCCGGCAACTCGCTGCCGCTGCGCAACATCCCGACCGGTACGGTCATCCACGCCGTCGAGCTGCGGCCCGGCGGCGGCGCGAAGATCGCCCGCTCGGCCGGGGTCCGCGTCCAGCTCGTCGCGAAGGACGGCCCCTACGCCCAGCTGCGGATGCCGTCCGGCGAGATCCGCAACGTCGACGCGCGCTGCCGCGCGACGATCGGCGAGGTCGGCAACGCCGAGCAGTCCAACATCAACTGGGGCAAGGCCGGCCGGTCGCGCTGGAAGGGCAAGCGCCCGACCGTCCGCGGTGTCGTCATGAACCCGGTCGACCACCCGCACGGTGGTGGTGAGGGCCGCACCTCCGGAGGCCGGCACCCGGTGAGTCCCTGGGGCCAGCCCGAGGGCCGGACCCGTCGCCCTGGCAAGGCCAGCGACAAGATGATCGTCCGCCGCCGCCGCACGGGCAAGAAGCGCTGATAGGAGCCATTGACACATGCCTCGTAGCCTGAAGAAGGGCCCCTTCATCGACGACCACCTTCAGAAGAAGGTGGACGCCCAGAACGAAGCGGGCACCAAGAACGTCATCAAGACCTGGTCGCGCCGGTCGGTCATCAGCCCGGACATGCTCGGCCACACCCTCGCCGTCCACGACGGCCGCAAGCACGTCCCGGTGTTCGTCACCGAGGCGATGGTCGGCCACAAGCTCGGCGAGTTCGCACCGACCCGCACCTTCAAGGGTCACGTGAAGGACGACAAGAAGGGGCGGCGCCGCTGATGGCCACCACCGACACCACCGAGGTGACCCAGTCCCGGGCCGTCGCCCGGCACGTGCGGGTCGCGCCGCAGAAGGCCCGCCGGGTCGTCGCCCTCATCCGCGGCAAGAACGCGAGCCGACGCCGTGGCGACGCTCCGGTTCGCCCCGCAGGGTGCGAGCGAGCCGATCCGCAAGGTCCTCGAGAGCGCCATCGCCAACGCGCGGGTCAAGGCCGACGCCGCACGCGGAGCGCTTCGACGAGCGTGAGCTCGTCGTCGCCCACGCGTTCGTCGACGAGGGCCCGACCATGAAGCGGTTCCGCCCCCGGGCGCAGGGCCGCGCGGGCCGGATCAACAAGCGCACGAGCCACATCACCGTCGTCGTCGAGCAGGTCCCCGCCGACAAGCCGACGGGCAAGTCCACGAAGTCCAGCAAGGGAGGCAACCGCTAATGGGTCAGAAGGTCAACCCGCACGGCTTCCGTCTGGGCATCACGACCGAGCACCGGAGCCGCTGGTTCGCTGACTCCACCAAGGAGGGCCAGCGCTACCGCGACTACGTCAAGGAGGACGTCGCGATCCGCAAGCTCATGTCCGAGGGCATGGAGCGGGCGGGCATCGCGCGCGTCGACATCGAGCGCACCCGTGACCGGGTCCGCGTCGACATCCACACCGCCCGGCCGGGCATCGTCATCGGCCGTCGTGGCGCGGAGGCCGACCGGATCCGCGGCGAGCTCGAGAAGCTCACCGGCAAGCAGGTCCAGCTCAACATCCTCGAGGTCAAGAACCCCGAGACCGACGCCCAGCTCGTCGCCCAGGGCATCGCCGAGCAGCTGAGCGCCCGCGTGTCCTTCCGGCGCGCGATGCGCAAGGGCATGCAGTCGGCGACCCGCGCCGGCGCCAAGGGCATCCGGGTTCAGGTCTCCGGCCGTCTCGGCGGCGCCGAGATGAGCCGCACCGAGTTCTACCGCGAGGGCCGGGTCCCGCTGCACACGCTGCGCGCCAACATCGACTACGGGTTCTACGAGGCCCGCACGACGTTCGGCCGGATCGGCGTCAAGGTGTGGATCTACAAGGGCGACCTCACCGCGCGTGAGCTCGCCGCCCAGCAGGCCGCCGCGCCGCGTCAGGGCCGTGGCCCGCGCCGCGACGGTGGCGACCGTCCGGCTCGCGCCCGGCGCGGCGACCGCACCGAGGCCCCCGCGGCCACGGCTCCCGCGGCGTCCGCGCCCGAGGCGCACGAGCACCCCGTCCACCACTGAGGGAGAGGCCAGCTGATGCTCATTCCTCGTCGAGTCAAGCACCGCAAGCAGCACCACCCGGGACGCTCGGGCGCTGCCAAGGGCGGCACCACGATCGCCTTCGGTGACTACGGCATCCAGGCCCTCGAGCCGGCATACGTGACGAACCGGCAGATCGAGTCGGCCCGTATCGCGATGACCCGGTACATCAAGCGTGGCGGAAAGGTGTGGATCAACATCTACCCCGACCGTCCGCTGACCAAGAAGCCGGCCGAGACCCGGATGGGGTCCGGCAAGGGCTCGCCCGAGTGGTGGGTCGCGAACGTCAAGCCGGGCCGCGTCATGTTCGAGCTGTCGGGCGTGACCGAGGACGTCGCCCGCGAGGCGATGCGTCTGGCCATGCACAAGCTGCCGATGAAGTGCCGCTTCGTCCAGCGTGAAGGTGGTGACATCTGATGGCAGTCGGTTCCAAGGACCTCAAGTCCAGCGACCTTCGTGGGTTCGACGACGACCGTCTCGTCGACGAGCTGCGCAAGGCCAAGGAGGAGCTGTTCAACCTCCGGTTCCAGTCGGCCACCGGCCAGCTGGACAACCACGGCCGGCTGCGCGCCGTCCGCAAGGACATCGCCCGGATCTACACCGAGATGCGTGAGCGCGAGCTCGGCATCGGTGGAGCCCCGGAGAAGGACGAGGCCACGGCATGAGCGAGAACACCACGGAGGCCACGATGACCGAGGCGACCGCCGACACCGGCCGCAACTACCGCAAGACCCGTCAGGGCTACGTCGTCAGCGACAAGATGGACAAGACCGTCGTCGTCGAGGTCGAGGACCGCGTCAAGCACGCCCTGTACGGCAAGGTCATTCGGCGCACGAGCAAGGTCAAGGCGCACGACGAGGCGAACTCGGCGGGCGTCGGCGACCGCGTCCTCATCATGGAGACCCGCCCGCTGTCGGCGACGAAGCGCTGGCGCGTCGTGGAGATTTTGGAGAAGGCGAAGTGATCCAGCAGGAGAGTCGACTGCGCGTCGCCGACAACACCGGAGCGAAGGAGATCCTCGTCATCCGGGTGCTCGGTGGCTCGGGCCGGCGCTACGCCGGCATCGGTGACACGGTCGTCGCCACGGTCAAGGACGCGATCCCCGGCGGCAACGTCAAGAAGGGCGATGTCGTCAAGGCCGTCGTCGTGCGGACCTCGAAGGAGCGCCGTCGTCCGGACGGCTCCTACATCCGCTTCGACGAGAACGCCGCCGTCATCCTGCGTCCCGACGGCGACCCGCGCGGGACCCGAATCTTCGGCCCCGTCGGCCGTGAGCTGCGCGAGAAGAAGTTCATGAAGATCATCTCGCTCGCCCCGGAGGTGCTGTAAGCCATGGCGAAGATGAAGATCAAGAAGGGCGACACCGTCCAGGTGCTGGCCGGCAAGGACGCCGGTGCCACCGGCAAGGTCATCGCGGTCGACCGCGAGGCCCGCCGGGTCACCGTCGAGGGCGTCAACCGGGTCACCCGGCACACGAAGGCCGGCGAGACGACCCGTGGCTCCCGCACCGGTGGCCTCATGGTCCAGGAGGCGCCCATCCACGTGAGCAACGTGGCGGTCATCGACCCCGCCGACAAGAAGCCGACGCGGATCAAGACCCGCGTCGAGACCGTCGAGCGCGGCGACCGCCAGAAGACGAGCCGGGTCCGGGTGGCCGCGCGCTCGGGTAAGGACCTGTGATGACCGCGACCCAGACCGAGCGGGCGATGCCCCGTCTCAAGGAGCGCTACGGCGCCGAGATCCGCGCCACCCTGCAGGACCAGTTCGGCTACGCCAACGTCATGCAGGTGCCCGGCGTCGTCAAGGTCGTCGTCAACATGGGTGTCGGCGACGCGGCGAAGGACAGCAAGCTCATCGAGGGTGCCGTCCGCGACCTCACGGCGATCACCGGCCAGAAGCCGGTCGTCACGAAGGCCCGCAAGTCGATCGCCCAGTTCAAGCTGCGCGAGGGCATGCCGATCGGCGCCCACGCGACGCTCCGCGGCGACCGGATGTGGGAGTTCCTCGACCGGCTCGTCAGCATCGCGCTGCCCCGTATCCGCGACTTCCGTGGCCTGTCCGCGAACCAGTTCGACGGCAACGGCAACTACACCTTCGGTCTCACCGAGCAGTCGATGTTCCACGAGATCGACCAGGACCGGATCGACCGGGTCCGCGGGATGGACATCACCGTCGTCACGACGGCGACGAACGACGACGAGGGACGGGCCCTGCTCAAGGCGCTCGGTTTCCCGTTCAAGGAGAACTGAGCATGGCCAAGACCGCCCTGATCAACAAGGCGAACCGGAAGCCGAAGTTCAAGGTCCGCGCCTACACGCGCTGCCAGCGCTGCGGCCGGCCGCACTCGGTCTACCGCAAGTTCGGCCTCTGCCGGATCTGCCTGCGGGAGATGGCGCACCGGGGCGAGCTCCCCGGCGTGACCAAGTCCAGCTGGTGACCCGCTGAGCCGAGCTCGACGAGGGTATGCCGCCGCACGGCGGACCGTGCCCACCCGCCGAGGTGCGCGGCATACCGGGTCCCACCCGGACGACGCATCACCGACCTGTACAGACGATCTACATCGAAGGTCGCCCCGAACCGGGGTGAAACCGCGGTGAGAGAGGGCAGAAGCCCGATGACCATGACCGACCCGATCGCGGACATGCTGACCCGCGTCCGCAACGCCAACTCGGCGCACAAGGACACCGTCTCCATGCCGTTCAGCAAGCTGAAGTCGAACATCGCCGAGATCCTCCAGGCCGAGGGCTACATCGCCTCGTTCGCCGTCGAGGACGCGGAGGTCGGCAAGACGCTGACGATCAACCTCAAGTACGGCCCGAACCGCGAGCGCTCGATCGCCGGCCTGCGCCGGGTGTCGAAGCCGGGGCTGCGCGTCTACGCCAAGTCCACCAACCTGCCCAAGGTGCTCGGTGGTCTCGGCGTGGCGATCATCTCCACGTCGTCCGGGCTGCTGACCGACAAGCAGTGCGCGAACAAGGGTGTAGGTGGGGAAGTCCTCGCCTACGTCTGGTAAGGGGAGCCGACATGTCTCGAATCGGACGTATGCCGGTCACCATCCCGACCGGCGTCGACATCACCATCGACGGCCAGACCGTGACGGTCAAGGGCCCCAAGGGCGAGCTGAGCCACGTCGTGGCCGCGCCGATCACCGTCGAGAAGGGCGAGCAGGGCCTCGAGGTCAAGCGCCCGGACGACGAGCGCGAGTCGCGGTCGCTCCACGGCCTGACCCGGACCCTCATCAACAACATGGTCCTCGGCGTGACCGAGGGCTACGAGAAGAAGCTCGAGATCGTCGGAACGGGCTACCGCGTCGTCGCCAAGGGCACGAACCTCGAGTTCGCCCTCGGCTACAGCCACCCGATCACCGTCGAGCCGCCGCAGGGCATCGCCTTCGTCGTCGAGGCCCCGACCCGGTTCTCGGTCCAGGGCATCGACAAGCAGCTCGTCGGCGAGGTGGCCGCGAACATCCGCAAGCTCCGCAAGCCCGACCCGTACAAGGGCAAGGGCGTGCGCTACGCGGGCGAGCACATCCGCCGCAAGGTCGGAAAGGCTGGTAAGTAACCATGGCTATCACCGTCAAGCGCGGCAAGGGCAAGGCCTCCGCTCGGGGGCGTCGGCACAACCGCGTCCGCAAGCACGTGAGCGGCACCGCCACGCGGCCCCGCCTCGTCGTCACCCGGTCGGCCCGGCACATCTTCGTCCAGGTCGTCGACGACACGCTCGGCAAGACCGTGGCGTCGGCGTCGACGATGGAGGCCGACCTGCGCACGCTTCGAGGGCGACAAGACCGCCAAGGCCAAGCGGGTCGGCGAGATGGTCGCCGAGCGCGCGAAGGCCGCCGGCGTCGAGGCCGTCGTCTTCGACCGCGGTGGCAACAAGTACCACGGCCGCGTCGCCGCCATCGCGGACGGCGCGCGGGAAGGTGGGCTGGCCCTGTGACCGCCACGAACCGAGTCGTCATCGAAATGAGGAACATCTGATGCCAGGACCCCAGCGTCGAGGCACCGGCCCCGAGCGCGGCGAGCGCCGGGACCGTCGCGACGACCGTCGCGGCGGCCGCGAGGGTCGGGACGCCGAGAAGAGCACGTACCTCGAGCGCGTCGTCACCATCAACCGCGTCGCCAAGGTCGTCAAGGGTGGCCGGCGGTTCAGCTTCACGGCTCTCGTCGTCGTCGGTGACGGCGACGGCACCGTGGGCGTGGGCTACGGCAAGGCCAAGGAGGTCCCCTCCGCGATCGCCAAGGGTGTCGAGGAGGCCAAGAAGCAGTTCTTCAAGGTCCCCCGCATCCAGGGCACGATCCCGCACCCCGTCCAGGGTGAGGCCGCGGCCGGCGTCGTCATGCTCCGCCCCGCCTCCCCGGGTACCGGTGTCATCGCCGGCGGCCCGGTCCGTGCGGTCCTCGAGTGCGCGGGCATCCACGATGTGCTGTCCAAGAGCCTCGGCTCCGACAACGCCATCAACATCGTCCACGCGACGGTCGAGGCCCTCAAGGGCCTGGAGCGTCCGGAGGCCGTGGCCGCCCGCCGCGGCCTGCCCGTGGACGAGGTCGCTCCGGCCGCCATGCTGCGCGCCCAGTCCGCCGGGACCGGTGCGTGATGGGGCGGCTCAAGGTGACCCAGACCCGATCCCCGATCGGTGGGCTGCGCAACCATCGCGAGACGCTGCGCACCCTCGGTCTCAAGCGGATCGGCGACATCGTCGTCAAGGAGGACCGTCCCGAGATCCGCGGGATGGTCAAGACGGTGAGCCACCTGGTCGCCGTCGAGGAGGTTGAGTGATCATGGCCGACTCCAAGGCCACGAAGGCTGCCGCGGGGGAGACCCCGGCCGGGGCCGCCCTCAAGGTCCACCACCTGCGTCCGGCGCCCGGGGCCAAGACCCCGAAGACGCGCGTCGGCCGTGGTGAGGGTGGCACCCGGGGCAAGACCGCCGGTCGCGGCACCAAGGGCACGAAGGCCCGCTACCAGGTGCCGGCCGGCTTCCAGGGCGGCACGACGCCGCTCCACATGCGCTTCCCCAAGCTGCGCGGCTTCAAGAACCCGTTCAAGACCGAGTACCAGGTCGTCAACCTCGACCGGCTCGCCTCCCTGTACCCGCAGGGTGGCGAGGTGACGGTCGCGGACCTCGTCGCCAAGGGCGCGGTGCGTGACGGCTACCCGGTCAAGGTGCTCGGCACCGGCGACATCGCCGTTGCGGTCACCGTCACCGTCGACGCCTTCTCGGCCAGCGCCAAGGAGAAGATCGAGGCGGCCGGCGGCTCGGCGACGACCGCCTGACCCACCGACATGGCCGTATGCCGCAGGGCCGGCGCCGGCCGCTCCCGTGAGGGGGCGGCGGGAACCCGCCCTGCGGCATACTGCGTTGTCACCGCACGTCATCTGGGGTCCACGACCGGATGACAACCTCGGCCCGGCGCCGCGGTATCTTGTGACCGACTGATGACGAGCGGCTCCCGGCCGCACACCTGGAGGACCCCCTTGCTGACCGCCTTCGGCCGCGCGTTCAAGACGCCTGACCTGCGCAGGAAGCTGCTCTTCACGCTGGGGATCATCCTGCTCTTCCGGCTGGGGAGCCATGTCCCGACCCCCGGGATCGACTACCCCGCCGTGCAGCAGTGCCTGGCCGGCGCCGACAACACCGGCGGGTTCCTCGGCCTGGTCAACCTCTTCAGCGGTGGCGCACTGCTCCAGCTGTCGATCTTCGCGCTGGGGATCATGCCGTACATCACGGCGAGCATCATCATCCAGCTGCTCACCGTCGTCATCCCTCGCTTCGAGACGCTGAAGAAGGAGGGGCAGTCGGGTCAGACGAAGATGACCCAGTACACCCGCTACCTCACCATCGGCCTCGCGATCCTCCAGTCCTCGACGCTCATCACCTTCGCGCAGAACCCGGTGCAGCTCTTCGGCAACCCCTCGTGCACGAACATCCTCGTCGACGACTCCATCGTGACGATCCTCATCATGGTCCTCACGATGACCGCCGGCACCGGCCTCATCATGTGGCTCGGCGAGCTCATCACGGACAAGGGCATCGGCAACGGGATGTCGCTGCTCATCTTCACCTCGATCGCCGCGCGCTTCCCCAGCTCGCTGTGGCAGATCCAGACCCAGTCCGGCTGGAGCATCTTCCTCGGCGTCATCCTCATGGGGTTCGTCGTCATCGCGGCCGTCGTCTTCGTCGAGCAGAGCCAGCGGCGCATCCCCGTCCAGTACGCCAAGCGGATGGTCGGCCGGAAGGTCTACGGCGGCACGTCGACCTACATCCCGCTCAAGGTCAACATGGCCGGCGTCATCCCGGTCATCTTCGCCAGCTCGCTGCTCGCCCTGCCGGGCCTGCTCGCCCAGTTCAACCGGAACCCGGACGGCACCGCGCCGGGCTGGGTCAACTGGATCCAGGTCAACCTCGTGCGGGGGGACCACCCGATCTACATGGTCGCTCTACACGGCGCTCATCCTCTTCTTCACGTTCTTCTACGTGTCCATCACGTTCAACCCCACCGAGGTCGCCGACGACATGAAGCGGTACGGAGGCTTCATCCCGGGTATCCGCGCCGGGCGACCCACGGCCGAGTACCTCGCCTACGTCCTCAACCGGATCACCGTCCCCGGTGCGATCTACCTCGCGGTCATCTCGCTCATCCCGCTCATCGCCCTGGTTCTCGTCAACGCGAACCAGAACTTCCCCTTCGGCGGCACCTCGATCCTCATCGTCGTCGGTGTCGGCCTCGAGACGGTCAAGCAGATCGAGGCCCAGCTGCAGCAGCGGCACTATGAAGGGTTCCTCCGGTAAAGGAAGGTCACTCCCCGTGATGCGCCTCATCATCCTCGGCCCCCCTGGAGCAGGGAAGGGAACGCAGTCCGGGCGCATCGCTGCCCACTACGGCATACCGGCGATCTCGACCGGCGACATCTTCCGGTCGAACATCGCGGAGGGCACCGACCTGGGCCTGCAGGTCAAGCACATCCTCGACGCGGGCGGCTACGTCACCGACGACATCACCAACGCGGTCGTCGAGGACCGCCTCGCCAAGCCCGACTGCGCCCCGGGCTTCCTCCTCGACGGCTACCCGCGCACGCTGCCCCAGGTCGAGGCGCTCGACTCGATGCTCGGCGCGCGTGGCGAGAAGCTGGACCGCGTCCTCGAGCTCACCGTCGATGACGAGGTCGTCGTCGGCCGACTCATCGCCCGGGCCGAGGTCGAGGGTCGCTCGGACGACTCCGAGGAGGTCATCCGCGAGCGGATGGCGATCTACCACCGCGAGACCGCGCCGCTGGCCAAGTCCTACGCCGACCGGGGCCTGCTCGTCCAGGTCGACGGTCTCGGCGAGGTCGACGAGGTGACGTCCCGGGTGATCGCCGCGCTCGGCTGACCAGCCGTCGAGTGGCCACGAATCGCCGTATGCCGGCCACGCGCCACGGCGGGTCGTGGCCACTCGACCGGCTGCACCGTGCCTTGTCCACATCCTGTGGATGACGCGAACCGTCGTGTCCGCGGCGGCCTCACCCTGAATGGATGCGGCCGACCCCTCTACCCGAGTCCCTGCTCGGTCGCCCGTTCTCCGCGGCAGAGGCGGCCGACCTCGGGATCGCCCCGCAACGACTGCGCCGGGCCGACCTCGTGCATCCCGCCCACGGGGTGCACGCATCGACACCACCGGTGACGTGGCAGGACCTGGCCGCCGCCATGCAGGTCGCCCTTCCCGGCGACGCCGCGTTCTCCCATGTCACGGCCGCGCTCATCTGGGGGCTGCCGCTCCCGGCCCGGCTCGAGGCCCAGCGCGATCTCGACGTCATCGTGCCGACGGTCCGGAACCGCGTCCGGCGGCCCGACGTCATCGGACACCGAGGGGCGCAGTCACGCTCGATCGAGACGGTGTCGGGGCTTCGGGTCACCGGGCTGGTCGACACGTGGTGTGACCTCGGCGAGGTCGTGCGCCGTGGGGTGGGCGTCGACGATCTCGTCGTCGTCGGTGACGAGGTGGTCCGGCGCCTGGGCCCGGCAGCTCCCGATGAGCTGACCGATGGTCGCCACGACATCGCTCGCGGTGCGGACGGACGTGCTGCGCTCGCGGCCCTCCTGTCGGGCCGGGTCCGCCCTCGCGGGAAGCGGATGCTCCTCGAGGCGCTGTCGCTCGTCCGACCCGGTGCCCGGTCCCCGATGGAGACGAGGACACGGTTGATGTTCCACCGCGCCGGGCTCCCCGAGCCCGAGCTCAACGTCCGGGTGTTCGACTCGGCTGGCGAGTTCCTCCTGCTGGGTGACCTCGTCTGGCGAGCGCAGCGGGTGATCGGCGAGTACCAGGGCGGCGAGCACAGCTCGCGGCGGCGACGCAGTGCCGATGCCGCTCGCCGGGAGCTCGCGGTCGACGAGGGCTGGCGGATCATCGAGATCTTCGCCGAGGACGTGCTCGTCCTCGGCCGCCGGATCGCGACCGTGCACCGCTTCGCGGCAGCCCTGGGGGTCGCGGCCCGGGACCTCCGCGTCGCCTGACTGTCCTCGACCGGCCACGAAACGCCGTATGCCGGCCGCGCGACACGGCGGTTCGTGGCCACTCGACGGGGATGAGGACGGCGGATGGGTGCCCGGGTAGGGTGCCGCCTCATGGGACTGTTCGGACGCGAGCGGATCGAGGCGAAGACGCCCGACCAGGTGCGCCTCATGCGCGCGGCGGGTCTCGTCGTCGGTGAGACGCTCCAGATGCTGCGGGAGACCGTTCGGGACGGCATGACGACCGGCGAGCTCGACGACCTCGCCGAGAAGGCGATCCGCGACGCCGGCGCGGTCCCGAGCTTCCCGCTCGTGCCGGGTTACCGGCACACCCTCTGCACGAGCGTCAACGACGAGATCGTCCACGGCATCCCCGGTGACCGGGTCGTCCACGACGGTGACCTCCTCTCGATCGACTGCGGCGCCGTCCTCGAGGGCTGGCACGGCGATGCCGCGATCAGCCTCGTCGTCGGCGGCCCGGAGGCCGCCCGGGCCGAGGACCTCGCCCTCGTCGACGACACCGAGGACTCCCTCTGGGCCGGCATCGGCGCGCTCGCCACGGGGGAGTCCCTGTATGCCGTCGGGGCGGCCGTCGAGGACTGCCTCGTCGAGGCGGGGGCGCGGCGCGGACGGGAGTACGGCATCGTCCTCGACTATGTCGGGCACGGCATCGGCACCGACATGCACATGGACCCGCAGGTCCCCAACTACCGCGTGACCGGCAAGGGGCCGCGGGTCGTCGAGGGGACGACGATCGCCATCGAGCCGATGGTGACGCTCGGTGACCAGGACAACCGGGTCCTCGAGGACGACTGGACCGTCGTGACGATCGACGGGCGGCGCGCGGCGCACTGGGAGCACACGGTGGCCGTGACGTCGGGCGGCCTGTGGGTGCTGACGGCGCTCGACGGCGGTGCCGAGCGGCTGGCCGCGCTCGGCGCCCCCTACGGGCCCCTCGGCTGACCCGTCCGGCGCAAGTGTTAGGGATGTCTCGCCGGCCGGCGGCGCTCACGGTCGGGGCTCGTTGCCGCGTCCACTAGGCTGAATTCGGGTCGCCCCGGCGGGCGTCGGCGGCAGGCCCGCAGACCGCCACAAGGAGCAGGGATGACCGACTCACCCCGTCAGGACGCCTTGGCGCTGGCCGAGGGCTTTCCCACGAAGACCCACGACGAGTGGGTCGAACTGGCCCGAGCCGTCGTCAACAAGTCCCGCCCGGACGACCGCAAGCTGACGGCCGACGAGGCCGAGGACCGGCTGCGCAGCCACCTCCCGGGCGACGTGACCGTCGAGCCGCTCTACACCCGGCCGGCCGAGCAGCGGCCGCTGGGCTACCCCGGCTCGATGCCGTTCACCCGCGGCCGCGGCGCTCCGGACCGCGACCTGCCCTGGGATGTCCGGGCCCTCCACGACCACCCCGAGGTCGCGACGACGACCGAGGCCATCGCCGACGACCTCGAGCACGGCGTCTCCTCGCTGTGGCTCCGGGTGGGTGCCGACGGCATCGCCGCGAGCGACGTCGCCGCCGTCCTCGCCGGCGTTCCGCTCGGCGCGGTGCCCGTCAGCGTGACGTCCGCCGACGAGCCGGTTGCCGCAGCCGACGCGCTCCTGGGCGTCCTCTCCGCGGCCGAGGCGCCGGCCGGCGGCAACCTCGGGCACGACCCGCTCGGGCATGCCGCCCTCCGCGGGGGCCCCGCCGACACCGGCGCTCTCGTCGCCGCGGTGCAGACCTGCCTCTCCGGTCCGGCCGGCATCCGAGCCGTGACGGTCGACTCGACCGTCTACCACGACGCCGGGGCGAGCATCGTCGACGAGATCGCCCTCGCCGTCGCCACCGGGGTCGCCTACCTTCGGGACCTCGAGGCCGCGGGGGTCGCCCCGGCGGACGCCGTCGGCCAGCTCGACTTCCGGATGGCGGCGAGCGCCGACCAGTTCCTCACGACCGCAGCGCTGCGCGCCCTGCGTCGGGTCTGGGCCAGGGTCGCCGAGGCGAGCGGGGTGCCCGAGGCCGACCGTGGCGCCCGGATCCACGCCGTCACCTCGTGGCGGATGCTGACCCGCGACGACCCCTGGACCAACGTCCTGCGCGAGACCCTCGCGACGTTCGGCGCCGCGACCGGCGGCGCGGACATCATCACCGTCCTGCCCTACGACACCGTCCACGGGCTCCCCGAGCGGTTCTCCCGCCGGCTCGCCCGCAACACCTCGCTCGTCCTCGCCCAGGAGTCGCACGTCGGCGCGGTCGCGGACCCGGCGGGTGGCGCCTGGTACGTCGAGTCGCTCACCGACGATCTCGCCCACCGGGCCTGGACCGCCTTCCAGGAGATCGAGCGCGGCGGCGGCGTCGCGACGGCACTGGCCAACGGCACCGTCGCCGACCTCGTCGCCGAGACGACCGCCGAGCGCGCCGAGGCGCTCGCCGAGCGCACGCAGCCGATCACCGGGATCAGCATGTTCCCCCTGAGCGACGAGACAGCGCTCGAGCGCACCGCCCGGGCCGACCTCCCGCCGGCCGAGGGCGGGCTCGTCCGCCGTCGCGACGCGGAGGTGTACGAAGCGCTGCGCGACCGCAGCGCGGCCTACGCCGCCGAGCACGGCCACCAGCCGACGGTCGTCGTGGCCGCCCTCGGCAGCCGCCGCGACTTCGGCGCCCGGGAGACCTTCGTCGCCAACCTCCTCGCCGCGGGTGGGGTGCTCGCCCCGACGGTGGAGGCCGGTCCGGCCGAGGTCGCCGCCGCCGCGGCCGAGGCCGGCACGCCCTACGTCGTCCTCGCCTCCTCGCCGAAGGGGTATGCCGCCCACGCCGCCGACATGGTCGCCGGGCTTCGCGAGGCGGGCGTCGGGAAGGTCCTCGTGGCCGGCCGTGCCGCCGAGCTCGGCGACGGGGCACCCCCGACCGACGGGGAGGTGCGGCTCGGCATCGACGTCGTGGCCTTCCTCGACACCGTCCTCGACACGCTCGGCGCACCGAAGGGAGCCGACCGATGAGCGCCATCCCCGACTTCACCGGCATCCACCTCGGCGAGGGCACCCCGTCCGAGGGCGCCGCGGCCCGCTGGGCCGAGGCCGTCGCGGCCGCTCCCGGCGGCGGCGAACCCTGGACGACCCCCGAGCTCATCGACGTTCCGCCGCTGTACACCGAGGCGGACCTCGACGGGCTCGACTTCCTCGAGACCGTCCCGGGCGCGCCGCCGTACCTGCGTGGTCCCTACCCGACCATGTACGTCACCCAGCCGTGGACGATCCGGCAGTATGCCGGGTTCTCCACCGCCGAGGAGTCCAACGCCTTCTACCGGCGCAACCTCGCCGCCGGACAGAAGGGGCTCTCGGTGGCGTTCGACCTCGCGACCCACCGCGGCTACGACAGCGACCACCCCCGGGTCGAGGGCGACGTCGGCATGGCGGGCGTCGCGATCGACTCGATCTACGACATGCGGACCCTCTTCGACGGCATCCCGCTGGACCAGATGTCGGTGTCGATGACGATGAACGGCGCGGTCATCCCCGTCATGGCCCTCTACGTCGTCGCGGCGGAGGAGCAGGGCGTGCCGCCCGAGAAGCTCTCCGGGACCATCCAGAACGACATCCTCAAGGAGTTCATGGTCCGCAACACCTACATCTACCCGCCCGAGCCGTCGATGCGGATCATCTCCGACATCTTCGCCTACACCTCGGCGAAGATGCCCCGCTTCAACTCGATCTCGATCTCCGGCTACCACATGCAGGAGGCCGGGGCGACGCAGGACCTCGAGCTCGCCTACACCCTCGCCGACGGGGTCGAGTACATCCGGGCCGGCCGGGCCGTCGGGCTCGAGGTCGACGCCTTCGCGCCGCGGCTGTCGTTCTTCTGGGCGATCGGGATGAACTTCTTCATGGAGGTCGCCAAGCTCCGGGCGGCCCGGCTGCTGTGGGCCCGGCTCGTCAACCAGTTCGGGCCGACCAACCCCAAGTCGCTCTCGCTGCGCACGCACTGCCAGACCTCGGGCTGGTCGCTCGACGGCGCAGGACGTCTTCAACAACGTCGTGCGCACCTGCGTCGAGGCGATGGCGGCGACCCAGGGCCACACCCAGAGCCTGCACACCAACGCGCTCGACGAGGCCATCGCGCTGCCGACCGACTTCTCCGCGCGGATCGCCCGCAACACCCAGCTGCTCATCCAGCAGGAGTCCGGCACGACCCGGACCATCGACCCGTGGGCCGGGTCCGCCTACGTCGAGCGGCTCACCCACGACCTCGCCCAGCGCGCCTGGGAGCACATCCAGGAGGTCGAGGAGGCCGGCGGCATGGCCAAGGCCATCGAGGCCGGCATCCCGAAGATGCGGATCGAGGAGGCGGCGGCGCGCACCCAGGCCCGGATCGACGCCGGGCTCCAGCCGGTCATCGGGGTCAACCGCTACGTCGTCGACCAGGACGAGGCGTTCGACGTCCTCAAGGTGGACAACGCATCCGTGCGCGCTCAGCAGATCGCCAAGCTCGAGCGGCTGCGCGCCGAGCGCGACGAGGCCGAGGTCCAGGCCGCGCTCGAGCGGCTGACCGACGCCGCTCGCACGTCCGACGGCACCCTCGGGACGAACCTCCTCGCGCTCGCCATCGAGGCGGCCCGGGCCAAGGCGACGGTCGGCGAGATGTCGATGGCCATGGAGGCCGTCTTCGGGCGCTACACCGCCCAGATCCGTACCATCGGTGGGGTGTACAGCGCCGAGGCCAAGGACGACGAGAACGTCGCGCGCGCCCAGGCCCTCGTCGAGGAGTTCGAGGAGGAGCAGGGCCGCCGGCCGCGGATCCTCGTCGCGAAGATGGGCCAGGACGGCCACGACCGCGGCCAGAAGGTCATCTCGACCGCCTTCGCCGACCTCGGCTTCGACGTCGACGTGGGCCCGCTGTTCCAGACCCCCGCCGAGGTGGCGCGCCAGGCCGTCGAGGCCGACGTCCACGTCGTCGGGGTCAGCTCGCTCGCGGCCGGCCACCTCACCCTCGTGCCGGCGCTGCGGGCGGAGCTGGACGCGCTCGGCCGGCAGGACCTCATGATCGTCGTCGGCGGCGTCATCCCGCCGCAGGACTTCGACGAGCTGCGGGCCGCCGGCGCCGACGCCATCTATCCGCCCGGCACCGTCATCGCGACGGCGGCCATCGACCTCGTCAAGGACCTGCGCGCCCGGCTCGCCGGGTCGTGAGTCCGAGGTGACCACGAGCGACCCAAGGACGGGATGACCGCCGCTCTCGACATCGCCGAGCTGGCTGCCGCGATCCGTGACGGGTCGCGGCAGCACATTGCCCGCGCCATCACGCTCCTGGAGTCGCGTCGGGAGGACCACCGGGCGCAGGCCCGCGAGCTGCTCACGGCGCTCGCCCCCGATACCGGCCACGCCGTGCGGGTCGGCATCTCGGGGGTCCCGGGCGCGGGCAAGTCGACGTTCATCAACGCGATGGGCGTCCGGCTCATCGAGCAGGGCCATCGGGTGGCCGTCGTCGCCGTCGACCCCAGCTCGCGGCGGACCGGGGGGTCGATCCTCGGCGATCGGACCCGGATGGCCGACCTGGCCGCCAGCGACGCGGCATTCGTCCGGCCCTCGCCCTCGGGGCGGCAGCTCGGGGGAGTGGCCCGCGCGACCCGGGAGTCGATGCTCGTTCTCGAGGCGGCGGGCTACGACGTCGTCATCGTCGAGACGGTCGGCGTCGGGCAGAACGAGGTCGCCGTCGCCGAGATGGTCGACACCTTCCTCCTGCTCACCCTCGCCCGGGCCGGCGACCAGCTCCAGGGGATCAAGCGCGGCATCCTCGAGCTGGCCGACGTCATCGCCTTCAACAAGGCCGACGGCGACGGCGAGCTGCCGGCGAAGTCCGCCGCGAAGGATCTCTCCTCGGCCCTCCGGCTCGTCATCCCCAAGGGCTCGCGCCGCCCTCCGGTCCTCACCTGCAGCGCGGAGACCGGGACCGGCCTCGACGAGGTGTGGCAGGCCGTCCTCGACCACCACGCCCACCTCCAGTCCGGCGCCGACGGCCTCACCCTCGCCGAGCGCCGAGCCCTCCAGCAGGAGGACTGGATGTGGGCGATGGTCGACGCCGAGCTCCAGGACGCCGTGCGCGCCTCGGCCTCGGTCCGCGCCCAGCGCGACGAGATCACCCGGGCCGTCCACGACGGCCGGATCAGCGCCGTCGACGGGACCGCCCGGATCCTCGCCCTCTATGCCGCGGACCTGCGGCGCGAGGAGTAGCCCACCTACTTGCCGGTAACCCGATTTTCCCTGGGGTTGCCGATCCCGTAGGATGGAGCGTCGGTCACGTGTGCGCTCCCGCATGATGTGAACACCTCCGCGAGAGCGACCACGCGACCGATTCCCATGGGGTCTCCCGAACCATCGACGGGCGGCCCGCCGACGGATTGAGAGGGTATGGCCAAGAAGGACGGCGTCATCGAGATCGAGGGCACGATCGTCGAGGCTCTCCCGAACGCGATGTTCCGGGTCGAGCTGACGAACGGGCACAAGGTCCTCGCTCACATCTCGGGCAAGATGCGTCAGCACTACATCCGGATCCTCCCCGAGGACCGGGTCGTCGTTGAGCTGAGCCCCTACGACCTGACCCGCGGCCGCATCGTCTTCCGGTACCGCTGAGCCCCGGCTCCGCGGCATTCGGCAAGCAGGACCAGCACGGACAGCACCACAGCAGGACCCGGCGTGGGTGACCCGCGCCGGGACGGATCGACAAGACAGCAGAGGCGATGAAGGTTCAGCCGAGCGTCAAGAAGATCTGTGACAAGTGCAAGGTGATCCGCCGTAACGGGCGGGTCATGGTGATCTGCGAGAACGCTCGCCACAAGCAGCGTCAGGGCTGATCACCCCGCACGACGCCACAGGGCTTCGAGCACACGCACACGAGAAAAGAAGCACGCACCACCCGTCCCCCGCGCCAGCAGGTTCGATCAGCGGGACGTCACCCTCGGCCCGGAGGCCGAGGACCGGCAGAGACCGGAACGGTGGTGTACCAGACCTCCGGACGAACAAAGGAACGAACCACACATGGCTCGTCTAGTTGGAGTGGACCTCCCGCGCGAGAAGCGCGTCGAGGTCGCACTGACCTACATCTTCGGAGTCGGTCGGACCAGCGCGCAGAAGGCCCTCGCGTCGACCGGGGTCAACCCGGACACCCGGGTCAAGGACCTCGTCGACGAGGACCTCGTCAAGCTGCGTGACTGGATCGAGGACAACCTCCAGGTCGAGGGTGACCTGCGGCGCGAGGTTGCGGCGGACATCCGCCGCAAGGTCGAGATCGGGTCCTACCAGGGCCTGCGTCACCGTCGCGGTCTCCCGGTGCGCGGTCAGCGCACCAAGACCAACGCGCGCACCCGCAAGGGTCCCAAGCGCACCGTCGCCGGCAAGAAGAAGGCCGGCAAGTAGCCATTCGCCGACCGGCATACCCGGTGCACCGGCCCCGTCCGGTCGCCCCGCGGCTGCCGTGAGCGCGAGTGGTCCGCCCCGCTTCGAAGAACACGTAGGAGAGACATGCCTCCCAAGGGCCGTATGGCTGCGGGCGCCAAGAAGGTGCGCCGCAAGGAGAAGAAGAACATCGCTGTGGGCCAGGCCCACATCAAGAGCACGTTCAACAACACGATCATCTCGATCACCGACCCCACCGGTGCCGTCATCTCCTGGGCCTCCGCGGGCCAGGTCGGCTTCAAGGGGTCCCGCAAGTCCACGCCGTATGCCGCGCAGATGGCCGCCGAGGCCGCCGCGCGTCGTGCCATGGAGCACGGGATGAAGAAGGTCGACGTCTTCGTCAAGGGCCCGGGGTCCGGTCGCGAGACCGCCATCCGCTCCCTGACCGCCGCCGGCCTCGAGGTCGGCGCCATCCAGGACGTCACCCCCAGCCCGCACAACGGTGTCCGCCCGCCCAAGCGCCGTCGCGTCTGAGCGCCCGCAGAGACTTGTAGGAGAACGAAGAGACCATGGCTCGTTACACCGGCCCCATCACGAAGAAGTCTCGGCGCCTCAAGACCGACCTCGTCGGCGGCGACAAGAACTTCGACCTTCGCCCGTTCCCGCCCGGCCAGCACGGCCGGCGCCGGATCCAGGAGAAGGAGTACCTCACCCAGCTGCAGGAGAAGCAGAAGGCCCGCTTCACCTACGGCGTCATGGAGAAGCAGTTCCGCCGCTACTACGAGGAGGCGGCCAACCGCCCCGGCAAGACCGGTGAGAACATCCTCACCATCCTCGAGTCCCGGCTGGACAACGTCGTCTACCGCGCCGGCCTGGCCCGCACCCGTCGTCAGGCCCGCCAGCTCGTGAGCCACGGCCACCTCGAGGTCAACGGCGTGCGCGTCGACGTCCCGAGCTACCGGGTCGAGCAGTACGACATCATCACGGTCCGTAAGCAGTCGGCGGAGTCCTTCCCGTTCCAGCTGGCCCGCGAGACCTTCGGTGAGCGCCCGACCCCGGCCTGGATGCAGGTCGTCCCCGGCTCGCTGCAGATCCTCATCCACCAGCTCCCGGTGCGCGCCCAGATCGACACGGTGCTCGCCGAGCAGCTCATCGTCGAGTACTACTCGAAGAACTGACCCAGCTCCGGTATGCCGCGGCGCGCCCGCGGCATACCGGCGCCAGGTCCCGGTCCACGGACAGAGGTGGCCGGGACGGCCGGCTCGCCCGGCCAGCCTCACGCGGCGTCATATAGCGGTCGCCCGTGGAAAGGAAGAAGTCACCGTGCTCATCGCACAGCGCCCCATCCTCACCGAGGACGTCGTCTCCGAGTACCGGAGCCGGTTCGTCATCGAGCCGCTCGAGCCCGGCTTCGGCTACACGCTCGGCAACTCCCTGCGCCGCACGCTCCTGTCGAGCATCCCCGGCGCCGCCGTCACGAGCATCCGCATCGACGGCGTGCTGCACGAGTTCTCCACGATCCCCGGGGTCAAGGAGGACGTCACCGAGATCATCCTCAACATCAAGAGCCTCGTCGTCTCCTCCGAGCACGACGAGCCGGTCGTCATGTACCTGCGCAAGCAGGGTGCCGGCGCGGTGACCGCCGCCGACATCGCCCCGCCCGCCGGGGTCGAGATCCACAACCCCGACCTGCACATCGCGACGCTCAACGACAAGGGCACCGTCGAGATGGAGCTGACCGTCGAGCGGGGTCGTGGCTACGTCTCCGCGGCGCTCAACAAGACCGGTGACGCCGAGATCGGCCGGATCCCCGTCGACTCGATCTACAGCCCCGTCCTCGCCGTGACCTACAAGGTCGAGGCGACCCGTGTCGAGCAGCGCACCGACTTCGACAAGCTCATCGTCGACGTCGAGACGAAGAACTCGATGGCTCCCCGCGACGCGCTCGCCTCGGCCGGCAAGACCCTCGTCGAGCTGTTCGGCCTGGCCCGCGAGCTCAACGTCGAGGCCGAGGGCATCGACATGGGCCCGTCGCCGTCGGACGCCGCCCTCGCCCAGGACCTCGCCCTGCCGATCGAGGACCTCGACCTCACCGTCCGGTCCTACAACTGCCTCAAGCGCGAGGGCATCCACAGCGTGGGCGAGCTCGTCGGCCGCAGCGAGGCCGACCTGCTCGACATCCGCAACTTCGGTGCGAAGTCGATCGACGAGGTCAAGGCCAAGCTCGCCGGCATGGGCCTCGCGCTCAAGGACAGCCCGCCCGGGTTCGACCCGAGCGCGCTCTCCGAGGGCTACGACGACTTCCACTACGGCGCCGAGGACGACGTGTCCTTCGCCGAGGACGAGCAGCTCTGAGCCACCTTCGACACCAAGGAGAAGTTCCATGCCCACCCCCACCAAGGGCCCGCGTCTCGGAGGCGGCCCGGCTCACGAGCGGCTGATCCTCGCCAACCTCGCCACGGCCCTGTTCGAGCACGACTCGATCACGACGACCGAGGCGAAGGCGAAGCGGCTGCGGCCGCTGGCCGAGCGACTCGTCACCTTCGCCAAGCGCGGTGACCTGCACGCCCGCCGCCGGGTCATGACCGTCGTCCGGGACAAGGGCGTCGTGCACCGCCTCTTCGTCGAGATCGCCCCGGACATGGCCGAGCGTCAGGGTGGCTACACCCGGATCACGAAGATCGGCCCGCGCAAGGGCGACAACGCCCCGATGGCCGTCATCGAGCTCGTCCGCGAGCCGGTCGCGAAGAAGGCCACCGTCAAGGAGGCCGAGGGCGCGACGAAGCGCGCGGCCAAGCAGGCGGCGGCCACCGAGGCGGCGGCGAAGACCAAGGCCGCCGAGGACGCGGAGACGCCGGAGTGGACCGAGGTGCCCGCCGAGGACGCCGAGGCGAGCGAGGCCACGCCGCACCGAGGCCGAGGAGACGACCGAGGCCCCGGCCGACGAGGCCGCGGCCACCGAGGCCGACGAGGAGAAGTCCGAGGGCTGACCCCTCGCCCCCGCCACGCCGACGGGCCCGGCTCCCACGAGGGAGCCGGGCCCGTCGCCGTGTGCCCCGCCTTCCCGTTGCCCCGCGCCGAGGGCAGGGGCCAGCCAGGCAGCCGGTCGCCCTGGCGCCGTGGTCACCCTGGGTGCGCTGGTGCCCCCGCGGCCCGGAAGGCGGAGGTCAGCGGAAGTGGCGGGCGAGCGGGAGGATGGCGAGGACGAGGACCATCGGGACGGCATACCCGATCCGGAGGGAGTCGTTCCCGACGAGGCCGGTGAGGACGGCGCCGAGCAGCGCGCCCACGTAGTTGAACTGGTTGAACCGGGCGATGACGGCGTCGACCCGCCGCCGGTGGGCCACCGGGTCGGCGCCGTCGCCGGCGACCCGGGCCGCCGCGGAGAAGGACAGCGGGGCGATGACCGCGACGCCGCACCCGACGACGAAGAAGCCGAGCACCGCCACCGGCCACGCCGGCGCCGTCACGACGACGGCCAGCCCGACCGACGCGACGACCCCGCCGATCCGGAGCAGCGGGGTCGGGCCGAACCGCGCCGTGGCGGCATCCCCGACGAACCGGACGACGAGCGTCGCGAGGAGGTAGGGCAGCGTCGCGAGCGCGACGAGCCGGGCCGGGGTGGCGAAGGTGTGGTCGAGGTAGACCGGGCCCCAGGTGATGGCGGCCGTGTCGACCATGTAGAAGACGACGAGGGCGAGCCCGATGAGGACGATCCGGCGCCACGGAATGCCGAGCTCGACCGGGTCCCCGCCGGCGAGACCCGTGTCCCGGCGCAGCAGCGGGGCGGCGAGCATCGCCGCGGGAAGGACGACGAGGGCGGCCACGGCCCACGCGGAACTCCACGTCGGCGAGGCCGATGCTGAGCAGGGTCGCGACGATGCCGCCCGCCGTCCACGCCCCGTGGAACGACGGCAGCAGCGGCCGACCCACCCGGTGCTCCAGCGCGACGGCCTGCATGTTGCCCGCGGCGTCGATCGCCCCCAACCCGAGCCCGTAGACCCCGAGCCCGACGGCGAACGGCGCGATCGACGGTGCGAACGCCACGCCCAGCAGCGCCAGCGCGACGACGGTGAAGCCGGCCCGGAGCGCCACGGCGCTCTCCCAGCGCCCGGCGACCTGCTCGGCGGCCACCGACCCGGCCCCGGCCGCGAGGACGACGGTCAGCAGCAGCAGCGAGACACCGACGGGGGAGAGCCCGAAGCGGTGCTGGACCTGCGGCAGCCGGGTCGTCAGCGAGATGAAGACGAGGCCCTGGACGAAGAACGCCCCGGCGATCCCGCCGCGGGTCGCCCGCACCGCGAGGAGGTCGGTGTGGAGCAGGTCGGACATGAGAGGCACTCTCGCACGCGTCTACGCTGAGCGGGTGGATTCACCCGCAACGGTTCCGTATGGCCCGGCGCCGCGAACCGTGCGCGTGCGGCTCGACCTCGGCTACGACGGCACCGACTTCTCCGGGTGGGCGGCCCAGCGCGAGCAGCGCACCGTCGAGGGGGAGCTGACGACGGCCCTGACGACGGTCCTGCGCGCGGAGCGGCCGGTCCGGCTCACCGTCGCCGGGCGCACCGACGCGGGGGTCCACGCGCGGGGCCAGGTCGCCCACGCCGATGTCGACGAGGCCGCCTGGGCCGCCCTGCCCGGCCGGTCCGCGCGCAGCCCGGAGCGGGCCGCCCTCGTCCGGCTGCGCGGCATCCTCCCCGCCGACATCGTCGTCCGAGCCGTCTCGCTCGCGCCCCCCGGCTTCGACGCCCGGTTCTCCGCCCTGCGCCGCCGCTACCGCTACCGCCTGTGCGACGACCCGGGCACCCTCGACCCGCTGCGCCGCCGCGACACCGTCCTCGTCCCACGCCCCCTCGACCTCGAGGCGATGCGCGCGGCGAGCGAGCCCCTCGTCGGCCTCCACGACTTCGCGGCATTCTGCAAGCGCCGCGAGGGGGCGACGACGGTGCGCACCCTTCTCGGCTACACGTGGACCCGCGCCGCTCCCGGCCTGCTCGAGGCGAGCGTCCTCGCCGACGCGTTCTGCCACTCGATGGTCCGGGCCCTCGTCGGCGCCGCCGTCGTCGTCGGCGAGGGCCGGTATGCCGCGGACCTGCCCGCGCAGGTCCTCGCCGCCGGCGCCCGGGACAGCCGACTGAAGGTCATGCCGGCGCACGGGCTCTCCCTCGAGGAGGTGGTCTACCCGCCCGACGACGAGCTCGCCGCCCGCGCCGAGACCGCCCGGGCGATGCGCGACCCCCTCGGCTGACCCCCCACCGTCACCCAGCGTCCGGGTTTCTGGTCGCCATGGCGACCAGAAACCCGGACGCAACGCGAAAGGGGGAAGAGGGCGTAACTCGGGTGCGCCGGACGGCCCGGCTGGGACAGACTGGCCCCTCGTGGGGCATCTCGACATCGCCGGGGTCGGCTACGTCCTCCCGGACGGCCGGCCGCTGCTGCGCGAGGTCTCGCTGCGGGTCGGTGAGGGTGCGAAGGTCGCCCTCATCGGACCGAACGGGACCGGGAAGACGACCCTGACGCGCATCATCGCCGGCGACCTCGCCGCCCACGAGGGAGTCGTGACCCGCAGCGGCGGGCTCGGCATCATGCGCCAGTTCATCGGCGCGCCACGGGCAGCGGGAGAGGACCCCGCCGACGGGGTGCCGCTCGGCGAGGAGTCGACCGTGCGCGACCTGCTCGTCTCCGTCGCCCCGGAGCCGGTGCGCGCCGTCGCCGCCGAGATCGAGCGGACCGAGCTGGCGATGATGGAGCGGGAGTCCGAGCAGGACCAGCTCGACTACGCGCAGGCCCTCGTCGACTGGGCTGATGTCGGCGGCTACGACTACGAGACCCTGTGGGACGTCTGCACCGTCGCCGCCCTCGACCTGCCCTTCCAGCGCGCCCAGTGGCGCACCCTCGCCACCCTCTCGGGCGGGGAGCAGAAGCGCCTCGTCCTCGAGGCGCTGCTGCGCGGCCCGGAGGAGGTCCTCCTCCTCGACGAGCCGGACAACTTCCTCGACGTCCCGACGAAGCGATGGCTCGAGGCCCAGCTCGTCGCCTCCTCGAAGACCGTCCTGTTCATCAGCCACGACCGGGAGCTCCTCGCCCGGGTCGCCACCCGGATCGCGACGCTCGAGCCGCTCGGCGACGGCAACACGGTGTGGGTCCATCCGGGCCGCTTCGCGACGTACGACGCGGCCCGAGCCGAGCGCAACGACCGGCTCGAGGAGCGCCGCCGCCGGTGGGACGAGGAGCTGGCCAAGCTCAAGGCGCTCGTCGTCATGTACCGGCAGAAGGCGGCATACAACTCCGACATGGCGCCGCGGCTCCAGGCGGCGGTGACCCGGCTGCGGCGCTTCGAGGACGAGGGGCCGCCCGAGGCCGTCCCGTTGCGCCAGAACGTCCGGATGCGCCTCGTCGGTGGCCGGACGGCCAAGCGCGCCGTCATCGTCGAGGACCTCGTCCTCCGGGCCGGCGCCGCTGAGCCCGACGAGGGAGCGGACGGTATGCCGTCCGCGGGCTCCGGGCGCGACCTCACCGCGCCGTTCGGCACCGAGATCTGGTTCGGGGAGCGGGTCGGGGTCCTCGGCGCCAACGGGTCGGGGAAGTCGCACTTCCTCCGGCTGCTCGCCGCCGGCGGGTCCGATCCGGACGTCGAGCACCGGCCGGTCGGCGATGTCCGGCCGGTCCCGGTCGAGCACTCCGGACGGGTCCGGCTCGGCTCGCGGGTCCGGCCCGGCTGGTTCGCCCAGACCCACCGCCATCCCGCGCTGCGCGGCCGCACCCTCGTCGAGATCCTCCACCGGGGCGACGACCACCGCACCGGCCGCACCCGCGAGGAGGCGGCCCGGGTGCTCGACCGCTACGGCCTGGCCCGGGCGGCGGAGCAGACCTTCGACGCCCTCAGCGGTGGGCAGCAGGCCCGCTTCCAGATCCTCCTCCTCGAGCTGTCCGGCGCGACGCTCCTCCTCCTCGACGAGCCGACCGACAACCTCGACCTGCACTCCGTCGAGGCGCTCGAGGCGGCGCTCACCGCGTTCGAGGGAACCGTCGTCGCCGTCACCCACGACCGGTGGTTCGCCCGGACCCTCGACCGGTTCCTCGTCTTCGGGGCCGATGGCCGGGTCGTCGCGACCGACGAGCCGGTGTGGGAGGCGACCGTCCCGAGCCGCCGCTGACGGCCGGCCGACCCGCTCGGAACCGGCCCGCGGCGGGTGCCGTCGCGGCGTCGACGAAGGGTGTCCTTGGTAAAGGAATCGTCAAACTTTGCGGCCCCTGTGGCGGCAAAGCGTTTACGCATCTAGGTTCCGTCGCGGAGGAGTTCTCGTTCAGCGCTGCGATGAGGGAGCCATCGATGAGACCTGCGCGCCGTCTGTTTGCCGTCCTCGCCACGACCGCGGTTGCGCTCTCCGCGGGTCTGGCGACCGCCACGACCTCGCTCGCCGCGGACCGCACGGTGACCCTCGTCGGGTCGCTGCAGTCCGAGATCGGCTGTGCCGGGGACTGGGACGAGACCTGCACCGCGTCCGACCTCGCCCAGGTCGGCTCGTCGTCGGTGTATGCCGCGATGTTCGACGTCCCGGCGGGCAGCTACGAGCTGAAGGTCGCGATCAACCACAGCTGGGACGAGAACTACGGCGCCGACGGCGTGGAGAACGGGTCGAACATCCCGCTCGTCATCGCCGGGCCGGCCGAGCTCGCCGTCACCTACGACGACACGAGCCACCGGATCGGCATCGCCCCGACCGACGTCCCGGACGGCGCGACGCCGGGGGACGCGGCATACGCGACGGACTCGCTGCGGACCCCGCTGACGAGGGAGCGGTTCTACTTCGTCATGGCCGACCGGTTCGCCGACGGCGACCCGAGCAACGACACCGGCGGCCTGACCGGCGGCCGGGACGTCACCGGCTTCGACCCGAGCGACAAGGGCTTCTACCACGGCGGGGACCTCAAGGGCCTGACGAACCATCTCGACTACATCAAGGGCCTCGGGACGACCGCCATCTGGCTCACCCCGTCGTTCAAGAACCGCCCCGTCCAGGGCACCGGCGACAACATGAGTGCCGGCTACCACGGCTACTGGATCACCGACTTCACCCAGGTCGACCCACACCTCGGGACGAATGCCGACCTCAAGACCCTCATCAGCAAGGCGCACGCCAAGGGCATGAAGGTCTTCTTCGACATCATCACCAACCACACGGCCGACGTCATCGACTACACCGAGGGTGAGTACGGGTACCGCAACAAGACCGACTTCCCCTACAAGGACGCCCAGGGCACCATCTTCGACGACAAGGACTATGCCGAGAAGCCGGACTTCCCGGCGATGAACCCCGACACGTCGTTCCCCTACCACCCGTACTTCCACTCCGAGGCCGACAAGACCGTCAAGGTTCCCGCCTGGCTCAACGACCCGACGAACTACCACAACCGCGGCGACTCGACGTATGCCGGTGAGTCGGCCGAGTACGGCGACTTCGTCGGCCTCGACGACCTCTTCACCGAGAAGCTCGAACGTCGAGCAGGGCATGGAGGACATCTACAAGGCGTGGGTGGACTTCGGCGTCGACGGGTTCCGGATCGACACGGCCAAGCACGTCAACGTCGAGTTCTGGCAGAAGTGGAGCCCGGCGATGCTCGCCGAGGCCAAGGCCCAGCACAACCCCGACTTCTTCATGTTCGGCGAGGTCTACGACGCCCGGCCGTCCTTCATGTCGATCTACTCGACGAAGGCCGACCTGCCGGCCACGCTCGACTTCGGCTTCCAGAACCAGGCCGTCAACTGGGTCCAGGGCAAGAGCGGCACCGACCTGCGTGACCTCTATGCCGACGACGACTACTACACCGACACCAACTCCAACGCCTACGAGATGCCGACCTTCCTCGGCAACCACGACATGGGCCGGGTCGGCTTCCTGCTCAAGGGGACCAGCTCGAGCAACGCGGACCTCCTCGCGAAGGTCAAGCTCGCGGACGCCCTCATGTACCTCGGCCGCGGCCAGCCGATCACCTACTACGGCGACGAGCAGGGCTTCATCGGCTCCGGCGGCGACAAGGACGCGCGCCAGGACATGTTCGCCACCCAGGTGCAGCAGTACGCCGACGAGGCGAACCTCACCGGTCCCTCCGGGTCGATGGACCGCTTCGACCCGACCTCGCCGCTCTACCGGTACATCAGCGGACTGTCCCGGCTCCGGGACCGCTTCCCGGCCCTCGCCGACGGCGCGCAGATCCAGCGCTACGCGAGCAGCTCCGCGGGCATCTTCGCGTTCTCACGGATCGACACGAAGCGCCGGGTGGAGTACGTCGTCGCCGCCAACAACGCGACGACGGCGAAGTCCGCGACGTTCGACACCTACGGCAAGCGTCAGGGCTTCGCGCCGATCTACGGCGCGACCGGCGCCGTCCGCTCCGACCGCAACGGCCGGCTGACCGTCACCGTCCCGCCGCAGTCGGTGTCGGTGTGGAAGGCCCGCTCGCCGATGGCGAAGCCGAAGTCCGCGCCCGGGATCTACCTCACGGCCCCGAGCGCCGGCGGGGTCGTCGGCGACCGCGCCGAGATCCGGGCCGCCATCCCGCAGAACACCTTCGCCGAGGTGAGCTTCCTCTACCGCCCGGTCGGGACGAGCGAGTGGAAGCCACTCGGCACCGACGACAACGCGCCCTACCGCGTCTTCCACGACGTGTCCGGGATGGCCAAGGGCACCCTCCTCGAGTACCGCGCGGTCGCGAAGGACTCGGTCGGGCACATCTCGGCGACCTCGACGTATGCCGTCGTCGGCGACCCCGCCCCGGCCGGCGGCGGTGGGGGCGGCGTCGGGCCGGTCACCCAGCCGAGCGCCGTCAGCGTGCCCGGGGACCACAACACGGCGATGGGCTGCAGCGGCGACTGGCAGCCGGACTGCCCCGAGGCCCAGCTCGCCCTCGACGCCAACGACCAGATCTGGAAGGGGACGTACTCGACGATCCCGGCCGGCGCCTATGCCTACAAGGCGGCCATCGACAAGACGCTGGGACGAGAACTACGGGGAGGGGGGCGTCAAGAACGGCGCCAACATCTCCTACACCGCGCCGGGCGGACCCGTGTCGTTCTACTACGACCATGCGACCCACTGGGTGACCTCCGACGCCCAGGGCCCGATCATCACGGCGCCCGGCAGCTACCAGAGCGAGCTCGGCTGCTCCGGTGACTGGCAGCCGGACTGCATGCGTCCCTGGCTCGAGGACCCGGACGGCGACGGGACCTACACCTTCAGCACGACGCAGATCCCGGCCGGGGTCTACGAGTTCAAGGTCGCGCACGGCCTGTCCTGGGACGAGAACTACGGCGCCGGCGGGACGCCGGGCGGGGCGAACGTCAGCCTCACCGTGCCCTCGGACGGGCTCGTCGTGACGATCAGCTACGTCCTCGCGACCCACCAGATCAGCGCGACCGTCGCCAGGGGAGGATCCGTGCCGGACATCACGACGCCCCGGGCGATCTGGGTGCAGAAGGACCTCATCGCCTGGCCGCCGTCCCTCGTGCCCGAGGGGGCCATGCCCGAGCTGCTGCGCTGGCGGCTGGCCTGGTCGGCCGACGGTGGCCTCGCCGTCGACGCGTCCGACGTCACCGGCGGTGAGGAGGCGCCGCTCACCTACGACCCGTCCGGTCTGCCGGACTCCGTCGTCGCGGCCCACCCCGAGCTCGACGGCTACCTCGCGCTCCGGCTCGACCACAAGACGGCGAAGAAGGCCGACGACATCCTCCGCGGCCAGGTCGCGGTCGGGATGTACGACACGACCGGCACCCTCCTCGACGCGACCGGGGTCCAGACCGCCCTCGTCCTCGACGACCTGTATGCCGCGCCGGCCGGCAAGCGGACCTACGGCGTCACCTTCCACGGCGGGCACCCGGCATACCGGGTCTGGGCCCCGACGGCGAAGAACGTCGACGTCCTCACCTGGGCGCCCGACGCGGCCGGCGACGCGCCGGTGTCCGACGCGACCCGGACGCCCATGAAGCGCCATGGCGACGGGTCATGGACGGCGAGCGCCGGGGTCGAGAACGCCCGCTACCTCTACGACGTCGAGGTGTGGGTGCCGTCCACCGGCAAGGTCGAGCACAACCTCGTCACCGACCCGTACTCGGTGGCGCTGACCCTCGACTCGACCCGGTCGGTGGCGGTCGACCTCTCCGACCGGGCGTTCCAGCCCACGCAGTGGCGCAGGACGCCCTCGCCGAAGCTGAAGCAGGACGTCGACTCGACGATCTACGAGCTGCACGTCCGCGACTTCTCCGCGGCCGACACGACGGTGCCGGCCGAGCACCGGGGCAGCTACCTCGCGTTCGCCGACGACGGTGCGGGCACCCAGCACCTGCGGGCGCTCGCGGACGCCGGCCTCAACACCGTGCACCTGCTGCCGACCTTCGACATCGCGTCGATCGAGGAGGACCCGGCCAAGCAGGCGACGCCGGACAGCGCCGGCTGTGGCGACCTCGCCTCGATGCCGCCGGACGGCGAGGGCCAGCAGGCCTGCATCGACCAGATCCGCGCCGACGACGCCTTCAACTGGGGCTACGACCCGTGGCACTTCATGGCGCCGGAGGGCTCCTACGCCTCCTCGGCGGCGGCCGCTGACGGCGGCACCCGCGTCGCGCAGTTCCGGACGATGGTCGGTGCGCTGCACGCCGACGGTCTGCGGGTCGTCCTGGACCAGGTCTTCAACCACGACACCGCCTCGGGTCAGGACCCGAAGTCGGTCTTCGACAAGATCGTGCCCGGCTACTACCACCGGCTCGACGCGTCGGGGAAGGTCTACACCTCGACGTGCTGCCAGAACCTCGCGGTCGAGCACGCGATGATGACGAAGCTGACCGTCGACGCCGTGGTCATGTGGGCCAAGGAGTACAAGGTCGACGGCTTCCGCTTCGACCTCATGGGCCACATGCCGAAGGCGACGATGGTCGACATCCGCCGGGCGCTCGACCGGCTCACCCTGCACCGGGACGGGGTCGACGGGAAGTCGATCTACCTCTACGGCGAGGGCTGGAACTTCGGCGAGGTCGCCGACAACGCCCTGTTCACCCAGGCCACCCAGGGCCAGCTCGGCGGGACGGGCATCGGCGCGTTCAGCGATCGGCTGCGCGACGCCGTTCGCGGCGGCGGGCCGTTCGACGACGACCCGCGCAAGCAGGGCTTCGGCAGCGGTGAGTCGACCGACCCGAACGGCGACCCGATCAACGACGGCGCCGCCGCCGGGCTCGCCCACGACACCGACCTCGTCCAGCTCGGGCTCGCCGGGAACCTGCGCGACTTCACCTTCCGGAACACCTCCGGCGACGTCGTGCGCGGCGACGAGGTCGACTACAACGGCTCGCCGGCCGGGTATGCCGAGCAGCCGGACGAGGTGGTGACGTACGTCGACGCCCACGACAACGAGACGCTGTGGGACGCGCTGACCTACAAGCTGCCGCAGTCGACGTCGATGGACGACCGGATCCGGATGAACACGCTCAGCCTTGCGACGACCGCCCTGTCGCAGACGCCGTCGTTCTGGCACGCCGGGCTCGGACCTGCTGCGCAGCAAGTCCTTCGACCGCAACAGCTATGACAGCGGAGACTGGTTCAACGCCGTCCACTGGACCGGCCCGGACAACGGCTTCGGCCACGGCCTGCCGCTTGCCGGGGACAACTCCTCGAAGTGGGACTACATGCGTCCGCTGCTCGGCGACGCCGCGCTGCAGCCCACCGCAACCGAGCGCCAGGCGGCGAGCGCCGCGGCGCAGGACCTGCTCCGGCTGCGCTTCTCGACGCCGCTGTTCCGGCTCGGGTCGGCCCGGGCGATCGAGGACAAGGTGTCCTTCCCGGCCAGTGGGACGAGCGACGCCCACCCCGGCGTCATCGCGATGCGGATCGACGACACCGTCGGCCACCGGGCCGACCGGCACCTGCGTGGCCTCGTCGTCGTCTTCAACGCGACGCCCGACGCGGTCTCGCAGGTCGTGCCGGGCATGGCGGGGATGTCGGCGCGGCTGTCACCGGTCCAGGCCCACGGCTCCGACGACGTCGTCAAGGGCGCCACGTGGGACGCGACGACCGGCACCGCGACGGTGCCGGCGCGCACGGTGGCGGTCTTCGTCCAGCCGTAGGCCCGCGGCATACCGGCTCGAGGTGTTCGGGGACCACCGGAGGACCCCGAACACCTCGAGCCCGGCGGCCCGGGCCTCGGGCCGTCGGTGGCCGGGGTGTCCGTGGCCGGTGTCCGTCGCGGGTGCTCGCGGAACCGACCGGGAACCCGGGCGCCCCCGCGAGCACCCACGAGACCCACGCCCGGGTGCTCGCGGAACCGACCGGGAACCCGGACACCCCCGCGAGCACCCATCCTGGGGCGACGCCCGGTCGGCCCGCCCCGCCGACCTCGACGACGCTCCGCTGCGGCTAGGTGGGTTCGGGCGAGGCGACGGCCACGCCGGCCCGCGTCGCCCGCTCGTGCCGCCGCGCGGGCAGATAGAAGACGGCGCCGACGATGCTGACCGCCCCGGCGAGGACCATCGCCGCCTGGGTCGAGACGGCGTCGGCGAGGACGCCGAGGGTCGGCGCCGCCACGCTGTAGGCCGCGAAGGCGACCATCGAGTTCATCGACAGCACGGTCGCTCGGTTGCGCGCCCTCGCCTCGCGGTGCAGCAGGGTGGCGTGCATCGGGCCGGCCGTCCCGTGCAGGCCGTACGTCACGAGGTATGCCGCGACGAGGGCGACGGGCCCGGCCACCAGGCCCATGACGACGGCGCCGACGCCGTTGAGGACGCGGGACAGGATCGCGGTCCGGACGACGCCGATCCGGGGGACAGGGCGCCCGCAAGGGCCGATCCGCCGGCGAAGACGCCCCAGCCGGCGGCGGCGACCGGGCCCATGATCGCGCCGGCCCGGGCCTCGCCGCCGACGAGCTCGGCGAGACGGATCGGCTGGAAGGTCTCGAAGACGACCATCGCGACCGACCAGAAGACCTCGACGGCGATGACCCCGCGCAGGATCCGGTTCGTGCGGAGCAGCCGCAGCCCGTCGCGGACCACCGCCGGGGCCTCGGTGGCCGACCGGACGGCGCGTTGCAGCGCCGTCGTGTCCACGTGCTGCGTCGGCTCGCGCAGGAGGGTGATGACGACGAGGACATGCCCGATGTTGAGGGCCACTGCGAGGGCGAACGGAAGGAAGAGCGCGGGCCGGCTCGTCAGCGGGTGCCACCATACGAGGCCACCGGAGACGAGCGCGCCGCCGGCGATGCCGGCGCCGAGGAACATCCCCTGCAGGGAGAGACCGCGGTCGACGTCCGCGCCGGGGGAGTGAGCATGGACGGTGTCGACGTACCACGCCTCGAGCGGGCCGGAGTCCAGGGCCCGGAAGATGCCGGTGAGAACGGCGGCAAGGGCGAACGCCCAGAACGCCTGGGCCCACAGGTAGACGCTGCTGGCCGCGACGTTGACGACGGCCGCCGCGATGTAGACCGGGCGCCGGCCCAGGGCATCCGCGAAGCCGCTCGTCGGCAGCTCGAGGGCGAAGACGACGAAGCCCGCGATCGCGCTGGCGGTGAGCGCCTCGGCGATCGTCAGGCCGCGCTCGAGCGGGAGGAGTGTCGTCAGCCCCACGACGAGCCCGACCGGGAACCATCGGGTCCAGGTCGAGGGTGAGCAGCACCCGCCGGGCCGCCGTGGGGGACAGGGGCGGGCCGCTCATCCGCGAGGCCTGCGCTCGAGGTCGATCGGGTAGAACGAGTAGTACGCCGCGACCCGCTGGGCGGCCGGGTTGCCCTGCCCCACCCGCCGGTACCGGTCGACGACGGCGCTGATCTCGCTGCGCAGTGCGGCGAGCTGCTCCGCCGTGACGACGACGGTCGAGTCGTTCATCCCCAGGGCGTCCCGCCAGGGGGCGGGCCAGCTGGGTTCGACGTCGAGCCACGCGCTGAACTTCTCGGAGAAGTGCCGCAGCCAGTCCCGGGTGAGCCAGCCGAGCGCGGTCTCGGCGTCCTCGTCGTCGGCGAAGTCGCTCGCGTCGAACTGGGTCTCCTCCGTCGACGCGGCCCAGAGCCGCCGCTTGCCCTCGCCCTCCTCGGTGTCGACGACGAGCCCGACGGCGGCGAGCTTGCGCAGGTGGTAGGAGGTCGCTCCGGTGTTGGTCCGCAGCTCCTCGGCCAGCTCGGTGGCCGTCGCCGGTCCCCCTCGTCGAAGCGCGGAGAGCAGCCGGGAACGCAGCGGGTGGGCGAGGACCTTGACGGCCCGGGCGTCGAGGCGGAAGGTGCCGCCGAGCGGTGGCCTGGGCGGTGAGGAGTCGGTCATGTATGCACAATACCTGTGCATACTTCCTTTGCACAAGTAGTGTGCATGATGGCTACAGGACGTCGCATCTCCGCAGGTCAGATGCCGTTTCGTGGACGAATCGGGGCGATTTGGGTCGGCGGTCCGTGAACCGTAGACTTGAGGACCGTTGTGCCGTGTGCCCTCGCGGGGGCGCCCACTCCCTCCCGGGAGCACTCGGCATACGCCGTCCCACCGACCATCCCGAGGAACCCCATGCGTACCTACACCCCGAAGCCGGGCGAGATCACCCGCGCGTGGCACGTCATCGACGCGACCGACGTCGTGCTCGGCCGGCTCGCCAGCCAGACGGCCATTCTCCTGCGCGGCAAGCACAAGGCGACCTTCGCCCCCCACGTCGACACCGGCGACTTCGTCATCATCGTCAACGCCGACAAGGTCGTCCTCACCGGCGCCAAGGCCGAGCAGAAGAAGGCCTACCGGCACTCCGGGTTCCCCGGCGGCCTCAAGGCCCAGAGCTACACCGAGCTGCTCGAGAAGCACCCGGAGAAGGCCGTCGAGAAGGCCGTCCGCGGGATGCTCCCGAAGAACTCCCTCGGCCGCCAGCAGCTCACCAAGCTCAAGGTGTATGCCGGTGCCGAGCACCCGCACGCCGCCCAGCAGCCCCAGCCCTACACGATCTCGCAGGTGGCGCAGTAGCCGCCGCGGCGACCTGCGCAGATCAAGGACAGACACATGACTGAGACCCCCCAGACCATCGACGAGGCCGCCGGCACCGACGCCAACGACGTCGTCGTCAGCGAGTTCACCTCCGAGTCCGAGGCGCCGGTCGGCGAGGCCGCCGCCCAGCGCCCGTCCGCCTCGGCGCCGGGCGCGGCGACCGGCCGCCGCAAGCAGGCCGTGGCCCGGGTCCGGATCGTCCCCGGCACCGGCGAGTGGAAGATCAACGGCCGCACCCTCGAGCAGTACTTCCCCAACAAGGTCCACCAGCAGCTCGTCAACGAGCCGCTCAAGGTCCTCGAGCTCGACGGCGCCTACGACGTCCTCGTCCGCGTCCACGGCGGTGGGCCCTCGGGGCAGGCCGGCGCGGTCCGCCTCGGCGTGGCCCGCTCGCTCAACGGCGTCGACCCCGACCTCAACCGCCCGGCGCTGAAGAAGGCCGGCTTCCTCACCCGGGACGCGCGCGTCCCGGAGCGCAAGAAGGCCGGTCTCAAGAAGGCCCGCAAGGCACCTCAGTACAGCAAGCGCTGATCCGGCGCGGGCGCCGCGTTCGGTGCCCGCCCGACGATCGAGCGGCCACGACCCGCCGCCGGACCGCACCGGCACCCGGCGCGTCGTGGCCGCTCGTCGTTGTGGCCCCGTCCCCGACACGGGGGTAGGTTGTCTCGTCGGGCCGCCCGCCGACCATCGCCGGCCGGTCCCCAGCGCGCCCGGCCACAGCCGGGCGCCACGACGCGAAAGGCCTCCGCACGCATGGCACGACTGTTCGGAACCGATGGGGTCCGAGGGCTGGCCAACGGCCCGGTCATCACCGCCGAGCTGGCCCTGTCCGTCTCGGTCGCCGCGGCCCGGGTCCTCGGCCAGGCCGGGTCCCGCAGCCACCGGCCCAAGGCGGTCGTCGGCCGCGATCCTCGCGCCTCGGGGGAGTTCCTCTCCGCCGCGGTCGTCGCGGGGCTCGCCTCGGCGGGCGTCGACGTCTACGAGGCCGGCGTCCTCCCGACCCCGGCGGTCGCCTTCCTCACCGACGACGCGGGCGCCGACTTCGGCGTCATGCTCTCCGCGTCGCACAACCCGATGCCCGACAACGGGATCAAGTTCTTCGCCGAGGGTGGCCACAAGCTGCCCGACGACGTCGAGGACCGCATCGAGGCGGCGATGGGGGAGCCGTGGGAGCGGCCGACCGGTCCGGACGTCGGCCGGGTCGTGCCGATGATCGACGGCCACACCCGCTACCTCGCCCACCTGCTCCGGGTCCTGCCGAACCGGCTCGACGGCCTCAAGGTCGTCGTCGACGGCGCACACGGCTCGGCCAGCGCGGTCTCGCCGGAGGCGTTCCGGCTCGCCGGCGCGGAGGTCGTGGAGATCGGGGCCTCTCCGGACGGTCTCAACATCAACGACGGCTACGGCTCCACCCACCTCGGGCCCCTGCGTCGCGCCGTCGTCGAGCAGGGCGCGGATCTCGGGATCGCCCACGACGGTGACGCCGACCGCTGCCTGGCCGTCGACGCCACCGGCGTCGAGGTCGACGGGGACCAGATCATGGCGATCCTCGCCCTCGCCCTCAAGGAGCGCGGCGCGCTCGCCCACGACACCCTCGTTACGACGGTGATGAGCAACCTCGGCCTCCTCCAGGCGATGGAACGCGAGGGGGTCGCCGTGGTCCAGACGGCCGTGGGGGACCGCTACGTCCTCGAGACGATGCGCGCCGAGAGGCACAGCCTCGGCGGCGAGCAGTCGGGCCACGTCATCTTCCTCGAGCACGGGACGACCGGTGACGGGGTGCTCACCGGCCTCATGCTCGCGGCCCGGCTGGCGGAGACCGGGCGCAGCCTGGCGGACCTCGCCTCGGTCATGACCCGGCTGCCGCAGGTCCTCGTCAACGTCACGGGCGTCGACACGAGCCGGGTCGACAGCGACGCGGGCCTCCGGGAGGCCGTCCGGGCCGAGGAGGAGGGGCTCGCGGGGACCGGACGGGTGCTCCTGCGCCGATCGGGTACCGAGCCGCTCGTCCGGGTGATGGTCGAGGCGCAGACGGCGGAGCAGGCCCAGGACGTCGCCGAGCGCCTCGCCGAGGTCGTCAGCGCGCGGCTGGGCTGACCCGGCTCAGAGCAGCCGGTCGAGCAGGCCGGTGTCGACGTCGTACATGAACCCGGCCACCGAGATGTCGTCCGGGATGAGCGGGTGGGTCCTGATCCGGGCGATGTCCTCGTCGAGGGCGGCCACCGGGTCGTCGATCGTGTGGAACCGGTGCCAGGAGGCGTCGGTTCCCATCGCCCGGCCGACCTGCTCGCGCAGCTGGCTCTCGGTGCTGTTGACCATCGCGCAGCGGGTGTGCGGGATGACGAGGACGCGATGCACGTTGAGCAGGTGGACGCCCAGGACGAGCGCCTCGAGGGCCTGGTCGGTCACCCGGCCACCCGGGTTGCGGAAGATCTTGGCGTCGCCCGGCTTGAGCCCGACCATCCGCAGCGGGTCGATCCGCGAGTCCATGCAGGTGACCATGGCGATGCCGGCGTTCGCGACGCCGTCGAACCCGCTGAGATCGAAGGTCTTGGCGAAGTCGCGGTTGGCCTCGATGAGGTCGTCGAAGTGATGGTCCATTCGATCAGCCTAAGCCGGGTCGCTTGCCGATGGTGAATGCAACGGGCTTCGTCACCGATGCGAAGAAGTCGTTGCCCTTGTCGTCGACGATGATGAAGGCCGGGAAGTTCTCGACCTCGATCTTCCAGACGGCCTCCATCCCGAGCTCGGGGTACTCGAGGACCTCGACGCTGCGGATGCAGTCCTGGGCGAGCCGGGCCGCCGGGCCGCCGATCGAGCCGAGGTAGAAGCCGCCGTGCGCCTGGCACGCGTCGGTGACCTGCTGGCTCCGGTTGCCCTTGGCCAGCATGATGAGCGAGCCACCGGCGGCCTGGAACTGCTCGACGTAGGAGTCCATCCGTCCGGCGGTCGTCGGGCCGAAGGAGCCGGACGGCATACCCTCCGGCGTCTTGGCCGGACCGGCGTAGTAGACCGGATGGTCCCTCAGGTATGCCGGCATCTCCTCGCCCGCGTCGAGGCGCTCCTTGATCTTCGCGTGGGCGATGTCGCGGGCGACCACGAGGGTGCCGGTGAGCGAGAGCCGGGTCTTGACGGGGTACTTCGTCAGCTCGGCGAGGATCTCCGGCATCGGCCGGCGCAGGTCGACCTCGACGACGTCGTCGTGCGGCATCTCCTCCTCGTGCCCGGCCCCCTGGAGGTCCTCGTGCGTCGTCTCGGGCATGAACTGGGCGGGGTCGGTCTCGAGCTGCTCGATGAAGACGCCCTCGGGGGTGATCTTGCCGAGGCACTGCCGGTCGGCGGAGCACGAGACGGCGACGGCCACCGGCAGCGAGGCGCCGTGCCGGGGGAGGCGGACGACCCGGACGTCGTGGCAGAAGTACTTGCCGCCGAACTGGGCGCCGATCCCGAACTGGCGGGTCAGCTCGAGGACCTTGGCCTCGAGCTCGGTGTCGCGGAAGCCGTGCGGCACCGGGTCGCCGGAGGTCGGCAGGGTGTCGAGGTACTTCGCGCTGGCGTACTTCGCCGTCTTGAGGGCGAACTCCGCGCTCGTGCCGCCGATGACGATGGCGAGGTGGTACGGCGGGCAGGCGGCCGTACCGAGGCCGCGCAGCTTCTCGTCGAGGAAGCGCATCATCGCGTCCTCGTTGAGGATCGCCTTCGTCTCCTGGTAGAGGTAGCTCTTGTTCGCGCTGCCGCCGCCCTTGGCCATGAAGAGGAACTTGTAGGACAGCTCGTGACCGGGCGCCGTGTCGGCATACAGCTCGACCTGGGCGGGCAGGTTGGAGCCGGTGTTCTTCTCCTCCCAGGTCGTGAGCGGGGCCATCTGTGAGTAGCGCAGGTTGAGCCGGGTGTACGCGTCGTAGACCCCCCGCGAGATGGCCGCCTCGTCCGTGCCCTCGGTGAGGACCTGCTGGCCGCGCTTGCCCATGACGATCGCCGTGCCGGTGTCCTGGCACATCGGCAGCACGCCTCCGGCGGAGATGTTGGCGTTCTTGAGCAGGTCGTGCGCGACGAACTTGTCGTTGTTGCTCGCCTCGGGGTCCTCGAGGATCGACCGCAGCTGGGCGAGGTGGGCGGGGCGGAGGAAGTGGGCGATGTCGTGCATCGCCGTCTCGGTGAGCAGCCGCAGCGCCTCGGGGGCGACCTCGAGGAAGCGGCGCCCGCCCGGCCCCTCGACGACCTCGCACCCCCTCGGTGCTCAGCAGCCGGTAGGGCGTGGTGTCCTCGCCGGTCGGCAGCATGTCCTCGTAGGCGAACTCGGCCATCGTGCGGTCCTTCTCTGGTCGTGCGGTGGTGGGCTGTGCGGTCGGAGGTGCTGCGGTGGGTCAGGCGCCGATCTCGGCGCGGGTCGGGGCGTAGGCGCCGGCGTGGGTGACCGTGACGCCGCTCGTGGCGAGGGCGCGGGCGACGGCGGGGGCGACCGTCGCGAGGGAGGCGGAGCCGAGCCGCTCCCGGGCCTCCGGACCGCCGAGGAGGCCCGCGTCGAGCAGGCCGGAGATGAGGCCCGGCCATGAACGAGTCGCCGGCGCCGACCGTGTCGATGACCCGGTCGGCGACCGCAGGCTCGCGGGTGGCCTCCCCGGTCGCCGTGGTCCGGTAGGCGACGCCGTGTCCGCCGAGGGTGACGACGACGAGCCCCGGCCCGAGGCCGGCCCAGTGCGTCATGACCTGCTCGGGGGTCTCACCGGGGTAGAGGAACTCGATGTCCTCGTCGCTCGCCTTGACGACGTCACTGAGGGCGACGAGCTCCTCGACGCGGGTGCGGACCTCGTCGGGGGCGCCCATGATCGTCGGGCGGACGTTGGGGTCGTAGGAGATCGTCGCCTGCGGTCGGGCCCGCACCAGCGCCGCGGTCACCTCGGCCTCGCCGGGCGTCAGGGTCGTGGCGATGGACCCGGTGTGGACGTGGACCGTGTCGGGCGAGACGGCGACCTCGGGCAGGTCCCAGAAGAGCTGGAAGAGGTAGGAGGCGGCGCCGCTCTCGTCGATCGTCGCGTCGGCGGTCGACGTCGGCCCCGTGCCGGTGCTCCCCGGAAGCAGCTCGACGCCGACCTCCTCGAGGAGGCTCGTGCACCGCACGCCGTGGTCGTCCTCACCGAGGACGGTCGCGAAGTCGACCGTGTGCTCCAGCCGGGCCAGACCCATGCCGACGTTGGCGGGCGAGCCGCCGACGTGCTCGGCGACGGCGCCATCCGGGGTTCGCACGATGTCGATGAGCATCTCGCCGATGACGAGCAGGCGCTCGGCCATGATCGCGACCTTTCAGAGCGGGCGTGAGAACCGAGACGACTCTATCGGTGCCGGGCGGGCGGGCTCGCCCCGGTCGGCACGTGGCGCACCCCGGTTTGGGCCCGGGAGGCGGCGTCGGGGACGATGTGCCGGTGAGCTCCCAGCCGCAGGCGAGTCGGTACTCGATGGGATCGGTCCCCAACATGGTCCGGTCCATCGTCGTCGTCCTCGCCATGGTGGCCGTCGTCTACTTCATGCTGCCGCGGACCAGCTCGGTCGAGCGGCCCCCGGTCGACGTGACGACGAATGCCGTGGCCGTCGCCGGTGAGACGGGGTGGCCGGTCGTGGCCCCGGAGGGACTGCCCGACGGGTGGCGGGCGACCGCGGCCCGGTTCGACCGGACCCGCTTCGGGCTGCCGACGTGGTTCGTCGGCTACGAGACGCCCTCGGGTGCGTACGTGGCGCTGACCCAGGCCGCCGGTGTCACGTCGGACTGGCTGTCCGAGCAGACCGACAAGGGCGCCCGGACCGGGCAACGGACGATCTCCGGTCAGACCTGGGACGAGTACGCCCGGGCCGACGGCACCCAGAACAGCCTCGTGCGCACCGCGGCGGGGGATCCGGCCGTGACGACGGTACTGAGCGGGACGGCGGGCTTCGACGAGATCGCCGACCTCGCCGGGCACCTGCGGGTCGTCGCGGGGTCGGCGTCGGCTCGCGTCGACCTCCGCCGGCTCCTAGCCGGGTCGGGTCGACGCCGGGCCCGGGCGCGCCCCCTAGGCTGCCGGCGAGGGGCGGTCCGGACGAGGAGGAGTCGTGGATGATCTGATCGCCGGCCGCGTCGCGGTCGTCACCGGCGGGGCGCGCGGGATCGGGCTGGCCATCGTCGCCGCCATCGCGGCCCGGGGGGTCGGGGTCCTCTGCCTCGACCTGCCCGACGCCGACTACGGCCCCTTCGACGAGGCATGCCGGGACGCCGGGATCCCCGCCGCGCACGTCGGGGTCGATGTGCGGGACCAGGGCGGGCTCCGGGCGGCGATGGGCCGCGCGGCTGAGCTGGGCCAGGTGTCGTATGCCGTCAACTGCGCGGGCGTCGACGGGCTCCTCCCGTCCGCCCAGGTCGATGCCGACGAGTGGAGCAGGGTCCTCGACGTCGACCTCGACGGCGTGATGTTCGCCTGTCAGGCGGAGCACGACGTGATGCGTTCGCGAGGTGGCGCGATCGTCAACGTCGCCTCGATGTCGGGACACATCGTCAACCGCGGGGTCACGCACGCGGCATACGGGGCGGCGAAGGCGGGCGTCATCCACCTCAGCAAGGCGCTCGCCGTCGAGTGGGCGCCGGTCGGCATCCGGGTGAACTCGGTGAGCCCGGGCTACACCCTCACCGCCATGACGCGGACGAACGCGCCGGAGACGAATGCGGCGTTCGCGGCGCAGACGCCGCTCGGCCGGCTCGCCGAGGTCGAGGAGGTCGCCGAGCCGGTCGTCTTCCTCCTCGGGGAGCAGGCCTCGTTCATCACCGGGACCGATCTGCTCGTCGACGGGGGCTTCTGCGCCTGGTGACCGGTCGCTTCTGTCTCGTTGGCCGGGCACGCCGCGACGGTCGCTCCTGCCGTCAAGGCAGTGCACCAAGGCGACCTCGGGTCTAGCGTGCGGGGATGTCCTCATCGCTCGTGGCAGTGACCTTCGATGTCGAGGATCCCGAGAGGGTCGCCTCGTTCTGGGGCCGCCTGCTCGACCGCCAGGTCGTCCAGGAGGCCGGCGGTGCCCTGCTGCCCGCTGACGGCACCCAGGTCGGGCTCCGTTTCGCCGAGGCGTCCACCGCGAGCCCTGATCGCACCTGGCTGCATCTGCACCTGACCAGTGACAGCCTGGCCGACCAGCAGCGGATCGTCGCGACGGCGCTGAGCCTCGGGGGTGGACATCTCGATGTGGGCCAGCTCCCCGAGGAGGGCCACGTCGTCCTCGCCGACCCTGCTGGAGAGGCGTTCTGTGTCATCGAGCCGGGCAACGGCTTCCTCGCCGGCTGTGGTGTCCTCGGCGAGGTCACCTGCGACGGGAGCAGGGACGTCGGGCTGTTCTGGCGGGACGCGCTCGGCTGGTCCCTCGTGTGGGACCAGGACCAGGAGACGTCGATCCAGTCTCCTCTCGGTGGAACCAAGATCTCGTGGGGCGGTCCGCCCGTCTCAGCCAAGCGGACGAGGAACCGGCAGCGCTTCGATCTCGCTGCCGTCGACGCCGATCGAGAGGCGGCGCGGCTCGTCGCGCTCGGGGCCACTCGGCTCGACGGGCGAGACGGCAAGGTCGAGCTCGCCGACCCGGACGGCAACGAGTTCTGCGTGTCGCCGGACCGTCGTGCGGCTCGGTGATGCGGTCGAGCGGGCGGTCCGCTCGGCGTACCCGTGGTCCGTGGGGTGTCGCATGTGGTCGCGATCACCGATGATGGGGTGGTGATCACCGTAGAGGTGGACGGCGGACGGGTGTCGGGGGCCGGGGTCGACGCGGTGGGCTCATGACCACCGGGCCGTGGGCCGACAAGGCGGCCGCCCTGCTTGCCCTGCACTCGGGTCCCGGTTTTGTGCTCCCCAACGCCTGGGACGCAGGGTCGGCGCGGATCCTCGAGCAGGTCGGCTTCCCGGCCATCGCCACGACGAGCGCGGGCATCGCCTGGTCCCGTGGTATCCCCGATGGAGAGACGCTCGATCGCGACACGATGCTCGACTGCGTCGGTCACATCGTGGCCGCGGTGGGCGTGCCCGTGACCGCGGACCTCGAAGCGGGGTACGGCGTCACCGCGGACGAGGTCGGCCGCACCGTGGCCCGGGCCGTGGAGCTCGGGGCGGTGGGCGGCAACCTGGAGGACGCCGGGACCGGCGGCCTCTTCGCCGTCGACGAGGCCGTCGATCGCGTCGCTGCCGCCCGGGCGGCGGCGCCCAGGGGCACGTTCGTGCTGAACGCCCGTACCGACACCTACTTCGCCGGCGCGAGCGGCGACGTGTTCGCCGAGACCGTCGAGCGGGCAGTCCGGTATCTCGACGCGGGAGCCGACTGCGTCTTCGTGCCCGGCGTCGTCGAGGAGGACACAATCCGGCGACTCGCCGCGGCCATCCCCGGTCCGCTCAACGTGGTGGCTGGGCTGGCGAACGTCATCGACGCTCCCACGCTGTTCTCGCTCGGCGTGAAGCGGGTCAGCCTGGGCGGCAGCCTGGCCCGGGCCACGCTCAGCATGGTGGAGCGCGCCGGCCGAGAGCTGCTCGACACCGGAACCCTCGGTTTCCTCGACGGGGCGATCGCCTACGCAGACCTGCAGCGCCGCTTCGGCTCGTGACCGCCGCGCTCGGTGCAGACCCGCGCCGACGTCTTCGCCCAGCTCGGCCGTCCCGCCACCGGGCCGGCCGGCTCCCCTCGGACAGTCGTCGGGTGTCCGCGTGACGAAGCCGCCGGATCGCGATGCATCCGACCTCTACGCTACGGATCGTGCCCGCCGTCGAGACGCTCCTGGTGTCGGGGCTGATCGTCTGTCTCGCCGCCTTCGTGCAGTCGACCACGGGTTTCGGTTTTGCGCTGGTCGCGGTGCCATTGCTCGCGATGGTGACGGAGCCGCAGCGGGCGGTGGTCTCGGTGACCGCGGTCAGCCTGCTCCTCTCGGCCTCGGTGGGCTGGCGCCACCGCGCGTCGCTCGACCGGGAGGCGGTGGTCGGCTACACGTGGACCGGCCTGCTCGGTATGCCGGTCGGCCTGGTGGTGCTGCTCGTCGTCCCGCCGTCGGCCCTGAAGGCGCTCGTGGGAGTCGTCGTGCTGCTTGCCGTGGCCGGGATGGCGCGCCGGGTCCGCGTCTCCGGTCGGGGCTGGCAGGTCGCGGCGGGGCTGCTCGGCGGGGCGCTCCTCAGCTCGACCGGGATGAACGGTCCGCCGATCGTCATCGGCCTGGACGGTCGCCAGCTCCCGCCCGCCCGCTTCCGTGCCACGCTCCAGGCGATCTTCGCCCTCCAGGGCGTGGTCGCCGTCGGGCTGTTCGCCGTCTCCGGGCTGGTGGACCGCGGGGTGGGGCTGCTGGTGCTGACGGACGCCGTCGCCCTGCCGATCGGCTGGCGGCTCGGGGGCCTGCTGTTCCAGCGGCTCAACCCACGGCAGTTCCGCATCGGCGTGCTGTCGATGCTCGTCCTGTCCGCGTCGGTGGCCTTGGTCACCGCGCGCTAGGCCGGTGGCGTCGGCGCGACCCCTGGAGAAGGACCGCCTGGGCGGGGTCCCTTCGCGGCATTCGTGCGGGGGTCATCAAGGGTGGATCGGTCGGCGTGGACCCGGGGCTGCGGGCTGACGTCATGCTCGTCGGAGCGGACGGCGGGGCCGGGCGCGAGGGAGCGCGCCAGGCCGTGGATCAGGGAAGTCCGGCGTTGGCGCGCCAGAACTCCACGAGCGCCTCGGTCGTGTTGAAGTGCGTCGCCACCGGCGGGTTCCCCGTGCTGGTGGGCGTCGGCCAGTTGTGGCCGCCGTTGACCACCGTGCCGTGCAGGTAGGCCGCGGCTCCGGCGAACTCCTGCAGGACGACCTCGGTCAGGCCCGTGCTGCCAGGGATCAGCGTCGTCGTGGCAGGGCCGGCGGCTACCCCGTTGCGTTTCAGCATCTCGGTCAGCGTGAAGAACGGCAGTGTCGCGTCCAGCCTCCGCTCCTGCTGGGTGATCGGCGGCCGGAAGCCGGTGTCGGCGGTGCCCTGGATGTAGGCCATCGGCGCCGGCGCCGGCACGGCGCCGCTCGCCGCCAACTGGCGCCGGTACTGGATCGCCTTCTCTGGGTCCAGCGCCTTGCCCACGGCCGCGAAGCCCTGGAAGGACGCGCTGAGGTCGGAGTTCAGCAACTGCCAGACCAGTCCACCGCCGTTGGAGAATCCCGCCGCGTAGAGCAGCGACGGGTCTGCGGTGACCGTCGGCACCGCGACCGACGTGGTGGCGTAGGCGCGGGTGGTCAGCTCCGCGATGAGATCCCGCACGAAGTCGAGGTCCAGCGTCGGGAAGGCGCTGTTTCCCGGACCGTAGTGCACCCACTCGTCGTCGAGCTGCGGATGGGTTTCGGGGAAGACCAACAGGTAGTTCTGGACGAGCGCGGGGACCGGCGCCGGCGGATGCACCCCCCAGCGTGCCGCGATGGTGGCGACCTCCTGGCCGCCACCGTGGAACACGATGATCGCGGGGATGCTGGCCTGCGGGGGGTTGTCGGGTACCTCGACGCTGTAGGTGCGGGTGACCGGCGCGCTCACCGGCTGCGCTGTCAAGAGGGCCATCTGCGTTCTCCTTCGGTGGCGGCCGCACGGCCGCATGCCTGTCAGAGCAGCCGACGCGTGGGGTGATACCCCGCGGGCGCGAACCCCGAGGACAGACCCCGGCCACGCCCGTGCTCCCACCGACCGGAAGGCAGGGAGGCGGGGCGGCGGGCGCGCGCACACCCACCAGCCCCTGCGTCGGGTTCACCCGGGAAGTCCATCCCCGGCAGGCCGTCGAACCGTGTCTCCTCGGTTCCCGGGGCCACCACCGTCAACGTCCCCGCTCTGACGTGGTGCCGTCGTGGTTGCTGGCGGCGTCGTGGGCCAGGTGGCGCCGGAGCAGCCAGTACCCGTATGCCGCAAGCAGCGCGTTCGGGATGGCCGCGAGGAGCCGGCTGGCCAGGTCCGGGCTCGATGCGGAGGCCGCGAGGGCAAGAGGTGCGCTGGCCTGGATGGAGTTGGCCAGGTCCATTGCGGCATGGATGACGATCAGTGGCCAGATCGCGCCGGTGACCAGGGCCGGGGCGGCGAAGGCGAACCCGATCAGGGCGGTGTAGAGGACCTGGAAGCCGACATCGACCGGGTCCGCCCCCTGGGCGAGGTTGACCAGATGGAGCGCCCCGAACAGCACGGAGGAGAGCACCGCGGCCCGCATGAGCCCCGTGGGCTGCAGGACCCGCAGCGCGACACCGCGGAAGGTGGCCTCCTCACCGAAGCCCACCGCCAGCATCGTGAGCGTGGCGATCGCCAGGGTCTTCGGGCTGGTGATCCAGTTCCCGTTACCGGAGGCCAGGTTGAGGAGCACGAACAGCAGCAGCGGCAGGAATGGCCACAGCGTCGGCCAGGTGAGCCGGCGGGTGAAGCCGGCGGTGCGCCACAAACCCAACGCGGTGAGCAGGACAGCCGGAACCACGACGCGGGTGGCGTCCAACCCCGCCAATGCCCACCCGGCCGTGGCGGGGCGCAGCGCCGATCTGGGGAACAGCAGCGGCCAGCAGACCAGGGCGAGCGCAAACAGGGCGGTGGCGGCGACCGCGAGGGTCACCGGACGAGCCGCGGCGTAGCGCCGCAGCGAGGAGTCCTGCGAGGACGTCGTCATGAGGTTGGTAGCCATCAGCATCACTCCACGCGGTGTTGTCGACAGAGCTCGGTCGTGTGTCAGGCGAGGGGGGAGGCTCGGGAACACCGCCTCTTTCGACGGTAACGGCGACTCTCACGAGCGTGGGTGTGAGATGCGAGGCACTGCGCATCGGCCCGGCGGGGGCGTCGATCGTGGAGGGGGCGCCCGACGGCGCCCCGCCGCTCGGCCGGGGGTCGTGTTGTCGGCCGCATGGACGTGCAAGGCAGGCTCCCGGCGAACTGGCCGGTCCGGTTCGCAGGGTGACCAGCCCTCGGCGGGTGACGCGCGGTGGAGTGGACCCGGGTTGCCGGGTCCCTCGGCGTGACCCTCCGCTTGGGTCCGGCGGCTACCCGCCCGCGAGGTCGCGACTCCGCTGCTCGATGCCCAGCTCCCCGTACGGGTAGTCGGTGGCGCCGAGGTCGCTCGCCTCGTCGAGGGCGGCGCATTCCTCGGGCGACAGCTCGAGCCCCGCGGCCTTGAGGTTGGTCCGCAGCTGCTCGGTCGTGCGGGCACCGAGGATGGTGGACGTCACGGCCGGACGGTTGTTGACCCAGGCGAGCGCGACCTCCGGCATGGAGATCCCGCGGCTCTCGGCGACCTCGGCCACGGCGTCGATGACTCGCCAGGTGCGGTCGCCGCCCCGCCGGTCATAGGCCTCCATCCCTCGGCCCGGGTCCTCCCCGAGCCGGGTGTCCCCGGTGGGCCGCTCGTCGCGCCGGTACTTGCCGGAGAGCCAGCCTCCGCCGAGCGGGCTCCAGGGAAGCAGCCCCATTCCGGCGTCGAGCGCCGCCGGCACGATCTCCCACTCGATCTCGCGGACGATGAGGCTGTACTGCGGCTGCAGGGTCACCGGCTCGCGCAGACCCAGCGCCCTCGCCGTCAGCACCGCCTTGGTCAGCTGCCACCCCGTGAAGTTCGACAGGCCGTAGTACCGGATCTTCCCGGCCTGCACGAACCCGTCGAGGGTGCGCAGCGTCTCCTCCAGCGGCGTGTGGGCATCGTAGGCGTGGGCCTGGTAGAGGTCGACGACGTCAACCCCGAGCCGACCGAGCGATGCGTCGAGGGCCCGGGTCAGGTGCCGGGCCGACAAACCGTTGCCGTTGGGGCCCGGGTCGGTGGCGAACCGGCCCTTGGTGGCCAGGACCACGCGCTCGGTCACCTCTCGCGGGCGCGCGGCCAGCCACCGGCCGATGATCTCCTCGGACACCCCCGCGGAGTACACGTCCGCGGTGTCGACGAGGGTGCCGCCTGCCTCGAGGAAGACGTCGAGCTGCTCGTGGGAGCCGGCCTCGTCCGTCTCGGTCCCGAAGGTCATGGTGCCCAGGCAGAGCTCGGAGACGGCACAGCCGCTGTGGCCGAGGAGTCGATAGCGCATGACATCGACACTAACCCCCCGGGACCGAGTGGATGTAGGCCGTTTCGCGAACCGTGGGCCGGCATCGGGCCGGCCGGGGCGGGAGGGAAGGGGACGGCGGGTCCACCCGGCCGATGATCGAGGCGATGGCCCGCATCTTCGTCGGGAAGCCGATCATGCCGACGAGGGGGTGGGGAAGGCGCACCTAGGAGCGCGAGGTGCGCGCGCGTTGCTTGATTTCGGTGATGACCCCGGTCTTCGCGTCGGCGTAGGCGTTCATGTCGACCCAGTCCTGCTCGAGCAGCGCGCGCTTGGTGCGCTCGTACAGGTCGCGGTCGTCGGTGTCCGCGCGGAGGCGATTGCGGAACAGCAGGTAGTCTTCGGCGGCCTCCGCGCCGGCTTCCATGATGTGCACGTGGACATCGCGGGCGGCGGTCCTGACCAGGCGGTGACCTGGCTCGCGCACTCGCAGGTGGTAGCCGGCCCGCAGGAGGTGGCCGAGGTAGTTCTCCTCGGCGGTGATGTCCTCGACGGTGACGAGGACGTCGATGATCGGCTTCGCGGCCAGCCCAGGGACCGAGGTCGAGCCGATGTGTTCGATCTGGACCGCGGCCGGACCGAGGGCAGCACGAAGGCGTCGTTCGTGCTCGAGGTAGACCTGCGGCCACTGCGGGTCGTAGTGGGCCAAAGCCAGAGTGCGCTGCTCGATACCGCCGACGAGTTCGACCGTGGTCACATCTGGCCGGGGCCTACGTTCCGCGATCACAGCGCAAGTGTTCCAGGCGTTCTTGTACGGCCCGTTGCAGGCACGGGGTCGCTGCCGGTCCCCATCGGACGTCGATGCTCTCTCGGGCCGCGCCGGTGGCCCGCCGACGGCCGCACTGATCGGTACCCACGCCCGGAGTGCTCCAGCCCGGCTCGTCGTCGTCCTCCCAGACGCTCGTATGCTGGCCGATAGGCCTGCCGCCGCTGGCACGGTCGGCCGTGGTGTCGTCGATGCCAGCGCGGAGGCACCTGAGCGTGAGCAGCCCGCTCGAGTCAGTCCTGGTCCTGACCACCGTTGGCCTTGGCCTGCTGCTCCTCTACGAACTCGCTCACCGGCTCGGATCGCACCTGCTGTCCGGCCGGCCGCGGGCGAAGCAGGCGCTGCGGCGGCTGCGGGAGCCGCTGCGCTGGCTGCTCGTCGCAGCCGGCCTTCACATCGCCGTCGGCGCGCAGCTGGACGGCAGCACCGTCGGCACGGTGATCCTGCATCTGCTCTCGCTGCTGCTCATCGGGGTGGTGGCCTGGCTTCTCGTCGCTGCGACGTACATCGTCGAGGACCTTGCGCTGAGTCGTTACCACCTGGAGGCGGAGGACAACCTGCGGGCCCGGCAGGTGCACACCCAGGTCATGGTGCTGCGTCGGATCACGGTGTTCGCAGCGATCCTGTTGGGCGGTGCGGCGATGCTGATGACCTTTCCACAGGCCCGCACCGTGGGGGCCAGCCTGCTCGCGTCGGCGGGTATCGCGGGCCTGGTCGCCGGCGTGGCTGCCCGGCCGGTGCTCGAGAACGTCATCGCGGGCGTCCAGATCGCCTTCAGCGAGCCGATCCGGATCGACGACGTCGTCGTGGTCGAAGGCGAATGGGGCCGGGTCGAGGAGATCACCCTGACCTTCGTCGTCGTCCGGATCTGGGACTCGCGCCGCCTCGTCCTGCCCATCTCCTACTTCGTCACGACGCCGTTCGAGAACTGGACACGGAAGACCGCGGACCTGCTCGGCGGCGTCACCCTGGAGCTCGACTTCCGGGTCCCGCTGGACGCTCTGCGCGCCGAGCTGGCCCGCATCGTGGCGGACTCATCGCGCTGGGACGGCCGCGTGCAGGTGCTGCAGGCGATCGGCGCCAGCGCCACGGGGGTGCAGGTGCGGGCACTGGTGTCCGCCCACGACTCCAGCACGGTGTGGGACCTGCGCTGCGAGGTCCGCGAACGCCTCCTCAGCTACATCCGTGAGCACCACCCGGAGGCGCTGCCGCGGTTGCGGGTCGACCCGGTCGGGTCGGCGGTTCTGCAGCCCGCTGCCGAGCCGGCCCCCTCACCCCACGCGGACCGGGCAGCCGATCCCAGCGCGGAGGAATGAGCGCGCTGGGACAGGACGCCTCATCGCGTTCCCCCAGCTCGCAGCCGCAGGTGATCCGCCACGGCCGAGAGGGCCGGAACGATGTCGGATCGGGCTGGAAGAACCTGCACGCACACGTGGTCGGCACCGGCATCCATGTGCGCCCGCACCCCGGCCGCAAGGACGGCGGGGGACCCGTGCACGATGAGCGCATCGACGAGCCGGTCACTACCGCCTTCTGCGATATCCCGATCTGAGAATCCGGCCCGGAGGATGTTGGTGGCGTAGTTGTTCATCCGGAGATAGCGCCCGACAAAGTCGCGAGCAGCCCGTCGCGCAGTCTGGGGGTCAGTGTCGAACACGATGGCCTGCTCGGGAGCAACGAGGAACCCGTCGCCCAGGGCCTCGCGCGCCTCCCGAGTCTGCGCGGGGACGGTGAGATACGGGTGGGTGCCGGCACTACGCTCGGCCGCCAGTCTCAGCATGCGTGGACCCAGCGCGGACAGCACCCGGTCCTGGATCGGGACCCCGCCGGTGTCGAGGACGTCCAGATACCGTGCCATCGCCTCCAGGGGGCGCCGCCGTTCGGGGCTGGCCTCCCGGTGCCCGGAACCAATCCCGAGCATCAGCCGACCGGGGTGTTTGGCGGTGATCCGGTGATACGAGGTGGCGAGCTCTGTCGGATCGGACTTCCAGATGTTCACGATCCCGGTGGCGACGACGACGGTCTCCGTGTTGTCGAGGAGCTCTTCGGCCGCGCGGAGGTCGGATCCGGGGGAGTCACCCTGCCAGATGGCCCCGTACCCCAGGCTCTCGATCGTCCTGGCAAGCGCCGCGTCAACGAGGTGCACGCCACGCCACACACCCACGGGTCCGAGCCGTTCGCGCCACGTCATCGCCGTCTCCCTCGCGCGGGCGGCCAATGTCGGTCCAACCGCCGACCGACCGACCACGACCGCGGCCTCGCCGCCAGGACACGGATCTCGCGTCCTCAGCACTCCACCCTGCCAGAGCCCTGCCCGCGTCGGGCGCAGAACTGGTCCCCCGGACGCTCGTGGCTGGGCCAGGTGGCAGGTGATGTCTGGGGCCATTCTCGGCTCGCGGGCTTGGTTGTGGGGGGCATCCGTGCGGTCCGGGCTGTCGCCGCTGCGGCGTCGAGGCCGTCGAGGAGCAGGTGGAGCCCGACGTCGAAGGAGTTGCCGATCACGTACCCGTACACGTGGCCGTCCTCCAGCCGGCCTCGAGCGGGGGAGGTCGATCGCCTCGAGGAATGGTGAGCCGCTCGATCCCGATCCGGTCGGCGAGCCGGATCGCGCCGTGCAGCACGGGTCGCGGCGGACGGCATGCGCCGGAGACATCGGACGTCAGCTCCGCGCCCTGCTGGTCTCCCCGGTCATTCGCCAGAACCTCGAGAGCTTCGTCCAGAAGGAACACCACACCAAGATGAGGCGACTCGCCGAGCAGCTCGAGTCCGGAGCCGTCGTCCCGGTCGTCGAGCGCGCCGTCGGTGCCGGGAGCACCGGGGATGGCCCGGGCGGCAAGGCAAGACAAACACCAGCCAGGCAAGACAACGGAAGTCTTGCCAAGCGGGTGTTTCCGCCATCGGGCGGGAAAGTTGTGACGGCGGAGGCGCCCCGACCGGGCGCAACCACGCTGGGTCCGTCGCGACCCTGGGACCGGGCTGAGTCGGCTCAGTCGGTGAGCTCGTCCTCGTCCATCGAGGAGACGAGGGCCTGCGCCTGGTCCAGCCAGCGCGCGCAGTGGGCCGCGAGGACCTCGCCGCGATGCCACAGGGCCATGCTCTCCTCCAGCCCGACCTGGCCACCCTCGAGCCGGTCGACGATGGCGGTCAGCTCGTCCCGGGCCTGCTCGTAGGGCATCGCCGCGACGTCGGCGTTGGGGTCGGCCGTCGCGGCCTCGGGGCTCGCCTCGGCGGCCTCGGTCGAGGAGGTGGTGGGCTCGCTGCGCTTGGCCATGTCGGCCAGCCTAGGACCCGCCGCCGTCGCTGACGGTCCCGCCGCCCGAGCCGGGGTCGGCGGCGGACGGTGAACGTGCCTCCGGCGACCCGCACCGCGAGCCGCTCGTCGAGCGTGACCTCGTCCGGCGACCGGACGACCTCGCCGTCGTCGTGGGCGACGATCGCGTAGCCACGGTCCAGCGTGGCCTGGGGCGACAGGGTCCGCACCCGCGCCCTCAGGTGGCGGATCTCGGCGACCTCGTGGTCGAGCCGGCCGCGGACCCGACGACGGCCGCGGTCGCGCAGCGACTCGACCGAGCCGCGTTGGAGCCGGGCGAAGCCGCCGGGGTCGGCCATGACCGGCCGCGACGTGACGGCGAGCAGCCGGCGCCGCTCGGCCTCGACCCGGCGGGTGAGGGCGCGGCATACCCGCCCCCAGGCCACCTCCACGTGGCGGCGCTCCGCCGACGCGTCGGGCACGACCGCCTTGGCCGCGTCGGTCGGTGTCGACGCGCGATGGTCGGCGACGAAGTCGAGCAGGGGGGTGTCGACGTCGTGCCCGATGGCGCTGACGACCGGGGTCCGCGCGGCCGCCACCGCCCGGACGAGCGACTCGTTGCTGAACGGCAGGAGGTCCTCGACGCTGCCCCCGCCACGGGCGATGACGATGACGTCGACCTCGGCGATCGCGTCGAGCTCGGCGAGGGCCGCCGTCACCTCGACCACCGCGTTGGCCCCCTGGACCGCCACCTCCCGCGTCTCGAACCGGACACCGGGCCACCGCCGCCGGGCGTTCTCGACGACGTCCCGCTCGGCGGCGCTCGCCCGCCCGCAGATGAGCCCGACCCGGCGGGGGAGGAAGGGCAGTGGCCGCTTGCGCTCGGCGTCGAAGAGGCCCTGGGCGGCGAGGTTCGCCTTGAGGTACTCCAGCCTCGCCAGCAGCTCACCCACGCCGACCGGGCGGATCTGCCGGCCGTCGAGCATGAGCGAGCCGCGCTGGGTCCAGAACGACGGCTTGGCCTGGATGACGACCCGGGCGCCCTGGGCCAGCGGCGTCGCCATCGCGTCGAGGGCGTTGACCGAGATCGCCACCGAGAGCGAGAAGTCGACGTCCGGGTCGCGCAGGGTGAGGTATGCCGTGCGCGTCCCCGGCCGCCGGGTCAGCTGGACGACCTGCCCCTCGACCCACAGGACCGACATCTTCTCGACGTACTCGGCGATCTTCATGCTGAGCAGCCGCACCGGCCAGGGGTGCTCCGCGCTCGTGTCGGCTGCCCGCTCCGGCAGCCCGTCGGGGACGCGGGGCGAGGTGCTCACGGGCGCACTCTACGAGCCGGGACCGTCAGGAGGCGTGGTCGGCCGCGTCGGTGGCAGATCCGCCGGACAGGGTCGCCGCCGGCGTCCTGGCCGGGCCCGGTAGGGGGTCGGTGAGGTAGTGCTGGAACACGGGCGCCAGGGCGGCGACGAGGACCCGGTCCTCGACGTCGGCGAGGGTGGGCAGGCCGACGACGAACCGGGCGAAGCTGAGCCCGGCGATCTGGCTGCCCATGAGGCTGGCGCGCAGCTCGGGCTGGTCGCCGCCGATGGCCCGGGCCAGCGGGGTGAGGATGCGCGAGATGAGCACGTCCCGCAGCATCGCGGCGGCGGCGTCCTCGGACGCGGCCGCCCGCAACATCCCGGTGATCGTCGAGCGCGCGCTCGGGGTCGACAGGACCCCGGTGATGAAGTGGGCCACCCGGATGCCGACCTCGTCGCGGTCGCCGTCCATGAGCACGACGACGGTGCTGTCCGGGTCGAACGGGAGCTCGAGCACCGAGACGAACAGCGCCTGCTTGGAGCCGAAGTAGTGGGTGACCAGGCGGGTGTCGACGCCGGCCTCCTTGGCGATCCCGCGCAGCGTCGTGCCGGGGTAGCCCAGCTCGGCGAACTGCCGTCGCGCGGCCTCGGCGATGGCGTCGCGGGTGCGGCTGTCGCCGGGACGCCTCCCGCGCGGTCCGGACATCGAGCCTCCTTGTCGCCGCTGACGCCGCTGGTCGGGCGTCGGGCCCGACTCCAACCTAGCGGTCCGTTGACAATTCGTCGTTCGTAGAATAACAATTTCCCCATGCGTGGAAAAACAGCCTCGGCAGCAGCGGACGGTTCGACCCTCTCGAGCCGCCAGACGCGCGCGATCCTCGTCGTCGTCGGCGTCTCCCTCATGACCGTCGTGTCGGCGGTGAGCGGCCTCAACGTCGCCCTGCCCGACCTCGCCCGTTCCACCGGAGCGAGCCAGACCCAGATGACCTGGATCGTCGACGCCTACACCGTCGTCTTCGCGGGACTGCTCTTCTTCGCCGGGGCGCTCGGCGACCGGTTCGGCCGCAAGCGGCTCCTCGCGGTGGGGCTCGTCGTCTTCGGCGCGGCCGCGGCATACGGGATGGTCACCGAGGACCCGGCCCAGCTCATCGCCCTCCGCGCGGCGATGGGCGTCGGGGCCGCGGCGATCATGCCGACGACCCTCTCGGTCATCACGACCTCCTTCCCCGAGGAGGAGCGCCCGCGCGCCATCGGCATCTGGGTCGGCATCGTCGGCGGGGGCGCCGTCCTCGGCCTCATCGTCACGGCGACCCTCCTCCAGTGGTTCGCGTGGAACAGCTTCTTCGGGCTCAACGTCGTCCTCGCCGTCCTCGGCCTCGTCGGCACGCTCGCCGTCGTCCCCGACTCGACCGACGAGCACCCGCCGTCGCTCGACGTCGTCGGGGCGGTCTTCTCCCTCGTCGCCGTCTCCGGCCTCGTCGCCGGGATCATCGAGGGACCCGAACGCGGCTGGACCGACCCGGTGACGGTCGGCGCGCTCGTCGCCGGTGCCGTCGGCCTTGTCGCCTTCGTCCTGTGGGAGCTGCGGGTCGACGAGCCGCTCCTCGACGTGCGGCTGTTCCGGGTCCGCGGCTTCAGCGCCGGTTCGCTCGCCATCGCGGCGCAGTTCTTCGCGTCGTTCGGCCTGTTCTTCACGATCCTCCAGTACCTCCAGTTCGTCGTCGGGTACTCGCCGCTCAAGGCGACCCTGTGCCTGCTGCCGCTCCCGTTCTTCGTCCTCCCCCTCGCCCGGACCGCCCCGCGGATCGCCCAGCGGGTGGGGTTCCGGCGGGTCACCCCCCTCGGTCTCGTCCTCACGACCGTCGGGCTCGTCATCATCGCCATGGTCGGCACCGAGCTCGTCTACTGGCGGCTCGCCATCGGCCTCGCGCTCTTCGGCGCCGGCATGGGGCTCGCCGGCACGCCCGCGACGACGGAGATCACCTCCTCGCTCCCGCGCTCGAAGCAGGGCGTCGCCTCGGCCGTCAACGACGTCTCCCGTGAGGTCGGGAGCGCCCTCGGCATCGCCATCCTCGGCAGTGCGCTCAACCAGACCTACCGGGACGGCGTCTCCTCCGTCGTCGCCGGGCTGCCGAGCCAGGCCGCCGAGTACGTGCGCAGCTCCATCGCCTTCACCCAGAGCCCCGAGATCGCCCGCCTCGGCGAGGCGGGTCAGCGGGTGGTCGACGCGGCACGGGTGGCGTTCGTCGACGGGATCGGCACGGCGCTCATGACGGCCGCGGTCGTCGTCGGTGTCGCGGCCGTCCTCGTCTGGTTCATCTCGCCGAGGCCGGCCGACGACGCGGTGCGCGAGGGCGCCGAGGGGCGGGCCGAGGAGGCGGCGGCCGAGCCCGCCGAGAGCTCCCCGCGGCACGCGTAGCCGGCGCCCACCCTCTCGGGTGTGGCCGGGCCGGGAGAGGGTATGCCGTGGTCACCGGGCCCGAGCCGGGTTACGGTGACGACGCGGCGGCGGACCGACCGCCCGCCCAGCTGAGAAGGAGCGCGCGATGACCCCTCCTGACCGACCCCTCGACGACGACGACATGACGACCAGCGGTGTCGGCGGTGCCGGCGCCCCGGGCCACGACGCCGACGGCGCGGATGCCGACGGCACCGACGGTGACGCGACCGACACGACCGACGGTGACGCGTCCGACGGCGACGCCACCGATGCCTCCGACGGCGATGCCACGGACGGCGGCGGCGCGGACGGCACGGACGCGGACGGCACGGACGCCGACGGTGGGGACGCCGACGGCACGGACGCCGACGGCACCGATGCCGACGGCACCGATGCCGACGGCACCGACGGTGACGTGACGGACACGACCGACGGGGACGCCTCCGACGGTGACGCGTCCGACACGACGGACGGTGATGCGACCGACGGGAGCGCACCCTGACCGGGGCGCTCGACCTGCTGACCGGGGACGCCCAGACCTTCCGCGACGAGGTCTGGGCGACCCGGGTCCACCGTCACCGGGGCGACCCCGGTGAGCTGACGGCATACCTCTCCCTCGCCGACGCGGACCACCTGCTCACGGCGTCGGGCATCCGCGCACCCGCGGTGCGGGTCGCCCGCGACGGCCTCGTCCTGCCGACGTCGCGGTTCACCCGGACCGCGACGTTGGCCGGCGAGGCGGTGACCGGGCTCGTCGACGCCCGGAGGGCGCTCGCCCTCTTCGACGAGGGCGCGACGATCGTCTTCCAGGGCCTGCACCGCTACTGGCCGCCACTGACCCGGCTCGTCGCGCGGCTCGAGGCCGAGCTGGGGCATCCATGCCAGGCCAACGCCTACCTCACCCCGCCGGGGGCGCAGGGGTTCGCCGTCCACGCCGACACCCACGACGTCTTCGTCTTCCAGACCGCCGGGACGAAGCGGTGGGAGCTGCCCGACGAGGAGGGTGAGGAGGAGATGATCCTCGAGCCCGGGGTCGTCGCCTACCTGCCCACCGGCACGCGGCACGCGGCCCGGGCCGAGGACGGCGTCAGCCTCCATGTGACGATCGGGGTCAACCAGCTCACCCTGCGCGGCCTGGTCCGCCGCACGGTGGCTCCGGCGCTCGACGCGGTGCCGGACAGCCACCTCCCGGCGGGATACGCCGCCGACGCCGCTCTCGCCGCGACGGTCGCCGACGAGCTCGAGGCGCTCGCCGCCCGGATCCGTGGTCTGGACCCCGTCGCCGCGGTGGCCGCGGAGTCGCGCCGGATCCTCACGACGCGGCCCTCGCGTCTCGAGGGCGGCCTGCTCGACCGGGTGGGCCGGGTCGGCGTCGACGGCATCGACGACGCGACGGTTCTCGTCCGCCGCACCGGTCATCCGGGAGAGCTGCGGCCGCGCGGCGAGCGGCTCGACCTGCTGCTCGGCGACCGGGTGCTCACCGTGCCGGGGTATCTCCTGCCGAGCCTGGAGCGGGTATGCCGCGCCGAGACGCTGTGCCCCGCCGACCTCGCCGACCTGCTCGACCCGCAGAGCCGACTGGTCCTGTGCCGCCGGCTGGTGCGCGAGGGGCTGCTGCGGATCGGGCCGTGACGGTGACCGACTACCGGTGCTCGGTGGCCGCCCGGGCCCGGGGGGACGACCTGGCCGGGACCGCCTCCGTCGTGCGCGCGTTCCTCCTCCTCGAGGAGCCGGGGCCGTGGGGGCGCAACGCCTGGCGGGATGCGCGCCTGCCGGACGGCCTCGGGGCCGAGGTGCTCCGCCGCGCCTCGGCCGCGGGTGTGCGGCCGCTGCTCGTCCGGCGGGCCGGACGGACGAGCGGGACGCGGCGCCAGGTCATCGCGGCATACGTCCGGGCGGGCGGCCCGAGCCTGGTCGAGGCGGGCGAGGTCACCGACCCACGCGCGGTCCTCGATCTCGACCTCGAGGCGCTGGGGCAGGGAGCATCCGCCGGGCTGGACGACAGGGACGAGCCGGTCTTCGCGGTCTGCATCCACGGCCGGCACGACGCCTGCTGCGTCGAGCGGGGCCGCCCCGTGCTGGACGCGCTGGCCGAGGCCGAGCCGGAGGCCGCGTGGGGGGTGTCGCACATCGGTGGTGACCGGTTCGCGGCCAACCTCCTCGTGCTGGGGGAGGGGCTGTACTACGGCGGGCTCGACCCGGACTCCGCCCGGCACGTCGTGCACGAGCACCGCGCCGGGCGGATCGACCTCGAGCACCTGCGAGGTCGCAGCTGCTGGGCGATGCCGGTCCAGGCCGCGGAGATCACCCTGCGCCGCCACCTCGGCCTCCGGGACCTGGGCGGCATCCGGGTGCTGCACCGGGAGCACGACGGGGACCTCGTCACGGTGACGTTCACCCACGACGACGCGCGGTGGCGGGTGGCGGTCCGGGCGGTCCGGACCGAGCCGGTCCGGCTCACCTGCGCCGTCGAGCGGCTCCAGGTGCCGGGGCGCTGGGTCGGCGAGTCGGTCGCGCCGGACTAGCCGACGACGGACAGGTTGCTGCAGAACGGGGGTGTTGCAGCACCCCCATTCCGCAGCAGCCTCTGCTAGCAGAGGTTCGTGCGGACGGAGGGCGTGCGGACGGGGGGCGTGCGGACGGGGGGCGTGCGGAGGCGGGCGTGGACGGGCGGGCGGGGCTGGGTGAACCCTGGACGGGGCGGGCGGGGCTGGGTGAACCCTGGACGGGGCGGCCAGGGCGGCCACCTACCATGGCCCCATGCCCGAAACGACCACACGTGTTCTGCTCGCTGCCCCGCGCGGCTACTGCGCCGGGGTGGACCGGGCCGTTGTCACGGTCGAGAAGGCCCTCGATCTCTACGGCCCGCCCGTCTACGTCCGCAAACAGATCGTCCACAACAAGCACGTCGTCTCGACGCTCGAGAAGCGTGGCGCCGTCTTCGTCGACGAGACCGACGAGGTGCCCGAGGGCGCCACGGTCATCTTCTCCGCCCACGGGGTCGCGCCGGTCGTCCACGAGGAGGCCTCGGCCCTGTCGCTCAAGACGATCGACGCGACCTGCCCGCTCGTGACGAAGGTCCACCGGGAGGCGGTCCGCTTTGCCGGCGACGACTACGACATCCTCCTCATCGGTCACGAAGGCCACGAGGAGGTCGTCGGCACCTCGGGGGAGGCGCCCCGGCACATCACCCTCGTCGACGGGCCCGACGACGTCCCGAACGTCGAGGTCCGTGACCCGGAGAAGGTCGTCTGGCTGTCCCAGACGACGCTGTCGGTCGATGAGACGATGGCGACGGTCCGTGCGCTGCGCGAGCGCTTCCCGCACCTGCAGGACCCGCCGAGCGACGACATCTGCTACGCGACGCAGAACCGCCAGCTCGCCGTCAAGCAGATGGCGCCCGAGACCGACCTCATGATCGTCGTCGGCTCCCGCAACTCCTCCAACTCCGTCCGCCTCGTCGAGGTCGCCCTCGAGCACGGTGCGACGGCGGGCCACCTCGTCGACTACGCCGACGAGATCGACGAGGCCTGGCTCGACGGCGTCTCGACCGTCGGCGTCACCTCGGGGGCCTCGGTCCCGGAGGTGCTGGTCCGCGACGTCCTCGACTACCTCGCCGCCCGCGGCTACGCGGACGTCACCCCGGTCGTCGCCGCGGAGGAGTCCCTCATGTTCTCCCTCCCGAACGAGATCCGCCGCGACCTCAAGGCCGCCGGTCTCTCCGACCAGATGCGGCACGACGCGAGCTTCGAGGAGAGCGGCTCGCTGCACTGACCGGGGCCGGTCAGCCGCTGACGGCTCGACCGCCCTCCGTGCCGCCGTCGCGACCGCCCGGACGGACCGCGGCGTCGAGGTCGAGCTGGGGGCGCTCCGCGTCGGCCGTCGCGGCCTCGATGAGCTCGAGCGCGGTGAGGACGCGCGGACCCCCCTCGACCGGCGCCGGCACGGGCAGCTCGTCGGTGACGAGCCCGAGCTCGCTCATCCGCCGGGCCGTGACGAGCACCCGCGACTCCAGCGCGCCGACGAGCTGGTTGTAGCTCTCGAGGGCCGTGGCCAGCGAGCGCCCCATCTTGGCCGTGTGCCCACCGAGGGTCCCGAGCCGGTGGTGCAGCTCGCGGCCGAGGCTCATCAGCTCGCGGGCGCTCTCGGTCAGGGCGTCCTGCTGCCACGTGAACGCGACGGTCCGCAGCAGCGCCATGAGCGACGCCGGGCCGACCAGGGCGACCCGCCGGGCCAGGGCGGACTCGTGCAGGCCCGGGTCGGCGGCGAGGGCGGCGGACAGCATCGCGTCGCTCGGGACGAAGCAGACGACCATCTCGGGCGTCGTGTCGAACGCCGTCCAGTACTCGCGCGCGGCGAGGGCGTGGACGTGGCGCCGCAGGCTCGTCGCGTGCTCCGCAAGCAGCCGACGGCGGTCCTCGTCGCCGAGCTCCTCGGACTGCGCGTCGAGGAAGGCGGCCATCGGCGCCTTGGCGTCCACGACGAGCACCTTGGAGCCCGGCAGCCGGACGACGACGTCGGGGCGGACGCCGCGGTCGTCGTGGCCCACCGCCGTGACCTGCTCGTCGAAGTCGCAGCGGGAGAGCATCCCCGCGCTCTCGAGCACCCGGCGCAGCTGGACCTCGCCCCAGGCCCCGCGCGTCGTCGACGAGCGCAGCGACCCGGCGAGGCTGCGGGTCTGGCTGCCGAGCTCGTGGGTCTCGGACTCGACCCGGCGCAGGACGGCCCGCAGCGCCCCGAACTGCTCGACCCGGTCGCGCTCCAGCGTCCCCACCTGCTGCTCGACCCGCCCGAGGGCGTCCTTGAGCGGGGCGAGGAGCGAGGCGGTCTCGAGGTCCTCGGCGAGGGAGGCCTCGAGGTCGAGGACCCGCTCGCGGAGCAGGTCCCGCTCGGCGGTCACCGAGGCGGCGCGGGCGGCATACACGATGCGGGCGAGGGCGACGGCGGCACCGGCTCCGACGAGAAGGCCGACAAGGGCGGCGACCCAGGGGTTCATGGGCAACACCGTGCCAGCGTCCACCGACAGCGGCCGCCCGCCACGCGGACGCGTGGCGGACACCGGGGACGGGTAGCCTCGCGTCCATGCCCGAGCCGATCGAGGAGGGATCGTGATGGAGCGGCCGGACTTCTCGACCGAGGCGGGCCGCCTCGCCGGCATCAAGTTCCTCAACGACCGGCTGCCCAAGACCCGGATCATCGCCCAGGGGCTCCTGCGCAACGAGGCCGACGAGATCCTCCTGTGCGAGCTGACCTACAAGCGGGAGTGGGACCTGCCGGGCGGGGTCGTCGACCCGCACGAGTCACCCGCGAGCTGCGTCGTCCGGGAGATCGAGGAGGAGCTCGGCGTCACCGTCACCGTCGAGCGGCTCCTCGCCACCAACTGGCTGCCGCCGTGGCGCGGCTGGGACGACGCCATGCTCTTCCTCTTCGACCTCGGCTCCGCGCCGGCGAGCCTCCTCGACGAGACGACGCTGTTGACCCGCGAGATCCACTCCGCCCACTGGGCGCCGCTCGAGGAGGCGATGCGGCGGGTCGCGCCCTACACCGCGCGGATGCTGGAGCAGGTCGCCGAGCTGGAGCACCCGGCATACCTCGAGAACAGCGAGCATCCGACGGGTGAGCCCGGGGGATGACCGGACGGACGTTCGCCCTGCTCCTCGCCGGCGCCCTGTCGGCCGCCTTCCTCCTGTCGCTCACCCTCGTCGCAGGGTTCGCCCTCGTGTATGCCGTGACCGAGGGCGGTGGCGGGGGCGCCGGGGTCTACACGGCGATCCTCGCCGGCTGCCTTCTCGTCTGGGCGCTCGCCGTCCTCCTCTGGCGACGCCGGGCACGGGGCGGCGGGGGCCCTGCGCGGCACTAGACTCCTGCCCCGATGTCACTTTCACTCGGAATCGTCGGCCTCCCGAACGTCGGCAAGTCGACGTTGTTCAACGCGCTGACGAAGAACACGGTCCTCGCCGCCAACTACCCCTTCGCGACGATCGAGCCCAACGTCGGCGTCGTACCGCTGCCCGACCCCCGGCTCGACGTCCTCGCCGGGATCTTCGAGTCCGCCAAGATCATCCCGGCCACCGTCTCGTTCGTCGACATCGCCGGCATCGTCCGCGGCGCGTCGGAGGGGGAGGGGCTCGGCAACAAGTTCCTCGCCAACATCCGCGAGGCCGACGCGATCTGCCAGGTCGTCCGGGCCTTCCACGACGACGACGTCGCCCACGTCGACGGGGCCGTCGATCCGCGCTCGGACATCGAGACGATCGAGACCGAACTCATCCTCGCCGACCTGCAGACCCTCGAGAAGGCCGTGCCGCGCCTCGACAAGGAGGTCAAGGGGAAGAAGACCGACAAGGCCGTGCTCGAGACCGCGGTGGCGGCGCAGGGCGTGCTCGAGGCGGGCAGGACCCTGTATGCCGCGGGCGCGGCTGCCGGGGTCGACCCCGACATCGCTCACGGCCTCGGGCTGCTGACGACGAAGCCGTTCATCTACGTCGTCAACGTCGACGAGGACCAGCTGACCGACGAGGCGTTCCAGGCCGAGCTGACGGCGCTCGTCGCCCCCGCCGACGCGATCTTCCTCAACGCGAAGCTCGAGGCCGACCTCGCCGAGCTCGACGAGGCCGAGGCGCGCGAGCTGCTCGAGTCGGTCGGGGTCACCGAGCCGGGGCTGCACCAGCTCGCCCGCACGGGATTCCACACCCTCGGCCTCCAGACCTACCTCACCGCCGGGCCGAAGGAGGCCCGCGCCTGGACGATCCACCGGGGCTGGACCGCGCCGCAGGCTGCCGGGGTCATCCACACCGACTTCCAGCGCGGCTTCATCAAGGCCGAGATCGTCTCGTACGACGACCTCGTCGAGGCCGGCTCGATGGCCGGTGCCCGCGTCGGTGGGGAAGGTGCGCATGGAGGGCAAGGACTACGTCATGCAGGACGGGGACGTCGTCGAGTTCCGCTTCAACGTCTGAGGCGCCACGGGTGGGGCCGGCCCCACCGCGCTCCCGTGGCGGGTGCTCGTCATGGTGTCCGGGTTCCCGGTCGGTTCCGCGAGCACCCGATCCCTTCCGGCGAACCGAGGCTCCCGCCATCGTCCGGCTACCGTCCGTCACATTTGCCTCATTGACCACGGTGGTACCGGGTCGACGGAACGGCAGGCACGGTAGATAAGGGGAGCGTAAACTCGGTCCTCGAGATCAACACGGTCGCGTCAGCGATCACATTTGGGGGTTCCGGCATGCCAGTGCCACAGTCCGTTGTCCGCGCACTTCGCCGCGTCGCCCGAGCTCGACCGCGCGTCGTCACCGTTGCTGCCGCAGCCGCCGTCGGCCTCGTCGGGGCCATCGTCATCGCCACCGCGGCGTCGGGGGAGGTCGCCACCGGCACGTCTGCCGCCGCTGCGACCGGAGCGCCGCTCCCGAAGCCGACGAGCATCCCCGTCGCTCCCAAGCTCAAGAACGGCGTCACCCTCTCTGCCGAGCCCGACACGTCGTGGTGGGGCACGAACGGCCGGGTCATGGACATGACCGTCATGGGCAACCGCGTCTACATCGGCGGCTCCTTCGACTACGTCGGCCCGACGACGGGGTATGCCGCGATCACTGCGACGAGCACCGGCGCCCTCCGCTCCGGCAACCCGCTGTTCAACGGGGTCGTCCGCGCGGTCCTCGCCGACGGCTCCGGCGGCTGGTTCGTCGGTGGAGACTTCCAGCGGGTCGGGACGACCTACCAGCCCTCGCTCGCGCACATCTCCTCGGCCGGCGCTCTCGACGACTGGAAGCCGGTGCCCAAGGGCGGTAATGTCGCGGCACTGGCCATGCTCGGCGGCAACCTCCTCGTCGGGGGCACGTTCACCGAGATCGATGGGGCGGCCTCGAGCGGGCTGGCCCTCATCGACCCGATGACCGGGCACCGGGTCCCCGGCTGGACCGCCCCCGCCTTCAACGGCGCCGTCCGCGCGCTCGCCGTCTCCGGCTCACGCGTCTTCGTCGGTGGCCGGTTCACCACCGTGGCCGGATATCGCGCGCCGAGGCCTCGTCGCGCTGTCCGCCTCGACCGGCGCCGTCGACGCCGGACGTTCACCGGCGCGGTCAACGGCAACGTCTACGCCCTGGCGGCCGACGCGACGAGCGTTCAGGTCTTCGTCGGCGGCAACGTTCACGACCGCGCACACGAACGGCGGCGACGTGCCGCGCTCGCGGATCGCGGCATACCGGGTCACCGGCGACTCGCTCGTCTCGACGTTCAACCCGGTCGCGTCCTCCTCCGTCTACGCCCTCGATGTCGACGGCGGGTCCGTGTATGCCGGCGGCGCTCTTCACCGCCATGAGCGGCCAGCCGCGCTCCCACATCGCGCGGATGTCGACCGCGGGTGTCCTCGACTCCTTCCAGCCGAGCGTCCTCGGCTGCCACGGCACCCACGGCATCGACCACACGTACGAGTTCTACCCGTGCTCGCCGAGCGTCGTGGCCCTCGATGTCGTCGGCGGCGTCGTCTACGCGACCGGCCTGTTCAGCACCGCCGGTGGGCAGGCCCGCCACAACGCGGCGGCCTTCGCGACGACGACCGGCGCCCTCACCGGGTGGGACCCGCGACCGAGCAACATCGGGCGGGCCATCGCCGGGAGCGGTAGCCAGGTCCTCGTCGGCGGCGACCAGACGAGCGCGGGTGGGCTGCTGCGCCGCGGTCTCGCGGCCCTGTCGACGAGCACGGGCGCGGCCGACCCGACCTTCCAGGCCGACACCGACGAGGCCGTCGTGACGTTGCACCCGGCGACGAACGGCGTCCGGCTCTTCGTCGGCGGTACCTTCACGACGATCCAGGGCGCGGCCCACAGCCACATCGCGGCGATCGACACCTCGACGGGGCAGGTCGACCCCGGCTTCACGGCGAGGACGAACGACACCGTCACGGACATGGACGTCTACGCCTACGCAGCTCTACATCGGCGGCAAGTTCACCTACGCCGACGGCTACTCCCGCAAGCACACCGCCAAGCTGAGTGCCTCGAGCGGGAACCTCTACTCATGGGCGGCCCAGACGACCGGCCAGAACAGCACTCCGGCCGTCGGCGGCCAGGTCCAGGGGATCCAGGTCGCCCCGGACGGCTCGAAGGTCTACATCGCGGGGACCTTCACGACGCTCAACGGCCATGCCATCAAGGGCGGGATCGCCGTCGTCACCGGCTCGACGGCCGCGCTCACCCACTACCAGCTCGGCGGGGTGACGGGCTGCACGGCGACCGGGGCCTATGTCAACCGGCTGTACCTCACCGCCGACGGCAAGCGGCTCTACGGCGGCGGCATCTGCCCGGACAAGATCTACCAGTGGGACGCCGTCAACCTCTCGGCGCACCGGACGAACGGCCTGTTCTGGGTCACCCAGTGCAACGCGGGGATGCAGGGGCGGCTCGAGGTCAACGGCCACTTCTACTACGGCACGCACGGGGGCGACCTCGGCAAGGGTGGGTGGTGCTACCAGTTCCCCGGCGGCGAGAAGAAGGACCAGCAGCGGTTCTTCGCCTTCCGGTCCTCGGACGCGGTGCTCGACTACTACGCGCCGGAGTTCACCTCCGCGATGGGCATCTGGTCCTTCGCGGTGATCCCCGGCAAGGGGCTTCTCGTCGGCGGCGACTTCCTCGCCGCGGGGGACACCCAGACCGTCGCGCGCGGCCTGGCCCTCCTGCCGGGCACCCCGTAGCCCTCTCCTCCTCCGTCGGCGCTGTTAGCCTGCGAGGATGCCGAAGCAGCCGGTGTCCCTCAGGCCGATCCGCGACTCGGACCTGCCCTTCGAGGTCGGCGACCCCGGCTACGACGACTTCGGTCCGCGACCCACGATCACGACGCCGCTGTCGTGCAGCCTCGACGAGGACGGAGGGCTCGGCGTCTTCGTCGACGACCGCCTCGTCGGGACCGTCGGCTGGCGCTGGACCCAGTGGGGCCCGAACGCCGCCTCCCGGGTGCCGATGATCGGCATCGGCCTCGTGCCCGCCGAGCGGGAGTACGGCCACGGCACGACGGCCCAGCGGATGCTCGTCGACCTCTTCTTCCGGCACACGGCCGTCAACCGCGTCGAGGCCCACACCGACGTCGAGAACGTCGCCGAGCAGCGCGCGCTCGAGAAGGCCGGCTTCACCCGCGAGGGTGTCGTCCGGGGTGCCCAGTGGCGCGACGGCGCCTTCCACGACGGCTACCTGTATGCCGTCCTCCGGGCCGAGTGGCGAGCCGGGGCGACCCAGCCCTGACCCTCCGCGGCCGCCCGGATGTGGCGAGTCGGGTCAGGTCGAGCCGGAGCACACCGTCCTCGCCGATCCGCATGAGGTCGACGCCGGGGTTGTAGGCGATCTCCCACAGGTGGCCGTCGGGGTCGGCGACATAGCCGGAGTAGCCGCCCCACTCGGCGGCGACCGGCTCCTTGACCGCCCTCGCGCCGGCGGCCACCCAGGCGGCATACGTCTCGTCGACCTCGGCCGTCGAGTCGCGGTTGCACGCGAGGGTGACCCCCCGGAAGCCGGAGCCGTCGCTCGGGACTCCGGCATCCGCGGCGAGATCGGTGCGGCCGAAGAGGGACAGGACCGGGCCCGCCGTCGCGAGGAAGACCACCTCGCCGAGGTCGTGGCGGCGCTCGAAGCCGACGGCCTCGTAGAACGCGGCGGACCGCGCCACGTCCGAGACGCCGAGGGTGACGAGGGAGAGGCGTTGCGGAGTGAGCTCATGGACCCACCGTAGGAGCATCCGCCGACAGGCGGGAGGACCCCCACCTGTCGGCGGACGGAGGGCAGGGCGGGCAGGATGGGCGCATGGCCCCGACCCCCTCCGAGCCGCTCGTCGCCCTTGCCCACGCCCACGGGGTGGCGACGGAGTACTGGGACTGGCAGGGGCGGCATACCGCCGTCGAGGAGGTGACGATCCGGACGATCCTCACCGCGCTCGGCGTCGCCGCCGACACCGAGGACGCCGTCGCCGCCTCCCTCGCCGGCCTCGTCGACGCCCCGTGGCGACGGACGCTGCCGGCCGCCGTCGTCTGCCGCGAGGGCTGGACGCCGTGGGTGTTCGCCCACGTGCCGCACGGCACGGGGATCCGGCTGTCGGTCGAGCTCGAGGACGGCTCGCGGCGGGAGGTCCCGCAGGTCGACAACTGGGTCGCGCCGCGGGTCGTCGACGGCGTCGAGACCGGCCAGGCCACCTTCGAGCTGCCCGGGCGACCTGCCGCTCGGCTGGCACCGGATCGTCGCCGACCTCGACGCCGCGCCGCTCGACCCGGCGACGACGACGGCGACGCTCGTCGTCACGCCTGGCACGCTCCGGCTGCCGCCCGTCCTCGCCGAGGGCGTGGCGACCGGGCTCATGGCGCAGCTCTACCAGGCCCGCTCCGAACGCTCGTGGGGGATCGGGGATCTCGGCGACCTCGCCGACCTCGCGACCTGGGTCGCGAGCGACCACGGGGCCGAGTTCGTCCTCGTCAACCCGCTGCACGCCGCAGAGCCGGTCGCGCCGATGGAGCCCTCGCCCTACCTGCCGACGACCCGCCGCTTCGCCAACCCCGTCTACCTCCGGGTCGAGGACGTGCCGGAGGCGTCCCGGCTCGCGCCGGCGGCCTACGTGCGGGTCCACGACCTCGCCGAGCGGGCCCGGCGTCTCAACGACGAGGACCGGATCGACCGGGACGCGTCCTGGGCCCTCAAGCGCGAGGCGCTGCGCATCATCCGGCAGGTGCCGCTCCACGGGCGCCGCGAGGTCGAGTTCCGCCGGTTCGTCGAGCAGGAGGGGGAGGGCCTGACGACCTTCGCGACGTGGTGCGCCCTCGCGGAGGTCCACGGGCTGCCGTGGACGACGTGGCCGGAGGAGCTGCGCGACCCGGCCGACCCGGCCGTCGCGGCGTTCCGCCGGGAGCACGGCGACCTCGTCGACTTCTACCGCTGGCTGCAGTGGCTCCTCGAGGGCCAGCTCGCCGAGGTGCAGCGGGCGGCGAGCTCGGCCGGAATGTCGGTCGGCATCGTCCACGACCTCGCCGTCGGGGTCCACCCGCAGGGCGCGGACGCCTGGGGTCTCGGGGATGCCCTGGCCCGAGGGGTCTCCGTCGGCGCGCCGCCCGACCAGTTCAACCAGCTCGGCCAGGACTGGAGCCAGCCGCCGTGGCGGCCCGACCGACTCGCCGAGCTCGGCTACGCACCGTTCCGCGACATGGTGCGCACGGTCCTGCGTGACTCCGGCGGCATCCGGGTCGACCACATCATCGGTCTGTTCCGGCTGTGGTGGATCCCGGACGGGATGAGCCCGGCCTCGGGCACCTATGTCCGCTACGACCACGAGGCGCTCATCGGGATCCTCACCCTCGAGGCGCAGCGGGCCGGGGCGGTCGTCATCGGTGAGGATCTCGGAGTCGTCGAGCCGATGGCCCGCGACTACCTCGTCGAGCGAGGGGTCCTCGGCACGAGCATCCTGTGGTTCGAGTGGGACGGGGACCGGCCTCTCGCGCCGGAGCACTACCGCCGGCTCTGCCTGTCGACGGTGACGACCCACGACCTGCCGCCGACGGCGGGCTACCTCACCCTCGAGCACATCGCGATCCGCGAGCGGCTCGGGCTGCTGACCCGCCCGGTCGAGGAGGAGCGTGCGCACGAGGAGCGCTCGATCGCCCGGGTCCGGGCCGCCCTCGAGGAGCGGGGGCTCATCGAACCCGACGCCGGGGTGGACGCGATGCTCGAGGGCCTGCACCGGTGGATCGCCCAGACCCCGAGCCGGATGATCGGCTACGCCCTCGCCGACCTCGTCGGGGACCGTCGGGCCGTCAACCAGCCCGGGACCGACACCGAGTACCCCAACTGGGTGGTCCCGCTCGCCGGGCCCGACGGACGGCCCCTGTCCCTCGAGGACGCCAAGGCCGCGCAGGAGGCGATCCGGGTGACCGAGGCGGCCCGCGGCATCCGACCGGCCCTGACCGACCGAGCGACCAGGCCCCCGGGACCCCCCCGCCCGCCCGCACCGCCCCGAGTGCACGAACCTCTGCTAGCAGAGGTTGCTGCAGAACGGGTGTGCTGCAGCACCCCCGTTCTGCACGAGGGTCTGCTAGCAGAGGTTCGTGCAGGGGGCGGGGGCGGTCAGGTGAGGACGGCGCGGACGGCGGCCTCGATCAGGCCCGGCATCTGCTCACGCAGCTCGTACCTCGCCCGGATGACCGGCGTCGACACGGAGATCGCCCGGGTGAGGTCGATCGGCGTCCCCGAGACGACCGCGTCGACCGGCATCGCCTCGATCGTCGCCGCGAGGTCGCGGGACTGGGCCTCGCCGTAGCCCATCGCCGGAAGGATCCCCCGCGCGTTGGGGTACTTCTCGAAGGTCGCAGCGAGGGAGCCCACGGCATACGGGACCGGGTCGACGATCTCGGCGACGCCCGCCGCGCGCGCCCCGACGACACCCGCCCCGTAGGTCATCGACCCGTGGGTGAGGGTCGGCCCGTCCTCGACGACGACCACCCGCTTGCCGGCCACGGCGGACACGTCCTCGACGGTGACCGGGCTGTCGCAGCGGATGACCTCGGCGTGGGGGTTGAGCCGGGCCACGGACTCCTCCACCGCGGCGATGTCCTCCGCGCGGGCGGAGTCGCACTTGGCCACGATGACGAGGTCGGCGAGCCGCACGTTCGCCTCACCCGGGTGGTATGCCGCCTCGTCGCCCGGCCGGAGCGGGTCGGCGAGGACGATGTGCAGGTCGCTCTCGTAGAAGGGGAGGTCGTTGTTGCCGCCGTCCCAGAGGATGACGTCGGCCTCCGCCTCGGCCTCCCGGATGATCCGCTCGTAGTCGACGCCGGCATAGACGACGAAGCCGTTGTCGATGTGCGGCTCGTACTCCTCGCGCTCCTCGATCGTGCACTCGTGGCGGACGAGGTCGTCGTACGTCGCGAAGCGCTGGCAGGCCTGCCGGGCGAGGTCGCCGTACGGCATGGGGTGGCGGATCGCGACGACCCGCTTGCCCATCCCGGCGAGGATGCGCGAGAGGTAGCGCGTCGTCTGGCTCTTGCCGACACCGGTGCGCACGGCCGTCACGGCGATGACCGGCTTCGTCGAGCGGATCATCGTGCGCGCCGCGCCGAGGAGCGTGAAGTCCGCGCCGGCGGCGATGACCCGCGACGCGAGATGCATGACCTGGGTGTGGGCGATGTCGGAGTAGGCGAGGACGACCTCGTCGACCCGCTCGCGGGCGATGAGCCCGGCCAGTCCCGCCTCGTCGACGATGGGTATGCCGTCCGGGTACCGCGGGCCGGCGAGCTCGGCCGGGTAGGTGCGGTCGTCGATGTCGGGGATCTGCGTCGCCGTGAAGGCGACGACCTCGACGGACGGGTCGTCGCGGTAGACGACGTTGAAGTCGTGGAAGTCCCGCCCCGCGGCGCCGAGGATGACGAGGCGTCGCGGACCCGTCGGGGTGGCGCGGTGGGGCGATGACATGGTGACGGCCGAGGCGTCGGAGGCCGTGGAGGTACTCATGGGTGTCCTCACGGGCTGCGGTCGACCGCGGGAACCGACTTGGCCGGATATGGCCAGTCCTGGCTGCGGGACCCGCCAGGGCCATCCTAGGAGCGATCTCGCTCCGAGGTGGGCGCTGTGGCGATGCTCTCGCTCGGGTCAGCCGGCGACGATCGCGGCGAAGCGGTCGGCCATCGGCTGCCACGCCCAGCGCAGGGCGGTCCTCGGCGGCCCGGACCCGGTCGGCGACCTCGCCCGCGGTCTCGCCGATCCGTCCCGTCTCGTTGGCGAGCCACAGGGCGAAGATCGCCGGGGTCACCTCCGGGTGGAACTGGACGCCCCAGGCCCGGTCGCCGAACCGGAGCGCCTGGATCGTCCCGTCGGGGGCCGTCGCCAGCACGCTCGACCCGGCGGGTGCGGTCGTCACGACGTCCTGGTTGTAGTGGATGGCCGGGCTGGCGTCACACCCGGCGAGCAGCGGGTCGAGCCGGCCCGCCTCGGTCAGCGACACGGGCAGCAGCCCGATGGCCGGACCCCGCGGGATTGCGGCCGACCACGCCACCGAGTGCGACGGCGAGCATCTGGTGGCCGAGGCACACCCCGAGCGTCGGCACGCCGTCCTCGACCGCTCGGGCCAGCAGCGACCTCGTCGGCGCGAGCCACGGGTGTCGGTCGTCGTCGGCGGCACCCATGTAGCCGCCGAGGACGACGAGCCCGTCGTACTCGACCGTGTCGGGGATCGGCTTGCCGAGGTCGGCCCGGAGCACGTCGAGGACGAGGCCCCGCTCGGCCCACCACTCGCCGAGCCAGGCGGCGGGTGCCTCCTCCTCGTGCTGGATGGCGAGGAGCCGACGGGTCGTCATCTCACCCCACCTGGGTGCCGACGAGCGTGCCGATGGCGTAGGTCACGGCCATCGCCGCGAGCCCGCCGGCGACGACCCGGGCCACCGCCCGTGGCGTCGCGGCCCGACCGAGCCGGGCGCTGAGCGCACCGGTGATGACGAGCGCGACGACGACGGCGAGCACGGTGATCGGCAGCCGCCACGACACCGAGGGGTTGAGGACCGCGATGAGCGGCAGGATCGAGCCGACGGTGAAGGCGACGAAGGACGCGAACGCCGCATGCCACGGGTTGGTCAGGTCGTCGGGGTCGATCCCCAGCTCGATGTCGGCATGCGCGGCGAGCGCGTCCTGCGCCGTCAGCTGGACCGCGACCTCTCGGGCGACGTCGTCGGTGAGGCCCTTCGCGGCATACAGGGCGGTGAGCTCGGTGAGCTCGAGCTCGGGGTCCTCCTCGAGCTCGCGGCGCTCCTTGGCCAGCAGCGCTCGCTCCGAGTCGCGCTGGGTGCTGACCGAGACGTACTCGCCGACGGCCATGCTCATCGCCCCGGCGGCGAGCCCGGCGAGGCCGGCGGTGAGGATCGCGGTGCGGTTGGTCGTCGCGGCGGCGACGCCGATGACGAGGCCGGCGGTCGAGACGATCCCGTCGTTGGCGCCGAGCACGCCGGCCCTCAGCCAGTTGAGTCGGCTGCTCACGCCGACGTCGTGCGGCTCGCCGGCGAGGACCTTGTGATGCTCGCCGAGCTCCTTCCTAGCCATCGAGCGCTCCATGCGAGCGCGCGGCGGCCACGATGCGGTGGGCGAGCTCGATGTCGAGCTGGGTCACCCCGCCCGCGTCGTGGGTCGTCAGCAGCCAGTGGGTCGTGCGCCACCGGATGTCGATGTCCGGGTGATGGTTCATCTGCTCCGCCGCGTCGGCGACCTCGTCGACGATGGCGATGGCGGATGGGAAGTCCGGTGCCTCCACGGTGGCCACGATGGCCTTCTCCCGTCGCTCCCATCCCGGCAGGTCGGTGAGCTGGGTGTCGATCTCGTCGTCGCTCAGCAGTCGGCTCATGACGGGATTATCCGACACCGGCGGCGCCCTCGGCGCGCGCGGGTGCGGTTGCGGCCCGGTGACCGGCGCGTTTTCGTAGCGGGGCACGCCCGATGAGACAATCCTCCTCATGCCCCTTCAGACCCGCGACGACCTCCGTAACGTCGCCATCGTCGCGCACGTCGACCACGGCAAGACCACCCTCGTGGACAAGATGCTCTGGCAGGCCGGCGCCTTCGGCGAGCACGACCATGTCGCGGAGCGGGCCATGGACAGTGGTGACCTCGAGCGCGAGAAGGGGATCACCATCCTCGCCAAGAACACCGCCATCCGGTATGCCGGGAAGGCGGCGGTCGACGCCGGGCTGGGTGACGGGGTGACGATCAACATCATCGACACCCCCGGGCACGCCGACTTCGGCGGCGAGGTCGAGCGCGGCCTGTCGATGGTCGACGGGGTCGTCCTCCTCGTCGACGCGAGCGAGGGCCCGCTGCCGCAGACCCGGTTCGTCCTGCGCAAGGCGCTGGCGGCCCACCTGCCCGTCGTCCTGTGCATCAACAAGGTCGACCGCCCCGACGCCCGCATCGAGGAGGTCGTCGACGAGGTCTACGAGCTGTTCATGGACCTCATCGAGGACTCCGAGCGGCACGCCGACCACCCGGCGGCCCTCGACTTCCCCATCGTCTACGCGAGCGCCAAGGCCGGTCGCGCGTCGCTCACCCGGCCCGTGGACGGCGAGCTGCCGGACAGCCCCGACCTCGAAGCCGCTGTTCCGGACGATCCTCGAGACCGTTCCCGCGCCGTCCTTCGACGACGACGCGCCCCTCCAGGCCCACGTGACGAACCTCGACGCCTCGAACTTCCTCGGCCGGCTCGCCCTGCTGCGCGTCCACAACGGCACGATCCGCAAGGGCCAGCAGGTCGCGTGGTGCCGTCACGGTGGGACGGTCGAGCGGGTGAAGATCACCGAGCTGCTCATGACCGAGGCCCTCGAGCGCCGCCCGGCGGACTCGGCCGGGCCCGGCGACATCATCGCCGTCGCCGGCATCCCCGACATCACGATCGGCGAGACCCTCACCGATCCGGACGACCCGCGCCCGCTGCCGCTCATCACGGTCGACGAGCCGGCGATCTCGATGACGATCGGCACGAACACCTCTCCGCTGGCCGGGCGGGTCAAGGGCGCCAAGGTGACCGCCCGCCTCGTCAAGGACCGACTCGACCGCGAGCTCGTCGGCAACGTCTCGATGCGGGTCCTCCCGACCGAGCGCCCCGACGCGTGGGAGGTCCAGGGACGTGGAGAGCTCGCGCTGGCCATCCTCGTCGAGCAGATGCGCCGCGAGGGTTACGAGCTGACCGTCGGCAAGCCTCAGGTCGTGACGAAGGAGATCGACGGCCGCGTCCACGAGCCCGTCGAGCGGCTCACCATCGACACCCCCGAGGCGTTCCTCGGCGCCATCACCCAGATCCTCGCCCAGCGCAAGGGCCGGATGGAGCAGATGACGAACCACGGCACCGGGTGGGTCCGGATGGAGTTCCTCGTCCCCGCCCGGGGCCTCATCGGCTTCCGCACCGAGTTCCTCACCGAGACCCGCGGTGCGGGCATCGCGCACCACGTCTTCGAGGGCTACGAGCCATGGCACGGGACGATCACGACCCGGTTGTCCGGCTCGCTCGTCTCGGACCGGGCCGGCGCGGTCACGGCATACGCCATGGTCAACCTCCAGGAGCGAGGGACCCTCTTCGTCGACCCGACGACGGAGGTCTACGAGGGGATGGTCGTCGGCGAGAACTCGCGGGCCGACGACATGGACGTCAACATCACCAAGGAGAAGAAGCTCACGAACGTGCGGGCGTCCTCCGCGGACAACTTCGAGAAGATCGTGCCCGCCCGCCGGCTCAGCCTCGAGCAGTCCCTCGAGTTCTGTCGCGAGGACGAGTGCTGCGAAGTCACGCCCGAGGCCGTGCGGATCCGTAAGGTCGAGTTGGACCAGACCCTCCGGGCCCGGGCGGCCGCTCGGGCACGCAACCGCTGACCCGTACGTTGGGTGGGGGGCATGCCCCCGACCCGACCGCACCGACCGATGACCCCGCCCAGGACCGACCTCGTGACCCCACCCCGTCCCGCCCGTCGTCTCCGGCCGACCCGCCGTCGCGCCGCCCTGCTGAGCACGGTGACCGCACTCGTGGCCTCCGTGGTCCTCGCCGGGTGCACCGGCGAGCAGCCGTCGAGCGAGACCGCCGCCAGCCTCGGCACGAGTGACACGCCCGGCGGGACGGTCACGGCTCTCACGCTCGGACCGGTCCTGTCGTGGGACCCGCAGCGGATCGGCGTCCGCACGGATGCGGCGTTCGCCGGCCGGACCTTCCTGCGGACGCTCACCGCCTACCAGCCCGGTCAGTCCCCGGGCGGGCAGGCCACCCTCGTCGGGGACCTCGCCACGGACACCGGCACCTCCGACCGGGACCTCACGACGTGGAGCTTCACCCTCCGCGACGACGTGACCTGGCAGGACGGCTCCCCGGTGACCTGCGAGGACGTCAAGTACGGCGTCTCGCGCACCTTCGCGACGTCGGCCATCACCGGGGGCGACACCGACGCCCTCGCCGTCCTCGACGTCCCCAAGCGGGTCGACGGCACGAGCACGTATGCCGGACCGTACGCGACCGGCAAGGCGGCGGCGGCCGGCAAGGCGGCCTTCGACAAGGCCGTCACGTGCAAGGACTCGACGATCACGTTCCACCTCGCGCAGCCGACGAGCGACTTCAACGAGATGGTGACGATGCCGGCGTTCGCGCCGTACAAGCAGTCCGAGGACACCGGCAAGGACGGCTCCTACACCGTGTTCTCCGACGGGCCGTACCTCCTCAAGGGGGAGTGGACCCCCGGCACGGGCGGGGTCTTCGTCCGCAACCCGGAGTGGAAGGCCGAGTCGGACCCGATCCGCAAGGCCTACCCCGACGAGATCCGCTACCAGGAGGGGATGGAGCCCCAGGCGGTCGCCCAGGACGTCATGGCCAACACCGGCTCCGGCCGGGCCGGGATCGCCCTGGACTCGGCGCCCCCGGCGATCCAGCAGCACATCAACGCCCTGGCCGAGCTCCGTAACCGCTCGGTCAACCCCTCCACCGGGCTCGTCGAGTACCTCGTCCCCAACCTCAAGAGCTCCGTCTTCGCCAAGCCGGAGGCCCGCAAGGCGCTCGCCATGGCGACGAACCGCGAGGCCTACGTCGTCGCCCTCGGCGGGGACTCGGCGGCCCGCCCGGCCCTGTCCGTCATCCCGTCGTCGCTGCCGGCGTCGACGAGCGAGGACCCGATCGAGGCCGGCCTGCGCGGCGACCCCGCCAAGGCCCGGGCGATGCTCCAGGAGGCCGGCCTGGACCTACCGGTGAAGATCCGCGTCGCCTACCGCTCGACCGAGAGCGTCGACAAGGCGATGGCCGCCGTCGCCGAGGGCTGGCGGCAGGCGGGCTTCGACCCCGTCATGCAGCCGATCGGCGACAGCTACTTCACCGAGATCGCCAAGCCCGACCGGGTGACCCAGACCGACGTGTTCTGGTCCAACTGGGCCCCGCAGTGGGCGTCGGCCTCGACGATCCTGCCGCCGCTGTTCGACTCGACGATCAACCTCACCAAGGCCGGCCCGGGCCGCGACTACGGCTACTTCGCCGACAAGTCGGTGACGACGCAGATGTCGCAGATCGCCCGGATCGCCGACCGCGCCGAGCGTGAGAAGGCGTGGGGGAGCCTCGACGCGTCCCTGCGCGGCCAGGGCGCGTACATCGGCCTCGCCGAGCGGCGGGCCATGTACGTGGCCGGCTCCGACATCCGCAACTTCACCGCCGACGAGATCCTCGGCGGCTCCGTCGACTTCGGCGTCGTCGCGGTGCACCAGTGACGGGTTCGCCGCGTGGTCGGGCACCGCGCCTCCTCTTCGTCCACGCCCACCCCGACGACGAGACCCTGGCGACGGGCGTCTCGCTCGCGCACCACGCTCGCCTCGGCCACGAGGTCCACGTCCTCACCTGCACTCTCGGCGAGGAGGGTGAGGTCATTCCCGCCGCCCTGGCGCACCTCGAGGGCGCCGAGGGCGACCCGCTCGCGCCGCACCGGCGCGACGAGCTGGCCGGGGCGCTGGCCGAGCTCGGGGTCACCGGCCACCTGCTCGGCGTCGACGGGGCCGACGGCCCGCGGACGGCGGCGGGAACGGCATACCGCGACTCCGGCATGGCCGGCTCCGCGGCCGCCCGGCACCGGCTCGCCTTCGCGGCCGCCGACGTCGCCGAGGCGGGCGCCCGGGTGCGGGCCGTCGTCGAGACGGTCGCGCCCGACGTGGTCGTCACCTACGACGAGACCGGCGGCTACCTCCACCCCGACCACATCCAGACCCACCGGGTGACCGTGGCGGCGCTGCGGGGGATGGCCACGCCTCCACCCCTGTATGCCGCGGTCTACCCGCGGTCCTGGGTGGACGAGGACCGCGCCTGGCTCGCCGAGCACGTCGATGCCGGCCTCGGCTATCTCGTCCCCGGGCCCGAGGCGGACTACCGCTCCTCGGAGGTCCCCGACGACGTCGTCACCCACGCCACGATCGATCCCGACGCGGTCCCCGCCCAGGTGGCCGCGCTGCGCCACCACGCGACGCAGGTGGTCCTCGGCGAGGGGTGGTACGCCCTGTCCAACCACGTCGCCTCCCGGCTCTCCGGGCGCGAGGGCTTCGCCCGGGTGGACCTGGCGTCGGGCCGCCTCGTCGCGGGTGGCACAGTGGAGCGGGTCGGCAGCGACCGGGCCGACCGTCCGGGTCTCCTCGAAGGGGTGAGCGTGTGAGCGAGTCGACCGACCTCGGGCCGACGCGGCTGCGGCAGGTCCTGGGCCGCTTCGCGACGGGGGTGAGCGTGGTGACGACGCTGACCGGCGGCCACGACCATGCGATGACGGCCGACACCCTCACCTCGGTCTCGCTCGACCCGTTGCTCGTCCTCATCTGCGTCCAGAAGGACAGCCGCTTCCACGATGCCGTCACCGGCGCCGGCGTCTTCGGCGCGACGATCCTCGGCGCGGAGCAGCGGGGCGTCTCGGACTGGCTCGCCACGCCGGGCCGCCCGCTGCACGGCCAGCTCGACCGGATCCCGTTCTCCCGAGGCCCGAAGACCGGGGTCGCCCTGCTCGACGGCGGGCTGGGCGCCCTCGAGTGCACGATCGACGCGATCCACCCGGGAGGCGACCACAGCATCGTCGTCGGCGAGGTCGTCGGCCTCCTCCTGCCCGACGAGCCGGGCCCCGGGCTCGTCCACTACCGGGGCGGCTACACCTCGCTCGCCTGACCGGCGGGTCAGGGCCCGGGTGTCGAGGTCGTGCCGGGGTCGGGGGTACTCGTCGGCGTCGGTGTCGGCGCGTCGCTCGGTGTGGGGCTCGCGGTCGGCGTGGGCGTCGTCGACGTCGCGCTCGGCGTCGGCTCGCTCGACGTCGACGGGGCCGGCGTGGGGTCGCTCTGCTGCCCCGGCGCGGGCGCCGGCTCGACCCGGGCCCGGGCGGAGCCCTCGTGGGTGACCGTGTCGGTGATCGTCGTTCCGCTGCGCGAGGAGTCGCCGATCGGGTGGCCGAGCACGACCTCGACGACGGTGATGGCGCCGAGGGCGAGGAGCAGCCCGGCCAGGACCGTGGCGACGGCTCGCCACCGTCGGGCGGCGCGGGCCGCCTCGACGGGTGCCGGGCCCCCCACGACGTATGCCGCCCCGGTTGCCTGCCCGGCGGCCTGCGGCGGCGTCGTCGCCACCTCGCCGGGCCGGGTGACCTGGGGCGCCCGGACGGTCGTGGGGATGATCGTGACGATCCGGCGCCGGGCGGAGCGGAAGGTGTGCGCATAGACGGCGCCGCCGACCGTGATGACGACGGACCCGAGTGCGGCACCCAGCAGGGTGCCGGCGACCCCGAGGCCGGAGGCGGCCACCGCGGAGGTCGTCGCGGCAAGCGCGCTGCCGGCCACCTGGGCGCCGGACAGCCCGAACCGGTTGCGCGGCTCGGGTGCCGGGTCGAGGACCCGCTGCGGCATCGGGGTCGTCGATGGCCCCACGGCGGGGTCGGCCGTCGGGCGAGAGGAGGTGGTGTCCGCGTCGTTGCGTTTCTGGGCAGGGATGATCGGCGTGGACATGCCGGGGAGACCTTCGTCGGTGAACCAGGAAAGGCCAAGCCTTACGCCGCGAACCTGGGCGGACGCTGGGTGCCGGTCAGCCCGCCTCCTCGCGGACGATGTTGACGTAGGCGTGGTGGCGGACGAAGCCGAGCCCCTCGTAGAGCGCGAGGGCCCCCGGGTTGTCGGCGTCGGTCTGCAGGTGCAGCGACCGGGCGTCGCGAGACACCGCCGCGGCAGCGAGCGCACCGACGATGGCGGCGCCGAGGCGGTGGCGGCGGTGCGCCGGGTCGACCCACATGGCCGCGATGCCTCCCCACGCGTGGGCGAGCCCCAGCCGGCCGATGCCGACGACCTCCGCACCGTCACGGACCGTCGCGAAGACCTGCTCGGGGGAGCCACCCAGGATCGCCCGCGCCCCCTCCTCGTCGACCGGTCGATACCTCCGGTATGCCGCGAACCAGTCCTCGGTCAGCTCCGGTGCCAGCTCGACGCGCCCCCGGCGGACGGGGTGTCGGCGGCCATCGCGACCTCGCGGGCCGCCGCCGTCAGGGTGTGGGTGTGGACGCGGGCGCGGTACCCGCGCCGTCGCAGCTCTTCCCCGAGCGGGGTCGCCCAGTGGTCGAAGCCGACCTCGCCGACGAGGACGAGGTTCGCCGGGAGGCGGCGCGCGGCATACCACTGCTCGACGGCGTCGACGGCCTCGGCGAGGGGGCGTCCCGGATCGCCGAGGGCCAGCGCGGAGTTGCCGCGGCCGGTGAAGCCGCGGGACGCCCGTAGGAGCCAGCCACCGAGCCGGGCGCGCTCCATCGGCGGCCAGGCGTCGACCATGAGCCGCTGCACGTCCTCGGCGGAGAGCGCGAGATGGGGTGCGCCGCGGCGGCTCGGGGCCGGCGGCACGACCCGCAGGGCGACGACATCGGCCCGCCGGATCGTCACCGACCGACCGCTACGCGTCAGTAGCGAGAATGTGTCATCTCTCACGTCGGAGACGGTTCCGACGGTCTCCGTGAACGGCGTCGTGCGGGGCTCGCCCCCTGGTTCGGGGCCGACCGGCAGCCGGTGGCGGACCGACACGCGCGTTCCGGGGGGAGGTGCTGCAAGCGGCTCTCGCACGCGCGCATACTATGTGCCCATGACGTACGTGATCGCGCAGCCCTGTGTCGACGTGAAGGACCGGGCCTGCATCGAAGAGTGCCCTGTCGACTGCATCTACGAGGGCATCCGCACCCTCTACATCCACCCGGACGAGTGCGTCGACTGCGGCGCCTGCGAGCCCGTGTGTCCCACCGAGGCGATCTTCTACGAGGACGACCTGCCCGAGAAGTGGGCCGACTACTACAAGGCCAACGTCGAGTTCTTCGACGACCTCGGCAGCCCCGGTGGCGCGGCGAAGATGGGCGTCATCGAGAAGGACCACCCCGTCATCGAGGTCCTGCCTCCGCAGGCCTGACGGCCACGTGAGGTCACCCGGGAGCCCGGGTGTGCTGACCCTTCCCGACTTCCCCTGGGACTCGCTCGCTCCGGCCAAGGAGCGGGCGAGCACCTTTTCCGCCCCCGAGCTGGGCGCCGAGGCCGGGACCGGTCTCGTCGACCTGTCCGTCGGCACGCCGGTGGACCCCACGCCCCAGGTCGTCCGTGCGGCGCTGCGCGACGCCGCCGACGCCCCGGGCTACCCCCAGACGTGGGGGACCGCCGACCTGCGTGAGGGGGTCGCGGCCTGGTTCGCGGACCGGCGCGGGGTGCCCGACGTCGACCCCGCGGGAGTGCTGCCGACGGTCGGCTCGAAGGAGCTCGTGGCGTGGCTGCCCCTGACGATGGGCCTGGGCCACGGCGATGTCGTCGCCTTCCCGCGGGTCGCCTACCCGACCTACGACGTCGGCGCCCGGCTCGCCGGCGCGACCCCGCTGCCGATGGACGCCCTCACCTCCCTCGGTCCGCCGACGAGCGCCACGACGCCGAAACTGTTGTGGCTCAACACTCCCAGCAACCCGACCGGCAAGGTCCTCGGCATCGAGCACCTCGCCAAGGTCGTCGCCTGGGCCCGCGAGAACGGTGTCGTCGTGGCGAGCGACGAGTGCTACGCCGAGCTCGACTGGCGTGATCGTGACCCCGCCTCCACGGAGCCGCCGACGACTCCGAGCATCCTCGACCCCCGGGTGACCGGCGGCTCCCACGAGGGTCTGCTCAGCGTCTACTCCCTCTCGAAGCAGTCGAACCTCGCCGGCTACCGCGCGGCCTTCGTGGCCGGCGACCCGCGGCTCGTCGACGCGCTGCTCCAGGTCCGCAAGCACGCGGGAATGATGATGCCGTGGCCCGTCCAGCGCGCGATGCTCGCCGCGCTCGGCGACCCGGCCCACGTGCGGGAGCAGAAGGCCCGGTACGCCGCTCGCCGACGGCGCTTGCGGGCGGCCGTCGAGGGGTACGGACTGTCCATCGAGGACTCGGAGGCGGGCCTGTACCTCTGGGCCACCGCCGCCGAGGACGCGTGGACAACGGTGTCCAGGCTGGCCGACCGCGGCATTCTCGTCGCGCCGGGGACCTTCTACGGCGCGGCCGGGGCCCGGCACGTCCGTATCGCCCTGACTGCCTCCGACGAGCGCATCGAGGCGGCCGCTTGCCGACTGGCCTGACCCTTCGGCATAGCCTGGGTCACATCACGGGCGATCCCGGATACCCCATGGAGTACCGTCGGGGTCGCTGTGTGGCCGCGGTTCGGCTCACTCGGTACCGGCCGCCGACCGCGCCAACGACGACACGAAGGACGTGACATGACCATCGATACCGGTGCAGGCGCCACCTTCACGGCTGCCGGTAAGACGCTCGACTTCCCCCTCGTCGAGGCAAGTGAGGGCAACAGCGGCTACAACATCGCGCCGCTGCTCAAGGAGACGGGCAACGTCACGCTCGATGTGGGCTTCGGCAACACGGCCGCCTGCACGAGCTCGATCACGTACATCGACGGCGATGCGGGGATCCTGCGCTACCGCGGGTACCCCATCGAGCAGCTGGCGAAGAAGTCGACCTACCTCGAGACGGCATACCTCCTCATCTACGGCGAGCTCCCGAACAAGTCCGAGCTGGAGGACTTCCAGGAGCGGGTCTGCGAGCACACGATGCTCCACGAGGAGCTCAAGATGTTCTTCGACGGCTTCCCGCGGGACGCCCACCCGATGCCGGTCCTGTCCTCGGCCGTCTCGGCGCTGTCGACCTTCTACCAGGACAGCCTCGACCCGTTCGACCCCGAGCATGTCGAGATCTCGACGATCCGCCTGCTCGCCAAGCTGCCGACGATCGCGGCCTACGCCTACAAGAAGAGCATCGGGCAGCCCCTCCTCTACCCCGACAACTCGCTGTCGCTCACCGAGAACTTCCTCCGGATGACCTTCGGCGTCCCGGCCGCCGAGTACGAGATCGACCCGGTCAAGGTCAAGGCGCTCGAGCAGCTCCTCGTCCTCCACGCCGACCACGAGCAGAACTGCTCGACCTCGACCGTCCGGCTCGTCGGCTCCTCGCACGCCAACCTCTTCGCGTCGGTCTCGGCGGGCATCAACGCCCTCTTCGGCCCGCTCCACGGTGGGGCGAACCAGGCGGTCCTCGAGATGCTCCAGGGCATCTACGACAACGGTGGCAACATCGACGCCTTCGTCGAGCGGGTGAAGAACAAGGAGCCCGGCGTGAAGCTCATGGGCTTCGGTCACCGGGTCTACAAGAACTACGACCCGCGGGCGGCGATCATCAAGGAGACGGCCGACACGATCCTGCGCCGCACCGGCATGGTCGACCCGCTGCTCGACATCGCCCTCCAGCTCGAGCAGCGCGCCCTCCACGACGACTACTTCGCCGAGCGGAAGCTCTACCCGAACGTCGACTTCTACACCGGACTCATCTACAAGGCGATGGGCTTCCCGACGCGGATGTTCACCGTTCTGTTCGCCCTCGGCCGACTGCCCGGCTGGATCGCGCAGTGGCGCGAGATGATGGCCGACGAGACGACGAAGATCGGCCGACCGCGCCAGGTCTACATCGGCGAGACCGAGCGCGAGTACGTCGGGATCAAGCGGCGCAGCGGCATGGGCGGCAAGCTCGCCAAGGAGGAGAAGGCCCGGTACAAGGCCGAGAAGGAGGCCGCCAAGGCCGCCAAGGCCGAGAAGAAGGCGGAGGCCGCAGCCCGGGAGGCGGAGCACCAGAAGGCCGTCGCCGCCGAGGCCGAGCAGAAGGCCCAGGAGGCCGAGGCCAACGTCGCCGAGGCGCAGGCTCCGGACGACACGGGCGCCGACGCCGCGAGGCAGGAGCACGCCGAGGTCTGAGCGGCCGGTGCGTCGCGGGGCGGGCCGCCCTGGAGGGTGGCCCGCCCCGCGCGCTGCGTCAGGACAGGTGGAGGAGGACGACCCGCGGTCCCTGCGGGTCGTCGGCGCTCTGCCAGGTGAGGCCGGACCGGCCTGATGTCCGGGTCCACGACCGGTCACCGACCGTCACACCGGTCAGCCCGAGGTCGGCCGCCTTGGCGACGGCCCACGCACCGACGGCCCAGGCGGTCCGGGCGTCGGCGGCGCGGACGACGATCGTGTCGCCCCGCCGGGTGGAGGCCACGCCGACCTCGCGCTTGAGCAGCGAGCGGACCGCCGCCGGGTCGGCCGCCCGCTCCGGAGGGGCGAGTCGGCAGCCGAGCCCCGCCGGCGAGTAGCCGGTCAGCGTCGAGGCGAGGATCCGCCCCTCCTGCTCGTGCCGGCCGTAGGCCTCGGGGAAGGCGCTGCGCTGCACCTCCTGGGCGACCTCGGTGATCGGCATCGTCTCGTAGCCGTCGATCCTGACGAGGGCGTCGTAGAAGGCGTTCGTGGCGTGCTCCGGGTCGAGGATCTGTTCCGCGGTGCCCCAGCCCTGGGAGGGGCGCTGCTGGAACAGCCCGAGGCTGTCGCGGTCGCCGTAGCGCAGGTTGCGGAGCTTGGACTCGGTGATGGCGGTCGCCAGGGCGATGGTGGCGGCACGCGGGGGCAGGCCGCGCCGGACGCCGATGGCGGCGATCGTGGCGGCATTGCTCATCTGCTCCGGGTCGAACGTGAACGTCGAGTCCGCTGCGGTCGCCTGGCAGCGTTGCGGGGTCACGGTGTCGAGGAGCTGCCGGCCCCCCGCCCACGCGGCCACCCCGACGACGCCGAGGATGCTCAGCACGACGATCCGCACCACCCAGCGGTGGCGGCGGCTGCGGGGCTGTTCCTCGGCGAGCGGAAGGTCGCCACGGCGGTTTCGCGGCATACGGGGTCGGTCCTGGGTCGATGGGGTCGAGCGGTGGGCGGCGGAGCGGCGGGGCCGGCCCGGCGTGGGTCAGTCGTTGGCGTGCAGGGCCGAGTTGAGGACGATGCCGTGTCCGTCGCGAGTGTGGACCTCGACGGCTCCGGACACCGAGTTGCGGATGAAGAGCAGGCCGTCCTGTCCGGACAGCTCGCGGGCCTTGACGACCCGGCCGTCGGTGAGCGTGACCTTCGTCCCGGCCGTGACGTAGAGGCCGGCCTCGACGACGCAGTCGTCGCCGAGGGCGATGCCGAGCCCGGCCTCCGCGCCGAGCAGGCATCGCTTGCCGATCCGGACCCGCTCGGTGCCACCACCGGACAGGGTGCCCATCGTCGAGGCGCCGCCGCCGATGTCCGAGCCGTCGTCGACGACGACGCCCTGGCTGATCCGGCCCTCGACCATCGACGCGCCGAGCGTGCCGGCGTTGAAGTTGACGAACCCCTCGTGCATGACGGTGGTCCCGCTCGCGAGGTGGGCGCCGAGTCGCACCCGGTCGGCGTCACCGATCCGGACCCCGCTGGGGATGACGTAGTCGACCATCCGCGGGAACTTGTCGACCCCGAGGACGTGGAGCGGCCCGCGCGCCTGGAGCCGGGCGCGGGTCGCCTCGAAGCCCTCGACGGCGCACGGCCCCTGAGAGGTCCACACGACGTTGGGCAGGGCGGCGAAGAGGCCGTCGAGGTTGACGCGTGTTGGGGGCGAGGAGCCGGTGACTCAGCAGATGGAGCCGGAGGTAGGCGTCGGCGGTGTCGGCCGGGGCGGCGTCGAGGTCGACGACGACGAGCCGCAGCTCGCGGCGCACTCCGCGTGCCTCGTCGGCGCCCTCGAGCGCCACGAGCTCGTCGGGGGCGGGGGCGTCGCGGGGCTCCCCGAGGTCGGGCTCGGGGTACCAGGCATCGAGCACCTGGCCGGAGTCGGTGACGGTCAGCAGTCCGAATCCCCACGCGGGGCGGGCAGCACTCATGTCGTCCAGGGTAAGGGCCCGACATAGGGTGACCCCCATGCCGTCCCCCTCCCTGGACCTCACCCGCGACGTCGTGGGACTCACCGCCGACGTGTGTGACATCGAGTCGGTCAGCCTCGACGAGGGCGCGCTCGCCGACGCCGTCGAGGAGGCCCTCGCGCAGCTGCCCCATCTCACCGTCACCCGGCTCGGCAACACCGTCGTCGCCCGGACCGACCTCGGTCGGAGCGAGCGGGTCGTGCTCGCCGGGCACCTCGACACCGTCCCGCTCACCTCGGTGCCGAACCTGCCGACCGAGCTGCGGACCGTCGACGGCGAGGAGGTCCTCTGGGGGCGCGGCACCGTCGACATGAAGGGCGGGGTGGCCGTCCAGCTGCGGATCGCCGCCGCGCTCCCGAGCCCAACCGCGACCTCACCCTCGTCTTCTACGAGGCCGAGGAGATCGACGCCGAGTTCAACGGGCTGCGTCACGTCCAGGAGCAGCGACCCGACCTCATCGACGATGCCGTCTTCGCCGTCCTCCTCGAGCCGACCGACGCCGGGATCGAGGGCGGCTGCAAGGGCACCCTCCGCGTCGACGTCACCGTCAGGGGGGTCGCGGCCCACTCGGCCCGGCCGTGGAAGGGGGAGAACGCCATCCACGCGGCGGGCGAGATCCTCGCCCGGCTCGCGGCATACGAGGCCCGCACGGTGACCGTCGACGACCTCGAGTTCCGGGAGGGGCTGTCCGCCGTCGGCATCGTCGGGGGGATCGCGACGAACGTCATCCCCGACGCGTGCACGGTGACGGTCAACTACCGCTACGCCCCCGACCTCGACGAGGAGGAGGCGCTGGCCCACGTCCGCGAGGTCTTCGACGGCTTCGAGGTCGTCGTCACCGACACCGCCGGTGGCGCGCGGCCCGGCCTGGACCGCCCTGCGGCCAGGGCGTTCGTCGAGGCGCTGGGGCTCGAGGTCGTCGCCAAGCAGGGGTGGACCGACGTCGCCCGCTTCTCCGCGATGGGCGTCCCGGCGGTCAACTTCGGTCCCGGCGACCCCAACCTCGCCCACCACGACGAGGAGCGGTGCCCGGTCCAGCAGCTGCGCGACTGCGAGGCCGCTCTCCTGCGCTGGCTCGCCTGACGACCCGGCGGCGCCACCCCCCCCGGGCCTCGACTTTCCCGCCCGATACACGCCACGCCGATCAGACAAGAGAAGATTTGTCTTGTCAGGTGGGTGTGTCGTGCTCCGGGCGGGAAAGTCGAGGAGGGGCCGCGGCGGGCAGGAGGGGCCGCGGCGGGGGAGGGCGGCGGGGGAGGGCGAGCCGACGGGGGCGAGCGGAGACGGCGGCGCGGCGGACCGGTCGCTGCCGTAGGTTGGACGGCGTGAGCGAGAAGGAGCCGGGCTGGGACCGGCATCGCGACTACGTCAAGGGACCCGTCGTCATGCGGCGCTCGCAGGTGCCGCTCTCGACGACCGACCAGCGCCTGCTCGACAGCCGCGGCCCGACCGACTGGCTGCATGCCGACCCGTGGCGGGTGCTGCGGATCCAGGCGGAGTTCGTCGAGGGGTTCGGTGCCCTCGCCGAGCTCGGCCCCGCCGTCAGCGTGTTCGGGTCGGCCCGGACCAGGCCGGACAGCGCCCTCTACGCCACGGGGGAGGCGATCGGCCGGGCCCTCGTCGAGGCGGGGTATGCCGTCATCACCGGCGGTGGGCCGGGGGCGATGGAGGCCGCCAACAAGGGGGCGCTCGAGGCGGGCGGCACGTCGGTCGGGCTCGGCATCGAGCTGCCCTTCGAGCAGGGGCTGAACGACTACGTCGACATGGGCGTCAACTTCCGCTACTTCTTCGCCCGCAAGACGATGTTCGTCAAGTACGCGCGCGGGTTCGTCGTGCTGCCCGGCGGCTTCGGGACGCTCGACGAGCTGTTCGAGGCGGTCACCCTCGTCCAGACCAACAAGGTGACCTCGTTCCCCATCGTCCTCTTCGGCAGCGAGTACTGGGGAGGGCTGCTCGCGTGGCTCACCGGCTCGGCGGTCGCCGCGGGGACGATCAACGAGCGCGACCTCGGCCTGCTCAGCGTCACCGACGACGTCGCCGAGGCGGTGCGGATCATTGTCGAGTCCGACCTGGCCCTCGCACCCGCCGAGCGGCCGACCGAACGTCCCGAGTAGGCGGACGGGTCCGCCCGCTCCCGGCCTCGGGGCAACCCTGGACGTGCGCCGCACGCGAGCCGGACAGGCGCTGTGGGTTGGCTGACACCTCTGGTCACGCGGTTCCGCGAGACGGCATCATCGAGACATGAGCCTGGCGCCCCTCCCGCGCTACGGCGACGTCTTCACCGGACGGGACGCCGCGGGTCGGACGCTGCGCATCTCGGCCCATCCCGAGCGCGGCCGGGTCGTCCTGTCCATCTGGCAGGACGCCGTATGCCGCGCGACCGTCCGGGTCGCCCGCGAGGACGTGCCGTTCCTCGTCGACGCCCTCGTCGCGGCCGCCGACGACCTCGAGGACCCCGGCGACCCGGCGCGCGCCCGTCCCGCGGGCTGAGCGGCATAGGATCGAGCCCGTGGTCTGGGTCGTCCTCATCGTGCTCGCGGTGGCCGTCGCGGCGGTCGCGGCCGCCCTCGTCGCCGGCAACCTGCCCTACGACCCGATGGCGGAGCCGGTCCACTCGACCCCCGCGACGGGACTCCCCGAGAACCCCCGCGCCGCCGACGTCGACGCGGTCCGCTTCGACACGGCGACCCGGGGCTACCGGATGTCCGAGGTCGACGACGTCCTCGACGACCTCCATGCGCGGCTGGCCACCCAGGAGCGGGAGCTCGCCGAGCTGCGGACGGGGCGGGCCGCCGCCAGCCGAACCCGACCGCCCCGACGCCACCGAACCCGACCGCCCCGACACCACCGAATCCGACGCCCACGACGCCGCCGACGGCGACGGGTCCGGACGACGCGGGGGACGAGCCCGCCGGCCCGGACGAGCGGGGCTGACCGTGGCCTTCACGTTCACCCGGCGCTCGCCGCTGCCCCCCGGCGCCGCCTTCGCGGCCGTCTCCGACGTCGCCGCGCACACCGCCCACGTCCCGCTCACCGAGGTCCGGACCGATGACGGCGACCCCCACGTCGGCTGGGGGTTCGTCGCCGTGACCGGCCTCGGGCCGCATCGGCTTCCGCGACCCGATGTACCTCACGGCGTGGGAGCCTCCGCACCGGTTCCGGATGGTCAAGACGGGCTGGCTCCTCGCCGGCTGGGCCGACATCACCGTCGAGCCGGACGGTGCGGGCTCGCTCGTCACCTGGACCGAGGAGATCACCGTGCGCTCCGGGCCGCTCCGCGGGCTCACCCGGCGCATCGGTGACGCCGTCGCTCCCCGGCTGTTCGGGCCGGTCGTCGACGGGCTGCTCCGGGACGCCGAGGCCGCGACCCGGTGAGCGGCGCGGAGCGGGCCGGAGGGTTCCATCCGGCCTTCCGCGGCTACCGGATGGACCAGGTCGACGAGGTGCTCACCGCCCTCGAGGCGAGGGTCGCCGAGCACGACCGAGAGCTGGCCCGCCTCCGGGGGGAGCCGCTCCCGGACGAGCAGAGCCACCCGGACGTCGCGCCGGCCGCCGGCGCGGCCGTCGGGTCACGAGCGGACGGGTCGGACGACGAGGCCGACCCCGGGCCGGGTCTGCCGGCCTGGCTCCTGCACGGTCGATGGGCCGCGAGCGCGCCCGCAGGAGGCCGCCGGGCCGCCGCCGCGGGTCCGGCGGTTTCGCGACCTCGTCATCGTCGCGGCATACCTCCTCTTCGGCCTGTACGTCACCGCAGAACCTCCTCCGCTCCCACGGCGCCGGCTACCTCTCCCAGGGCGTCCAGGACCAGCAGGCGTTCGAGTGGTACTTCGCGGCGACGGCGCACAACGTCACCCACCTGTCCAACCCGCTCTTCAGCGACCTGCAGAACTTCCCCGACGGCGTCAACCTCATGGCCAACGCCGCCGTCCTCGGCCTCGGCATCCCCCTCACGCCGGTGACCCTGCTGTGGGGAGCCCACACGACGTTCTTCCTCATCGAGTGGCTCGGTCTCTCGCTCACCGCGGCGGCCTGGTACTGGCTGTTCGTCCGGCGGCTGCGGGTCGGGCGGGCCGGAGCGGCCGTCGGTGCCTGGCTCTGCGGCTTCGCGCCGGCGATGATCTCGCACGCCAACGGTCACCCGAACTTCGTCGCCGCCTTCCTCGTGCCCATCATCATCGACCGCCTCGCCGCCCTCCGGGACGGCGGACCGCCGATCCGCGTCGGGGTCGGGCTCGGGCTCCTCGTCGCCTGGCAGGTCCTCATCGGCGAGGAGGTCCTCCTCCTCGCGAGCATCGGCCTCGGCGTCCTCGCCGTCGTCCTCGCGGCCCACCGGAGGCTGCACCTGCGGCGAATGCTGCCCGGGGCCGGGATCGGGGCGGCCGTCGCCGTCGTCCTCGTCGGCCTCCCCCTGTGGTGGCAGTTCTTCGGGCCGCAGAGCTACTCGTCGCTGTGGCACCCGCCTGCCGGGAACGACCTCGCCGCCCTGTGGGGCATCGCGACCCGCAGCCGAGGAGCCGACCCCTGGGCGTCGGCCGCGCTGTCGATGAACCGGACCGAGGAGAACGCCTTCTTCGGGATCCCGCTGTGGGTTCTCGCGGCGGTCCTCGTCGTCCTCCTCGTGCGTCGCCCCCTCGTCCGCGGCCTCGCGGTCGTCGTCGTCACCACCACGTGGCTCTCGCTCGGCGAGACGGTCAGCCTCAACGGCAGGGCGACCGGCATTCCCGCGCTGTGGCCCCTCGTCCACCACCTCCCCGTCATCGAGAACGTGCTGCCCACCCGCTTCACGCTCGTCGTCGCGCCGGTCTTCGGCGCCCTGCTCGCCCTCGGGATCGACGCGGCGGGTCGGCTCGGGCGCCAGGAGCGGTATGCCGCGGCGGGGGTCCCACCGGCCGTCCTGTCCGTCGTGGGCACCGCCACGGCCCTCTTCGTCGCGGCCGTCGCGCTCCGGCCCGTCGTGCCGACGCCGCTCGTCGTCGACCCGCGCCCGGCGATGCCGACCTTCTTCAGCGCCGGGCTGTGGCGGCCCTACCTCCACGGCGGGTCGCTGCTCGCGGCGCCGCCGCCGGACATCGCGGACGCCCGCGCCCTCGAGTGGCAGATCGAGGCCGGCATGGGCTTCCCCCTCGCCGAGGGCTACTTCGTCGGGCCGGGGCCAGGAGGGGACCGGGAGGGGCAGTACGGCGCGACCCGCACCTCCCTGTCGCTCTGGCTCTACGACGTCAACGCGGCGAACGAGCCCTCGCTCGCCACCGCCGAGCAGCGGGCGCAGTTCGCGAAGGACCTGCGCACCGAGCGGGTCGACGCGATCGTCCTGCCCGACCGGCTGCAGACGCCTGCCCTGTTGACGTCCCTCGAGTCCGCGTTCGGCCTCCCGCAGCGGGTCGGCGAGGTCTACGTCTGGGACGTCCGGGGGGCCCGGGCGTCCGGCTGAGCGACCTGGGTGCGTCGAGCCTCGACCGGTCGGAGGTCAGCCCGCCGGGCAGCCGATGAGGTGGTCGTTGACGAGCCCGCACGCCTGCATCGCGGCATACATCGTCGTCGGCCCCACGAAGGTGAGCCCGGCCCCGCGCAACGACCGCGCGAGCGCCACCGACTCCGGCGTCTGAGCCGGGACGTCCTCGATCGTGCGCGGCCGGTCGTGCGCCGCGGGTGCATGGGACCAGACGAGCGCGTCGAGGCCGCCGTGCTCGCGCAGCGCGACGACGGCCCGCGCATTGGTGATCGCGGCATCGACCTTGCTCCGGTTGCGGATGATCCGCTCGTCGGCGAGCAGGCGCGCCCGGTCCTCGTCGCCGAACCCGGCGACGAGGTCGGCGTCGAACCCGGCGAACGCGGCCCGAAAACCCTCGCGACGACGCAGGATCGTCAGCCAGGAGAGCCCGGACTGGAAGGCCTCGAGGGTGATCCGCTCGAACAGGGCCGTCTCGCCGTGCACCGGGCGGCCCCACTCCTCGTCGTGGTAGGCGGCATAGTCGGGCGCGCCCAGCGCCCAGGGGCAGCGGCCGTCATCGCCGGGGTCGGGGTCATGCCGCCGTCGTCGGCCGGGACGGGGTCATGCCGCCATTGTCGGCCCCGGCACCGACAGATCCGGTGGCTCGGCCCGCCCGGCCCCGAAGGATCCGCGGCGCGACGCGAACGGAGGGGCGATTTCCCCCCGTCGCAGGGAGTTGGGATAATGACGGTCAGCAACCGGCGCGCTGACGCCGGGATGGCGCGAGGGTATGACCCCATGCCCCGCGGTGACGAAGGGAAGGCAGCCATGGCGGCAATGAAGCCGAGAACGGGCGATGGCCCGCTCGAGGTGACCAAGGAGGGCCGCGGCATCGTTCTCCGCATGCCCCTCGAAGGTGGAGGGCGGCTCGTTGTCGAGATGACCGCCGAGGAGATCAAGGCCCTCGGCGAGGCCATCGACGCCTGCGAGGGCTGCAGCTGACAGCCCGTAGAAACACCCAGGGGCCCCTGTCGTCACGACGGGGGCCCCGACCGTTCTCCGGGCCTCGATAGGGTCGGTGGCCATGGGAGCACCGGAGGATCTGCTGGACCCGTCCCTGCCCACCTGGACGGTCCGGGACGGGACCCCCGCCGAGGTGCTCGCCTCGGCCGATCCCGCCGACCTCACCCTCGTCGTCGGCATTCCCGCCGACGGGCCGGACGCGACGGTGGCGGCGGCGATCGCCGCGAGTGGGGCCGACCCCGACGCCGTCCTCCCCGCCCACGAGCCGTCGGGCGCCGCCGGCGAGGTGACGAGGCTGCCCCTCCCGCCGGGCCGGTATGCCGCCCGCCGGCTCCTTCTCGTCGGGATCGGCTCCCGCGAGGCCGCCGATCTGCGGGTGGCGGGCGCCGCGGTGGGCCGAGCCACCCGGGGGGTCCGCGACGTCGTCCTCGCCCTGTCGCCCGGCGACCTCGGGGCGGGGCCGGACGGCGAGTACGGGCTCGCGGCATACGTCGAGGGCGCCGTGCTCGGCGGCTGGGCCTCTCCTCGGTGGACCGGGGGCGGCGTCACCGCCGGGGCCGCTCCGGCCGGGGCGGTGACCCTCGTCGGCAGCCACGACGCCGACGTGGTCCGCCGGGCCGTGGCACGGGCGCGGGCGACCCTCGTCGCGCGGGCGCTGGCGATCGTCCCCTCGAACATCAAGAGCCCTCCATGGTTGGCCGCGCAGGCCGAGACCGTCGCGCAGCGGACCGGGCTCGACGTGACGGTTCGGACCGAGAAGGAGCTGCGCGCCGAGGGCTTCGGCGGGCACCTGGCCGTCGGCGCCGGCTCGGCCACCCCGCCCCGGTTCGTCCGCCTCGACTACACCCCCCACGGCGTCGGGCGACGACGCCGGGTTCCGCATGTCGTCCTCGTCGGGAAGGGGATCACCTTCGACAGCGGGGGTCTCCAGGTCAAGCCGCCCGCCGGCATGCTCGCGATGAAGTCCGACATGTCGGGGGCAGGCATCGTGCTCGCGGTCCTCGGCGCCTGCCGAGAGCTCGACGTGCCGGTGCGGGTGACCGGGCTGCTCGCGCTCGCCGAGAACGCCGTCGGCGGGGCGTCGTACCGGCCCGGTGACGTCATCACCCAGTACGGCGGCACGACGGTCGAGGTCGGCAACACCGACGCCGAGGGCCGGCTCGTCCTCGCCGATGCCCTTGCCTACGCGGACGCGGAGCTGGCCCCGGACGCCCTCGTCGACATCGCGACCCTCACCGGGGCGGCCCGGGTCGCCCTGGCGCGCGAGCTCGCGCCGGTCTACGCGACCGACATCGCCCTCCGTGACGCGCTCGTCGCAGCCGGCGGGACGACTGGTGAGACGCTGTGGCCGATGCCGCTCACGGCGGACTACCGTCGAGAACTCGACTCGGACGTGGCCGACATCAACCACATCGCGCGAGGGTGGCCCGGATCCATCATCGCCGCGCTGTTCCTCCGGGAGTTCGTCGGGGACCGGCCCTGGGCCCACCTCGACATCGCCGGAACCGGTCGCTCCGACGTCGACGCCGGCATCCTCGCCAAGGGCGGGACCGGCTTCGGAACGCGACTGCTGCTGCGCTGGCTGGAAGGACAACGATGAACGCGGGTTACGGGCTGACGGTGCGATGGTCCCTCGAGGACGCCCCAGAGGGGGTCGCCGACGCCCTGCGCGAGTATGTCGTGGGGACCTCGATCGCGAAGTTCATGTTCCTCGACGGCCTCGCCTTCAAGGTCTGGCGGATGCGGGAAGGCGAGTGGTTCGAAGGGACCTACGTCTTCGACACCGAGCAGGACCGCAAGCTCTTCCGAACCGGCTTCGAGACCACGGCAGGCGATTCGAAGGGCAGCGAGATCATCGGCTCCGGCCCGGTCGCCATCGAGGAGTACGAGGTCGTCGCCATCGCCGAGGGCCCCGCGGGGTTCCGGCGTGGTGCCGGTCCCGGCACCACGGCCGCCTGACCCCCGCCCGCCTTCTGTCACGCCCCGGCCCGACCCTGCGCCAGCAGCGCCCTGCACGAACCTCTGCCAGCACAGGCTGCACGAACCTCTGCCAGCAGAGGCTGCACGAACCTCTGCTAGCAGAGCTTCGTGCAGAACGGGGGTGTTGCAGCATGCCCGTTCTGCAGCAACCTGTCCGTCGAGCCGGGGGGTGGCCCAGCGCGGGGAGCACGGCGACGAGATGCGCCGTCCCGGTGGCCACGCCGGTCGCGGGTGGGAGATCCGCCGGGTCGCGTGGGCGAGAGGCGCGTCGCGGGGAGAGGCGCGTCGCGGGTGGAGATCCGCCGGGTCGCGGCGGAGGCCGGGTCCGGCCTAGCGGCGCACGGCGACGAGCAGACCGTCGCTGACCGGGAGCAGCGCGGTGACCAGCCCGTCGTCGTCACGGAGCGACTTGCCCAGGGCTCGGAGAGCACTCGTCGTCTCGTCGCGGACCGTGGGGTCGGCGACCCGGTCGTGCCACAGCATGTTGTCGAGGACGAGCAGACCGCCCGCCCTCAGCAGCCGCACGGCGTGCTCGACGTAGGCCGGGTAGGAGTCCTTGTCCGCGTCGACGAGCACCATGTCGTAGGCGCCATCCGTCATCCGTGGCAGGACCTCGAGGGCCGGACCGGAGATGAGCCGGGTGCGCTGGTGGGCGATGCCGGCCGCGGCATACGCCTCGCGGGCGGCGCGCTGGTGCTCGGGAGCGACGTCGATCGTCGTCAACACACCGTCGGCCGGCATCCCGGAGAGCAGCCACAGTCCGGAGGCCCCGGCGCCGGTCCCGATCTCCATGACGTGCCGGGCCGCGATGGCCGCCGCGAGCATCCGCAGCGCCGCGCCCGCCCCCGTCCCGACGGGCACGGCGGCGCCGAGCTCGACCCCCCTGCGCCGCGCGGCGTCGATGACCTCCGGCTCCGGGACGAACTCCTCGGCGTAGCTCCAGCTCGCCGGCCGCATCGTGCTGCTCATGACCGGTCACCCTACTGCCGTGCCGCCCCCACCATCGCCTGGAGCGGTCTCACAGCCGCCGTTCAGGATGCCCGGGAACAATTCTCGGCTCCACAACGTATCGATGGATGACATGACGACCGAGGTGACGACGATGACCACAGGCACGACGCGGGGGGAGGCTCCCACCGAGGGGGCTGCCCAGACGTGGGTGCCGCCCACCTGGGAGGAGATCGTCGAGCAGCACTCCGCGCGGGTCTACCGGCTGGCCTACCGCCTGACCGGCAACGTCCACGACGCCGAGGACCTCACCCACGACGTCTTCGTGCGGGTCTTCCGGTCGCTGCACTCCTACACGCCCGGCACGTTCGAGGGCTGGCTGCACCGCATCACGACGAACGTCTTCCTCGACAAGATGCGTCGCAAGCAGCGGATCCGCTTCGACGCCCTCTCCGACGAGTCCGCCGCCAGGCTGCCGAGCCGCGGCCCGGGCCCGGAGCAGGCCTACCACGACTCCCACTTCGACGACGACGTCCAGCGCGCCCTCGACGCGCTGCCACCGGACTTCCGCGCCGCCGTCGTCCTCTGTGACATCGAGGGCCTCTCCTACGAGGAGATCGCGGCGACCCTCGGCGTCAAGCTCGGGACGGTCCGGTCCCGGATCCACCGGGGCCGCGCGCAGCTGCGCGAGGCGCTGGCGCACCGCGCCCCCGACCGCACCCCGGCGACCTCCGCGACCCCCGCGCGCCGCGGCCCGTTCGTGCGACGGCCGGCGGCCGGCACGCTGTGAGCTTCGCCGTCCGCCCCGTCCGGCTCACCTGTCACCGTGGTGAGCTGACCGAGTATGCCGCGGGGCGGCTCTCGGGGGAGCGGATGGCCGCCTGGGACCTCCACCTCGTCGCCTGTGCCTCGTGCCGGGCGCTGCTCGCCGAGGAGCGCCGCCTGACGGCCGCCCTGTCCGGCGCCCCGAGCCTGCCCGGCTCCCTGCGCGGGTCGCTCCTCGCGCTCGCCGCCGCGCCGCTCTCCGTGCCTCGAGCCGGCCGTCCATCGAGGCCCCCGCCGGGGTCGCCCCGTTGACGACCCTCGCACCGACGGCGCCGCCGGTGCACCGCAGCGTCCTGCGCTCGGCCATGGTCGCGGCGGCCGCCGCCGGGGCCTCCGCCGCGGCGGCCTGGAGCCTCGGCGTCGCCGGGGCGAGCCCGACGACGGCGGTCCGCTCCACGGCCTTCCTGCCGGCCTCCACGAGTGCTCCGCGGGGCCTGGCATCCGGTGCGTCGACGGCGCTGCTCGTCTCGCTCGGCGGGCGTTCCACCCCCACGGTCGAAACCGGCACGGCGATCAGGGCACAATCGACCCCATGACCGAAGAGCAGCGGGGTGAGCCGGGCCCGGACGAGGCCACGCCGCGGCCCGAGGATGGTCTCGACGCCGGCAGGCACGCCGCAGCCCGAGGGGTCGCGATGCCGGAACGCCGCAGCCCGAGGCTCCGTCGAGCACGCCCAGAGCGGGAGCCGTGGGATCCCTGGGGCGGCGGGTGGGCCTCCTCCGATGACCCGACGACGCCGCTGGACCTCGACCGCACCCAGGAGGTCGACCTCGCCGGGAGCGCGCCGACCGGCCCGATGAGCTCCGAGCCCGCGCCCATGCCCGGAGTGCCCACCTGGGCGACGGTCCGGGACGAGCCCATGCCCGCGGCGGCGGCTCCGGCCGCGCCCGGGACGGCATACGGCTCCTACCCGCCCGGCTCGACCTACGGCGCCGCGCCTGCGGGGTCCGCGCCACAGCCCGGGGCGTGGGGGCCGCCCGCGACCCGGCAACGACCCGAGCGCCGCGGACCCGGCTGGGGCGCCGTCGTCGGCATCGCCGCCGCCGCCGCCCTCGTCGCGGGCCTCGGCGGGGGACTGCTCGGCGGCTGGGTCGCCGGCGGCGAGCAGACGCCGACCGCGAGCGGCTCCGTCGGCGCGGCCAACGACCCCGGGACGGTGCCCACCCCCGGCCCGGCCGTGACCGAGCGACCGACCGACAGCGTCGCCTCCATCGCCGCTCGCGCCCTGCCGAGCGTCGTGACCATCAGGGTGACGTCGAGCAACGGCGCGGCGACCGGGTCCGGCTGGGTCTACGACACCGCGGGCCACGTCGTCACGAACAACCACGTCGTCTCCGAGGCGGGTGACGGCGGCACGGTGACGGTCCTGCTCAGCAACGGCAAGCAGGTCTCGGGCAAGGTCGTCGGGGCCGACGCGTCCTACGACCTCGCCGTCGTCCAGCTCGACCGCACCGACCTCCAGCCCCTCACCGTCGGCGTCTCCGCCGACGTCGTCGTCGGCGACCCGGTCATCGCCGTCGGTGCGCCGCTCGGCCTCGACTCGACGGTGACGACCGGCATCGTCAGCGCCCTCAACAGGCCGGTCTCCCCGGGGGGCGAGGGCGGCAGCAAGTCGTTCATCAACGCCATCCAGACCGATGCGGCCATCAACCCGGGCAACTCGGGCGGGCCGCTCCTCGACATGCGCGGCGAGGTCATCGGGGTCAACGCGGCCATCGCCCAGCTGCCGACGACGAACACCAGCGGCACCGGCAGCATCGGGCTCGGCTTCGCCATCCCGAGCGACCAGGTCAAGAAGACCGTCGACCAGCTCATCGCGACCGGCCGCGCCGAGCACCCGATCATCGGCGTCCTCATGGACCTCAACTACTCCGGCGAGGGCGTGCGGATCGCCAACGACGACGGAGGGACCCCGGCGGTCACGCCGGGCGGGCCGGCCGACAAGGCGGGCATCAAGCCCGGCGACATCATCCTCGAGTTCGAGGGGCGGCCGATCACCGACCCCAACCAGCTCGTCGTCGCGGTCCGCGCCCGCAGCGTCGGCGACAAGGTCACCCTCCTCGTCCGCCGGGACGGCAAGGACCGCGAGGTCACCCTGACGCTGCAGGCGTCCGAGTGACGCCGGGCCCGGGGGAGGCGCGCCGATGAGCTTCGAAGAGCTGGTCATCGTGGCCGTTCTCGCGGTCTTCATCCTCGGGCCGCAGCGGCTGCCGGAGTATGCCGCGAAGCTGGCTCAGTTCGTCAAGCAGCTCCGCCGGATGGCGGAGGGCGCGAAGGACCAGCTCCAGGAGCAGCTGGGGTCGGACTACCAGGACATCGACTGGCGGCAGTACGACCCGCGGCAGTACGACCCCCGCCGGATCGTCCGGCAGGCCCTCATCGACCCCATCGACGAGGCCATCGCCCCGGTGCGGCAGACGGTCGACGACGTGCGCAACGCGGCGAACGGTCGGGTCGACCAGCCCCGCGCGGACCCGCCCCGCCCGGACCCGCGGTCCTGGGATCCGGAGCGGCCGACGGCCTACGACACCGAGGCGACCTGACCGGAGCCGGTCGGGTGCCGGACGGGCCGAACGCCGAACGGGCCGGTCAGCGGCCGCTCGGCGTGAGACCGAGCGAGCGACCCGCGAGTCCCCGGGCGCGGGTCGCCAGACCCTTGGCGATGCCGCGCAGGGCGGCGCCGGCGGGGCTCTCGGGGGCGGACAGGACGACCGGGTTGCCGACATCGGCGCCCTCGCGCAGCGCGGTGTCGAGCGGGATCTGGCCGAGCAGCGGCACGTCGGCACCGATCGTGCGGGTGAGGGACTCGGCGACCGCCTGGCCGCCGCCATGCCCGAAGATCTCCTGCTTCGTGCCGTCGGGGAGCTCCAGCCAGGACATGTTCTCGATGACGCCGGCGATCCGCTGATGGGTCTGGACGGCGATGGCGCCCGCCCGCTCGGCGACCTCGGCGGCGGCGGCCTGCGGGGTCGTCACGACGAGGATCTCGGCGCCGGGGATGAGCTGGCCGACCGAGATCGCGATGTCGCCGGTGCCGGGCGGCAGGTCGAGGAGGAGGACGTCGAGGTCTCCCCAGAAGACGTCGGCAAGGAACTGCTCGAGGGCCCGGTGGAGCATCGGCCCGCGCCAGACCACCGGCTGGTTCCCCGGGACGAACATCCCGATCGAGATGACCTTCACCTCGTTGGCGATGGGCGGAAGGATCATCTCGTCGACCTGGGTCGGCGGGTGGGACACCCCGAGCATCCGGGGAATCGAGAAGCCGTAGATGTCCGCGTCGACGACGCCGACGGTCAGGCCCTCGTCGGCGAGGGCCGCGGCAAGGTTGGCCGTCACGGAGGACTTGCCGACGCCGCCCTTGCCCGAGGCGACGGCATACACGCGGGTGAGGCTTCCGGCCTTGGCGAAGGGGATCTCGCGGGCCGGGGCGCCGCCCTGGAGCTTCTCGCGCATCGCCTGGCGCTGCTCGTCGGTCATCACGCCGAGGGTGACGTCGACGGAGGTGACGCCGTCGACGCCCATGAGGGCGGCGGTCGTGTCGCGGGTCAGCGTCTCCTTGAGCGGACAGCCGGGCACCGTGAGGAGGATCGTCACCGCGACGTGCCCCTCGGGCGAGCAGGTCACCGAGTCCACCATGTCGAGGTCGGTGATGGGGCGTCGGATCTCGGGGTCGTCGACGGTGGCCAGCGCTGCGTGGAGGGCCTCGTCGCTCACGGGGGGGTTCGGCATGCCTCCATGCTAGGTGGCGTCGGTGGTCGCGGCCGACCCGGCCTCCTCGGCGGGCGGTTCGAGCCGGGCGATGACGAGGCCGCGCTCCTCGAGCTCGTCGAGCAGGTCGCGCAGCTCGCCCCGGACGAAGTCGCGGGTCGCCGTGTCCCGCATCGCCAGCCGGAGGGCGGCGACCTCGCGGGTGAGGAACTCGGTGTCGGCGAGGTTGCGCTCGTCGCGGGTCCGGTCCTGCTCGAGACCGACGCGGTCCCGGTCGGCCTGGCGGTTCTGCGCGAGGAGGATGAGCGGGGCGGCATACGACGCCTGCAGGCTGAGCATGAGCGTGAGGAAGATGAACGGGTAGTTGTCGAAGCGCCAGGCGGCGGGCACGGCGACGTTCCAGCCGATCCACACGCCGACGAAGACGGTCATCCCGATGAGGAACCACGGGGTCCCCATGAACCGGGCGAACTTCTCGGACAGGACGCCGAAGGCCTCCTCGGTGAGCGCCTCCGGCCGGGAGATGAGCCGGCGCGCCTCGCGCGGGGTGTCGAGACGCGCCGAACGCGCCATGCTCCGGTCAGCCATGGCTCACCCCCGGGGCGTCGGCGGACCGCCCGACCGGCGGTGGCGGTGGCGGCGTCGGCCGCACGTCGTGCCGCTCCTCCCGCCAGTCCTCGGGGAGGATGTGGTCGAGCACGTCGTCGACGGTCACGGCGCCGAGGAGCCCGCCCGACTCGTCGACGATGGGCATGCCGACGAGGTCGTAGGTCGCGAGCATCCGGGTGACCTCGCCGATCGTCGCGTCGGGAGGCAGCGGCTCGACGTCCTTGTCGAGGATGCCGCCGATGGAGGCGTGCGGGGGCTCGCGGAGCAGCCGCTGGATGTGCACCATGCCGAGGTACTTGCCGGTCGGGACCTCGAGCGGTGGCCGGCAGCAGAAGACGGTGACGGCGAGCGCCGTCGGCAGCTCGGCGCGGCGGACGACCGCGAGCGCCTCGGCGATCGAGGCCTCGGGCGGGAGGATGACCGGCTCGGTCGTCATGAGGCCGCCGGCGGTGTCCTCGTCGTAGGTGAGCAGCCGCCGCAGTGGCGCCGCCTCGCCCGGCTCCATGAGCTGGAGGAGCTGCTCGGCGCGCTCGGGGGTCATCTCGTTGAGCAGGTCCGCGGCGTCGTCGGGCTCCATCGCCTCGAGGACGTCGGCGGCGCGGTCGGCCGTGAGACCGGCGATGATCTCGACCTGCTCGTCCTCGGGCAGCTCCTCGAGGATGTCGGCGAGCTGCTCGTTGCCGAGGGCCGCGGCCACCTCGACCCGGCGCTTGGGCGGCAGCTCGGCGATGACCTCGGCGAAGTCGGCCGGCTTGAGGTCCTCGTAGGCCTCGAGGAGCTTGGCGGCGCTCTGGTCGTCCGGGGTGTCCCGCAGGCCCTGGACGTCCTCGATGGGGACGAGAACGGTCTCGCCACGCCGCCGACCGAGCCGGCTGAGCGTGGCGCGGCCGGTGCCGAGCCGGACGAAGACGCGGGTCAGGGACCAGTCCCGGACGTAGCCCTGCTCCATCCCGAGGTCCTCGACGACGCCGTCGACGAGCTCGTTGTCGTCGGTCCTGGCCCGGACCCGCCGCTCGATGAGCTCGGCGAGGACGAGCACCTCGTTGGGACGCTGCTCGAAGCGGCGCATGTTGACCAGGCCGGTCGTGATGACCTGCCCGCCGTCGAGCGAGGTGACCCGGGTCATCGGGACGAAGACCCGGCGCCGTCCCGCCACCTCGACGACGAGGCCGACGACGCGGGGGCGAGCGCGTCGGGCGCTGAAGGTCACGACGACGTCGCGGACCCGGCCGACCTGGTCGCCGAGCGGGTCGAACACCCGCAGGGCGGCCAGCCGGCCGACGAAGACCTTCGTGCCGCTGCTCACGATGGCAAGGCTAACGTCCGCGGCATACCGGATGCGGGAGCCGGTCCGGCGCGGGGTATGCCGCCCGGCGGGTCAGGACGTCGGTCGCCTCGACTTCACCCGGGAACATTCCACTTCGCCGGAGAAATGTTCCCGGGTGAAGTGCCACTTTCCCGCCTCAGGCGGGGAAGTTGGGGCCAGGGGGTCGAGGCGCGGGAGGGGAGCGGCGCGGTGCGGGGGCTCGGGCGTCAGCGGGGGCGGCGCAGGCGGCGACGCAGGAGCCGGGCGGCCGCGCAGGTGCCAGGGGCGCCAGCCGACCGTCGTGCCCGGGGCCGACGCGATCCGCTCGATGTGCGCGTCGGTCGAGTAGGAGCCGGGCGACTCGCTCGGTCGACCGTGCGGGGTGATGACGTGGATCGTGCAGCCCTGCGCCCACGCCGTCGCGGCGTCCGACGTCGCGTTGAGGCGCTCGGCGCTCAGCAGCTCGACGGCGGCGTCCCACGCCGGGGTGCCGACCTCGAGCTCGCGGGCCGCGGCCTGGGTCGCGATGAGCCGGCCGCCGTTGTCCTTGCTGCGGAAGATCAGCTCGACCTGGTCCGGCAGGTAGGGCAGGCTCTGCTCGCCGGGGCCGGAGACGACGTAGGCCGACGGGCCCGTGCCGCGGGGGTCCTCGTCGTCGTGCCAGACGTACCAGACCGGATGGCTGCCGCCCTCGGGGATCCGGACCCACATGACCTTCGACTTCGAGGCGGCCTCGTTGAGCAGGCGGGTCACGTTGACGCCGGGGAGGCGGCCTCGACGCCCGGAGGCGGCCTCGGGGTCGGGGGTGGCGGAGGCGGCGGACGGCTCGGTGCCGACGCCGCCGGTGGTCTCGACATCGCTCACGGGTTACAGGGTCTCACACCGGGTGACCCACCTCATCGGCGGCCTTGGCCCCGCGCTGCTAGCGTCGTCCCGAGCGGCCGCGGGCGCCCGGGGCCGCCCTCGACCGAGCGCCCCCGACCCGTCTCCCGAGCACAAGGCAGGCCCTCATGCGCAGCGCCAAGGACTTCTTCCGCCCCCTCGCCGTCGGGGCGCCCGCGCCGGTCCGGGAGGTGCCGGCGCGGCCCAGCCGGATGATCCATTTCTTCGACCCGAGCAACCCCAAGATGGCGGCCAAGGTCCCCGACCTCGTCGGCACCGTCGACGTCCTCCTCGGCAACCTCGAGGACGCCGTCAAGGCCGAGAACAAGGAGGCCGCCCGCCAGGGGCTCGTCGACATCGCCCGGGCGACCGACTTCGGCGAGCACACCCAGCTGTGGACCCGGGTCAACGCCCTCGACAGCCCATGGGCCCTCGACGACCTGACGACCCTCGTCACCGCCATCGGCGACCGACTCGACGTCGTCATGGTCCCCAAGGTCCAGGGCCCGGAGGACATCCACTACGTCGACCGCCTCCTCGCCCAGCTCGAGGCGAAGGCCGGGCTGACCCGGCCGATCCTCGTCCACGCCATCCTCGAGACCGCTCGCGGCGTCGCGAACGTCGAGGAGATCTGCGGCGCGAGCCCGCGGATGCAGGGCATCAGCCTCGGGCCGGCCGACCTCGCGGCCGACCGCCGGATGAAGACGACCCGCGTCGGCGGCGGCCACCCGGGGTACCTCGTCCGCCAGGACCCGCCGGCCGGCGTCGAGGACGCCGTCGACGCCGAGCGTGCCGTCTTCCAGCAGGACCTGTGGCACTACACGATCGCGCGGATGGTCGACGCCTGCGCGATGCACGGGATCTTCCCGTACTACGGGCCCGTTCGGGGACATCAAGGACGTCGTCGCCTGCGAGGACCAGTTCCGCAACGCCTTCCTCCTCGGCTGCGTCGGCACCTGGACCCTTCACCCGGTGCAGATCGCCATCGCCAAGAAGGTCTTCAGCCCCTCGGCGGAGGACGTCGCGCACGCCCGCCGGGTCGAAGGAGGCGATGGGCGACGGCACCGGTGCGGTCATGCTCGACGGCAAGATGGAGGACGACGCCTCGCTCAAGCAGTGCCTCGTCATCCTCGAGCTCGCGGACCGCCTCTCGGCCAACGACCCCGAGCTGGCCCGGCTGTATGCCGCCGCCCCGGCGACCGAGGGGAGCCCGGCGTGAGCGGCGAGCACACGGCATACCGGCCGCGGCGCAGCGTCCTCTACATGCCCGCCTCCAACGAGCGCGCCCTCGAGAAGGCCAAGACCCTCCCCGTCGACGCGCTCATCCTCGACCTCGAGGACGCCGTCGGCCCCGACCACAAGCCGGCGGCGCGCGACGCCGCGTGCGCGGCCGTCGCGTCGGGGGAGTACGGCGAGCGCGAGCTGACCATCCGGGTCAACGGCGCCGGCACCCCGTGGCACGAGGCCGACCTCGCGGCCGCCTGCGCGGCCGGCCCGTCCGGGATCGTCGTCCCGAAGGTCGGCTCCGCCAAGCAGGTCAAGGCCCTCGTCGCCGCGATGGAGGCCTACGGTGCCCCGGAGCACACCCGGCTCTGGGCGATGGTCGAGACGCCCGAGGCGATCCTCCGGGTGCGCAAGATCGCCCGCGCCTCCGACCGGCTCGCCCTGCTCGTCATGGGCACGAACGACCTCGTCAAGGAGCTGCGTGCCGAGCACGTCCCGGGTCGCGCGCCCCTGCTGACGTCGCTGACGCTCGCCCTGCTCGCCGCGCGCGAGGCCGGTGTGGCGATCCTCGACGGCGTCTACAACGACGTCCGGGACGCCGACGGCTTCCGCGCCGAGTGCGTCCAGGGCCGTGACCTCGGCTTCGACGGCAAGACCCTCATCCATCCCGGCCAGGTCGAGCCGTGCAACGAGGTGTTCAGCCCGAGCGAGGAGGCGGTCGAGGAGGCCCGCGGCATCCTTGCGGCCTGGGAGGCGGGCGCCGGCGCCGGCGTCGTCACCTACCAGGGCCGGATGATCGAGAACCTCCACGTCGAGACCGCCCGCCGCGTCCTCGACACCCACGAGGCGATCTCGGCCCGCGGCTGACCTCACCCCTGGGCGGCCACCCAGCGCAGCTGCGCCCCGGCGTGGCCGCGCCAGTAGTCCATGACGTGACCGCCGTCGTCGAACGTCGCGCGCGCCGCCGGGAGCCTGCTCGCCAGGCTCCGGTTCGCCTCGAGGAACGGGTCGGCGGTGCCACAGTCGAGCCGCACCGCCCGGCGGGCGAGAGACCCGAGGTGGGCGAACGGGGTATGCCGCTCGAAGTCCTCCCGGTCGTCGAACGCGCCCGCCGCGGTCGCCGCCGCGTCGAGCCACACCGCGGCGCTCTCGGCGACGACGGCCCGGACCCGGACCTCGGGGAGGCGGGTCGAGAGCCACAGGGCGCCGAAGCCGCCCATCGACCAGCCGAGGAGGGTCACGGGGGAGCCCGCCGGCAGCCCGACGGTGCGGAGCGCGAGCGGGACCAGGTCCCGCAGGACCATCGCGCCGGTGTCGGACCCGTCCCGACGAGCGTGCCAGTAGCTCGTGCCCCCGTCGACGGAGACGACGGCCAGCCCGGTGTCGGCGACGTGCCGGTGCAGCTCGAGGCCGCCCTCGAAGGTCGACGTCGCGTCACCGCCGTAGCCGTGCAACGACACGACGAGTCCGGTGGGTGCGGCCTGGGGCGGCGCCGCGAGCAGCCAGCGCGGCCGGTGGCCGGGCCAGAAGCGGGTGTCGAGCCGTCCGGCATACCGGCGAGAGGTCGCCGCCGGTGTGCGGTCGCCCACGACGGGGCCCGGTCCGTCGCACCCCGCCGCTCCGACGAGCGCACCGACGCCGCCGAGGACGAGGGCGCGACGCGAGGGGCGACGCTCGGTCATGGAGGCACGGTAGACCGCGGGGTGACGCTCACCGCGAACCACGCACACCGGTGACGGCCGCGGGCTAGAGTCGCGAGCGAGAACGGGACCCCGTCCGGCCGGCGCTCGCGGCGGCCGGTTCCAGGCAAGGGGGCAGCCATGGAGCTGACACGCAGGGCGCTCGTCACCGGCGCGGCCACCGGCCTCGTTGCGGGCCTGGCGGAGCTGACCGCGTCACCCGCCGCGACGGCGGCGACGCCGCTGCCGACCCCGCGGGCCCGGCCGGCGCACTACCACCTGCCGATGGGATGGGGGTCGACGGGACCCGCCGTGGTGGCGCTGCAGAAGCGGCTCAACGCCCTCGGTTACTGGGTGGGCACGCCGGACGGGAGATACGGTCACCTCACCCAGCAGGCGGTCTGGGCGCTGCAGAAGAGCGCGGGTCTCTCCCGCACCGGGACGATCACCCTCCCGACGCGCCGGGCCCTCGACCGCGGGGTGAAGCCGCACCCGAGGGCGAGCAGCGGGACCGTGATCGAGGTGGACAAGAAGCACCAGCTCCTTCTCGTCGTGTCCAAGGGCCGCCTGCGCTACACGATCAACACCTCCACGGGCGGCGGCTACTGGTACACGACGAGCGGCGGCGGTCGGGCCCGCGCGACGACGCCCAGCGGTCACTTCCGCATCTACTACCGATGGACGTCGGGGTGGCAGCACGGGTCGCTCGGGGACATGTGGCGACCCGCCTACTTCTACCGTGGCTGGGCCATCCACGGCTCGGCCGAGATCCCGCCGTACCCGGCGTCCCATGGCTGCGCGCGGGTCACGTCGGCCGCGATGAACCTCCTGTATGCCGGGGGCTGGGTGTCGGTCGGCCGATCGGTTCACGTGTACTGACGGCGCCCGGCCGGGGCCCGATCCGAGGGCCCGATCCGGGGGCACGGGCCGGTGCTCGGGGCTCGTGGCACCGGGAATCGTTGCCGTATCGCGACATGCATCAGCGCCTCGCGGGGTGGTTCGCGGACGAGGTGAGGGTTATCGTCCCCAGAACCCCTGGGAAAACCGTGTCCAGGAACCCACAACATGAGGTGACAGCGTGAAGCGCAGGAGAGGACTACTGGCGATCGCCGGTGCAACCGCCGTGGCCGCGGGTCTTGCGGCCTGTGGAGGTGGCAGCTCGAGCGGAGGAAGCCAGAGCAGCGGCTCTGCCGAGCCCTGGACCCTCGGCACGACCGAGACCGTCACGGCAATGGACCCCGCCGGCTCGTACGACTTCGGGTCGTGGAACCTGCAGTACAACATCTTCGAGCAGCTCATGAGCATCCCGGCCGGGGAGAGCGACCCGGTCGGTGACGCGGCCGAGTCGTGCAAGTACGACGACCCGAAGACGATCTCGTGCACCCTGCGCTCCGGGCTGACCTTCTCCAACGGTGACGCGCTGACGTCCTCGGACGTCAAGTTCTCGTTCGAGCGCAACATCGCCATCGCCGACCCCAACGGGTCCTCGGTGCTGCTGGGCTCGATCACCGACCCAGACACGAAGAAGCTCGCCGACGGCGCGATCGAGACGCCGGACGACACGACGGTGATCTTCCACCTCAACCAGGCCGACCTCACCTTCCTCAAGGTGCTCTCGACCGCGACGGCGTCGATCGTCGACGAGGACGTCTTCCCCGCCGACAAGCTTCTCGACGACGACAAGGTCATCGGCTCCGGGCCCTACAAGCTGAGCCAGTACAAGGCCGGCGAGCAGGCCGTCCTCGAGGCGAACGAGAAGTACAACGGTCCGCGCACCCCGAAGAGCCCGCAGATCTTCGTCCAGTACTTCTCCGACCCGGCACCGCTCAAGCAGGCGATCCAGAGCCAGCAGGTCGACGTCGCCTGGCGGACCCTCAGCCCGACCGACCTCAACGACCTCGAGAGCGCCTCGGGCGTCAAGGTCCTGCGCGGTGAGGGTTCGGAGTTCCGCTACTGGGTCTTCCAGCTCGCCAACAAGACGGTCAAGGACAAGGCCGTCCGACAGGCCGTCGCCCAGCTGATCGACCGCGACAAGATCGCCCAGAACGCCTACGACGGCAGCGTCAAGCCGGCATACTCCATCGTCCCGCCGGGCTTCGGGGGACAGAAGGACTCCTTCAAGGAGAAGTACGGCGACCCGTCGGTCGACAAGGCCAAGCAGATCCTCAGCGACGCCGGCGTCTCGACGCCGATCAAGCTGACCCTCGGCTACACGCCGACGCACTACGGCCCCAACGCCGTCGACGAGGCCAACGAGCTCGCCCAGCAGCTCGAGCAGAGTGGCCTGTTCACCGTGAAGACCGACGACGCGGAGTGGGAGGAGTACCAGACGCTGTACAAGCAGGGCGCCTACGACCTGTTCATCCTCGGCTGGTACCCCGACTTCCTCGACGCGGACAACTACCTCACCCCGTTCATCCGGGATGGCGGCTTCTACGCGAACCACTACTCCAGCAAGCAGGTCAACACGCTCCTCACCCAGGAGCTCGCCGAGACCGACGCGACCAAGCGTGACGCGATCATCGGCCAGCTCCAGGACATCGTCGCCGAGGACGTGCCGCTGGTTCCCTCGTGGAACGGCCAGAACGTGGCCGTCGTGACCGACAAGATGTCCGGGGTCCAGGAGACCCTCGACCCGACGTACATCTTCCGGTTCTGGGGCATCAGCAAGAACGGCTGACCCGAGATGCGGGGGAAGGGCGCGCCACGCGCGCTCTTCCCCCTCGTCGTGTGAGGATCCGCGGGTGAAAGGAATCGCATGAGTGCCGGGTCGCTGCCGCGGTACATCGTCCAGCGCGTCCTCCTCATCGTCCCGATGATCTGGGTGCTGTTGACGATGGTCTTCATCCTGCTGCGCGTCGCCCCCGGTGACCCGGTCTCCGCGGCCGTCGGCGGCAAGCTGAGCGAGGCCGCCCTCAACGAGCGGCGGGCCGCACTCGGCCTCGACCGGCCGCTCATCGTCCAGTACTTCGACTACATCTCGAGCGTCGCGCACCTCGACTTCGGCAAGACGATCTCCGACAACCGGCCCATCACGAGCATCGTCATCGACAACGGCGGTGCCACACTCAGCCTCACCGTCGGCGCCTTCCTCGTCGCCCTCGTCCTCGGGATCCCGCTGGGCCTTCTCGCGGGCCGGCGGCGTGACTCGGTGTCCGACGCCGTCATCCGCGTCTTCGGCGTCGTCACGTATGCCGCGCCCGTCTTCTTCACGGGCCTGATGTTCGTCCTCATCGCGGCGCCGCTCGGCTGGCCCACCTACGACATCGCCTCGCCGCAGACGAAGTTCATCATCAAGCCGGTGACGCACATCCTCATCGTCGACACCATCATCGCCGGCAACGGCGACGCCTTCCTCGACGTCCTCCAACATCACGCGCTGCCCTGCTTCACGTTGGGGCTGCTGCTCTCGGGCGTCTTCATCCGGCTCGTCCGGGTCAACGTCCTCCAGACGCTGCAGGGCGACTACGTGGAGGCGGCGCGGGCCCGCGGAGTGCCGGAGAAGTACGTCATCCGCCGCCACGCGTTCCGCAACGCCCTCGTTCCCGTCATCACCGTCATCGGCCTGCAGGTGGCGATCACCCTCTCCGGCGCCGTTCTCACGGAGCGGACCTTCAACTGGCCCGGCCTCGGGACCCAGCTGCTGAAGTACATCACCGCCCGCGACTACGCCGCCGTGCAGGGGATCGTGACCTTCTTCGCGGTCGTCGTCGTCATCGCCAGCCTGCTGGTGGACATCGTCAACGCGATGGTCGACCCACGAGTGAGGTACTGATGCTGCGCTCGGCCCTCAAACCGTTCCGGGAGACGACCGGACTCGCCCGCTGGATCCTCATCACCGGGCTCGTCATCACCCTCGTCTTCGTCTTCCTCGCCGTCTTCGCGCCCTGGGTGGCGCCCTTCGGCTTCAACCAGCGCGGTCCGACGCCCGGCACGACCTTCGACAAGCTCTCGCCCCCGAGCAGCGAGCACTGGTTCGGGACGAACGACCAGTTCTACGACGTCCTGTCCCGGATGATCTGGGGGGCCCGCACCGCTCTCGAGGTCGTCATCCTCTCCGTGGCCATCTCGCTGGTCGTCGGCGTCCCGCTCGGCCTGCTGTCGGGGTTCGTCGGTGGATGGACCGACCGGATGCTCGTCTTCGTCTCCGACGCCCTCTACGCGCTGCCGTCCCTGCTCATGGCGATCGTCTTCTCGTTCCTGCTCCGCGGGCCGCTCGGCGGCGGCATCGTGGCGGCGGCCCTCTCGCTCGTCGTCATCTACATCCCGCAGTACTTCCGGGTCGTCCGCAACACGACGGTCTCGGCGCGCGAGGCGACGTACGTCGAGGCGGCCCGGGCCATCGGGGCCCCGAACCGGACGATCATGGGCCGCTACCTCTTCGGCAACGTCATCCAGTCCGTCCCCGTCATCGGCACCCTCAACGCAGCCGATGCCATCGCGACGCTGGCCGGCCTCGGGTTCATCGGCCTCGGCATCCAGCCGAACGAGGCGTCCGAGTGGGGCTACGACCTCAGCCGGGCGATCGACGATGCGGGCGCCGGCATCTGGTGGACGGCATTCTTCCCCGGCATGGCGATCGTCCTCCTCGTCGTCGGGCTCACCCTCGTCGGCGAGGGACTCAACGAGACGGTCAACCCCACCCTGCGCAAGCGCCGGATCCTCCCGGTCGTCCTCCCCAAGCGCGAGGTGGCCTACGAGTCGAAGGAGGGTCCGGCCCGATGAGCGAGTGGTACGACACGGCGGCCTCCAGCGCCCGCTCGGCCGAGCGGCCCGTCATCGACGCCCGCGACCTGCGGATCTGGTACGGCACCGACCGCGGCCCGGTCCGAGCCGTCGACGGCGTCAGCTTCACGCTGCGCAAGGGCGAGATCCTCGGCCTCGTCGGCGAGTCCGGCTGTGGCAAGTCGACACTCGGGCGCGGCCTGCTCGGCCTGCTGCCCGACGGCGCGAAGATGGACGGAGAGCTGAGCTTCAACGGCGAGGACCTCCTCGCCCTGCCGCAGAAGGCGATGTTCGCCAAGCGGGGGGCCGAGCTGGGGATGATCTTCCAGGAGCCGCTCACCCGGCTGAACCCACTCATGCGGATCTCCCAGCACTTCGAGGAGGCCCTGCGCGCCCACCAGGGGAAGCTGTCCAAGGCGGAGTGCGAGCACCGCGCGATGGAGGTGCTTCGCGTCATGGGCATCCCGCCGACCCGCTACCGGTCCTACCCGCACGAGTTCTCCGGCGGCATGCGCCAGCGGCTCATGATCGCCCTCGCCCTCGTGCTCCGGCCGGCCTTCGTCGTCGCCGACGAGCCGACGACGGCGCTCGACGTCCTCGTCGAGGCCCAGATCATCCGGATCCTCCACGACCTGCGCCGCGAGTTCGACACCTCGCTCCTCCTCATCACCCACAACCTCGGGATCATCGCCGAGGCGTGCGACCGCGTCGCCGTCATGTATGCCGGCGAGATCGTCGAGATCGGCGATGCGCGCCAGGTCTTCTCCGCGCCCCAGCACCCCTACACCCGTGAGCTGCTCCGGTCGACGATCTCGCTCTCGACGACCGGGCTGAACTTCATCCCCGGCGCACCTCCCGACCTCGTCGAGCCGCCGACCGGCTGCCACTTCCATCCGCGCTGCCCCGACGCGATGGCCGTCTGCGCCGAGCGCGACCCCGTCGAGCGCGAGCACGCCGGCGGTTCCCGCGTGCGGTGCTGGGCGGCGGACCTCAAGGACGGCCAGGCCCGGCTCACCGAGGACGAGAGGGCGCCATTGACGCGGGAGGAGCTGTCCGTTGCCGACGAAGCCTGAGAACCGACACCGTCCTCGTCGACCTCGACGGCGTCGAGGTCCACTTCCAGCTCCGCGGCGGCGCTCTCGCCGGCCTCTTCGGCCGCAGCGCCGGAACCGTGAAGGCGGTGGACGGCGTCACGCTCGGCCTGCGCCGCGGCGAGGTGCTGGGGCTCGTCGGTGAGTCCGGCAGCGGCAAGACCACCCTCGGCCGGGCCCTCCTCGGCCTCGTCGACACGACCGGCGGCCGGATCACGTACCACCGTGAGAACGAGGGTGGCGCGGTCGAGGACGAGGTCGTCAGCGAGATGCGCAACCGCGACCTGCGCCGGCTCCGCACCCATCTGCAGATGGTCTTCCAGGACCCGCACGCCGCCCTCAACCCGTCGATGACGATCGAGCGGGCCGTCGGTCACCCGCTTCAGATCCACGGGGTCGCCACCGGGGAGGATCTGCACCAGCGCGTCTGCGACGCCCTCGAGCGGGTCGGGCTCTCGCCCGTGGAGCGGTTCCTGTCCAAGCTGCCCTCGGACCTGTCCGGGGGGCAGAAGCAGCGGGCCGTCATCGCCCGGGCGATCATCATGGACCCCGAGGTTCTCGTCGCCGACGAACCGGTGTCGATGCTCGACATGTCCGTGCGCGCCAAGATCCTCCAGCTCATGCTCGACCTCAAGGACCAGCTCGGGCTGACCTACGTCTACATCACCCACGACCTCGCGAGCGCGAAGTTCGTCTGCGACCGGGTGGCGATCATGTACCTCGGCCGGATCGTCGAGATCGGCCCGACCGACGAGATCTTCGCCGACCCCAAGCACCCCTACACCAAGGCGCTCCTCGCCGCGATACCCGACCCCGACCCCACCCGCGAGATCGCCCGCGACCTGCCCCGGGGGGAGATCCCCGACGCGGCGGTGCCGCCGCTCGGCTGCGCGTTCCACCCCCGCTGCCCGGTCGCGGTCGCCGAGTGCGGCTGGGAGTCCCGCGACCTCGCCACCCTCCTCGAGGAGCACTGGCTGCGCCAGCCGGCCGAGGTCTACGAGCAGGAGAAGGTGCTCGTCGGCGACCTGGACCGGCTCGCGACGCCCGCGACGACGGCGACGATCGGGTCGGCGGCGACGGCCGCCGACGTCGCGGCCCTGCTCGACCGGATCCGCTCGGAGGCGCCGGACGAGCCGTTCTGGCGTGGTGTCGAGAGCGTCGAGCAGACCGGTTCCGGGGTCGAGGTCCGCTTCCACCCCGGCGTCGACCCCGACCTGCGCCCATCGGGGGGGATCGAGGTCGCGTGCGTCCTCCACCCACGACCGGTCACCCTCGAGCCGGCCCGCGACCGCACCTGAGCCCACCCGGCCGCGGCATCCGAAACGGATCCGCCCGACACGCCCGGGCGATCCTGCAACCCGTGTCGGGCGTGTCGCGTCCGGATGGGCAAGAGTGAATGATGCGAGCAGAGAGGATTCCACCGTGACCAGGACCGCACGCACCGCGATCGGCGCCGCCGCCGCGGGAGCCCTCGCCCTCACCCTCGGCGGGTGCGGCGTGCTGGGGAGCCCGGGCTCCGGCGACATCGCCGCGGGCACGGCCACGACGGCCCCGTCGGCCGACGCCGGATCCACCGAGGGCTCGTCCCCGACGCCGACGCAGCCGAGCCCGACCGGCGCAGCGCCGTCGCCCACCGACACCCCCACGCCCACCGACACCCCGACCCCCACCGAGACCTCGACGCCCACCGAGCCCCCGGCCCCCACCGAGACCTCGAGCCCGACCCCGTCGTCGACCCCCACGCCGACGACGCGCACGATGCTGCGCCCGGGGGACAAGGGCGAGGACGTCCTCGCCGTCCAGAAGCGTCTCGCCGCGCTCGGCTACTGGCTCGGCCCGACCGACGGCGTCTACGGCGACCTCACCGTCCAGGCGGTCTACGCCCTCCAGAAGGCGGCTGGGTTGGGCCGCGACGGGATCGTCGGCCCGAAGACCAAGCAGGCGATCGACAAGGGCGTTCGCCCGGCCGTCCACATCTCTGGCGACGGCGTCGAGGTCGACATCTCGCGGCAGCTGCTCATGGTCGTCCGCGGCGGCAAGCTGAAGTACGCCTTCAACACGAGCACCGGCAGCGGCCAGGAGTACATCTCCTCCTACGGCACCAAGGCCATCGCCACGACGCCGACCGGCCACTACTCGGTCTTCCGCACCGTCGACGGGATGGCGCACGGCAAGCTCGGTGACCTGTGGCGGCCGCGGTTCTTCAACGGCGGCATCGCCGTCCACGGCTCGGGCAGCATCCCGCCCTACCCCGCCTCCCACGGCTGTGCCCGGCTGAGCAACGGGGCCATCAACCTCATCTGGGCCCAGAACCTCATGCCGATCGGGTCCCGGGTCGTCGTCACCTGAGCGGCGTCCCGGCCCCCAGCGCGGCTCACCAGCGCGACGTCGCCTCGGCGACGAGGTCGCCGATGAGCATGCCCTCGTCCACGGCATACCCCTTGCTCGTGAACCAGCGCGCCATCGTCGTGGCATCCCGGGCGAGGAAGTCCATCCCCGAGGGGTTGCCGATGACGTCGACGATCTGCGGCCAGTCGATGAGGACGAGCCGCTCGCCGTCGAGGAGGATGTTGTAGGGCGAGAGGTCACCGTGCGTCCAGCCCTCGCGGGCCAGCTCGAGCATCGCCCACCGCAGCTGCTCGAACAGCTCGGGCAGCAGCTCGGCGGAGGGGCGGGACTGGACGAGGCGCGGAGCGGCCACGCCGTCGGCGCCGATGAACTCCATGAGCATCTCGGCCTCGTCGAGCTGGACGGGGTACGGGACGGGAAGCCCGAGCTCCCACAGCCGGCCCAGCGCCTCGAACTCCGCCTGGGCCCACTGCCCGGCGAGGAGGGCCTTGCCGTATGCCGTGCGCCGCGCCATCGCGCGCGTCTCGCGGCTCTTGCGGACCCGTCGGCCCTCGAGGTAGCCGGCGTCACGGTGGAAGAGGCGGTGCTCCGACCCGCGGTAGCGCTTGGCCGCCATGACGACCTCGGTGGGCTCGTCGGCCCGGGCGGGGGTGCCCTCCGGGAGGAAGCGTCGGACGAGATGGACGTCGGCCTCCTTGCCGGTCTTGAGGACGCCGAGGTCCTCCTCGACGGCGCCGAGGTGGGTGATGACCCAGGAGGGTCGAGGGGTGGGCCCGTGCGCGGCGCCGTCCCAGGAGGACCAGCGCTCGCCGGCAGGCGGGCCGTCGGGGTGGGTGTCTACCGAGAACGCGAGGTTCTCGGACGGGTACTGCTGACTGGACACGGGTGTGCTCCGGTTCGACGAAGGGATGAGGAGGCGGACAGCCCCGAGCAGGTCGTCATGACGCGTCTCCCTTCGTCGTGGCCCCTCCCTTTGTGTCCGCGTTTCTGGTCGCCCCGGCGACCAGAAACGCGGACACAAAGGGGAGGAGCCGGTGTTTGCTGCCAGGGTGGCGGGTCGCGTCCTGCCGGTGCAACCGCATTTCGGCCGGTCGGGCGCGGGGCGAAACCTCTCGCCCTCATGGGGGCCGATGGCGCACAGTAGGGCGATGACCGTCCTCGACGCCGACCCCGCCGACCGCCTCCCCGCTCGGGACGGTGCCCTCGACCGGGCCACCGAACACGCCCGCGGGTGGCTCGCCTCGCTCGATGACCGCCCCGTCGTGGCCCCCGCCGGGGTCGAGGAGGTGGTCGGCCGGCTCGGAACGGAGCTCCCGGAGGAGGGCGAGTCACCCGAAGCCGTCGTCGACCGGCTCGCCGAGGCCTGCGAGCCGGGCCTGACGGGTATGCCGTCCGGCCGGTTCTTCGGGTTCGTCATCGGCGGGACGCACCCGGCCGCCCTCGCGGCCGACTGGCTCGTCAGCGCGTGGGACCAGAACGCCGGGCTCCGCACCGTCACCCCGGCGATGTCGGCCGTCGAGCAGGTCACCGCCGGGTGGCTGCTCGACCTGCTCGGCCTGCCCGACGAGGCAGCGGTGGGGTTCGTGACGGGCGGGACGATGGCGAACTTCACCTGTCTCGCCGCGGCCCGGGACGCGGTGCTCCGCCGCGCCGGGTGGGATGTCGGCGTCGACGGTCTCGTCGGCTCGCCCGGCGTTCGGGTGCTCGTCGGGGCCGAACGGCACGACTCGGTCGACCTGACGATGCGCTACCTCGGCCTCGGCGCGCCGGAGATCGTCGCCGTCGACGACCAGGGGCGGCTGCGCGCCGATGCGCTCGAGGCCGCCCTCGGCGCCGGCGACACCGGTCCGACGATCGTCGCCCTCCAGGCGGGGAACATCCACTCCGGTGCGTTCGACCCGTTCGCCGAGGCCATCGAGATCGCTCATCGACACGGTGCCTGGGTCCACGTCGACGGGGCGTTCGGGCTCTTCGCCGGCGCGAGCGCGGCATACCGGCACCTCGTCGCCGGCTACGAGGCGGCCGACTCGTGGGCGACCGACGCGCACAAGACGCTCAACGTCCCCTACGACTGCGGCATCGCCGTCGTCCGGGAGCGGGCCGACCTCCGGGCGGCGATGGGGATGCACGGCGACTACCTCATCCAGGACGAGGCGGGGGACCCCTTCGAGCTCGTGCCCGAGCTGTCGCGGCGGGCGAGGGCGGTTCCGGTGTGGGCCGTCCTGCGCGCCCTCGGCCGATCCGGGGTCGCCGACCTCGTCGACCGGCTCTGTGCCCGGGCCCAGCAGTTCGCCGGGGGCATCGCCGCGATCCCCGGCGCCGAGGTGCTCAACGACGTCGTCTTCACCCAGGTGAGCGCGGCCTTCGGCGGGGACGAGCACACCCGTGCCGTCGTCGAGGCGCTGCTCGCGGACGGCACGGCCTGGCTCACCGGCTCGCTGTGGCACGGACGGGCGGTCCTGCGCGTCTCGGTCAGCAACTGGTCGACGACCGAGGACGACGTCCGACGCAGCCTCGACGCGCTGCGGGCCGCGGCGGGGTAGCCAGCCCCCGTCGGGACCGGTCACCGGGTCCGGCGTGCCGCCTGTGGGGCCGGTCACAGGCCCGCGGTATGCCGCCCGCCGAGCCACTCGGCATACTGGCTCCAACCTCTCCGGCCCCGAGCGCAAGGTGGCGATCGACGCATGTCCCGACTGCAGCAGACCGACGGACTCACCGAGGAGCAGGGTGAGCTCATCGCCCTCGTCCGGGAGTTCGTCGAGGAGCAGATCATCCCGGTGGCGACCGAGCTCGAGCACAAGGACGAGTACCCCACCGACATCGTCGAGGGCATGAAGGAGATGGGGATCTTCGGGCTGATGATCCCCGAGGAGTACGGCGGGCTGGGGGAGTCGCTGCTCACCTACGCCCTCACCGTCGAGGAGATCGCCCGGGGCTGGATGTCGGTGTCCGGCATCATCAACACCCACTTCATCGTCGCCTACCTCCTGCTCCAGCACGGGACGGAGGAGCAGAAGCAGCGCTATCTGCCACGGATGGCGACCGGTGAGGTCCGCGGCGCGTTCTCGATGTCCGAGCCCGGGCTCGGCTCCGACGTCGCCGCGATCAAGTCCAAGGCGGTCAAGGGTGAGGGCGATGCCTGGACGCTCAACGGCTCGAAGATGTGGCTGACGAACGGCGGGTCCTCCACGCTCGTCGCCGTCCTCGTCAAGAGCGACCTCGGCGGCGACAGCCCGTACAAGAACATGAGCACCTTCCTCATCGAGAAGGAGGCCGGGTTCGGCCAGGTCGCGCCGGGACTGACGATCCCCGGCAAGATCGACAAGATGGGTTACAAGGGCGTCGACACGACCGAGCTCGTCCTCGAGGACTACCCGACGACCGACGCCCAGCTCCTCGGCGGCGAGCCGGGCAAGGGCTTCTACCAGATGATGGACGGTGTCGAGGTCGGTCGGGTCAACGTCGCCGCCCGGGCCTGCGGGGTCGCCCGGCGGGCCTTCGAGCTCGGCATCTCCTACGCCCAGCAGCGCGAGACCTTCGGCAAGAAGATCGCCCAGCACCAGGCGATCCTGTTCCGGCTCGCTGACATGGCGACGAAGGTCGAGGCCGCTCACCAGATGATGGTCAAGGCCGCGAAGCTCAAGGACTCCGGTGCCCGCAACGACCTCGAGTCCGGCATGGCGAAGTACCTCGCCTCCGAGTACTGCGCCGACGTCGTCGAGCAGTCCTTCCGGATCCACGGCGGCTACGGCTACTCCAAGGAGTACGAGATCGAGCGGCTCTATCGCGAGGCCCCGATGCTCCTCATCGGGGAGGGCACCGCCGAGATCCAGAAGATGATCATCGGACGGCGCCTTCTCGAGGACTACGCCCTCAAGGGCTGACGCTCCGCCGGCCGGTCCGCCCTGCCGCCTATCGCGAAGGGTGGCGATCCGCCCCTGCCGCCCACCGCGAAGGGTGGCGATCCGCCCCTTCAGGGCCGGTGATGGGGCGGATGGCCACCCCTCGGCGGGACGGGATGGGGCGGATGGCCACCTCTCGGCGGGACGGGTGGGGCGGATGGCCACCTCTCGGGCGGCCGTGGGGCGGGCATTCGGGGGCCCGCCAGCGCGGGCACAGCAGGCGCCCAGCCGTCTTTGACAGACTGACCCCATGAGCAACCAGCCGCTGCGCGGACCCGGGCCAGGATCGCGGGCCGCCCTCTCGCTCGACTACCCCATGTCGCTGGCGGTCTTCGACGACTACGCCGAGGCCCAACGTGCGGTGGACTACCTGTCCGACCACGAGTTCCCCGTCCGGGACGTCCTCATCGTCGGCACCGACCTCAAGCAGCTCGAACGCGTCACCGGGCGGCTCACCCGGACGCGGGCCGTCGGGGGCGGCGCCCTGTCCGGCGCCTGGCTCGGCTTCTTCGTCGGCATCATCTTCGCGACGTTCGACACGAGCGGCTTCGCCGTCGCCTCGGTCGTCGCGACGATCATCATGGGCGCGGTCTTCGGAGCCATCTGGGCCCTCATCATCTACGGCCTCGCGGGCGGCAGCCGGCGTGACTTCACCTCGGTCAGCCAGGTCGTCGCGACGAAGTACGAGGTGCTCGTCGAGCACAAGCACGTCCAGCGTGGCCGGGAGCTGCTCGCCGAGATGGACCCGCTGCGCGCCGCCCAGGAGCAGGTGCGCCGGGCCCAGGAGGAGGAGCGGGCCGCCGCACAGCGCGCCGACGAGGGCTACGGGAACCCCGGGAGCACCCCGCCCGGCATCTGAGCCGACGCCGGGTCAGCCGTGCAGCCGGGTGCCGAGCATCCGGCTCAGCGTCTTGACCGCCGGACCACGCTGCACGGTGCCGGGCGTGCCCTCCAGGACGATGGGGTCGCCACCGTCGCTCAGCTCGAGGGTGAGCGTCCACGTCGGCGAGCTCGCGATCCGCGCGCCGACGACGTCGGCGAAATCCAGCCAGCCGGCGCCGGGCTGCTCGCGCCACTCCTCGAAGCGACCGACGTATGCCGCGTCGAGCCGGGCGTTCTCGTCCTTCTTCTTCGTCGACTGCTGGCGACGTCGCTCGGCCCGGTGGGCCGCCGTCGGCGTCGGCACCGGGACGAGGAGGAGTCCGTCGTTGAAGACGAGCAGGTCGACCTCCTCGTCGGTCTGCGGGGCCGAGACCCGGCTGATGAGCCCGGCGGGCACCCGCTCCTCGGGCGCGGCGGTGGCGCCGACCGGCGTGCTGAGCATCGGCTTCGTGACGTGGCTGAGGCCGAGGTCGCGGAGCCGGGTGCGCAGCCTCGCCACCTGTGCGGGGTCGGACACGGCGGTCGCGACGTCCGCCTCGATCGGCAGGAGCGCCCCGTTCTCGTCGACGAGACGCCACATCACCGTCCAGTCCAGCTCGTGATGGGCGCGGCGGGCCGCGATGAGCTCGGCGATGATGACCGAGGAGAGCGTGTGGATGAGCACCTCGTGCTCGGCCCGGGACCGCTCGGAGCGGTCGACGTCGGGGTCGACGAGCGTGGAGACCATGGCCGTGCCCTCGCCGCGGGCCACCGCCTCGAGGAGCGCGTCGAGCCCGGGGTTCTTCGTCTGGAGGGCGACGACGGCCGCCCGACGCAGCGACTCACCCTCCTCGGTGACGACGGCGGCGCCCGCCCGGCGGACGACCTCGGTCCACGGCGCGGTGGGGTTCTCGTCGCCGGTGAGGGCCTGCTCGATGACGGAGAAGGCCGCGGCGCCTCCGGTGAGGAGCGACTCGGCCGGCTCGCCGACGTCGCCACCGACGACGGGGTACCCCGCCCACTGCTCGAAGCGCGCGATCCGCTCGCGCATCGGCGGATGCGAACGGGACCACATGCCCGTCGACTCGCCGTCGAGGGTCTGGGTCACCGAGCCGACGAGGAGGTCACGGTTGCCGCCCATCACCGCGCGCAGCCCCTCGACGATCGGGGGTCGACGCTCGGCCGGCGCGGCGAGCGGGAGGAAGCGGTCGACGAGCCACGCCCAGCCGATCTGGGTCGCCGCGACCTGGCGCAGGGCGGCCGCGCCGACGGCAGGGGAGGACACGCGGGCGGCATACTCGTCCGCCTGCCACTCCTGGTCCCGGGAGGAGGCCGCGGCGGCGAGGCCGAAGAGGCGGGCGTACAGGCTGATCAGTGCTCCACCGAGGCCGCCGGAGCGGTCGGCGAGCTCGTGGAGCGTCGTGTTCGCCCGCCAGGTGAGGGCCGAGGCCCGGGCGTGGCCGGCGCCGAAGTGGCCGAACTCGTGGGCGAGCACGGCGCGCAGCTGGGGGACGGTGAGCGTGGCGAGCAGCGGGAGCCCGACGATGAGCTCGCGCTCGCCGTTGATCTGGGTGACCGCGGCGTTGACGTCGAGGGTGATGAGGGCGCGGTCGGCCCGGGCCGTGTGCGCCGCGCGGGCGCTCTGGTTGAACTCGGCCCACAGGGCGGGGTGGTCCTCGCGGCCGATCTCGTAGCCCTCGATGGCGCGCGGTTCGGCCCGAGCGATGCTGATGGCGCCGGCCGCGAGGACGCCGAGGACCGGAACGGCCATGTAGAGGAGCAGCCGCAGGCCCGAGCCCGACTGCCCGTTGTCGAGGACGAGGAAGGCGAACCAGCCCACGAGGGCGAGCATCCCGAGGACGACCACCGGGAAGAGTACGAGGACGGCAAGCGCCATCCAGGCACGCGACGATCGCATGGGCAGATCGTTCCATCGAGCCCGCACGGGGAAAAGGCGCCTCACCGAAGTCGGTCCGAACGGCTGACGTGACATGTCGCTGACGTAGCGTGGCCCGATGGACGAGCAGCTGGAGCCGCTGGACGAGGGTTTCGGGTCGGTGCTGTGCGTTGCGGCGCACCCCGACGACATCGAGTACGGGCTGGCCGCGGCCGTCGACCGGTGGACAGCCGGGGGCGCCGAGGTGACCTACTTCGTCCTCACGAGGGGGGAGGCGGGCATCGACACGATGGACCCCGACCGGGCCCGGAGCGTGCGTGAGGGGGAGGAACGCGCCGGCGCACGCATCGTCGGGGTCGAGCAGGTCGACTTCGGCGACTGGCACGACGGGGTCGTCGAGTACGGCCCGGCGCTGCGGCGGGCCATCGCCCGCGAGATCCGCCTCCGTCGCCCCGAGGTCGTCATCGGCCAGACCTACGCCGACCGGTTCGCCGGCGGGGCGGTCAACCAGGCGGACCATCGCGCCGTCGGTCTCGCCACCCTCGACGCGGTCGCGGACGCCGGCAACCGGTGGATCTTCCCCGAGCTCGCCGACGAGGGCCTGCAGCCGTGGAGCGGGGTGCGGGTCATCGCCTTCAGCGGTGCGCCGTACCCGACGCACTACGTCGACGTCACCGGCCACCTCGATGCGGCCGTCGCCTCGCTCGAGGCGCACGCGACATACAACGAGGCCCTCCCGGCGGACTTCCCGGTGCCGCGCGAGCTTCTCGGAGGGATCCTCGGCGGTGGGGCCGAGCGGGTCGGCGTTGCCGGGGTCGAGCATGCCCTGCTCCTCGACGTCATCGACCGCCGCTGACCGCTGCCCGCAGACCGCTGCGGTATGCCGCCGGCGGCGGACGCCGTCGGCGCCGCGGGCGCCCGCGACCAAGGTCAGCCGCGGATCCGGGCGATCCAGGCCTCGACGTCGGCGCTCGTGCTCGGCATCGCCGCGGACAGCACCTCGCACCCGTCGTCGGTGACGAGGACGTCGTCCTCGATGCGCACCCCGATCCCGCGCAACCGCTCGGGCACCTTGAGGTCGTCGGCCTTGAAGTACAGGCCCGGCTCGACGGTGAGGATCATCCCCGGCTCGAGCTCGGCGTCGCGGTACTCCTCCCGGGTCGCGAGCGCGCAGTCGTGGACGTCGATCCCGAGGTGGTGAGACGTCCCATGGACCATCCATCGGCGGTGGAACTGGCCGTGGTCCTTGTCGAGGGTGTCCTCGACCGAGACGCCCTCGGGGAGCAGCCCCCACGCGTGGAGGTACTCGGCGACGACCCGGATCGCGGCGTCGTGGACGTCGGAGAAGCGCGCGCCGGGCCGAACGGCCGCGATGCCGGCCGCCTGGGCCGCATGCACGGCGTCGTAGACCTCGCGCTGGGCCTCGGTGAAGGTGCCCGAGGCGGGCAGGGTCCGGGTGATGTCGGCGGTGTAGAGGCTCTCGACCTCGACGCCGGCGTCGATGAGGACGAGGTCGTCCTCATCGATGTCGCCGGTGTTCTTGATCCAGTGCAGCGTGTTCGCGTGGTCGCCGGAGGCGCAGATCGAGTCGTAGCCGACGCCGTTGCCGGCGTGCCGCGCGACGAGCCCGAAGACGCCCTCGACCCAGCGCTCGCCGCGTCCCTTGGCCACCGCGTCGGGCAGCGCCGCGATGACGGCCTCGAAGCCCTCGTGCGTCGCGGCGACGGCCTCGCGCATCCGCTCGACCTCGTACTCGTCCTTCGTCATCCGCAGGACGGACAGCTCGTGAGCGAGCACGTCGTCGGCCTCGGCGAGCCCCTCCTCCTCGGCGCCGTTGTCCACCCGGGCCGCGTCGAGCCGGGCGGTGAGCTCGCGGTCGGCGTCCCGGACGAGCCGGACGACGACCGACCCGGCGTCCTTGGCGACGGCCGACTCCATCTCGTCGACGTGTCGGGCGGTGAGGCCCAGCTCGAGCTCGATGTCCGCGAGGCTGGGCCGGGCGCCGACCCAGAACTCGCCGTAGCGCGGGTCGTCGAAGAACTCGTCGCTGTCGCGGTCGCCGAGGGGGCGGACGTAGAGGATCGCCTCGTGGCCGCCGCCGTCGGCGGGGTCCCGCGGCTCGAGGACGAGGACGGCGTCGGGCTCGCGGTCGGCTCCGAGACCGGTGAGGTGGGCGAAGGCGCTGTGCGGCCGGAAGACGTAGTCGGTGTCGTTGCTGCGGACCTTGAGGCCTCCGGCGGGGACGACGAGCCGCTCGCCCGGGTGGGCGGCGCTGACGCGCTCGCGGCGGGCCGCGGCATACCGGGCCGCCGGCGACGGCGCCGTGACGGTCGGGCGGCGGGGCGCCCAGTCCTCGCGCACGAACGAGCGGAACTCCTCGGTCGTCGGGCGGGCGCGGTTGTCGGTCTTCTTCTGCTCTTCGCTCACCTCGCCATCGTCGCATGCCGGCGCGTCGCCGCCCCGGTCCCGCCGCCCTCGGGCCGCCCCGTCGTGGGTCAGCCGCGGGAACTACGCTGACGGCATGGGGCTGGCGCGGTGGCGGACGGGGTACTCCGCCTTCGGCCTCTTCCTCGCGGCGGGGATGTTCCTCGTCTCGACCTCCCCCAGCCTGCTGCCCCGCACGTGGTACTACCAGGGGCTCGTCAGCGGGATCTGCGCGGCGATCGGCTACGCCATCGGCACCCTCGCCGCCTGGCTCGGGCGTCGTCTGGCGCGGCTCGTCGACCTCTCGGTACGGATCGGCGAGACGCCCGGGCGGGTGCTGCGCCGCGCCGCCTACGCCGTGGCCGCCGTGGCCGTCGTCGTCATCACGACGGTCAACGTCCGGGCCCAGGCCTCCACGGCGGCGCTCGTCGGGATGCGCCCACCGGGCCCGCTCGACTGGCCTCGCGCCGTCGCGCTCGCCATCGGCATCGCCGTCCTCCTCGTCGGGTTCGTGCGCTTCCTCCGCTGGCTCATCCGGCGGCTTGCCCGCGTCGTCGGTGCGGTCCTGCCGACCGCGGTCGCGACGGTCGTCGCCGCGCTCGTCGTCGCCATCCTCGCCGGGTGGCTCGCGGGCAACGTCGTCTTCCAGGAGGCGCTGGAGGCCGGCGGACGGCTCGCTGCGCAGGTCAACGACACCCCGCCGGTGGGGCGGGCCGCACCGACATCGCCGCTGCGCTCGGGCAGCCCGGAGTCCTCGGAGGCCTGGGACACCCTCGGCTTCCAGGGCCAGCTCTTCGTCACGAGCGGGGCCACCCGCGGCCCAGATCGCGGCGGCGACGGGTCGCCCCGCGATGGAGCCGATCCGCGTCTACGCCGGGCTGTCGGGGGAGGGCAACAACCCGCCGGCCCGCTCCATCGCGCGCACCGCCGACGCCGTCGTCGGCGAGCTGCGCCGGACCGGTGCCTTCGACCGGAAGGTTCTCGCCGTCATCACGACGACCGGGACCGGCTGGGTCGACGACTGGACGGCCCAGGCCATCGAGTACCTCAGTGACGGCGACAGCGCGATCGCCGCGATGCAGTACTCCTACCTGCCGAGCGGGGTCGAGTTCCTCGCCGACCTCACCACCCCCGAGATCGCCGGCAAGGCCCTGTTCGATGCCGTGTATGCCGCGTGGTCGGCGCTGCCGGCCGATTCGCGGCCCCTCCTTGTCGTGGGAGGCGAGTCGCTCGGTTCCTACGGCGGCCAGGCGGCGTTCTCGAGCGTGGAGGACATGCTCAACCGGGCCCAGGGCGGCGTCTGGGTCGGGACGCCGCACTTCACCCGGCTGGCCGCCGAGCTGAGGGCAGCCCGCAACCCGGGCTCGCCCGAGATCGCGCCGGTCATCGACGACGGCCGGCACATCCGGTTCGCCACCTCGCCGAGCGACCTCACCAAGGACTACTACGGCCGGCCCTTCGGCACGTGGGAGCATCCCCGGTTCGTCTACGCACAGCACCCCTCCGACCCGGTCGTGTGGTGGGACAGCAGGCTGCCCTTCCAGCAGCCGGACTGGCTGACCGAGCCCCGAGGGCGGGACGTCAACGACGACGTGACGTGGATCCCCGTCGTGACGTTCTGGCAGCTGACGATGGACCTCCCGATCGCCATCGACGCGCCCCCCGGGCACGGCCACCACTACACGACCGAGCTGGTCCCCGAGTGGGCGGCGGTGCTCGGGCGGTCCCCGACCGGCGACTACTCGCGGATCATCGCCGCGATGCAGGCCACCGTCACGCCGATGCAGTAGCCGGCTGACCTGCGACGATGCGCGGGGGCGACGTGACCCAGGACAACTCGTCCAACGTCACCTCGCGAGATTCGCCAAACCGGTCATGGCGACCGCGCCGCTGTGCCAGAATCCGGACCATGGGACGACATGTGCCTGGCAGCGTGCTGCGGGCACGGCTGGCGCGCAGCGCTGCCGTGTCGGCGGTGGCGCTCGTGGGCGCGATGGCGGCGTCCACGGGGGGCATCTCACCGATCAAGCTCAGCGGTCCCGGATCGACCGCCATCGGCTGGACGCTGCTGGCCCCGCTGGGGGAGCCCGAGGCCTCCGGCCGCGCGGTGGCCATCGCGGTGGAGCAGGAGCCACCCGCTCCGCCCGCTCCGCCCACCCGGCCCACGACGCCCGTCCGGCCCGTGCCGGGGACGCCGACCCGGCCCAGTGACACGACGACGGTGCGACCGGCCGTCAACCGCACGCCGACGGCGCCGCGGCCGACGACCGACGGCGGAGCCACCGGCCCGACCGACACCGGCACGACGAACGGCACGACGACGGGCCAGCCCGTGGACACCGGCACCCCGCCGCGCACCCTCGTGCCGACGACCCCGGACGGTCCCGGGCCTGCCACGGTGACGATCTCCCGGCACGGCTGGGAGAGCGACACGCCGGCGCCGGTGACGACGGTGACGACGGACAGCACCGAGCCGGCCGACCCGTGCCCGACGAGCGAGCCGGCCACGCCGCCCCGTCACCACCGTCTCGACCGGGCCATCCACGCGATCCGCACCGTCCTCCACCCGCACTCCGGCGCCTCCGAGCGGCCGACGCCGGCCACCCGCGAGGCGACCGCGACGTCCAAGGCGACGCCGAAGGCCACGAAGAAGGCGACGAAGAAGGCGACGAAGAAGGCCACGGCCACGAGGACGCACCGGGCCGCCGCGAGGACGACGCACCAGGCCGCCCGGAGGACGACGGACAGGGCCGCCGCGAGGACGCACCACCACGAGGCCACCGGGCACGACCGCCAGCGCTCCCACGACGACCACGACCGCTACCAGCCGCGGCACGCCAAGCGCGCCTGAGCGCTCCGCCGGCGGCCGACCCGCCCGGACGGCCACGTCGTAGGCTCGCGGCTGTGCAGCCCGCTCCGCCCCGCTTCAACATGGCGCGGTACTGCCTCGCCCCCGCGGCGAACCGCCCCGCCGACCGCACCGGCCTCGTCGTCGTCCACGACGCCGACCGGCCCGCCGACTCGCTCGACGGGTGGAGCTTCGCCCGGCTCGACGACGCCGTCCGGGCCTGCGCCGCCGGGCTGCTCTCGGCCGGGCTCCGGCCCGGGGACCGGCTCGTCCTGCGCCTGGGCAACCGGAGCGAGGTCGCCCTCCTCTTCTTCGGCGCCCTGGCGGCCGGGATCGTCGCCGTCCCCACCTCGGATCAGCTGACCGCGGAGGAGGTGCGCTTCGTCCTCGACGACACGGGCGCCGCCGCGCTCGCGGTGGCCGACGACCTCGACCTGCCCGGCGGGCCCCGGCGGATCCGTCCCGACGACGTGGGGCGCTGGGTCACCGACGGCGAGCGGGCGGCATACGCCGACACCGCCGCCGACGACCCCGCCTTCCTCGTCTACACGAGCGGGACCTCGGGGGTTCCCAAGGGGGTCCTGCACGCCCACCGGTCGGCCTGGGGGCGGCGACCGATGTATGCCGGGTGGTACGGCATCGGTCCGTCGGACGTCGTGCTCCACGCCGGCGCGTTCACGTGGACCTACACCCTCGGGGTCGGGCTCACCGACCCCTGGGCCGTCGGCGCGACCGCCGTCGTCGTGGTGGGGAACCGGGGCCGGGGGGTGTGGCCCGGCGTCATCGCGGCGACCGGAGCCACGATCTTCGCCGCCGTCCCCGGGGTCTACCGGCAGCTCCTCGACCGAGCGGAACCCGGGGACCTCACGCTCCCGACGCTGCGCCACGGGCTCACGGCGGGTGAGGCACTCGCTCCGTCGCTGTGGCGGCGCTGGCGGGAGGCCACCGGGCGCGAGCTGTACGAGGCGCTGGGCATGAGCGAGATCTCGACGTTCGTCTCGTCCTCGCCGACCGTGCCGACCCGGCCGGGGAGCCCGGGCCGGCCTCAGGACGGCCGGCGGGTCGCGGTGCTGCCCACCGACCCCGCCGACGGAGACCAGCCCCTGCCGCCCGGTGAGACGGGCCTGCTCGCCGTGCACCGATCCGACCCCGGCCTCATGCTCGGCTACTGGAACCGACCGGAGGAGGACGCCGCCGTCATCCGTGGCGAGTGGTTCGTCAGCGGCGACCTCGTCCACCTCGACGACGGCTACGTCGTCCACCACGGGCGGGCCGACGACGTCATGACCTCGATGGGCTACCGCGTCTCGCCCCTCGAGGTCGAGCACTGTCTCGTCCGCCATCCGGGCGTCGCCGACGCCGGCGTTGCGGAGACGTGGCCCCGAGAGGGGATCGCGCTCATCACGGCCTTCGTCGTCCCGGAGGACCCCGCCGCCCCGCCGGGTGAGGAGGAGGTGCTGGCGCACTGTCGCGAGCATCTCGCGGCATACAAGTGCCCGCGGCGGGTCGTCGTGCTCGACGCGCTGCCTCGCACCCCCAACGGCAAGATCAGGCGCGAGCGGCTGCGCTCGCGCGGGGCCGGGTAACACGACGTTCACGAGCCGACCGGACATTCTTCACACAGACTGGGCCTTTGCTGGGTGTTCGCTGGGACATGATTCACCCATGACGGGGGTCAGCCGAGTGGGGCGTCGTGGGTTGCTGGTCGGTGCTGCGGGAGCGGCGTCGCTCGTTCTCGCCGGGGAGTCCTCGGCGTCGGCCCGATTCGTCGAGGAGGCCGCCGGCGTCCGACCGTCGCCGGTGGGCATCGGCGGCTACCACCGCGGTCCCATCCTCCGCGCGCAGCTGGCCGACCGCCTCGAGGACTACCTCGAGCACCGGGTCGGGACCGTCGGGGTCGCCGTCTACGACCGGCGGACCGACGTGACGTTCACCTACCGGGTCTTCCGCAACGAGACGCTCAGCACGATCAAGGTCGTCATCCTCGTGGCGCTGCTCCGGCGCGCGGAGGCGCTCGGCCGCGAGCTGACGAGCACCGAGAGGGACCGCGCCTCGCGGATGATCCGCTACAGCGACAACTCCGCCACCGACGCGCTCCTCGCCCAGCTCGGCGTCGCCCGCGTCCAGAACGCCGCCACGTGGCTCGGCATGAGGTACACCCACGTCCAGGGCCTCTCGAGCGGCTGGTGGGGGTACTCGACCACGTGGCCGGGCGACCTCGTCCGGGCGATGAACAAGATCGTCTGGGGCGGCGTGCTCACCTCGGCGCACCGCAGCTACATCCGCTCGCTCATGGCCGGCATCACCTCGAGCCAACGGTGGGGGGTCTGCGACCCGCCCCTGCCGACCTCGCTGCTCACCCAGACCAAGAACGGGTGGGGGCCGATGAGCTCCGGCTTCCGGCTCAACTCCGTCGGGCACGTCAAGGGCAACGGCCGCAACTACACGATGGCGATCCTCTCGCGCAGCCCCTACGGCTACACGTACGGTCGCGACACGGTCGACGAGGTGGCCCGGATCGTCTACCGCGCGCTGTGGCGCGAGCTCCGCTGAGTCAGTCGACGTCGACCCAGTCGAGGGTGCGCTCGACCGCCTTGCGCCACCCGGCATACCCCGCCTCGCGCTGCTCCTCGGACCACCGTGGCTCCCACCGGCGGTCCTCGGCCCAGTTGGCTCGCAGCTCGTCGGTGCCGCTCCAGAAGCCGACGGCCAGGCCGGCGGCATACGCCGCTCCGAGCGCCGTCGTCTCGGCGACGACCGGGCGCGACACGGGGACGCCGAGGATGTCGGCCTGCAGCTGCATGGCGAGGTCGTTGGCGGTCACCCCGCCGTCGACCTTCAGGGTGCTCAGCTCGCCGGGGAGACCGGCGGCCGCGACGTCGGCCGCCATCGCGTCGGCCACGTCCCGGGACTGGTAGCAGATGGCCTCGAGCGCCGCTCGGGCGAGATGGGCCTTGGTGTTGTAGCGGGACAGGCCGACGACGACGCCGCGGGCGTCGCTGCGCCAGTAGGGCGCGAAGAGACCGGAGAACGCCGGGACGAAGTAGACGCCGCCGTTGTCCTCGACGCCGGCCGCGAGCGCCTCGACCTCCGCCGCGTCGGAGATGATCCCGAGCTGGTCTCGCAGCCACTGGATCGCGCTGCCCGTCACGGCGATGGAGCCCTCGAGCGCGTAGACCGGGTCGGCGTCGCCCAGCCGGTAGGCGAGCGTGGTGAGGAGCCCGTGCTCGCTGCGGACGAGCTCGGTGCCCGTGTTGAGGACGAGGAAGTTGCCGGTGCCGTAGGTGTTCTTCGCCTCGCCCGGCGCGAAGCAGACCTGGCCGACGGTGGCCGCCTGCTGGTCGCCGAGGACGCCGGTGATGGGGACGGCGGCCAGCCCCTTCTCGGCCGTCGTCGTGCCGTATGCCGTGGGGTGGCTCGACGCGACGATGGTCGGGAGCATCGCGCGGGGGACCCCGAAGAAGCCGAGCAGCTCCTCGTCCCAGTCGAGGGTCTCCAGGTCCATGAGCATCGTCCGGCTCGCGTTCGTCACGTCGGTGACGTGGACGCCGCCGTCCGGGCCGCCGGTGAGGTTCCAGACCACCCACGTGTCCGGCGTGCCGAAGAGGGCGTCGCCCCGCTCGGCCGCGGCGCGGAGGCCGTCGACGTGGTCGAGGAGCCACTGGAGCTTGCCGCCGGAGAAGTATGCCGCGGGCGGGAGCCCCGCCCGGTGCCGGATGACCTCGCCGCGGCCGTCCCGGTCGAGGGCGGCGGCGATCCCGGCGGTGCGGGTGTCCTGCCAGACGAGGGCATTGTGGAACGGGCGTCCGGTGCGGCGGTCCCAGACGATCGTCGTCTCGCGCTGGTTCGTCACGCCGATGGCCGCGAGGTCGGTCATCGACAGGCCGGCATTCGCCACGGCGCTGCCGATGACGGTGCGGGTACGGTCCCAGATCTCCAGCGGGTTGTGCTCGACCCAGCCGGCCTGCGGGAGGATCTGCTCGTGCTCGAGCTGATGTCGGGCGACCTCGCGCCCGCCGTGGTCGAAGATCATGAACCGGGTGCTCGTCGTGCCCTGGTCGACCGCGCCAACGAAGTCCGCCATGTCCGGAGACTAGCGGGGGCCGGCATGGACAGTCGCCTTCGGAACCTGGCCAGTGGAATGCCGTGACCCGGGTGGGGTGCGTCCCGAGTGCTCGGCCGCCGATGGCCGCGTGGTCTGACCGGGGCGAGCTCGGGGACGAAGGGCCAGCCCTCCTCGATGCCGGGCTCGCGGCCGGGCTCGATGTAGAACTCGCTGCCGAACATGAGGGCGAAGGCGTCCTCGGGGATGGCGAGGAACATCTCGATGTCGGTGGCCTGGCTGCGGTGGGCCTCGAGGGCGGCGCGGCGCTGGGGGATGTAGGCGGCCACGTCGACCCGCCAGTGGATCTCCGCCTCCGGGGTCCCGAGCGGGTTGCCGTCGTCCATCGGGCCGTCGGGGTCCATGCCCTCGTCGGCCAGACCGGCGGCCCGGCCGGCCGCCATCATCGCGCGCATCGCATCGCGGTTCATCGTCGACTCGAGAACCCGTCGGCCGTCGGCGGGCGAGCTCCGCGCCGCGGTGGACGACGTGGTGGACCCGGACGTGGTCGGGATGGCCGTAGCCGCCGTGCCAGTCGTAGCCGACGACCACATCGGCGTCCTCCTCGTCGAGGATCGCCGCGAGCCGGCCGGCCGCCTCGTCGAGGTCGGCACGGTGCAGGGTTCCCTCCTCGTCGTTCTGCGCCCACCCGGTCATGCCGGAGTCGGAGTAGCCGAGCCAGGCGACCCGGGCGATGCCGATGGCCTGCGCCGAGCGCGCCGCCTCGGCGCGGCGTCGGGCGATGAGCGTCTCGCCGGGCGCGAGATCGTCGGGGACCTCGCCGTGGTCGCCGTTCGTGGCGAAGACGACGACGACCCGGTCGCCCTGGGCGGCCGCGCGGGCCATCGCCCCCGAGGTCTGCGAGGCCTCGTCGTCGGGGTGGGCGTGGACGAAGACGATGGTGGTCACGGCGCCATCATCGCCGACCGCGCCGGCCCGCGGGGGCTTCGTCCGGCCCGTCGTCGCCCGCCGGATGCGCCGGGGGCGGGAACGCGAAACCGTCCCGGTCCGCCGGGCACGATGGGGGATCGGCCCCCCGCCCGATCTGGCGAGGGGTGGCAATGTGCCCCATCAGAGCCGCTGAAGGGGCACATCGCCACCCCTCGCGCGCGGGGAACGCGCGGGGGGGTCAGGCGCGGGCGGCGCGCTCGGCGGCCCGGCGGCGGCCCCACTCCTCGCGCATCTCGGGGTCGGTCATGACGAGCCAGACGAGCCCACAGTCGGCCGGTCCCTCGGCGCCCGGCACGCACTGCGAGCAGGGGTCGCCGTCCCGGATCGGGCAGGCCGGCATCGGCGCCGTGCGGCGGGGCGCTGCGGGGCTCGTGGCCATGTCCGACCTCCTTCCCCACCAGTGTCGCCCCGGGCGCGAGCGGGCCCGAGCGGCCGGTGCGGTGGCTGTGACCGAGCCCACCCGGCATACCCACCGACCGCCCCGTATGCTGCGGCGCACGCGAGCACGGCAGCCCGCGCACCCGGGTCGCGCGGCTGCCCGAGACCAGGAGGCGACGCATGCAGTTCGGACGGTCCTACGAGGAGTTCGAGGTCGGGGCGACGTACAAGCACTGGCCGGGCAAGACGGTGACCGAGTACGACGACCACCTCTTCTGTCTCCTGACGATGAACCACCACCCGCTGCACCTCGACGGCCACTACGCCGAGGAGACGACCCAGTTCGGCAGGAACGTCGTCGTCGGTAACTACGTCTACAGCCTCCTTCTCGGGATGAGCGTCCCCGACATCTCGGGCAAGGCCATCGCCAACCTCGAGATCGAGAGCCTGCGGCACGTCGCGCCGACGTTCCACGGGGACACCCTCTACGGGGAGACCACGGTCCTCGACAAGTGGGAGAGCACGAGCAAGGACGACCGGGGCGTCGTCCACGTCGAGACGATCGGCTACAACCAGGACGGCAAGGTCGTCTGCATCTTCCGCCGCAAGGTCATGGTCCCGAAGGAGAACTACCTCGAGGCGCGCGGTGGCGAGCAGCCCGGCCGCCCGGTCCCGCAGCCGGACAAGAACTGGCCGGGGCGCCAGGAGGTCGAGGGCTGAGCCCGCGCCCGTCCCACGCCGTATGCCGGTGCGGCGGGTCCGCGCTCCGACCCGCCGCACCGGTGGTGGCTCACCCCTGGGTGGAGAGGGTCTTCCCGTCGACCCGGACGGTGAAGCCGAGCATCCCCGGCCCCTGTGCGTCGGTGGGCCGACAGGTGGCCACGACGAAGGCGTGCAGCGAGTCGCCGGCGTTGATCAGGCGCGGCGCCGTCCGGTCCGTGCAGCCCGGCGCGTACCTCACCACCGGGTCCGTGGCGCCGGCGGGAACGAGCCCCACGAGCCGGACCGCGCGGTCCGCGTCGTTGCCGGACACCGACATGGTCGGCCGCCCCTCCCCGGGCAGGGGGGCGGTGGCGATCGTGGAGTCGCCGAAGCTGCCCCACACCGAGAGCCGCGGGTCGACGAAGCCGAGGACGCCGCCGCCGAGGTCGGTGGCGGCGAGCCGACCCGTCTGGTCCCACACGACCCCATCCCGGTCGCGCCACACGATCCCGGTGACGTCACCGGCGTCACCGGCCTTCTCGTAGATCGCCGCGAATGCCGTGAGCCCCACGCCCGGCAGGGGCGCGTCGTCGCTGTAGGAGCCTCCGGTGGCGCCGGCGGCGATGAGGGTCCACTGCGTCGCGCCGGCCGGCAGCACGCCGATGACGACGTGCGGCGCCGCGGAGCCGGTTCCCCAGGTGACCGAGGGCCGTTCGCCGGAGACCGCCGAGCCCGACGGGAGCCGGATGTCCGAGCGGGCCAGGAGAGTCCGCCTCCCGTCCGGACCGACCGTGTAGTACCCGAGGTTGCCGTCGACATCGCTGCGCGCAGGGTCGACCGTCACGGCGAACCTCGATGGCCCGGGGATCGGCGTCCCGGTGTTGTCGACCGGGTTGCCGATGTCGAGTGTGGCGGAGGTTGCGGTGGCGGAGGTGTCGGTCCGACCGGCCGGCAGCGGGTCGGCCAGGTCCGCGCCACCGAGGGAGGCGGCCGTGACGGCGACGGCCACCGTGGCGGCGGTCGCCGCGGCCGCCCCGACCGCGAGGGTCCGGCGGCGGCGCCGACGTCGGCCGCCGGCGAGGACGGCATACGGGTCGACGGCCATGGTGGGGGTCGCGGCCTCGTGGAACAGGGTGGCGATCTCGTCAGCCATGGTGCTCTCCCTCCGTGACAAGGGCCTCGCGCAGCTTGGCAAGGCCCCGAGAGGCGCTGCTCTTGACGGTGCCGACGCCGATCCCGAGAGTGGCGGCGACCTCCTGCTCGGAGGCGTCGGCGTAGTAGCGCAGGACGACGACCTGACGCTCCCTGGGCGGCAGGGTCGCGAGGGCCCGGACGAGGTAGTCGGTGTCCTCCACCGCGCCGGGCGCATGCCCCGCCCGCTCGGGCGTCTCGGCGGTGAGGATCTCGCGGGAGCGGCGCCGGCGGGTGTCGATGTGCTGGTTGAGCAGCACCTTCCGCGCGTATGCCGTGGCCGCCCCGCGGTCGATCCGGCGCCACTTGAGATAGACCTTCTCGAGGGCGGCCTGGACCAGCTCCTCGGCCTGGTGCGGGTCCCCGCAGACGAACCAGGCGGTGCGGAGCAGCCGTGGCGAGGCGTCCTGGACGAACGCGACGAAGTCCTCGTCGGACGCTGTCGTCATGGCCCCTCCTTCCGTGCGTCGTCGATCATGCACCCCCTACACGGATGAGGCGCCCGGAAGGTTGCGACGCGACCGGGGGAGCGGCTCCGGAGAGCGCGGGCATGCCGCGCCGGTCTGCCTCGCCGCCAGGTCAGCCGGTCGGGGTGGTGTGTTGCCTCCCGGCGGCGTCGACCCAGTGGACGGCCGTCACCTGGACGCCGGAGTGGTCGTCGGTCCCGGTGAGGGAGATGGCGACGGCCCACAGGTCGGTGCCTGGCACGGGGATGGCGCGGAAGGACGTGCCGGCCGAGAACCGGCCAGGACGGTCCGGGACCGGCGTGACCTGGGTCGGTCGGGCGCGGGTGAGACCGTACGCCATGTCGTAGCCGGCTCCGTCGCCCTCCGCAAAGGCAGCCTCGCGGCCGCTCGCCAGGGAGAGCTGCGCGGTGACCCGGGCCGAGGTGACTCCGCCCGCGGTGTCGAGGACGAAGAACGTCACCTCGCTCGCGGGTGACGCGGCCGTCGAAGAGAGCCCCGCGTGGACCTCCTCGCCTGGCTTGCCGCCGACCGCCGGGACGGACAGGACGCCGTCGGCGCTCAGTCCCCCGGCGTCGGTGACCGTCATCGTCGAGCGCCGTCCGGCGACCTCGTAGGAGTAGCCCGTCACCCCGGATGTCCGCCGGTCCGCGGGCCGGTCGTAGCGGGCCGTGAGGACGGCCGCCGAGCCGTCGGAGAGCGGGGTGATGACGGCGGCGCCGGTCGGCGTCGCGTCGCCGCGATACTCGATGGTGGGCGACTGCGCCGCGGCGGGCACGATGACGGAGAAGGCGTTGCTGGCCGTGTCCCCGGTGAGCCTGCCCGTGTCCGACACCGGCTGGACGAGCGGGGCGCCCCCGTCGGGCAGCTGCACCACCATGCTGCCGTCGGGCTCGAACGCACCCCACTTCCCGTCGGCACGATCGACGAACACGGTGCGGTCTCCCTGCGTCGCCCAGGGGACCTCGGCGCCGTCCGACCCCCGCACCGCCCCGTCCTCGCCCAACCACAGGACGTTCGTCGTGGAAGGTGGTCCTACGGGGTCGTCGAAGACCGTGACGAAGGCCGTGTAGCCCGTGCCGGGGAGCTCCGCGACGTCCCGTCGGCTCGCGCCGGGAACCTCCCGGGCCGTCGTGACGAGGAAGTCGGTGTCGGCCGAGGGCACGACGCCGACAAGGGTGTTCGGCACGTCCTCGCCGGTCGCCCACTCGACCGTCGAGCCGCCCGCTGGGACCGTGTCGCGGCCGATGAGGGTTCGCGTCCCGGAGGCGTCGACGGCGAAGTAGCCGACGTTGAGGGAGCGGGACGGGCTCGGTGTCGAAGGACACGAGGTAGTGGTCGGGACCGGGGATCTGCGCGCCGTCGGAGTCCTGGTACGGCCCCTTCCCGAGAGTGGCCGACACGACGCCGATGTCGCGCTGGATCGCCGGGACCGGAGCGGCATCCTCGCGGTCGGCGGCGAGGACCCCGACGCCTCCACCGACGACGATGACCGCCACCAGCCCCACCGCCGCCCGCCCGAGCCGGCGTCGCCGGACGAGGCGGTGTCCCTCGTCGATCACCGCTCGAGGGTCGAGGTGCGGGTATGCCGCGGACGCGTCGTCGGCGGCCGCGCGCAGCACGGCGCCGAGCCGGTCCTCGAACTCGGTGTTCATCGGTGGCCTCCCTCGCTGGTGGCGAGCTGCGTCCGCAGGGCGGCCAGGCCCCGCGATGCGGCGGACTTCACGGTCCCGACCGAGATGCCGAGCAGGTCGGCGGTCGCGGCCTCGGAGAGGTCCTGGTAGTAGCGGAGAACGACGACCCGACGCTGCTGGTCCGGCAGGGTCGCGAGCAGCCGGACGATGTGATCCCGCTCGGCAACGATGTCGCCGGAGATTGCTGGGTGGTCGGGCACCTCGGCGACCGTCACCTCGCCACGGGTCCGTCGCCACCGATCCGTGCGGTGGTTGACGAGGATGCGGCGGCAGTAGGCGAGAGCCGACTCTGGGCGCACCGTCGGCCACGCGGCATACGTCTTGACGAGGGCGGCCTGGACGAGCTCGGCCGCCTGCTCAGCCGACCCGGTGAGGAGCCACGCGGTGCGCATGAGCGAGGGCGTCGCCTCGACCATGAACGACTCGAACGACGCGTCCCGTTCGGTCTTGGACATCCGGCTCACGCGGCCTCCCTTCGGTCTCACCCAGCACTACGGGGAGGGGGGGAGAAAGGTTGCCTCACCGGTCGTGGCCGCACGACACCGTAGCCTGGGCGAGGCGGACCCGCGCGGCGGGCGCGGACGAGAGGAGCAGTGCGGGTATGCCGTTCGACGTCACCGCCTTCACCTCGGCGTTCGTCACGCTCATCGTCATCCTCGATCCGCCAGGGGCGATCCCCGTCTTCCTCGCTCTGACCCGGTCGCTCGACCCCAAGGAGCGCAACCGCGCTGCCCTGCGGGCCTCGCTCGTCGCCCTCGTCGTCATCGCGGTGTTCGCCGTCTTCGGGCAGCAGCTCCTCGACTACCTGCACATCTCGTTGCCGGCGTTGCAGGGGGCCGGTGGCCTGCTGCTGCTCATCGTCGCCCTGCAGCTGCTGACCGGCACCGAGTCGGAGCAGGCGGCCCAGCAGGGGGTCAACGTCGCCCTCGTGCCCCTCGGGACGCCGCTGCTCGCCGGGCCGGGCGGCATCGTCGCGACGATGCTCGCCGTCCGCGGCGCCGACGGGGCCGTCGAGGTCCTGTCGGTGGCGCTGGCCCTCGTCGCGGCCCTGCTCGTCGTGTGGCTGACCCTGCGGTTCGCCGGACGGCTGCACCGGGTGCTGCGCGAGAGTGGCATCGTGCTCCTCAGCCGGATCGCCGGACTCCTCCTGTCGGCCATCGCCGTGCAGATGGTGGCCGACAGCGTCCGGGCGTTCATCGAGGCCTGACCAGAAGGGACCACCGTGGCCGAGATCGTCGACTACGTCCTCACCCTGTCCTGCCCGGATGCCCCGGGCATCGTCGCCGGCGTGACGCGGGTGCTTTTCGAGGCCGGCGCCAACATCGACGAGAGCCAGCAGTTCGGCGACGCCCGGACGGGGCGGTTCTTCATGCGGATCCGGTTCTCGACGCCGTCGGCGGACGCCGACCTCGACCGCCTGCACGCGGTGCTGGCCCCGGTGGGGGCGACCCTGTCGATGACGTGGCAGCTGCGGCCGGTCGCCCAGCCCTACCGGACGCTCATCATGGTGAGCCGGTTCGGACACTGTCTCAACGACCTGCTCTACCGCTGGAGCACGGGAAGCCTCGCCATGGAGCTGCCCGTCGTCGTCTCCAACCACGAGGACATGGAGCCGCTGGTCCGGGCGCACGGCATACCGTTCGAGCACGTCCCGGTCACGGCGGCGACGAAGCCGGAGGCCGAGTCGCGGCTGCGCGACCTCATTGCGGAGCACGACATCGACCTCGTCGTCCTCGCCCGCTACATGCAGATCCTCTCCGACGACCTCGCTGCGTCGATGCCCGGCCGGATCATCAACATCCACCACTCGTTCCTGCCGAGCTTCAAGGGCGCGAAGCCCTACCACCAGGCCTACGAGCGGGGGGTCAAGCTCGTCGGCGCGACCGCGCACTACGTCACGGCCGCGCTCGACGAGGGGCCGATCATCGAGCAGGACGTCATCCCGGCCGACCACCGGATGACCCCCGACGACCTGGTCCGGGCCGGCGAGGAGGTCGAGGCCCGGGTGCTCGCGCGTGCGGTGCGCTGGCACACCGAGAGCCGGATCATCCTCAACGAGCACCGGACCGTCGTCTTCAGCTGAGCAACGCGTCGTCCGCGGTCTGCCGAGCGAACGAGCCGACCGAGGCGCGGCGTCAGGGTCGACCCGGAGGGTCCGTGGCGCCCTCGGTCGATCCTGCCCGCTGGGTCGATGGACAGGTTGCTGCAGAGCGGCCGTGTTGCAGCACCCCCGTTCGGCAGGAACCTCTGCTAGCAGAGGTTCGTGCAGGGGAGGGGGCGGGGGTGTCGGCGGGGGCGGGTAGCGTGCCGGGGGTGACGTTGCCGCAGCCGGAGGGAGCCCGCGGGAGCCGCAGCCGGAGCCGAGCCGAGCCGCAGCCGGAGCCGGCCCGGGCGGTGCAGGGCGCCTTCTCCGGGATGCCGACGCCGCTGTATGCCGCGAGCCCGTCCCGGCTGCTCGCCTTCGTCGACTGCCCCCGGCGCTACCGGCTGCAGTACCTCGACCGCCCCAAGCCGCAGCCCCGGCCGCAGCGCGCCCACACCTCCCTCGGCAACGCCGTCCACAACGCGCTGCGCGACTGGTGGGACCTGCCGCCGCAGCGCCGGACCCCGGAGGCGGGCGCCGACCTCGTCCGCAGCGGCTGGATCGATGCGGGGTTCCGCGACCCCGACCAGTCCGCGCGGTGGCGCGAGCGGTCCGCCGGCGAGGTGGCGGCATACCTCGAGGGGGCCGACCCGGGCACCCAACCGGTCGGCGTCGAGCGCTCGGTCGCGTTCCGGACCGAGGGGCTGGCGATGTTCGGTCGGATCGATCGGCTCGACGACCGGGACGGCGACCTCGTCGTCGTCGACTACAAGACGAGCCGCCGGCCCCCGAGCGACGACGATGCACGCACCTCGTTGCCGCTCGGGCTGTATGCCGCGGCCGTGTGGAAGATGTTCCGTCGCCGCTGCGTCCGGGTCGAGCTCCACCACGTGCCGACCGGGACCGTGGCGGTCCACGAGCACACCCCGGAGTCGTTGACCCGCAAGGTCGACCAGGCCCGCTCGCTCGCCGCCGACGCCCGCCGGGCGGACGGCGACTTCGCCGAGCACGGCGCCGACTCCACGATGTTCCCGCCGGTGGTCGGGCCGATCTGCCGGTGGTGCGACCTGCGCGCGCACTGCCCCGAGGGCCAGGCCGCCGGCTCGGAGCGGTCGGGCTGGGCCGCCCTCGAGGACGACGAGGGCTGACCGCAGGGGCCCTGCCGCGGCCGCGGCGCCGGCCCATCGATGCGGGTGCGTCGAACCCACCACACCGGCTCCGTCGCCGCGCCCTGGACTGTCACAATGGGGTGCCCCGGCCCCCCGACGGAAGGCCTGCCCGTGCCCCCGAAGACGACCCGCGCCGCCGTCGTGGCCGTCGCCAACCAGAAGGGCGGCGTCGCGAAGACGACATCGGTCGCCTCCTTGGGGGCGGCGTTCGCCGAGCTCGGCAGGCGGGTGCTTCTCGTCGACCTCGACGCCCAGGCCTGCCTCACGTACAGCCTCGGCGTCGACCCCGATGCGGTCGAGGCCTCGGTCCACGACGTCCTGCTCGGGCAGGCCGAGCTCGCCGAGGTCGTCCTCGAGTGCGAGGACGGCGTCGACCTCGTCCCCAGCACGATCGACCTCGCCGGGGCCGAGGCCGTGCTGCTCGCCCGCCCGGCCCGTGAGTACGTCCTGCGCGAGGCCCTCGACGCCGTCCGGACGGACTACGACGTCATCCTTCTCGACTGCTCACCGAGCCTCGGCGTGCTGACCCTCAACGCCCTGACGGCCGCCAGCGGCGTCATCATCCCCATGCCGGCCGAGATGCTCGGTCACCGCGGCGTCGGCCAGCTCCTCGACACGGTCCGCGACGTGACGAAGATCCTCAACAAGAAGCTCACCATCCTCGGCATCCTGCCGACCCTGTACGACGGTCGGAGCAACCACTCCCGGGAGGTCCTGGCCGACGTCGGCGAGCGGTACGGTCTCCCCGTGCTCGAGCCGCCGATCCCGCGGACCATCCGGTTCGCCGAGGCTCCCGCGATCGGGCGGTCCATCCTCGCCACGGCGCGGTCCTCGAAGGGCGCCATGGCCTACCGCGAGGTCGCCGAGGCGCTCCTGCCGCGGCTCTGAGCGCCGGGCGGTCGCCCGTCGACGACAGCGGCCGCGGACGCAGGGGTACGGCCCGCGTCCGCGGCCGGTCGTTCCCTCACCGGATCGGAAGGCCCGGCGTGGGCCGAGGCGGCCGACGGGTGGTCAGAGGCCGGCCACCTCGGCGTCCTCGTACTCCGCCTCCTGGCGGGACTGCTCGACGTAGCGCTTGACGGACTCGGGGTCCAGCCGCCAGGAGATCGCCATCCAGTAGATGAGCAGGCTGAAGACGAAGGTCACCGGGAAGGCCGAGCCGAAGTGCAGCACGCCCTGGCCACCGCCGTAGTCGCCGAGCCAGGAGATGAGGGCGAGCCCGGCGAGCCACGGCAGGTACCAGGCTCCCGCCCGCCAGTCCCACTGGTGGTTGTCACCGCGGGCCTGATGGATCGCCGTAGGTCACGCGCGAGGATGACGACGCCGAGCAGGACGGCGACGAAGAGCTTGGCGTTGGTGTCCCAGCCGGTCCAGTAGACGATGAGGTTGCTGGACCAGAAGGCGAGGAACGGGATGATGTGCCCGCCCGGCAGCCGGAACGGGCGCTCCTGGTCCGGGAGCTGGCGGCGAAGCGCCATCATCACGAGCGGGCCGGAGCCGAACGACAGCACGGTCGCCGAGGTGATGAACCCGACCAGCTGCTGCCAGCTGGGGAAGGGTAGGAAGAGGAACAACCCGATGACGAATGCCGTGATCATGCTGAAGAGCGGCACGCCGCGGTCGGTCGTCCTGCCGAGCGACTCCGGCGCATTGCCGTTGCGGGACATCGCGTAGGAGATGCGGGCGGTCACGGTGATGTAGATCAGCCCGGTGTCGGCCGGCGAGACGATGGCGTCGATGTAGAGCAGGACCGCGAGCCAGGTGAGCCCGAGGATCGTCGCGACCGCGGCCAGGGGGCCGAAGTCGTCGGTGAAGTTCAGCTTGGACCAGCCGCCCGCGAAGTCGCTCGGGCGGACCGCGCCGATGAACGCGGCCTGGAGGGCGATGTAGAGGACGGCGGTGATGAGGACCGAGCCGATGACGGCCATCGGGACGTTGCGCCGCGGGTTGTCGGTCTCGCCCGCCAGCTCGATGCCCTGCCGGAAGCCGAGGTAGGAGAAGACGATTCCGGAGGTCGCGATGGCGGTGAAGACGCCGTGCCACCCCTCGGGGCGGAAGCCCATCGACGTGAAGTTCGAGCCCTGGAACTGGGTGAAGAGGAACGCGCCGATGACGATGGTGATGATGGCGAGCTTCCACCAGACGAGCGCGTTGTTGACGCGGGCGAACCAGCGGATCCCGACGTAGTTGATGACGACGAAGATCGCCATGAGGACGACGCCGACGAAGAGGCCGAGCCCGGTGAGGGTGTGGACGATGCTGCCGTCGGCGAGGGTGTTCTCCTCCGTGAAGGGGGCGTACTTCGTCGCGTACTGCAGGGCGCCCTCGACCTCGATCGGGGCGACGCTCATGCACGCGACCCAGGTGATCCACCCGGTCATGAAGCTCGCGATCGAGCCGAATCCGATGTGGGGGAACCGGACCACCCCACCGGACAACGGGAACATCGTGCCCAGCTCGGCGTAGCACAGGCCGATGAAGAGGATCATCGCCCCGCCGAGCGCCCAGGAGATGACGGCGGCGGGTCCGGCCGTCCGTGCGGCGTTCATGGCGCCGAAGAGCCAGCCGGAGCCGATGATCGAGCCCACGCTGGCGAACAGGAGCCCGATTCGGCCGACGTGGCGTCGGAGATCGTGCTCGGTGTCGACGGTACGGGTGTCCTGTGTCGTTGCCACGGGGCCTCCTCGGTGAGTCGCTGGTCAGAACGATCGGTCGGGTGCCGTGGGCTCCGACAGGTCCACCTGTCCGCCTACCCGGCAACCCCGCTGGAAAATCCCGGGAAACGCAAACTGCACCCATGACATCTGTCATGGATCGGCGTCCCAGCGACGCGCTAAGAATCATCCGTCACGGGACGCTCGTCCCGTGACCAGTGCTGACGAGGCCCGACCCGGCGCGGCGCGCTCGCCCCAACCGGAAGGCTCGTGATGAACCATCGACAACCCTCGCCCCTGTCGTCCGCCGCGCCGGAGCCCACCCTTCCCGGAGTCGCGAGCGGCCACCTCACCCGCCGTACCGCCCTGGCTGCTGCCGGGGCCGCCGGCCTCGTCCTGGGTTCCGCCGGCCGGGGCTGGGCGTCAGCCGCCGCCGCCGTTCCCACGGCCACCGCAGCCGCCGGCACGGCGGGAGGAATGGTGACCCAGACCTTCCCGGGCGCCGCCTTCCATGCGGACAACTCGACGGCCCAATGGCAGATCGGCGACGGCCTGGTTCTCATCTCGTCGAGCACCGTGGTGAACTACCTCCTGCCCATCACCGTTCCCGTCGGGTCGAGGATCGTCCAGATGACCGGGTGGTTCTCCCGGGTCGACACGGCGGCGACGCCCAACATCGCCCTCGTCCGCATCGATCTCAGCGACGGGGGTGGCTCGATCATCGGCGCGGTCAACGGCGATGTCGCCCCCTCCTTGCCCCAGCCGGCGACGGCGGCCGTCGATCACGTCACGAGTCCCACCGAGTGGCTGGTCGCGTCGGCGGCCCTGCCCGGCAGTGGCTACCGGCTCTGCGGCTTCCAGATCGGCTACCTCCCACCGGGGCGGACCTTCACGCCCATCACCCCGGCCCGGGTCTACGACTCGCGCCGCGCCCAGCCGCAGCCCGGTCGGATCAGCAGCGCCACCGGGCCGAGGGTGATCTCGGTCGCCGATGGCCGCAGCGGCGCGACGGGCGCGGTCACCGACCCCGACATCGTGCCGGCCGGCGCGACGGCCGTCGCCTACAACCTCACCGTCACCGGCACCACCGGCCGAGGGCATCTCGGGGTCGCGCCGGGAGACGTCACGACGACGGCGACATCAGCCATCAACTGGATGGCTGCACGCACGACACTCGCCAACGCCTCGACCGTGGCGCTGGACGCGCAACGACGGATCGCGCTCCTCCCGGCGGGCGCTGCTGCGCACGCCGTCGTCGACGTCGTCGGGTACTACGCCTGAGCATCGAGGTCGGTCGTATGCCGTGGACGCGCGGCATACGACCGACCGATCAGCTCTTGGAGGCCTCGCCGCTCTGCTGACCGCCGCGGGTGCGCTTCCGGTTCCGGCTGCGCCGGCGACCGGAGGCCGAACCGGAGCTCTCCCGGCCGCCATCGCCGCGCGGCTGGCCGCCCTGGCTCGAGCCGCCGGAGCCGCCCGGCGCGCCGGCTCGGCGACCGCGCGACCGGCTGCCGCCGCCACGTGCCGCTGCCGCCACCGCCGTGCCGGCCACCGGAGCGGCCGGTCTCCCCGAGGTCCTCGAGACGTTCGGCCTCGAGGCCCTCCCGGGTGCGCTGGGCGGACGGGAGTCGCCCGGTCGCCCCGCTGGGGATGTTGAGGTCGCCGTAGAACTGCTCCGAGGAGGAGTAGGTCTCCGCGGGCTCGGGGATGCCGAGGTCGAGGGCCTTGTTGATGAGGCCCCAGCGCGGCATGTCCTCCCAGTCGACGAAGGTGACGGCGATGCCGGTGTTGCCGGCGCGCCCGGTGCGGCCGGTGCGGTGCAGGTAGGTCTTCTCGTCCTCGGGGCACTGGTAGTTGACGACGTGGGTGACGTGCTCGACGTCGATGCCGCGGGCCGCGACGTCGGTGGCGACGAGGATGTCGACCTTGCCGTTGCGGAAGGCGCGCAGCGCCTGCTCGCGGGCCCCCTGACCGAGGTCGCCGTGGATGGCGGCGGCGGCGAAGCCGCGGGTGACGAGCTCGTCCGAGACCTTGGCGGCGGTGCGCTTCGTGCGGCTGAAGACGATCGTCAGACCTCGGTCCTCGGCCTGGAGGAGCCGGGCGAGCATCTCGATCTTGTCCATGGCGTGGGCCCGGTAGACGAACTGCTCGATGGCCGCGACCGTGTGCCGGTCGTCATCGCCCTCGGTCATCGCCCGGATGTGGGTCGGCTGGGTCATGTAGCGCCGGGCCAGGGCGACGACCGCGCCCGGCATCGTCGCGCTGAAGAGCATCGTCTGGCGGCCGGCCGGCGTCAGGGCGAGGATGCGCTCGACGTCGGGAAGGAAGCCGAGGTCGAGCATCTCGTCGGCCTCGTCGAGGACGACGGTGCGGGCGTGGCCGAGCTGGAGGTGGCCCTGCTGGGCGAGGTCGAGGAGCCGGCCGGGGGTTCCGACGACGACCTCGACGCCGCGGCGGAGGGCCTCGACCTGGGGCTCGTAGGCCCGGCCGCCGTAGACCGTCAGGACCCGGATGCCGCGCTTCGCGCCGGCCCGCTCGAGGTCGCCGGCCACCTGCATGGCCAGCTCGCGGGTCGGGGTGACGGCGAGCGCCTGCGGCTTGCCGGCATACGGCAGGTCGGCGAAGGCGTCGTCGGACGGGGCGACGGTGTTGTGCAGGATCGGGATCCCGAAGCCGAGGGTCTTGCCGGTGCCGGTCTTGGCCTGGCCGATGATGTCGTGGCGGTCGAGGGCGACCGGCAGGGTCATCGCCTGGATGGGGAAGGGGCTCGTGATCCCCTGGTCGGCCAGGGCGGCGACGATGTCGGGATGGATCGGGAAGTCGGAGAAGGAAGGCTGGGCGTCGGTCATGGAACTCTCGTGATCGGCGGCGGGAGACCCGGGCGGGTCCCACCTGGCTGCGGGCCGATCGGAGGTCTTCGCGGGCGGCGGGCCGCCCCAGGAGCATGCGCGTTCGCATGCGCAGTCGTGCCGACCGGGCACCGTGGACGCGGCCAGTCTAGCGGGGGAGGGAGCCCGGGCCCGACCGCGCCCGGTTCGGCGTCGTCACCGGGGCCCTCGGCGGCGTCCCGGCGATAGGCTCCGCCCCATGGAGCACAGCCTCTCGGACCCGGACTACCGCGCGGCCGTCGTCGACCTGCTCGGGGTCCTCGCCTACGGCGAGCTGACGGCCTTCATCCGGATGGCGGCCGACTCCGACCTCGCACCCTCGCTCCGGCTCAAGGCCGACATGGCCGGCCTCGCGACGAACGAGTTCCGCCAGTACGAGCAGCTCGTCGAGCGGATGCGCGACATGGACATCGACCCCGACCGGGCGATGGAGCCGTTCGTCGCGCCGTTCACGGCCTACCACGAGCGGACCCGCCCCCGGACGTGGCTCGAGGGCCTGGTCAAGGCCTTCGTCGGCGAGGGGATCGCCAAGGACTTCTACCGCGAGATGGCCGCCTACGTCGACGAGGACACCCGGGAGGTGATGACCCTCGCCCTCGACGACATCGGCGAGGCGGAGTTCATCGTCGGCGTCGTCCGCGACGCCATCAAGACGGACCCGAAGGCCGCGGGTCGGCTCGCCCTGTGGGGTCGGCGGCTGCTCGGCGAGGCCGTCTCCCAGGCCCAGGCCGTCGCTGTCACCCGCGACGCGCTCGCGGCGTTCCTCATCGGCGGTGGGGCCGACCTCGCCGCGGTCGGCGAGATGTTCACCCGGCTCACCGAGCGGCATACCGAGCGGATGGCCCGGCTGGGGCTGCACGCCTGAGAGCCCCTCCGTCGGCATGCCGGGCGGTATGCCGCGGCAGGAGCCGTGACGACGACGCCCCCACCCGGAACCCGGGCGGGGGCCGTCGTCGTGCCGGTCAGACCTTCTTGCCGGTCAACGATCCGTAGAGGAGGACGAGCACGGCCGCGACGACGATGCTGATGATCCAACGGATCCAGTCGATGCCGCCGGTGTCGCCGACCCCCAGCAGACCCGCCACCCAGTAGCCGACGAGGGCGCCGACGACGCCGATGACGACGGTGATCAGCAGGCTGATGTGCTGCTTCCCCGGCAGGACGAGCCGGGCCAGGACGCCGATGACGGCGCCGAAGATGATCGTCCCGATGATGTTGAGGAGCACGTCGTGTCCCTTCCTGGTCCCGAGGGACCACACAGCGCGGACCCCGCCACCGGGGTGGCCGGGGCCGCCCCACCGTTGGGCGCGGGGCGTACGCCGAATCTAGGCCAGCCCGGCAGGGAAGGGGTGGTTCGGCGGCGACGGATCGCCGGCGTGGGCCGGTCAGGCCACGCCGAAGCCGACCCGGCCCTTCTCGGACTCGCCGATCTGGACCCAGCCGAGGGCGGTGCCCGGCACGAGGATGCGCCGGCCCTTGGTGTCGGTGAGGCTGATGACCTCGCCGGAGGCGAGGGCCTTCTCGACGGCTCCGGCGACCTGCTCGGGGCTGTCGTCGGTCTCGAACGTGATCTCGCGCGCGACGTTCTGCACGCCGATCTTGACCTCCACGGTCGGTCCTTTCGTCGGGTTCGTCGGCCCGGCTTCGTCCGGGCCCGGGCTGTCGGGCAGCCCCGGTCGGTGCTGGTGGTCTGTGGCGGCGTCCGGCGGAGCGGCCGGTCCACCCGCAGGGTCTAACCCGCCGAGGGCGCGGATCCTTCCGCCTCGACCATCGGGAAGGCGCCGAGGCCCCGCCAGGCGAGGGTGCTCGTCAGGGCCGCCGCCTCCGCCTGGGGGAACGGGCCGCCCTGGGCGAGCCAGTGCCGGGCGGTCACCTGCGCCAGCCCCGCGAGGGCGGTGCCGAGCATGAGTGAGCGCTCGGCGTCGGACCCGGTCTCCTCGGCGATGACGTCGGCGATGGCCTCGGCGCACACGGCCTCGACCTCGTCGAGCCGCTGGCGGACCGCGGGGACCCCGGTGAGGTCGGACTCGAAGACCATCCGGAACGCGCCGTCCTCGCGGGCGACGAACTCGAAGTAGGCCGCGATCGTCGCCTGGACCCGCTCCTTGTTGTCGTGGGTCGCCGAGATCGCCTCGATGACGAGACGCTCGAGGGTCTGGCAGTGCTGGTCGAGCAGGGCGAGGTAGAGGTCGAGCTTGCCCGGGAAGTGCTGGTAGAGGACCGGCTTCGACACGCCCGCTCGCTCGGCGATCTCGTCCATCGCCGCCGCGTGGTAGCCGCGGGCCACGAAGACGGCCTGGGCCGCCTCGAGCAGCTGGGCACGGCGTTGCGAGCGCGGCAGGCGCGAGCCGCGGGTCGCGGACGGGTCTGTGGTGCTCATCGTTCTCCTCGGCAGCGGGTGTCCGGGTGCCTCGGTCATGCTACGCATCCGCGGCGGGGTCGGCGCGTCGCGACCGACACCCGGCCGCTCGTGTCGCCCCGGGTGAGGATGCTCGGGGCCGCGTGGCGGCCCGCTTGTATCGTGCCCGCATGGGTATGCCGCCCCTCCTCCCGCCGGGTGCCGAGCTGTCCGCCCCGGAGCGGACCCGCTACGCGCGGCACCTCCTCCTGCCGGAGGTGGGCGGGGACGGGCAGCGGCGGCTGCGTGCCGCCCGGGTCCTCGTCGTCGGGGCCGGCGGGCTGGGCTCCCCGGCGCTGCTCTACCTCGCCGCCGCGGGCGTCGGGACCCTCGGGGTCGTCGACGACGACGTCGTCGACGCGACGAACCTCCAGCGCCAGGTGATCCACCGCGACGCCGATGTCGGCCGGCCCAAGACGGCGTCGGCCGCCGACGCCGTCCGCGCGCTCAACCCGGACGTCGAGGTGGTCGAGCACCGGGCCCGCCTCACGGCGGTCACCGCCCTCGACATCCTCGCCGACTACGACGTCGTGCTCGACGGGGCCGACAACCTGCCCACCCGCTACCTCGTCGGCGACGCCTGCGCCCGGCTCGGCCTCCCGCACGTGTGGGGGTCGGTCTACCGGTTCGACGGACAGATGAGCGTGTGGTTCGCCGGGCGAGGCCCCTGCTACGCCTGCGTCTTCCCCCACCTGCCGCCCGCCGACGCCGTCCCCTCCTGCTCGACCGGCGGGGTGCTCGGCTCGGTGTGCGCCTCGGTCGGCTCGGTCATGGCGACCGAGGCGGTCAAGCTCGTCACCGGCATCGGCGAGCCGCTCGTCGGCCGGCTGCTCGTCCACGACGCCCTGCGGCAGCAGTGGCGCGAGCTGCCCGTGCGGGCCAACCCCGACTGCCCGGTATGCCGCCGCGGCGCCGACCCGCTCCGTCCGCTCGGCGCGGCCCCCGACCCCGATGCGTCGGCGGCGGCGCCGGAGCCGGCGCCCGAGGTGACGGTCGCCGAGGTCGCCCGTCGCCTCGCCGAGCGAGCGGCGGGGGGCGCCGACGTCGTCCTCCTCGACGTGCGAGAGCCCGGGAGAGCGCGAGGTCGTCACGATCCCCGGCGACGTCTCCGTGCCGCTCGGCGAGATCCGCAGCGGCGAGCACGAGCCGCTGCCGGACGGCATACCCGTCCTCGTCTACTGCAAGTCCGGTCCCCGCTCGGCCGAGGCGGCCGCCATCCTCCGCTCCCGGGGCGTCGACGCGAGCAACGTCGCCGGTGGGGTCCTCGCGTGGGTGGCCGAGGTCGACCCGAGCCAGCCGGGGTACTGACGTGTCGCCCGCCGAGGGGCCCGGCCCGGGCCTGCCGACCGAGTTCGCCGAGGAGGTCCTCGACCTCGTCGCGACGATCCCCGAGGGGATGGTCCTCACCTACGGCGACGTCGCCGACCTCGTCGGCCGCGGCGGTCCTCGCGGGGTGGGCTCGGTCATGGCGCGGTTCGGGGGGGACGTGCCGTGGTGGCGGGTCCTCCGCGCCGGCGGGCTGCCCCCGCCCGGGCTGGAGGACCGGGCGCTCCAGCACTACCGCGCCGAGGGGACCCCGCTGGTGGGCGGGGCGCTCACCGGACGCCGCGTCGACCTCGACCGCGCCCGGTGGGAGGGACCCGGTGTCGCCGACGCGTGATGGAATCCCCCGCGTGCTCTCCCTCGTGCGCTCCGCTCCCGCCGACGCCACCGCCCCGCCGCTCGACGCCGTGCAGCGGGCCGTCGTCGGTCACCGCGGCGGCGTGCTGCGGGTGCTCGGGGCCCCCGGGTCCGGCAAGACGACGGTCGCCGTCGAGGCCGTCGCCGAGCGCGTCCGGTCCGCCGAGGCGACGGCCGACCAGTGCCTCCTGCTCGCCTCCTCGCGCGTCGCGGCCGGTGCCCTGCGCGACCGGGTCACCGCGCGGGTGGGCGGGACGTCGACCGAGCCGCTCGCCCGCACCCCGGCCTCGCTCGGCTTCGGCATCCTGCGCCGGGCGGCCGCCCTGCGCGGCGAACCCGACGCCGAGGCTGCTGAGCGGTCCCGAGCAGGACGTCATCCTCCGGGACCTCCTCGCCGGACACGCCGAGGGCGTCAGCCCCCGTCCGCCCTGGCCGGAGCGGGTCGAGCTGGCGCTGCCGACCCGGGCCTTCCGGGCCGAGCTGCGCGACCTGCTCATGCGCGCCGTCGAGCTCGGGCTCGACGACGCCGGGCTCTCCCGGCTCGCGGCCGAGCACGACCGGCCCGAGTGGGCCGCCGCCGCCCAGGTGCTCCGCGAGTACGACGAGGTGACGGCGCTCTCCGCGCCCGGGGCGTTCGACCCGGCGTGGATCCTCGGGGCCGCCGCCGACCTCCTCCTGGAGGACCCGGGCGCCCTCGACGCCCTGCGTGGCTCGCTCCGGCTCGTCGTCGTCGACGACGCGCAGGAGCTGACCCGGCCCGCCCTGCGGCTGCTGTCCGTCCTCGCCGGCCGGAGCGCGCCGGGCCTCCCGGGGCCGGACCTCGTCCTCATCGGTGACCCGGACGCGGCGACCCAGACCTTCCGGGGCGCCGACCCCGGCATCCTCGCCCATGACTGGGTGCACCTTGCCGGCCCCGCCTCCGGGGACGGGCGCGACCCGGCGCCGCCGACGCTGGTCCTGCCGACGGCATACCGCTCGCGGGCCGCGGTCCGTGACGTCGTCGGCCGGGTCGCCGGGCACATCGGTGTGCTCGGCGAGGCCCGTCACCGCGCGGCCGCGCCCGGCGGAGAGGGCGGCGAGGTCGAGGTCCACCTCCTCCGGGCGGTCTCGCAGGAGGCGGCGTTCGTCGCGGCCCGGCTGCGGGAGGAGCACCTCCTGCGGGGCGTGCCGTGGTCGCGGATGGCCGTCGTCGTCCGTGGCCGTTCCCGGACGAGCACGCTGCGGCGCGTCCTCGCAGCCGCCGGGGTGCCGGTCAGCGCCGCGGCGGCCGACCTGCCGGTCCGCGACGAGGTCGCCGTCCGGCCGCTCCTCGCGCTCCTCGACGTCGTCATCGGGCTCACCCTGCGAGAGGAGCAGACGATCGACCCGCAGGTCGCCGTCGACGTCCTCACCTCGCCGGTCGGGGGAGCCGACGCCGTGGCGCTGCGCCGGCTGCGCCGGACCCTGCGGCGGGACGAGCTCGAGGCCGGAGGGGGCCGGCCGAGCGACGAGCTCCTCGCCGAGGCCCTGCTCATGCCGGTGCGCCTGGCCCAGCACGGTCCGGAGGCCGCGGCGGCCCGGCGGGTCGCCCGGGTCATCGCGGCCGGCGTCGCGGCCGCCGCCACCGAGGCGCGCGACGGGCGGCCGCACTGGGCCCCCGGCGTCACCGCCGAGACCGTCCTGTGGGCCATGTGGGACGCATCCGGCCTGGCCGCGCCGTGGCGCGACGCCGCCCTCGCCGGGGGGCTCGTCCGGCGTCCGGGCCGACCGCGACCTCGACGCGGTCCTGGCGCTCTTCGACGCGGCCGGGCGGTTCGCCGACCGGCTGCCGGGAGCCGGACCCGACCGGTTCCTCGACCACGTCGAGGGCCAGGACGTGCCCGGTGACACGCTCGTCGCCCGCGCTCCGGCCGGTGAGTCGGTCGCGGTCCTCACGCCCCAGGCGGCGGTCGGTCGCGCCTGGGACGTCGTCGTCGTCGCCGGGGTCCAGGAGGGGGTGTGGCCCGACCTGCGGCTGCGGGGCACCCTCCTCGGCTCGGCCGACCTCGTCGACGCCGTGGCCGGGCGGCTGCCGCCCGGGGGTGCCCTCGCCCCCGGCCGGCGCCGAGCCGCCCAGGCGGCGGTCCGGCACGACGAGACCCGGCTGTTCCTCGTCGCCGTGTCGCGGGCCGCGCGAACCCTCCTCGTCACCGCCGTCCGGAGCGAGGACGAGCAGCCCTCGCCCTACCTCGACGTCGTCGCGCCGCTGCCCGACGGGCTCGAGGTGCGCGCGTTCAGCGAGGTGGAGCGGCCGATGACGCTCTCCGCGCTCGTCGCCGCCCTGCGCCGCGACCTCGTCGGCCCCGATCCCGCCGCCCGCGGCGCCGCCGTGACGGGCCTGGCCCGGCTCGCCCGGGCGGGGGTCCCCGGCGCCGACCCGGACCGGTGGTGGGCCCTCGCCGGGGCGACCGACGACCGGCCGCGCCGGGCACCCGACGCGCCGGTCCATGTCCGCCCCTCCCAGATCGAGGGGTTCGGCGTCTGCCAGCTCCGCTGGGCGCTGACGAGCGCCGGCGGCGACGGGCCGTCGCTCGGTGCCCAGGACATCGGCACCCTCGTCCACGAGGTCGCCCACGAGGCCCACGAGGCCGGGGAGCGCGACGTGGCGGCGCTCGGTGCCCGGCTCGACGCGAAGTGGGGTCGGCTCGGTATGCCGCCCGGCTGGCTGACCGAACGCAAGCGCCGCGAGGCCGCCCTCATGCTCGAGCGGCTCGCCCGCTACTGGGCCGAGGCGGAGGCGGCCGGCTGGGTGGCCGTCGCCGCGGAGGAGTCGATGCGGGTCGCCCTGGGCCGGGCGGTCGTCCGGGGCCAGGTGGACCGCCTGGAGAGCGGCGCGAAGGGACTGCGGGTCATCGACTACAAGACGGGCAGCAGCAAGCCGACCCGCAAGGAGATCCCACGCCACGCCCAGCTCGGGGCCTACCAGCTCGCCGTCGAGCACGGTGGGTTCCCCGGCCTCGGAACCCGAAGCGCGGGGGCCGCGCTCCTCCAGCTCGGCAAGGCCGCCGGGGTCGCGACGACCCTCACCACGCAGGTGGCGCTCGCCGACGACGAGGACCCCGGCTGGGCCGAGACGTTGCTGGCGGAGGTCGCCGACGGCATGGCGGGGTCCCGCTTCACCGCGACGGTCACCGAGCGGTGCCGGATCTGCCCGGTCATCGCCTCGTGCCCGGCCCAGCCCGAGGGGAGGCGGATCTGATGCCCCGGCTCGACGCCGGCGCGATCGCGACCGCGCTGGGCCAGCCGCCACCCACCCCCGAGCAGGTCGCCGTCATCGAGGCTCCGCCGCGCCCGACCCTCGTCATCGCGGGGGCGGGCTCCGGCAAGACCGAGACGATGGCCGCCCGGGTCGTGTGGCTCGTCGCCAACGGCCTCGTCGAGCCCGACCAGGTCCTCGGCCTCACGTTCACCCGCAAGGCCGCGACCGAGCTGTCCGAGCGCATCGACCGGCGGCTGACCCGGCTGCGCCGGGAGGGCCTGTGGACGCCCCGGGAGGAGGAGGGCGCCGAGGTGCTCGGCGGCAGCCCCACCGTGTCGACCTACCACGCGTATGCCGGCCGGCTCGTCCGCGAGCACGGCCTCCGGCTCGGCTACGAGGCGGACTCCCGGCTGCTGTCGGAGGCGGCCGCCTGGCAGTACGCCCACGAGGCGGTCCTCGCCTACGACGGCCCGATGGACCTCGTCGACAAGAGTGAGAACACCGTCACGGCCGCCGTCGTCGACCTGGCCGGTGAGATGGCCGAGCACCTGCGCGGTCCCGACGAGGTCGCGGCGCACCTCGACGAGGTCATCGCGGCCCTCGAGGCCGTGCCGAAGGGCGAGACGCGCAAGTCCAAGCACCCGGCATCCGACGTGCTCGTCAACCTCCGGCTGCGTCGCGCGGTCGTGCCGATCGTCGCCCGCTACCGCGCACTCAAGCGCGCTCGCGACGCCATGGACTTCGCCGACCAGATGGCGCTCGCCGCCGAGCTGGCCATCGACTTCGCCGACGTCGGGGCCATCGAGCGGGACCGGTATGCCGCGGTCCTCCTCGACGAGTTCCAGGACACCTCGGAGGCCCAGCTGGCGCTGCTGCGGGCCCTCTTCGCCACGGGGCCGGCGCCGGTGCCGGTCACGGCGGTGGGCGACCCACATCAGTCGATCTACGGGTGGCGGGGGGCGAGCGCGACGACGCTGTCGCGCTTCCCGGAGGACTTCGCGACCTCGGCCGGCCCCGCCCCGGTGCTGCCGCTGTCCGTCAGCTGGCGCAACGACCGGGCGATCCTCTCCGTCGCCAACGAGGTCGCCGCGCCGCTGCTGCGCGGGTCGGCCGTCCCGGTCCGGCCGCTCGCCGAGCGGCCCGGCGCGGGGGGCGGCGGGGTGACCCTCGCACGGACCGAGACGGCGGAGGAGGAGGCCGACCTCGTCGCCACCTGGCTCGGAGAGCTCCGCGAGCGCGTCCCGGATGCGACCGCTGCGGTCCTGTGTCGCAAGCGGGCCCAGTTCGGGCCGGTCATCGACGCCCTGGCCGCCCGGGGCATACCTCACGAGGTCGTCGGCCTGGGAGGGCTCCTGCTCACCCCCGAGGTCGAGGACCTCGTCGCCCTGCTCCACGTCGTCGAGGACGCCGCCCGCGGCGACCACCTCATGCGGCTGCTGACCGGCCCGTCGGTGCGGGCGGGCATCGCCGACCTCGACGGCCTCGCGGCGTGGGCGCGACACCGCCAGAAGCTCCGGCTCGAGCAGGCGGGGGAGACCCCGCGTGACCAGGCGCCGGACTCGGCCGACCGGCCGAGCATCGTCGAGGCCCTCGACGAGCTGCCCCCACCCGGTTGGGTCGGCCCCGAGGGCGAGCGGGTGGGGCCGGTCGCCCGGGAGCGGCTGGCCGGACTCGCTGCCGTCGTGCGGCGGCTCCGGGGGCTCACCGCGCTGCCGCTCGCCGACCTGGTCGGCGAGGGCGAGCGCGCCCTCGGGCTCGACATCGAGGTGCTGTCCCGGGCCGAGTACACCCCGGCGGCGGCCAGGGCCCACCTCGACGCGTTCGCCGACGTCGCCGCCCAGTTCGCGGTGTCCGCCGATCGACCCACGCTCGGTGGCTTCCTCGCCTGGGTCGCCGCCGCCATCGACCAGGAGCGCGGCCTGGACCGGGGGTTCATCGAGGCGTCGGGCGACGCGGTCCAGGTGATGACGGTTCATGCGGCGAAGGGCCTGGAGTGGGATGCCGTCGCCGTCCCCGGGCTCGTCGAGGCCGGCTTCCCGGACCACTCGGCCAAGGTGTCCCGGCCGGTCGACGGTGCCTGGGTGGCGTCCCAGGCCAAGGACAAGGGCTGGCTGGCCGGGCTCGCCGACGGCGGCATCCCGTTCGACCTGCGCGGCGACCGAGCCGGCCTGCCGACTCTGCGTTGGTCGGGTGCGGAGGACTGGGAGGGGCTCGCGAGCGCGCTGGCGCGGTTCGAGCTCGACGGCGGCGACCACGCCGTCGGCGAGGAGCGCCGGCTGGCCTACGTCGCCGCGACCCGGGCCCGGCACGCGCTCCTGCTGTCGGCGAGCGTCTGGACGACCGCCTCGACGCCCCGGCTCACCTCGCGCTTCCTCCTCGAGGTGCGCGAGGCGGTCGCCGCCGGCCGGCTCCCCGCCGCCGAGCGGTGCTGGGCCGACCTGCCCGAGGCCGGCCCCGACGTCGTCCGCCCCGGAGGCGAGGAGGCGGCCGGGGCCGGCTGGCCGGTCGACGCGATGGCACACCGGCGCCCGGCTCTCGCCGAGGCGGCGACCCGGGTCCGCGCCGCCGTGGCCGACGGCGGGCGGCCCGACGTCGAGCGAGATGCTCCCATCGCCTCGGACGGCCCCCCGCCGCCGTCCCGGCACCAGGAGATCGAGCTGCTCCTCGCCGAGCGGGATGCCGGCCGGGCCCGGACCGGAGAGCCGGTCCAGCTCGGCTCGCACCTGTCGACCTCGGCCCTCGTCGCCCTCGCCCGCGACCGCGACGCGTTCACGCTCGACCTGCGTCGGCCCCTCCCGACGGCCCCCGCCCGGGCCGCCCGACGGGGGACGGCGTTCCATGCCTGGGTCGAGCAGCACTACGCCATGGCGGCGATGGTCGACGTGTCGGAGCTGCCCGGCAGCGCCGACGACGACCCGGAGGGGGAGGAAGCCCTCGAGACGATGAAGGAGCGGTTCCTCGCGAGCGAGTGGGCCGACCGGGTTCCCGTCGAGGTCGAGACGTCGGTCGAGACGGTCCTCGACGGCGTCGCGGTGCGCGGTCGGATCGACGCGGTGTTCCCCCGGGAGGACGGTGGCTTCACCGTCATCGACTGGAAGACCGGGCTCCCACCCACGGGGGAGGAGGCGCGCACCCGGGCCCTGCAGCTCGCGGCATACCGGGTGGCCTTCGCCCGGCTGCGCGGCGTCGACCCGGATCGCGTGGACGCGGCGTTCTACTACGCCCGCACCGGGGAGACGGTCCGGCCCAGCCTGCCGGCGACGGAGGAGATCACCGAGGTGCTGCGGCCGACCCGGTGACCGGCCCGTCCCAGGACCAACGGGGGACGGCCAGACCGTCGGGGATGCCGTCCGCGCTGTCCGGGTGGGCGGCCATCAGGTCGGTGCCCCACTCGACGTAGCCGGCGAGGGTCGAGCGCAGGGGTTCGTCGGTGATCCCGACGTCGCCGAGCGCGGCCTCGAAACAGGCGATCGCGGCCGCGTCGAGCTGCGGGTGCGCGCCGTTGCAGGCGTGCAGACGCAGCACATGGCTGTGGTCGGCGAGGCCGTCGGAGTAGGCGGCGGGACCGCCCAACGCCTCACCCCAGTAGGCCGCGAGCCGGGCGAGATGGTCCGGATGCTGGCCGGGGTGCTCGAACGGGTGCGCAGCAACCGGATCGGCGAGACAACGCGCGTGCCAGGCCCGGGCCAGGGCGAGCAGGCCCGCGGAAGCCGCCCGCGGCCGCGTAGATCGTCTCCGCCACCCCGTCAGTGTTCGGCACGTCCCGACCGTTGACAAGGGCTCACTGGAGCCAGGGCGGGATCTCCTCGTCGGGTCGGTCGGGCCGGGGCGCTGGTTCGGCTTCGGGGTCCGGTGCCGTCTGCGGTTCGGGCTCGGCTTCCGGTTCGGGTCGGCGTTCTGGCGCGGGCTCGGGTTCGGGTTCTGGTTCGGCTTCGGGCTGTGGCTCGGGTTCGGGTTCGGCTTCGGGCTGTGGCTCGGGTTCGGGTTCGGCTTCGGCTTCGGGCTGTGGCTCGGGCTCGGCTTCGGGCTCCGGTTCGGCCTCCGCCTCGGGGTGGGTCCGGCGTCCGGCTCGGGCGTGGGGTCGGCCGCGGCCATCGCGGGCAGGTCCTCGTCCTCCTCGTCCTCGAGGATCGGCGGCGGCATCTGCCGGGGCCGGAGGACGGGCGGGTCGAGGCTGGTCCGCCGGTAGTCGTCGGCCTCGGCCTGCTCGTCGTGCACGGTTGCGTCGAGCCGCTTCAGCTCGGTCGTGAGGACCCCGACCGTGTCGCCGCGCTCCTCGGCCAGGGCGGTCATGAGGCGGGCGAGAAGGGCGAGCTCGCTGCCGAGCCGGGCGCGGATGAGCAGGTGCCGGTCCGGGCGCTCGACGCGGGCGTGGGCGTAGGCCTCGAGCACGGTGTCGACGGTGTCGGGATGTGCCTCGGCGACGAGGGCCGCGAAGTCGTCCGCGGGGTCGGCGACCTTGGCGTCCTCCCAGCCGGTCATCGCCCGGATCCGTCCCGTGGAGGAGTCGCTCTCGTCCTCGAACACTGCGAGCACCTGGTCCCCGGTGAGATCGCCGTGCACCGGAGTCGGCGCGAACCGCCACAGCGTCACGTCCTCGAGGGCCCGCTCCCAGCGGGCGAGGAGACCGGCCGGGACCTTGCCGCTCTCGGCGGCCCGGTCCAGCTCGGCGAGTCGACGGGTCCGGTAGTCGTCGGCGTCGTAGGACGGCATCCCGGCCTCGTCGTAGAGCGCGACGTCGGTGTTGTGCAGCGCGGCGATCGCCCGACCGAGCTCCGCGGCGATGCCCGGGCCTGGAGGCAGCTCGGCGAAGTCGAGCTGACGGCCGGGGAGGTAGGGATACACGACCGCACGGCCACCCTCCTTGAGCTCCACGAAGCCCTTCGGGGACGGGACGGCGAAGGGCAGCCGGCGCGAGAGGAGCCCGAGCAGCGCCACGGAGAGGTCCATCCGGGCGGCGGCGGCGGCGGTCCGGGGGGCACGCACCACCCACCGCCGGTGCTGGGCGTCCTCGACGAAGGCGACGTCGAAGCTCTGGTCCGGGGTGCTCGGCAGCGCCTCGACCGTCGCGGGGTCCAGTTCGGGGACCGCTGCGCCGGCGATCGCGGCGAGGAAGGAGGGCGTGCGTTCCACAGGGCCACCGTATGCCGCACGCGCACCGAGGTCGGGGAGGCCACGTAGGGTTGCCGGATATGGCTCGTCCACCACGCCTGGAGGGGTTGGCCCTCGCCCGGGCCGCCCTCGACCGCCGCGCCGACCTGCGGGCCCGACCGGACCTGCTCGCGACCCTCCTCGCCGACCCGCACACCCGGGTGCTCGACCTCGTCGACGACACCGCTCCGGTCCGCGAGAGCGGCGCCGGCGGGGATGGCCGAACCGACCTCGTCCTGCGCGCCCCCCACGGCGAGGACCCGACGTCCGCCCTCTTCCTCGGGACGGGGGACGACGGCGGCACGGAGGCGGCATACGTCGCCGTCGTCTCGGCGCAGGACGACACCCCGTCGCTCGCCGGGGCGGACCTGAGGACCCTGCGGCAGGTCGGGGCCCACCTCGGCGACCGTGACGCGGGCCTCTTCACGACGGCCCTCGCGATGGCCAACTGGCACCGCACCCACCGGTACTGCCCGCGGTGTGGCGCCCGCACCGTGCCGGCCCAGGCCGGGTGGATCCGACGCTGCCCCGTCGACGAGAGCGAGCACTACCCGCGGACCGACCCGGCCGTCATCATGTCCGTCGTCGACGACGAGGACCGGCTGCTCCTCGCTCGGGGCAAGGGCTTCCGGGCGACGGGGATGTCGGTCCTCGCCGGTTTTGTCGAGCCCGGCGAAAGCCTCGCCGCGGCCGTCGCCCGCGAGGTGGCGGAGGAGGTCGGGGTGAGCGTCATCGACGTCACGTACCTCGGTGACCAGCCGTGGCCGTTCCCCTCCTCGCTCATGGTCGGCTTCACGGCCCGGGCGGTCGGGACGGTGCTGAGACTTCAGGAGGACGAGATCTCCGAGGCACGCTGGTTCACCCGCGAGGCGCTCGCGGCGGCGATCGGCGAGGAGTCCGTTCGCATCCCGCCCCGGCTGTCCATCGCCCGACGGCTCATCGAGCACTGGTACGGCGGGCCGATCGAGGCGCCCGAGGTCATGCTGCGCGGCGGCTGAGCCGAGTCGGCCGGCCGAGCCGGCAGCAGAGCAGGTCCGGCGGGCTCAGCCGAGCCGGGCGAGCACCTCGGCAGCGGAGGGGTTCGTCGCGGCCGAACCGTCCGGGAACAGCACCGTCGGCACCGTCTGGTTGCCGCCGTTGACGGACATGACGAACTCCGCGCTCCCCGGCTCCTTCTCGATGTCGACCTCCGCATAGGTGACGCCCTCGCGGTCGAGCTGGCTCTTGAGCCGACGGCAGTAGCCGCACCACGGGGTCGTGAACATGGTCACGGTGCCGGTGGACGGGGTCGACGGGCGCATGGGGGCTCCTGGGCGTCGGGGCGGGGGCGGATGCCGCGGCTGCGGCCTCGAGATGGTGCAACGGCATACCGGCCCCGATCCTTCCCCACCGACACACCTCTATCGGTGCGAGGCGGTCGGCGGCCCGGGGGCCCCGGATCATCCCGCCCGGACGGGGCCGCCGGCCGGCAGGACGCCGCGTCCGGGTGTCCGGTCGGTCTGCGAAGATCGTCGACGATGCCGATCCTGCCCGTGCACCCCTCCGCCGACGCCGTCCTCGAGGCCCTCGACCCCGAGCAGCGCGAGGTCGCCGCCCACCCCGGCGGACCGATGCGGGTCCTCGCCGGCGCCGGGACCGGCAAGACCCGGGCCATCACCCACCGGATCGCCTACGGCGTCCTGTCCGGTGCCCAGCAGCCGCAGCGGGTGCTCGCAGTGACCTTCACGGCGCGGGCGGCGGGCGAGATGCGCACGAGGCTGCGCGACCTCGGCGTGGGCGGGGTCTCGGCCCGGACCTTCCATGCCGCCGCCCTGCGCCAGCTGCACTACTTCTGGCCGCAGGCGGTCGGCGGGGCGGCGCCCGAGGTGATGAGCCAGAAGGCCGGCGCCGTCGCCGAGGCGGCCGGACGGCTCCGGATGCGCTTCGACCGGGCCGGGATCCGCGACCTCGCGGCCGAGATCGAGTGGTCGAAGGTCACCATGCTCACCGCCGACTCGTATGCCGCGGGCGCGGCGCGGGCCCGTCGGGAGCCGCCCGGTCTCGACGCGACGGCCATGTCCCGGGTCATCGCCGCCTACGAGGAGGTCAAGACCGAGCGTGGCGTCATCGACTTCGAGGACGTCCTGCTCCTCATGGTCGGCGTCCTCGCCGAGCACGAGCAGATCGCCCGGACCGTCCGCGACCAGTACCGCCACTTCGTCGTCGACGAGTACCAGGACGTCAACGCCCTCCAGCAACGGCTGCTCGAGCTGTGGCTCGGCGGCCGCGACGACGTGTGTGTCGTCGGCGACCCCGCCCAGACGATCTACTCCTTCACCGGGGCCTCGCCGCGCCATCTGCTCGACTTCCCCACCCGCCATCCCGGTGCGCGGCTCGTCGAGCTCGTGCGCAACTATCGCTCGACGCCGCAGGTCGTCGCGCTGGCCAACCTCGTCGTCCGGGGGCCGAGCGGGATGCGGCGGAGCAACAGCGTGGTGCTCCAGGCCCAGGCGGACGACGGCCCGGAGCCGACGCTGACGACCTACCCCGACGACCCGGCCGAGGCGGCCGCGGTCGCCGACCGGATCGCCGGCCTCGTCGCCGACGGACATCCGCCCGCCCAGATCGCCGTCCTCTTCCGAACCAACGGCCAGAGCGAGCTCTTCGAGGCGGCGCTCGCCGAGCGCGACGTCCCCTACCTCGTCCGGGGCGGCGAGCGGTTCTTCGGCCGCACCGAGGTCCGCGACGCCATCGTCCTCATGCGGGGCGCCGCCCGGTCCGACGACGGCACGGTCCCCCTGCCCGACCTCGTCCGCGACGTCCTCGTCGGCGGCGGCTGGACCCGCGAGCCACCCGCCAGCGGGGGAGCGGCCCGCGAGCGGTGGGAGTCGCTCGCGGCCCTCGCCGCCCTCGCCGACGACCTGGCGGGCACCGACCCCGAGGCGCGGATGGCGGCGTTCGTCCGCGAGCTGGACGAGCGGGCCGCGAGCCAGCACGCGCCGTCGGTGCAGGGGGTCACCCTGGCCTCGCTCCACGCCGCCAAGGGCCTGGAGTGGGACGCCGTGTTCCTCGTCGGCTGCTCCGACGGCTTCCTTCCCATCGCGATGGCCGACACCCCGGAGGCCATCGAGGAGGAGCGCCGCCTCCTCTACGTCGGCGTCACCCGGGCCCGGAGACTCCTCCATCTGTCGTGGGCGGGGGCGCGCACCCCAGGGGCCCGGGCCACCCGCCGCCCCTCCCGCTTCCTCGACGGCGCGGCGAGCATCCTCGGCGAGGGTGCTCGGTCGCAGCCGAAGAAGGCGCGTGGCGGCTCCGCGCGCCGCGGGCTCAAGCACGCGGGCCCCATGGCCTGCCCGGGGTGCGGCGCCGATCTCGCCGGCGCCGCAGAGCGCACCCGGGGGCGCTGCTCCACCTGTCCGCCGACCTACGACCCCGCTCTCTTCGAACGGCTGCGCGAGTGGCGGCTCGGGGTCGCCCACTCCGACGGCGTCCCGGCCTACGTCGTCTTCACCGACGCCACCCTCACGGCGATCGCCGAGCGCACCCCGGCGGACCCGGCGGGCCTCACCTCGATCAGGGGGGTCGGGCCTCGCAAGCTCGACCTCTACGGCGACCAGGTCCTTGCGATCCTCGACGAGTTCCGCTGACGTCGGACCGGTGCCGGGCGTTTCGCGTGCCGGGAACGGGCGAATCCCGTTGCGCTACAGCCTGATCGGCATCCGCGACACGCCCATGCGCGGGGGTCGTGCAGAAATCGTCCGGAAATTCCGTTGCACCCCTCGGCCCGGGCAACTTAGGCTGACCACACGAACGCCCGCGCGAGCACCCGCTCGCCGGCCACCACGAGCCCGAGAGGAGGGGTCACTTCGATGATGACGATCACCATCGCCGCCGCGGCCATCTGCGCCGCCGCCGCCGTCATGCGCGCCCGCGCCGCGAAGTCCGACTTCTCCCACGCGGGCATCTTCGGTGGCTTCGAGGGGACGACTGTGCCCAGCGCCGCCTACGCGCGTGTCCAGCTCGCCGATGGCAAGGGCCTCGCTGTCGTTCCGACGACGGGCGTCGTGTCTCCGCACCTGAATGCTCCACCTGGCTAGACCCAGGCGAGAAGGCATCAGGCCGCGGAACCCGACACCGGGATCCGCGGCCTTTTTGTCGCTGCACCCTGGTCACCGCCCACCCACCGCCGACACCCCGGCATCCGAACCCCCCGACCACCACGAGCAGACGAATTCGCGCCGTACCCGGCGCACACGATGGCCGATCGGCCCCGACCGGGGCATCGGCGGAGGAGGTGAGACCCGTGCAGCTGACCGACCTGATCGACCTGCAGGAGGCGACCGTGACCACCGGCGAGGGTGTCCCGTGCCGGGAGAACGACGCCGAGCTGTGGTTCGCGGACACCCCGGACGGCGTCGAGTTCGCCAAGGCCCTGTGTGTCACGTGCCCCGCGCGGGCCGCGTGCCTCCAGGGGGCGCTCGACCGTCGTGAGCCCTGGGGCGTCTGGGGCGGCGAGCTGTTCGAGGCCGGAGTCGTCGTGCCGCGGAAGCGGCCGCGCGGCCGGCCCCGGAAGGACTCCGTCGCCGCCTGACCACGGCCGGCCCGGGGAGGCTCCGGGCGGCGCGGTTCAGGGGACCGCGCCGACCCGGACCGCCCCCGCGGCATACCGGACCCGACCGCATCGCCCCCGGGCGATGCCACCGAGATCGACGTTCATGACCATCAGTGAGGGAGACCACCATGTATCGCAGACGCGTTCAGCAGCTGCGGCGCACCCAGCACGAGGTGCGCACGCACGAGGAGCGACGCCGGATGCAGCAGCACCTGGAGCGGGAGCGGATGCTCACCCAGGTGCGGTTGACCGTCCGGTGACCGCTCACCGACCGCTCGCCCCGGAGGACCACGCCTCCGGGGCGAGCGCCGTCGACGGCCCGATGTCGAGCGCCCCGGCGCTCGACGGGCGGGCGTTCTGGCGCGCCGCCGCCGCCGACCTCCTGGCTAGGCTGGGCAGATGGCATCGCTGACCATCGCGCAGAACCCCGAGGCCGACCAGGTGCTGAGCGAGGACCCCTTCGCCCTCCTCGTCGGCATGCTCCTGGACCAGCAGTTCCCCATGGAGCGGGCCTTCGCCGGCCCGGCCACGATCCTCGCCCGGTTCGGCACCCTCGAGCCGGCCGCCCTCGCCGCCGCCGACCCGGAGTCGTTCGCCGACCTCTGTGCGACTCCGCCCGCCGTCCACCGTTACGGCCGCTCGATGGCCGGGCGCATCCAACAGCTCGCCTCCGTCGTCACCGACGACTACGCCGGCGATGCCGCGGCGATCTGGGCGACCGCCCCCTCCGGGGCCGAGCTCGTCCGACGTCTCAAGGCGCTGCCCGGCTTCGGCGACCAGAAGGCCCGGATCTTCGCCGCGCTGCTCGGCAAGCAGCTGGGCGTGCGACCCGAGGGCTGGGAAGCCGCCTGCGGCGCGTACGCCGAGACCGGCTCCTACCGCTCCGTGGCCGACGTCGTCGACCCCGAGTCACTGCAGAAGGTGCGCGACTTCAAGAAGCAGGCGAAGGCGGCCGCCAAGGCCGCAAAGGGGTGAGCACCATTGTCCGACAACACTTCCGGGTATGCCGCCGACGAGGCTGACCTCGTCTGCGTCACCTGTGGACGCGTCCCGGCCACGGCCGACGACCTCGCCTCGGCGCGCCTCACGTGGACCCGTGGCGTCGAGAACGACCGCGCCGTGTGGACCTGCGAGACGTGCAGCCGTGAGCACCTGCGCAGCATCGAGGGCAAGCTCGACTCCGCCTGGTGGTGAGGGGTACCCGGGCCGGCACGAGGGTGGTCAGCGACCGGTCCCCATCGGCACCGGGGTGCCGGCCGTCGCCACGTGCAGCCGCGAGGCCAGCCCCCGCTCCGTGAGGGCCCGTTCGAACCGCTCGGGAGGGTCGCGCAGGACGAGACGGCCGATCCGGGTGAGGGTGAGAGCGCCGATGGGCAGGAAGGTCCCCCAGTGGATCGGCACGACGAGCCCGGGGTCGACGAGCGCGGTGGCGTCCGCCGCCGTGACCGGGTCGAGGTGTCCCGGCCCGAGGTTGGTCCCCCACCCCCAGACGGGGATGAGCGCGACATCGACGCCCGCGAGGTCGGCCATGGCCGGATGGAGTCCGGTGTCCCCCGCGAAGTAGACGCTCGGCTGCCCCGCCGCGGACAGGACGAAGCCGACGGACTCGGCATGCGGTCCGAACGGGGTGCGGGTGCCGTGGTGCTCCGCCGGCACCGCGCGGATCTCGACCGGGCCGACCGAGGTCGAGGCGCCGACGGCGAGCTCGATGACGTCGGTGTGCCCGCGCCGGGTCAGCCAGCGCCCGGCGCCGACCGGGCAGACGAGCGGGGTGGACCGGCCGACGAGCCGCAGCGACGGCAGGTCGCAGTGGTCGTGGTGCAGATGCGAGATGAGGACGACGTCGACGTCCGGGACCGCGCCGGGCGCGGGGCCCGCGCCGACCCGGAGGAGGTGGGCCAGCCGGGGCCGGAGGGTGGGGTCGGTCAGCACGCGGACGCCACCGAGCTGGACCAGGGCGGTGGCGTGACCGAGCCAGGTGAGGGAGGCCGGGGCGGACGGCACCCCTCGATCCTCCCAGACGACCGGGGGACGAGGGGCGGGGCGGGATCAGCCGCCGACGACCTCGGCGATCCAGGGGTCGACGACGGCGTGGAAGCCCTCGGTCGCCTCGCGTCGGACACAGTGCCCGGCACCCTCGACGACGGCGACCCGGGCGGTCGGCGCCGCGTGCTCGCGGACGAGGGCAGGCAGCGGGTCCGGCCAGAGCACCTCGCCCGTCCCGGTGACGAGGAGCAGCGGCACCGTCGTGTCGGCGACGAGCCGCCGCCAAGGGAGGTCGGTGCGGACCTTGCCCGAGGCGGCCAGCCCCTCGTCCGTCGCGAGCTTGGCCTCGGCCCACGGCTCGAGCTCGGCGACCGGCCACGCCGGGTGGGCCGTCCGCCCCTCACCGAGCCCCCACGCGGGGTCGGCCCGGAAGCGAGCGAGGTAGGCGACCTCCTGGGCCGCCCACAGGTCGCGGCGTTCCTCCTCGTCGTCCATGACGAGGGCAGGGTCCTCGAGGACGGCCCCGGCCACGAGCTCGGGGTGCCGCAGCGCGACGGACGCCGCGACGCCGCCGCCCATCGAGTGGCCGAGGAGGACGGGACGGGCTGCGGCGCGCTCGCGGGCCAGCCACCGCAGCACCGCGACGGCGTCGGCGGCCATGAGCGCGGGAGGGTCCCCGGCGAGCTGCTCGGGCGTGAAGCGGACGGAGCGACCGTGGCCCCGGGCGTCGAGCGAGAAGACGCGATAACGCTCGGCCCAGCGGGCGACCGCGTCGCCCCAGCACAGCCCCGAGTCGGAGTAGCCGTGGAGGAGGAGCAGCACCGGCGCCGTGGCCGGGCCGCCCAGATCGTAGGCCGCGACGCCGTCGATGATCGCGACGGGCTCGGGGGCACCCACCCCGGCGGGCTCGGCCCCCGGCATACCCGGGTCGTCCGGTCGGCTCACGGCACCGCCGGCGGAAGGAGATCCTCGTCCATGCCCGGCAGGTGGGCACAGATGATCTCCCGGATCGGGACGGTCCCGCCGATCTGGCACAGGACGCCGATGCCGCCGAGCCAGACCCGGTGGATGAGGAGGTACTCCGGCGGGAGGTTGAGCTTCATCCCGACGAGGAAGGTCGGCTTGCGCGGGTCCTGGACGTGGGCGGCCACACTGCGCAGCCACGTCCGGCTGAAGGTGAACTCCTCGTGCCGCAGCGGGTCGATGAACGGCGAGAGGTAGGTCAGCAGCTCGTCGGGGTCGACGTGCATGCCGCCGCGGATGAAGCCCTCGCGGCGCAGTCCGGCCGTCATGCCCTCGGCGTCGCCGGCGAGGGCGAGGCTCAGCAGCTCGCCCATCGCCGTCGGGAGACCGTGGGGGAGCCGGTTGACGGCCCCGAAGTCCATCACCCCGATCCGGCCGTCGGGCGTGATGCGGAAGTTGCCGGGGTGCGGGTCCGCGTGGAGCAGCCGGGCCCGGTTCGGCCCGCGCAGCAGGAACTCGAGGTAGAGGGCGGCGGCCTCGTCCCGCTCCTCCTCGGTGCCCGAGGCGATGATCCGGGACAGGGGCATGCCCTCGACCCACTCCGAGACGAGGACGTGCTCCGCGGAGACGAGGACGTCGGGGACGAAGACGTCCTCGTCGTCACGGAAGGCCCGGGCGAAGGCGCGCTGGTGGCTGGCCTCGAGGGTGTAGTCGAGCTCCTCGCTCATCCGGGCCATCAGCTCGTCCATGATCGGCTTGACGTCCATCCCGGGGATCCAGGTGCCCGCGAGGCGGGCGACGCGGGAGAGCTGGGTGAGGTCGCTCAGCAGGGCCGGCCCGGCGCCGGGGTACTGGATCTTGACGGCGACCTCGCGGCCGTCGCGCCACACGGCCCGGTGGACCTGGCCGATCGAGGCCGCCGCCGCCGGCGTGTCGTCGAACTCGACGAGCTTCGTGCCGTTCCACCGGGGACCGAGCTCGGTGGCGAGGATGGCGTGGACCTGGTCGCCGGGCATCGGCGGCGCGGCGTCCTGGAGCCTGGTGAGGGTGGCGCGGTAGGGGGCGGCGAGCTCCTCGGGCATCGCCGCCTCCATGATCGACAGGGCCTGCCCGAACTTCATCGCCCCGCCCTTGAGCTGGCCCAGCACGGCGAACAGCTGCTCGGCCGTGCGGGCCTGGAGCTCGGCGGCCACCATCTCGGCGGACTTGCCGCCGACCCGCTTGCCGATCCCGACGGCGCTGCGACCGGCGAACCCCAGGGGCAGGCCGACCAGCTTCGCGGTCCGGGTGATGGACCGCCTCGGGATGTCGCTCACCCGGCCATTGTGTCCTGTGCCGCCTGTGAGCCGTCGAAGCCCCTGCTTCGGGGGGAGCCGACGCGAGGGGCGGCCGCGGCTCCGCAGGTGCACCGCGGGTGGGCCGGCCAGTGCCGGTGGACGACGGTGGGCCAGGGCAGCGCCACGTCGGCGGACACTCCGGGCATCGGCGCCGCGCCCTCCAGCCAGCCGAGGACGACGAGGCTCGTGAGCGACGCGACGAGCGGGGTGAGCCGCTCGCCGGCATCGACGGGCGGGGACCCGAGCGTGGGGGTCGCGAGGGTCCGGGCCACGACCGCGGCCCAGGCCGGGTCGAGGTCGGTGCGGACGAGGTCCTGGCAGGTGAGGCACGCGCTCACCCCGGGCACGACGAGCGGTCCGAGGGTGGCGGCGCCCGTCTGGCAGGCGAGGGGAAGGTGCGGTATGCCGCGGCCGCGCCAGCCATGGCCGGCCGGTGCGGGGACCGTCCCCGGCGCCGTGAGGAGGACGAGGTCGGGCGGCGAGGAGGAGCCCTCGGCGGCGTCCGCGGCATACCCGCCGGCCTCGACGCGGCCGACGCCGAGCCGCCGAAGTAGCGTGACGACGGCCTCGGGGACCGGTCCGGTGCCGTCCACGACGACCCGCGACCGGGCCAGGACGTCCGGCGTCGCTGCGGGCGGCGGGCCGAGGGCCGAGCAGGCCGAGGCCGTCGGCGACCTCACGCGGCGTCCACGTCGTGCCCATCCCGTGCCTCCTGACCCGCCCGACCCAGATCGTCACTCTCGCACGGCCGATGGGCCGTGGGTGCCGGCCATCCACAGCCGGCGTGACGGTCGGGGGCCGCACACACGCGACGGCGCGGCCCCGGTGACCGGGGCCGCGCCGTCGACGGAAGGGGCCGGATCAGGCCTTGCCGAGGATCCGGTTGAGGTTGGTGCCGCACACGGGGCACTGGCCCTTGGCCATGCGGCGGCCGTTGTCGGAGACGACGACCTTGCCCTCTGCCTCGCGCTTCTCCTTGCACTTCACGCAGTAGAACTCGCCCTTGTACGTCTCGTCAGCCATCGAGGTCCTTCCCTCGTCGTTCGGTGCCGCTCCTGCGGCCTGGACTGGTTCAGCCTAAGGCAGCCTGAGCACGAAAGCCCGCAACGACCGTGCTCGGGCTTAGGGTCGGCTATGTGAGCGGGAGTGCCTCGGCGGACGACATCGAGGTCCGGCGCAGCCGTCGGCGGCGCCGGACGGTCAGTGCGTACCGCGAGGGCAACCGCACCGTCGTGCTCATTCCCGCCTCCTTCTCGCGGGCCGAGGAGCAGGCGTGGGTCGAACGGATGCTCTCCCGCCTCGAGGCCGGAGAGCGCCGGCGCCGCCCGAGCGACGACACCCTCGCGGCCCGCGCCCACGAGCTGTCCGCGCGCTACCTCGGCGGTGAGGCCCGGCCCACGAGCATCCGGTGGGTCGGCACGATGCGGGCCCGGTGGGGGTCCTGCACCCCCGCCGACGGCACGATCCGGATCTCCGACCGGCTCCAGGGGATGCCCGGGTACGTGCTCGACTACGTCGTCCTCCACGAGCTCGCCCACCTCATCGTCCCTGGTCACGGCCCCGCCTTCTGGGCGCTGCTCACCGGCTACCCCAAGCTCGAGCGGGCGCGCGGGTTCCTCGACGGCGTGTCGATGGCCGCCGGTCTCGACCTCGGGGACTCAGGCGCCGGCGAGGGCGCTGCGGGCGGCGCGGACGAGGCTCGACGAGCTCCCCGGGTGACCCGTCCGGCAGCGCGTCGACCGGCCACCAGCGCACGTCGAGCGACTCCGGGCTGACGACGGGTGCGGTCCCCCGGGCCACCACGGCCGCGAAGCGGACGTCGAGATGCTCTCGGCACCGGCCGAAGTCGCCGCTCAGGGCATGCCGGTTGAGGTGGACCGGCCCCAGCCCGGGGGTGAGACCGGCGATCCCGGACTCCTCGCGGCACTCCCGGGTCGCCGCGGCGTGGAGACCGGCGTCGCCCGGCTCGAGGTGGCCCCCGAACTGGAACCACATCCGGGCGCGTCGGTGGTGGGTGAGCAGCACCTCCCGCGCCGTCGTCGGACAGGACGAGGCACGAGGCGGTGAGGTGCGCCGGGGGCCCGGCCTTGGCCGTCGCGGCAGGCTCGGCCTCGAGATGGGCCACGTAGTCGTCGCGGACGGCGCCCTGGGCCGCCGTCGGGGCCGGCCAGGCGCGCAGGACGCGCAGCGCGTCCGCGCGCAGGTGGGCGTGGGCGGCGACGAGGTCGCGTGAGGGCGCCGCCGTCACGCCGACTCGTCGGGCCCGTCGGGCCGTCGGGGTCCCGGTCGTCCCCCCGGGGGCCGTGGCCCCCGCCGAGCATCGCCTCGAGCTCGGCGTCGAGGTCGTCACCGCGACCGCTGCGCTCGACGTAGCCGAGCGGGTCGTCGAGGTCGGCCGAGCTCGGCGCGACGTCCGGGTGGGACCAGGCGGCGTCCCGCGTCGCGGCGCCACCGCTCGCCTGGAGCGCCGAGAAGAGGTTCGCTGCGTCGCGAAGCCGCCGGGGGCGCAGCTGGAGGCCGACGAGGCCCTCGAAGGTCCGTTCGGCCGGTCCGCCGCTGGCCCGTCGGCGCCGGACGGCCTCGCCGAGCGCCTCGACCTGGGGCAGGTGCGGCCGCGTGGCCTCGACGGTGACGACGTCGACCCAGCCCTCGACGAGGGCGAGCAGCGTCTCGAGGCGGCCGAGGGCGGCCCGCTGGGCGGGGGAGTGCTGGGGGTGGAAGAGGCGGTCCTGGACGGCCTCCTGGACCTGCTCGACGTCGGTGGGGTCCACCGAGGCGAGGGCGCTCTCGATCCCGTCGGTGTCGATCGTGATGTCGCGGGCGTAGTCCCGCACGGCGGCGAGCAGCTGTGGCCCGACCCACGGGGCCGCCGCGAACAGCCGGGCCCGGGCGACCTCTCGGACGGCGAGGTAGAGCCGCACCTGGGCCAGGTCGATCTCGAGACCCTCGGCGAAGGCCGCCACGGAGGCCGGCAGGAGCGCGACGGTCGGGGTCGGGACGATGGGGAGGGAGACCTCACAGCCGGTGAGGACGTCACCGGCGAGGGTGCCGACCGCCTGGCCGAGCTGGAGGGAGAAGAGGGACGTGCTCATCCGGCGCATCATCGGCTCGAGCTGGCCGAGCATGGCCGTGGGGTCCATCCCGGCCGGGAGCAGCCCCTCGGGGATGCCGAGCGCGGCCAGATCGACCTCGCCCCCCTCGGCCAGCTCGGTCAGCTGGCCGAGCTGGGAGCCCATCGCCTCGCCGATGGCGGCGGACACGCCCTCGGCGACGGGCTCGACGAGCCGGGACCACACGGGCATCGTCGCCTCGACCCACTCGGCGGCGCTCCAGGCCGTGCCCCGCAGGTCCGGCGGCGGTGAGGTCGGTGACGGGGTCGAGCCACAGCCCGGCGACGTCGACCGCCTCGGTGGCCGCGGTGCGGTCGGCCGGCGAGGCGAGGGTGTCGCCCTCGGCGGCGACGGCCTTGCGGGCGATGTCGGTGGCGAGGGTCACCCCGACCGGGCCCTCGTCCTGCGGGGCAGACATCATCGCCTGCACCTGCTGGGCGACGACGGCGACCATCTGGGGGTCGATGTCCTCCAGGCCCATGCCCTGGACCATCTCGACGAGGCGAGGGTCGATCGGTGCGCCGCCGGTGAGGCCGCGCAGCACCTTCTCCAGCTCGGGCGGCAGGCCCGGAGCCGCCCTCCTCCGGACCCTCGTCCGGATCCGGCGTCATGGGGTCGCGCGGCTCGTTCACGGGGTCTCCTCATGAATCCTTGACAGGATGTGGTCTCATCTAGCCAACCACGCACGACCCCCGACAGTTCCCGACCGGTCTCGAAGGAGCACGATGACCGACGCCCACGGCGCCCCCGACGACCCCGTGGCCCTCGTCGCACTCCGCGAGGAGCCCCTCTCCGTCGACGAGGTCCTCCGGGCCGTCCAGGACCCCACGTGCGGGGGCGTCGCCCTCTTCGTCGGCGTCGTCCGCGACCACGACCACGCGCGGGACGTCGAGCGGCTCGACTACTCGGCCCACCCGACCGCGACCGACGAGCTCGCCCGGGTCTGTGGTCAGGTCGCCGAGCGCAGCGACGCGGTCCGGGTCGCGGCCGTCCATCGCACCGGGCCGCTCGCCATCGGCGACCTGGCCGTCGTCGCGGCGGCCTCGGCCCCGCACCGTGGCCAGGCGATCGAGGCGTGCCGCGACCTCATCGACACCCTCAAGAGCGAGGTCCCGATCTGGAAGCACCAGGTCTTCTCCGACGGCGAGAGCGAGTGGGTGGGCCTGCCGTGACCTCACCCGACACCCAGGGTCCCGGTGCGGGCCCGGGCGGCGTGCTGCCGCCCCCCGACGGCCGGTATGCCGAGGGACCCGGTCCCGAGACGCCCGACCCCCGCCGTCCGAGCCGGCTCTCGAGCGCCCTGCTCACGGTGATGTTCCTCCTCCTCGCCCTCGCGGCCGTCGCCGTCTTCATCCCCCTGCCCTACGTCGTCTTCAAGCCCGGTCCGGTGACGAACACCCTCGGGCAGATCGATGGCAAGCCCGTCATCGAGGTGACCGACGGGACCCGCACCTACCCGACGAGCGGCGCGCTCGACTTCACGACCGTCCGGATCGCCGGCGGTCCGGGCTACAAGGTGACCGCCTACGACCTGATGGAGGCGTGGCTCAGCCGCGACCAGGCCATCTACAAGGAGAGCCTCGTCTACCCGCCCCAGCTGACCGAGACCCAGGTCGAGCAGGAGAACGAGACGATGATGACCGACTCGCAGCAGGTCGCGAGCGCCATCGCCCTGCGTGCCCTCGGCATGACCGTGCCGGAGCGGGTCATGGTCGCCGGGCTGTCCACCGGCTCGCCCGCCGAGGGCACCCTCGAGACGGGTGACGTCATCCTCGCCGTGGACGGCACGGACATCACGAACCCGACGCAGCTGCAGAAGGCCGTCCGCGCCCACCAGCCGGGGGAGAGCCTCCGGATGACGATCCGTCGGGACGGCTCGACGAAGACGGTGACGACGACGACCGGCTCCGACGAGAACGGCAACACGATCATCGGTATCCTCCTCGGCCTGTCCTACGACCTGCCCGTCGATGTCGTCGTCAACGCCGGCCACGTCGGCGGCCCGTCCGCCGGCATGATGTTCACTCTCGGGATCTACGACACCCTCACCCCCGGGGCGCTGACCGGCGGCAAGAAGATCGCCGGAACCGGCACGATGCAGACCGACGGGACCGTCGGTGCGATCGACGGCATCGCCCAGAAGATGGCCGGGGCTCGGGGCGCCGGCGCCGGATGGTTCCTCGCGCCGGACGCCAACTGCGGGGACGTCGTCGGCCACGTCCCCGACGGCCTCCACGTCGTCCGGGTCCACACCTTCGACGACGCGCTCGGTGCGGTGGAGCACATCGCCGACGGCGACACCGGCGGCCTGCCCGCCTGCAGCGCGGGCTCCTGACCGTCCCGCCGCTCAGTCCCTCAGGGTCGCGAGCAGGGCCTCGACGATGCCGGGGGCGAGCCGGTCGCCGCTCGCGACCGCATCGTCGCTGTCGTGGGCGCGCTGGCGCACGAGGCACTGGGAGCGGCCGTCCCGGGTGACGGCGACGACGAGCCGGATGTCCTGGCGGGCGGGGTGCGCGGCCAGTGCCTCGCCCGCCGCGTCCGGGTCCTCGGGAAGGTCCGCGTCGGCGCCGGGGGGCACGACGATCCGCTCCACCGCGATGGCACAGCCGGCCACGGTCTCGGGCCAGGCGATCCGGCCGAGGAGCGACTCGACGGACGAGGTCCGGGGCAGGTCCTCCTGCTCGACGGCGGTGAGGGCGCCCGGGGCCAGGTCGGCCACCTCCAACCCCTCGGCGAGGTGGGGCTCCCGCTGCACGAGGTCGGCCGTCGGGACGAGCGCGAACAGCCGCGGGTTCTGGTCCCAGCCCGACCGCGAGACGTGCCGCTCGGTGTCCAGGGCGACGAGGTCGAGGGGATCGGTCGTATGCCGCGGGTGCTGGCTCATCGACCCATCGTGCCCCACGACCGGTCCGGTGACGGGGCGGTGGTGGCGGGGTCCCGGCGTTGCCCGGCACCTCACCGGGTCGGTGCGCGTTGAGGGGGGCGAGATAGGTTATCCGCGATGAACGGCGGCCCGGCCGCCACGACGAGGCGAGGAACGAGGACACGTGAGTCAGTCCGAGTGGTTCGACGGACCCGACCCCGACGGTCCCGGGGGTGACGCCGAGGGCTCAGGGGGGCAGCCACGCCGCCCCCAGGCGGCCGCCGGCGGCTCAGGCCGCCGTGGTGCCCTGCTGCCGACGCTGCTCGTCCTCGTCGTGCTGGCCGTCGCCGGCTCGATCGCGGCGAGCATCTTCACCGACCTGTGGTGGTACGACTCGGTCGGCTTCCGCAGCGTCTTCGTCACCGAGCTGGGGACCAAGGTCGTCCTCTTCCTCGCGGCGGGCCTGCTCACGGCCGGCGCCGTCGCCGTCAGCCTCGTCGTCGCCTACAAGACCCGGCCGCTCTATGTCCCGGTCACCCAGGCCCAGCAGGTCCTCGACCAGTACCGCCAGGCCCTCGACCCGTTGCGCAAGGTGGCCGTCGTCCTCGTGCCCGCCATCCTCGGCCTGCTCGCGGGATCGGGGAGCATGGGCGCCTGGAAGACCTACCTCCTGTGGCGCAACGGGGTGCCGTTCGGCACGAAGGACCCCCAGTTCGGCCTCGACATCGGCTTCTTCGTCTTCACGCTGCCGTGGCTGCGCTTCCTCGTCAGCTTCCTCACCGTCGTCCTCGTCCTCAGCCTCCTGGCCGGGGCCTTCACGCACTACGTCTACGGCGGGCTCCAGCTGCCGGGCCGGGGACGGAGCACCCGCTCGGCCTTCATCCACCTCTCGACGATCGGCGCCCTGCTCGCCCTCGTCCGGGGCGCCGGCTACTGGCTGGACCGCTACTCCCTCTCCACCGGCGACGGCGACCTCATCACCGGGATCACCTACACCGGCGCCCATGCCGTCATGCCGACGAAGGCGATCCTCGCCGTGGCCGCCGTCATCACGGCCGGCTTCTTCCTCGCGTCGATCTGGACCCGCAGCTGGCGGCTGCCGCTCATCGGCGTCGGCCTGCTCGTCGTGACGGCCATCGTCGTCGGCGGGATCTACCCCGCCCTCATCCAGTCGATCAAGGTCCGTCCCTCCGAGAAGTCCCTCGAGGCGAAGTACATCCAGCGCAACATCGACGCGACGCGCGCGGCATACGGGCTCGACGGGATCAAGACGACGACCTACTCCGCGGCGACGAACGCGGGCGCCGGGCAGCTGCGTGCCGACGCCGCGACGATCCCCGGCATCCGGCTCGTCGACCCCAACGTCGTCTCCCCGACCTTCCGCCAGCTCGAGGGTCTGCGGCAGTACTACCAGTTCCCCGACACCCTCGACGTCGACCGCTACACGATCGACGGCAAGGTCCAGGACGCCGTCGTCGCGGCCCGCGAGATCAACCTCGACGGCGTGCCCGACGGGCAGCGCAACTGGCTCAACGACCACACCGTCTACACCCACGGCTACGGCTTCGTCGCGGCCTACGGCAACCAGCGCACGGCCGAGGGTGACCCGGTGTTCTTCTCGAGCGGGCTGAAGACCCACCCCGACCTCGGTGACTTCGAGCCGCGGATCTACTTCGGCGAGAACTCGCCCGACTACTCCATCGTCGGGGCGCCACCGGGTGCGACCGAGCGCGAGTTCGACTACCCCGACGACTCCGGTCCGGGAGGCCAGCGCAACAACACCTACGAGGGCACCGGCGGGGTCCCCATCGGCTCGTTCGCCCGCAAGGCGGCCTACGCCGTCAAGTACAGCGAGCCGAAGTTCCTCCTCTCGGACGCCGTCAACGGCTCCTCGCGCCTCCTCGACCACCGCTCGCCCAAGGAGCGGGTCGAGCGGGTCGCTCCCTGGCTGACGCTCGACGGCAACGTCTACCCCGCGGTGGTCGACGGCCGGATCCAGTGGGTCGTCGACGGCTTCACGACGACGGCGAACTACCCCAACAGCCAGCTGACCGACCTCGGCCAGGACACGGCCGACTCGGTGAGCCAGGAGTCGACGTCGGTGACGGTGAGCAGCGGCCTCGTCAACTACATCCGCAACTCCGTCAAGGCGACGGTGGATGCCTTCGACGGCACGATCAAGCTCTACGCGTGGGACGAGAACGACCCGCTGCTCCAGGCCTGGAGCAAGGCGTTCGGCGGCACCGTGCTGCCGCTGTCGGACATCTCCGGTGACCTCATGCAGCACCTGCGCTACCCCCAGGACCTGTTCAAGGTGCAGCGGCAGATGGTGACCAAGTACCACGTCACCGACGCGAACAGCTTCTACGGCGGCCAGGACTACTGGCGGGTCCCCAAGGATCCGACGCACGCGACGCAGGACGTCCCGACGTACTACCAGTCGCTGGCGATGCCCGACCAGAGCGAGCCCGCCTTCTCGCTGACGACGACGTTCGTCCCGTCCGGCAGCTCCGCCGGCGGCCGGGAGATCCTCCGGGGCTTCCTCGCCGTCGACGCCGACGCCGGCACGGCGGACGGCAAACGCTCGGACCAGTACGGCTCGATGAGGCTGCTCGAGACACCCGGCGCGTCGAACGTCGACGGACCCGGCCAGGTGGAGAACCAGATCGAGGTCTCGACGGCGAGATCGGCGAGTCCGAGCGAGCCGCTCAACCTCAGCCAGTTCATCGCCCAGAACCGCCAGTCGGGGAAGACGCTGACCTTCGGCAACCTGCTCACCCTGCCCGTCGGCGAGGGCCTGCTCTACGTCCAGCCGATGTACGTCCGCGCCTCGAAGGAGAGCGGGTCCTTCCCCCAGATCAAGGCGACGGTGGCGGTCTTCGGCAAACAGGTGGCCTGGGGCGAGACGCTCGACCAGGCGCTCGACGGCCTCTTCGGCGGCAACTCCGGGGCCACGGCCGGGGACGCCGGGGCCGCCCCCGACAGTGGCTCCACCGGCGGGACCGGCGGCACCACGACGGGCGACCAGGCGGCATACGCGGCCGCCATCGCGGCGATCCAGGCCGCCTACGACGAGGGCCAGGCGGCGCTGCGCAAGGGCGACCTCACGGCGTATGCCGCGGCCCAGGAGAAGCTCAAGGCCGCCATCGCGGCCGCGGCGGCGATCGAGCCGTCCGGCACCGGAGGCTCCGGCTCGACGGCCAGTCCGTCCCCGAGCCCCTCGCCGAGCTCGAGCGGCTGAGGGCGGGCGCCCCTCCACGGGTGCTCGCGGAGGTGTCCGGTCTTCCGGACGTTTCCGCGAGCATCGGTGGGAGGGCAAGCCCGGTGCTCGCGGAGGTGTCCGGACTTCCGGACGTTTCCGCGAGCATCGGTGGGAGCACCGGCGCGAGGCGAACCGGGCCGGCGAGGAGAGCGGATTTGGAGTCCGTGGCGGGGCTCACGTACTGTGGAGACATACCGAGCGGTCGACGCCGCCGAGTCGCACGATGACTCAGCGGACGGCCACTCACTCGACGCGGGGTGGAGCAGCTCGGTAGCTCGCCGGGCTCATAACCCGGAGGTCGCAGGTTCAAATCCTGCCCCCGCTACCACGCCCGAGGCGGCCCCCACCGGACCAGGTGGGGGCCGCCTCGTCGTTGCGCGGGTGGGGCGGGCGCCGGCCGGACCCGGGTTCGCCGACCACCTCGGGGCCTAGACTCGTGGGTCCGACCGCGAGGGAGGAGGAGCGATGGGTACCGGCATCGGGTCCGCCCCGGGCGAGGGGCAGGGCGAGGAGCACAGCCACGGCCCGAGCGCCACGGCCGACCGGCGCTACCTCGCGCTCGCCCTGGTCCTCATCGTCGGCTTCATGGCGGTCGAGGTCGTCGTCGCCGTCGTCTCCGGCTCCCTCGCCCTGCTCTCCGACGCGGGGCACATGCTCTCGGACGCCGGTGCCATCGCCGCCGCGCTGTACGCCGCGCGCCTCGCCGCCCGCCCGGCCTCCGAGCGCTGGACCTACGGTCTGCGACGGGCCGAGATCCTCTCGGCCGCGGGCAACGGGGTCACCCTCCTCGTCGTCGGCGCCCTCGTCGGCGTCGAGGCGGTCCGCCGGCTCGTCCACCCGCCCGAGGTGGCCGGCGTGCCCCTGCTCGTCACCGCCGCGGCCGGGGTCGTCGTCAACATCGTCGCGACGCTCGTCCTCGCCCGGGCCGACCGGAGCAGTCTCAACGTCCGCGGCGCCTTCCAGCACATCCTCACCGACCTCTACGGCTTCATCGGCACGCTCGTCGCGGGGATCGTCATCGTCACGACGGGCTACCTGCGAGCCGACCCCCTCGCCTCGCTCCTCGTCGTCGCCCTCATGCTCCGCGCCGCGTGGGGGTTGCTCCGCGACTCCGGCCGCATCCTCCTCGAGGGCACGCCGGACGACGTCGACCTGGCGGAGGTGCGGGGCCATCTGCTCTCCGTCGACCACGTCCACGACGTCCACGACCTCCACCTGTGGACCGTCACGTCGAACCTCCCCAGCGTGTCGGCGCACCTCGTCGTCGACGAGTCGTGCTTCGCCGACGGACACCTCCCGCAGCTGCTCGACCGGGTGCAGGAGTGCCTCGCCGGTCACTTCGACGTCGAGCACTCGACCTTCCAGATGGAGCCCGCGTCGCACGTCGGCCACGAGATCGGCAGCCATTGACCCGCCGCCGCCGGGGGCCTTGTTGCAAATGATTTGCAACAAACTAGACTGACCGTCGTGCACATCCCCGACGGATACCTCAGCCCGGCGACCTGTGCCGCCGCGTATGCCGTCGCGGTCCCGACGCTCGCCGTCGCCTCGCGTCGGGTCGGCGACGTCGTCACGACCCGCCAGGTGCCGCGGCTCGCGCTCTTCGCGGCGCTGTCCTTCGTCGTCATGATGTTCAACATCCCGATCCCCGACGGGACGACCGCCCATGCGGTCGGGGCCGTCGTCATCGCGATCACCCTCGGCCCCTGGGCGGCGATGATCGCCGTGTCCGTGGCGCTGCTGTTCCAGGCCCTCCTCTTCGGGGACGGCGGCGTGCTCTCCTACGGCGCGAACGTGACGAACATGGCGATCCTCATGCCCCTCGTCGGGTATGCCGTGTACCGGCTCGTCGCGGGCCGCAGCCCCGTCGCCAGCCGACGCCGGGTCGTCGCGGCATTCCTCGGCGGCTACGCCGGCATCAACGCCTCGGCCCTGGCGACCGGCATCGAGCTCGGCATCCAGCCCGACCTGTTCCACACCGCCTCGGGTGCTCCGCTGTACTCGCCCTACGACCTCTCGCAGGCCGTCCCGGCGATGCTCATCCCGCACCTCACCGTCGCCGGCATCGCGGAGGGCATCCTCACCGCGGGCGTCCTCGCCTACCTCCAGCGCGCCGACCTCGCGAGCCTCGCCCGCAGCCACCGCGGCATCCCGCTGCGGGCCGGGGACGCGCCGGAGGGGCCCTCCCAGCCGAGCCGGCTCACTCCCGGCCGGGTGGCCGTGGGCTTCATGGCGGTCATGGTGCTGCTCACCCCGCTCGGCCTCCTCGCACCGGGAGGTGCCTTCGGCGAGGATGCGCCGGCGAACCTCGACCTCGGCGCCCTCGGGCTGGCGGCCGTGCCGGCCGGCCTGGCGAAGTACGCCGGGTTCTGGAACCACACGCTCCTCGGGGACTACGGCTTCGCCGACGGGCAGCACGCCGGCCTCGCCTACATCCTGTCCGCCGTCGTCGGCATCGTCGTCGTCGGCGCCCTCATCTTCGCCGTCGGCACCCTCGTCGCGAGGGTCTCCGCCCGCCGGTCCGCCGACATCGAGGACGAGGACCGGGTCGGTGTCTGAGCCGTCCGTGCCGACCCTCGCCCGCGAGCGCGGAGAGGCCCCCGCCTGGCTCGTGACCGCCGAGCCGGCCATGTGCCAGTGCGGACCCTCCGGCCGGTTCCGCCGGGGAACCTTCGTCGAGAAGACCCTGACCGGGGGCGCCGACCTCGTCCGCCAGGTGATGTTCAGCGAGGAGACGGCGGCCCGCGACGGGCTCCTCCAGCGCCTCGACGCCCGGGCCAAGCTCGTCGGGATGCTCCTCGTCCTCCTCGCCGCCGGTCTCGTCCACCACCTCGTGACCCTCGTCGTCGTGTATGCCGCGACCCTCGGGCTCGCCGCCGCCTCGCGGCTGCCGATCTCGCTCATGGTCAAGCGGGTCTGGCTCGTCGTGCCGCTCTTCACCGCGATCGCCGTCCTGCCGGCGACCCTGTCGGTCGTCACCCCGGGCGAGATCGTCCTGCCGCTGTGGACCTGGCACGGCACCGTCCAGGGGGTCACCCTCCAGGGCCTGACGACGGCCGCGCTCGTCGTCTCCCGGGTCGGGGTGTCGATCTCGCTCGTCACCCTGCTCACCCTCACGACGACGTGGACCCGGCTCCTCGCCGCCCTGCGTGCCCTCGGCGTCCCGCGGATGTTCGTCCTCGTCGTGGGGATGGCGTACCGCTACATCTTCATGCTGCTCGCCGCCGTGACCGACATGTTCGAGTCCCGCAAGGCGCGCACGCTCGGCCGGGTCCGGCACGACCGGACCGCTCGCCGCTTCGTCGGCGCCTCGGCCGGGGCGCTGGTCGGCAAGGCCAACCAGCTCTCCGAGGAGGTCCACCAGGCCATGGTCGCCCGTGGCTACCGGGGCAACCCGCGTTCGCTCGACGCCTTCGTCCTGCGCTCCCGCGACCTCGTCGCCGTCGCCGCGGCGACGGTGGCGGCGGTCCTCGTCGTCGGGGGTGATGTCCTGCTTGGCCGCTGAGCAGACCGTCGGGGTGCCGCGGACCGCGCCGGGCGGCATGCCCGCCGGGCGGGACGCCGAGAGCGACCTCGTCTTCGACTGCCGGGACCTGCGCTACTCCTACCTCGGCCGGTTCCCCGCCCTCGACGGGGTCTCGCTCCAGGTCCGGGCGGGGGAGCGGGTCGCGCTGCTCGGCGCCAACGGCTGTGGCAAGTCGACCCTGCTCAAGATCCTCGACGGCCTCGTCCACCCCGACGACGGGACCGTCGAGGCGTTCGGTGAGGCGATCACCGAGGAGAGCCTGGAGGACGAGGACACGAACCGGCGGTTCCGCTCGCGGGTGGGCTTCGTCTTCCAGAACTCCGACAGCCAGGTCTTCTCACCGACGGTCCGTGAGGAGGTGGCCTTCGGCTGCCTCCAGCTCGGCATGGACGAGGGCGAGACCCGGACGCGGGTCGAGGACGTCCTCACCCTCCTCGACATCACCGACCTCGCCGATCGGGCCCCGTTCCAGCTGTCCGGGGGACAGAAGAAGCGCGTCGCGATCGCCTCCGTCCTCGTCATGAACCCCCAGGTCCTCCTCTTCGACGAGCCGACCGCGGCGCTCGACCCGCGGACCCAGCACTGGCTCGTCGGGCTCATCCGGCAGCTCGGGGAGGCGGGCAAGACGATCATCGTCGCGACGCACGACCTCGACGTGCTCGAGCAGATCGCCGACCGTTGCGTCGTGTTCGCCGAGGACCACACCGTTGCCGCCGATGGGGCGCCGGGGGAGGTGCTCGCGGACCGCGACCTCCTCGTCTCGGTCAACCTCGTCCACGAGCACGTCCATAGGCACTGGGCCGGTGGTGAGGTCATCGAGCACACTCACGAGCACCCCTCCGGCGGCATCCACCACCACCACGACGAGACACCCTGACCGTAGCCGGGACGCCCGGACCGACCGCGTGGGGACGGTGAGGGTATGCCGGGGGCTAGTGCGTCGGGGACGCCGAAGGAGTCGGCGTCGAGCCGGCCGGGCTCGCCGCGGCATTCGCCTCGATCCGGGCCCGGATGTACCGCTTGAGCGGGCCATATGTGAAGGTCCCCGCCGTCGGGATGACGACGCTCTGGCCGCTCTCCCAACCGGTCGTGAGCATCGGCTTCCGCTTGTCGGTGAGGTTGATCCCCTTCATCGCGTCGACCGGCAGGTCGCCGGCGAGCTGGATGAGGGTCTTCGCCTCGCCCGTCGACAGGCTCGTCGTCACGTGGTTCCCGAGTGTCGGTCATGAGGTTGAAGACCGTCACGGGGTTGGCGAGCACGCCGGCGGACGTCGCCGCCTCCTTCAACGCGACCATGACCTTCTGCTGGTTCGCCTGGCGGTCGAAGTCGCCGCCGTTGAGGCCGAAGTCCTTGTAGGCGTACTGGTTGGCGTCGCCTCGCGCCCTAGACAGGTCGAGGGCCTGCTGCCCGCTGAGGTGGTAGGTCCCGTTCTTCGGGTAGAAGACGTGCCGGCAGGACACCTTGCCCGAGGCGTTGCACGCGTCGGAGTCGAGGTTGGTGTCGTAGATGCCGCTCGCCCCGTCACCGACGATGTGGACGTCGATGCCGCCGACGGCGTCGACCGCCTCGCGCAGCACCGTGTAGTCGACATGGACCCAGTACTGCGGGGTCAGTCCCGTCACGTCCCCGAGGACGCCCATGAGGTCCTTCGCGCCTGCGGCGTCCTGCTGGGCGTAGGTCGACTTCTTCGCGGAGGTGGACCCGACGAGGCCGCTCCCGCACTCGTAGACGGCGTTGATCTTGCTGTAGTAGCCCACCATGCACGGCTTGCCGTCGTGGAGGGGCAGCTTGACCCAGAGGTCCCGCGGGACGGCGACCATCGAGACGTCCTTCGTCTTCTGGTCGATGCTGAGGATCTGGATCGAGTCGGTGAGCCAGAGCCCCCCACCTCCGGCCTGCTTGAGGTGGCCCTTGTCGTCCTGGGAGGTGCCGAAGACGACGATGTTCGTCCGGCCGGGCTGTCGGTCTCGAGGGGCGCGCCGGTCTTCACGAGGTCGATGACCGAACCGCCGCCCTGGAAGACCTCGTGGCTCACCGCCGCGCCCTTGACGAGGAGCGTCGAGCTGATCCCGATGAACGACGACGGCGAGGTGACGGGCCCGACGAGGATCCCGACGACCCACCGGCGACGGCGCGCACGCGGGCTGCCGCCGGCGGCTCGATGCTCGGCCGCCGGCCGCGGCGCGGGTGCCGGCGGCCCCGGGGTCGGCGGGGCCCTCGGGTATGTCGTCGTCCATGGGTCAGGGTAGCGGCGACCCCTGGACGTCGCCTGGGCGGTGCGGGCATATCCGCTGGGTATCGGGGTAGATGGCCGCACAGCGAGGGGGTGGCGACGGCGCCTCCGGACGTTTCTCGTCCGGGACGGACCCGGGAGGACAGATGGAGCGTGGCTCGGGCACGTTACCCCTCACACGAAGAACCGACGGGAGCGTAGAGCGGGCACCAGAACCCCAGCGACGTCGAGAAGCTCCTCACGAACCTCGGCTCCGACCTGGCCAAGAAGGGCGCTGCCGCGGCGGCCTCGACCGTCGGGGCCGCCATCGGTCTCCAGATGGGCTCGGCGATGCTTCCCGTCATCGGCTCGGCGCTCGGGCTCCTCGCGGGATGGATCGTCGGTGAGGTGGCCGGCATCCTCACCGCGGACTGCGACGGCCCGGTGGCGGCGGAGCAGGCGGCATTCAAGGGGCAGCAGCTGTGGAACTTCACGGCGCACGGTCCTCACCAGGTCACGACCTACCACCCCGGCACCGACTCTCCGGCGGGGTGCGGGTCGAACTCGATCTACAAGGTGACCTGGGTCGTCACGAAGTCGTGACGACAGCGGGGATGCCGGGCCGCGGCCGCGGTGTTGACGAGGACGTGGAGACCAAGGACGAGAAGGACATGACCGAACGCACCGCCCATCGAGTCGTCGTCATCGGCTCGGGCTTCGGTGGACTCTTCGGAACTGCCGCCCTCAAGCGGCGCGACGACGTCGAGATCACCCTCATCGCCCGGACGAGCCACCACCTCTTCCAGCCGTTGCTCTACCAGGTCGCGACCGGCATCCTCTCCGAGGGCGAGATTGCCCCCAGCACCCGCGAGATCCTCGCCCGGCAGCGCAACGCCCGGGTGCTGCTCGGGACCGTGACCCACATCGACCTCGAGGCCCGCACGGTGACCTCCCAGGTCCTCGGCCGGGAGACGGTGACGCCCTACGACTCCCTCCTCGTGGCCGCCGGGTCGGGGCAGTCCTACTTCGGCAACGACGCCTTCGCCGAGCACGCGCCGGGGATGAAGAGCATCGACGACGCGCTCGAGCTGCGCGGCCGGATCTTCGGGGCGTTCGAGATCGCCGAGCTGACCGAGGACCGGGCCGAGGCCGAGCGGTACCTCACCTTCGTCGTCGTCGGTGCCGGGCCCACCGGGGTCGAGATGGCCGGCCAGATCGCCGAGCTCTCCCGTCGGACGATCCGGCGCGACTTCCGGACGATCGACCCGGCCCGGGCCCGGGTCGTCCTCGTCGACGCCGTCGACACCGTCCTGCCGACCTTCGGCGAGCGGCTCGGCGGCAAGGCCGCGCGGCGCCTCGGGGAGATGGGGGTGGAGATCCGCCTCGGCGCCAAGGTCGTCGACGTCGACGCGACCGGTGTCGTCGTCGAGGAGGACGGTCAGCGCCACCGGATCGAGGCGATGACGAAGGTGTGGGCGGCGGGGGTGCGCGCGAGCAGCCTCGGCCGGATCATCGCCGAGCAGAGCGACTGCGACGTCGACCGGGCCGGGCGGGTCGGGGTCAACCCGGACCTCACCGTCCCCGGTCATCCCGAGGTCTTCGTCGTCGGCGACATGATCGACCTCGACGGGCTGCCCGGGTCTGGCCCAGGTGGCCATCCAGGGCGCCCGGTACGCCGCGGACCAGATCACGCGGCGTCTCGACGGCAGGGAGCCCGCCGGCCCCTTCGAGTACCGCGACAAGGGATCGATGGCGACGATCTCGCGGTTCAGCGCCGTCGCGAGCATCGGACCACTCCGCTTCGGCGGCTTCGTCGCCTGGCTGCTCTGGCTCGGGGTCCACCTCGTCTACATCGTCGGGTTCAAGCACCGCGTCACGACCCTGCTGCACTGGGCCATCAGCTTCGTCGGCCGGGGCCGGGCGGAGCGCACCATCACCGAGCAGCAGGTGTTCGCCCGCCGCGCCATCCGCCGCCTCGACCCCTCCGAGCGGCCGGTCCTGCCCGCCACCGCCCGACCGAGCTGAGGGGTGCGCCCGGACGTCCGGCGGCGCGGCATACCGGCTCGATCCATGCCCCCGGGCCGTAGGGTGACGGACATGCCTTTGGACTACCCGATCCACCGGCGCACGCTCGGCAACGGGCTGCGGGTGCTGGTGTCACCGGACCACAGCGTGCCCAACGTCACCGTCAACATCTGGGTCGGGGTGGGGTCGCGGCACGAGGTGACCGGCCGGACCGGGTTCGCCCACCTCTTCGAGCACCTCATGTTCCAGGGGTCGCGCAACGTCGCCAGCGGTGAGCACTTCGACGCACTCATGGCCGAGGGAGGCCGGCTCAACGCGACGACGTGGTTCGACCGGACGAACTACTTCGAGACGGTGCCGAAGGGTGCGCTCGAGCTGGCGCTCTGGCTCGAGGCCGACCGGCACGGCTTCCTCCTCGATGCGGTCAACCAGGTCAACCTCGACAACCAGCGGGACGTCGTCAAGGAGGAGAAGCGCCAGCGCTACGACAACCAGCCGTACGGAACCGCCCTCCACGACGTGTATGCCGCCGTGTTCCCGGTGGGGCACCCCTACCACCACCCGACGATCGGGTCGATGGAGGACCTCGACGCCGCCGGCCTCGACGACGTCCACGCCTTCTTCCGGCGCTACTACGGCCCCAACAACACGGTGCTGTCCCTCGTCGGTGACGTGACGCCGGACGAGGGGTTCGCTCTCGTCGAGCGCTACTTCGGCGCGCCTGCAGCCCACCGCCGAGCCGGCCCGGGCGCTCACCGCGCCGCTGCCCCCGCTGCCGGACCCGGTCCACGTCGAGCGGCGCGGGAACGTGCCGAACGACCGTCTCCACCTCGCCTTCCGCCTCGCGCCCGACAACACCGACGACTTCCTCGCCGCCTCGCTGGCCGTGGACGTCGTCGCCGGCCTCGGCACCTCGCGCCTCGTCAAGCGCCTCGTCCGCCGCGACCAGGTCGCCGTCGGCGCCCACGCGACCGCCTGGGGGCTCGTCGACGGCGTGTCGCTGGGGATCGTCATCGTCGACGTGGCCGAGGGGGAGGACCCGGGGGCCGTCGAGGGCGTCATCGTCGAGGAGCTCGCCCGCTTCGCCGACGAGGGACCGACCGAGGCCGAGCTGGAGGCGGCCCTGGCCCAGGCCGAGCGGTCCTGGCTCTCGACCCTCGCCAGCCAGGACGAGCGGGCCGACCTGCTGAGCCAGCACCTGCTGCTCCACGACGACCCGGGTCTCGTCAACACCCTGCTGGACCGGCTCCGAGGAGTCTCGCCCGACGCGGTCCGTGCCGCGGCCGCCGACCGGCTCCGTCCCGAGCACCGGGCGGTCGTCTCCTATCTTGTCGCCGATGCCGACGTCGACGAGCCGGCCGCCGAGCGTCCGGAGGTTCTCGCATGAGCGGGGTCCCCGGCGCGACGGCACCTCGACCGAGCGTTGCCCCGCCCGAGCCGTGGGCCTTCCCCCTGCCGGCGGAGCACCGGACGGCCAACGGCCTGCGGGTCCTCCTCTACGACGTCCCCGGCCAGTACGTCCTGTCCGTCCGGGTCGTCATCCCCGTCTGCCTCGCCGACGAGCCCCGCCACCTCGAGGGCATCACCGCGATGACCGGACGGCTGCTCGACGAGGGCACGGCGCGGCATACGGCCGAGGAGTTCGCGGACCTGCTCGAACGGGGGGGCATCGCCCTCGCGTCCGGGGTCGTGGAGGGCGGGCTGAGCGCCGACCTCGACGTCCCCCAGCGCTTCCTCCCGACGGCCCTCGACCTGATCCACCAGGCCCTCGCCGAACCGGTCTTCCCCGATGAGGAGGTGCGCCGGATCCTCCGCAGCCGCCTCGCCGAGATCGAGCAGGAGCGGGCCTCGGCGCCGCACCGCGCGGCCCGGCAGCTCGTCGCGACCCTTTTCGACGCCGAGGACCGGGCGTCCCGGCCGACGGCGGGGTCCGCCGAGACGATCGCCGCGATCACCCGCGAGGACCTGCTCGACTGGCATGCCGTGGCCGTCGGCCCCGCCGATGCCACGGTCGTCATCGCCGGGGACCTGGACGGGGTCGACGCCCGCGCCCTCGTCGATGCCACGCTCGGCACCTGGCACGCCCCGCGGCACCGGGCGCCTCGCGGCCCGGTCGCACCGGTGTCGGCGGCCGACCGGGGCCGGGTCGTCATCGTCGACCGTCCCGGGTCGGTCCAGTCCGAGATCTCGGTCGGACGCCCCGGCCCGGACCGGCACGTGGCGACCGGATGGGCCCCACACCCGGTGCTCGCCTTCGTTCTCGGCGGGTCGCCGGGAGCGCGGATCGATGCGGTGCTGCGTGAGGAGAAGGGCTACACCTACGGGATGCGCTCGAGCTTCCGGCCTCGGGTCGCGGGCGGCACCTTCGTCGCCACGGGGTCGGTACGGGCCGAGGTGACGGCCGAGGCGCTCCAGCTGCTTCTCGACATCCTCGAGGGCGCCCGCGGCGGGTTCACCGACGAGGAGGCCCGGGCCGGCGTCGACTACATCGAGAAGACCGCACCCGGACGCTACGCGACGGCCGACGCCGTCGCCGACGAGGCGGCCGGCCTTGCGCTCGAGCGGCTCCCCCTCGACTTCACCACCGAGAACCTGCGAGCCGTCGCCGCCCTGACGGCTGCCGACCTCGACGCGGCGTATGCCGCACTCACCGGATCGGGGGAGTGGACGGTCGTCGTCGTCGGTGACGCCGCGAGCATCGCCGAGGGGATCGAGGAGGTGGCTCCCGGCCGCGTCAGCGTCGTCCCCGCCTAGGATGTACTCGTGGTAAGTAGGAGTGCGGCCGACCGGCGGGCCGCCACCCGGCAGACGATCCTGCTCGTCGCCCGGGAGCACGCCGTCCGGGTCGGCTGGCGTCGGGCCCGGGTCCAGGACATCGCCGGCGATGCGGGGATCTCGAGGCCCACGCTCTACAAGGAGTTCCCGAGCAAGGTCGACCTGGGACACAGCCTCGTCGTCCACGAGGTGACCTCGTTCCTCGCCCGTCTCGAGCACGCCCTCGCCGCCGACGGCACCGGGCTCCACCGTCGGATCTACGAGGCGATGCTGTTCTCGCTCACCGAGGTCGAGCGCAACCCCCTCCTCGCAATGGTCCTCGCCGAGGGCCGGTCGGGAGACGGCAGCCTGCTGCCGAGCCTCACCGACGGCCAGACCGACGTCACGGCGTCGGCCTCGCGCGCGGTCGCGCTCTTCCTCTCCGAGAAGGCCCCGGACGCCGAGCCGTCCGCGGTCGAGTTCGTCGCGACGATCTGTGTGCGTCTCGCCGTCAGCTTTCTCGTCGACCCGCCGCGGGAGCCGCGCGAGGTGACCGCGCAGCGAGTCGCCGACCTCTGTACGAGCTATCTGTCACCATGACGAGATGCCCGCCCGACTGACGATCGACAGCGTCATCGGCCCCCTCGACCTCGAGGCCGACGAGGACGGGCTCACCCACATCCGCTTCGACGCCGATCCGTCCGGGCTCGGCGCCGGGCCAGTGGGCGAGCCCGGGCGGGCACGGGACGCCGTCGTCGCGGCCGCGGAGCAGCTCGCCGCCTACTCCGCCGGCCGGTTGCGCGTCTTCGACCTCCCCCTCGCCCCCCGCGGCACCCCGTTCCGCCGCCGCGTCTGGGACCACCTCGCGACCGTCGAGTGGGGCCGGACGACGACCTACGGCGCGATCGCCGCCGCGCTCGGGCTCCCACCCGGCGCGTCGCGGGCCGTCGGTGCGGCCAACGGTGCGAACCCGCTGCCGATCGTCCTGCCGTGCCACCGGGTCATCGGCGCCGACGGGACGTTGACCGGGTATGCCGGCGGGCTGGCGCGCAAGGCGGCGCTGCTGCGTCTCGAGGGGGTCCGGACCGAGGCGGACCAGGACGCTCTCTTCTAGGCCCGCGGGCCGCTCGCCTCGGGCCGGTCGCCGATTCGGTCGAGAACGGCCTCGTGGAGGTGGCCGTTCGTGGCGACGGCATTGCCCCCGAAGGGCCCGGGTCTGCCGTCCAGGGAGGTGAAGCGGCCGCCGGCCTCGGTGACGACGGGGACGAGGGCGGCCATGTCATACAGGGCGAGCTCGGGCTCCGCCGCGATGTCGACGGCCCCCTCGGCGACGAGCATGTAGGACCAGAAGTCGCCGTAGGCGCGCTCGCGCCAGCACTCCCGGGCCAGCCCGAGCATCGCGTCCTGCCGGCCGAGGGCCGACCACGAGGTGATGCTCGAGTAGGAGAGGGAGGCATCCTCGAGCCGGGAGACCCGCGAGACGCGGAGCGCGCGCGCCTGGGACAGGCTCCGCCCGGTCCAGGCGCCGATGCCCTCGCCGGCCCACCACCGTCGCCCGAGGGCGGGCGCCGCGACGAGCCCGACGACCGGCCGGTCGTCGTCGACGAGGGCGATGAGCGTCGCCCAGACGGGGACGCCCCGGACGAAGCTGTGGGTGCCGTCGATCGGGTCGACGACCCACCGGCGCGGCCCGTGACCGGTCGTCTCGAACTCCTCGCCCTCGACGGCGTCGCGGGGACGAGTGCGCCGCAGCTGGGCCCGGATGACCTCCTCGGCCGAACGGTCGGCGTCGCTGACGAGAGTGAGGTCCGGCTTGGCCTCGACGAGGAGGTCCTCCGCTCGGAAGCGGGGCATCGTGATCGCCTCGACGGCGTCCGCGAGCACGTGAGCGAGGCGCAGGTCGTCGTCGTAGCTCGGCACGCCGCCACGGTAGCGGCATACCCCCTCCCGGAGGCGGATCCGGGCTTCCACCGCCCCGTCACGGGACGGTCACAATCGGGTCTCGGCTCGCTCCGGGCCTTGGACACCGGCATACCCGTGGTCTTTGATGGGGGAGCGACGTCTGCTGGGGCGTTGCGGCCCGCGTTCCAACCAGAACACCGGACCATTTCCCCCTGCTCGTACCAACGAGCGGACAACTTTCACGTAGGAGGACATCCATGCGAGGAACCACTCGCACGGTCGTCGTGGCTGCCGCGTCGGCCGCGGCCCTGCTCGTCGCCGGCTGCGGCTCTGGTAGCAGCGGTGGCGGTTCGGGCAGTGGCAGCGGCGGCGGTGAGATCACCGTCCACGGCTGTACGCCGCAGAACCCGTTCGTCCCGGCCAACACCAACGAGACCTGTGGTGGCAACGTCCTGGACGCCGTCCTGGCCAAGCTCATCCACTACAACCCGGACAACGCCGAGCCCGAGATGGACATCGCCGAGTCCATCGACACGACCGACAACCAGAACTTCACGGTCAAGCTCAAGAAGGGCTACATGTTCCAGGACGGGACCGAGGTGAAGGCGAAGAACTTCGTCGACGCCTGGAACTGGGACCGCTACGGCCCGAACGGGACGCTGAACTCGTACTTCTTCGACCCGATCGAGGGCGCCTCCGACCTCGACTGCGGCACCAACGCCGCGGGTGAGCAGGACTGCGAGGCGAAGCCGCCGAAGGCCAAGACGATGTCCGGTCTGAAGGTCGTCGACGACTACACCTTCACCATCAAGACGACCGAGAAGGTCTCCAACCTCGCGGTCCGTCTCGGCTACACCGCCTTCGCACCGCTGCCCGACAGCTTCTTCGCGGACGACGGCAAGTCCTTCGGCGAGAAGCCGATCGGCGCCGGTCCGTTCAAGATGGACAGCTACGACAAGGGCACCGCGATGGTGCTCAGCAAGTTCGCCGACTACTCCGGCGACTTCAAGCCCAAGGTCGACAAGGTGACCTTCAAGATCTACCAGGACACCGACGCGGCCTACAAGGACGTCCAGGCGGACCAGCTCGACCTGCTCGACGCGGTTCCGACCTCGGCGCTCGCCGGCGAGAAGTACAAGACCGACCTGCCCGACCGCAACGTGGTCCAGGCCGTCGGCGTCTTCCAGTCGATCAGCTTCCCGTCGCCGAAGTCCGGTGACAAGAGCTACGAGAACAAGGACGTCCGCCACGCCATCTCGATGGCGATCGACCGGCAGACGATCATCGACAAGGTGCTCTCGGGCACCAAGGTCCCGGCCACCGGCTGGGTCGCCCCCGTCGTCGACGGCTACAAGGCCGACGCCTGTGGTGAGTACTGCACGTACGACCCGCAGAAGGCCAAGGACCTGCTTGCCTCGGCCGGCGGCTACAAGGGCACGATGACCCTGTCCTACAACGCGGATGGTGACCACAAGGCGTGGACCGAGGCCACCTGCAACTCCATCTCCCAGGCGCTCGATGTGCCGTGCAAGGCCGTCGCGGTCCCCGACTTCGCGACCTTCCGCACGCAGATCACCGACCGGAAGATGAAGGGCATGTTCCGCACCGGTTGGCAGATGGACTACCCGTCGATCGAGAACTTCCTCGCCCCGCTCTACGGCACGGGCGCCGGCTCGAACGACAGCGACTACTCCAACCCCGAGTTCGACAAGCTCATCACCGAGGCCGCTGCGGCGACCGACGCTGCTGAGGCGAACGCGAAGTACCAGCAGGCCGAGGCGCTGCTCAAGGACGACATGCCCGTCATCCCGATGTGGTACTCCAAGGCGGTTGCCGCGTGGTCGACCAAGGTCGACAACGTCAAGCTGACGCCGTTCGGCACCTTCGACCTGTCCTCCGTGACGGTCAAGTGACACAGGGCGGTGGTGGCGTCGCCCACGGGTGATGCCACCACCGCACCCGGTGACGCCGCGGCCCGCCGATCCCACCCGATCGGCGGGCCGCGACGCTGTCACCCCCGACCCGCGCAGCTCCGGCGGCCGGGCCCGCGGGCATCCGCCGCCGACCGGCATAGGATTCGCTCGGCCGAGGCGATAGTGTCTCGGAAATCGCGTGCACAGACTCACTCTCACAAGGAGGTCTGGTGAGCAAGTACATCGTTCGACGCCTGCTCCAGATGATCCCTGTCGTCCTCGGAGCGACGTTCATCATCTTCGCGATGGTCTTCGCTCTTCCCGGTGACCCGCTGGCCGGCAAGTGCGGAGACCGTCCCTGCTCCCCGGCCTTCATCGCGAAGTTCCGCCTGGACCACAACCTGGACGACCCCCTGCTCGTCCAGTACTTCAAGTACCTGGGCAAGCTGCTCCACGGCGACTTCGGCACGACCTTCCAGGGACTCAACGTCGCCGACGAGCTGGCCCGCCGCTATGCGATCACGACCCGCCTGGCGATCATCGCGATCCTCTTCGAGCTCATCGTCGGCGTCGTCGCCGGGATGCTGGCGGGGATCCGCAAGGGCCGGTTCTTCGACAACCTCGTCCTGCTCTCGACCCTCGTCGTCATCTCGATCCCGACCTTCGTCCTCGGCTCGGTCTCCCAGACCGTGTTCGGCGTCAAGCTCGGCATCGTCAAGCCCACGGTGTCGCCTCAGGCGACCTGGATGGAGCTGCTGCTGCCCGGCATCGTGCTCGGCTCCCTCTCGCTCGCGTACGTCGCCCGGCTGACGAGGACGAACCTCGTCGAGAACCTCAGATCCGACTACGTGCGAACGGCGACCGCGAAGGGCCTGACGAGACGTCGAACGATCGGGTTGCACACGTTGCGCAACTCGCTCATCCCCGTCGTCACGTTCGTCGGCGCCGACTTCGGCGCGCTCATCGGTGGCGCGATCATCACCGAAGGCATCTTCAACATCGGTGGCGTCGGGTCCTTCGTCTTCCAGAGCATCCACAGCCGGGACGGCGTGGCCGTCGTCGGAACGGTGACCCTGCTCGTCATCGTCTACCTGTTCATGAACCTGATCGTCGACCTTCTCTACGGCGTGCTCGACCCGAGGATTAGCCATGACTGAGACCCAGTCCATCGCCGTCGCGGCCGAGTCCGAGCCCCAGGACGAGGGAGTCGGCGCACCGCGGTCACTGAGCTCCGAGGCGTTCCGAGAGCTGCGTCACAACTGGCTCTTCTGGGCCTCCCTGGCGCTCATCGTCCTGTTCGTCCTCATGGCGGCGGTGCCACAGCTGTTCACCCGTACCGACCCCAACGAGGCCATCCTCAAGCTCGGCAACACCCCACCGAGCAGCGACCAGTGGTTCGGCCGGGACACGCAGGGCTACGACGTCTACGCGCGGACGATCTACGGCGCCCGCGCGTCGATCCTCGTCGGCGTCCTCGCGACGACGGCGACGAGCCTCATCGGCGCCTTCATCGGCACGCTCGCCGCCTGGTACGGCGGCATCACGGACGCCGTGGTCATGCGGATCACCGACATCTTCTTCGCGATCCCGTTCCTCCTCGGCGGGATCCTCTTCATGACGACGTTCCCCAACGACGTCAACTCGAGCTACTTCGCCGTCGTCGGCAAGGTCGTCCTCGCGCTGTCGCTGCTCGGGTGGCCGAGCCTCGCCCGGCTCATGCGCGGCTCGGTGCTCCAGGTCAAACCCAACGACTACATCACGGCCGCGCGGGCCCTCGGCGCCGGTCCGTGGCGGATCATCCGCTCCCACGTGCTCCCGAACGCCATGGCCCCGGTGCTCGTCGTGGCCATGATCAACCTCGGTGCCTACATCTCGGCCGAGGCGTCGCTCTCCTTCCTCGGCATCGGCCTCGTCTCGCCGGCGATCTCGTGGGGCGTCGCGATCTCCGACTCCCTCGTCTGGATCCGGGTGGCCCCGTGGTCGTTGTTGTTCCCGAGCCTCTTCCTCAGCCTCGCGGTCCTCGCGTTCATCATGCTCGGTGACGCGGTGCGCGACGCGTTCGACCCCAAGACCCGGTGACGGAGAACCGATGACCATCCAGGACACCACCGCCCCCTCGTCGTCGGGGTCCGGCTACCAGCCGATCGACGGCCGGCTTCTCGACGTCGAGGACCTCCACGTCGAGTTCCACACCCGCGACGGCGTCGCCCAGGCGATCAACGGCGTCTCGTTCTCCCTCGACCAGGGGGAGTCGCTCGCGATCATCGGCGAGTCCGGCTCGGGCAAGTCGGTGACGGCCCAGGCGATCATGGGCATCCTCGACATGCCACCGGCCAAGATCCCCAGCGGCCACATCTACTACTGCGGGCAGGACCTGCTCGGCATGCCGGAGGATCGCCGCCGCAAGGTACGCGGGCCAGAGATCTCGATGATCTTCCAGGACGCGCTGTCCTCGCTCAACCCGGTCTTCCCGGTCGGCTGGCAGATCGCCGAGATGTTCCGCAAGCACCGTGACATGAACAAGTCGGACTCCCTTGCCCAGGCGGTCCGGCTCATGGAGCGGGTCCAGATCCCGGCGGCCCGCGAGCGGGTCCGGGCCTACCCGCACCAGTTCTCCGGCGGCATGCGCCAGCGGATCATGATCGCGATGGCCATCGCGCTCGACCCGGCGGTCCTCATCGCCGACGAGCCGACGACGGCCCTCGACGTCACCGTCCAGGCGCAGATCATGACTCTCCTGCAGGAGCTGCAGGAGGAGCGGCAGATGGGGCTCATCCTCATCACCCACGACCTCGGCGTCGTCGCCGACGTCGCCGACCGGATCGCCGTCATGTATGCCGGTCGGCTCGTCGAGAAGGCCGACGTCTACGACGCGTACTCCGCTCCGGCCCACCCCTACACCCGAGGTCTCATCGACTCGCTTCCGCGGCTGGACCAGAAGGGCAAGACGCTCAAGACGATCGCCGGTCTGCCGCCCAACCTGATGAACATCCCGAGCGGTTGCGCCTTCAACCCGCGGTGCTACCTGGCCCAGGCCAACTGCCGCCGCGACATCCCCGCCCTCCGCGAGGTCGCCCCCGGCCGGCTCTCCGCCTGCCACTACGCCGAGGAGGTCCTCAATGGCTGAGGTGATTCTCTCCGCCGAGGATCTCGTCAAGCACTACCCCATCCGCAAGGGGGTCCTGCGGACCGTCCAGGGTCACGTCAAGGCCGTCGACGGCGTCAGCTTCGACCTGCACCGGGGTGAGACGCTCGGCATCGTCGGTGAGTCCGGGTGCGGCAAGTCCACGCTCGGCCGCCTGCTCATGCGGCTCGAGAAGCCGACGGGTGGCAGCGTCATCTTCGAGGGCGAGGACATGGGCACCGCCTCGGCCCGCCAGCTGCGCCGGCTCCGTCGCGACATCCAGATCGTCTTCCAGGATCCCTACACCTCGCTCAACCCCCGCATGACGGTGGGCGACATCGTCGGCGAGCCCTTCGAGATCCACTCCGACGTCGAGCCGAAGGGCGGGCGCCGCAAGCGTGTCCAGGAGCTCCTCGACCTCGTCGGGCTCAACCCCGAGCACATCAACCGCTTCCCCCACCAGTTCTCCGGCGGCCAGCGGCAGCGGATCGGCATTGCCCGGGGGATCGCGCTCAACCCCAAGGTCCTCGTCTGTGACGAGCCGGTCTCGGCGCTCGACGTCTCGGTCCAGGCCCAGGTCGTCAACCTCATGGAGAAGCTCCAGGACGAGCTCGGCCTCGCCTATATCTTCATCGCCCACGACCTGTCCGTCGTCCGGCACATCTCCGACCGGGTCGGAGTGATGTACCTCGGCAAGCTCGCCGAGATCGGGACCGAGGACGAGGTCTACGAGCGGCCGACCCATCCGTACACCCAGGCGCTCCTGTCCGCCGTGCCGGTGCCCGACCCGACGCTGCGCGGCAAGCGCGACCAGATCGTCCTCGAGGGCGATGTCCCGTCGCCGGCCAACCCGCCGACGGGCTGCCGCTTCCACACCCGGTGCTGGAAGGCCGAGGAGAAGTGCTCGGTCGAGGAACCCGTGCTCATGCCGCGGCCGGACGGGGTCGCGGAGCACGTCTCGGCCTGCCACTTCGCCGAGCCGCGAGCCATCGTCTCGACGGTCGACGTCTCGAGCGGCGGCTAGGGACGTTGCCGGGTCCGGCACCCGCCGGACCAGGTCAGTCGCCGGCCTCGCTGCCGCGGGCCCGCAGCAGCCGACGCAGCGACTCCAGCCGCGCCGGCCCGGCGGGCCCGGCCTCGCCGGAGGCGACGAACGCGTCGAGCGCGCACTCCTCCTCGTCGTGGGTGCATCCGCGGGGACACTGTGCCGTCCCGGGCTCGAGGTCGGGGAAGTGGTGGATGATCCGGTCGAGGGCGACGTGGGCGAGCCCGAAGGAGCGGACGCCCGGCGTGTCGATGACCCATCCGGAACGATCCGGCAGCCGGAGTGCGACCGCTGACGTCGAGGTATGCCGCCCGCGCCCCGTCACGTCGTTGACCCCACCGATGGCTCGGTGGGCGTCGGGGACGAGTGCGTTGACGAGGGTGGACTTGCCCACCCCGGAGTGTCCGACGAGGACGCTGCGGTGGCCTCTCAGCCGGTCGCCGAGCTCGTCGAGCCCCGCGGGCGCGACGGACCCGTCGTCGCGCCGGGTGACGACGTAGGGAACCTCGAGCGGGGCGTAGGCGCCGAGGAACGCGCCGGGATCGGCGAGGTCCGCCTTGGTGAGGACGAGGAGCGGGTCCATGCCGGCGTCGTAGGCGGCGACGAGGCACCGGTCGATGAGCCGCGGGCGCGGCTCGGGGTTGACGAGGGCGGAGACGATGACGAGCTGGTCCGCCCCGGCGACGATGACCCGCTCGACGGGGTCGGTGTCGTCGGCCGTCCGGCGCAGCACCCGGGTGCGGTCCGCGACCCGGACGATGCGGGCGAGGGAGCCCTCTGCTCCCGAGACGTCCCCGACGAGGGCGACGTCGTCCCCGACGACGATGCCCTTCCGGCCCAGCTCGCGGGCCAGCATCGCGGTGACGACCCGCTCCGGGTCCTCCCGCCGCGGCACCCCGGCCTCGACGAGGACCGTGTAGCGGCCCCGGTCGACGGCGATGACCAGTCCCGGCACGGCGTCCTCGTGGGCGGGTCGCTCCTTCGACCTCGGCCTCGAGCCGCGCCGGTTCGGCCTGATCCGGACGTCCGACTCGTCGTAGTCGCGGACCGACCGGGCCATCAGGAGAGGGCCCCCGCCGTGACGCCGCCGACGAGCCGCTCCCACATCGTCGTGAACTGCGGAAGGGTCTTGGCCACCGTCGCGACGTCCTCGATCGTCAGGCCGCCGACGGCGAGCCCGAGGACCGAGCCGGCCATGACCATCCGATGGTCCGCGTAGGTGTGGAAGGTGCCGCCGTGCAGGGGCGCGGGATCGACCCGGAGGCCGTCCTCGGTCTGCGTGACGCGGCCGCCGAGGGCGCTCAGCTCCGCCTCCAGCGCGGCGAGCCGGTCGGTCTCGTGGCCACGGATGTGGGCGACCCCTCGGACGACGGAGGGCGAGTCGGCAAGGGCGGCGAGGGCGACGACGACCGGGGTGAGCTCGCTGGCGTCGTGGAGGTCGACGTCGACGCCGACGATGGCGTCGCCACCGCGGACGGTGAGGCCCTCGCGGGTGAGCGACACGTCGGAGCCCATCGCGTCGAGGATGTCGCGGAGGGCGTCGCCCGCCTGCGTCGTGTGCTGTGGCCAGCCGGGGATGTGGACCGACCCGCGGGAGACGACGGCGGCGGCGAGGAAGGGGGCGGCATTCGTCAGGTCGGGCTCCACCTCGACGTCGAGCGATCCCAGCTCGCTCGGCTCGACCCGCCACGTGTCGGGCTCGGTGTCGTCGACGAGCGCCCCGACGTCGCGGAGGACCTCGACGGTCATGTCGATGTGTGGCTGGCTCGGAACCGGCTTGCCGTCGTGATGGACGGTGACGCCCTCGTCGAAGCGGGCCCCGGCGAGGAGCAGCGCCGAGATGAACTGCGAGGACCCCGAGGCGTCGAGGGTCACCTCGCCGCCGCGGACGCGTCCTCTCCCGCGGACGGTGAAGGGTAGGGCGCCGCGGCCGTCGTCGACCAGGTCGACCCCCAGCGCGCGGAGCGCATCGAGCGCGGGCCCCATCGGGCGCAGGCGAGCCGCCTCGTCGCCGTCGAACGCGACGGGGCCGGAGGCGAGCGCGGCGACCGGCGGCAGGAACCGCATGACCGTTCCCGCGAGCCCGCAGTCGACCCGGGTGTTGCCGGCCAGCGGCCGCGGCTGCACGAGCCAGTCCGGCGGGCCGTCGTCGGCGGTGTCGAGCTCGTCGATCTCGCAGCCGAGTGAGCGCAGCGCCTGCGCCATGAGCAGGGTGTCCCGCGACCGCAGGCCACGGCGAAGGCGGGACGGCCCGTTGGCGAGCGCCGCGAGCACGAGATAGCGGTTGGTGAGGGACTTCGAGCCCGGCAGGGCGACCGTCGCGTCGATCGGGTGGTCGAGGGTGGGGGCGGTCCAGTCCGGGTCAGGCATGTCTCACCCTGGAGCCCCTGTCCGCCCCGGGGGGGCGCGTGTCTGTGGCGACGGTCATCTGCTCTCCGACGTGGTTGCGAACGCCTCTACGGTAGTTCCTCTTCGCGACGATGCGTAGGGTTCCCCCCATGTGTGGCCGGTATGCCGCGACCGCGAACCCCGGGGAGCTGGTCGAGGAGTTCGAGGTCGATGTGGACCGGACGGGGGAGCGGACCCGTTCGGTGCTCGTGTCCGCCCAGGAGCCCCCGGCGGGCACTCCGGACTACAACATGGCGCCGACGAAGCAGGCCCCGGTCGTCCTCACCCGGGGCTCTCGGCAGGACCCCGACGCCGCTCCCCAGCGCCAGCTCCGGCTGCTGACCTGGGGTCTCGTCCCGAGCTGGTCGAAGGACCCACGGTCGGGTGCGCGGATGATCAACGCCCGGGCGGAGACCGTGGCGACGACCCGCTCCTACGCACGGCCCCTCGAGCGACGGCGATGCATCGTTCCGGCCCTCGGGTGGTATGAGTGGCAGGTGTCTCCCACCGCCACCGATGCCAAGGGCAAGCCACGACGGCAGCCGTTCTTCACCCACCGCGCCGACGGCGAGCTGCTCGGCTTCGCCGGTCTGTATGACTTCTGGCGCGACCCCGCCATCGCGGACGCCGACGACCCGGACGCCTGGCTCGTCAGCTTCACGATCATCACGACGGCGGCCGAGCCGGGGCTGGACCGCATCCACGACCGGCAGCCGCTCGTCCTCGAGCGGGCGGACTGGGCCCGGTGGCTGGATCCGGCCACGACGGACGCTGGGCGGGTCGCCGACCTTGTCGCGTTCGCGCTGCCCGGCCGGTTCGAGGCATACCCCGTCTCCTCGTCCGTCAGCAGTAGCAGAGCCAACGGCGCGGGCCTCATCGCGCCGGCGGACCCGGCCACCCTCGACGGGGTGGTGGATCCGATGACCGGAGAGATTCTCGGAGGAGCCTGATGCCGATCCGCACCATCGAGCTCGACACCCCCGTCGGGCCGGGTCGGGTCAGCATCCACGGGGCCGCCGCGCCCGTCGGCACCCTGCTGCTCGGCCATGGCGCGGGGGGCCAGGGCTGGTCGGCCGACCTGCGCGCGGTGACGGCGGCGGCCGTCGATGCCGGATGGTCCGTCGGGCTCCTCGACCAGCCGTGGCGCGTTGCCGGCCGCAAGGTGGCGCCCGCACCGGCGACGCTCGACAAGGCGTGGGTGCCGATGGTGAAGGCATTGCTGTCCGGGCGCTCCGCACTGCCCCGGCCGCTCGTCGTCGGTGGTCGCAGCGCGGGCGCCCGGGTCGCCTGCCGGACCGCCAACGCGCTCGGTGCCGTGGGGGTGCTCGCCGTGTCCTTCCCTCTGCATCCGCCCGGACGGCCGGGGTCCTCCCGCGCCGACGAACTGACGATGCCCCTCATGGAGGGGCTCGCCCTCCGCGTCATCCAGGGCGCGGCGGACCCGTTCGGGACACCCGGGGAGGTCGTCTCCGAGCTCCCGGACCCGGCATACGTGACGGCAGTTCCGGGGACGCATTCCGTCGACGCGGCGTCCGTCCAGGTCGCCGTGGCGGCGTTGTCGTGGCTGGAGCAGCTGGGCTGACCTGCCCGTTCGGGAATGCCGCCCGGGTTCTGCGGTGTTGTTCACCTCGGTACCGCACGTCTCCGAAAGGCAGCCATGCTCGTCCTGCACGCGTCGGCCCCCACGGACGTGGGACTAGGGTGGTCGTCGATGACGACACCACCCTCAGCCTCCGGTCGCGCCGACGAGATCGTCGACGTCGCAACCGAGACAATGGACGAGCGGCAGGCGCGCTTCGAGCGCGAGGCACTGCCGCTCCTCGACCAGCTGTACTCCGCCGCCCTCCGGACGACCCGCAACCCGGCCGACGCCGAGGATCTCCTCCAGGAGACGTACGCCAAGGCGTTCGCGGCATTCCACCAGTACCAGCCGGGGACGAACCTCAAGGCGTGGATGTACCGCATCCTCACCAACACCTACATCAACACCTATCGCAAGAAGCAGCGGGAGCCCCAGCAGTCCGACGCCGCCGAGGTCGAGGACTACCAGCTCGTCCGCGCCGAGTCCCACACGTCCTCGGGGCTGCGCTCGGCGGAGACCGAGGCGCTGGACCGGCTGCCGGACTCCGAGGTGAAGCGGGCCCTCCAGGAGCTGCCCGAGGACTTCCGTCTGGCCGTCTATCTCGCCGACGTCGAGGGCTTCGCCTACAAGGAGATCGCCGAGATCATGGGCACCCCCATCGGGACGGTCATGTCGCGGCTGCACCGCGGGCGTCGCCAGTTGCGTGGCCTGCTCGAGGGATACGCCCGGGACCGCGGCTTCGAGGCCGCCGGCCGGAGCGAGGGGGCGACATGACCGGTCACGAGCCGCACGCCGGACACTTCGAGTGCACCGACGTCATGTATCGCATTTACGAGTATCTCGACGGAGAGATGGACGAAGGCGACATGAAGCTCGTCGCGGCCCATTTGCAGGAATGCGGTCCGTGCCTTCACGAGCACGATCTCGATGCGGCGCTCAAGTCGCTCGTCCGCCGCTCCTGCGGCTGCGAGACCGCGCCGGCCGAGCTCCGGGTCGAGATCATGCGCCGCATCACGCGGGTCCGCTTCGAGCTCGACGAATAGCCGCGCCTTCGGACACCGATAAGGGCCGGTCACCACTCCAGGTGGTGACCGGCCCTTATCGGTGTCTCGGACGCGTCAGGCGTTCGGCTTGCGGCCGTGGTTGGCCTTGTTGCCCTTGCGGGCGCGGCGCTTGCGGGCACGCTTACTCACGGAAATCTCCTTCTCGCTCGGGGGCACGACACGCGGATGTGTCGAATCTCCTTGGAATTGTGGCATATCCACGCTGCGTGAGACCATTATCATCGCCTCAGCGCCCGGCATTTCGGGACCGGGCCACCCCTGAAAGGAACGATCGTGCGCCGTCTTCGCACTGTCATCGCCGCCCTCGGAATCGCTTCCCTCGCAGCGATCATCTCTCCCTCCGCCGCCTCCGCGGCAACGCTCACCCCTGCTCCCATTGCTGCTCAGCCCGACGGCTGGTCCTGGACCGGCGCGGTTCAGCCTGACGGCTGGTCGTGGACCGGCGCCGCAGCCGGTCGGCTGGTCCTGGACGCGGTGCTGCGCAGCCGGACGGCTGGTCCTGGACCGGCGCGGTTCAGCCTGACGGCTGGTCCTGGAACGGTGCCGAGACGGTCGGCTGGTCCTGGACGCGGTGCTGCGTCAGCCCGACGGCTGGTCCTGGACCGGCGTGGTCGCAGCCTGACTGGCTGGTCGTGGACCGGCGCCAGCCGGTCGGCTGGTCCTGGAACGGTGCTGCGCAGCCTGACGGCTGGTCGTGGGAGCCGGTGCTGGTCCAGCCTGACGGCTGGTCCTGGACCGGCGCTCGAGCCGGTCGGCTGGTCCTGGAACGCGGCTCCAGCCGGCAGCTGGATGCTGGGACGCTGAGCGCCTGACCTGGCGCCCATGCGTGACGCCCGCGGCCGCGACACCGCGTCGCCGGCCAACCGGCGTTCACGTGAAGTAGCGACCATCATCTACATCGCGTCCGTGTGCGTCGTCGCGGTCGGACTCGGCGCTGTGTCCTGGCGCCTGGACGGCTTGGAGCCGCCCAGGCGCCACGGTGGTGCTGGCTGCCCTGGCCGTGCTCACGGCTCGGCCGTGGGCAGCAGCATCATCGAGACGCGCGTCCAGTTCTCCGCCGGCCACGTCATCGTCTTGGCGGCGGCCGCCATGGTGCCACCGGTGGCTGCGGGTCTCGTCGGCCTGGCGCATGCCCCTCTGGTCCGACCGACGGCTTCCTCCTCGGAACCGGCATCTTCAATGCCGGCATGTGGTCGCTGCTGGCCAGTGCCGGTGGCTTCGCCTACCGGCTGGTCGGCGGCGCAGACCGACGATCGAGTCGCTGAGGGCCTCGGGACCCTGCTGCTCAGGGTCGGCATCCCGCTCGATCGTCGTCGACGTCATCCTCACCCTCCTCAACGCGCTGCTCCTCGCCGGCGTCATCAAGGTCGCCGACGGGCACGCCGGTCCGGCCCCTCGTGCTTCGGCTCTCCTCGGCAACAGCGGCTTGACCGTCGGTCGGCTACGGCGTGCTGTCCTTCCTGCTCGTCGTGCTCTGGCTTCCGGTGGGGCTCGGCGCGTTCAGCGCCGCCTTCATCCTCCTGCCGATGCTGGGCGCCTGGTGGGCCTATCGGCAGTACGGCGAGGAGCGCCAGGCCCGCGAGCGGACCCTCGACGCGCTCGTCGCCGCCATCGAGACGAAGGCGCCCCACCTCGCCGGTCACAGCCACCGGGTCGCGAGCATGTCGCACGACATGGCCGAGAGCCTCGGCCTCGGGCCCGGTGACGTGCGGGACGTCCGGATCGCCGGGATGCTGCACGACGTGGGCCTCATCGCGCTGCCGACGGCCGTCGTCCAGGCGGGCCGGACCGATGACGCGGTCTACCGCAGCTACGCCCGCCGGGGCGCCCACATGCTGCGGGAGATGTCGTTCCTGTCCGGTGCGCTGGACGGGATCGCCCACCACAACGACCCCGTGCGCAACACCCTCGACGGGACGGGGGAGGTGCCCGATCTCGAGGGGCTCGCGGCTCGCGTCGTCCACATCGCCCATACCTACGACCTCCTGACGACCGTGGGGTCCCACGACGAACCCCCGATCGGGCACGATGACGCCGTCGCCCGGATCCGCGATCAGGTTCCGGCAGGCGATGCCGGCCTCGTCGACATCTTCGTGGCGGCCCTGGCCCGACAGTCCGAGGCGGGTCGGTCGTGAAACGGCGGGTGATGCGGTTCGTCACCTGGGAGCGGACCGTCATCGGCCTCGCTCTCTTCGCCATCGTCGTCTCGATTCTCCGCACCCAGGGCAGCCTGGTGCGGGTCCTCGAAGCCCACCCCCGGCTGGTCGCGGCATACCTCGTGGCCCTGGCCGTGGGGGAGCTCGGGCGGGTTCGGCTACCCAGTGGCCGGGAGGCCGCCCCCGTTGCCACCGCCTCGGCCATCGCCCTCGCCTTCACGGCCCTCCTCAACGGCGAGGATCCCTTCGCGACCCGCACCTCGGTCATCATCATCGTCGCGGCCGTGGGCCTGGGCACCGGCCTGCTGCTCCGTCGGGTGCTCGGCAGGGATGTCGGGTTGTATCTCGCCGCGGCGCGGCTGCTCGGGGCCGGGGTCGTCGGGCTGCTCGCGCGGGCCCTCGAGATCGGGGGCACGTCCCTGTGGGATCTGCAGGTCCACCTGCAGACGACCACCCCACTCGTGGCGATCTCCATGTTGGCCATCGCCTCCGTCGGGGTCCTCGTCGAGATCGTGCTCGGCGGTCTCATCCGCGCCCACCACGGCCGCGCCAACTGGTGGGCGGTCCTGCGCGACGACGTCGGGGAGGCGCCGGCTCTCAACGCCGCACTCGTCGCGGCCGGGCCGCTCGTCGCGCTGCTCTCGCCCGCCCTCGGTCTCGCCGCGCTGCCCCTGGCCCTGTTCCCGATGGTCCTCACCTATGTCGCCGTCCAGAGGTACGCCGCGAACCAACAGACGTATCGCGAGATGATCGCCACGCTCTCACGGCTGACGGAGGCGGGCGGCTACACGACGCCGCGGCACTCGGAACGCGTCGCCGAGCTGTCGGTCGCCATGGCCCGGAGCATCGGTCTCCTCCAGCGCGAGGTGACCAACGTCGAGTATGCCGCCCTCCTCCACGATCTCGGCCAGATCGCCCTCCGCGAGCCGATTCCGGGGGGAGCGACGGTGCTGGCCGCCCCGAGCGACCAGCAGCGCATCGCCCAGGACGGGGCGAGGATCGTCCGCCACGCGGGGGTGCTGGACCAGGTCGCCGACCTCATCGAGGTGCATGCACAGCCGTACCGACAGGTCCGGGAGCTCGGCGAGGACGTCCCGGTCGCGAGCCGGATCATCAAGGTGGCGAACGCCTTCGACGATCTCACCGGCGGGCGGCGACGCCAGGACGTCGTCGACCGGGCGGTCGAGCGGATCCACCTCGGCCTCGGCTACGAGTACGACCCGGCCATCGTCGACGCGCTCATCACCGTGCTCGCCCGTCCGCGCCGCGCAGCAGGGTCGGCCCCCCGGTCCGACGCCGTCCCCGTCACCGAGGTCCGCTGAGCGCATCGGGTGGCTTCTCGGATGGAGACCCGCCGGGGTCGGTACCATCGTCCCGGCCCGTCGCCGTGCACGGTCCCGTTCCCTCCGCATCGAGAAGGCCCCATGGAGACCCTGTCCGACGTCGTCGCGAGCGCCGTCGAGTTCGTCCTCGATGGCATGCTCTTCGCCGGTCCGGCCGCGGCGACCGAGGCGGGGCGATGACCCCGCGCGGACCCGGAGTGGTGTTCGACCTCGACGGGACGCTCGTCGACTCCGAGCCGCACTGGGCCTGGGGGTTCTCCACGGGCCTGAGCGAGACCCTGGCCCGGCGCGGCCACGGTCGGCACGGCATCGACCCCGACCGGATGGCCCACTTCCGGGGTGGACGGGTGCCGGACTCGGTCCGGGCGATCATCGAGACGCTCGATCTCACCCTGCCCGACGCCGAGCTCGACGCGGTCGTCGACGAGGTCATCGCGAGGGTGAGCGCCCGGTTCGTCGAGGACCCGCGCCCGATCGCGGAGGCCGTCGCGACGGCCCGGGCGCTCGCGGCGGACGGCATACCGCTCGCCGTCGCCTCCTCCTCGGCCCCGCCCTTCATCGACGCGGCGCTGGATCGGCTCGGACTCGCCGAGCTCATCCCGGTCCGGGTCTCCGCGATCGGTCTCCCTCAGGGCAAGCCCGACCCCACCGTCTACCTCATCGCTCTCGACCGGCTGGCCGTCCGGGCCGCCGGCTCGGTCGCCATCGAGGACTCGACAGCCGGCGTCGGCGCGGCCGTCAACGCGGGGATGCGGTGCGTGTGGTTCGCGCCCGAGCCGGACGCGACGCCCCCGGACCGTGTCGATGCCGCGGCTCTCGGGGTCAGCGCCGACGTGGACCTAGACTCGGTCGTGACCTGGACCCGCCACCTCGACGCCGATGTGGTTCGAGACCTGCTCGGCGACCATGACGAAAGGCCAGCCAGCCGATGACGGACCCTCATCGCTATGCCGTCATCCTCGCCGGCGGCAAGGGCACGCGACTGTGGCCGATCAGCACGGCCGAGCAGCCGAAGCAGTTCCGCTCGCTCGGCGACAGCCGTCCGCTCATCGCCCAGACCTTCGACCGTCTCGCCGCCTGCGTCGGCGCCGACCGGGTCTTCGTCTCGACGACGGAGGGGTATGCCGCGGACGTCCGGGACCACCTTCCCGACCTCGTCGAGGCCAACCTCATCCTCGAGCCGCGGCTCCAAGGCAAGCCGATGGCCTTCCTCCTCATCGCCGAGCGACTGCACCGCGAGGACCCGGAGGCGGTGGTCCTCACCGCCGCCGCCGACAGCTTCGTCGCTCCGACCGAGGCGTTCATCGCCAGCTGTGATCGGGCGTTCGAGTTCGTCGAGGCCAACCGGAGGTGGACGACGATCCTCGGCAAGCGCGCGACCCGGCCCGACACCGCGCTCGGCTACATCCGGGCCTTCGGAGCGGCGATGGGCTCGAGCGACATCCACGTCGCCCGTGAGTTCGTCGAGAAGCCGGGGGAGGCGGCGGCCGAGGAGCTCGTCGCCCGAGGCGGACACCTTCTGGAACTCGTCGCACTACTGCTTCTCCGCCGCGACCCTGCTGACGGCCTACCGGGTCGGGGCGCGGCACGCGCACGACGCCGTGACGGCATACGTCCGCTCGGGCGACGCGGAGGACTACGACGGCAGCGGGGCACCGGCCCACGAGCTGACGCCGCTCATCGACGGCGGCTGGCAGATCGGCGTCATGGACTGCGACTACGCCTGGCACGACATCGGCACCTGGCCCTCGCTCTACCGGGCGGTCGTCGAGACCAGCGGCGCGACCCTGTTCTCCTCCGGCGACCACATCGACCTCGGCAGCGACGACTCGCTCGTCGTCAACGACAGCGCCCTCACGGTCGTGACCGCGGGCCTGCGCGACCTCGCCATCGTCGTCTCCGACACGGTCGTCCTCGTCACCCCGCTCAGCCTCGCCGACGCCCACCCCGAGGTCGCGGCCCGGCTCCAGACCTCCTACCTCGACCGACTCACCCCCGTGAAGGAAGACCCGTGACCGACCCCCGCTGCGTCATCACGCCGACCGACCCGGACGCCGCCCGCCGACGGCTGCGCGAGATCCTCGCCGAGCTGTCGACCGAGGCGGTCGTCCATGTCGTGTTCATCGGCACCAAGCCCGACATCATCAAGCAGTACCCGCTCTACCACGAGCTGCGGCGACGCGGCGAGCAGACCCTGTTGTGCCACACCGGCCAGCACACCGACCACGCCTACTCCGGCGGCATGCTCGAGGAGTTCGACATGCGTGTCGACGTCCTCATGGAGATGGCTCCGCGGTGGCACCCTCGGGTCCCGCGTCGCGGCCATGGTGACGAGCGCCGACGTCCTCTTCGGGGTCGCGGCCGAGAGCGGCCACACCCTCATCCCCTACATCCACGGTGACACCTCGACGTCGATGGCCGTGTCGGTCGCGGCCTACGCGAGCCGCATCGCCTGCGTCCACGTCGAGGCCGGCATCCGCACGGTGACCCCGACCCGCGACATCCTCGTCGAGCATCTCGCGGCGTTCGAGGCGGGTGCCTTCGACTGGGACGCCTACCTCGCCGCGCACCGCGCGCGAGGAGACCTTCGAGACCGGCAGCCGCGAGCCGTACCCCGAGCAGTTCAACACCCGCGTCTCCGACGCCGGAACCGGCTTCCACGCGGCCCCCGTCGAGCTGGACCGCACCTTCCTCCTCGAGGAGGGCTTCCCGGCCGACTCCATCGAGGTCGTCGGCAACACCGTCGTCGACGCCATCTCCGAGCGGCTGCCCGAGGTCGAGCACTCCCGGATCCTCGACAAGCACCCCCAGCTCGCGAACGGCCAGTTCATCCGGGTCTGCATCCACCGCCGCGAGAACACCAACGACCGGGTCCGCTTCACGACGTACTTCGACGCCCTGGAGCAGCTGCTCCGCCGCGGCCGGAGCATCCTCTGGGTGCGACTCAAGGGCACCGACTGGGCCCTCGAGCACTGGGGGCTGGAGGAGCGGCTCCAGGCGCTCGAGGTCGAGTTCCCCGACACCCTTCTCGTCACCGATGTCTGGGACAGCTACACCGACGTCCTCGCGTCGTTCCTCCGCTACGGGCTCCTCGCGACCGACTCCGGCAGCATGCAGGAGGAGGCGAACATCCTCGGCGTCCCGTGCGTGACGCTGCGGTTCGGCACCGACCGCGGGGAGTCGCTGCTCGCCGGCGGCAACGTCCTCGCGCCGCCGCTGTCGGCCGACTTCGTCACCGAGGTCGTCGACTCCGCCTTCCTCCACCGCGGCGAGCTCGTCGGTGAGAAGGTCTACGGCGAGAAGGTCGCCGCCCGGATCGTCGACGAGGTCCTCGTGCGGGCGCGCCCCGGGTCCGGTCTGTTCCGCGCCGAGGAGGACCTGCTGCGGCTGCTCGGCTCGACGTCGGACTGGCCGGGGGAGCCCGGCGGCCGTCCGCTGACCCGCCACCGGCCGTAGCCCCACGGACGGCCGAACGGGGTATGCCGCGCATGCGCGGCACACCCCGTTCGTCGTGTGGTCCGGGTGTCAGGCCTTCTTGGTCTCCCAGAAGATGTCGGAGATCTCCTGGATCTTGGCCAGCAGCTGGTCGGCGACGCCCTCGTCGAACTCGCCCTTCGTGCCCGCAGCGCCCGCGAGCTTCGTGGCCTCGTTGAAGAGGGTGTGCAGGTGCGGGTACTTCTCGAAGTGCGGGGGCTTGAAGTAGTCGGTCCACAGCACCCAGAGGTGGTGCTTGACGAGCTCGGAGCGCTGCTCCTTGATGATCGTCGCGCGCACCCGGAAGTCGGGGTCGTCGTTCCCGGCGACCTTCTGGCAGATCATCTTGACCGACTCGGCCTCGATGCGGGCCTGGGCGGGGTCGTACACGCCGCAGGGCAGGTCGCAGTGGGCGCTGACCTCGGGGATGCGGAAGAGACGGGACGGGTGCGTCAGTCGCATGGAGTTTCCCTTCGTGCTCGGGGACGGCTTTCTCGTCCAACCTACCCCCGGGACCGTACCGCTACGCGCCCGGTCCCCTGTCGATCCGCTGTGGACGGGGAAGGCGGAGCACGACCCGGGCGAGGACGTCGTCCTCGGGGAGGGACCCGATGTCGAAGGACGTCACCCCCTCGGCCGCGTTGTCGGAGTCGACCCACCATCGGCGGGCGTCGTCGGGGTCCGGACCGGTGAGCCGCTTGACCGAGACCGGGCGCGGCGTGCCGGACCGGTCCGGAGGCAGCCGGACGAGGGCGAGACCGGCCCTCGGGCGGGCGCCGTGGAGGACGAGGAGCACGTCGCCGTCGTGCAGCGTGGGCAGCATGGACCGGCCACGGACCCGGACGAGGCCCGGTCGGGGGAGGCGCCGGGTGTCCCGGCTCACGCCTCGGGGTCGGGGGGAATGCCGGCCGCCTCGAGGGCCGCCGCCGAGTCGCTGTGGCCGGCGGCCTCCTCCTCCTGGCGCATCCGACTGAGGAAGGCCCTGGTACGGGTGTGCTGCGGGTGGTCGATGACCTCGCGCGGCGGGCCCTTCTCGACGACGACGCCGCCGTCCATGAAGACGACCTCGTCGGCGACCTCCCGGGCGAAGCCCATCTCGTGGGTGACGACGATCATCGTCATGCCGCCCTCGGCGAGGTCGCGCATGACCTTGAGGACCTCGCCGACGAGCTCGGGGTCGAGGGCCGAGGTGGGCTCGTCGAAGAGCATGAGCTTGGGGTCCATCGCCAGGGCCCGGGCGATGGCGACGCGCTGCTGCTGGCCGCCGGAGAGCTGCGCCGGGTATGCCGCCGGCTTGTCACCGAGGCCGACCCGCCGCAGCAGCTCGATGGCGCGCTCCTGCGCCCTGGCCTTGCGCACGCCCTTGACCTGGGTGGGCGCCTCGGTGACGTTCTCCATCGCCGTCTTGTGCGGGAAGAGGTTGAACCGCTGGAAGACCATGCCGATGTCGCGGCGCTGCGCCGCGATGGCCTTGTCTCCGAGCCGGTGCAGCGTGCCGTCGCGGTCGGCATAGCCCATCAGCTCGCCGTCGACCCAGATCCGGCCGCCGTCGATCGTCTCGAGCTGGTTGATGCAGCGCAGGAACGTCGTCTTGCCCGAGCCGGACGGACCGAGGAGGACGACGACCTCGCCGGCGTAGACATCGAGGTCGATGCCCTTGAGGACCTCGTTGCCGTGGAAGGACTTGTGGACGTTGACGGCGTGGACGAGCGGGTCGCCCTCGCGCTGGTGACCCGCCATCACATGCCTCCCGTGCCGTCCTGGCCGCGCATCCGTTGCGTGACGGCCTCGACCTGGCGTTCCTTCTTCTTCGACGCCTTGGTGCCGAAGCCCCGGCCGAAGTACCGCTCGAGGTAGTACTGGCCGATCATGAGGACGGTGCAGACGATGAGGTACCACATCACCGCGGCCATGTAGGCCGGCATGATCCGGTAGGTGCTGTTGGCGACGGCCTGCGCCTGGAAGAACAGCTCGGTCGTCACCGGCACGGCGGCGAGGAGCGAGGTGTCCTTGACCATGGCGATCGTCTCGTTGCCGGTCGGCGGGACGATGACCCGCATGGCCTGGGGCAGGACGATCCGCCGCATCGTCTTGCCCGGCGACATGCCGAGGGCCTGGGCCGCCTCGGCCTGGCCGGTGTCGACCGAGAGGATGCCGGCCCGGGCGATCTCGGCCATGTAGGCGGCCTCGGACAGGCCGAGGCCGATGATGCCGACGATGATCCCGCTGCTGATCGTCCGGACGTCGATCGAGCCGATCGTCAGGTCGTTGCTCATCCCGAGCCACCCGGCCAGCTGCATCCCGAACGGGAAGCCGATGTCGAGCACGGGGTAGAGGTAGAGGACGCCGACGCCGAGGAGCGCGAGGAGGACGTAGCGCGGGACGGCCCGGAAGAACCAGGTGAAGACGAACGAGACGCCGCGCAGCACCGGGTTCGACGACAGCCGCATGACGGCGATGACGATCCCGAGGGAGATGCCGACGACCATCGAGGCGGCCGTGACGATGATCGTCCCCTTGATGAGCCCCTCGAGGACCGGGTTGAAGTTCATCACCCGGAACGCGAAGGACCACTCCCACTTGGGGTTGGTCGTGAACGAGCTCACCATCATCGCGAAGACGACGGCGATGACCGCGATCGCGATCCAGCGGCCGGGATGCCGGACCGGCCGGGCGTCGATCGCGCCCGGCCGGTCCATCGTGTCAGGGAGCTGTGTCGTCGACATCAGCGCCTCCCATGCGGTGTCAGGGGTTCACGGAGAAGTCCGAGATGGCACCGGAGGAGTTGCCCCACTTGTCCAGGGCGGCCTTGTACGTCCCGTCGCTGGCCAGCTGCGAGAGCGCGTCGGCGATCGCCTGGGCGAAGTCGGTCTGGTCCTTCGGCACGACGAAACCGTACGGCGCCGCGTCGTAGATGTCACCCACCGCTTCGAGCTGGCCCCCGGTCTGCTGGACGGCGTAGAGGCCGACGGGGGAGTCGGCGAGCATCGCGTCGGCCTTGCCGGAGACGACATCGGCGGTGACCTTGGACTGGTCCTGCTCGACGATCTTGTTGATCGGCTTCTTGCCCGCGTCGGTGCACTTCTTGCGACCGCGCGTCGATGTCGTCGATCTGGACGGTGCCCTTCTGGACGCCGATGTTGAGCCCACAGGCGTTGTTCGGGTCGACGTTCTTGGGGTTGCCCGCCTTGGCGACCCACTGGGTCCCGGCGTTGAAGTAGCTCACCATGTTGACCTGCTGCTTGCGGTCGGCGTTGATGGTGAAGCTCGAGACGCCCACGTCGTACTTGCCGGACTTGACGCCGAGGATGATGGTGTCGAAGCCGGCGGGCTGCCACTCGGTCTTGAGGCCGAACTTCGCGGCCACGGCGTCGAAGAGGTCGACGTCCATGCCCTGGACGGTCTTGCCGTCGCTGGCGAGGAACTCGTTGGGCGCGTAGGTCGCGTCGGTGCCGATCGTGATGGTGCCCTTGCTCTTGAGCGACTCGGGCAGCTTCGCCACGAGGGCGGGGTCGGCGGTGACGGCGGCGGACGACGTGCTCGTCGTCGAGGAGCTCGTGTCGGACCCGGATCCGGTTCCGAGCGAGCTGGAGCCGCACGCGGTCAGCGCGAGCGAGACGGTGGCGATCGCGGCGAAGGCCGCGGCGCGGGTGCGAGGCATGAAACTGCGTTCCTTTCCCAGGGGTGCGTCGGCCGGCCGGGCTGCGACGCGGACGTCCAGCATCCTGCCACCGGGACGTTCCAGCCGCGTCACGCTCACATAACGAAACGATGTGGGTCCGATGGGTGTGTCATCATGTCGGTCTCGCGTGCTCACCTCTCGCATGCTCCGGCTGGCGCCCACCCCTGCTCAGCCCCGCGCCGCCGGGCCCTCGGCGGCATACCCGACCGCAGCAGGAGATGCCGACTCATGCCCGAGGCCGCCGCACGGTCCTCGTCGCCGACGAGCCACGACCCGGACAGCCCCGTCTTCCGCGCCCACCTGGGCGGGAAGCTCGGGGTCCACTCCACCCAGCCGCTCCGCGGCCGGGAGGACCTCTCGCTCCTCTACACACCCGGGGTAGCCCAGGTCTGCCTCGCGATCGCCGAGGACCCGGCGCTCAGCCGCGAGTACACCTCGCGGCGCAACACCGTCGCCGTCATCACCGACGGCACGGCGATCCTCGGGCTCGGCGACCTCGGCCCGCTCGCGGCGATGCCCGTCATGGAGGGCAAGGCCGTCCTCTTCAAGCACTTCGGCGGGGTCGACGCGGTCCCGGTGTGTCTCGAGTCGGGGACGGTCGAGGAGCTCGTCGAGACGATCGCCCGCCTCGCCCCGACCTACGGCGGCATCAACCTCGAGGACATCGCGGCTCCGCGGTGCTTCGAGATCGAGGAGCAGCTCGCCGACCGGCTCGACATCCCGGTCTTCCACGACGACCAGCACGGCACGGCCATCGTCGTTCTCGCCGGGCTCATCAACGCGGCGACGGTCGTCGGCAAGCCGCTGCCCGACCTGCGGGTCGTCGTCTCCGGCGCCGGCGCGGCCGGCGTCGCCGTCACCCGGCTCCTGCAGCGTGCCGGGGTCCGCGACGTCGTCGTCGCCGACTCGCGCGGCATCATCGTCCCGGCCCGGACCGACCTGACGGGGCACAAGGCCCGGCTGGCTGCCTCGACGAACCCTCGTGCGGTCACGGGACCGATCGGCGCCGCGCTCGCGGGGGCGGACGTCTTCGTCGGAGTCTCCGGTGGGACGGTGGCCGAGCAGGACATCGCCGCCATGGCGCACGGGTCCATCGTCTTCGCGCTCGCCAACCCCGACCCCGAGGTCCATCCCGACGTCGCCGGCCGGCACGCGGCCGTCGTCGCGACCGGGCGCTCGGACTTCCCGAACCAGATCAACAACGTCCTCGCCTTCCCCGGGATCTTCCGCGGCGCCCTCGACTCCGGCGCCACCCGGATCACCGAGGCGATGAAGCTCGCCGCGGCCGAGGCGATCGCCGGGATGGTGGCCGAGCCGAGGGCCGACGAGATCGTGCCGTCCGTCTTCCAGGAGGGCGTGGCGGAGGCCGTTGCGGCGGCGGTCGCCCGGCTCGCCTGAGTGGTGCCGGCTCCGGCGCGGGTATGCCGGCCGGCCCCGTCTGGCGCCCGTGAGGGGTGGCGATGTGCCCCTTCGGGTGGCCTGATGGGGCGGATCCCCACCTTTCGTGGACACCAGCTGGCCGGTGGGGCCTGGTCGGTCAGTCCGGTGAGCGGGCGGCGAGCTCGTCGGCGTAGGCGCGGCACGCGGCATACGTCGGCAGCAGCCCGGCCGCCTCGGCCTCGGCGAGCGAGGGGGCGGCCTCGTCCTTGGCCGACAGCAGCGGCTGGACATCGTCGGGCAGCTCGAGCCCCAGGCTGGGGTCGAGCGGGTTGATGCCGTGCTCTCGCTCCGGGGCGTAGGTCGCCGAGCACAGGTAGAGGGCCGTCGTGTCGTCCTCGAGGGCGCAGAACGCGTGCCCGAGCCCCTCGGAGAGGTAGACCGCCCGGCGGTCGGTCGTGTCGAGGCGGACCGCCTGCCAGCTCCCGAAGGTGGGGGACCCGACCCGGATGTCGACGACGTAGTCGATGAGCGAGCCGCGCAGCACGGTGACGTACTTGGCCTGGCTCGGCGGGACGTCGGCGTAGTGGACGCCGCGGACGGTGCCCCGCGCCGAGGAGGACACGTTCGTCTGGACGATGTCGGGCCGGTGGCCGACGTGCTCGGCGAGCCGGTCGCCGCGGAAGGACTCGAGGAAGACCCCGCGGCTGTCCGGGAACTGGCGAGGCGTGATGACCCAGGCACCCTCGATCGACAACGGCGTGATCTCCATCAGGGCCTCCGGGCGTCGTCGAGGACCTCGAGGAGGTACTCGCCGTAGCCACTCTTGCGCAGGGGCTCGGCGAGCGCCCGCAGCTGCTCGTCGTCGAGCCAGCCGTTGCGCCAGGCGACCTCCTCGACGCAGCCGATCTTGTGGCCCTGGCGCGCCTCGACGACGTGGACGAACTGGGAGGCGTCCATGAGCCCTTCGAAGGTCCCCGTGTCGAACCAGGCGGTGCCGCGCTGGAGGACCGTGACGGTGAGGGCGCCGCGCCGGAGGTACTCGTCGTTGACGGCGGTGATCTCGAGCTCCCCCCGGTCGCTGGGCGTGAGGTCGGCGGCGATCGAGACGACATCGTTGTCGTAGAAGTAGAGCCCGGGGACGGCATAGCCGGACTTGGGGTGCTCCGGCTTCTCCTCGATCGAGCGGACCGTCCCGTCGGCGTCGAACTCGACGACGCCGTAGGCCGAGGGGTTGCTCACGTGGTAGGCGAAGATGTGGCCGCCGACGACGTCGGTGTTGGAGCGCAGCGCCGTGCCGAGCCCGGTGCCGTAGAAGATGTTGTCGCCGAGGACGAGCGCCACCGCGTCGCCGCCGATGAAGTCGGCCCCGATGACGAACGCCTGGGCGAGCCCGTCGGGGCTGGGCTGGACGGCGTACGAGATCTCGATGCCCCAGGCCCTGCCGTCGCCGAGCAGCCGCTCGAACTGCTCCCGGTCCTGGGGCGTCGTGATGACGAGGACCTCGCGGATCCCGGCCATCATGAGGGTCGAGAGGGGGTAGTAGATCATCGGCTTGTCGTAGATGGGCATGAGCTGCTTGCTGATGCCCATCGTGATGGGATGCAGCCGCGACCCGGTCCCGCCGGCGAGGATGATGCCCTTCATGGGGCGCAGCCTAACGGGGGCGGGGCAGACCGGCCCGGACGGCGCGGTCGCCTACGCTGAGGGGCCATGAAGGTCCTCGTCACCGGTGGCGCCGGGTTCATCGGCAGCAACTTCGTCATCCGGGCCCGCCAGGTGCGGCCGGACTGGCGGATCACCGTCCTCGACGCGATGACGTATGCCGCGAACCTCACCTCTCTCGACCCGGTCCGCGGCGACATCGACGTCGTCAAGGGGTCGGTCTGCGACGCGCCCCTCGTCGACGAGCTCGTCGCCGCGCACGACGTCGTCGTCCACTTCGCCGCCGACTCGCACAACGACAACTCGCTCGAGGACCCGTGGCCCTTCATCGACACGAACATCGTCGGCACCTACCAGGTCGTCCAGGCGGTCCGCCGGCACGGCAGGCGCCTGCATCACATCTCGACCGACGAGGTCTACGGCGACCTCGAGCTCGACGACCCCGCGCGGTTCACCGAGGCGACGCCCTACAACCCCTCGAGCCCCTACTCGGCGTCCAAGGCGAGCGCCGACCTTCTCGTCCGCGCCTGGGTCCGCTCCTTCGGTCTCCGGGCGACGATCTCGAACTGCTCGAACAACTACGGCCCGCGCCAGCACCCGGAGAAGTTCATCCCGCGCCAGATCACCGGGATCCTCGACGGTGTCCGGCCCAAGCTGTACGGCGCCGGGGCCAACGTCCGCGACTGGATCCACGTCGATGACCACAACGACGCCGTCATCGCCATCATCGAGCAGGGCCGGCTCGGCGAGACCTACCTCATCGGCGCCGACGGCGAGATGAACAACGCCGACGTCGTCGCGCTCATCCTCGAGCTGATGGGCCGACCGGCCGACTGGTTCGAGCACGTGCCCGACCGTCCGGGCCACGACCTGCGCTACGCCATCGACTCGACGAAGCTGCGCGCCGAGACCGACTGGCGGCCCGCCCACCCGGACGTGCGATCCGGGCTCGTCGACACGATCGCCTGGTACGAGCACAACGAGGACTGGTGGCGGACCGCGAAGGTCGTCGCCGAGGCCCGCTACGAGCGGCTGGGCCGCTGATGCGGTGGCTCGTGACCGGCGCCGCCGGCATGCTCGGCCGCGACCTGTGCGACGTCCTCGAGGGGCGGGGCCACACCGTCACGCGCAGCGACCTGGCCGAGCTCGACATCCTCGACCCGTCCGCGTGCGCCGCGGCGGTCCCGGGCCACGACGTCGTCGTCAACTGCGCGGCATACACCGCGGTCGACGCGGCCGAGACCGACGAGCCGAGGGCCTTCGCCCTCAACGCGGTCGGCGCGGCCAACCTCGCGCGGGCCTGCACCGCCGCCGGCGCCGCCCTCGTCCAGCTCTCGACCGACTACGTCGTCGCCGGCGACGGCGATCGCGCCGTATGCCGCTGACGCTCCCGTCGCGCCCGCCTCGGCGTACGGACGGACCAAGGCCGCGGGGGAGTGGGCCGTGCGGGCCGAGTGCCCACGGACCTGGGTCGTCCGGACGGCCTGGCTCTACGGGGAGCACGGTCGCAACATCCCGGCGACGGTCGCCCGGCTCGCCGGGGAGCGGGACACCCTGACCTTCGTCGCCGACCAGGTCGGCCAGCCGACCTGGACGAGGGACCTCGCCGACGGGATCGCCCGGATCGTCGAGGCCGGGGCGCCCTTCGGGATCTGGCACGGGACGAACGGTGGGCAGACCTCGTGGCACGGCCTCGCGCGAGCGGTGCTCGAGGAGCTGGGGATGGACCCGGAGCGGGTGCGCCCCATCTCGACGCAGGAGTACCCCCTGCCGGCGCCCGCGCCCGGCCTACAGCGTCCTGGACCATACGATGTGGGCCGCTGCCGGCCTCGAGCCGCTGCCGGACTGGCGCGACGCACTGCACCGCGCCGCCCCCAGCGTGCTCGGCACGTCGGGTGGGTAGGGTCGAGGCATGCTCGCCGTCACCGCCGTCAGCCAGTCCGTCGACGACCCGCTGAGCGGGCTCCAGGTGGGAGAGCGGCCCGACCCGGAGCCGAGGGAGGGCTGGACCGTCGTCGAGCTGCGCACCTGCGCGCTCAACCATCACGACGTCTGGTCCCTCAAGGGAGTCGGCCTCCCCGCCGACCGGCTGCCGATGGTGCTGGGCTGCGACGGGGCGGGGGTGACTCCCGACGGCCAGGAGGTCATCGTCCACGCCGTCATCCCGTCGGCGGGGTGGACGGGGGATGAGACCCTGGACCCGCGCCGGACGCTGCTGTCCGAAGTGCACGACGGGACCCTCGCCTCGCGGGTCGCCGTGCCGACCGCCAACCTCGTTCCCAAGCCCGAGGGGCTCGGCTGGGAGCAGGCCGCCTGCCTGCCGACGGCGTGGCTCACGGCATACCGGATGCTCTTCGCCAACGCCGGGGTGACCCCGGGGTCGACCGTGCTGATCCAGGGGGCCGGCGGCGGCGTCGCGACCGCGCTCGTCCAGCTCGGCACGGCGGCCGGTCTGCGGATGTGGGTGACGTCCCGGGACGAGGCCAAGGGCGAGAAGGCGGTGGCGCTCGGCGCCGACCGGGCCTTCGAGTCCGGTGCCCGGCTGCCCGAGCGGGTCGACGCGGTCATGGAGACCGTCGGCGCCGCGACGTGGTCGCACTCGGTCAACTCGCTCGTCCCCGGTGGCACGATCGTCATCTCCGGCGCGACCTCGGGCGATGCGCCGCCGAAGGCCGAGCTGACGAAGATCTTCTTCAAGCAGCTGCGGGTCGTCGGCTCGACGATGGGCAGCCGCGAGGAGCTGCAGCGGCTGGCCCGGTTCGTCGTCGACGCCGGCATCGAGCCGCAGATCGACTCGGTCCGCCCGCTCGCCCAGGCCCGCGAGGGCTTCGAGCGGATGGTCGACGGGTCCGTCGAAGGCAAGGTCGTCTTCACCGTCTGACCCCGCTGTCGGGACCTCGCCACCGCCATTGGCGGTCTCAGCGGCTGACGGCGATCACGAACGTCGCCTCCGGGCTGCGGTCATCGCGGACCGAGCCAGTGCCGGTGGGCGTCGCGGCCGGCACCCGGACCATGGCGGAGAACCCCATGTCCGCGCCCTGGGAGGTGAACTCACCGAGGTCCTCGACGACGCCGCCCGGGAGAGTCACGACCAGGTGGACCGGAGGTAGGGCCTCGAGTGGGTCTCGCTGGCCCGTGTCGTTTGCAGGTGCTGGTGTACCAGTGGCCATAGATGGTGATCGACGTGCCCGGGCCGACCGTCGGGGTGGGGCCGCCGACCTGTCCCCTTCGGTGGGTGGTAGTCCAGGTACGGGCCGACGCACGACGCGCCCGAGCCGCCGGAGGAACCACAGGCGGCACACGCCAGTGCGAGGACGAGGGAGCAAGGAGCCGGCCGGCGTGGTCGAGGACGGGCATGCTCCACTGACGAGGTCCGGACCGTGACGGTTCCCGGGCACCGGGGTGGTCAGGGCGTTGCGACCTCGTCGATGACGGCGAGCAGCGCGGCATACGTCTCGTCGACAGCGCCCTCCCGGCTGCGGACCACCCGAGTCCCCGGGCGTGCCTCGATGAGGCCCACCACCTGGTCGTAGAGGTCGGAGAGCAGGTCCGGGCCGCCGCTGCCGACGACCAGGTCGCGGCTGAACCGCGCCCACGCGTCCCCGTCAGAGCGACGGCGGTAGCGGTCGATGGCCGCGGCTCGGTCATCGAGCAGAACGACCTCGCAGAATGCCGCCTCGTGCGCCTGGGCGATGCGGTCGAAGGCGTCGACGGCCTCGGCGGATCCCAGGTGCTGGGGGACCACGACGTCCCGCCCCGCCGCCAGGTGCGCCGAGGCCATGGCCAACGCGATGGGCCGGAGCACGTCGTGGATCCGGCCCCCGAGACCGCGCCACCCGCCGATCAACGCGTGGAGTCGGTCGATGTCGAGGTCGAGGGTTCCTGGGTGCTGGTCCGCATACCTCGCGGACAGGGTGGACTTGCCGATCCCGGGAGGACCGTTGAGGACGACGAGCCGAGCCACCCGCCCGACGGTACCGGCAGCCGCGCGGCATGCGCCGTATGCCGCAGCGACGGGCTGGGCGGCCGCACCGCCACCCGTCCGGGCACGACCGGGCTCAGTCGACGATCTTCCAGTAGGAGTCCTTGCGCTCGATCCTGCCGTCGGGCGCGAGGTCGAAGAGGTCGCAGCCCCGGACGACGACGCGGGCCCCGTCCGGCCGGGTCCCGGTCAGCAGCCAGGTGGAGACGGCGTGGGTCCCGCACAGCCAGTGCTCGTCGTCGCCGTAGTGGACGTCGGGCAGCCCGGCGAGCCGCTGCCCGAGGCCCTCCCGGACGGCGGCCCTCCCCTCGAAGCGTGCGCCCCACGGGTCGGGACCCCGCGGCATCTCCAGCACGCAGTCGTCGGCGAAGAACCCCATGATCCGGTCCAGGTCGTGCGCGTTGAAGGCCTCCACGAGATCCGCGAGCACGGTCCGCGTCGCGCCGCCGGGCGCCACCCCCGGCCAGTCACCGTGGAGCGTCAGCCGGCCCGGCTGCACCAGGACCGATGACGAACGCCCCGAGCCGCGGCCGTAGGTCACCGCGGTCGAGCTGCCCGGCGCCGGCCGGCGGCCGTGCCGGCCGTCACCGAACTCGACGAGGGTGGCCCCGTCCTCGCCCGCCCTGAGGACGAAGTGGTGATCCTCCGGCCCGGAGTCGCCGAGGTCGGACACCTCCCGCCAGGGTTCGCCGTCGACCACGACCTCGACCGAGATCCTCGGTGGCCGAGCCGACCCGGTCCGGCCACCGGATCCATCCCGGTCCGTGCTCATCGCGCTGACATCCCGTTCATGGCCGCATTGTCCGCTCGATCGCCCCCCGGTGGGGTGTTCGGGCCGGATCGGTCGGGCTCCGCACCCGGAGCCGAAGCCGGCGGCCGCCACCGCAGACCCGAGGATGGAACGGCCCGGCTGCTCGACCTCGGGCCACACCTGGTTGCTGTGCCAGACTCGGCAGGATGGGAAGCCGACCCGAAGAGATCGGGCTCGCGATGGACGAGCTGCGGGCGATCGCCGGGTATGCCGCAGCGTGCGCCGCCCCTGCCCTCGTCATCTTCCGGAAGCAGCACCCCGACGACCCGCGACCCGAGGCCGCCCTGCGGGCCGCCCGCGACTTCGCCGAGGGGGCTCCCCGGTCCCGACTCCAGCGCGCGACGGCGGCCGACGCCCACCGTGCGGCGCGCGACGCCGCCACCGAGGCGGCCCGGCATGCGGCGACCGCCGCCGGGGACGCGGCGGCGGCGGCATACCTCCATCCCCTGGCGACGGCGACGCAGCTGCGCCACATCCTCGGAGCGGCCGTCCACGCGGCCCGGGCCGCGGAGCTTGCCCGAGGGGACGACCCGGTCGTCGCCGAGTACGTGGTCACCGCCGCCGCCACGCGGGCGACGCCGGTGGTCCTCGACGTGCTGAGCCGCTACCCGCGGGCTCCGGGCGGGGGCTCCCGGGTCGCGGTGCTGATGCACCGCCTCGACGGGATGCTGCGGGACCCGGCTCCGCCGCCGCGACCGGTCGACGACCCCGGTCCGTTCTTCCACGGCACGAGGGCCGACCTCCGCCCGGGTGACCTGCTCACCCCCGGCTGGCGCTCGAACTACGGGTTCGGGCGCGAGGCGAAGCACATCTACCTCACCGCCTCCCGCGAGGGGGCGCCGCTGGCGGCCGCGCTCGCGCGGGGGGACGGGCCGGGGCGGGTGTATCGGGTGGAGCCACTCGGCACGATCGAGGACGACCCGAACGTCACCGACAAGCGCTTCCCCGGGAACCCGACCCGGTCCTACCGCACCACCGAGCCGCTGCGGGTCGTCGAGGAGGTCACGGGGTGGGACCCGCCGCCGCAGGAGGTGATCCAGCGGATGCGGGCGGGCATGGCCGAACTGGCGGAGCTGGGGATCGAGGCGATGGACGACTGACGGCGGGGGCGGTAACCCGCCGGGAGCCGGCGCGCCGAGCCGCCGTCCACTGCGGGCGGACGTGCCATGGGGCTCCCGGCGACCCGGACGGGTCAGCGGACGTTCGGAGCGAGGGCGTCGGCGACCGGGGTGTCACCGGCGTTGAACTCGACCACGAGGCCGGTCGTGGTCGGCCGGTCGAGGACCTCGGCGACCACGAGGGCGACGTCGGCCCGGGGCACCGACCCGGCCGTCGCACCCTGCCGCGAGGTCTCGATCCGACCGGTCCCGGGCTCGTCGGTGAGCCGACCGGGGCGCAGGAGGGTCCAGTCCAACCCGGACGCCTCGAGATGGGCGTCGGCGGTGGACTTCGCGTCGGCATACGCGTGGAAGGGGTTGTCCTCGGGAACGCCATGGTCCGGCCCCGCGCCGAAGTAGGACACCATGACGTAGCGGCGGACGCCCGCCCGGGCCGCGGCATCCATCGAGCGGATCGCGGCGTCCCGGTCCACGGCATACGTGCGGGACGGGTCGCCGCCTCCGGCCCCGGCGGACCACACGACGGCGTCGTGGCCGCGCACGAGGTCGGCGAGCTCGTCCGTCGACAGGTGCTCGACGTCGGCGACGAGCGGAACGGCCCCGTCGGCGGCGACATCCGCCTCGTGATCGGGGTTGCGGACGACGGCGGTCACCGTGTGGGACCGCTCGGTGAGCAGTGGATGCAGGAGACGGGCGACCTTGCCGTGGCCGCCGATGACGAGAATGTGCATGTCCGCCGCAACAGCACCCGGCCGGCGGGTGTTCCGCACCGCCGTCGCCGTCCGCCGTCGCCGTCCGCCGCCCGCGCCACCGTCGCCGTCCGCCGCTCGCCCCACGGGCCCCAACTTTCCCGCCTGAGGCGGGGAAGTGGCTCTTCACCCCGGAACATTTCCCCGGCGAGGTGGAAGGTTCCGGGGTGAAGTCGGCGTCAGGAGATCCGGAGCCACTCGCTCCAGCCGTTGTGGAGGACCAGCCACGCGATGAGCCCGTAGCCCGCCTGCCCCGGGTGGTCCGGGATCTTGCTCGCCGCGAGCTCGGAGCGCCACTGGTCGTGACCGTTGAGCGGGGTGAAGCAGTCGACGAAGGGCACGTTCCGCCGGCCGCAGACGTCGGCCTGGGCCTCGACGAGCACGGCGAGCCGGTCGTTGGTCTCCTCCTCGGCCGTGGGCGGCGGGCTGACGACGAACGTCGCGACGCCGTTGCTCGTCGCGTCGTCGAGGAGGTTGGCGAGGTTGAGGCGATGGCGGGCGAGGGTGATGCCCGCGGTGACGTCGTCGGTGCCGGTCGAGAGGACGAGCCGCCGCTCGGTCCGGTCGCGCCAGCGCAGTGGCACCTCGGAGCGCCAGCGGTCGAGGATGTCGGCCGAGGTGTCGCCGCGGACGCCGAGGTTGTAGGGGGTGAACTCGACCTCGGGGTGTTGGGTGCGGCCGACGACCCGGGTCACCCAGCCCTGGCCCTTGGGGTCACCGACCCCCACGACGAGGGAGGAGCCGAGGAAGACGAGCGCGACGTCGCGGGGACCGTCCTGAGGCTGGACGGCCACCGGGCTCGGCCTGAACTCGATGTCCTTGGGGTCCTGGGTCATCTGCGGGTCATCTCCGGTTCCTGTCCGGTGGGTCTCGCGGGTCGTCTCGTCGTGCTCACGGCTCGTCCTCGTCGTCGAGGCGAGCCAGCCACGTGGCCAGCCGCTCGACCGGCACCTCGAAGTCGGGGTGGAGGTCGACGAAGACCCGCAGCTGCTCGGCGAGCCAGTCGAAGGTGACCTCCTCCTCGCCCCGCCGGGCCGCGAGCTCCTCGATGCCACGGTCGGTGAAGTACACGTCGTGAGGCTACCGAACCGACGCCGCCGGTCCGGGTGGGCGCGCCCGTGCACCCGCCGGTATGCCGTGCCGCGGCATACCGGCGTGCCTCCCTCAGCGGTTGAAGGCGCGGGCGACGAGGTCCGCCTGCTCCGCCTGGTGCTTGCGCGGCGACCCGCTCGCGGGCGACGCGGACGGCGCCCGTGACACGACCCGCAGCGGGCGGTGCTCGCCGAGGTCGGCGAGGGCCGGCGGCAGGTTGAGCGCGAGGAAGGGCCAGGCGCCCATGTTCTTCGGCTCGTCCTGCACGACGACGACCTCGGCGTCGGGGTAGCGCTCGAGCTGCTTGGCGAGGTCGGCGGCGGGGAGGGGGTAGTACTGCTCGAGCCGGAGGATCGCGGTCTCGGTGTCACCGCGCTTCTCCCGCTCGGCCTCGAGGTCGTGGACGACCTTCCCCGCCGCCAGGAGGACCCGGGTGACCCGGTCGCCGGTGGCGCCCTGTCGGTCCGGCTGCACGGGCCGGAACCGACCCTGGGTGAAGTCCTCCGGGACGCTCGTCGCGGCCTTGAGCCGGAGCATCGACTTCGGGGTGAAGACGATGAGCGGCCGCCGCGGACGGGAGTAGGCCTGTCGGCGGAGCAGGTGGAAGTAGGACGCCGGCGTCGAGGGGTAGGCGACGGTCATGTTGCTCTCGGCGCACATGGTGAGGAAGCGCTCGATCCTCGCCGAGGAGTGGTCCGGGCCCTGGCCCTCGTAGCCATGGGGGAGGAGGAGGACCACCGAGCTGCGCTGGCCCCACTTCTGCTCCGAGCTCGAGACGAACTCGTCGACGATCGTCTGGGCGCCGTTGAAGAAGTCCCCGAACTGGGCCTCCCAGAGGACGAGGGCGTCCGGGCGCTCGACGGAGTAGCCGTACTCGAAGCCCATCGCCGCGAACTCCGACAGGAGGGAGTCGTAGACCCAGAACCGGGCCTGGCCCTTGCCGAGGTAGAGAAGCGGGGTCCACTCCTCGGCGGTCTTGTTGTCGATGAGGACGGCGTGCCGCTGGACGAAGGTGCCGCGGCGGCTGTCCTGGCCGGCGAGCCGGACCGGGGTCCCCTCGATGAGGAGGGACCCGAAGGCGAGCAGCTCGGCCGTCGACCAGTCGATGCCACCCTCGCTGATGCTGGCCGCCCGCTTCTCGAGCATCTGCCGCAGCTTCGGGTGGACGGAGAAGCCCTCGGGCACGGTGACGAAGGCGTCGCCGATCCGCTTGAGGTCGGTCTCGTCGATGGCGGTGTCGGTGGCCGAGCGGGTCGTCGCGTCGGCGGTCGGCGCCTGCGCGGCCGGCGGCTCGAGACCGAGGTGGCCCTCGACGTCCGTGCCGGTGAAGGTCGGGTCGTCGGTGCCGTCGGCCTCCGCCTCGGCCTCCTTGAGCGCCGCCTTCGTCTCGAGGAACACCCGCTCGAGCTGCGCCTGGTAGTCGCGCAGCGCGGCCTCGGCGTCCTCGACGGTGATGTCGCCACGGCCGACGAGGGACTCGGTGTAGAGCTTGCGGACGCTCCGCTTGGCCTCGATGAGCCGGTACATGAGCGGCTGGGTCATCGACGGGTCGTCGCCCTCGTTGTGACCGCGCCGGCGGTAGCACACCATGTCGACGACGACGTCCTTGTGGAACCGGCGCCGGAAGTCGTACGCGAGCTCGGCGACCCGGACACACGCCTCGGGGTCGTCCCCGTTGACGTGGAAGATCGGCGCCTGGATCATCCGGGCGACGTCGGTCGAGTACGTCGAGGAGCGGGACGAGCTCGGCGAGGTCGTGAAGCCGACCTGGTTGTTGATGACGACGTGGACCGTCCCCCCGGTGCGGTAGCCGCGCAGCTGGGAGAGGTTGAGGGTCTCGGCGACGACGCCCTGGCCCGCGAAGGCCGCGTCGCCGTGGAGGAGCACCGGCAGGACGGTGAAGTCCTCACCGGCGAGGTTGAGCCGATCCTGCTTGGCGCGGACGATGCCCTCGAGGACCGGGTTGACCGCCTCGAGGTGGGACGGGTTCGCCGCGAGGTAGACCTTCGTCCGCGAGCCGTCCTCCCCGACGAACTCGCCCTCGGTGCCGAGGTGGTACTTGACGTCGCCGGAGCCCTGGACCGAGGTGGGGTCCTGCTTGCCCTCGAACTCGCGGAAGATCTGGCCGTAGGACTTGCCGGCGATGTTGGCGAGGACGTTGAGCCGGCCGCGGTGCGGCATCCCGACGCACACCTCGTCCATCTCGTCCTCGGCCGCCCGGCTGAGGATCCGGTCGAGCAGCGCGATGACCGACTCGCCGCCCTCGAGCGAGAAGCGCTTCTGGCCGACGAACTTGGTCTGCAGGAACGTCTCGAACGCCTCGGCCGCGTTGAGCCGCCGGAGGATCCGCAGCTGCTCCTCGCGGGTCGTCTTCGCGTAGGGGACCTCGATCCGGGACTGGAGCCATTCGCGCTGGTCCGGGTCCTGGATGTGCATGTACTCGACGCCGACCGTCCGGCAGTAGCTGTCCCGGAGGATGCCGAGGATCTTGCGGAGCTTGAGGAACGGCGCGCCGCCGAACCCGCCCGTCGCGAAGTGCCGGTCGAGGTCCCACAGGGTGAGCCCGTGCCGGGTGATGTCGAGGTCGGGGTGGCGCCGCTGGCGGTACTCGAGCGGGTCGGTGTCGGCCATGAGGTGGCCCCGGACCCGGTAGGCATGGATGAGCTCCTGGACCCGGGCGACCTTGTTGATGTCGTCGTCGTGGGTCGCCGTGACGTCCTGGACCCAGCGGATCGGCTCGTAGGGGATCCGCAGGCTCTCGAAGATCTCGTCGTAGAAGCCGTCCTCGCCGAGGAGCAGCTGGTGGACCCGCCGGAGGAAGTCGCCGGACTGGGCGCCCTGGATGATCCGGTGGTCGTAGGTGCTCGTGAGGGTGAGGATCTTGGAGACGGCGTTGCGGTTGAGGGTCTCGTTGCTCGCGCCCTGCCATTCCGCGGGGTACTCGAGGGCGCCGACGCCGATGATGGCGCCCTGGCCCTTCATCAGCCGCGGCACCGAGTGGACCGTGCCGATCGTTCCGGGGTTGGTGAGCGAGATCGTCGTGCCCTTGAAGTCCTCGACGGTGAGGGTGGCGCCGCGGGCCTTCTTGACCATCTCCTCGTATGCCGTCCAGAAGTGCGCGAAGTCCATCTGCTCGGCGGCCTTGATGGACGGCACGAGGAGCTGACGGGTCCCGTCGGGCTTCTGGAGGTCGATGGCGAGCCCGAGGTTGACGTGCTGCGGGTGGACGAGGACGGGCTTGCCCTTCTCGTCGTGGTCGAAACCGACGTTCATCTCCGGCATCGCCTTGAGCGCCTTGACGAGCGCGAAGCCGATGACGTGGGTGAAGGAGACCTTGCCGCCGCGCGAGCGGGACAGGTGGTTGTTGATGACGATCCGGTTGTCGATGAGCAGCTTCGCGGGGACGGCACGGACGCTCGTCGCCGTCGGGACCTCGAGCGAGTCCTCCATGTTGGAGACGACCCGCGAGGCGGCGCCGCGCAGGGGCGTGAGCTCGGGCTCCTCGAGCGCACCGGACTCGGTCGGCTTGGCCGGCTCACGGGGGGTCGGCTCGGGGCGGGCGCCACCGGGGGCGGGCGCCTTCGGGGCGGCCTTGGCCGTGGGCTGCGCGGCCGGCGCGGCGGTCGCCTTCTGCTCCGGGGTGGGAGCGGGGGCCGGAGCCTTCTCCGGGGCCTTCGCCGGGGCCTTCCCCTGCGCCGGGGGCTCGGCCGGCGCCGGTGCCTCGGCCTTCGCGGTCGCCGCGCTGTTGCCGTCCTCGGGGTGGTTGGCCGCAGCGGCGGCACCCCGGCCGAGGGCGGCCTCGCCCGGCTCGTAGTCCCGGAAGAAGTCCCACCAGGCCTTGTCGACGTTGTGCTTGTCCTCGAGGTACTGGGTGTACAGCTCGTCGACCAGCCATTCGTTGGGCCCGAACGAGGTCAAGGGGTCGCTGGACGGGGGCTGGTCAGGCACGGAGGTTCCGCCTCTTTCACCGGATCGACGTCGACATTTCGCGTACTAAGTCAAGCCTATCCCTGGACGGCTGTGTGCCCCATGCGCGGACGGTGACCGGATCCTGCACGGCGAATGGACGTTTCGGTCGCCGAGCGGAGCGGCGAACGGCCGTGCCGGGCCCGGTGGAGCCGGACCCGGCACGGGCGGTGCCGCCGCTCAGGAGACGTCCGAGCGCACCGTCCGCCAGATGCCGAGACCCGCGAGGACCGCGGCCCAGGCGACGAGGACGAGTGCGCCACCCCACCACGCGAGCCGAACCTCGTTGGTCCCACCCGACACGGTGTTGATGACGGCGTTGGTCGCCTGGGTGGGCAGGTAGGGCGCGATGTGCTCGCGGCCGAAGTCCCAGAACTGGAGGGCCACCCCAGCCAGCGGTTCGACGATCCACGCCACGCCGACCGAGATGAGCAGGGCCGCCACCTGGTTGGGGATGAGGATGCCGGCGCCGAGGCCGATGAGGGCCCACAGGCCGAGGACGAGCAGGCTCAGTGCGGCCGTGCGGAAGACCTCGCCGGACGGGAAGGCGTCGTAGCCGCGCAGCCCGAGCACGGTGGCACCGACGGAGATCGACCCGACGAGGCTGAGGATGCCGTAGAAGATGCCGATGATGAGCAGTGCGACGACCTTGGCGAGCATGGCCTGGGCGCGCTTCGGCGTGGCCAGGAAGGTGCCGGTGATCGTCTTGTGCCGGTACTCGGAGCCGATCTGCATGACGCCGATGGTGAGCAGGAGCAGATAGCCGAGGCTGAGGCCGGCGGTGTAGACCGAGTTGGCGATCTGGGTCGGGGTGCCGTTGGGCGCCCCCTGCTGGCTCATCGCGTCCGAGGTGTAGAGGAAGCCGAAGGCGACCGCGAAGGCCGCCGCGCTGAGGACCACGGCGATGGCCATGCCCCACCACAGCCGGGTCGTGAGGAACTTGCGCAGCTCGGATCTCGTCGCCGCGATCATCGCGACTCACCCCCCGCCGGAACGTCGGCCGGTCCGGTCAGGCGGCTCGCCACGGCCCTCGACCTGGGCGTTGCGGTTGGTGCTCTCGGTGAGGCGGAAGAACAGCTCCTCCAGGTCGGTCGTCGCGGTCCGGAGCTCCCAGACGGGCAGCCCCTCGCGCAGCGCCACGTCGCCGACCAGACGCAGGTCGTCCGTCTCGGCGTCGATGGCGCCGTCGTCCCCGGCGGTGGCCAGGACGTCGGCCACCCGCAGCGCCCCGACGAGGCGCTCGGGGTCGGAGGTGCGCACGATGCACCGGGCCTGTCCGTGCAGGTCGCTGACCGGTCCTGCCTTGACGAGCCGGCCGTTGGAGATGATGACGATGTCGTCGACGGTCTGCTCCATCTCCTGAAGCAGGTGGCTCGAGACGAGGATCGTCTTGCCCTGGCTGGACAGGTGGCGCAGGAACGTGCGCAGCCACCGGATGCCCTCGGGGTCGAGACCGTTCGCCGGCTCGTCCAGGACGAGGACCTGCGGGTCGCCGAGGAGGGCCGCGGCGAGACCGAGCCGTTGCCGCATTCCCATGCTGTAGGCCCCGGCCCGCTTCCGCGCGGCCGCGGGAATGCCGGTGAGCTCGAGGAGCTGGTCGACCCGGTCGAGCGGGATGCCCGCCGCCGTGGCGAGGACCCGCAGGTGGTCCCGTCCGCTGCGGCCGGGATGGAAGTTCGTCGCCTCGAGCGCCGCGCCGACGGTCCGCATCGGGGCGTGGAGGTCGTGATAGGCGGTGCCCCCGATCGTCGCCGTGCCCGAGGTGGGCCGGACGAGGCCGAGCAGCATCCGCATCGTCGTCGTCTTGCCGGCGCCGTTCGGACCGAGGAACCCGGTGATCCGGCCGGGCTCGACGTCGAAGGACAGGTCGTCGACGGCAGTGAAGGACCCGAACCGCTTGGAGAGGTTGCGGATCTCGATGCGAGCCCCCGGGGTGGCCGGGGGCGTCGTCGGTGCGGTGGTGGGTGTGGTGGTCATGACGTCCTTGCTCTCATGCGCATGTTCCGATCCTTGCAGGCTCACGCGGCGGCGGGGTCAACCCAGCGGTGGACCTCACTCCGTCCCGGGGATGAACTCGTCCGGGGCGCCCGCGGGGCCTGCCTAGGATGGTGCCGCCATGACCGAATGGTTGCTCGTCCTCGCAGGCGTGGTCCTCACCCTGGGGACCGCGCTCTTCGTCGCGGCCGAGTTCTCGCTCGTCGCCCTCGACCGGCCCACCGTCCAGCGCGCCGTCGACCGTGGCGAGCCCAACACCCGAGCCGTTCTCTCCTCCCTCCGCCAGCTCTCCACCCAGCTGTCCGGCGCCCAGGTCGGGATCACCATCACGACCCTCGCCCTGGGCTTCCTCACGACCCCGGCGCTCGCGTCGCTGCTCGCCGTCCCGCTCGGCGGGATCGGGCTCGGCGGAACGGCGCTGGACACCGTCGCGAACCTCATCGCCCTCCTCATCGCGACCGTCTTCTCGATGATCGTCGGCGAGCTCGTGCCGCAGTTCCTCGGCTTCTCCGCCCCCTTGGCGACGGCGAAGGTCGTCGCGCTCCCCGTCCGGGCGTTCACGGCCGTGGCCCGGCCGCTCATCTGGCTGCTCAACGGCTCCGCCAACCTCGTGCTGCGGGCGGTCGGTGTCGAGCCGCAGGAGGAGCTCTCCGCCGCCCGGAACCCGCAGGAGCTCGCGTTCCTCGTCCGCAGCTCGGCCGAGGCGGGGACCCTCGACCCCCACACGGCCCGGCTCCTCACCGCGTCGATCGGGTTCGGCGACCAGACGGCGGCCGACGTGATGACCCCGCGCTCGCGGGCGACGGCCATCGAGCGGACGGCGACGGCGACCGACGTCGTCGCCCTGGCCCGGCGGACCGGCCACTCGCGCTTCCCCGTCATGGGCGAGGACTGGGACGACATCGACGGGATCGTCCACGTCAAGAAGGCCATCGCGGTCCCGCACGAGCGGCGCGACCACGTGCCGGTGTCCGCCCTCATGACCGAGGTGTCCCTCGTGCCGGAGACGATCCGCCTCGACCCGCTCCTCGTCCAGCTGCGTCAGGGCGGCTTCCAGCTCGCCATCGTCATCGACGAGTACGGCGGGACCTCGGGGGTCGTCACGCTCGAGGACGTCGTCGAGGAGATCGTCGGCGAGGTGAGCGACGAGCACGACACCGTCCAGTCCACCGGCCGGGCGCTCGCCGACGGGTCCTGGACCGTTCCCGGCCTGTGGCGTCCGGACGAGGTGCGGGACCGGATGGGGGTCCACGTCCCCGACGGCACGGCATACGAGACGGTCGGAGGCTGGGTCATGGCGACCCTCGGTCGGGTCCCCGCCGTCGGCGACGAGGTCGAGACCGACGGCTGGCGGGTGCGGGTGCAGACGATGGACGGGCTGCGGGTCGACCGCCTGCGCTTCTTCCCGCCGCAGACCGAGCCGGGGCCCGGGGACGCCGGAGGTATGCCGTGAGCCTCCCCATGGTCCTCATCACCGTCGTCCTCCTGCTCGCGAACGGGTTCTTCGTCGGGGCGGAGTTTGCGGCGATGGCGGCCCGGCGCAGCCAGCTCGAGCCGTTGGCCGCCGAGGGCAGCAGGCGGGCCCAGCGCAGCCTCCAGGCCCTCGAGCAGATGGGGTCCATCCTCACGGCGGCCCAGCTGGGGATCACCCTCTGCTCCGTGCTTCTCGGCGCCTTCTCCGAGGCGGCCCTGCACCACGCGATCCTCCCGCTCACCGAGCGGGTCGGCTGGCCCGAGGGGGTCGCCGACGCGGCCGCGCTCGCGCTCGCCCTCCTCCTCATCGCCTATCTCCACGTCGTCGTCGGCGAGATGATCCCGAAGAACCTCGCCATCGTCGGGCCGGACCGGGCGGCCCTCGTCCTCGTCCCGTTCCTCTTCTTCCTCGCCCGGGTCCTTCGGCCGGTCATCCGGGTCATGGAGGCGACGGCCAAGGGAATGGTCCGGGGCCTCGGGGTGGAGCCACGGGACGAGCAGGCCTCGCAGTTCACGGCGGAGGAGGTCGCCCACATCGTCGACGAGTCACACCGCGAGGGCCTCGTCCCCGAGGAGCACTACGCCCGGCTCGGTGCCGCCCTCGAGTTCAGCGACAAGGACGCGGCCGACGTCGCCGTCCCGGTGGCCGAGCTCGTCACCGTCCGGGTCGGCGCCACGCCCGCGGACATCGAGCGCCTCGTCGCGAAGCGGGGGTTCTCCCGCTTCCCGGTCGCCGACGCCGACGGCGACCTCGTCGGCTACCTCCACCTCAAGGATGTCCTCTACGCCGACGATGACGAGCGCGACGAGCCCGTCCCGGGCAAGCGGGTCCGCCGGATGGCGAACGTCCGCCCCGTCGACGAGGTCGAGGACGTGCTCCAGACGATGCAGGCCACCGGGTCGCATCTGGCCCGGGTCGTCGCGACCGACGGCGCCCTTCTCGGGGTCGTCTTCCTCGAGGACGTCATCGAGGAGCTCGTCGGCGAGGTCAGCGACTCCACGCAGCGGTAGGAGTGTGGGCGGGCACCTTACGCCCGAACGCGCTCCGCCGCGAGCCGAACCGCGCCGCTGGGCGAAGCCTGGGAGCGTGCACGCAACCTGACAAGGAGTTGCCAGTCGGCTGTGAGGGTTCTTTGAGTATCCGCTCCGTACCGTCCCCTCGGTCCGCGGCGCGACCGTGCCCGGACCGGTCGACCCATGAAGGGATGGGAGCATGCGATCAAGGTTCACAGCCGGCGCCGTCATCGGCTCGTCGGCATGCGTGGCGCTCTGCCTGGCCGCCCCGGCGGCCCAGGCCGCGGCGCAGGGCGGCGCCACGCCGCACGGTCGTCGGGTCGTCGAGCGGGCACCCCGCTGGACGGCACACGCACGACGGGTGAGGGGTGTGTCAGGGGGCACCGGGCTGGCGCTCACGGCGGTCCTCAACCTCAAGGATGCGGCGGGTGCCGAGGCCCTCGCCACCGCCGTGTCGACGCCGGGGACGGCGCAGTACGGCCACTACCTCTCGCCGGCCGAGTGGCGGGCGAGGTTCGCCCCCACGAGCGCCGACGTGCGGACCGTCGTGTCCTGGCTGCGGTCGAGCGGGTTCACCGTCTCGTCGATCCCCGCCAACCACCGGTACGTCCAGTTCTCCGGCTCGGCCGCCACGGTCCAGAAGGCCTTCGGGACGACCCTGTCGGTCTTCACCAAGGACGGGCGGACGGAGACGGCGCCGAGCTCGGCGGTGACCGTCCCGGACACCGTCGCGTCCATCCTCGCCGGCATCCAGGGCCTGGACTCCTCCTCGCGGGCCAAGCCACTCAGTGTCACCGGCGCGGTGTCGACGAGGGGCCGGGCGACGACGCGGGCCACCCTGCCGCCGCCGCCCGACGTCTTCCGCAACGCCGGCCCCTGCTCCACGTACTACGGCCAGAAGGACGCGTCCAGCCTCCCGCAGGCCGAGCCGAACCCCCTCACGTACGCACCCTGTGGCTATGTCCCGAGCCAGATCCGCTCGGCGTACGGGGTCAACCGTTCGCTCAAGAAGGGGATCGACGGACGGGGAGCCACCGTCGCCGTCGTCGACGCCTACGCCTCCCCGACGATCCTGCAGGACGTCCAGGACTATGCGGCGAAGAACGACCCTGCCCACCCGTTCAAGAGCTACCAGCTGTCCCAGTCACTGCCCGCCACCTACACCCACGTCAACCAGTGCGGCGGTAACGGGTGGTACGGCGAGGAGACCCTCGACGTGGAGGCCGTCCATGCCACCGCTCCGGGGGCGAAGGTCCTCTATGTCGGCGGTGAGAGCTGCTACGACTCCGACCTCGACGCGGCCGTCAACACCGTCGTCGACAACAAGCTGGCCCAGGTCATCACCAACTCCTACGGCGACCTCGGCGAGCCGACGAGCATGGGTGACGTCGCCGAGGTCCACCAGACGAACCTCCAGGCGGCGGCCGAGGGCATCTCGATGCTCTTCTCCTCGGGTGACTACGGCGACGACAGCACCGTGACCGGGTCGCGGCAGACCGACTACCCGGCATCCGACCCGTTCGTCACGGCCGTCGGCGGCACCGCGCTCGCCGTCACGCGGTCGGGCGGCTACGGGTTCGAGCAGGGCTGGGGAACCGGCAAGGCGACGCTGACCGATGGCGCGTGGAGCCCCCTGCCTCCGGCATACCTCTACGGTGGTGGCGGTGGCACGAGCCACCTCTTCGACCAGCCGAGCTACCAGCAGAACGTCGTGCCCGACTCGATTGCGAACTACTTCGGTGAGGGGCCCCACCGGGCCGTCCCCGACGTCGCGATGGTCGGTGACCCGAACACCGGGTTCCTCGTCGGGGAGCGGCAGACCTTCCCCAACGGGTCGGTGAAGTACTCCGAGTACCGCATCGGCGGCACGTCCCTGTCCTCACCCTTGTTCGCCGGGGTCGTCGCGGACGCCGTCCAGGAGGGGCAGCACGCCGTCGGGTTCCTCAACCCGCGGATCTACCACCTCGCCGGGACGCGGGCCTTCCGCGACGTCGACCACGGGTCGGCCGTCACCGACGCCGTCGTCCGGGTGGACTTCGTCAACGGGGTCAACAAGAAGGACGGGACCGTCACCTCGCTGCGGACCCTCAACCAGACCGGGTCGATCTACACCCGGCCCGGCTACGACGACGTGACCGGTGTCGGCAGCCCGAACGGGTTCGCCTTCATCCGCGCCATGTCGCGCTGATCCGCTCCACGGCTCGGGGCCGGTCGCCGCACTCGCGGTGGCCGGCCCCGAGCCTGGGTGGGTGGCGGGTGGGTGGCGTGCCCTCGCCCGACAGCGGTCGGCCCGGCGCCATGCCGTGGGGTCGCCCACACTCCGCCGCCGAAGAAGGGCCGCTGCCCGACAATGGCTGCGGGCCGTGAGGGACGGCCCCTGCCCGGGCGTCTCGTCGACGCCCCCGTCGCACCAGGAGTGGGCATGACCGCCACGCCGCTTCGGCCCTCGTCCTCCCGCCCGCGCCTCGGCAGCGGGTGGCGGTGGTCGCTTCTCGCAGTCCTCCTCCTCGTCGCCGCGAACGCCGTCTACGGCGGTCTCGGGCTCATCGCGGACGGCATGGGGATGCCCGACGACTGGCTCGAACGGACGCCGTTCGACACGTGGACCTGGCCCGGCGTCGCGCTGCTGGCGACGGTCGCGCTCCCGCAGCTCGTCGTCGCGGGACTCGTGGCCGCCGGCCACCGGTGGGCGGCCGCCGCAGGCGTCCTCGCCGGAGCCGCCCTCGTGCTGTGGATCGTCGTGCAGGTCCTCGTCCTGCGCCGGTACTTCTTCCTCCAGCCGGTCATCGCCGGGTTCGGGGTGGTCGAGATGGCCCTGGCGTGGGCGTGGCTCCGCGGGGGCCGGGCGGTCCGGCGGCCCGGCTGAGGGAACCGGTCGGCACGCTGAGCCTTTCCGCATGGCGGGACGTTGCTGTCTCCGCGGGGCCGGCCCGTGCCTAGGGTCGAGGCGTGACGATGGAGTCCGACGAGCGGGGGCCCGAGGCGGGCGAGCCGGCACGGCAGCGCGACGGGCCGGACGGACGTCCCGACCGCAGATGTCGCCGCGATGGCCGAGGCGCTGCACCGGGCGCGGCTGGGCCGCGTGCCGATCGCGACCTTCACCGGCCGGCCCGAAGGACTCGACATCGCCACCGGGTATGCCGTCCAGGCCCGGGGGCTCGAGCTCCGGCTGGCGGACGGCGAGGTCCTCGTCGGCGGCAAGCTCGGCTTCACGTCCGAGGCCATGCGCCGCGCGATGGGGGTCGACAGCCCCAACTACGGCTGGCTCACCGACGCGATGATGGTCGCCGGGGAGGAGGTCGACCTCGACGGGCTCATCCACCCGAAGGTGGAGCCGGAGATCGCCTTCATCCTTGCCCGGCCGCTCGCCGGACCCGACGTCACCGCCGCCGACGTGCTCGGGGCGACGGGCGCCGTCGCCCCCTGTCTCGAGGTCGTCGACTCGCGCTACGTCGGCTTCCGCTTCCAGGCCGCCGACAACATCGCCGACGACTCCTCGGCCGGGCGAGTCCTCCTCGGCGACCCCGTCCCGCTCGCGAGCCTTGCGGACGTCGACCTCCGGCTCCTCGGCTGCGTCGTCAGCGTCGACGGCGCGATGGCCCACACCGCCGCGGGCGCCGCCGCGCACGGCGACCCGGCCGAGGCCGTGGCGTGGATGGTGCGGGCGTGCGAGCGTCCCCTGCCGGAGGGCTCGATCATCATCTCGGGCGGGCTCACCCCGCCCGTGGATCTCGCCGACGGCACGAGCGTCCTCGTCGAGATCGACCGGATCGGCAGCACGCGGCTGCGCGCCGTGAGGTCCGGCCGCCGGGGGTGGTGACCACGCGGTGAGGGTCTCCGTCGGCCGGGTCGAGGACCTGCCCACCGACCGGGCCGTCGGGGTCGGGGACGGGAGCGTCGTCGTCGTGCGCAACGGGGACTCGGTGGTGGCCTTCCGCAACAGGTGTCTCCACGAGGACTCCTCCCTCGTCGGAGGACGGGTGCTCGAGGGGCGGCTCGCCTGCCCGCAGCACTTCTGGCTCTACGAGCTGCCCGAGGGCCGGCATACGGGAGGCCGTGGCACGCTGACCGGCGTCGAGGTGGAGGTCGACGACCTCGGCGAGGTCGTCGTCGAGGTGCCCGACCCCGCGCCCAGGTCGATCCGCGACCGGCTGCTCGCCCACGTCCGGCGGTGGGAACGGCGACGATGACCGTCGCACCGTTCGAGCTCGACGTCTCGGACATGGGTGGGGTCCTCCACCCCGACCTGGCTCGGCCACGAATCGGCCCCACCGGCCCCAGCTTTCCCGCCCGATACACGACACACCCGCTCGGCAAGGGTTCATGTGTCTTGCCTGGTGGGTGTTTGTCTTGCCTGGGCTCGACGTCGGCGGTTGGCTGACTCCTCACATTCGCCCTCCGACGGTCGGGGGCATCCCTAGCATGGCGCCAGGGACAGGCAGACCGGTCGTGAGGAGGCTGGTGCATGTCCCGTCGTCGCGTTCCGGGGCCTCGACCCTCGCTCACGCTGCGGCCGGGACGGGGCCCCACGACGGTTGAGACCGCGCGCCGGGTGGACGCGGCGCTCGCGAGGCTGCCGGGCTCCTGGACCGTCCTGAGCAACCGCCTGCTGCGGCCGGAGGTCCCGACCGCGCCCCTCGACCACGTCGTCGTGGGCCCTGGCGGGGATGCTTCTCGTGATGGTCGGGAACGGCGTCGACGGGGCGACCGGCCCGCCGCCCGATTCCCACGCGCCGCCGTCTCCCGCCTGGGACGGCGAGCTGGCCCGGGTGCATGGCCTCGCGGCATACATGGCGGTCGAGCTCGGGTGCGCGGTGACGCCGGTGCTCTGCCCCGGCGGGTCGGGTGCTTCGGTGCCGGATGCACCGCTGGAGGTCGGGGGCGTCTGGGTCGTGCCGGGCGCCGCGCTGCGGACCTGGGTCGCGGCGCGATCCCGTCGGGTCGACGAGATGGGCGCCGCGCTGCTCCTCGCGTGCGCGGCCGCGGCGTTCCCGGCGGCGCAGGACGAGGTCCGCGCGGCCCAGCCCATCGCGTATGCCGGTGGGGGCCGCCGGCGGGGCCGTCGGTCGCCACCGCGCCGGGACCGCGTCCTGCCGGACGCGCGCGACGTGCTGACCGCGGACCGCGTCGCCCCTGCCCGGTCGGACGCACCGTCGCCCGTCGACCGCATCCTCCGGTATGCCGCCGTCGTCATCGGGGTCGCTCTCCTCGCCGCGGTCCTCGCGTCCGGCGCTGCGTGGGCCTGGACGGGACGGGTGGGCGGCGGCGAGGTCGCGCCCGTGGTGACCGGTCCCGGACCCGCGCCGACAGAGCTGCCGGTCCGTCGTGGAGCCGGCGACCGGAGCCGCTGCCGCGATCGGGCGTCCGGACCGGGACCACGTCCCGTCCGGTGACGAGGGGACGCATGACCGGTCTGACCGAGCTGTGTGAGGTGGTCGATGTCCTCAGCGGCGTCGACACCCCCGCCCCTGTCCACGCCCGAGAATCGACCATCGACCGGGACGGCCCCCCCGCCGCGGCCATCACCCCGCCGACCGTGCTCCCTCGAGTGGGGGACCACGACCGGTTCGGGCAGACCCTCAGTGAGTGCGGCCGGAGCCTCCGTCGGGGGTCTACGTGAGGGCCGGCATCGCTGTGCGGCGGCCGCGCTCTCGGTTGTGGTCGAGAATCAGGGCGAGGGTCAGCAGGGCTGCAGTCGCGCCTGCCGGCCCCGGGACCCCCGGCCCCGGAGGTAGGAGCAGGGCAGCGAGGGCGACCACGCTGGATGTGCTGCCGACGACGATGTCCCACCAGAGCGTGCGGTGGGTCCCGGCGAGGAGTGCGGCGGCGAGAAGCGCGAGGGGCAGGCCGCACATGTCGAAGCGCAGCTCGAGCGCCTCGTCGACGCCGAGGTGACCGGAGATCGCCGCACTCGAGGCGCCGATCGCCCAGGCGAGCGTTGGTATCACCGCTGCTGCGGCGACGGAGATGACCAAGGGGCGCGTCTGGCCCGCTCGCCGCCACACCCTCCTACGGTCGGGGGCGAGGGCGAACCAGGGTCCGACCCAGATGAGCAGCCCGACGATGAACCGGAGGACGGAGAACAGGGGTCCGTCGTCCGCTTGGGGAGCGAGGAGGTCGGCGACGAACCAGACGATCTGACCTCCGACGAGCGCCCGGACCGCCACGATGCTCCGCCCGCGGGACACCGCGACGGCGAGCGCCGGGCCAACGGTGATGATCTTGAAACAGGTCGCGCCGACGGCGGTGAACCTGAAGGAGGGGTCGGGTAGCTGGCCGGCCACCAGGGCGCCGACTCCCGCCACGGAGAGGAGGAGCGCCCAGAGTGAGAGCAGGGCGTAGAAACAGGTCAGGGTCACCATCCGGGTGCGTGCCAGGCGGGTCGTCGCGCTGGCCTGCGATGCGGACAGTGGGGTCGTGGCGGTCATCGGTTCTCCTGGCGTCGAGTCCACCGGCTCCATCGCCGGTCGCTGACAGCCTCGGCGACGGCACGGGCTTGCGCGTCACCCCTCCGGTCCGGCTTGCAGATGTGGGGCTGACCCGGGGTCGTGCGCCGGAAGGATGCCGTCCTCCGTGAGAAGGACGCCGGACTGCCGCGCCGCGGCTTATTCTCTGGCCCATGACGGGTACGCATGACCGGCTGCGCTCGCCCTTCGTGCCGTGGGAGTGGGCACCTGCCGGAGTGCTCGCAGGCTGGGGCGCGATCGATGCGCTGACGAATGACTCCGTCGTCGGATCTCGTGCCCTGGTCGCCGTGGCGCTCGTCGTCGCAGCTGCGCTCCTGACCCTTCGACGACGGGCGCCCTTCGTGGTGCTCATCGGCGCGGCGGGGGTGCAGGCTCTCCCGCCCCTCGCCGGGGCATACGCACAGTCGGCGCCCGGTGTGCTGGTCCTCGTGATCGCCATCTTCTCGGTCGGGCGGTGGGTGGCGCGGCCCTGGTCCTGGCTCGGCCTGCCGCTCGGAGTGGGCCTCGCACTGCTCGCCAGCGCCTCAGACCCCCGGGAGACCCTCTCCACGTCGTGGACGTGGTCGCTGAACGCCGTGTGGATTCTGGCGCTGGGACTGTGGATCGCCGACGCCGATCGCCGTGTTGATGAGACCCGGCGGCGTGCCGAGGCGGATCGACGCACGGCAGCTGCGGAGGAGCGACTGCGGGTCTCGCGGGACCTGCACGACGTCTTGGCGCACAGCCTGTCCCTCATGGTCGTTCAGGCCGAAGTCGCCGACGAAATGTTGGACACCGACCTGGAGAAGGCGCGTGCAGCCCTGGGGAACGTGCAAGCCACCGGTCGAGAGGCACTACGGGAGACCCGGGGGGTCCTCGGGGCGCTGCGGGCCGAGGACGCGCCCTCGACCGGTATCGACCAGCTGCCGTCCCTCATCACGCTCTTCCGCTCGGCCGGGCTGCCGGTCGAGCTCAATGCTGACGCGGACCTGCGGCTCGAGCCGACCACGGGCGAGGTCGTCTATCGCATGGTCCAGGAGTGCTTGACCAACGTGCTGCGTCATGCCGGTCCCTGCGAAACCACCGTCGACATCGCGGTCGAACAGGACCGCCAACACCTCCGGGTGCGGGTGGTCAACGGTCGAGGCTCCGTGCCGCCGAGCGACCCCGGCCCCGGGGATGAGGGCCGCCACGGTTTGCTTGGCATGCGTGAACGAGTCGAGGGATGCGGCGGCCGACTCGAGGCGGGCCCACTACTCGCGGGTGGGTTCGCCGTCACGGCGGAGCTGCCGCGATATGGGGCCGGCTCGTGATCCGGGTCGCTGTCGCGGATGACCAGGAGCTGGTGCGCGAGGGGTTCGCCCTCATCCTCGGGGCCCAGGACGACTTCGAGGTCGTGGGCACTGCGGCGGATGGGCTCGAGGCGGTCGAGCTGTGCCGCACGGAACGCCCTGATGTCCTCCTTCTCGACCTTCACATGCCCCGACTCGACGGCCTCGCCGCCATTCCGCGCATCCTCGCCGACCGCGCGCAAACCCGCGTGCTCGTCCTCACCACCTTCACCGACGACGAGTACGTCATACGCGCCCTACGAGCCGGCGCCGGCGGCTTCCTGGTCAAGGACTCGCCGCGCACCACGCTCGTCACGGCAGTTCGATCCGTGGCTGCCGGCGGGGTCGTCCTCGACCCATCGGTGAGCGGCGAACTCCTCGCCACCCTCCCCCCGTCCCCGAGCGGCGCGCACGCCGACGCGGTCGCCCGGATGACCTCCCGCGAGCAGGACGTGCTGCGCTGCGTGGCGCGCGGCCTGAACAACGCGGAGATCGCCGCATGCCTGCACATCTCCGAGACCACCGTGAAGACGCACCTGTCCCGGCTGCTCACCAAGTGGGGAGTACGCGACCGCATCGGACTTGTCGTCATGGCCCATGACGCCGGGATGGTCACCTGATTCCACCCGACCGCACGGCCGAGAAGGATCACCGTGCACGCCCCCGGGCCCAGAGCCAGTCGCGCCGAGGCCCTGGCGGCAACAAGGCGCATGGACGAGGGCAGGGAGGGCACAGAGGGGCCCCACGTCACTCCAGCGCAACGTCAGAGGGGCGCCGAATGCCCGCCGTTGGCCGACCCGACGGTGGTGCGGTCGATCGGCGGCCTGTGCGACGAGGCAAGACAAACACCAGCCAGGCAAGACAACGGAAGTCTTGCCAAGCCGGCGCTTGCGCCATCGGGCGGGAAAGGTGTGACGGCCGAGGTGCCGGTAGCCGGCGAACGGACGAGCCCGCTCATCGGCCGCCGCACAACGGAACAGCCGCCACAACGGAACCCAGCCGCCGCGCGTGCGCGCGAGGCTGGGTTCCAGTGGCGCCCCCGGCAGGATTCGAACCTGCGCTCCCGCCTCCGGAGGGCGGTGCTCTATCCCCTGAGCTACGGGGGCCGGCGCCGCTCGCGTGCGAGACACGGGCCTCGAACACGAACGCCCCAGGAGATTAGCAGCCTAGAGTTCACGACATGGAATCCGGGACGCCCGGTGCCGGCCGGCTCGTCCTCGTCTGCGACGACAGCGAGCAGATCCGTCGGCTCATCCGGATCAACCTCGAGCTCGACGGCTTCGTCGTCGAGGAGGTGACCGACGGCCGCTCGGCCCTCGCCCGGCTCATCGACGAGTCGCTGCCGACGCCCTCCGTCGTCGTCCTCGACGCGTTCATGGAGCCCCACGACGGGTGGTGGGCCGTCCGCGCGATCCGGGCCGAACCCGCGGCTCGCCGAGGTCCCCTGCGTCATGGTCACGGCGTCGGTCCAGGTCCACGACCCGACCCAGGCGGCGGAGTCGGGCTTCGACGCCTTCGTCTCCAAGCCCTTCGACCCTGACCACCTGGTGGACGTCATCTCACACCTTGCCGAGGCGGGTCGGGGCTGGTACGACCCCCAATAGACTGCGCCGGGTGACCCCCGAAGAGCTCCAGGCAGCGATCCGCTCCGCGCTCGCCGCAGCCGTCGACGCCGGTGACCTCGCCGTCGACGTGCCGGCGCAGGTGCGCGTCGAGCGACCGAAGAACCGCGCCCACGGCGACTGGTCGACGAACGTCGCCCTCCAGCTCGCCAAGGCCGCCGGTATGCCGCCGCGCGACGTCGCGACCCGGCTCGCCGAGCGGCTCGGGGACGCGGTCGGGGTCAAGGCCGTCGACGTCGCGGGTCCCGGGTTCCTCAACATCACCCTCGACGCGGCGAGCGCCGGCGAGCTGGCCCGGACCATCGTCGAGGCGGGCGCGGCATACGGGCGCAACGACGCCGCGGCCGGGCACGTCGTCAACCTCGAGTTCATCTCCGCCAACCCCACCGGCCCGCTCCACCTCGGGCACACGCGCTGGGCCGCGCTCGGTGACTCCATGCGGCGGTTGCTCGACGCCTCCGGCGCCGACGTGACGGCCGAGTACTACATCAACGACGCCGGGGCCCAGATGGACACCTTCGGCGCGTCCGTCCTCGCCCGGGCCCGTGGCCAGGAGGTCCCCGAGGGCGGCTACCCCGGCGACTACGTCAAGGACCTGGCCCGGCAGGCGCTGGAGCAGCGTCCCGACCTGCTCGACCTCCCCGAGTCGGACGCGGTCGCCGAGGCCCGCCGGCTCGGGTATGCCGCGCAGCTGACCGACATCAAGGACACCCTCTCCGACTTCGGCGTCGAGTTCGACGTGTGGTTCTCGGAGCAGGCGCTCCACGACACCGGGGCCGTCGAGCAGGCCGTCGCCCGGCTGCGCGAGCAGGGCCACGTCTACGACGCCGACGGTGCGGTGTGGCTGCGCACGACCGACTTCGGGGACGACAAGGACCGGGTGCTGCATCCGGGCCGACGGCGTGCCGACGTACTTCGCCGCCGACGCCGCCTACTACCTCAGCAAGAAGGACCGCGGGTTCGACGAGAAGATCTACCTCCTCGGGGCCGACCACCACGGCTACATCGGCCGGCTCAAGGCCATCGTGGCCTGCGCGGGCGATGACCCGGAGCGCAACATCGAGGTGCGGATCGGCCAGCTGGTCAACCTCGGCGGCGCCAAGCTGTCGAAGCGGGCCGGCAACATCATCGAGCTGCGCGACCTCATCTCGTGGATCGGCAGCGACGCCGTGCGCTACTCCCTCGCCCGCTACCCCGCGGACAGCCCGCTGTCCCTCGACGGCGAGGAGCTGCGCAAGCAGACGAACGACAACCCGGTCTTCTACGTCCAGTACGCCCACGCCCGCACCCGCGGCGTCGCGCGCCTGGCGATCGAGGACGGCGTCGACCGGGACGGCGGCTTCGACCCCGCCCTGCTGTCCGACCCGACCGAGGCCACCCTGCTCGCGGCCCTGGGCGACTACCCCCGGGTCGTCGCCCAGGCGGCCCAGCTGCGCGAGCCGCACCGGGTCGCCCGCTACCTCGAGAACCTCGCCGGCCACTTCCACAAGTGGTACGACACCTGCCGCGTGCGGCCGGTGGCCGACGAGGAGATCACCGACCTGCACCGCACCCGGCTGTGGCTCAACGACGCCACCGGCCGGGTGCTCGCCAACGGACTCGGCCTGCTCGGCGTCTCGGCGCCGGAGCGGATGTGACCGGAGGACACCACCGATGAGGATCCACGAGGCCGGCGCACTCCACGCCGAGGGCTACGGCGGCCCCCCGCTCTACCTGCCCTATCCCGACGACGTCATGGCGCTGCTCCCACAGCTGTGGGCCCGGACCGTCACGCGTCGCGACGACGGCCGGCTCGAGGTCGGTGGGGTCGACGTCGTCGAGCTGGCCCGCGAGCACGGCACCGCGGCATACGTCCTGGACGAGGACGACTTCCGGGCCCGGGCCCGGGCCTTCCGAGACGAGTTCTCCGCGCCCTTCGCCTCGGTCTGCGGCGGTGCCGACGTCTACTACGCGAGCAAGGCCTTCCTCTGCACCGCCGTCGCCCGGTGGGTCGACCAGGAGGGTCTGGGCCTCGACGTCTCGACCGGTGGCGAGCTCACCGTCGCGCAGCGGGCCGGCTTCCCGGGGGAGCGGATCGCGGTGCACGGCAACAACAAGACCCTCGCCGAGATCCGCCAGGCGCTCGGCTACGGCGTGGGCCGTATCGTCCTCGACTCCTTCACCGAGATCGACCGGGTCGCCGCCGTCGCCGAGGAGCTCGGCGTCGTCGCCCCGGTGATGATCCGGGTGACGGTCGGGGTCGAGGCGCACACCCATGAGTTCATCTCGACCGGGCACGAGGACCAGAAGTTCGGCTTCAGCCTCGTCGGCGGTGACGCCCTCGAGGCCGCCCGGCGGGTCCTCGCCCGGCCGCGGCCTGATGGACCTGCGCGGCCTGCACAGCCACATCGGCAGCCAGATCTTCGACACCGGCGGCTTCGAGATCGCCGCGCACCGCCTCATCGCCCTCCACGCCGCGGATCGCCGACGAGCTCGGCCACCCGATGCCCGAGATGGACCTCGGCGGCGGCTACGGCATCGCCTACACCTCGCAGCACACCCCGCTCACGCCCGGACAGCTCGGCGAGCAGCTCGCCGAGATCGTCGAGCGCGAGTTCAAGGCCGCCGGCGACGGCGACCTCTCCGCGGTCCCCCGGGTGTCGATCGAGCCGGGCCGGGCCATCGTCGGGCCGGCGATGTTCACCCTCTACGAGGTGGGGACGGTCAAGGAGGTCGACCTCGGCGACGGGCACAGCCGCACCTATGTCTCCGTCGACGGCGGGATGAGCGACAACATCCGACCCGCCCTGTACGAGGCCGACTACTCCTGCACCCTCGCCGGCCGCACGAGCGACGCCGAGCCGCGGCTCGCCCGCGTCGTCGGGCGGCACTGCGAGAGCGGGGACGTCATCGTCCTCGACGAGTGGCTGCCGGCCGACCTCGCGCCCGGGGACCTCATCGCCGTCCCGGGTACCGGCGCCTACTGCCGGAGCCTGTCCAGCCAGTACAACCACACCCCGCGGCCGCCGGTCATCGCCGTCCGCGACGGCGCGAGCCGAGTCCTCGTCCGGCGTGAGACCATCGAGGACCTGCTGGCCCTCGACGTCGACGACCCGGTCCCCGCGTCGGACCAGAGCTGAAGGAGCGCGACCCCACATGGCGCACGAACCCGGTGCCCCCCTGCGCGTGGCCCTGCTGGGCTGCGGCGTCGTCGGATCGTCGGTGGCGAGGATGCTCGCCACCCATGCCGACGACCTCAGGGCGAGGGTCGGCGCGCCACTCGAGCTCGTCGGCATCGCCGTCCGCCGGCTCGGCAAGGACCGCTCCGACATCCCGGTCGACCCCGCGCTCTTCACGACCGACGCGGCCGAGCTGGTCACCCGCGCCGACATCGTCATCGAGGTCATCGGCGGCATCGAGCCCGCCCGCGGCCTCATCCTCCGGGCGATGGAGCACGGCGCCTCGGTCGTGACCGCCAACAAGGCGCTGCTCGCCGAGGACGGCCCCACCCTGTATGCCGCGGCCGACGCCGCCGACGTCGACCTCTACTACGAGGCGGCCGTCGCCGGCGCGATCCCGATCCTCCGGCCGATCCGCGAGTCGCTCGCCGGTGACGACGTCCGCAAGGTCCTCGGGATCGTCAACGGCACGACGAACTTCGTGCTCGACAAGATGGACACGACGGGAGCGGGCTTCGCCGAGACCGTCGAGCAGGCCCAGGCGCTCGGCTACGCCGAGGCCGACCCGACCGCCGACGTCGAGGGCTTCGACGCCGCGGCCAAGGCGGCGATCCTCGCCTCGCTCGCGTTCCACACCCGGGTCAGCAGCGCCCACGTCCATCGCGAGGGCATCACCGAGGTCACCGCCGGCGACATCGCGGCCGCCACGGCGATGGACCACGTCGTCAAGCTCCTCGCCATCTGCGAGCGGCGTCGACACGCCCGACGGCCCCGCGGTCAGCGTCCGGGTCCACCCGGCGATGATCCCGCGCAGCCACCCGCTCGCCTCGGTCCGCGACGCGTTCAACGCCGTCTTCGTCGAGGCCTCGGCCGCCGGGCAGCTGATGTTCTACGGTCGCGGCGCCGGCGGCGACCCGACCGCGTCGGCCGTCCTCGGCGACGTCGTCGCCGTCGCGCGCCACCGGGTCGCCGGAGGTCGCGGGCCGGGGGAGTCGGCCTACGCCGACCTCCCCGTCGCCGACATGGGCCAGTCGCTCACCCGCTACCACATCAGCCTCGACGTCGCCGACCGTCCGGGTGTCCTCGCCCAGGTCGCTGCGGCGTTCGCCGACCACGACGTCTCCATCGAGACCGTGCGCCAGCAGGTGATCCCCGACGGCGACACCTCCCGGGCCAACCTCATCGTCGTCACCCACTCGGCCTCCGACGCGGCCCTGTCGGCGACGGTCGACGCGCTGGACGACCTCGAGACGGTCGACGAGGTCATCTCGGTCATGCGAGTGGAAGGAGCCTGACGATGTCGAGCCTGTGGCGCGGCGTGATCACCGAGTATGCCGCCCGGCTGCCGATGCTCCAGGGCGCCCCGGTCGTGACCCTCCAGGAGGGCGGCACCCCGCTCATCCCGTGCGAGAACCTGTCCGAGCGCACCGGCGCCGAGGTCTACGTCAAGTACGAGGGCCTCAACCCGACGGCGTCGTTCAAGGACCGCGGGATGACGACGGCCATCTCGATGGCGAAGAAGCAGGGCGCCCGCGCCGTCATCTGCGCGAGTACCGGCAACACGAGCGCCTCGGCCGCGGCATACGCCGTCAAGGCCGGCATGGACTGCGTCGTCCTCGTCCCCGACGGCAAGATCGCGATGGGCAAGCTGAGCCAGGCCGTCGCCCACGGCGCGAGGATCATCCAGGTCGAGGGCAACTTCGACGACTGCCTCACCGTCGCCCGCAAGCTCGACGAGGCCTACCCGGTCGAGCTCGTCAACTCCGTCAACCCGGCCCGGATCGAGGGCCAGAAGACCGCGGCGTTCGAGATCGTCGACGCTCTCGGCGACGCCCCCGACATCCACGTCCTCCCGGTCGGCAACGCCGGCAACATCACGGCCTACTGGCGCGGGTACCAGGAGTACGCCACCGAGACCGACGGCGTCGACGGGCCGCTGCCGGCGGTGGCGACGCACACCCCGCGGATGTGGGGGTACCAGGCGGCCGGCGCCGCGCCCATCGTCCTCGGCCACCCGGTCGACCAGCCCGAGACCATCGCGACCGCCATCCGGATCGGCAACCCCGCCTCGTGGGCCCAGGCGGAGGCGGCCCGCGACGAGTCCGGCGGCCACATCGACTCGGTCACCGACGAGGAGATCCTCGCGGCGCACCACGTCCTGTCCTCGACCGAGGGCGTCTTCGTCGAGCCGGGCTCGGCCGCCTCGATCGCGGGCCTCCTCAAGGCCTCCGACGCCGGTCTCGTCCCGCCCGGTGCCGCGCATCGTCTGCACCGTGACCGGCCACGGTCTCAAGGACCCCCAGTGGGCGCTGCGACGGCCGGACGGCTCCGAGGTCACCCCGATCCGGGTCCCGGTCGACGTCGTCAGCATCGCGAGCGCCCTCGGGCTCGAGGGCTGACCGGGGCATGCCGTGAGCCCCGCCTCGCTCGCCGCCGGAACCTCCGTCGAGGTCCGGGTCCCGGCGAGCAGCGCCAACCTCGGCCCGGGCTTCGACTCCATCGGCATGGCCCTCGGCGTGTGGGACACGTGCGTCGCCACCGTGACCGACGCAACCCGGCGTGCGGGTCGAGGTGTCCGGCGAGGGCGAGGGCGCGGTGCCGCTCGACGAGACCCACCTCGTCGTCCGGACGATGTTCCGGGCCTGGGCCGAGCTCGGCGCGCAGCCGCCCGCCGGGCTCCATCTGTCGTGTCGCAACGAGGTCCCGCACGGGCGGGGGATGGGCTCGTCGGCCACGGCGATCGTCTCCGGGATCACGGCCGCCCAGGCACTCGTCGCCGCCGCCCGCGGGAGCGACGAGGTCCTCGACCTCGACTTCGCCAACGACCTCGCCGCCCGGCTCGAGGGGCACCCCGACAACGCGTCGGCGAGCGTCTTCGGCGGAGCCACGCTGTCGTGGACCGACGACCGGGACGGCGCGACGCGGACCGTCCGGCTGCCGCTCCATCCCGAGATCGTCCCCGTCGTCTTCGCCCCGGCCGTGCAGCTGTCGACGGCGAAGGCCCGCTCGGTGCTGCCGACCGCGGTCCGGCTCGGGGACGCCGCGTCGAACTCGGCCCGCGCCGCGCTGCTCGTCCACGCGCTCGGCGCGGACCCGGCATACCTCCTCGCCGCCACCCGCGAGTGGCTGCACCAGGAGCCGCGGCGCACCTCCTACGCCACGTCGATGGCGCTCGTCGATGCGTTGCGGGACGCCGGACACGCCGCCGCGATCTCCGGAGCCGGCCCGTCGGTGCTCGTCCTCACGACCCGGGCGCGTGTCGAGCAGGTGCGGGGCTTCGGGGCCGACGGATGGCGGGTACTCACCCCCGGCGTCCCGGCGCACGGCGCCGTCGCGCGGGTCCTGCCGCTCGTGCGCTGAGCCCGAGGGCGGCCGCCGGCGCGACTCGCGACCTCCGCCGATGTGACGTGCGCCCCATCGCGTGGTGGTACATTGTGATGTCGCATCCGCACCCGTCGCCGGTTACCCGTTGCCATTGCGGACTGCGCCTCCGACACGACATGAGTCTTCGGTATGCCGTGTGCCTCCGTGAGCCCGTGCCCGGAGCGCAGGGGGGACGTGGATGTGTTCTCCCGGCCAGGATCGCTGGCCACCACCGCGGCTCTGCCTGTCTGACGACCGCAGGGCCCATCGACGAGGGGAAGGATCCTTCGTGACAGACACCACCACCCTCGAGGCCGCGTCGGCGGACGAACGTCCGCGGCGCTCCGGCTCGCTCAGCGCGCTCAAGCTCGCCGAGCTGCAGGGCCTCGCCTCGAGCATGGGCATCACCGGGACCGCGAAGATGCGCAAGAGCGACCTCGTCGCCGCCATCACCTCCCGCCAGAACGGCGAGAGCGGCCCGGCCAGCACCAGCGGCCGGCCGGCGCGCCGCGAGAGCGGCGCCGAGCGGGCCGCGCAGGCCCGCAGCACGACGGAGGGACGCTCCGACGACGCCGAGCCGGAGACCGGGCCGCGGCAGCGCCGCGAGGAGCGCGCCGACCGGAGCCGGTCCGACCGCGAGGACGGCGGGCGGCGCGACCGGGACCGCGCGACCGGAGCAGCTGACCGCCGCGACGAGCGGGGGCGCCAGGAAGAGGGCCAGGACGGGCGCGACAAGGGCCGCGCCCGCGAGGACCGCCAGGGGGACCAGGACCGCGACGACCGCCGCGACCGGGGCAACCAGGGGGGCCAGCAGGGCAACCAGACCAAGGGCGGGGGCAACGGTCCCCACGACGACGACGGCACGAGCCGCTCCGGCCGCCGTCGGCGCAACCGCAACCGCAACCGCGACAAGCGTCGCGGTCAGGGCCAGGGCGGCGGCGACCTCGACGCCGAGCCGCAGATCTCCGAGGACGACGTCCTCGTCCCCGTCGCCGGCATCCTCGACGTCCTCGAGAGCTATGCGTTCATCCGCACCTCGGGCTACCTGCCCGGCGCGAACGACGTCTACGTGCCGCTCGCCGTCGTCAAGAAGCACGGCCTGCGCAAGGGCGATGCCGTCACCGGCGCCATCAAGGCGACCCACGACGGCGAGGACGCGCCGCAGCAGAGCGTCGGCGGCCGCGGCAGCCGTCAGAAGTTCAACCCCATCGCCCGGCTCGACACCGTCAACGGGATGACCCCGGACGAGGCGCGCAAGCGCCCCGAGTTCGGCAAGCTCACCCCGCTCTACCCGCAGCAGCGGCTGCGTCTCGAGACCGAGCAGAACATCCTCACGACGCGGATCATCGACCTCGTCGCCCCGATCGGCAAGGGCCAGCGCGGCCTCATCGTCGCCCCGGCCAAGGCCGGCAAGACGATGGTCATGCAGTCGCTCGCCAACGCGATCACCGCCAACAACCCGGAGTGCCACCTCATGGTCGTCCTCGTCGACGAGCGGCCGGAGGAGGTCACCGACATGCAGCGAGCGGTCAAGGGCGAGGTCATCGCCTCGACGTTCGACCGCCCCGCCGACGACCACACGACGGTCGCCGAGCTGTCCATCGAGCGGGCCAAGCGGCTCGTCGAGATGGGCCACGACGTCGTCGTCCTGCTCGACTCCATCACCAAGCTCGGCCGGGCCTACAACCTCTCCGCGCCGGCGAGCGGCAGGATCCTCTCCGGAGGTGTCGACAGCGCCGCCCTCTACCCGCCGAAGAAGTTCTTCGGGGCGGCCCGCAACATCGAGAACGGCGGCTCGCTGACCATCCTCGCGACGGCCCTCGTCGAGACCGGCTCCCGGATGGACGAGGTGATCTTCGAGGAGTTCAAGGGCACCGGCAACATGGAGCTCCGGCTCGCCCGCGAGCTCGCCAACCGGCGCATCTTCCCTGCGGTGGACGTCAACAACTCGGGCACCCGCCGCGAGGAGATCCTCCTCGCGCCCGAGGAGCTGAAGATCATGTGGAAGCTCCGCCGGGTCCTCGCCGCCCTCGACTCCCAGCAGGGCATCGAGCTGCTCCTCGACCGGCTGCGCAAGACGAAGACGAACTACGAGTTCCTCACCCAGGTCCAGCAGACCAGCTGGATCAAGCTCGACGACGAGGACGAGGACTGAGCCCGTCCCCGAGACCGAGCACGACGTGAGGCGGGTCCCCGACGGGGGCCCGCCTCCCGTCGTCGGTGGGGTCAGCGGCGAGGGCCGGCCGCGATGCGGCGACGGACCTCGGCCATTCCGTCGGGCTCGCCCATGAGGTCCCACCACGACTCGACCCACCACGTGGCGCCCGCGCGCTCCCACGGGTCCGACCGGTCCGACGACCGTGCCGAATCCGCCGTAGCTGTCGCCCTCGACGACGACGTCGTAGCCCTCCCACGGCAGGCCGGCCTCCGCCCGCAGATCGCGCAGCCGGGCGACGATCTCGGTGAGGGACTCCAGCGTCAGGCCGGAGTTCTGGCCCCCACCCGACGGTCGCGGGGAAGACCCCCTGCCACCGGGCGGCCCGCTCGAGCGAGCGCTGCCGTGACCGGTCCGGCGCGTAGGCGCCGACGCACCAGACGGGCGGATGCGGTGTCTGGACCGGCGGGGGCGGGACGAGCTCGGTGACCTCGCGGACGGTGAAGAACTCACCGGCATACGTGAAGGGCTGCCCGGCCATGAGTCCGGCGTAGACGTCGAGGACCTCGTCGAGCCGGCGGGCTCGCACCGCCCGGCCCTCGTCCGGCTCGAAGGCGAGCCAGTTGCCGTGGAGGGCGCCGAGGCCGACTCCGAGAATGGCGCGACCGGCGCTCAGCCGGTCCACGGAGGCGACGGCGGTCGCGAGGTCCCACGGCCGCCAGCGCGGCGCCGGCGTGAGGAGGGTGCCGAGTCGGATCCGCTCGGTCACCGCGGCCGCGGCTCCGAGGGCGACCCAGGCGTGGTGGCCCCAGACGCTCTCCCACGAGAACGCGCCGTCCCAGCCGCTCTCCTCCGCCAGCCGGATCAGCCCGACGATCTCGGGCTCGTGGGCGCTGGGGACGACGACTCCGTGGTGCATGTCTCGACGGTAGCCCGCGCCGTCCGGCGAGGGCGCGCCGAGAAGCCGGTCTACAGTGCTCGTCGGGGGACCGCGTCCACCGGAGCACGCCCGAACCCAGCCCACCCCGACGATGAGGACCCTGATGAAGACCGGCGACTACGAGCTCGACACGACCCGACGCGACGCCCCGCTGCGGATCTCCGCCCGCGGCCGCGCGGTCCTCGTCGACCCGATGCTCAACCGCGGGACGGCCTTCACCCGCAAGGAGCGTCGGGCCCTCGGCCTGCTCGGTCTCCTGCCGACCGGGGTCAGCCCGATCAGCGACCAGGTGCGGCGGGTCTACCAGCAGTACCGCTCGGCCAAGACACCCTTCGCGAAGCACAAGTACCTCGCCAACCTCCGCGACCGCAACGAGGTCCTCTTCTACCGGGTGCTCGCCGACCACATCGAGGAGATGCTCCCGATCATCTACACGCCGACGATCGGCGAGGTGATCGAGCGGTTCAGCCTCGAGTTCAACCGGGCCCGAGGGGTCTTCCTCTCGATCGACCGCCCCAACGACATCGAGGCGGCCTTCGCGGGCTACGACCTCGGTCCGGACGACGTCGACCTCATCGTCGTCACCGACTCCGAAGGCATCCTCGGCATCGGCGACCAGGGCATCGGCGGCATCGAGATCGCCGTCGGGAAGCTCTCGCTCTACACCGCCGCGGCCGGCATTCATCCGCGCCGGGTCATCCCCGTCGTCCTCGACGTGGGCACCGACAACCTCGGCCTGCTCAACTCCGACCTCTACCTCGGCGAGCGGCACGCCCGCGTCCGCGGCGAGCGCTACGACGAGTTCATCGACTCCTTCGTCCGCACCGTCACCCGGCTCTTCCCGCAGGCGATGCTCCACTGGGAGGACTTCGGGGCCAACACCGCGCACCGGATCCTCGACCGCTACCGGGACGAGATCTGCACGTTCAACGACGACATCCAGGGCACCGCGGCGGTGGCACTCGCGGCGGTGCTCGCCGGCGTCAACGTCACGGGTATGCCGCTCAAGGACCACCGGATCGTCATCTACGGCGGCGGCACGGCCGGCATCGGCATCGCGGACCTCATCCGGGACACCCTCGTGCGCGGCGGCGTGTCCGCCGAGGACGCGGCGCGTCAGTTCTACGGCCTCGGCAGCCGCGGGCTCTTCGTCGACGACCAGCCGACGCTGCGCGACTTCCAGCGCCGGTACGCCCGGACCCGCGCCGAGGTGGACGGGTGGGACATCACCGGCGACACCTCCCGCGGCATCGGGCTCGCCGATGTCGTCCGCACCGTGCACCCGACGATCCTCATCGGGACCTCGACCGTCGCCGGCGCGTTCTCCCACGAGGTCGTCACCGAGATGGCGACCCACGTCGACCGGCCGATCATCATGCCCCTGTCGAACCCGACGTCCCGCGCCGAGGCGCTGCCGGCCGACCTCATCGCCTGGACCGGGGGCCGCGCGCTCATCGCGACCGGGAGCCCGTTCGGCCCGGTCGACCACGACGAGGTGCGCCACGTCATCGCCCAGGCCAACAACGCCCTCATCTTCCCCGGGCTCGGGCTCGGCGTGGCAGTGAGCCAGGCAAGCCGGGTGACCGACGGGATGATCGTGGCGGCCGCCGAGACGCTCGCCAGGCAGGTCAACACCTACCGACCGGGGGCGTCGCTCCTGCCGGGCATGGACGAGCTGCGGGTCGTCTCGGCGCACGTCGCGCTCGCCGTCGCCCAGGCCGCGGCCGACGAGGGGGTGGCCCGCCGGCCGCTGACCGACCCCGTCAACGACGTCTACCTGCGGATGTGGCAGCCGGAGTACCCCGCGGTCGAGGTCGTCTGACCCCTCGTGCGGTCCGTCGGGAGGGGGAATGCCGCGGCCGCCGAGACCGTTTAGGTGACCGTGCGCCATCTCTGGCACACTTGACCGCTGGACCGGTTCACGGCATGCGATGCGTACCTGAGCGCCCTCTCACGAGGGGCGCAGGCGGGGCGCCACGGAGTCTGCAGCACGGTGCTGGGCTCGCCGACCCGGAGACAGCCAAGGAGACACATCTCGTGAAGAAGGACATTCACCCCGACTACGTCGAGACCACGGTGACCTGCACCTGTGGCGCGACGTTCACGACCCGCAGCACGGCGAAGAACGGCGTCATCCACGCCGACATCTGCAGCCAGTGCCACCCCTTCTACACCGGCAAGCAGAAGATCCTCGACACCGGTGGCCGCGTGGCCCGGTTCGAGGCGCGCTACGGCAAGAAGGCCGCCAAGTAGCTGTCCTGATGCGCCGGTCCGCGACCCCCGGGTCCGCGGACCGGCGCATCTGCATCCCGCAGTCCCGCCCCCCGGTTGCGTCCGCGGAAACGGTCGCCATGGCGACCGTTTCCGCGGACACAACGGGGGAGTCCACCGCAGAGGTCGCAGGAGGCCCGCATGCTCGAGTCCGCCGTCGCGCTGGTCGACGAGCACGCCGAGCTGGAGCGCGCGATGGCCGACCCGTCGATCGCGGGTGACCCGGACCGGCTCCGGGACCTGAGCAAGCGGTATGCCGCGCTCGGCCCGACCGTTCGGGCCTACCAGGCGTGGCGCTCGGCGACCGACGACGTCGCGGCGGCCCGCGAGCTGGCCGCCGAGGACCCCTCCTTCGCCGAGGAGCTGCCGGCCCTCGAGGAGTCCCTCGACGCCGCCGCCGACCGGCTGCGGCGGTTGCTCGTCCCGCGCGACCCGGACGACGACAAGGACGTCATCCTCGAGGTCAAGGCGGGCGAGGGAGGCGAGGAGTCGGCGCTCTTCGCCGGCGACCTGCTCCGGATGTACCTCCGCTACGCCGAGCGGCGCGGCTGGCGCATCGAGCTGCTCGACTCCACCGAGTCCGACCTCGGCGGATACAAGGACGTCCAGGTCCGGATCATCTCGGGCAAGGCACCCGGTCCCGGTGAGGGGCCCTGGGCCCGGCTGAAGTACGAGGGCGGGGTCCACCGGGTCCAGCGGGTGCCGGTCACCGAGAGCCAGGGCCGCATCCACACCTCGGCCGCCGGGGTCTGGGTCATGCCGGACGTCGGCGATGTCGCCGAGGTCGCGCTCGATCCCGAACGACCTGCGGATCGACGTCTTCCGCAGCTCCGGCCCCGGGGGACAGAGCGTCAACACGACCGACTCGGCCGTGCGGATCACCCACCTGCCGACCGGCGTCGTCGTGTCGTGCCAGAACGAGAAGTCCCAGCTGCAGAACCGCGAGGCCGCGATGCGGGTCCTGCGCGCCCGCCTCTACCAGATGGCCGTGGACGAGGCGGCCGCCGCGACGAAGGACGCCCGGGCCAGCCAGGTGCGCACCGTCGACCGGTCCGAGCGGATCCGGACCTACAACTTCCCCGAGAACCGGGTGAGCGACCACCGCACCGGCTACAAGGCCTACAACCTCGACGTCGTCCTCGACGGGGAGCTCGACCCGGTCGTCGAGGCGGCGATGGCCGCCGACGAGGCCGCCAAGCTCGCCGCCGTCGCCGAGGGCTGAGGACGGGTCGGTATGCCGTCGCGCCCGTTGCGGGCCGTCGTCGACGAGGCGCGGCTGCGGCTCGACGGTGCCGGGGTCCCCTCGCCCGAGGCCGACGCGATGGCCCTGGCCGCCCACGCCCTCGGCTCCGACGTCGCCGAGGTGCGGCGCCGGACCGTCCTCGGCGACCTCGTCGACGACGGGTTCCTCGACACCTACGCGGGGCTCGTCGACGAGCGGGCCGCTCGCGTCCCGCTCCAGCACCTCACCGGCCGGGCGGCCTTCCGCCACCTCGAGCTCGAGGTCGGCCCGGGGGTCTTCGTACCCCGGCCGGAGACCGAGACCGTGGCGGGGCTGGCCATCGAGGCCGCTCGTCGCGTGCTCGCCGCCGGACGCGAGCCGGTCGTCGTCGACCTGTGCAGTGGATCCGGCGCCATCGCGCTCTCCGTCAAGGACGAGGTGCCGAGCGCCGTCGTCCTCGGCGTCGAGGTGTCCGACCTCGCCCTCGCCTGGGCTGACGCGCAACCGGGACCGGCTCGGCCTCGAGGTCGAGCTCGTCCTCGGGGACGCGAGGGCCGCGCTCCCGGGCCGGGAGGGCGAGGTCGACGTCGTCGTCGCCAACCCGCCGTACATCCCGCTCGAGGCGGTCCCGGTCGACCCGGAGGTACGCGACCACGACCCCGAGATCGCCCTCTACGGCGGGTCGGCGGACGGGCTGGCCATCCCGGCCGCCGTCGCCGATCGGGCCGCGGACCTGCTCCGGCCCGGCGGCACCCTCGTCATGGAGCACGCCGACACCCAGGGCGCCGCCCTCGTCGCCGCCCTGCTCCGCTCCGGGCGGTGGGCCGTCGCCGAGGACCGGCCGGACCTGGCGGGCCGACCCCGCGCCGTCCGTCGCCCGCCGGGCGGCGGTGGGGAGGGTGCGCGGCCGGGCCGGGACCGCGGCATACCCTTGGCTCCATGAGCCCGGTCTTCGACTGCACGACCCCCGAGGGACTGGCCGAGGGCATCGCGGCGGCCGCGGCCGGCGTCCGGGACGGGGCGCTCGTCGTCCTTCCCACCGACACCGTCTACGGCCTCGGCGCGGACGCGTTCACCCACGACGCCGTGGCGATGCTCCTCGAGACCAAGGGGCGCGGCCGGGAGATGCCGCCGCCCGTCCTCGTCCCCCACGCCCGCACCGTCGACGGCCTCGCCCGCGACGTCCCGGCCTACGCCCGGAACCTCATCGAGCGGTTCTGGCCCGGCCCGCTCACCCTCGTCCTCAAGGCGCACGAGTCCCTCGCCTGGGACCTGGGCGACACCGGCGGCACCGTGGCGCTCCGGATGCCCGACGACGAGATCGCGCTCGCCCTGCTCACCGAGGTCGGGCCGATGGCGGTGAGCAGCGCCAACCGCACGGGTCAGCCGGCCGCCACGACCGTCCTCGAGGCGGCCACCCAGCTCGGGTCCGACGTCGAGTTCTACCTCGACGGTGGGCCCTCGTCCGGCGGCGCCGCGTCGACGATCGTCGACTGCACGCGCGAGACCCCGGTCATCCTCCGCGAGGGGGCCCTCTCCGCCGCCGACCTCGCGGAGGTCCTCGACGTGCCGACGGACGAGCCCGGGCCCGCGGACGAGCAGGACCTAGAGTTGAGCAGCACCGAGACCCCAGCGCAGGAGAGCAGCACCGATGAGTGACACCTTCTACGGCTCCGACTTCGACGCCCTCAGCGAGTTCGACCCCGAGATCGCCGGCGTCCTCCTCTCCGAGCTCGACCGCATCCGCGGCGGACTCCAGCTCATCGCGAGCGAGAACCTGTCGAGCCCGCGGGTCCTCACCGCCCTCGGCTCGACCCTGTCGAACAAGTACGCCGAGGGCTACCCCGGCCGCCGGTACTACGGCGGGTGCTCCGAGGTCGACAAGGCCGAGGAACTCGCGATCGAGAGGTGCAAGACCCTCCTCGGGGCCGACCACGCCAACGTCCAGCCGCACTCGGGCGCGAGCGCCAACCAGGCCGTCTACGGCGCCTTCATGAAGCCGGGCGACACGATCCTCGCGATGAGCCTGCCGCACGGCGGGCACCTCACCCACGGGACGAAGGTCTCCTTCTCGGGCCAGTGGTTCAACGCCGTCCACTACGGCGTCGACAAGGACACCGAGGACATCGACTACGACCAGGTCGCCGCGCTGGCCCGCGAGCACCACCCGAAGGTCATCCTCGCCGGCGGCTCGGCCATCCCGCGGCTCATCGACTTCGAGTTCTTCCGCCGCCTCGCCGACGAGGTGGGGGCGATCTTCTGGGTCGACGCGGCGCACTTCATCGGTCTCGTCGCCGGCAAGGCCATCCCCAGCCCGGTGCCCCACGCCGACGTCGTGTCCTTCACGACGCACAAGGTCATGCGTGGCCCGCGCTCCGGCGCCATCGTCTGCACCGAGGAGCACGCCAAGGCCATCGACAAGGCCGTCTTCCCGATGATGCAGGGCGGGCCGCAGATGCACACGATCGCCGCCAAGGCGGTCAACTTCAAGGAGTGCGCGACCCCGGCCTACCAGGACTACGCCCGGCAGGTCATCGCCAACGCGCAGGTCCTCGCCGCGAGCCTGGGGGAGCGGGGCATCCGCCCGACGACGGGTGGCACCGACACCCACCTGTCGCTGCACGACCTCCAGCCCGTCGAGGTCACCGGCGTCGACGCCGAGGCCCGGTGCGACGCCGCGGGCATCACCCTCAACAAGAACGCCATCCCCTTCGACCCGCAGAAGCCGAGCATCGCCTCGGGCATCCGGGTCGGGACGCCGTCGGTGACGACGCAGGGAATGGGCGAGGACGAGATGCGGACGATCGCCGACCTCATCGGCCGGGCCGTCACGCAGGGCGACGCCGACCCCGACCACCCGGTCTCGAAGGAGGTCCGCGCGGAGGTGACCGACCTCGTCGGCCGCTTCCCGGCATACCCCCGCTGACCGAACCGGCCCCGGCGCCTGGGGGGAGGACCGTCACCTAAGTGCGCGAGTACATCTTCATCGTCCTGGTCGCCGCGATCGTCACGTATGCCGCGACGCCCCTGCTGCGCTGGCTGGCCCTCCGCTTCCGGGCGTTCACCCCGGTGCGCGACCGCGACGTCCACGACGTCCCCATCCCGCGGCTCGGCGGGGTGGCGATGTACCTCGGCTTCGCCGCCGCGATGCTCGTCGCGGGGGCCCTGCCCTTCAGCCGACAGATGTTCCACAGCGGCGAGCTCTTCGGCGTCCTCGCCGGGGCCAGCGTCGTCTGCCTCCTCGGGGCGATCGACGACGTCGTCGACCTCGACTGGCTCATCAAGCTCGCCGGCCAGCTCGTCGCCGCGGGGATCATGGCCTTCCAGGGCGTCCAGCTCTTCTCCCTGCCGCTCGGCCAGACCGTCGTCCTGCCGGCGCCCGTCCTCGTCGCGCTGACGATCCTCGTCGTCGTCGTCTCGACGAACGCCGTCAACTTCGTCGACGGCCTGGACGGGCTCGCGACCGGCATCGTCGGCATCGCCGCGCTCTCCTTCTTCGGGTACGCCTATCTCATCTCGCGCAGCTACAACCCGCCGAACGTCTTCACCTCCGCGGCCTTCATCGCCGCGGCGCTCGTCGGGATCTGCCTCGGCTTCCTCCCGCACAACTTCCACCCCGCGCGGATCTTCATGGGTGACAGCGGGGCGCTGCTCCTCGGGCTGCTGCTCGCCGCGGCGATGATCTCCATCACCGGCACGGTGACGGGGGCCGCCGTGAGCACGAACGCCGTCGCGGCGACCTTGCTGCCGCTCGTCGTGCCGATCTCGATCATCCTGCTGCCGCTCGTCGACGTCGTCCTCGCCGTCGTGCGACGAACGCGGCGGGGGCAGCGGCCCTGGCAGCCGGACGCCCAGCACCTCCACCACCGGATGCTGCGCTGGGGCCACGGACACCGCCGCGCGGTCCTGCTGCTGTGGCTGTGGGCGGCGGTCGCGGCGGTCGGGTCGGTCGCGTTCGTCTTCCTCCGGCCGCTCGTCGCCGTCGGCGCGGTGACGGCGATGCTCGCGACGGTCGCGGCGCTCACGCTCTGGCTGCCGAGGACCGCGCTGGACCGCGCGGAGGACGCCCGGGCGAGCGACCACGTCGAGCTGGGCTGAGCGGACCCGTCGCAGGTCAGGGCCCTCTTCCCCGCAGACAACGAGGAACGGGCCCCCGGTGAGACACCCTCCGGTCCGGACGGCTTCTCCTGGGTCGCCCGTTCGGGGGAGACCGGGCGATTCGGGTGTGGACGGATCACGTCCCGCTGCGATAGTGGCGAACGTCGGAGGCCGCCCCTGGCCCCCTGAGAGTTCGAAGGACCGCAGCATGGCCACCCACGTCGCCCGACACGTCGGTCGACCGTCGGTGCCTCCCGTCCCACCGGCCGACCCCGCCGAGCTCATCGGTATCCCTCCGGGTCGGACCGCATACCGGATGCCTCCGCGCTCAGCCGGCCGGCACCGCTCGCCGAGCCGGATGGGCACCCCCCTCGCCGTCGTCGGCGGCGTCGCGGGGATGGCGGCGACCGCCGTCACCGTCAAGGTCGGAGCGACCGCCGCGGTGTCCAGCCTCGCACTGACCCTCGACCATCTCATCCGCTGATCCGCCCCTCAGGAGTCACCATGTCCTACAGCGCCACCCCGATCGCCGCCCCCCGGCCGGGTTGGGTGCCGGGTTCGATCGTGCCCGGGCCGATGAGCCTCGGGCCCCGCCGCCGCATCCCCATGGCTGCCGGCGCCATCCAGGTCGACCCCACACCGGTCCCCAGCTCGCGGATGCCCGACGGCGCCGCCGCGTACGCAGCCGTCCCCACCACGGCGACCAAGGCCGCCCCGGCCGAGGCCGGCCACGGCCGGTCGGAGCGCGTCCTGCCCGGTCTCATGGCCGCGACGCTCGTCATCCCCGTCGGGATGCTCGTCGCCGCCACCGTCTGGGAGCTCGGCTTCGTCGCCTCCCTCTCCAGCTTCCTCGTCGCGATCGGCGCCGTGTGGGCCTACACCCGCGCCGCCGGCGCCGCCCCCCGCAAGGGCGCGCTGCCGCTCGTGTTCGTCATCGGCCTCGGCGTCGTCGCCTCGTTCCTCGCCTGCCTCGCCATCGACCTCAACGCGATCTACGGCGCCGTGGGTGCCGGATCCGGCCGCGTCGCGTTCATCACCGACAACCTCTTCTCCCTCACGTTCCTCCGCCCGTACCTCTTCGAGGCACTCCTCTTCGCCGCCTTCGGCGCGCTCGGCGTCGGGCGGATCGTCATCGGGCTGGCGTCGACGGCGCACCGCGCCGCCTGACGGAGCGACTCGCGGCACGACAGGAGCAGGACACCGCACGACGCATCGAACTTGGTCCCGTCCGGGGGGCACCGGACCGGACCGAATCCTCCGACGGCGCACTGGCCCGACGAGGACGGAGCGGGGCCGCCGCAGGGGGCGGCCCCGCTCTCGCATCCCGAGACGTCGTCCGGGGGCGTCGGGATGCTTGTGATAGTTTTCACAAACTCGACAGACCCCGACGTCAGGACAACGGTGCCCTTCACGACGCCCCGGCCGCGGCCGGGTGACCCGTTCGCGGTCATGCTGCGCCGGGCCTACCTCCCGACCGGGCTCGCCGGCCTCGCGGGTGCGGCGGTCGTCCTCGTCGTGGTGGGTCCGCGAGCCGCCTGGAGCGCGCTGCTCGGCGTCGTCACGGCGGGCGTCTTCCTCGGGATGGGCCTGCTCGTCATGGTGTCGCTCCGCCGGACCCGGACGCCGGCCGGCTTCCTCGCGGCGGGCCTCGTCATCGTCGGCGTGCAGCTGGGCTTCCTCCTGCTCGTCATGGTCGTCCTCGGCGACGCCGACTGGCTGGACGGCCTCGCCTTCGGTCTCGCCGCGCTCGGGGTGACCCTGCTGTGGCAGGTTCTCCAGATCAGGGTCGTCACCCGCGGCCGCCAGCTCGTCTGGGACGAGCGGAGGCCCGGACGGGCAGCCGGGGAGGGCGTCGTGACGGGCGCCCCGGCGAGTGTGGCCCACGTCGCATCCGGCTCCGGGGGTCAGGTAGCGTACGTCCTGATCCGGGAGCCTGCGCCGGGTCGCCTCTCGGGCCGGCTGCTGGGCCGGAACGACGGCTGCCCCCCAGTTCAAGACGTAGGTTCGACCGTGGACGGATTCGAGGAGTGAGCGTGAGCCTGACCGTGTTCGCCCAGCTGGCCCCCCTGGCGGGGCTGGCCGGCAGCGACGAGGGAGGATTCAAGTCGCCGGGGACCGAGGACTTCTGGTGGCCGCTGGTCGGCGGCGACAGCAACTGGGCCTTCACCCGGCCGGCCGCCGTCCTCCTCATCTCCGTCATCCTCGTCGGCTGGTTCTACGTGACGACGTCGGCCAAGCTCTCGATCGTCCCGAGCAAGCGCCAGTGGGTGGCCGAGCAGGGCTACAACTTCGTCCGGAACACGATCGCCCGCGACATCATCGGGGCGAAGGACTTCCTCCAGTTCCTCCCGCTGCTGTTCACCCTGTTCAGCATCATCCTCGTCAACAACGTCTTCGGGATCATCCCGTTCGTCCAGTACCCGACGATGAGTCGCGTCGGGTTCCCGATCGTGCTCACCCTCATCGTCTACCTCACCTACCACATCGTCGCGGTGCGCCGGAAGGGCGGCGTCCTCAAGTACCTCGCGTCGCTGGTGCCGTCGGGACTGCCGATGTGGCTGCGGCCGATCCTCTTCGTCCTCGAGTTCCTCACGTACTTCGTCATCCGCCCGGTGACCCTGGCCCTGCGACTCTTCGGCAACATGCTCGCCGGCCACCTCATGCTGCTCGTCTTCATCGTCGGCGGTGAGTACCTCCTGCTCGAGAGCGGCAGCCTCGGGCTGCAGGTGAGCGGCGTCCTCTCCTTCGCCTTCGCCATCTTCATGAGCTTCTTCGAGCTGCTCATCGAGTTCCTGCAGGCGTTCATCTTCACCCTCCTCGCCGCGCTCTACATCTCCGACGCCGTCTCGGAACACCACTAGGACCGCTGGACAGCTTCGACACCCAACCCCCTGACACCGGGACCCAGCCCGGTGCCACCGAAAGGAAGAAACGACATGACCGGCTCCATCGCGTACCTCGGCTACGGCCTCGCTGCCATCGGCCCCGGCATCGGCGTGGGTCTGATCTTCGCCGCGTACATCAACGGCGTCGCCCGTCAGCCCGAGGCTCGCGGCATGCTCCAGACCATCGCCTTCACCGGCATGGCGATCACCGAGGCCCTTGCCATCCTCGGTCTCGTCTTCGCCTTCGTCTTCAAGGGCTGACCCGCCACCGGGACAACCGACCGATCGACAGATAGGAAGCGACGTGGTTCTCGCATCCGTCCCCGCCGCCGAGGGAGGGGCAGGCTGGCCCAGCGCCCTGCCGCTGCTCCCGCACCCCGGGGAGATGATCATCGGCCTCATCTCGTTCGCCCTCATGTACTGGCTGTACGCGAAGCTCGTCGTGCCACGCATGGAGCAGATGTATGCCGAGCGGACCGCGGCCATCGAGGGCGGCATGGCCCAGGCCGAGGAGGCCCAGGCCGAGGCCGAGGCCGCCAAGCAGAAGTACGAGGCGCAGCTCGCCGAGGCGCGCACCGAGGCCAACCGCATCCGTGAGGACGCGCGGGAGCAGGGCGCCGCGATCATCGCCGACCTGCGTGGCCAGGCGCAGGCCGAGGCGGCGCGCATCACCGAGGCGGCGCAGCGGCAGATCGAGGCCGAGCGCGCCCAGGCGGCGCTGTCGCTGCGAGGCGACGTGGGCCGGATGTCGACCGAGCTGGCGAGCCGGATCGTCGGGCAGTCCCTCGACGACCAGCTCGACGACGGGATCATCGAGCGGTTCCTCGCCGAGCTGGAGTCCGGCGAGATCGCCCCGGAGAAGGTCGGCTCCGACGCTCCGGGTCAGGAGGTCTGATGCGCGGGACGTCGCGGGCCGCGGCCACCGCGGGCGACGAGCGCCTCGCCGCCGTGCTCGGTGGCGGTGCGGATCCGACCGTCCTGGCCGACGGGCTCTTCGCCGCGGCCGGTCTCATCGACCGCAATGCCGCGCTGCGCCACGCCCTGGCCGACCCGTCGCGCGACGGGACGGCCAAGCGTGAGCTCGTGACGAGCCTGTTCACGGGCAAGGTGGCCGAGCCCGTCGTCGACGTCCTCGCCGAGCTGGCCGCCCAGCGCTGGGCGGCCGAGCGGGACCTCACCGACGCGGCCGAGCTGCTGGCCATCGACGCGGTCCTTGCCTCCGCCGAGGAGGGCGGCGTGGTGGCCCGCGTCGAGGACGAGCTGTTCCGCTTCGAGCGGATCGTCTCCGGCAGCCCGGAGCTGCGTGACGCCCTCACCGACCGGCACGGCGACCCTGACGCGAAGGCCGCCATGGTCGATGACCTGCTCGCCGACAAGGTGGCACCGCAGACCTTGCGGCTCGCGCGGCAGAGCGTGCTCGCCCCCCGCGGCCGGCGCATCGAGCAGACGATCGGCGAGTTCCTCCAGCGGGCCGCGGCGCGACGCGAGCAGGTGACCGCCGTCGTCACCGCGGCCAAGCCGCTCAGCGACGCGCAGGAGCAGCGGCTCGTCGCCGCGCTCACCTCGACCTACGGCAAGGACGTCCTGCTCCAGGTCATCGTCGACCCCGAGGTGCTCGGCGGCATCCGGGTCCGCGTCGGCGACGAGGTCGTCGACGGCACCGTGTCGCGCCGACTCGACGAGGCCAGACGACACATGGCCGGAGGCTGACCCGCTCGCCGCCGCCACGGCATACCGCACGACCACCCCAGAGACCACAGACGAACCCACCAGCCGGCCCGACCGGGACGGCGCCCGAGGAGAAGGAAAGAACATGACGGAGCTCTCGATCCGTCCGGAGGAGATCCGGGACGCCCTGGACAGCTACGTCCAGTCCTACGAGCCCGGGCAGGCCTCCCGCGAGGAGGTCGGCCGCGTCGTCGACGCCGGCGACGGCATCGCCCACGTCGAGGGCCTGCCCTCGGCCATGACGAACGAGCTGCTCGAGTTCGAGGACGGCACCCTCGGCATCGCGCTCAACCTCGACGTCCACGAGATCGGCGTCGTCGTCCTCGGTGACTTCTCCAAGATCGAGGAGGGGCAGAGCGTCAAGCGGACCGGTGAGGTCCTCTCGGTCCCCATCGGCGACGGCTTCCTCGGCCGGGTCGTCGACCCCCTCGGCACCCCCATCGACGGCATGGGCGAGATCAAGAGCGAGGGCCGGCGCGCCCTCGAGCTCCAGGCTCCCACCGTCGTCCAGCGCAAGTCGGTCCACGAGCCGCTCCAGACCGGCCTCAAGGCCGTCGACTCGATGACCCCGATCGGGCGCGGCCAGCGTCAGCTCATCATCGGCGACCGGCAGACCGGCAAGACGACCGTCGCCGTCGACACGATCATCAACCAGAAGGAGTTCTGGGCGACCGGCGACCCGGCCAAGCAGGTCCGGTGCATCTACGTCGCCATCGGCCAGAAGGGGTCGACGATCGCCTCGGTCCGGGCGACCCTCCAGGATGCCGGCGCGATGGAGTACACGACGATCGTCGCGGCTCCCGCCTCGGACTCCGCGGGCTTCAAGTACCTCGCCCCCTACACCGGCTCGGCCATCGGCCAGCACTGGATGTATGCCGGCAAGCACGTCCTCATCGTCTTCGACGACCTGTCCAAGCAGGCCGAGGCCTACCGAGCCGTCTCCCTCCTCCTGCGCCGCCCGCCGGGCCGCGAGGCGTACCCGGGCGACGTCTTCTACCTCCACAGCCGTCTGCTCGAGCGCTGCGCGAAGCTGTCGGACGACCTCGGCGCGGGCTCGATGACCGGGCTGCCCATCATCGAGACGAAGGCCGGTGACGTCTCGGCGTTCATCCCGACCAACGTCATCTCCATCACCGACGGCCAGATCTACCTCCAGTCCGACCTGTTCAACTCCAACGTCCGGCCCGCGATCGACGTCGGCATCTCGGTGTCCCGCGTCGGTGGGTCCGCGCAGATCAAGGCGATGAAGTCCGTCTCGGGACGGCTCAAGCTCGACCTCGCGCAGTTCCGGGCGATGGAGGCGTTCGCGATGTTCGCCTCCGACCTCGACCCGGCCAGCCGCGCGCAGCTCGCCCGGGGCGCCCGCCTCGTCGAGCTGCTCAAGCAGCGCCAGTCCAACCCGTTCCCCGTCGAGGAGCAGGTCGTGTCCGTCTGGATGGGCACCGCGGGCAAGCTCGACTCGATCGCGGTCGAGGACGTCTCGCGCTTCGAGGCCGAGTACCTCGAGCACCTCCGACGCGACAAGGGCGCCCTGCTCGACGCCATCCGCGAGACGGGGCAGTTCAGCGAGGAGACCGAGGAGGCGCTGACCGAGGACATCGCGTCCTTCACGGAGCAGTTCTCCCCGGGAGAGGGCGGCGTCCAGCTCGCCTACGAGGAGCCCACCGAGGAGCTCGAGGGCGAGGCCATCGAGCAGGAGCAGATCAAGCGGCAGAAGCGCTGAGGCGAGCGCCGGGTGTGCATGGCGCACCCGGCCTGTCCCGGCCGACCGCGGCATACCACCCCTCCCCACGGACCAACGAGAGGCAGAAGCGAATGGGAGCGCAGATCCGGGAGTACCGGCAGCGCATCCGGGCCGTCAGCGCGACGAAGAAGATCACCCGCGCGATGGAGCTCATGGCGGCGTCGCGGGTCATCCGGGCGCGCCAACGCGTCCTGGAGTCGGCGCCGTACACCCACGCGCTGACCCGGGCCCTGTCCGCCCTGGCGACCTACAGCAGCAACGAGCACCCGATGACGACCGAGCAGGACGAGGTCCGCCGGGCCGGCGTCCTCGTCATCGCGAGCGACCGCGGCCTCGCCGGCGCCTACGCCTCGGCCGCGATCAAGGAGGGCGAGGCGCTCGTCGAGCGGCTCAAGGGCGAGGGCAAGGAGGTCGTCCCCTACCTCGTCGGCCGCAAGGTCATCTCCTTCTACCGGTTCCGGCGCCGCGAGTACGCCGCGGAGTGGTCCGGCTTCACCGACCACCCCACGATCGAGATCGCCAGGGAGATCGGTGAGCGGATCATCGAGGACTTCCTCCAGGAGTTCGAGCAGGGTGGCCACGACGAGTTCCACGTCGTCTACACCCGCTTCAACTCGATGGTGAACCAGGAGCCACGGGTCCTTCGCCTGCTGCCCCTCGAGGTGGTCGACGAGGACGCCGACGCCGAGCCGAGCACGGAGCTCCTGCCGCTGTACGAGTTCGAGCCGAACGCCGAGCAGGTGCTCGACACGATGCTCCCGCAGTACGTCATCTCCCGGATCTGGACATGCCTGCTCAGCGCCTCGGCGTCCGAGCTCGCGTCCCGCCAGCGGGCCATGAAGTCGGCGACGGACAACGCCGACGACCTCATCAAGAAGTACACCCGGCTGGCGAACCAGGCCCGCCAGGCCGAGATCACCCAAGAGATCAGCGAAATCGTGGGCGGGGCCACTGCCCTCGCCGATAGCAAGTGAGGTAAGGACATCCCATGACTGCCACCGCGACGAAGCCGCAGGACAGCGCCACGACCGGCGGGGTCGGGCGGATCGCCCGGGTCATCGGCCCGGTCGTCGACGTCGAGTTCCCACCTGACGCGATGCCCGACCAGTACAACCTCCTGACGGCCGAGATCGACTTCTCGACCGACGTCAAGGTCGAGGGCGAGCCCGAGACCAAGACGCTCAACCTCGAGGTCGCCCAGCACATCGGCGACAACATGGTCCGGGCGATCTCGCTCCAGCCGACCGACGGCCTCGTCCGGGGTACCCGGGTGCAGGACACCGGCGGCCCCATCACCGTCCCCGTCGGCGACGTGACCCTCGGGCACGTGTTCAACACGACCGGCGTCTGCCTCAACCTCGAGGAGGGCGAGACCCTCGACGTCCAGGAGCGCTGGGGCATCCACCGCCCCGCCCCCGACTTCGACCAGCTCGAGGCGCGCACCCAGATGTTCGAGACGGGGATCAAGGTCATCGACCTGCTCACCCCGTACGTCCAGGGCGGCAAGATCGGCCTCTTCGGTGGTGCGGGCGTCGGCAAGACCGTCCTCATCCAGGAGATGATCGCCCGCGTGGCGCGCGACCACGGTGGCGTGTCGGTGTTCGCCGGCGTCGGGGAGCGCACCCGCGAGGGCAACGACCTCATCGCCGAGATGGAGGAGGCCGGCGTCCTCGGCCAGACGGCGCTCGTCTTCGGCCAGATGGACGAGCCGCCGGGCACCCGTCTGCGGGTCGCCCTCTCGGCGCTGACGATGGCGGAGTACTTCCGTGACGTCCAGAAGCAGGACGTCCTCCTCTTCATCGACAACATCTTCCGGTTCACCCAGGCCGGTTCTGAGGTCTCCACCCTCCTCGGCCGGATGCCGTCCGCCGTCGGCTACCAGCCGACCCTCGCCGACGAGATGGGCACCCTCCAGGAGCGGATCACCTCGACGCGTGGGCACTCGATCACCTCGATGCAGGCGATCTACGTCCCCGCCGACGACTACACCGACCCGGCGCCCGCGACGACGTTCGCCCACCTCGATGCGACGACCGAGCTCTCGCGTGAGATCGCCTCGCTCGGCATCTACCCGGCCGTGGACCCGCTCACCTCGACGAGCCGGATCCTCGACCGCCGGTACATCTCCGAGGAGCACTACTCCACGGCCGTGCGGGTCAAGCAGATCCTCCAGCGCAACAAGGAGCTCCAGGACATCATCGCCATCCTCGGCATCGACGAGCTCTCCGAGGAGGACAAGATCCTCGTCAACCGGGCCCGCCGGCTGCAGCGGTTCCTCTCGCAGAACACCTACGTCGCCAAGCAGTTCACCGGCATCGAGGGGTCGACGGTCCCGCTGTCCGACACGATCGAGGCGTTCACGAAGATCTGTGACGGCGAGTTCGACCACGTCGGAGAACAGGCGTTCTTCATGTGCGGCGGCCTCGATGACGTCGAGCGTCAGTGGGCCGAGATCCAGAAGAACCTCTGACGACCCGGAACCACATCCGGCAGGGCCGGTCTCCACGGGAGGCCGGCCCTGCCGCGGATCACCGCAGATGAGAAAGGCAGCACGCCGATGAGTGGCAACCCCCTGGGCCTCTCCTGGACCGTCCACGGAGACGGCAGCGCCCCGAAGCACGGCGAGGTCGTCGCCCCCGACGAGCGGCTCAGCTGGCCGCGGACGATCGGGATCGGTGCGCAGCACGTCGTCGCCATGTTCGGCGCCACCTTCCTCGTCCCGCTCATCACCGGGTTCCCGCCGGCGACGACCCTCTTCTTCTCCGGGCTGGGGACGATCCTCTTCCTCGTCCTCACCGCGGGCCGCGTGCCGAGCTACCTCGGGTCCTCCTTCGCGTTCATCGCTCCCATCGCGGCCGCGAAGGCCGACTACGGGATGGCCGGCGCTCTCGGTGGCGTCCTCATGGCCGGCGTCACCCTCTTCCTCGTCGGGCTCGTCGTCCAGGTCGTCGGCGACCGCTGGATCCAGGTCGTCATGCCCCCGGTGGTGACCGGCACGATCGTCGCCCTCATCGGGCTCAACCTCGCGCCCGCCGCCAAGAACAACTTCGTCGTCTCCCCGGTCACCGCGCTGACGACGCTCGCGGTCATCGCCGTCGTCATGGTCATCGCCAAGGGCCTCATCGGCCGGCTCGCGATCCTCATCGGGGTCGTCGCCGGCTACGTCGTCGCCCTCATCCGCGGCGAGGTCGACTTCACGAAGGTGGACCAGGCCGGCTGGATCGGCCTGCCCGAGTTCACCACCCCGACCTTCCACTGGTCGCTCGCCGGGCTGTTCATCCCCGTCGTGCTCGTCCTCGTCGCCGAGAACGTCGGGCACGTCAAGTCGGTCGCCCTCATGACCGAGCGCGACCTCGACCCCGTCATGGGCCGCGCGCTCATGGCCGACGGGCTCGCGACGACGCTGGCCGGCGCCGGCGGCGGGTCGGGCACGACGACGTATGCCGAGAACATCGGGGTCATGGCGGCGACGAAGATCTACTCGACCGCCGCCTACTGGGTGGCGGCCGTCGTCGCGCTGCTCCTCTCCTTCTCGCCGAAGTTCGGCCAGCTCATCGCGACCGTCCCGCCCGGGGTTCTCGGCGGGGCCGGAACCGTGCTCTACGGGATGATCGGCCTGCTCGGCGTCCGCATCTGGGTCCAGAACCGCGTCGACTTCGGCAACCCGATCAACCTCATGACCGCGGCGATCGCCCTCGTCGTCGGCATCGCCGACTACACCTGGACGGTCGGCCGGTTCGAGTTCGCGGGCATCGCGCTCGGGAGCGCCGCGGCCCTGCTCGTCTTCCACGTCATGCGGGGCGTCAACGGAGCCACCCGCGCCGTCCAGGAGCCCGAGGACGACGTCGACGAGGACCTCTCCTCGGTGGCGACGCACTGATCGTCGCCCGTCCCCGACCGTCTAGACTGACCCGACACCGAACCACCGGAGGATCCCCGTGAGCCAGCTTCAGGTCGAACTCGTCGCCGCCGACCGCAAGGTCTGGTCGGGTGAGGCGAGCCAGGTCAGCGCCCGCTCGATCGACGGTGACATCGGCATCCTGCCCGGGCACAGCCCGCTTCTCGTGATCCTCGCCGAGGGCGAGGTCCGCATCCACGCCGACGGCGGCGTGCAGACCGCGTCCGTCGACGGAGGCTTCCTGTCCGTCGAGCACGACCGGGTGACGATCATCTCCGAGGTCGTCGACGCCCCGTCGATGTCGGCCTAGCCGGCGGGTCGTCTCGGAGGGAGCCGCCCGCGATGTCGCCGCTGGTCACCGCCGAGAGCATCATCGCGCTGCTCGCGGTGGCCGTCGTGGTCGTCCTCGGCTACGTCTGGCTCCGTCGCCGGTACATCTCCGACGGAGGTCCGCTGCTCCTCTGCGCCCTGCGCACCGAGGCCGAGCCGCGCTGGCGGCTCGGCCTCGCCCGTCTCACGGGGGCCCGGCTCGACTGGTTCACCGTGGTCGGCCCGTCGCTGCGCCCGCAGTACTCGTGGATGCGCCACGACCTCGACTTCGGCCGGCCGATGCCGGTGCGTGAGGCGATTCCCGGCCTGCCCGACGCCATCGAGGTGAGCGGGTCCTGCGACGGGGGGCCGTGCGGCATGGCCCTGCAGACCCCGGCCTACACCGCACTGCGGGCGTGGCTCGAGAGCTCGCCGCCCGGCTTCAACGTCAACGTCACCTGATTCCTCGTGCGCGGCGGGCGCCCGGACCGTCGGGTGCTCGCGCGGGTGTCCGGGATTCCGGTCGGTTCGTCGGGCACCGCAGTGCCGGGCCGTCGGGTGCTCGCGGTGGTGTCCGGCATTCCGGTCGGTTCGTCGAGCACCGCCGACCGGCCGCGGGTCAGCCGGCGGACTCGGAATCGGTGTCCTCCGGCGACCGTCCCCGCCGGGCTGCCACAGGACGTCCCCGCCGGGCAGGTTCGCCACCCGGGAGAGGATGAACAGCAGGTCGGAGAGCCGGTTGAGGTAGGTCGCCGCGAGGACGTTCACCCCGCCCTCGCCCTTGGCCGAGCCGGGCTCGGTACCGAATGCCTCGATGGCCGCCCACGTCGACCGCTCCGCACGGCGGGCCACCGTCGTCGCGACGTGCAGGTGGGCGGCGGCGAGGCTGCCGCCGGGCAGGATGAACGAGCGCAGCGGCTCCAGCCGCTCGAGGTAGGCGTCGCAGTCGGCCTCGAGCTCGTCCACCCACTGCTGGCGCACCCGCAGCGGGGGGTGCTCATAGGTCGCCTGGAGCGGGGTCGAGAGGTCGGCGCCGACGTCGAAGAGGTCGTTCTGCACCCGCTCGAGGGTGGCCCGGACGTCGTCGGCGACCGCTCCGGACGCGAGGACGACGCCGATCGCGGCATTCGTCTCGTTGGCGTCGGCGTATGCCGCGAGCCGCGGGTCGGTCTTGCTCGTGCGGCTGAAGTCGCCGAGCGACGTCGTCCCGTCGTCGCCGGTCCGGGTGTAGATCCGGGTGAGGTTGACCATGGCGACAGCCTCTCATTTCTTTGTCCAATCTTTACCGCCGCCTAGCCGATCCCTTCCGGTCCGCCGGGTTCAATGGGACCGGCGTCGCAGGGGCGCCACGCACGAACAGGGGCGTGCTCATCGTGATCATCACCGAGAGATGGCCGACGGGGTCCATCGCATCGTCATGTGTGGACGGCTCGACGTCCACAGCGTGCCGGACCTCCGGCTCTCCATCCACCGCGTCATCGACGACGGCGCCGGCGAGGTCCTTCTCGACCTCACCGAGGCCGAGATCGGTGACGCGACCGCGCTGGGTCTGCTCGTCGAGTGCCTTCGCCGGGCCCGCCGGGCGGGGGCACTGCTGCGGATCTCCGCCGTCGACGCCCGGACCCTCCGACTGTTGCGCCGGGCTCGGCTGGGGTCGACGCTCGTCCCCGCCGTGCCGGTGCCGGCCGACGGCGAGACGATGCCGGAGCTCGTTGCGGGCTGAGCGGGGCTCCCGCGGCTCCCGACTCACCGGTAACGTCGGGGCATGACCGTGCCCTCCTCCGGCCAGCCCGCCCCCGCAGCCGCGATGCCGGCGCGCCCCGAGCGCGACCGGCCGTGGGTGATGCGGACGTATGCCGGCCACTCCAGTGCCGCTGCGAGCAACGCCCTGTATCGGCGCAACCTCGACAAGGGGCAGACCGGGCTGTCGGTCGCCTTCGACCTGCCGACCCAGACCGGCTACGACCCCGACCACGTCCTCGCCCGCGGCGAGGTCGGCAAGGTCGGCGTGCCGATCAGCCACATCGGCGACATGCGGGCCTTGTTCGAGGGCATCCCGCTCGGGCAGATGAACACGTCGATGACGATCAACGCGACGGCGATGTGGCTCCTCGCGCTGTACCAGGTCGCGGCGGAGGACCAGGCGGCCGCGGCGGGGGAGGACCCGGCCGAGACGGTGCGGGGCCTGGCGGGGACGACCCAGAACGACATCATCAAGGAGTACCTCTCCCGGGGGACCTACGTCTTCGGCCCGGGCCCGTCGCTGCGGCTGACGACCGACCTCATCGCCTACACGGTGAACGAGATCCCCTCGTGGAACCCCATCAACATCTGCAGCTACCACCTCCAGGAGGCCGGGGCGACGCCGGTCCAGGAGATCGCCTACGCCATGTCGACGGCCATCGCCGTCCTCGACGCGGTCCGCGACGCCGGCCAGGTCCCCGAGGAGCGGTTCGGCGAGGTCGTCGCCCGGATCTCGTTCTTCGTCAACGCCGGGGTCCGGTTCGTCGAGGAGATGTGCAAGATGCGGGCCTTCGTCCGGCTCTGGGACGAGCTGACCCGCGATCGCTACGGCGTGACGGACGAGAAGCAGCGCCGCTTCCGCTACGGGGTCCAGGTCAACTCGCTCGGCCTCACCGAGGCCCAGCCCGAGAACAACATCCAGCGGATCGTCCTCGAGATGCTCGCGGTGACCCTCTCCAAGGACGCCCGGGCGCGGGCCGTGCAGCTGCCCGCGTGGAACGAGGCCCTCGGGCTGCCCCGGCCGTGGGACCAGCAGTGGTCCCTGCGGATGCAGCAGGTGCTGGCCTACGAGTCCGACCTCCTCGAGTACGACGACCTCTTCGACGGTTCCCCGGTCGTCGAGGGCAAGGTCGCCGAGCTCGTCGCCGGTGCCCGGGCCGAGATGGACCGGATCGCCGACCTGGGCGGGGCGGTCGCGGCGGTCGAGAGCGGCTACATGAAGTCGGCGCTCGTCGCCTCACACGCCCTGCGCCGGCAGCGGATCGAGAGCGGCGAGGACATCGTCGTCGGCGTCAACCGCTACGAGAGCACCGAGCCCAACCCGCTGACGGCCGACCTCGACGAGGCGATCCAGACGGTCGACCCGGGCGTCGAGCGGGCCGCCGCCGACGCGGTGCGGGCCTGGCGCGAGACCCGGGACGCGGACCCGGCCCGCCGGGACCGGGCGGCGGCGGCCCTGGCCCGGTTGCGCGACGAGGCGGCGTCGGGGGTCAACCTCATGCCCGCGTCGCTCGAGTGCGCCCGCGCCGAGGTGACGACGGGGGAGTGGACCCAGGCACTGCGCGAGGTCTTCGGGGAGTTCCGTGCCCCGACCGGGGTCGGCGGCGATGTCGTGGCCGCGGGTGGCGCGCAGCTGGCGGCGGTGCGCGCCGCGGTCGCCCGGACCGCCGAGGAGCTCGGCGGGCGGCTGCGCGTCCTCGTCGGCAAGCCCGGCCTCGACGGTCACTCCAACGGCGCCGAGCAGATCGCCGTGCGCGCCCGGGACGCCGGGTTCGAGGTCGTCTACCAGGGCATCCGGCTCACTCCCGAGCAGATCGTCGCGGCGGCCGTCGCCGAGGACGTCCAGCTCGTCGGTCTGTCCATCCTCTCCGGTTCGCACATGGAGCTCGTCCCCGAGGTCCTCGACCGGATGCGCCGGGCCGGTGCCGAGGACGTCCCGGTCATCGTGGGCGGGATCATCCCGGAGACCGACGCCGCCCGGCTCAAGGAGCTCGGCGTCGCGGAGGTCTTCACGCCGAAGGACTTCGGGCTCAACGACATCATGGCCCGGTTCGTCGAGGTCATCCGCGCCTCCCGCGGGCTCGCCCGGATCGAGCCCGCCCCCGCCTGAGGCGGGCGGCAGGAAGCGCCCGCGGGGCGGTCGGCGGCATACCATCGAACGATGACGTTGCACTGTCCGGCCACGCTGCTCCTCGCCGCGACCCGGCGACGAGGCGTGGGCGGGCGAGCTGGCCCGGCTGCTCGCCGACGAGAACCTCGCCCGCGTCTGGTGCGGCGCGGGGCCCGGTGTCTCCGCGGTGGGTCGGGAGGCCGCCGGGCTGCTCGGCGTGGACGCCGCCGTCCTGCCCGAGCTCGACTCGGGCGAGGGCGAGCACTCGGTCGTGGAGGCCCACCGGGACGCCCTCGGGTACATCGCCGACCTGCACCGGGGTGAGAGTGTCCTCGTCGTCGTCGCTGACGCCCCGCCCGGCCTTCCCCTGACCCGGCTCGTCGTGGGGGACGACGGCTGGGTCGTCCGCCGACCGAGCGCCTAGAAGAGGCGGTGGGCGCTCGTGTCGATGCCGCGCAGCTCGTCGTAGTCGAGGACGACGCAGCGGATGCCGCGGTCCTCGGCGAGGGTGCGGGCCTGCGGCCTGATGACCTGGGCGGCGAAGATGCCGGTCACCGGCGCGAGGTGCGGGTCCCGGTTCATCAGCTCGAGGTAGCGGGTCAGCTGCTCGACGCCGTCGATCTCGCCACGGCGCTTGATCTCGACGGCGACGGTGGCACCGGACCCGTCCTTGCAGAGGATGTCGACCGGGCCGATCGGGGTCATGTACTCGCGGCGGACCAGCGTCCACCCGTCGCCGAGCGTCGTGATGTGCTCGGCGAGCAGGGCCTGCAGGTGCGCCTCGACCCCGTCCTTGACGAGCCCGGGGTCCACGCCGAGGTCATGGTCCGTGTCGTGGTGGACCTCGTGGATCCGCACGCGGAGCCGGTCCTCGGACTTGGCGTGCTGCACCACCCACACGGTGCTCACGCCGTCCGCCGCCTCGATCTCATCCGGCTCGACCTCGGCCATCGAGCACGGCGGCGACATCCAGTTGAGCGGCTTGTAGGAGCCTCCATCGGAGTGGACGAGGACCGAGCCGTCGGCCTTGACGAGGAGCAGGCGGGTCGCGAGCGGGAGGTGGGCCGAGAGCCGTCCCTCGTAGTCGACGCTGCACGTCGCGATGACCATCCGCACGAGCGGACACCCTACCCGGGGCGGGGCGGAGCGCCCACCGAGTCCCGCCGCCGCACCGCTGCCGACGAGCGGGCGGTTCCACGGCGGGGGCCGGGTCCGGCGATACGATGACGGCTCCGGGCGGGCTGGGCCTCGAGGTGGCCCGCCGCGCTCAGGTCCCGAACGTCTGGAGCCCCCACGTTGTCCCTCTCCACCCTCGTCATGACGGCCGCCGCCGCCCGAGAGCGGCGACGCACCGGGCATGAGCGACCCGAGCCGTCCAAGGGGTCGGTGTCCCTCGACCTCCGTCAGTCGGGGGACCGGCTCGAGGTGGCCGCCGTCCTGTCGGGGCGCCGCACCCCGACGGCCCTCGCCGTCGTCGCCGGGGAGCGTGAGGTCCTCCGGGTCGGCGTGTCCACGACGACGACCCCGGACGGGGTGTCGGTGTCGGCCTCGCTGTCGCTCCCGGACGTGCTGGCCGCCCTCGTCGACGGCCGTCACCCACCGGCTGCCGGCCCCGCCCTGGTGAAGTGGGTCGTCGAGCCGCCCGGGGGGCAGGAGCGGCTCGTCCTCGTCGGCAGGGCCGCGGCGACCACCGTGGGCGACGTCCCCGGGATCCGCGCCGACGGTCACCGTCTGCGCCCCTTCCTCGGGCGCAAGGGCTTCCTCCGGATCGCCGTCGACGCCGACCCACCGCTGGCGATCGAGAGCGCCGTTCTCGCTGCCGACCTCCGCGACGGGCGTCTCCTCGTGTCCGGCCGGCTCGAGAGCCACCCCGACGCCGTGCTGGGCGGCTCGCTCGTCGTGGTCGGGCGATCCTCGGGGCAGGAGCACGCGTCGCCGCTCGACCTGCGCCCCCAGGCGGACCGCAACCGGGCGTCCTACGGCACCTACCACTACACCTTCTCGGCGCGGCAGTCGGTTGCCGACTGGGACTGGACGGCCCTGCCGGACACCGACATCTACGACCTCGCCCTCGACCTCGAGCTGGGCTCCGGGGTCGGCACGGTCCGCCGCATCCTCGGTCCGAGCGAGCGCCTGGCCCGTGGCATCCGGCCCGACCTCGTCGGCATCGGATCCACCACCCTCGCCATCACGCCGTACCACACGTTCAAGGTCCAACGGCTGGCGATGCACATCGACCGCTTCCCGACGGCGGCGGTCAGACGCATGCGGTCCGGACGGGTCCCGAGGCCGGCCAAGCCGGTGTGGCTCGTCGGCGAGCTGCCCCACCGCGCCCAGGAGAGCGGGCTGCAGCTCTTCCGCTACCTGCGTGAGCAGCACCGCGAGATCGATGCCTACTACGTCATCCGCGACGGCTCGCCCGACCGTCGTCACCTCGACGGTCTCGACCATGTCCTCATCCATGGCTCGCCGGAGCACGTCGAGAAGGCGCTCCAGGCGGAGCGGATCGTCTCGACCCACCATCCGCAGTACCTCTACCCGACCCGACACCCGGTCTTCACGCGGCGAGCGCGTGCCCTCCGGGTCTTCCTCGGCCACGGGATCATGGGTCCGAAGTGGATGGCGCCCAACTACGGCAAGGACGCCCCCGACTTCGCGGCGGATCTGATGTTCGCCTCGTCGGAGCGGGAGCGTCGCATCATGATCGACGATCTCGGCTACGCCCCGGACGAGGTCGTCGTCACCGGACTCGCCCGTCACGACGCCCTTGTCGCGGACGACGTCCCCCGGGTCCGCGGCCAGATCCTCGTCATGCCGACCTGGCGGGACTGGCTCGGCACCGACCGCCGCGTCGAGACCTCCGAGTTCGTGCGGCGCTGGCGGGCCTTCCTCGAGGACCCGCGGCTCGCCGAGGCCGTGTCCGCCGGGCGGGCGAGCATCGTCTTCGTCCTCCATCCGAACACGGAGCGGTTCGCCCACGTCTTCGCGGACTCCCCGGCCACCGTCGCAGACCTTGCCGACGTCGACGTCCAGACGCTGCTCAAGCAGAGCGACCTCATGGTCACCGACTACACGAGTGCCGCCTTCGACTTCGCGGTCCTCCGGCGCCCGGTCGTCTACTACCAGTTCGACCGCGAGCGGTTCCTCGCTCCGGCCGGCTCGCACCTCGACCTCGACGCCGAGCTACCGGGGACCATCGTCACGACGCACGACGATGCCGTGCAGGCGGTCCTCGACAGCATCGAGGCCGGCCATGCGGTGTCCCCGGAGGCGGTCCGACGGGCCGAGCGACTCATCACCCACCGGGACGGCACAAGCCGCGAGCGCACCGTCGCGGCCATCCGTCGGGGGCGGCGCGACGGTGCGCGACCGAGCCCGCGTCAGCTTGTCGCGAAGGTGGTCAACCGGGTCGAGCGAGCTCTCAAGGGGACGCGCTGGTTCGTCCCCGCGATGCGCACCCTCATGTGGGTCGCCCGCCGGCTGCCCGTCGACCGCGAGCTCATCGTCTTCGAGGCCGGTCTCGGGCGTCGCTATGGCGACTCCCCCCGCTACCTCTACGAGGAGCTGCTGCGCCGCGGGGACCAGCGTCGCAAGGTGTGGGTGTATGCCGGCCCCCATCGGTTCCCCGACCCGCGCACGACGACGGTGCGCCGGGTCTCGCTGCGCTACTTCTGGGCGCTCGGCCGGGCGGGCACCTGGGTGTCGGACCAGAACCTGCCCTTCTACGTCCGTCGGCGCCGGAGCGGGATCTTCCTCCAGACCTGGCACGGCACGCCGCTCAAACGGATGCTCCACGACCTCGACAAGGTCGTCGGACGCGACGAGGGGTACATGAGCCGGGTGGACACCGCGGTGCGGCAGTGGACGCATCTGCTGTCCCAGAGCCCGAGCGCTACGGCGTGGCTGCGCAGCGCGTTCGAGTACTCGGGCGAGGTCGTCGAGCAGGGCTACCCCCGCAACGACCCGCTCATCGCCCCGGACCGCGACGAGGTCGGTCTCGGCGTCCGGACCCGGCTGGGGCTTCGGCCCGGGCAGCCCGTCGTGCTCTACGCCCCGACCTTCCGCGACGACCAGGGCAACGGCAAGGGCCGCTTCACGTTCGAGCTGCCGTTCGACCTCGACCGGCTCGTCGCTGCGCTGCCGGAGGACGGGGTCCTCCTGCTCCGGATGCACGTCCTCATCTCGAACCGGCTGGCCGTCCCCGAGCACCTCGCCGGCCGCGTCATCGACGTGTCGTCCTATCCCAACATCCAGGAGCTCTACCTCGCGGCCGACGCCCTCGTCACCGACTACTCCTCGGTGTTCTTCGACTATGCCCTGCTCCGGCGGCCGATCGTCTTCTACGCCCCCGACCTCGCGTCCTACCGGGACGACGTGCGCGGCTTCTATCTCGACTACGAGCGTGACCTGCCGGGCCCGGTGACGATGACCGAGGACGACCTCGGCCTCCGGCTGCGCGAGGCCCTCGAGCACGGGGTCGCCGACCCCGAGGCGCACGAGCGGTTCGTCCGCGCCTACGCCCCCCTCGACGACGGGTCGGCGTCGGCCCGGGTCGTCGACGCCGTGCTCACCCCCCGGCGCTAGGGCCGGGCGGCCCGGGGGAGCGGCCGCGACGCCAACCCTCCACCCGGCGCCGCGGCATACCCGAATAGTTAGTAGACTTGAACTAATGAATACGACCACGCTCTCCCCGCTACAAGTGGGTCGTCCTCTCGAACACGACGCTCGGCGTCCTCATCGCGACGATCAACAGCTCGATCCTCCTCATCGCCCTGCCCGACATCTTCCGCGGCCTCGCGATCGACCCGCTGGCGCCCGGCAACAGCAGCCTCCTGCTGTGGCTCATCATGGGCTACCTCGTCGTCACCGCCGTGCTCGTCGTCTCCTTCGGCCGGCTGGGCGACATGTTCGGCCGGGTCCGCATGTACAACGCCGGGTTCGCGATCTTCACCCTCTTCTCGATCCTGCTGTCGATCACCTGGATGACCGGCACGGCGGGCGCTCTCTGGCTCATCGTCATGCGGATCCTCCAGGGGGTCGGCGGTGCCCTCCTCATGGCGAACTCCAACGCGATCATCACCGACGCCTTCCCCACGAACCAGCGCGGTCTCGCCCTCGGCCTCAACATGGTGGCGGGCATCGCGGGGTCCTTCCTCGGCCTCGTCGTCGGCGGAATCCTCGCCCCGATCCACTGGCGGTTCGTGTTCCTCGTCTCGGTGCCGGTCAGCCTCTTCGGGACGGTGTGGGCCTACCTCAAGCTCCAGGACACCGGGCTGCGGCGCGAGGGGCGGATCGACTGGTGGGGCAATGTCACCTTCGGCTTCGGCCTCGTCGCCCTGCTCGCCGGCATCACGTACGGCATCCAGCCCTATGGCGGACACCTCATGGGCTGGACGAACCCGTGGGTCCTCGCCGCCCTCATCGGCGGCACCGTCCTCCTCGCGGTGTTCGCGGTCGTCGAGACGAGGGTGGAGCACCCGATGTTCCACATCGACCTGTTCCGGATCCGGGCCTTCGCGGCGGGCAACATCGCCAGCCTGCTCGCCGGCCTCGGCCGGGGCGGCCTCATGTTCGTCCTCATCATCTGGCTGCAGGGGATCTGGCTGCCCCAGCGCGGCTACTCCTTCGAGTCGACGCCGCTGTGGGCGGGGATCTTCATGCTCCCGATGACGGTCGGCTTCCTCGTCGCCGGTCCGGTGTCGGGGTGGCTGTCCGACCACCTCGGGGCCAGGCCCTTCGCCACGGGTGGGATGCTCATCGCGGCGGCGAGCTTCGCGTGGCTGCTCCTGCTCCCGGTGAACTTCGGCTACCCGTCCTTCGCCGGCGCGATCTTCGTCAACGGCCTCGGCATGGGCCTGTTCGCCTCACCCAACCGGGCGGGCATCATGAACTCGCTCCCGTCCTACCGGCGTGGGGTCGGTGCCGGGATGAGCACGACCTTCCAGAACGCGGCGATGGTCCTGTCCATCGGCATCTTCTTCTCGCTCATGGTCGGCGGCCTGGCGGGGCCGCTGCCGGGCGCGATGACCTCCGGCCTGACCGCCCACGGCGTCACCGCTGCCCAGGCGCAGCAGGTCGCGGCGCTGCCGCCCGTGGCGGTCCTGTTCGCCTCGCTGCTCGGCTACAACCCGATCGGCAGCCTGCTCGGCCCGCAGACGCTCCAGCAGCTCCCGCCGGCGGACGCCTCCTACCTCACCGGCCACTCCTTCTTCCCCTCGCTCGTCTCCGGGCCGTTCCATGCCGGCCTCACCGTGGCCTTCGGCTTCGCGATCGTTGCCTGTCTCGTCGCCGCGGCGGCATCCTGGTTGCGCGGCGGCAAGTACGTCCACGTGGACGAGGACGAGCTGGCCACCGAGCCGCCCCGTCCAGAGCTGCAGGAGGCCCTGTCATGACCGACGTGAGCGTTCTCGACCTCGCGGGCGAGCTGCGGACCGAGGTCAACCGCCTCGCCTACCACCTGCGCACGCCCGCGACGAAGTCCGGCGTCACCCCGACGAGGCTGGCCGCGCTCTCGGCCCTGGCCCGGCAGCCCGAGGGGGTGCGCCAGGGGGACCTCGCCGGCCAGATGGGCATCTCTCCCGCAAGCATGACCCGGCTGGTCGACATCATGCGAGAGGCCGGCTGGGTCCTGCGCGAGCGCGACCCCGAGGACCAGCGTGCCTATGTGCTGCGCCTGTCCGAACGCGGCGAGGAGACCCTCGACGGCCTTCGTCGGGAGAGCACCTCCCAGCTGAGCGAGGACATCGGAGCCCTCACCGACGAGGACCGGGCCGTCCTCGCGGCCGCCGTGCCGGTGCTGCGCGACCTCGCCGACCGGCGCCTGCTGGCCTCCGACGAGTTCTCCCACCTCCACGGCAGCGTGGGTGCGCGGCGATGACCGACACCTTCACGAGCGGGAGCACCACCCTCGCCGGTCATGGGGGCGACGTCATCGAGGCGTATGCCGCGACCCCCGTCGAGCCGACCGGAGCCGGAGGCGTCGTCGTCATCCACCACATGCCCGGCTTCGACGAGGCGACGAAGGAGATCGTCCGCCGCTTCGCCTCGTGGGGGTATGCCGCGGTCGCGCCGAACCTGCACCACCGGGAGGCGCCGGGCGCGGCGCCCGACGACGCCGCGGCGGCCTGTCGGGCCGGTGGGGGCGTCCCCGACGAACGGCTCGTCGGTGACGTCGCCGGCGCCGTCGCCCACCTGGGTGCGCTCCCGGGCGCGGACGGCCGGGTCGGGACGATCGGGTTCTGCTCGGGCGGCCGGCAGAGCGTCCTCGCCGCATGCTCGCTCGACCTCGCCGCCGCCGTCGACTGCTACGGCGCGTTCGTCCTCGCCGACCCCCCGCCGGAGCGTCGGGCCGCGGCCCCTCGCAGCCTCCGACCGCTGTTGCCGAACCTGTCCGCACCGCTTCTCGGCCTCTTCGGTGCCGACGACGTCTCGCCCGCACCGGACGAGGTGGCCGAGCTCGACGCCCTCCTCACCGAGCACGGGGCGCCGCACGCGTTCCACACCTTCGCCGGGGCCGGGCACGCCTTCTTCGCCGTCGACCGGCCCAGCTACCGCGTCGAGGCGGCCACCGAGGGGTGGCGCCTCGTCCGCGACTTCTTCGCCGAGCGGCTCGGCGAACCGGCCGGGTGGGGACGCTGATGTGCACGTACACGACCGAGCGCTGCGCGGTCGCGGGCGCCGGCAAGGGGCCGGCCCGGTGGCACCCGCTCGACCGGGCGACGGTCTATCTCGACCACCCGGTCGCCGCGATGGCCGACCACACCCTCAACATCGACCTCACCCACGAGGGAGCCCCGGCCGGCGAGCGGGTGGCCGTCGAGCTCACCGCGACGAGCGCGCTCGACCTCGTCGACGCGGTTCTCGCCGCCGTCGCCGCCGTGCCGCCCGAGGTGAGCGGCGTCGACCCGGCGCGGCTCGCGGCATACGGCCTCGGCGGGGTCTCGCCCGGCTGACCGACCGGGACGACCGGTCCCATCGCTCGGTCGACCCGTCGACGAGATTGTCGAACCGGTTGCGGCCGGATCGCCACCCGTCGCACACTCGTTACGAGGTGAGGACGATGGCGGTCGCGCTGGTACTGCTCCGGATCCTCATCGTGCCCATGGTCCTCGCCGGGGCGGTCATCGTCGCGATCGATCTCCTTGCCACGGGGCGACCGGAGACCCTCATGCGCGGGCCGCTGCGCCATCTCGCGCGCCCCCTGCGTCGCCTCCACGGGCCGATCGCCCGGGTCGCCGAGCTCGTCCCGTGGCGCCGTCGGCCGGCCGAGCCCATCCCCCCCGTGCTGATCGGCCTGGAGCTGCGCCGGCTCGCCGAGGACATTCGACGGGTCGAGGACGGCAACCAGCCCGCCAAGGCGGCCCGGCTCGCGGCGTCGACCTGGGCCTACGACTACGTCCTGCTCGACTACTGCCGCAGCGTCAACGTGCCGCTGCCGGCCGAGCGCGCGCCGCTGACGAAGCGGCAGCGGTTCGACGCCGAGGAGGCCCTCATCGGCGCGGGCCACGACTGGTAGCCGCCCCGGAGGGCGAGGTCGCCCCCGCAGCCGATAGCCTGCATCCACCCTGGCCGATGGTGGGCAGCCTCACGTCCCCTCGGCTCCGGCAGGAACCACCGCGGATGCGAGGATCACAGGCATGGCTCGAGAGTTCACCAGCGTCGGCGTCATCGGACTCGGCACCATGGGTGCCGGCATCGTCGAGGTCGTGGCCCGCACCGGGATCCAGGTCGTGGCCGTCGAGGTCGACGACGCCGGGGTCGAGCGGGGCAAGGCGGTCCTCGCCGCGAGCACGGGCCGCGCCCTGGAGCGCGGCAAGCTCACCCAGGAGGAGTACGACGCGCTGCACGAGCGGGTGCGCTACACGACGACCCTCGACGGGGTCGCGGACTGCCAGCTGGTCGTCGAGGCGGTTCCGGAGAGCCTGGAGCTGAAGAAACGGATCTTCGCCGGCCTCGATGCCGTCGTCTCGGAGGAGGCCGTCCTCGCGACGAACACCTCCTCGCTGCCCGTCACCGAGATCGCCGTCGCGACCCAGCACCCGCGGCGGGTCGTCGGGATGCATTTCTTCAACCCGGCGCCGGTTCTCAAGTTCGTCGAGGTCGTCCGGACCGTCATCACGGCCGAGGACGTCGTCGAGGACGTCAAGAGCCTCGCCGAGCGGCTCGGCAAGATGCCGGTCGTCGTCGGGGACAAGGCCGGTTTCATCGCCAACGCCCTCCTCTTCGGCTACCTCAACCACGCCGTGTCGATGTACGAGAACAAGTACGCCTCGCGGGAGGACATCGACGCGGCGATGCGCTTCGGCTGCGGCTACCCGATGGGCCCGCTCGCCCTGCTCGACCTCATCGGTCTCGACACGGCATACGAGATCCTCGACACGATGTACCGGCAGGGCCGGGACCGGCTGCACGCACCCAAGCCGATCATCAAGCAGATGGTGAGCGCGGGTCTGCTCGGTCGCAAGAGCGGCCGCGGGTTCTACACGTATGCCGCGCCCGGCAGCCCCGAGGTCGTCGCCGACGGGCAGACCCCGACCGGTGGCCTGCCCGAGGGCGTCGAGCTCCGGCCGGTCGCCTCGGTCGGTGTCGTCGGCTCGGGAACGATGGCGACCGGGATCATCGAGGTCTTCGCCAAGGCGGGCTACGACGTCACCTACGTCGCCCGCGCCCAGGACAAGGTCGACGGCGTGCGTGCCCGCATCGAGAAGTCCCAGGCCCGGGCGATCGAGAAGGGCCGGGCCACCCAGGAGCAGGCCGACGCCCTCCTCGCCCGGCTGACGGGCTCGACGTCCCGGGAGGACCTCGCGTCGGTCGACCTCGTCGTCGAGGCGATCGCCGAGGACATCGACATCAAGCAGGACCTGTTCCGCGACCTGGACCGGATCTGCAAGCCGGGTGCCATCCTCGCGACGACGACCTCGTCGCTGCCGATCATCGACTGCGCCAAGGTGACGAGCCGGCCGCAGGACGTCATCGGGATGCACTTCTTCAACCCGGCCCAGGTCATGAAGCTCGTCGAGGTCGTCCACACCGTCTCGACCGCGCCCGACGTGACCGCGACGGTCCAGGACCTCTGCGGCCGGGTCGGCAAGCACCCGGTCACCTGCGGCGACCGGAGCGGGTTCATCGTCAACGCGCTGCTCTTCCCCTACCTCAACGACGCGGTGAGGATGCTCGAGGCCAACTACGCGACCGCCGACGACATCGACATCGCGATGAAGACCGGGTGTGGCCTGCCCATGGGACCCTTCGACCTGCTCGACGTCGTCGGGCTCGACGTGTCCCTCGCGATCGAGCGCGAGCTCTACACCGAGTTCCGGGAGCCGGGCTTCGCGCCCGCCCCGCTGCTCGAGCACCTCGTCACGGCGGGCTACCTCGGCCGCAAGACCGGTCGGGGCTTCCGCACCTACGCCTGACGCGGCACCCTCGCGGGGAGCGCGAGGCGAGGAGGCGCGAGGCGGAACGGCACGTCCCGGGCGGCGTTGCCCGGGACGCGCCGCCCCCTCGGTGGGGCCGCCTGAGGCAGGCGGCCCGGCGACAGGGCCTAGGAGCCCGCGAGGGCGGGCTGGGCCTCGGCGGGGTCGGCCACGCCCTCGCGGACGGGGAGTGGCTCGAACCGGGAGGTGAAGAAGCGCAACGTCGGCGACTCGTAGACGAAGCGCAGCCCGGTGATCGACTCGCGCCGGTTCCACAGCTCGATGACGGCGTCGGCGACGACGTCCATGTGCCGGTCGGTGTAGACCCGGCGCGGGATGGTGAGCCGGACGAGCTCGAGCTTGGGGTGCCGGTTCTCGCCCTCGGGCGTCCGGCCCGCGGAGACGATCCCGCGCTCCATCGCCCGGACGCCCGACTCGACGAAGAGCGCGGCGGCGAGGGCCTGCGCGGGGAGGTCGTCCTGGCTCAGGTGCGGCAGGAAGGCGGCGGCGTCGATGAAGACCGCGTGGCCGCCGATCGGCTGGATGACGGGGACGCCCGCGTCGATGAGCTGCTGGCCGAGGTAGCGGACCTGGCCGATCCGGCTCGCGAGGTAGTGGTCGTCGACGGCCTCGCGCAGCCCCACGGCCATCGCCTCGAGGTCCCGTCCCGCCAGGCCGCCGTAGGTCGGCATGCCCTCGTAGACGACGACGAGCTCGCGGGCCTTGAGGAGGATCTCCTCGCTGCGCATCGCGAGGAAGCCGCCGATGTTGACGAGTGCGTCCTTCTTGCCCGACATCGTCAGCCCGTCGAACAGCGACATCATCTCGAGGACGATCGAGGCGCAGGTGCGGTCGGCATACCCGTCCTCGCGCTCCTGGATGAAGAAGGCGTTCTCGGCGAGGCGGGTCGCGTCGGACCACAGGATGATCCCGTGCCGGTCGCACACCTCGCGGACCGCCCGGAGGTTCGCCATCGAGACCGGCTGCCCGCCGGCCATGTTGACCGTGACGGCGACGTTGACGTAGGCGATGTTCTCGGCGCCGACCTCGTCGATGAGGGCCTCGAGCTTCGCGATGTCGACGTTCCCCTTGAACGGGTGGAGGCTGGTCGGGTCGTGCGCCTCGTCGATGATGACGTCGACGAAGGTGCCGCCGGCCAGCTCCTGGTGCAGCCGGGTCGTCGTGAAGTACATGTTGCCCGGGACGTACTGGCCCGGGTGGATGAGGATCTTGCTGATGAGGTGCTCGGCGCCGCGGCCCTGGTGGGTCGGCACCGTGTAGGGGAAGCCGTAGGTCTCCTGCACGGCGCGGACGAGGTTGTCGAACGAGCGAGCACCGGCATACGCCTCGTCGCCGAGCATGAGGGCGGACCACTGCCGATCGCTCATCGCCGACGTCCCCGAGTCGGTGAGCAGGTCGATCGAGCACACCCGGCTCGGCAGGAGGAAGGTGTTGTAGCCGGCTGCCTCGATGGCCTCCTGGCGCTCGGCGCGGGTGGTGACGGCCAGCGGTTCGACCATCTTGATCCGGTACGGCTCGGCGGTGCGCATCGGGGTGCTCCTGGGGTGTCGGGAGGTGTCCGGCGGCGCCGGGGGAGGCCGCCGGGGTGGGGGTGTCCGTCGTCAGGGTGCTCGTCTCCACTCGGTCTGCGCAAGTCGTCCCCTTCTGCCTGATAATGATGCTCAACATGCCCATCTAATGCCGGGCTTCTGCTGGGCACAATGTGTACCTATCGAGGGTGCATATCTGGTTCGCGGGCCCGGCTGCTCCCGACGGCCCCGGACGGCTAGCGTGGGCGGCGTGACCCCGCCGCCCTCCCTTCCCGCCCGTGCCCGGATCGTCATCGTCGGAGGCGGGGTGATCGGCACCTCGATCGCCTACCACCTCGCCCATCTCGGAGAGACCGACGTCGTGCTCCTCGAGCGGGACCGGCTCACCTCCGGGACGACGTGGCATGCCGCCGGGCTGATGACCTGCTTCGGGTCCTTCTCGCAGACCTCGACCGAGATGCGGCTCTACAGCCGCGACCTGTTCGCCCGGCTCGAGGCCGAGACCGGGGTGGCGACCGGGTTCCGCCCGGTCGGTCTCATCGAGGCGGCGGCCGACGAGCAGCGCCTCGAGGAGTACCGCCGGGTTGCGACGTTCCAGCGGCGGCACGGCCTCGAGGTGGACGAGATCGGGCCACGCGAGATGGCCGAGCTCTTCCCGCTCGCCCGGACCGAGGACCTCCTCGCGGGCTTCCACGTCCCGGGAGATGGGCGGGTCAACCCCGTCGACCTGACGATGGCCTTCGCCAAGGGGGCGAAGAGTCTCGGGGTCCGGGTCCTCGAGGGCGTCGCGGTCTCGACGGTGCTCACCGCGCCCGCGGGGCGCCTCGAGCGGGTGACCGGGGTGCGCACCGACGCGGGAGACATCGAGTGCGAGGTCGTCGTCAACTGCGCAGGGATGTGGGCCCGTGAGCTGGGAGGGCGCAACGGGGTCGTCATCCCCAACCAGGCGGCGGAGCACTACTACCTCATCACCGAGACGATCGACGGGATGAGCCCCGATGCCCCCGTCTTCGAGGACCCGTCCTCCTACGGCTACTACCGCGAGGAGGGCGGCGGGATGATGGTCGGCCTCTTCGAGCCGCACGCGGCCGCCTGGCGGGTCGACGGCATACCGACCGACTTCTCGTTCGGCACCCTGCCGCCGGACTGGGAGCGGATGGGACCGTTCCTCGAGAAGGCGATGTCCCGGGTCCCGGTCACCCTCGAGGCGGGGATCCGCACCTTCTTCTGCGGGCCCGAGTCCTTCACGCCCGACCTCCAACCGGCGGTCGGCGAGGCCCCGGGGATCCACGGGTACTTCGTCGCCGCAGGGATGAACTCGGTCGGCATCCTCTCCAGCGGCGGGCTGGGTCGGCTCATGGCGCAGTGGGTGAGCACGGGGCGACCCGATGCCGACGTCACGGCGATCTCCGTCGACCGGTTCCACGACTACCAGCTGACGCCCGCCTACCGATCGTCCCGGACGAGCGAGATCCTCGGCACCGTCTATGCCGCCCACACGCCGGGGACCCAGCTGGGCCGGGTCCGGGGCATCCGCCGCTCCCCGGTCCACGACCGGCTCGCGGCCCAGGGGGCCTTCTTCCGTGACGTCAGTGGCTGGGAGAGCCCCGACTGGTATGCCGGACCGGGCGCCACTCCGGAGGCCGAGCCGACGTGGGGGCGGGCGCCGTGGTTCGACCGCTGGGAGTCGCGAGCACCGAGCGGTGCGGGAGGGCGTCGGGCTCATGGACATGTCGTTCATGGCGAAGCTCGACGTCGAGGGCCCGGATGCCGCGGCCGTCCTCGACCGGATGTCGGCCGGCGCGGTCGCCGGGGAGGTCGGGCGGATCACGTACACCCAGTGGCTCGACGACGACGGACGGATCGAGGCCGACGTCACCGTGACCCGGCTCGAAGCCGACCACTTCCTCGTCGTCGCGTCCGATACGGCGCACGGTCGCGCGCTGGCGCTCCTGCGGCGCGCGAGCGCCGAGGCCGACGCGGTGGTCCGGGACGTCACCGGTGCCTTCGCGCAGCTCAACATCCAGGGGCCGCGTTCTCGCGAGCTGCTCTCCCGCGTGTCCTCGGCGGACCTGTCGACCGAGGCGTTCCCCTTCCGCACGGCCAGGTGGGTCGACGTGGGCTTCGCCCGGGTCCTCTGCGTCCGGATCACCTATCTCGGGGAGCTGGGCTACGAGCTCTATGTCCCCGCCGAGATGGCCGGACATGTCTACGAGCGGCTGACCGAGGCGGGTCAGTCGGTCGGCCTGGCCCACGTGGGGCTCAAGGCGCTCTCCAGCCTGCGGCTGGAGAAGGGCTACCGCGACTTCGGTCACGACATCGACAACACCGACTGCCCCCTCGAGGTGGGCCTCGGCTTCGCCGTCGCCGTCGACAAGCCGGGGGGATTCGTCGGACGTGAGGCGCTTCTGGCGAGGCGGGCTGCGGGGGTGCCGCGTCGCCGACTCGTCCAGGTCCTCCTCACCGACGCCGAGCCGCTCCTGCACCACGGTGAGATCGTTCTGCGCGACGGCGTGCCGGTGGGCGAGGTCCGGGCCGGGTCCTACGGCTGGACTCTCGGTGGGGCCGTCGGTCTTGCCATGGTCGAGCCGGGCGGACCCGTCACCCGCGAGTGGCTCGATGCGGGGGAGTGGACCGTCGACATCGCCGGACGCCGCTCGCCCGCCACCGTCTCGCTCCGTCCGATGTACGACCCGACCAGCGCCCGGGTCACCGGCTGAGGCCGCCCGCCGCGCTGCCGGCAGTTCCGCGCCGTCGCCCGGGACAAAAAGTGCTGCCGTCGACGCAACCCGGCGGCCGCGTGCAGCGTCTATAGGGATGAACGCGTGCAGGGGACGCGTTGTCGAGAAGGGCGAGCGTGCTCAATCAGGGGCGGCACGCTCGCCCTTCCACGTGTCGCGATCGCGGCGTCCCCATCCGGCGACCGGACCGGCGACCCACGCGGTCAGCGGGCCCCCGTCCCGGCCCCTATTGGATGCATCAGCATGCGAGGCAGTCCGTCGGAGGACGCGAGGCGCTATGTCGTGGTTGCAACGGCGTCGAGGTCGTCCGTGGGCCGGTCCGGGAGGTGACGCAGGCGCAGGTGGCACCTGCGGAGGTGCACGCATGCGGAGGTGGCGCATGCGGAGGTGACGCACGGCGCAGGTGACGCACCCGCAGGTGACGCACCCGCAGGTGACGCACACGCATGCGGAGGTGACGCATCCAATAGGGCGCCGGAGAAGAGCCCCGCGGGTCGTGGAGGGTGGCCTCGGCGGGGCGGTCGCGGAGGCGGCCGGTCGGGTCGGCGCGCGGGCGGCGGGGTCGGCGTGGGCGGCGGGGGGTGCGTGGGCGGGTCGGGTCGGCCCGCGCGCCGCGGAGTGCCGGACGTCCTGGGAGAATGACGGCATGCCTCGCTCCAACCGTCGTCGCCGCGACGACGCCCCGCTCGACCTCGGCCGCCTGGCCGGGGCCGTGACGGGCGAGGAGTCGTATGCCGGGCGGCTGTGGAGCGTGCGCCGGATCTCGGGGGCGGCCTCGACCCGGGCCTATCTCTGTCCGGGCTGTCAGCAGGACATCGCCCCCGGCACGCCCCACGTCGTGGCCTGGCCGGCCGACGGGGTGGGTGGGCTGGACGACCGGCGACACTGGCACACGGCGTGCTGGTCGGCACGGGAGCGGCGGCGCCCCGGCGGCGCGGTCCGCTGACCATGCCAGAGGGCGGGCCCGCAGGACGCGGTCAGCGGACCGGCCCGGTCGGGGGCTAGGTCCGTTCCTGGCGGGGGAGGAGCACCTCGTCGTAGAGCAACAGCAGGCCGGCCGCGACAGGGATGGCGATGAGCGCGCCGAGGACGCCGAGGAGGGTGCCACCGGTGAGGGCAGCGACGACGGTCACGGCTCCCGGGACGGCAATGGTGGTCGACATGATCCGGGGCATGACGACGTAGTTCTCGATCTGTTGGTACACGACGTAGTAGACGATCGCGATGATCGCCTTCGTCGGTGAGTCGAAGAAGGCGACGGTGGCCACGACGATCGCACCGAGCGTCGCCCCGACCATCGGGATGAGCCCGAGGAAGCCGACCGCGACGGCGAGGACGACGGCGTACGGGATGCCGACGATGGTCATCATCACCCAGGACATGAACCCGTTGACCGAGGCGACGGCGACCTGGCCCACGGCATAGGAGCCGGTCCGGCGCATGATCGCCTCGGACAGCGACTCGACGCGCTCACGACGGCTGGCGGGGACGACGGCATACGCCGCCCGCTTCATCCGGGGCAGGGAGCCGAGGAAGTAGAGCGTGAGCACGAGGATCGTGAAGGTCTGGAAGACGCCGTTGAGGACGACCCGGCCGACGCCGAAGATCCCGCCGAGCACCTGGGAGAGGAAGGCCTGGTCGGTCGCCTTGTTGGTCAGCTCCTGCTGGATCTTGTCGACGACGTGGTAGTTCTTGTCGAGCTCGCGCACCCAGCGCGAGTCGAGGACGTGCTGGACGTACCCCGGCACCTGCCCCGCGAGGTCGGTGCCCTGGGTGACCACCGGCGGGATGACGATCATCCCGAGCAGGACGAAGACGATCGTCGCGCCGATGAAGACGACGAGCACCGCCAGCCCGCGCCGCAGGCCGCGTGCCGTCAGGGTCTCGACGATGGGGTTGAGTGCCAGGGTGAGGAAGAAGGAGACGAGCAGGATCGTCAGCACGGTCGTGAGCTGGCCGAGGGCGGTCCACAGCCCGATGGCGACGAGGGCGCCGAGCGCGCCGTAGAAGCCGATGTAGAACGGCGAGTGCCGGCTGAGGGGCACGCCGGCGACCCCGAAGGCCGGGGCGGGCGTCGGGCTCCGCTCCGGGCCGGTCGGACTCGTGGTGCCCGCCGGCCGCGCCACGCAGCACCTCGCGCTGCCGGCGTCGGTACTCGGCCCAGCGCGCCACCGGGCCCAGGGGGGTCGACAGCCTCACGCCTCGAACCCTAACGGGCGGGGGTCGTCTCGCCGCCCAGGCGGCGCCGCACGGCGCCGCTCAGGCGTCCCGGAACCGGTTGATGGCGCTCTCGAACGTCGCCCGCTTCTCGGGGTCGCTGACGCCGAGCCCCTCCTCCGGGGCGAGGGCGAGCACGCCGACCTTGCCCTGGTGCTTGTTGTGGTGCACCTCGAGCGCGGCCTGCCCGACGTCGTCGAGCGCGTAGGTCCTGGACAGGGTCGGGTGGATGAGCCCGCGCCTGATGAGCGAGTTGGCCTCCCACGCCTCGCGGTAGTTCGCGAAGTGCGAGCCGATGATCCGCTTGAGGTTCATCCACAGGTAGCGGTTGTCGTACTCGTGGAGGTAGCCGCTCGTCGAGGCGCAGGTGACGATCGTGCCGCCCTTGCGGGTGACGAAGACGCTGGCGCCGAACGTCTCCCGCCCGGGGTGCTCGAAGACGATGTCGACGTCGGACCCGCCGGTCAGCTCGCGGATGTCGGCACCGAACCGGCGCCACTCCTTCTGGTCCTGGGTGTGCTCGTCCTTCCAGAACCGGTAGCCCTCGGCGTTGCGGTCGATGACGAGGTCGGCGCCCATCGCGCGGCAGATCTCGGCCTTCTCGGGGCTGGAGACGACGCAGACGGGCGTCGCGCCCCCGGCGAGGGCCATCTGGGTGGCGTAGGAGCCGAGGCCGCCGGAGGCGCCCCAGATGAGGACGCGGTCGCCGAGCTTCATGCGCGGCGCCGTTCTTGGAGATGAGCTGCCGGTATGCCGTGGAGTTGACGAGGCCGGGGGAGGCGGCCTCCTCCCACGTCAGGTGCTCCGGCTTCGGCATGAGCTGGTTGGCCTTGACGATGGCGAGCTCGGCCAGGCCGCCGAAGTTCGTCTCGAAGCCCCAGATGCGCTGCTCGGGGTCGAGCATCGTGTCGTTGTGGCCGTCGTGGTTCTCCAGCTCGACGGACAGGCAGTGGGCGACGACCTCCTGACCGGGCTTCCACAGGTGGACGCCCGGGCCGGTGCGGAGCACGACGCCGGCGAGGTCGGAGCCGACGATGTGGTACGGCAGGTCGTGGCGCTTGGCGTAGGGCGAGGTCCGGCCGTAGCGCTCGAGGAAGGAGAAGGTCGGCATCGGCTCGAAGATCGAGGTCCACACGGTGTTGTAGTTGATCGCGCTCGCCATGACGGCGACGAGCGCCTCGCCCGGGGCGAGCTCGGGGACGGGCACGTCGTCGATGTGGAGGGAGCGGCGGGGGTCCTTCTCGCGGGAGGGCAGGTCGGCGAACATCTCGACCTCGTCCTTGTGCACCGTCGCGGCGCGGTAGGACTCGGGGATCGCGCAGCCCCTCGTAGGTCTCCTGGGTCCGGTCGCCGGACATGATCGCCGCGCGGATCTGCTCCATGGGTCTGCCTCCTGGCCGGCCTGGCCGGTCGTGCGGGACGTGCTCGAGCTCGTGGGCTGGGGCCAACCTAGCCTGACCCGGCCCCGCTGGCGACGGCTGGGCCGGGTGGGGCCGCCGTCGACACGATCGACCCTACCGGTGAGTAATCGCCGGGGTACAGGGGGCGGAGGGTGCGAGGTCGAGGACGGCATACCGGGCGCCGGGCACGATCTCCCGGCAGCCGTGGGCTCCCGCCCAGGCCATCGCGGCCGCGGTCGGTGTGCCGACCATCCCCGGCGGGGTGTGGGCGCCGGTCCACCCGACATACGGCCCGGCGAGAACGACGTAGCGCAGCCGCCCGGACCCGACGAACGCCCGCAGCTCGGCCACCGTGGGGAACCCCGCGTGACCGGTGAAGCCGCCGAGGGCGAGCACCGGCCGTCCGCTCTGGAGCTGGAGCTCGCTCGCCGGTGTCGCCGTGACGACCGCCGCCGCCCATCCGCCCGGACCGGTCGGCGTGCGGCGAAGGAAGGCGAGCAGCGCCGGGGAGTAGGGGACGTGACCGGAGCCGGTCTCGACCGGCCCGGCGAGTGGGTCGGCGCCGCGGACCGAGTGGCGGAGCGTCGAGGCGGCGAACGCGAGGGGACCGAGGAGGACGGCGGCAGCCATCGCCGCGGCGGTCGCCACCCGCAGCGGCGCCGCGATCCGCGGGCGGCCGGAGACGGCCCCGCCGGCGAGGACTCCCGCCGCCGCGAGGCCGCCGGCGACGAGGACGGGTGCCCTCCACCCGCCGAGCGAGGGGTAGCCCCCGAGGACCCAGACGGCATATCCGGCCAACCCGAGGGGAACAGCGGCCAGGCCGATGCGGATGGCCCAGCCCGGCCGCCGCCGGCGCAGCAGGGCCCGGACCCGTGCGGCGCCGATCCCGGCGAGCCCCGCGACCGCCGGGGCGAGGAGGTCGGTGTAGTAGGGGTGCATCGGGCCGCCCATGGCACTGAACACGAGGGCCGGGACGAGGAGCCAGCCTCCGAAGAGGAGCTCACCGTCGGTGAGCGGGACGCCGGCGCCTCAGCGCGGCGGCGGCCGCCACGGCGAGGACGGCGAGGGCGGCGGGAAGGAGCCAGCCGACCTGGCCCGCGAACGGTGCGGTGAGCAGCCGCCCCGGACCCGGCACGCCCTTGACCACGGACGGGTGGGCCGGTCCGGCCGTGGCGAGGCGCAGCAGGCCGTTCTGTCCGAGGATGACCGAGAGGATGCTCCCGGTCCGGGAGTCGGGGAACGGCCGGCCCGTCGCGGGGGTGAGGACGTCGAGGAGGACCCAGCTGAGACCGGTGACGAGGGCGACGGCGCCGACGACGGTGACGGTGCGTCCGGCAGCGGCGAGGTCCAGCCCGCGCCAGGACCGGCGCCCCCGTCCGGCGACCCGGGCCCGCAGGAGGACGAGGGCGAGGGCCGGGACCGGGAGGAGCGCGACGAGCCACTTCGTGAGGAAGGCCGCCCCGAGCACGGCGCCGAGGAGGACCAGCCAGCCCGTGTGCCGGGAGCGAGCGGCCCGGACCGTGACGTATGCCGCGGCCGTCAGCAGGAGCGTGAGCAGCGTGTCGGGGTCGTCGAACCGGGCGAGGACGAGGACGACGGGCGTCGAGGCGAGGACGGCCGCCGCGACGAGGGCGGCGAACCGCCCGGCGACGAGGCGCACGGTGAGCGCGAGAAGGAGGACGGTCGCCAGGGTCTCGAGGAGCTGGGGAAGGGCGACGCTCCACGGGTGGAGCCCGAGGACCCGGACGGCGAGGGCCATCGGCCAGAACGCGAGGGGTGGCTTGTCCGTCGCCGTCACGGCGGTGAGGTCGGGGGTCGCGAAGAGGGCGGCCCGCCAGCTCACCGCACCGGCCTGGGCGACCGCGGCGTAGTACTGGTTCATCCAGCCGAGGGAGGGAAGCCCCCAGCCGTAGAGGAGCGCTGCGCCCGAGAGGACGAGCCCGAGGAGGAGCCGGTGCGACCGGGCGCCGCGCCGGGCCGCATCAGTGCTCATGCGGCGAGGGTGGTCCCCGTTCCTGCGGACTTGCTCCCGGCGGGGTCAACCCCGGCTGTGGAGATGCTGCGGGTTCGCTGTCAGCGGGCGGGCTCGACGAGCTCGACGAGGATGCCGCCGGCGTCCTTGGGGTGGATGAAGTTGACCCGTGAGCTCGAGGTCCCCCGCTTGGCCTCGGGGTAGAGCAGCCGCAGGCCCCGCTCGCGGAGCGTGGCGCTGACCGCGTCGATGTCCTCGACCCGGTAGGCCATCTGCTGGATCCCGGGACCGGACCGGTCGAGGAACTTGGCGATCGTCGAGTCCGGGGTGAGGGGTGCGAGCAGCTGGATGTGGCTACCCGACCCGCCGACGGCCATCATCGCCTCGCGGACCCCCTGCTCCTCGTTCGTCTCCTCGTGGGCGAGGGTCATGCCGTAGGTGTCGCGGTAGAACGCGATCGCCTCGTCGAGGTCGGCGACGGCCACCCCGACGTGGTCGATCGCGGTGAACAGGCTGGTGGTCTCCTCGGTCATGTCCTCCAGCGTAGGTGCGTCCGGCGGGGGTTCGAACCGCCGGAGGTGAGCCGTTCGTCACGGTCGGGCCTGCGCCCGTCGGCCTGGCCTGGGAGGGACGGCCCACACCGAAGTAGAGTGCCGGGAAGGGCCGGTCGTCCGCGTCGGCGATCTCGGCCCACAACCCCGGACAACGACGTTGGAGGCCCAGCCATGACTACCGATCCCACTGTCATCGTCGCCGGCGCCCGCACCCCCATGGGGCGGATGAGCGGCTCCCTCAAGGGCTTCTCGGGCTCCGACCTCGGTGGCTTCGCCATCGCGGGGGCCCTCGAGAAGGCCGGGGTGGCACCGACCGACATCGACTACGTCATCATGGGGCAGGTGCTCACCGCCGGGGAGGGCCAGATCCCCGCCCGCCAGGCCGCGGCCAAGGCCGGCATCCCGCTCAGCGTCCCCGCCCTCACGGTCAACAAGGTCTGCCTCTCCGGCATCGACGCCATCGCCCTGGCCGACCAGCTCATCCGGCTCGGTGAGTTCGACGTCATCGTGGCCGGGGGCCAGGAGTCGATGACGAACGCCCCGCATCTGCTCGAGAAGAGCCGCGACGGCTTCAAGTACGGCGACGTGCGGCTGCACGACCACATGGCGTACGACGGCCTCCACGACATTCTCACGAACCAGGCGATGGGGGCGCTGACGGAGACGGCCAACTGCGCCGACAAGGAGGTGTCCCGCGAGGAGCAGGACGCCTTCGCCGCCCGCAGCCACCAGCTCGCGGCGCGGGCCTGGAAGGACGGCCGCTTCGACGAGGAGGTCATCACCGTCCAGATCCCGCAGCGCAAGGGCGACCCGATCGAGTTCAGGTCCGACGAGGGGATCCGCGGTGAGACGACCGCCGAGTCCCTCTCCGGCCTGCGGCCCGCCTTCGCCAAGGACGGGACGATCACCGCCGGGTCGGCCAGCCAGATCTCCGACGGTGCCTGCGCGGTCGTCGTCATGAAGAAGTCCCGGGCCGAGGAGCTCGGGCTGACCTGGCTCGCCGAGATCGGCGCCCACGGCGTCGTGGCCGGGCCCGACTCGACCCTGCAGTCGCAGCCGTCCGAGGCGATCAAGGCGGCGTGCGCGAAGGAGGGCATCGACCCCGCCTCCCTCGACGTCGTCGAGATCAACGAGGCGTTCGCCGCCGTCGGGCTCACCTCGACCAAGGAGCTCGGGCTGGACCCGGAGATCGTCAACCCCAACGGTGGCGCCATCGCCATGGGCCACCCGCTCGGGATGTCGGGCGCCCGGATCGTGCTCACCCTCGCACACGAGCTGAAGCGGCGGGGCGGCGGTGTGGGCGCGGCCGCCCTCTGCGGTGGCGGCGGCCAGGGCGACGCCCTCATCATCCGCGTCCCGGCCTCGGCCTGAGCGCTCGTCGGGCCGGCGGCATACTCCGGGAGGGCCGAACCGTTCCCGACCCCGCACCCGTCGACGTCCCCGCCCTGGTCGCCGAGGCCAGGGCGGGGCGTCCTCGCGCGGTGGCCCGGCTCATCTCCCTCGTCGAGGACGAGCACCCCGCGCTGCGCGAGGTGATGGCGGCGCTCGCGCCGCACACCGGCCACGCCCACATCGTCGGCGTGACCGGCGCCCCCGGCGTGGGGAAGTCGACGTCGACGAGCGCCCTCGTCGGTGCCCTGCGCTCGGCGGGGCACCGCGTCGGCGTCCTCGCGGTCGACCCCTCGTCGCCGTTCTCGGGCGGGGCGCTTCTCGGTGACCGGGTCCGGATGCAGGAGCACGCCACGGACCCGGACGTCTACATCCGGTCGATGGCCTCGCGCGGGCACCTCGGCGGGCTGGCCTGGGCCACCCCGCAGGCGCTGCGGGTGCTCGACGGGGCCGGCTGCGACGTCGTCGTCGTCGAGACGGTGGGCGTCGGCCAGTCCGAGGTGGAGGTCGCCGGCCTCGCCGACACGACGCTCGTCCTCCTCGCCCCGGGCATGGGCGACGGCATCCAGGCGGCGAAGGCCGGCATCCTCGAGATCGGCGACGTCTTCGTCGTCAACAAGGCCGACCGGCCCGGTGCGCACCAGACGGTGCGCGAGCTGCGGACGATGGTGGAGCTGGCCGCCGCCCGCGACGGTGGCGGCTGGGTCCCGCCCGTGCTGTCGACGGTCGCGACGACGGGCGAGGGCGTCGCCGAGCTCGCCGGGGCGGTCGATGCCCATCTCGCCCATCTCCGCTCCGGCGAGGGGCTCCGCGAGCGGCGGGTGCGTCGAGCGACCGACGAGATCACCGCCCTCGCGCTCGGGCAGCTGCGGGCCCGGATGGGTGGGCTCGGCGACGGCGCCGGCGTGCGGGCCCTCGCGGAGAAGGTCGTCGACGGGGGGACCGACCCGTATGCCGCGGCCGACGAGCTGGTCGGTCGCCTCACCTGAGCGGTCGGCTCGACTACCGTGCTCGGTGTGCCGAAGCCCGTCCGTCTCCCCTTCGACCCCATTGCTCGCGCGGCCGAGCTCTGGCGGCGGCGGTGGGGTGCCGGCTCGCGCTCGGTGTCGATGGCCAGCGCGACGTCGATCATGCGGGTGCAGCAGCTGCTCCTGTCGCAGTTCGACGCCATCGCCGGGCGGCACGGCCTCAGCTTCGCCCGCTACGAGGCCCTCGTCCTGCTCGCCTTCAGCCGGGACGGCCGGCTGTCGATGTCCCGGATCGGCGAGCGGCTCATGGTCCACCCGACGAGCGCGACGAACACGATCCAGCGGCTGGCCGCCGCCGGGTTCGTCGAGAGAGTGCCCAACCCCGATGACCGGCGAGGAACCTTCGCCGTCATCACCGAGGCGGGGCGGGAGGCCATGGAGGCGGTGACGGCCGACCTCGAGGCCGTCGACTTCGGGCTCGGGATGCTCGATGCCGCTCAGCACGCCGTCCTGTTCGACCTCCTGCGCGCCGTTCGGGTCGGCGCGGACGACTTCGACCCCTCGGATCGCTGACGTGGGAGATTTGTCGTCTCCTCGCACGTTTGTCATGGTTGACAGCGATCCCGGCGCTGCCGCCCACCGGCTGCGCCCCTGCACGTGAGGAACTGACCGCATGCCCCGCTCCGCCGCAAAGGTGGTCGGCGTCGTCCTGGCCCTGCTCGGGCTGGTCCTGACCGGCGCCGGCTCCTGGTTCGCCGCCCACCTGGGCGGCACCGGGACCGCCACCTTCACCGCGCGCCCCGGCTCGGCGACGCCGGTTCTCATCGACCCCTCGATCCTCAACCGGGTCGACGGCCCGGTTCGGGTGACCGCAACGGGGGCCAAGGGCACGACGGTCTGGATGGGGCTGGCCTCCCCCTCCGACGCCGACGCGGTCGTCGGGTCCGCCGAGCACCTCGTCGTCACCGGCGTGAATGTGCGGGACTGGTCGGCCCTGACGCGCAGTACCGGCAGCGGCAGCCTCGACGCCGCCCGGTCGGCCGACATCTGGCAGCGGCACGCCACGAGCCAGGGCGAGACCGCGATGACGGTCCGCCAGGCGCAGGCGCCCCAAGCGCTCCTCATCGACACCGAGGGGGGCGCGCTCGAGACGGTGACCCTGTCCTGGGTCCACAAGGCCTGGTTCGTCCAGGCCATCGTCAGCGCACTCCTCGGCCTCGCCCTCCTCGCCGGTGGAGCCCTGCTCCTGTGGCCGCGGGCCGGTGGGTCGGACTCGGGCGCGAGCGCCCACTCCTCCCGGCTGGGGGTGGCGGCATGACCGCGCGCGCTCCGCATCGTCGCCGACGTGCCGGTACCGGGCTCGTTCTCGCAGCCACCCTCGCCCTCGGCGGATGTGGCTTCGCCGACGCCATGGTCGGCATCCACGACGCTCCGACCGAGCGGGTCTCCGGTGCGGCCATCGGTCAGGACACGGCCGAGGAGATCGCGACGCGGGTGCTCGACGACGCTCGCGCCGCGGAGGCCGCGACGGGCAAGGACGCCGCTGCGGCCCAGAAGGAGGTGCTCAGCGGGGCGGCGCTCTCGGTGGCCCGGGCGGCGACCGCGACACACAGCTCCGACGTCGGCGACGCCTCGCCCATGACGACCCCGGGCGCCCCGAAGATCCTCGCCGTCTCGCAGGGGAAGGAGTGGCCACGCGCCATCCTCGCCGCGACCCTGGACGAGGAGCAGAGCAAGCAGTACCTCCACGTGCTCGTGTCCGCCGGCGCGACCGCCCCCTACACGCTCGCCGCCACCGTCCCGATGCATGGCGGGACGAGCATCCCTGCCCTCGGTGAACTCGCCGACGGGGCGTCGCTCGTGGCGCCGGGCGACGGGTCCGGCATGGTGGCGGCGCCCGAGGATGTCCTGGCGCAGTATGCCGCCGCCCTCACCTACCCCAAGGCGGCCAAGGCCGAGGCGGTCGCGCTCGACGACCCCTTCGCCGGGTCCCTGCCGGACCAACGCCAAGGCGCAGGCCCGGTCGCTCGGCAAGCTCGGCAAGCTCACCGTCACCCAGCGGGTCGTCACGGACGACACGATCTCGTTCCGTCTCGCCGACGGAGGCGCCGTGACCTTCGGCCTCCTCAAGCGGACCGACAAGATCGTCCTCGACAAGAAGGCCAAGGAGCTGAAGCTCCCGACGACGTACCGCAAGCTGGCCGGCAAGAAGACGGTGAAGAAGAACCTGACCATCGTCTCGCTCGAGCCGGTCGTCTTCGTCGTGCCGACGACGGGCAAGGCCAGCGCCGTCGGCGGCGAGGAGCAGATCGTCTCCGTCTCCGGCAGGTAGCCGCCGCCGAGCGGCCCCGTTCCGCGCTCGCCCACCCGCCACCCCACCCCGCGCACACCCGTTTGGGAGAATCGAGCCCATGACCGACCAGCCCACCGCCCCTGGAAGCTCCCGCGCCGTCGACCTGTCCGGGATCCAGGCCATGACCACACCCACCGCCGCCACGTCCGGGGCCGGACCCCGTCCGACGGGTGGGTCGCGCCGCCCGCTGCCCGCGGGGCTCGTCATCGAGGTGACCGACGCGACCTTCCAGGACGCGGTGACCAAGAGCCTGACCGTCCCGGCGGTCCTCGTCGTCTGGTCCTCCCAGCACCCCCAGTCCGCCGACTTCGCCCAGACCCTCGCCGAGGTCGCCGCGGGCTACGACGGGCGCCTGTTCGTCGTCTCGGCCGATCTCGCGACGAACCAGGGGCTGCTCCAGGCCTTCCAGCCTCTCCTCGTCCAGGCGTTCGGCCAGCCGGCCATCCCCGCCACCTTCGCCCTCCTCCAGGGCCAGCCCGCCCCGCTCTTCCCCGGCGTGGCCGGCGAACAGGAGATCCGCGAGGTCATCGACCAGCTGCTCCAGCTCGCGGTCCAGAACGGCATCAGCGGCCGGGTCGACCTCGGCCCGGTCCCCGGGGCGGAGGACGCCGAGCCGCAGATCCCACCGCTGCACCAGGAGGCCTACGACGCGATCGACCGCGGGGACCTCGCCGGGGCCGTGGCCGCCTACGAGCAGGCCCTCGCCGCCGACCCGAAGGACCACGACGCCACCCTCGGGCTCGCCCAGGTGCACCTCATGCAGCGGGTGGAGGGGGTCGACGCCCCGGCGGCCCGAGCGGCGGCCGCCGCCGACCCGACCGACGTCGACGCCGCCGTCCTGGTCGCCGACCTCGACGTGCTCGGCGGTCACGTCGAGGACGCCTTCGACCGGCTGCTCGACCTCGTCCGGACGACGGCCGGGGAGGACCGGGACCGGGTCCGGACCCACCTCATCGAGCTGTTCTCCGTCGTCGGCAACGCCGACGAGCGGGTCAAGAAGGGCCGCACCGCCCTCATGAGCGCCCTGTTCTGACCGGGCGACGCGCGGTCGTCGTGGCTCAGCCGAGGGCGGCGGCGACGACCTCCTGTGCCTCGGCCTGCACCTGGGCGAGGTGGTCGTGGCCGCGGAAGGACTCGGCGTAGATCTTGTAGACGTCCTCCGTGCCGGACGGCCGCGCCGCGAACCAGGCCGACTCGGTGACGACCTTGAGCCCACCGATCGCCGGCGCCGTTGCCGGGCGCCTCGGTGAGGGTCGCGGTGATCGGCTCGCCCGCGAGGCTGTCGGCGGTGACGTCCTCGGGGGAGAGGGCGGCGAGCTTGGCCTTCTGGGCCCGGTCGGCCGGGGCGTCGATCCGGGCGTAGGCCGGCTCCCCGTGCCTGTCGGTCAGCTCGGCGTAGTGCTCGCTCGGGGTGCGGCCGGTCGCCGCGAGGATCTCGGAGGCGAGCAGGGCGAGGAGGATGCCGTCCTTGTCGGTCGTCCAGGTCCGTCCGTCCCGGCGGAGGAAGGAGGCGCCGGCCGACTCCTCGCCGCCGAAGCCGAACGAGCCGTCGATGAGGCCGGGGACGAACCACTTGAACCCGACCGGCACCTCGACGAGGGGGCGGTGCAGCGCGGCGGCGACCTTGTCGATCATCGAGCTCGACACGAGGGTCTTGCCGATCCTCGCGGTGTCGGGCCAGTCGGGACGGGCGCCGCCGAAGAGGTAGCCGATGGCGACGGCGAGGAAGTGGTTGGGGTTCATCAGGCCCGCGTCCGGGGTGACGATGCCGTGCCGGTCGGCGTCGGCGTCGTTGCCGGTCGCGATGTCGTACTCGTCCCGGCGCTCGATGAGTGAGGCCATCGCCGACGGGGAGGAGCAGTCCATCCGGATCTTGCCGTCCCAGTCGAGGGTCATGAAGCGCCACGTCGCGTCGACGAGCGGGTTGACGACGGTGAGGTCGAGGTCCAGGCGTTCGGCGATGTCCCCCCAGTAGCCGACGCTCGCGCCGCCGAGGGGGTCGGCGCCGATCCGGACGCCCGTCTCGCGGATGCGGTCGATGTCGAGGACCGACGGCAGGTCGGCGACGTAGGTCCGGTGAAGTCGTAGCCGTCGGCGTGCGCCCGGGCCCGCGCGAAGGGGATGCGGGCGACCCCGGCGAGACCGCCGCGGATGAGGGCGTTGGCCCGCTCCGCGATGACCTTCGTCGCGTCGGTGTCGGCCGGGCCGCCGTGCGGCGGGTTGTACTTGAAGCCGCCGTCGCTCGGTGGGTTGTGCGAGGGGGTGACGACGATGCCGTCGGCGAGGCCGGGGCCGCTCGTCCGCCCCGCGTTCGCGCGGATGATCGCGTGCGAGACCGCCGGCGTGGGCGTGTAGCCGTCGCGGTCGTCGACGAGGACGGTGACGTCGTTCGCGGCGAGGACCTCGAGGGCGGTGCTCCACGCCGGCTCGCTGAGGCCGTGGGTGTCCCGGCCCATGAAGAGCGGCCCGTCGAAGCCCTGCTCCCGCCGGTAGTCGCAGATGGCCTGGGTGGTCGCGAGGATGTGGGCCTCGTTGAACGAGGTCCTCAGGCTCGACCCGCGGTGCCCCGAGGTCCCGAACGCGACCTGCTGGTCCACGTCGTCGGGGTCGGGGACCCGGGTGTAGTACGCGGTGACGAGTGCCGCCACGTCGACGAGGTCCTGAGGCTGGGCAGGCGTTCCGGCGCGCGAGTCGGTCATGGACCCCATCTTGGCACTGCTCCCTCGCGACGCCAGGGGGCAGCGGGGGAGGGTATGCCGCGGGCGCGGCATACCCGCTCGATGGCCGCCGCCGGGGGAGGGGACCGGCGCGCGGGCTACTCGGCGAGCCCGGCGACCCGGGATGCCTCGGCGAGGGGGTCGCCCCCGAGGGAGCGCCAGACCGTGTCGGCGATCGCGCGCGGCCAGTGCTCGGGAGGAGCCTTGCCCGCCCAGGCGAGGGAGTACCACGAGCCGGTGAGGATCGAGATGGCGAGGTCGACGTCGATGTCACTGGGGAGCAGGCCGCGCTGGACCGCCTCGCCGAGGACGGCGGCGATCCGCTCCCACCGGGGCTGCACGATCCGCTCGTGGTACGTGTCGCGGATCGGCTGCTCCACGCCGTCGGTGATCATGACGCCGGCGAGCGAGATGGCTCCGGTGTCGCTGATGCAGTGTCGGAAGTGCTCCATCTCACGGATGAGATCGAGGTACGGGTCGCCGGTGTGGACGGGCGGGTCGGTGGCGGCCAGCCAGGCGACGGCGGCGATGAGGAGCTCGATCTTGCCGCTCCAGCGCCGGTAGATCGCGGGCCGGGTCGTGCCCGCCTCGGCGGCGACGGCCGCGATCGAGAAGCCGCCGATCCCGTGCTTGGAGAGGTGTTCCAGCGCGACGTACATGACCGCCTCGTCGATCATCGGGTCGCGCTGGCGACCCGGGCGAGGCGCGGTCGTCGCCGGGTCCGTCATGGACTCAGGCTAGGAACGCGGGGTCGCACTGTCCAGGAGTTCGCTTACGTGACGATACTGACGTGTAATAAATCACAGCCGATTTGGTACCCCCGGGGGCTTACGTCGAAGTACGTTTGATGCGTGGTGAACAGCCCGACCAAGTGCCTGGAGGGCCGACGCGAATCGGCCCTCGGCACAGGGTTTTCCACTCGCCCGGCGCACCTGGCGACGACCCGCAACCGGCCCACGCTGCCCCACCTCGGACGGCCTCACGACCGCCCCCGCCCGGCCACCCCGACCTCGGGGTCCACCACCACCGGCGCGTGTGCGCGCGCCACCAGATAGAGAGGCACCACCATGACCGTCGCCATCGAGGAGCTCAAGGAGATCACGGCCGACCAGGTCGTCGACGCCCGCGGGACAGGCTGCCCGGGTCCGATCCTCGCCGCCAAGAAGAACATCGGCAAGGTGCCCGTCGGCGGGATCATGGAGGTCCAGGCCACGGACTCCGGCACCCTCAAGGACCTCCCCGCGTGGTGCAAGAAGATGGGTCACGACTTCCTGGGTCACTTCGAGGAGGCCGGCTACCTGCGCCTGTTCCTCAAGAAGATGAAGTGAGCCGACGTGTCCGACCACTCGGACGCCGGCTTCACCCCGCGCATCCTCGTCTTCTCCACGAACAACATCTCCGACCCGGGGATCGACCTGGCCGGTAGCCGCCACCTGCACTACTCGGCCACCGTCTCGACCCTCTCGGTGCCCTGCAGCAGCGGCATCAAGCCGTCATGGATCGCCCACGCGTTCGAGCGCGGGATCGATGGAGTGTTCATCGCCTCGGACGGCGAGGAGTGCGCGTACCTGCCCGACTGCGCCGAGCGGACGGCTCGTCTCGCCAGGATGGCTCAGGAGCTCATGAAGGAGAAGGGCTTCGAGCCGCAGCGGCTGAAGATGGCGGCCATCTGCTCGGTGTGCGCCGAGCCCTTCGTCAACCACATGCGCGAGTTCTCTGAGTCGCTCTCGGCGCTGGGCCCCGTGCCCGTGCCGGTGGGCTGACCAGAGGCGGAAGGAAACCACACCGTGGACACCACCAAGAAGACGATCATCGTCTTCAGCGGAGACCTCGACAAGATGCTGGCCGCGTTCGTCATCGCCAACGGCGCTGCGGCCATGGGCGATGACGTGACGATGTTCTTCACGTTCTGGGGTCTCAACGCGCTGCGCAAGTCGGGCGCCGCCTCGACCGAGGAGAAGTCCGCCCTGCAGAAGATGTTCGGCAAGATGCTGCCCAAGACCCCCAGCGACGCAGGACTGTCGCGGATGAACATGGGCGGCATGGGTGCTCGCATGATGAAGAAGGTCATGCGCGAGCAGAACGTCGACTCCCTCGAGCAGATGCGCGACACCGCGATCGAGCAGGAGATCAAGATGATCGCCTGCACGATGTCGATGGACGTCATGGGCGTCGGCAAGGACGAGCTCATCGACGGCGTCGAGTACGCCGGCGTCGCGTCGTATCTCGGCGACGCGGACGAAGCAACGTCAACCTCTTCATCTAGGCGGTTGCCGCCGCTCGTCGCTCAGCCCGGGCGACGAGCGGGGCGCTGCCCCTCACGACGGTCTGGGACTGGAGCAAGCACATGGACTATGACGTCCTCGTCATTGGCAGCGGTATCGGAGGCATGGAGTCCTCGCTCAAGTTGGGCGACATGGGCTACAAGGTCCTGCTGGTCGAGAAGGAAGCAAGCGTCGGCGGACGGATGATCCTCCTGTCCAAGGTGTTCCCCACCCTGGACTGTGCCAGCTGCATCTCCGGTCCGAAGATGTCGTCGACGATCAACCACCCCAACATCACGACGATGACCTACAGCGAGGTCATGGGGATCACGCGCGACCACGGTGGCACCTTCACCGCCAAGGTCAAGGAGAAGGCGCGCTTCGTCGATGTCGACGCCTGCACCGGCTGCCAGCAGTGTGAGCGGGCCTGCACGGTCGCCGTCCCCGACCAGTTCAACGCGGACCTCGCGGCCCGCCGGGCGGCCTACATCCCCTTCCCCCAGGCGGTCCCGAAGAAGGCGGTCCTCGAGCGCGCCGGCACCTCCCCGTGCATCGGCGCCTGTCCCGCGGGCATCAAGGCGCACGGCTACGTCTCGCTCGTGCGCAACGGCAAGGACGAGGAGGCCTTCAACCTCGTCCTCGACGCCACCCCGCTCGTCGGCAGCCTCGGCCGCGCCTGCTACGCGCCGTGCGAGTCCGAGTGCACCCGCACCAAGCTCGAGGGCGCGGTCCCCATCCGCCTCATCAAGCGGTATGCCGCTGACCAGCACTACGCCGCCCACGGCGAGACCCCGACCGGCCCGGCCATCGAGATCGACTCTCCCAATGGCCGCAAGGTCGCCATCGTCGGCTCCGGCCCAGCCGGTCTCACCGCCGCCTGGCAGCTCGCGCGGAAGGGCTACGAGGTCAAGATCTTCGAGAAGCGCAGCGCCCCCGGCGGCTACCTGCGCCACGCGATTCCCGTCTACCGGCTGCCGCACGAGGTGGTCGACGCCGACATCGCGAACCTCACCTCCCTCGGCGTCGAGATCGAGTGCGACGCCAAGATCGACGACCTCGCCGCCCTCAAGGAGAGCGGCTACGACGCCGTTGTCGTCGCGACCGGGACCCAGAACGCCACCCGCATGAACGTGCCGGGTGAGGACGCCGTGGGCTCGGTCAACGGCCTGGACTTCCTCGCCGATGTCGCCAACGACAAGGCCCCCGACCTCACCGGCAAGAAGGTCGTCATCGTCGGTGGCGGCAACGTCGCCATGGACGCCGCGCGTGTCTCGCTGCGGCTCGGCGCCGCCGAGGCCAAGGTCGTCTACCGCCGCACCCGGTCCGAGATGCCCGCCCACCACGTCGAGGCCGACGATGCGGAGGCCGAGGGTGCGATCTTCGACTTCCTCGTCACCCCGCTCGAGGTCCTCACGACCGACGGGGCCGTCAGCGGGGTGCGGATGCAGAAGATGCGCCTCGGCGAGCCGGACGACTCCGGCCGCCGCAGCCCCGAGCCGATCCCGGGCGCGGAGTCGACGGTCGAGTGCGACATGGTCATCTCCACGATCGGCATGAGCCCCGACGCGACGCTGTACGAGCAGACCGTCGGCGTCGGGCGCGGCAAGCGGATCAAGGTCGACCCCCACTCGCTGCAGACCGAGATCGACTACGTCTTCGCCGCCGGCGACGTGACGATGGGCGCCACCGACATCACGACCGCCATCGGCGCCGGCCGCCGGGTCGCCCACATGGTCGACCGCTGGGTCAACCACGAGCCGTTCACGGGCTTCACCGCTCTTGACGACCGTCTCGACACCGTGACGCACGAGGACGTCCTCGGGCGGCAGACGGCATACGGTCACCGCAACCCGATCAAGGCCGACATCGACCTGGTCAAGAACCCTCGGGACTTCCACGAGATCGAGGCGGCGCTCTCCGACGAGGAGGCGCGCGCCGGTGCCGGATCCTGCCTCGACTGCGGCGTCTGCTCCGAGTGCCACGAGTGCGTGACGGCGTGTCCGGTGCCGGACTGCATCGACTTCGACCGCCGGGACAAGGAGACCGAGTTCACCGTCGGCGCGGTCGTCGTCTCGACCGGTCACAAGCTCTTCGCCGCGGACCTCAAGCCGGAGTACGGCTACGGCCAGTACGCCAACGTCATCACCGGCATGCAGATGGACCGGCTGCTCGCGCCGACGCGGCCGTTCAACCAGATCCTGCGGCCGAGCGACGGCCGGATGCCGGACCGGATCGCCTACGTCGCCTGTACCGGCTCCCGGGACAAGCAGATCGGCAACGAGCTGTGCTCGAAGTTCTGCTGCATGTACTCCGTCAAGCAGAACCAGCTCATCATGGGCAGCCTCCCGCTCGCCGACGTGACGTACCACTACATGGACGTCCGGGCGGCCGGGAAGCGCTACGACGAGTTCTACGAGCAGTCCAAGGACATGGGCGCCGAGTACATCAAGGGCCGGGTCTCGAAGATCACCGAGCAGGAGAACGGCGACCTCCTCCTCCGGTTCGAGGACATCGAGAACGGTGGCGAGATCGTCGAGCGGGAGTACGACCTCGTCGTCCTCGCCGTCGGGATCCAGCCGAACCGCGATGTGGAGCGGCTCTTCTCCGACGTCACCCTCGGCATGGACGAGTACCACTACGTGGCCGAGCCGAGTGAGGACCTCAATCCGGGCCAGACGGACATCCCCGGGGTCTTCGTCGCCGGCACGGCGGCGGGCGCCAAGGACATCGTCGACACGATCCTCCACGCCGGAGCCGCGGTCGCCCAGGTGGCCGCCCATCTGACCGAGAACGCGCCGGCCGACGCGCCGGCCGCCGTGTCCGCGGAGGTGCTGGCATGAGCGAGGAACGGGAGGCTGGAACCCCCATGAACGACGAACCCGTCGCCACGGCCTCCGAGGTCGCCGCGGCCGCCGAGGTCCCGGCGGGTCGGGAGCTGCCGATCGTCGGTGAGGGCGGTTGTGCCGCCCGGCGGCTCGGCGTCTACATCTGCCACTGCGGCGGCAACATCTCCGATTACGTCGACGTCGAGGCCGTGGCCGACGCGCTCAAGGACGACCCGGACGTCGTCGTCGCGACGACGACGATGTTCGCCTGCTCCGACGGCACGCAGCAGGACATGATCGAGGACATCCGGTCCAAGAACCTCGACGGCCTCGTCGTGGCGTCGTGCTCGCCCAAGCTGCACCAGACGACGTTCCGCAACGTCTCGAAGCGGGCCGACCTCAACCCGTACGCCTACACGCAGGTCAACGTCCGTGAGCAGGGCTCGTGGGCGCACACCGACGACTTCGCGGGGTCGACCGAGAAGGCCATCGGGCTCGTCAAGGCCGGCGTCGGGAAGACGAAGCTGTCCGAGCCGCTCGAGCCGCTCGTCGTCGACACGAAGGCCAAGACCCTCGTCGTCGGCGGCGGGGTCTCGGGCATGCGCACGGCCATCGGCCTGGCGGACGTCGGCCTCGGAGTCTTCCTCGTCGAGCGCGAGGTCGAGCTCGGCGGCTGGGTCGGCACGTTCGGCCCGATGTTCCCCTACGAGCACGACGGCCGCGAGCAGATCGCCCACCTCCGGGAGGAGATCGCCAAGCGACCGGCGATCACCGTCTGGACCCGCGCCGAGCTCACCGCCAAGTCCGGCAGCTTCGGCAACTACGTCGCCGAGGTGACGGTCACGAAGGACGACGGCACGACCGAGGTCATCCCGACCGAGGTCGGCGCAATCGTCGTCGCCACGGGGTTCGAGTCCTACGAGCCCGAGGCGGGGGAGTTCGGCTACGGCATCGAGGGCGTCATCACCCTGCCGGAGTACAAGGAGCTGGTCGACTCGGCCGACGGCCCACTGACCTACCAGGGTCGCGCGGTCCGCTCCGTCGCCTACGTCTACTGCGTCGGCAACCGTCAGCCGGCGCCCGGGAACGAGTACTGCTCGAAGTTCTGCTGCTCGGCGACGCTGCACGCCTCGATCGAGGCCGCCAAGCTCGACCCGTCGATCCGGCAGTACCACCTCTACCGTGACATCCGCTCCTACGGGAAGTACGAGCTGCTCTACAGCCGGGCCCGCAGCACGGGGTCGGTCTTCATGAAGTGGGACCTCGACACCCCGCCCGCCGTGGCCCGGGTCAAGGACCAGCTCCATGTCACCGCGACCGACCTGCTGACCGAGCGCAAGGAGGTCACGGTCCCGGTCGACCTCGTCGTCCTGGTCACCGGGATGGTTCCGCGCAAGAACGCGGGGCTCACCGACCTGCTCAAGCTGCCGCTCGGCAGCGACGGCTTCTACAACGAGATCCACCCGAAGCTGCGTCCGGTCGAGACGGTCGTCGACGGGGTGATGATTGCCGGATCCTGCCAGGGTCCGAAGACGGCGCCGGAGAGCGTCGCCTCGGGCCTGGCGGCGGTGGCCCAGAGCGCCGCCCTGCTCAAGAAGGGGTATGCCGAGCTCGACCCGCTCGTGGCGACCGTCCACGAGGAGGCGTGCACCGGCTGTGACGAGTGTCTGGCGAGCTGCCCGTACGACGCCATCACGACCTACGTCTGCGATGAGGGCCACAAGGCCCAGATCTCGGCGTCCACCTGCAAGGGCTGCGGCGGGTGCCTCCCCTACTGTCCCGAGGACGCCATCGACCTGCTCGGGTACACCAGCGCACAGATGATGGCGGCCATCGATGGCCTGGCCGCCGAGACCGTGAAGGAACCAGTGGCATGAGCACCGCTCTCAGACCCACGAGGGAGATCATCCGCGAGGAGCCCCTCATGCACGCCCCGATCCTCGCGGCCCTGGCCGGTGGTGCGCTGACGATCCCCGAGATCGCGAAGCGCATCGGTCACCCCTCGGACGAGGCCCTCTTCTGGGTCATGGGCATGCGGCGCTACGGGAAGGTCGTCGAGATCCCGGAGGCCGACGACGAGGGCTACTTCCGGTATGCCGCCGTCGGCGGGGTCATGGAACCCGCCCAGCTCGAGGAGTGTGAGTACTGATGACCGCGGTCGCCGACACCAACCTGCTCGCCGATCTGCAGAAGTTCGGTGCGGCCGAGATCAACGCCTGCTTCAGCTGCGGCAACTGCACGGCGATCTGCCCGATGGCCGACGAGGACGGGGCCTTCCCGCGCCGGATGATCCGTTACGCCATGGTCGGGCTCGGTGACGAGCTGCGCTCGAGCAAGGAGCTGTGGACCTGCTACCACTGTGGCGAGTGCTCCGACGCCTGCCCGACCGAGGCCGACCCCGGCGAGTTCATGGCGACCGCCCGGCGCTACGCCATCGCGAGCTACGACAAGACCGGGCTGGCCAGGCTCATGTACACCCGGCCCATCGCCGGGACCCTGTCCGGGCTCGTCTTCTTCCTCGCCTTCGCGGCCCTGCTGTTCGGGTTCCGGGAGGAGTCCCCGGCCGCGCCCGGGGCGCGGACGTTCTGGGACTTCATCCCGTATCACCCGATCCACAACATCGGCCTGGTCCTCATGGTCCTCGTCGCCATCGCCGGCGTCGTCGGCGTCGCGAACATGGCGCTCAGCCTGGCCAAGAAGGAGGGCATCACCCTCAAGCTGATGTTCGGGTCCGCCGTGGGCCGGGCCGCCACCGTCAAGGCGCTCTGGTACTCCGTCGGTCTCGAGTCGGTGGGTCAGCGCCGCTACCGCGACGACTGCACGAGCGAGGACAAGGCGGCGGAGCCGCTCTTCCTGCGCCGCTGGTTCGTCCACGCGCTCACCCTGTGGGGCTTCCTCGGCCTCCTCGCCGCGACGACGATCAACTACGTGCTCGACATCGTCGGGGTCAAGGAGACCGGCACCGCGGTGCCGATCTGGTACCCCGTCCGGCTGCTCGGCACCATCGCCGGCCTCGCCTTCCTCTACGGCGTCACCGTCTTCATGGTGTGGCGCTACAAGAAGCACGACCGGACCTCGGCGACCTCGTCCGGCGCGGACTGGCTCTTCCTCGTCCTGCTCTGGATCACCGGGTTCACCGGGTTCGTCATCGAGGCCTGGCAGTACAGCGTGACCGACATGTCGGTCGTGGGCCAGATCTTCTTCCTCGTCCACGTCGCGATCGCCATGGAGCTCGTGATCTTCCTGCCGTTCACGAAGTTCGCCCACGCGATCTACCGGCCGGTGGCGCTGTTCTTCCACTCGCTGGCGGAGTCCAAGCGGACCGAGGAGCTCGTCCCCGCCCCCTGATCGTGGTTGTCCCGGGGCTCCTACCTGTCCCGGCCCCGGGACAACCCCCGCACCCCGTCCCATCGAAGAGAGGTGATGCGAACGCCCATCATCCCATGGTGAGTGCACCCGCCTGAGGTCAGGCACGGGTTCGCCCGCGATGGCAGGCCGCCATCGCGACTGTCGGGCGAATCACACGTCCTGCTGCCCTTCAGCGGGCGATTTGTCATACCCACAGGGGTATTTTGGATGCATGGCCACCACCAAGTCCCTCGTCATCCTCGGCGCCGGCACCGCCGGAACGATCATCGCCAACAAGCTCGTCAAGCGGCTCGACCGCTCCCAGTGGACGATCACGATCGTCGACAAGGACGACATCCACGACTACCAGCCGGGCTACCTCTTCATCCCGTTCGGGATCAACACGCCGGCCCAGATCCGCAAGACGAAGCGGCCCTACCTGCCGGACGACATCGACATCGTCATGGGCGAGATCGACAAGGTCGACGCCGAGGCGCAGACCGTGGCGCTCCAGGACGGTCGCGAGATCTCCTACGACTACCTCGTCATCGCGACGGGGACGACGCCCCGCCCCGACCAGACCGAGGGCACCCTCGGGCCGGAGTGGCACAAGTCGGTCGGCGAGTTCTACACGTTCGAGGGCGCGCTCGCCCTCCGTGAGCAGGCCAGGTCGTGGAAGGGCGGCCGCCTCGTCGTCCACATCACCGAGATGCCGATCAAGTGCCCGGTGGCTCCCCTCGAGTTCACCTTCCTCGCCGACGCCTGGCTCCGCCAGAACGGCCTCCGCGACGCGACCGAGCTCGTCTACGTCACCCCCCTCGACGGCGCCTTCACCAAGCCCGTCGCGAGCCAGGAGCTCGGCGACGCGCTGTCGCGGCGCGGCGTCACGGTCGAGACCGACTTCATGATCGAGCACATCGACCAGGAGCGGAAGGTCATCGTCTCCTTCGACGAGCGTGAGGTCGCCTACGACCAGCTCGTGACGATCCCGCTCAACATGGGCGCCGACTACGTCGCCCGGTCCGGTCTCGGCGACGAGCTCAACTACGTGCCGGTCGACAAGCACACGATGCAGTCCACGGCATACGAGAACATCTTCGCCCTCGGCGACGCCGGCAACCTGCCGACGTCCAAGGCCGGGTCCGTCGCCCACTTCAGCGTCGAGATCTTCGTCGAGAACTTCATGGAGCTCATCGCCGGCCGGCCGATGACCCATTCCTTCGACGGCCACGCCAACTGCTTCATCGAGTCCGGGAACCGCAAGGGCATGCTGCTCGACTTCAACTACGACACCGAGCCGCTGACCGGCACCTTCCCGCTGCCGAAGGTCGGCCCGATGAGCCTGCTCAAGGAGAGCTACGCGAACCACCTCGGCAAGCTCGCCTTCCGCCACATCTACTGGAACATGCTGCTTCCCGGCCGGCCGCTCGGCCTTCCGGCGGAGATGAGGATGACGGGCAAGAACCCCGTCGCCTAGGACAGGACACCAACGAGAGGACAGGTCACATGCCAACCACCACCATCGCCGGCCACGAGGTCGAGGTCAACGAGGAGGGCTTCCTCACCCAGCCCGACCAGTGGACCGAGGAGCTCGGCGCCGAGCTGGCGACGCTCATCGGGATCACGATGACCGACGCACACTGGGAGCTCATCCGCTTCCTGCGCGAGGACTACGCGGCCATGGGCGAGACCGCCACGCTGCGCCGGGTCAGCACCCAGACGGGCAAGCCGGTCAAGGAGCTCTTCACCCTCTTCCCGGGCAAGCCGGCCAAGAAGATGTCCTACGTCGCCGGGCTGCCCAAGCCCAAGGGCTGCGTCTGAGACCCGGCCGACGGCATCCACAGGAGACCACCATGACCACCGACGCCACCCCGACGACCGCGCCCTTCGTCCCCTCGTTCGACGACGATGCCGGCGGTGAGCGGAAGCTCGCCATCATCTGCAGCAAGGGCAACCTCGACATGGCCTACCCGGGCCTCATCCTCGCCAACGCCGCTCTCGGCGAGGGGGTCGAGACGCACCTGTTCTTCACCTTCTGGGGCTTCGACATCATCACGAAGGCGACGATGAACGACCTCAAGTTCAGCTTCGTCGGCAACACGGCGATGCACCCACCGGGCCACTCCGGCATGGGCATCCACCACATGCTCGGCGCCCTGCCCGGCGCGACGAACATGGCGACGAAGATGATGAAGAAGCAGATCGCCGACCTCGACGTTCCCGAGGTCCCGGAGTTCCTCGACCTGCTGTCCGGCTCGGGTGCCCGCATGTGGGCCTGCCGGATGTCGGCCGACATGAACCACCTCACCGAGGAGGACCTCTACGAGGGGGTCGACGGGATCATCTCGGCGAGCGACTTCATCGAGATCACCGCCGGGGCCCAGCTCCTCTTCATCTGACCTCGCCCCCACCCTCGCCGGGCCCTCGTGCCCCGGCGCGACGCCCCGGACCGCGATCCTGTCCCCGGTCCGGGGCGTCACCCTGTTCCGGACCCGTAGGACGGCGACCTGGCCCGCCGACGCTGCCCGACCGGCGGCTCGGGTGGGGGGACAGGCGTTCGCCCGGCGCCGAGGCGGGTCAGGTCTCGGAGGCCCGGACGACGTCGGCGGACTCGGGCGCCGTGCCGACCCCGAGTGGCTCGGCGGTGACGACCTCGACGCGCTCGGCCGCCGCGGCCTCGATGATCTCCTCGACGTGGGCCGGCTCCGGCGCGGCCGCCTCGGGGGCGTCCGGCGCGAGGTAGAGCGCCGACAGTGGGGCGACCCGGACCGTGATGGACCACGGCTGGTTGTGCCACGGGGTGTCCTCGGCCATGACGATCGCGTCGGCCTGGCTCGGGGTGCCGAACTCGTCGTAGCCGCTCGTGTCGAGGATGACCCGCCACGGCCCCGGCCGGGGCACGCCGACCCGGACCCAGTCCTTGCCGGAGCCGCTGAAGTTGAGCACCACGGCGACGACCGACCCCGTGTGCCGTCCCGGGTCGGCGAAGCGGAGGTAGGAGAAGAGGTTTCCGGTGTTGTCGTTGACGTCGAGCCACTCGAACCCGGCCGCCTGCGAGTCCAGCGCCCACATCGCGTCGTGGCTGCGGTAGATCCGGTTGAGCTCCTTGACGAGGTTGTGGACCCGGTAGTGGGCCGCGTGGTCGAGCAGCCACCAGTCGAGGGACCGGCCGTCGGCCCACTCCCCGGACTGGGCGAACTCGCTGCCCATGAAGAGCAGCTGCTTGCCGGGGTGGCTCCACATGTAGGCGAGATAGGTCCGCAGCGTCGCGAGCTGGTCGTAGCGCCCGCCGGGGATCTTCCCGAGGAGCGAGCCCTTGCCGTGGACGACCTCGTCGTGGCTGATCGGCAGGAGGTAGTTCTCGCTGTAGGCGTACATGAGCGAGAAGGTGAGGAGGTTGTGGTGGTACTGCCGGTGGATCGGCTCCTCCTGCAGGTAGCGCAGCGAGTCGTTCATCCAGCCCATGTTCCACTTCAGGCCGAAGCCGAGGCCGCCGCTCGAGGTCTCCTTCGTCACCCCGGGCCAGGACGTCGACTCCTCGGCGATGGTGACGATGCCGGGGACCCGCTTGTATGCCGTCGCGTTGGCCTCCTGGAGGAAGCCGATCGCCTCGAGGTGCTCGCGGCCGCCGTACTGGTTGGGCACCCACTCGCCGTCCTTGCGGGAGTAGTCGAGGTAGAGCATCGAGGCGACGGCATCGACCCGGAGCCCGTCGGCGTGGAACTCCTCCAGCCAGTACAGGGCGTTGGCGACGAGGAAGTTGCGGACCTCGAGCCGGCCGAAGTCGAAGATGTGCGTGCCCCAGTCCGGCTGGTCGCCGCGACGGGGGTCCGGGTGCTCGTAGAGGGCGAGTCCGTCGAACCGGGCCAGCGCCCACGCGTCCCGGGGGAAGTGGCCGGGGACCCAGTCGAGGATGACGCCGATGCCGTTCTGGTGGAGCGTGTCGACGAGGTACTTGAAGTCGTCCGGGGTGCCGAAGCGGGCGGTCGGCGCGTAGTAGCCGGTGACCTGGTACCCCCACGACGGGGAGTACGGGTGCTCCATGACGGGGAGGAGCTCGACGTGGGTGAACCCGAGGTCGGCCACGTAGTTGACGAGGTGCTCGGCCAGCTCGCGGTAGGAGAGCCCCTCACGCCATGAACCGAGGTGGACCTCGTAGACGCTCATCGGGCCGGTGTGCGGGTTGTTCGTCGCGCGGCTCGCCATCCACTCGTCGTCGGCCCACACGTGGGTCGAGTCCTCGATGATCGACCCGGTGTTGGGGGGTACCTCCGTGCGACGGGCCATCGGGTCCGCCTTGGCCCGGACGACGTCGTCGGCGCCGCGGATCTCGAACTTGTAGATGTTGCCGGGCCCGACGTCGGGGATGAACAGCTCCCAGACCCCGCTCGAGCCGAGCGTGCGCATCGGGTGGACCCGGCCGTCCCAGTCGTTGAAGTCGCCGATGACCCGGACCGACTTGGCGCGCGGCGCCCACACGGCGAAGGAGGTGCCGCGGACCACCCCCATCGGGCCCTCGTACTCGCGGACCCGCGCCCCGAGCGCCTGCCACAGCTGCTCGTGGCGGCCCTCGCCGACGAGGTGGAGGTCGACCTCGCCGAGGGTGGGGGCGAAGCGGTAGGGGTCGTCCTGCTGGTGCTCGATGCCGTCCCCCCACGTGGCGAGGATGCGGTAGTCCATCGTCCGGGCGGCGCCGCGCCGGACCGCGGTCCACACCCCCTCGGCCTCGTGCTCGAGATCGAGCTCGATGCCGTCCTCGAAGCGGACCCGGACCGACGTGGCGAGCGGCTTGAGGACCCGGATCCGCAGGCCGTCCCCCTCGAGGTGCTGACCGAGGAGGTCGTGGGGCGAGGCATGGCGTCCCTGGACGAGGGCGGTGATGGCACCGCTGGTCTCGGGGCTGGGGCTGACGGTAGTCACGGTCGGTCCTCCTGCTGGGGAGTGGTGGTCGTCGGAGCCGGGGCGCCGGCGGTGAGCCGGTCCACGGCGTGGAGCGGGATGGACAGCCAGGTGGGGCGGTTGCGGGCCTCGTAGACGACCTCGTACAGCGCCTTGTCCAGCTCGAATGCCGCGAGGAGGGCCGGGGTGGCCCGCGGGTCGACGGGTGCGGCGGCGGCATACCCGTCGAGGAAGGCGGCCTGGGTGTCGCGCACCCAGTCGCGGGCCGAGCCCTCGTGCTCGTGCTCCCACGTGCCGCCGACGTAGTCGATGCTGCGGAGCATCCCCGCCACGTCGCGGGCCGGTTGGTCCGGCTGGGACCGGTCGGCGAGCGAGCGCAGCGGCTCGCCCTCGAAGTCGAGGAGGATCCAGCCCCGATCGGGGGAGTGGAGCACCTGACCGAGGTGGTAGTCGCCGTGGATGCGTTGCAGCGGGGGCCACTCGGTCTCGGCGGCCGCGGCGAACGTCGCGTCGATGGCGTCGGCGTGGGCGGCGAGCGTGTCGGCCTCGGCCGCCGCCGCGGTCGCCCGATCGCGCATCCCGTCGAGGATGGCCGTGCGACGCTCGTCGGTCGTCGGCTCGGTGCCGAGGGTGTCGGCGAGCAGGGCGTGCACCTCGGCCGTGGCGGCCCCGAGCGCCTGCGCGGGGGCCGGTGAAGTCCTCCCCGGCTTCGATCGCCCGCAGCGCCACCCGCCAGGCGTCCTCGACGCCGGGAAGGAACTCCTGGGCGAAGGCGAGATGGCCGAGCAGGTCCATCCCTGCGTCCGCGGCGCGCGCGGGGTGGGGCCAGTGGCCCGTGACGGCGCCGACGACGGCCGGCACCCGGCTGCTGCCCGCGTCGACGAGCGCGCCCTGGAGGACGACGTCGGGGTTCTCGCCGGGCTGCAGCATCCGGAACACCTTGACGATGAGCGGGACGGTGTGGGCCGCCGGCTCCGCGTCGGACGGCCCGACGGTGCAGTCGAGGATGATCGAGGTGTTGGACTGCTCGCCGGACAGGACCCGGGCTGCGGCGACGTGGACCTCGGAGGTCCAGCTCCCGTGGGGAACCCCGACGACGGAGGTCTCGACCTGGCCCGAGCGCTCCGAGGACTGCGGTACGGCCCGACCCTGGAGCAGCTCGAGGAGCTGCGCGGCATAGACGGGGTCGTGGGGGGCGTCGTAGACCCAGCGGGTGCCGAGGACGGAGTGTTCGGTCGTCCCGACGAGGGCATGGTCGGCGCCGTCCAGCGGCTCACCGCGGTAGGTGAGCGGGACCTGGTAGACGACCGGCGGGGCGTCGGGCTCGCCCGCCTCGTCGGCGACGAGAAGCGTCTCGATCCCGACCTCACCGCGGGGGTCGTCGAGCCGCCACCGGGCGAGCAGCCGCAGCCGTGGGCGGCGGCCCTTGGCGGCATACCAGCGCTGCGTCGCCCATCCATGCCTCGACGAGCTCGAGCTTGGTCGGGGTGAGGGTCGCGTTCTCGTGGATCTCAGCCACGGGCGCCCCCTGCCTCGGCGGGCGCCTCGAGGCCCAGCCAGAAGAAGTCCCGGGAGCCGAGGGTGAGCGTCACCGTGCCGTCGTCGGCGATGTCGGGGAAGCCCGACCCCCCGAACAGATCGCGGGTGTACTGACCGGCCAGCGACGGGGGAAGGGTGATCGTCGCGGCCTGCGGCTTCGGCGAGAGGTTGTTGACGCAGAGGACCGCGCGGGCGGACCGGTCCTCGAGGTCCCGGTCGCGCTGGTCGACACGGACGAAGGCGAGGATCCGGTCGTTCGTCGTCGGCACGACGGTGAGATCGCCCATGCCGAAGACGGGATGCTGTCGGCGGACGGCGAGCATCCCGCGCACCCAGTGCAGCAGCGAGCTCCCCGTGGCCATCTGTGCCTCGACGTTGACGGTGTTGTAGTGGTAGACGAGCGAGGAGATGACCGGAAGGTACAGCCGCCCGGGGTCCGCGGTCGAGAAGCCGGCGTTGCGGTCGGGCGTCCACTGCATCGGCGTCCGGACCGCGTCACGGTCGCTCAGCCAGATGTTGTCGCCCATCCCGATCTCGTCGCCGTAGTAGAGGCACGGCGAACCCGGCAGCGACAGCAGCAGCGCGTGGATGAGCTCGATCTCGGGACGGCTGTTGTCGAGCAGCGGGGCGAGCCGCCGGCGGATCCCGACGTTGGCGCGCATCCGGGGGTCGGGGGCGTACCAGCCGTACATCGCCGCCCGCTGCTCGGGCGTCACCATCTCCAGGGTGAGCTCGTCGTGGTTGCGGAGGAAGGTGCCCCACTGCGTGCCCGACGGGATGTCGGGCGTCTCGGCGAGGACGTCGATGATGGGCGTGGCCCGCTCCTCACGCAGGGCGTAGAAGAGCATCGGCATGACGGGGAAGTGGAAGCACATCTGGCACTCGGGTGAGTCCTCGGTGCCGAAGTAGTCGACGACGTCACGAGGCGGCTGGTTGGCCTCGGCGAGGAGGATCCGGCCGGGGTACTCCTCGTCGATCATCGCGCGGAGCTCGGCGAGGAACGTGTGCGTCTTCGGGTGGTTCTCGCCGTTGTGGCCCTCCTCCTCGTAGAGGTAGGGGACGGCGTCGAGGCGGAAGCCGTCGATGCCCAAGTCCATCCAGAACCGGACGACGTCGAACATCGCCTCGTGGACGGCGGGGTTCTCGAAGTTGAGGTCGGGCTGGTGGCTGAAGAACCGGTGCCAGAAGAACTGCCGGCGGACGGGGTCGAACGTCCAGTTCGACACCTCGGTGTCGATGAAGATGATCCGGGCATCGGTGTAGCGGTCGTCGGTGTCGGACCAGACGTAGAAGTCGCCGAAGGGTCCCTCGGGGTCGGAGCGGGAGGCCTGGAACCACGCGTGCTGGTCGCTCGTGTGGTTCATGACGAAGTCGGTGATGATCCGGATGCCGCGGGCGTGCGCCTCGGTGATGAGCGCCTTGAAGTCGGGCAGGGTCCCGAACTCGGGCAGGACGGCGGTGTAGTCGGAGATGTCGTAGCCGCCGTCGCGCAACGGGCTGGCGTAGAACGGCGGCAGCCAGAGGCAGTCGACACCGAGCCACTGCAGGTAGTCGAGCCGGTTGATGATCCCGGTGAAGTCGCCCGCACCGGAGCCGTTGGAGTCCCCGAAGCCCCGGACGAGGACCTCGTAGAAGACGGCGGTCCGGAACCAGTCCGGGTCATGGCGGAGCCCGGGCTGGGTCAGACCGAGCCCCTGGGTGCTCACCTCAGTACCTCCGGACCGCGAGGATGTGGACCGGCTCGGAATCCGGCCCGAGCCGGACGTAGTTGTCCCGCCCCCACGGCCAGCTCTGCCCGGTGATGAGGTCGTCGGCGTGGAAGCCCTCGCTCTCGCCGAGGCCGAGGGCCGCCATGTCGAGGCGGACCGTCGTCGCCCGCGTGCTGTGCGGGTCGAGGTTCGCGACGACGATGACGACGTCCTCGACCGGACCGTCGGCGCCGTCGACGACCCGTCGCTTGGAGAAGGCGAGGATGTTCTCGTCGTCGACGTGGTGGAAGACGATGTTGCGGATCCGGTGCAGCGCCGGGTGTGCCCGGCGGATCTCGTTGAGCCGGGTGAGGTAGGGCGCGAGGGACTGGCCCTCCTTCGGCCCGCCCGGCTCGTAGTCCGCCCAGCGGCGGTCCTTGAACTGGTACTTCTCGTTGTCGATCTGCTCCTCGACACCCGGACGGGCGACGTGCTCGATGAGCTCGTAGCCGGCATAGATGCCGTAGGTCGGAACGAGCGTGGCGGCCAGGGCCGCCCGCAGCTTCCACGCCGCGGGGCCGCCGAACTGCATGTACGGCGTGAGGATGTCATGCGTCGTCGGCCAGAACGACGGACGCATGTAGGCGGCAGCGTCGCCGGACAGCTCGGTGAGGTACTCCTCGATCTCCCACTTGGCGTTGCGCCAGGCGTAGTAGGTGTAGCTCTGCTGGAAGCCGACCTTGGCCAGGGTGTGCATCATCGCCGGCTTCGTGAAGGCCTCGGCCAGCCAGATCGTCTCGGGATAGTCCCGCGCCACGTCCTGGATGATCCACTGCCAGAACCGGACCGGCTTCGTGTGCGGGTTGTCGACCCGGAAGATGCGCACGCCGTGGTCGAGCCACACCTGGATGACCCGCCGCATCTCGGCATAGGCGCCGGGCGGGTCGTTGTCGAAGTTGAGCGGGTAGATGTCCTGGTACTTCTTCGGGGGGTTCTCGGCATACGCGATCGTGCCGTCGGCCCGCGTCGTGAACCACTCGGGATGCTCCGTGACGTAGGGGTGGTCGGGGGAGCACTGGAGCGCGATGTCCATTGCGACCTCGAGCCCGAGCTCGCTCGCCCGGGCGACGAAGGCGTCGAAGTCCTCGAAGGTGCCGAGGTCGGGGTTGATCGCGTCGTGCCCGCCGTCCGGTGAGCCGATGGCGTAGGGGCTGCCGGGATCTCCCTCGTCCGCGCTGAGGGTGTTGTTGGGGCCCTTGCGCGCGGTGGTCCCGATCGGGTGGATCGGGGTGAGGTAGACGACGTCGAAGCCCATCGCGGCGACCGCCGGCAGCCGCTCGGCGGCGGTTCGCAGCGTCCCGGTGCTCCAGCGGTGCTGCTGGGTGTCGTAGTGGGCGCCCTCGCTGCGGGGGAAGAACTCGTACCAGGCCCCGACGAGCGCTCGCTCCCGCTCGACGAGGAGTGGGTATGCCGGTGACGGGCTCACCATGTCGCGCAGCGGCCGCTGGGCGAGCTCGCCGGCGACGGAGACGTCCGTGCCGGCCTGGAGGCGGACCTGCGGCGGCCGGGTCCCGTCCCGGAGCCCGACGATGGCGTCCTCGAGGGCGGCGCGGCCCTGGGCCGGCCGCTCGATCTCGTCGCGGGCCCGCTCGAGCACGCGGGCGCCCTCCTCGAGCATGAGCTCGGTGTCCACGTCGGCCTGGACCTTGATCGTCGCGTCGTGCCTCCAGGTCGCGTAGGGGTCCGACCAGCCCTCGACGCGGTAGGTCCACAGGCCGGTCCGGTCGGCCGCGACGGTGGCCTCCCACGTGTTGAGGCCCTCGTTCGTGCAGGTCATCGTCCGGGGGTGGTCGGTCCCGTCGGGGTCGGTGAGGACGACGGAGGCGTTGACGGCGTCATGGCCCTCGCGGAAGACGACGGCGGTGACGTCGAACTCCTCGCCGACGACCGACTTCGCCGGACGACGGCCCTCGTCGACGAGCGGACGCACCGACTGGACGGGGATGCGACCGAAGGGGTCCTGCGGCGCGGTCGAGTGCGGCGGCTCGGCGGGCGCGGTCGGCGCGGGCGCCGCCGGGAAGCCGGCGCGGGGGTCGCCGGTGGAGCGGGCGGGGACGATGGGTGGACCGACGAGGCTGAAGAGGCCGGTGGGACCGCCCCGGCCGTGGCGGCGGGCGCGGCCGGCGCCGGGCCGGGACGGGAGGGCTTGGCGAGCTCGGGGAGCGGCGCTGTGCGGTCACACTCTCGACGTTACCCAACCAAGGGCTACCTCATCAGGGTGGATGCGGAGTGTTGTCGGACCGGATGTCCGCGCAGGTCCCGGGCCGGACGTGCCGAGAAGCACCCGGCCGACCGCCGTGGGGGCCCCTCGGTCCGCCGGGGTTCCGACCCGTCCGGCCCGCGGCATTCGGTCTCGCGATGTAAACGCTTCCCCTAGGATTGCGCCCCGTGAAGGCCATCCGTCGCTTCAGCGTCCGGCCCGTCCTGCCCGAGCGCATCGCCGCCCTGGGCGACCTCGCCATGAACCTCCGCTGGAGCTGGCATCCGCCGATCGGCGACCTCTTCGAGAGCATCGACCCCCAGCGGTGGCAGCGCGTCCGCCACGACCCGGTCGCCATGCTGTCGGCGACGTCGACGGCCGACCTTCGTCGGCTGGCCGAGGACGACGGGTTCGTCGCCCGGGTCGACAATGCCAAGGCGGCCCTCGACCGGTACCTCAACGAGGACCGCTGGTACCAGGAGTGGGCCCGCGAGGAGGACGGCGCTGGGCACCCGTCGGCGATCGCCTACTTCAGCCCGGAGTTCGGCATCACCGCGGCGCTGCCCCAGTACTCCGGGAGGCCTGGGCATCCTCGCCGGCGACCACCTCAAGTCCGCCTCGGACCTCGGTGTCGCCGATCGTCGGCGTCGGTCTCTTCTACAAGACCGGCTACTTCAAGCAGAGCATCACCGGGACGGGTGGCAGCAGGAGACCTACCCGGTGCTCGACCCGGACGGCCTGCCGCTGGCCCTGCTCCGCGACGAGGACGGAGAGCCCTGCGTCATCAGCCTCCCGCTTCCGGGCGGGCGGGACCTGCGCGGCCCACGTCTGGAAGGCGCAGATCGGCCGGGTGCCGCTGCTCCTGCTCGACTCCGACGTCCCCGGCAACGACGACGCGGCCCGGGTCGTCACCGAGCGGCTCTACGGCGGCGGCGGCGAGCAGCGCCTCCAGCAGGAGCTCCTCCTCGGCATCGGCGGCGTCCGCGCGCTCCGGCTGTGGTCGCGGCTCACCGGCGCGCCGAGCCCGGACGTCTACCACTCCAACGAGGGGCACGCCGGCTTCCTCGGCGTCGAGCGGATCCACGAGCTCGTCACCGAGGAGGGGATGACCTTCGACGAGGCGCTCACCGCCGTCCGCTGCTCGACGGTCTTCACGACGCACACGCCGGTGCCGGCCGGGATCGACCGGTTCGACGCCTCGATCATCGAGCGGTACTTCGGCGGGGCCCAGGCCCTCGAGGGGGTGCCGGTCGAGCGGCTGCTCGCCCTCGGCGCCGAGACCTATGCCGGCGGAGCGCCTGGCGTGTTCAACATGGCCGTCATGGGTCTGCGCCTCGCGCGGCCGCGCCAACGGCGTCTCCCAGCTGCACGGCGTCGTCAGCCGCGAGATGTTCGACGGGCTGTGGCCGGGCTTCGACCCGGCCGAGGTCCCCATCGCCTCGGTGACCAACGGCGTCCACGCCCCGACCTGGGTCGACCGGCGCGTCTTCGAGCTCGTCCGGGCCCACACGAACGTCCGCCACCTCGACAGCAAGGAGGCCTGGGAGTCGATCTCCCAGGTGCCGCGCTCGGAGGTCTGGCGGGTCAAGCGCGAGCTCCGGTCCCAGCTCGTCGAGGAGGCCCGGCGCCGGGTCCGCGAGTCGTGGATCGACCGCGGTGCCTCCGCCGCGGAGCTCGGCTGGACCGACGAGATCCTCGACCCCGACGTCCTCACCATCGGCTTCGCCCGCCGGGTGCCGACCTACAAGCGGCTGACCCTCATGCTCCGCGAACCGGACCGGCTCAAGAGGCTCCTCCTCGACCCCGAGCGTCCGATCCAGCTCGTCATCGCCGGCAAGTCCCACCCCGCGGACCACACCGGCAAGCAGCTCATCCAGCAGATGGTGAAGTTCGCCGACGACCCGGAGATCCGGCACCGGATCGTCTTCCTGCCGAACTACGACATCGCGATGGCCCTCCATCTCTACCCGGGCTGCGACGTCTGGCTCAACAACCCGCTCCGCCCGTTCGAGGCATGCGGCACGTCCGGCATGAAGGCCGCTCTCAACGGCGCCCTCAACCTGTCCATCCTCGACGGGTGGTGGGACGAGTGGTTCGACGGCAACAACGGCTGGGCCATCCCGACGGCCGACGGCGTCGAGGACCCGGACCGCCGTGACGACCTCGAGGCCACCGCCCTCTACGACCTCATCGAGAACCAGGTCCGGACGAAGTTCTACGACGTCGACGGCGCCGGCCTTCCCCAGAACTGGCTGTCGATGGTGCTCCACACCGTGACGACCCTCGGGCCGAAGGTGCGCGCCGCCCGGATGGTTCGCGACTACACCGAGCAGCTCTACGTGCCGGCTGCCCGCGCGGGCTGGGCGATCGCGGCCGACGGCTACGCCGGGGCCAAGGAGCTGGCGGCGTACAAGGCGAGGGTGGCCGAGCACTGGTCGCACGTCCACGTCGACCACGTCGAGTCCTCGGGCGTCGGCGACAGCCCCGAGATCGGGGAGACGCTCCACGTCACCGCCTACGTCTCGCTCGGCGACCTCGACCCCGGCGACGTCGAGGTGCAGCTCGTCCACGGCAAGACGAACCACCATGGCGACGAGATGCACGACGTCGCGACCCAGCCGCTCGAGCTGGCCGAGTCCTACGAGCACGGCCGGCACCAGTTCTTCGGCTCCCTCGAGCTGCAGACCTCCGGCGCGTTCGGCTACACCGTCCGGGTCCTGCCCCGGCAGCGCTTCCTCGGCCGGGCCAGCGAGCTCGGCCTCGTGGCGAACGCCTGACCGTCGCCGACGGCCGATGCGGCCGCCGGCCCGAGACCGCCTGACCCGGCCCGGGTCAGGCGGTCTCGTCGCTCGCGGCATACAGCCGCAGGCTCGGGCCGGGCACGGTCACCGTGGTCGGGGGGCCGAGCGGCCCGGGCTCCTGGGGCCGCTCCCAGACGCTGTCCCACATGAGCTGGTATGCCGTGGCCCACGGGACGTCGGGGAGGGTCACCTCGATCGGCTCGATGCCGCCGTGGACGACGAGGAGCGCCGAGCGCTTCCCCATCCAGCCGCCCGCGACGAGCATCTGGAGGGTGCGGCTGCCGGGGTCGGTCCACCGCCCGTCCATCGGGCCGCCGTCGGGGCCGTACCACGTGAGGTCGACCGAGCCGTCCTCGACCTCCCGGCCGACGACCCAGGACCGCTGGCGCAGGGCCGGCAGCTCGCGGCGCAGCTGGGTGAGCCGGGCGACGGTGGCGCGCAGGTCCTGCTGCCACGGCTCGAGGTCCCAGTCGAACCAGGTGAGCTTCGTGTCCTGGCAGTAGGGGTTGTTGTTGCCGTGCTGGCTCCGGCCGATCTCGTCCCCGGCGTTGATCATCGGGACGCCGGTCGCGAGCAGCAGCGAGCCGAGGAGGTTGCGCATCGTGCGACGCCGGTCCGCGAGGATGCCGGGGTCCGCGCGTCGCTCCCTCGGTCCCGTGGTTCCAGGACCGGTTGCCGTCGGAGCCGTCGCGGTTGCCCTCGCGGTTGTCCTCGTTGTGCTTGACGTCGTAGGAGACGAGGTCGGCGAGGGTGAAGCCGTCGTGGGCGGCGACGAAGTTGACCGACGCGACCGGCCCGCGGTCCCGGCGCCCGAACAGGTCGCGGGAGCCGGACAGCCGGGTCGCGACCTCGTGGACGCCGTGGGTGCCGTACCCGGCGACCTGGGCGCGGCGGTCCTGGACCCAGAAGGCCCGCATCGAGTCACGGAACCGGTCGTTCCACTCGCTGAAGGGGGGCGGGAACTGGCCGGTCCGCCAGCCGTGGAGCCCGACGTCCCAGGGCTCGGCGATGAGCTTGACCTGGGACAGGACGGGGTCGGTCCGCAGGGCGATGAGGAACGGGTGGTCGGGGTCGAAGTCGTCACCGCGGCCCCGGCTCGAGGGCCACGGCGAGGTCGAAGCGGAACCCGTCGACGTGGAACTCGGTGACCCAGTAGCGCAGCGAGTCCATCGCCATCCGCGCGACGACCGGATGGCGAAGGTCGAGGGTGTTGCCGCAGCCGGTGACGTCGATGTCCTGCCCGCGCTCGTCGAGGCGGTAGTAGGCGCGGTTGTCGAGCCCGCGGAACGACAGGGTGGGGCCGGTGCGGTCGGCCTCGGCCGTGTGGTTGAGAACGACATCGAGGATGACCTCGATCCCCGCCTGGTGAAGCAGCTTGACCATGCCCTTGACCTCGTCGACCACGCCCTGGGGGTCGCGGGCCGCGGCATAGCCGGGGTGCGGCGCGAAGAACCCGACCGTGTTGTAGCCCCAGGCGTTGGTCAGGCCCCGCTGGACGACCGCCGGCTCGGGCACGAAGGCATGGATCGGGAGGAGCTCGACGGCGGTGACGCCGAGCGAGGTGAGGTGGCCGATCGTCGCGGGGTGGGCCATCCCGGCATACGTGCCGCGCAGCCGCTTGGGCACGTCGGGGTGGCGCTGGGTGAGGTTCTTGACGTGCGTCTCGTAGATGACCGTCTCGGCCCTGCTGCGTCGCGGCCGCACGTCCGCCCCCCAGTCGAACCGGTCGTCGACGACGACGCTGCGGGCCGTGACCGGGGCGCTGTCGAGGGGGGAGATCGTCTCGCCGTCGCCGAGCAGGTCCGGGCCGACGACGTGCGCGAACAGCTCGCGCCCCATCCGGACCTCGCCGTCGAGCGCGCGGGCGTAGGGGTCGAGGAGGAGCTTGCGGGGGTTGTGGCGCTGGCCGTCATCGGGGCTCCACTCACCGTCGACCCGGAAGCCGTAGCGCTGGCCGACGCCCATTCCGGGGACGAAGCCGAACCACCAGCCGTGGGCGCGCTCGGTGAGGGGGATGCGGCGCTCGGTCGTGCCGCGCGCGTCACCGGCCTCGAAGAGGCAGAGGGTGACCTCGTCGGCGTGACCGGCGTACACCGACACGTCGGCGCCGCCGTCGAGGAGGGTGACGCCCGGTGCGGGCGGCAGGTCGCGCTGGACCGTGTCGGGTCGCGGGGCGTACCGCCGGGACGGGGTGGACATGGAGCCCAGCCTATTGAGTCGTTACGGTGAAGCCATGACCGATCCCACGTCGCTGCCCAACTTCCCGCCCTCGCCGGACGAGCATCCGCTGCGCGGCCGGGTGCTCGACGCCCTCCTCGACATCGGCCTGGGGCCGGATATCGACTCCGACGGCGATGTCGCCTTCCAGGCCAACGACCAGCAGCTGTTCGTCCGGTGCGCCGAGGGCGACTTCCAGATCATGCGGCTCTTCGGCCAGTGGCAGATCGCCGAGGAGATCACCGCCGACCCGGCCCACCTCCTGCAGACGTGCAACGAGGTGAACCTCTCGCTCAACTGCGTCAAGACCGGCATCGTCAACAACACCCTCGTCGTCACCGGGGAGCACCTCGTCACCGCGGGCAGCGACGTCCGCCAGCTCGTCGAGGTGACGACCCAGATCGTCCTGTCGACCGTGCAGATCTGGCACGAGCGCGTCGTCGGTGGCGGCGCGGGCGACGCAGAGGGTTCCGGCGATGAGTGACCTCGTCCGCCTCGAGGTGGACGGCGGCATCGGCACCATCCGGCTCGACCGGCCACCGATGAACGCCCTCAACGCCGAGATCCAGGAGGCGCTCGTCGGCGTCTGCCGCGAGGTCTCCGGGCGCAAGGACGTGTCGGCGGTCATCGTCTACGGCGGTGAGAAGGTCTTCGCGGCCGGCGCCGACATCAAGGAGATGGAGAACCTGTCCTACACGGACATGGTCGACCACGCGACGCTGCTCCAGGAGTTCACCCGCGCGCTCGCCCAGATCCCCAAGCCGACCGTCGCGGCGATCACCGGCTACGCCCTCGGCGGCGGCTGCGAGGTCGCCCTCGCCTGTGACTTCCGGGTCGCCGGGCGGGGCGCCAAGCTGGGTCAGCCCGAGATCCTCCTCGGGATCATCCCCGGGGCCGGCGGCACGCAGCGGCTCGCCCGGCTCGTCGGCCCCGCCCGGGCGAAGGACCTCGTCTTCAGCGGACGGTTCGTCGACGCCGACGAGGCCCTCGCGATCGGGCTCGTCGACGAGGTCGTCGAGCCCGAGGACGTCTACACCGCGGCCGTGGCGAGGATGGCGCCGTACGTCGGCGGGCCGGCATACGCGCTCAAGGCCGCCAAGGAGGCCATCGACCGCGGTCTCGAGGTCGACCTCGAGAGCGGCCTGGAGATCGAGCGGATGCTCTTCTCCTCGCTCTTCGCGACCCGGGACCGAGCCACTGGGATGAGGTCGTTCATCGAGAACGGGCCGGGGAAGGCGACCTTCGAGGGCGCCTGACTCAGGAACGGGCGCGCCGGGCGTCCAGGGTGGGAAAGGCGTGGTCGATCGCGTACTGGCGGTCGGCCTCGGCGGCCGCGTCGTAGGCCCGGCCGTCCTCGATGAGCTGGGCGAGCACGTGGAAGTCGCGGCGGTGCCCGCTCTCCCGTCCGCGGGCGTAGTCCACCGACTGGCCGCTCGTCGCGAGGAAGGCCCAGTCCGAGGACAGCATGTGGAGCATCGTCCGGGCGAGCTGGTCGAGGTCGCGCCGACGCGCGCCGAGGGCGCCCCGCTGCCCCTCCCGGGCGACGATGTCGACGAACCGGCGCTGGACCCACCACCCCTCGCGGGACATCTCCGCGACCCCCGGGCCGTTCCAGGCGCCGAAGTCGTTGCCCTCGCTCCACGAGCCGTCGCCGAGGTCGAGCGTTCCCGCGACGTGGCCGGCATCGATGGCCCGCTCGAGGGTCGTCATCGTGACCCCGGCCGCTCGGAGCCGGCGGACGGCTGCGCCGACGAAGCGCGGCCCCTCGTGCCACCAGTGGCCGAAGAGCTCGGCGTCGTAGGCGGCGACGACGAGTGCCGGCCGGCCGATCGCGGCCGAGGCGGCGCGGAGCCGCGCGAGGACCGCCTCGACGAAGTGCTCGACGTCGCGGTCGAGCTGCGCCGCGGCCGCCTCCGGGTCGTAGCCGGCCTTCGCCTCGACGCCGACGTCGGGCGAGGTGACCGCCCACATCCGCAGCCCGGACATCCGCTCCGTCTCCCGGGCGTGGAAGTCGCGGTATGCCGCGCCGGCCGGGTAGCCGCGGCGCGAGGACCAGATCGAGGTCGGTCACCTCCCGGTCGCGGGGCACGGCGACGACGCGGCGGCCGGCGACCCTCCAGGCGGCGTGCGGATGGCCACCCGCCGCCCGGACGAGCGCCTCGTCGACGACGAGGTGGCCGACCCGGGCAGCGTCGGTCACCTCGCCGAGCCAGGGGGACCAGGCGCACTCGGGCGTCCACATGCCGCGCGGCCGCGAGCCGTAGCGGAGGATCGCGTCGACGACGCCGGCCTCGACGGCGAACCGGGCCACCTCGGGGATGAGGAGGGGCAGGAAGGGGTGGGTGAGCGGGCCCCCGAGCAGCTCGACGACGCCGTGGTCGCGCAGCGAGCGGAGCACCGGTGAGCCTCCGCCGCGCCATCGGGTGCCGAGCTGCTCCTGGGCGTGCCGGGCCAGGCGGCGCTCATAGGCGGCGATCGCCCGCTCGTGCTCGTCCTCGCTGGAGCCGACCTCCCTGGCCCGCTGCTCCCACATCCGGGCCCAGGTGCGGGTCCGCCCGAGGAGGCCGGGGTCGTCGAGCTGGGCGGCAAGCACGGGGGTGACGCCGAGGGTGAGCACGTCGCGGTGCCCCTCGGCGGCGAGGGCGTCGAGCTCCTCGACGAGCGGCAGGTAGGACTCGACGACCGCCTGGTGGAGCCACTCCTCGCCGAGCGGCCAGACGCCATGGCCGCCGAGCCAGGGCAGGTGCGCGTGGAGGACGAGCGCGAACGCGCCGGGGGCCCGGTCGGTCGGGGCGGTCGTCATGGTTGGCGATTCTGCTACAAGCCCGGGCGGAGCCGGGAAGCGGTTCGCGGTCAGCCGCGGGCGGCGACGATCGCGTCGCGCTTGTCGGCCACCGTCGCCGCGAACTCCGGCCGGACGTGGGCGCGCAGGTCGTCGAGGATGTGGAGCAGGCGGGAACGCACGGTCGGCGTCTCCCGCCCGTAGTGGGCGATCTCGTCGACGGCGAGGTCGAGCACCTCGGCGAACTGGACGGGACGGTCGACGACGCGCACGGTTCCGTCCGCGTCGAGGAGGTACGGCGAGCGGTCGGGGACACTGCCGGCCCGGCGGAGGATGCCGTGCAGCGCGTCGACGACCTGCACCGCCGTCGTCGGGTCGTTGATCCCGGGGGAGAGGGCTCGCTCGGCGATGTCGACGAGCTGGCGGACCCCGAAGAGGGGGTCCTGCATGAGGCTGCGCTCGCGGGCGAACCCGAAGGCGGTGCGCAGGTGGTCGAGGTCGGCCTCGGGGTCGCCGCCGACGACGTCGAGCAGCGGCATACCGCGGTGACGCATCTGGCCGACGGCCGCCCGGAGGACGACGACGCCGTCGAGGTCTCGGGCGAGGTCGACCAGCTGGGAGTAGCCGACGCTCTCGACGACCCGGCGGTCGACCTCCGTCGTCACCGTCCGCACGAGGGCGTCCTCGGGCCGCTCCCACGTCAGCGGTCCGGCCACCCGGTCGGTCCGGTCGGCGTCGTCGGCCTCCTCGGGCGGCGGCGGCTCGTCGACGAGGCGGAGGGTGCGGGTCGCGATCCGTTCGATCATCGACGAGACCTGGATCGACGTGGTGATGTGGTGGATGAACGCGAGGAAGATCGCGACGCTCGCGAGGACGAGGACGAAGGCCACCGAGACCGACAGCTGGGGGACGAAGGACCGGCCGTCGCTGCGCACCGAGCGCAGCACGGTGAGCGAGTAGGTGAACGAGGCCGTGAAGACACCGAGGGTGACCTGGGTCGTCCGGCTGCTGAGGAAGCCGCCGAGCAGACGCGGTGAGAACTGGCTGCTCGCGAGCTGGAGGACGACCATCGTGATCGAGAAGACGAGGCCGGTCACCGAGATCATCGCCGACGCGATGGTGCTGAGCAGGCCCCGTGCCGACGCGGGGCCGCCGCCGAAGAGGATCGGCAGGTGCCCGCCGAGCCGCTTGTCGACCTCGGGCAGGACGAGACCGAAGAGCACGGCGGCGACGGCGATGACGGCCGGCAGCACCCAGAAGGGGCGCCAGGCCCGCTCCCACCGACCGGCCCGGGCCGGGTCACCGACCGGGCCGACCACTCGTCGCGTGCTCGCCATGGCGTCGATCCTGTCAGATGGAGGCGATGTGGCCAGGGTCACGTCGACGGCGGTTCGCCGGTCCGCGCGAGGGTGACCTAGCCTGACCTAGTCCCAGGGCGCGTGTCCGGCATCACGCCGGCCCACCCTCGGTGTGTCCGGGAGTCCCTGGCAAGATGGACCCTCTGTACCCGCAAGTAACAACGAGTCGAGAAGAGGACGAGGCACGCACATGAACATCGTCGTATGCGTGAAGTACGTCCCGGACGCCCAGAGCGACCGGACGTTCGACGAGGCGGACAACACGACCGACCGCACGAACGTCGACGGCCTGCTCTCCGAGCTGGACGAGTACGCCGTCGAGGAGGCGCTCAAGCTGGTCGAGGCCGGCGAGGGCGAGGTCACCGTCCTCACCGTCGGGCCCGCCGCGGCCGCCGACGCCATCAAGAAGTCCCTCCAGATGGGCGCCGACAAGGGCGTGCACGTCAGCGACGAGGCCATCCACGGGTCCGACGCAGCCGGCACCTCCCTCGTCCTCGCCGAGGCGATCAAGAAGATCGGCGACTACGACCTCGTCATGACCGGCATGTCCTCGACGGACGGCACGATGGGGGTCGTCCCGGCCATGCTCGCCGAGCGGCTCGGCCTTCCCCAGGTGACGTATGCCGCCCAGCTCACCGTCGAGGGGTCGTCCGTGACGATCCGCCGGGACGGCGACGCCGCCTCGGAGACGATCGAGGCCTCGCTGCCGGCCCTCGTCTCGGTCACCGACCAGATCAACGAGCCGCGCTACCCCTCCTTCAAGGGGATCATGGCGGCGAAGAAGAAGCCGGTGGAGGAGTGGTCGCTCGGCGACCTCGCCATCGAGCCCGGTCAGGTCGGCCTCGAGGGCGCCTGGACGAGGGTCGTCTCGTTCACCAAGCGCCCGGCGCGGACGCAGGGCGAGATCGTCACCGACGAGGGCGACGGCGGGACCAAGCTCGCCGAGTTCCTGTCCGCCCGCAAGTTCCTCTGACCCGCCAGGACGAAAGGAAAGGCACACCCATGGCTGACGTTCTCGTTCTGGTCGACCACGCCGACGGCAAGGTCCGCAAGTCCACCGCCGAGCTGCTCACCCTGGCCCAGCGCCTCGGCGAGCCCGCGGCGGTCCACATCGGTGCGGGCGCCGACGTGGCGGCCAAGACGCTCGCCAAGTACGGCGCGCACACGATCTACACGTACGACACCGCCGACGCCCTCGAGTACCTCGTCGCCCCCCAGGCCGAGATCCTCGCGGCCCTCGTCGAGCGCACCTCGCCGGTCGCCGTGCTCATCCCGAGCACCGCCGCCGGCAAGGAGATCGCCGCACGCCTGTCGATCAAGACCGGCTCCGGCCTCATCACCGACGCCGTCGACGTCGCGGCCGGCGCCGAGGGGGTCGAGACGACCCAGTCGGTCTTCGCGGGGTCCTACACGGTCACGGCGACGGTGACCCAGGGCGCCGCGATCGTCTGCGTCAAGCCCAACTCGGTGCCGATCTCGGCCGCCCCCGCCGCCGGGACGATGGAGAAGGTCGAGATCACCCTCTCCGCCGCCGCCAAGGCCGCGAAGATCGTCGACTCCCAGCCGAAGGCCTCGACGGGCCGCCCGGAGCTGACCGAGGCCGCCATCGTCGTCTCCGGTGGGCGCGGGGTGAACGGCGACTTCACCCCGATCGAGGGTCTCGCCGACAGCCTCGGCGGCGCCGTCGGGGCCTCCCGGGCCGCGGTCGACGCCGGGTGGTACCCGCACAGCACCCAGGTCGGGCAGACCGGCAAGACCGTCTCCCCGCAGCTGTACATCGCGGCCGGCATCTCCGGGGCGATCCAGCACCGGGCGGGCATGCAGACGTCGAAGACGATCGTCGCGGTCAACAAGGACGAGGAGGCGCCGATCTTCGAGCTCGTCGACTTCGGCGTCGTCGGCGACCTGTTCACCGTGCTGCCGCAGGCGACCGAGGCCGTCAAGAAGGCCAAGGGCTGACCCGCCGGCGCGCCGGCGCCGACGCCGTCCGGAGGGTATGCCGCGCACCGCGGCATACCCTCCGGCCTTTCGGTGTTGACGTGGGGGCCCCCGGACCGGGGCCGAGCCCGCCCACCGTGCGGGGACGCGCTCGCCACCGACCTAGAATCGATCCTCATGACTGCCTACCTCGACCACGCGGCGACGACGCCGATGCTGCCTGCGGCGATCGAGGTGTTCTGCGAGCGGGCGGCGACGGTCGGGAACGCCTCCTCGCTCCACACCGCCGGCCGGCGTGCCCGGGCCGCCGTCGAGGAGGCCCGGGAGCGGATCGCCGGGGCTCTCGGCGCCCGCCCGTCCGAGATCGTCTTCACCTCCGGCGGCACCGAGGCGGACAACCTCGCCGTCAAGGGCACGTATGCCGCTCGCCGCGCCGAGGACCCGCGCCGCACCCGGGTCATCGCGAGCGGCTTCGAGCACCATGCCGTCCTCGACGCGGTCGAGCACCTCGTCGAGGCCGAGGGGGCCTCGGTCACCTGGCTCGAGCCGGACCGGGACGGACACATCCACCCCGAGGACCTCGTCGTCGCCATCGAGGCCGACCCCGCCTCGGTCGCCCTCGTCACCGTGATGTGGGCCAACAACGAGGTGGGGACGGTGCAGCCGGTCGCCGAGCTCGCCGCCCTCGCCCACGACCACGGCATCCCGTTCCACACCGACGCCGTCCAGGCGGTGCCGATGCTCCCGGTGGACTTCGCCGCGAGCGGCGTCGACCTCCTCACCCTCACCGGCCACAAGATCGGCGGCCCCGTCGGCGTGGGCGCCCTTCTCGCGCGGCGCGACGCTCAGCTCGTCCCGCTGCTCCACGGCGGCGGCCAGGAGCGCCAGATCCGCAGCGGGACGCTCGACGTGCCCGCCATCTCGGCCCTCGCCGTCGCGGTCGAGCACACCGTGGCGCACCGCGAGATCGAGGCCAAGCGGGTCGGGGACCTGCGCGACCGGCTCATCGAGGGAGCCCTCGACCTCGGCGTCGGGATCGGCGTCACGGGCAGCTGGTCGCCCGGCGACATCGGCCGACGGGTCGCGGGCAACGTCCACCTCATCGTCCCCGAGTGCGAGGGCGACTCCCTCCTCTACCTCCTCGACGCGGCGGGCGTCGAGTGCAGCACCGGCTCGGCCTGCCAGGCGGGCGTGCCGCAGCCGAGCCACGTCCTGCTCGCCATGGGCTACACCGAGGCACAGGCCCGGGGCGCCCTGCGGCTGACCCTCGGCCACACCTCGACCCAGGACGACGTCGATGCCGCCCTCGCGGCCCTTCCCGCGGTCATCGAGCGGGCCCGGCGCGCGTCCGGGGCCTCGCGCAGCGGGCGGCACGCCCGGGCCGCCGCGCAGCGGGCCTCGTCCCCGGCGGGCACCCTCGACCAGCGGACCCCCCGGAGCGCCTGATGCGGGTCGTCGCCGCGATGAGCGGGGGCGTCGACTCGGCGGTCGCCGCTGCCCGGATGGTCGACGCCGGCCACGAGGTCGTCGGGGTCCACCTCGCCCTGTCCCGCTCGGCCGCCACGCTCCGTGAGGGCGCCCGGGGCTGCTGCACCATCGAGGACGCCGGTGATGCGCGCCGGGTGGCGGACCGGCTCGGCATCCCCTTCTACGTCTGGGACTTCGCCGATCGCTTCGCCGAGGACGTCGTCGAGGACTTCGTCGAGGAGTACGCCGCGGGCCGCACCCCCAACCCCTGCCTGCGGTGCAACGAGCGGATCAAGTTCGCCGCGCTGCTGGACCGGGCCTGGGCGCTCGGCTTCGATGCGGTGGCGACGGGGCACTACGCCCGGGTGGTCGAGGGGCCCGGCGGGGTCCGCGAGCTGCACCGAGCGGCCGACCCGGCGAAGGACCAGTCCTACGTCCTCGGGGTCCTCGACGCGGACCAGCTCTCGGGGGCGTCCTTCCCCCTCGGCGGGTCGGTCAAGAGCGAGGTGCGCGAGGAGGCCGAGGCGCGGGGCTTCTCCGTCGCCCGCAAGCCCGACAGCCACGACGTGTGCTTCATCCCCGACGGCGACACCCGCGGCTTCCTCGGCGCCCGGCTGGGGGAGCGGCCCGGCGACATCGTCGACACCGCGGGCGAGGTCGTCGGCACCCACTCCGGGACCTACGGGTTCACGATCGGCCAGCGACGGGGGCTCGGTCTCGACCGCAGCGCCCTCGACGGGACCGCCCGCTACGTCGTCGACGTCGACGCCGCCGCGGGGCGGGTCGTCATCGGCACCGAGGACCTCCTCGGGGTCGACGAGATCGTCGGCGCCGAGGCCCGCTGGTGCGGGGAGGCCCCTGCCGGGGAGGTGCCCGTGGGGGCCCAGGTCCGCGCCCACGGCGAGGAGGTGCCGGCCGCGGCATCCGTCCTCGACGACGGCACGGTGCGGGTCCGGCTGCACCGCTCGGTGCGCGGGGTCGCTCCGGGCCAGGCGGTCGTCCTCTACGACGGGACGCGGGTCGTCGGCTCGGCGACGATCACCGCGACCTCCCGCTCTGCCACCCCGGCCCGCTGACCCCTGCGCCCGGAGCGGTCACGGGCGCTCGCCGACCCGAGCGCGCAGGACCGCCGCGAGGGCGGCCGCGGCCGCGTCGGCCTGGGACTCGGGGAGCCCGGCATAGCAGAGGACGAGGCCGGAGAGGGTCCGGTCGACGCAGTATGCCGACAGCGGGCTCGCGGCGAGCCCCCGCCGGAGCAGGTCGGTCGCCGTCGCGAGGTCGTCGGCGTCCTCGGGCAGGCGCAGGACGACGTGCAGCCCGGCATCGACGCCCTGCACGGTGAGCTCCGGGAGGTGGCGCGCGAGCCCGCCGACGAGGGCCGCCCGGCGAGCGGCATACGTGCGGGTCGCCCGCGCCTGGTGCGCCGCCAGCGCACCGGAGGCGATGAACTCGGCGAGCGCGGCGCCGGTCGCCTCGTTGACGACGAGCCCGCGCAGCTCGAGGGCGACCCGGAGCGGGTCCCGCAGGTGTCGTGGTGGCACGACCCAGGCGACCCGAAGGCTGGGCGCGATGACCTTGGACGCGGTCCCGACATAGACGACGTGCTCCGCTGCGTCGGGGAGCGAGCGGAGCGCGGGCAGGGGCGAGACGTCGTAGCGGAACTCCCCGTCGTAGTCGTCCTCGACGACGACCGCGCCCGTCCGCTCGGCCCACCCGATGAGCTCGGCACGTCGGCCGACCGGCATCCGTCCGCCGCAGGGGTACTGGTGCGACGGCGTGACGTAGACGGCGGCATCGTCCTCACGCAGCGTCCCGGGGTCGAGCCCGTCCTCGTCGACCGGCACGGTCCGCACCCGGACCCCGGACTCCGCCCAGGCCGTCACGGCCTCGACATAGCCCGGGTCCTCGAGGACGGCGGTGCGGCCGACGATGCCGAGGGCCTCGGGCAGGGCCCGGAGCGACGCCGCCACACCGGGGACGACGAGGAGGTCGTCCGGGTCGAGCGCGATGCCACGGGACCGGCGGAGATGGTCGGCGAGGACCGTCCGCAGGCGGGTGTGCGGCGGCCCGGCGCCCGCATCGTTGCCGGGAACGTCGCTGGCGGCGTGCCGCCAGGCCCGCCGCCACGCCGCCGCGTCGATGAGCGTCGTGTCCGGGCGGCCGGGACGCAGGTCCCAGCGCGGCGCGGGTGGCTCGGCGGGGCTCGGCGGGGTCCGTCGGTGGGCCACCGGCCGGACGTGGCTCGCGGCACCGGCGGCCGCGGCCGCGTCCGCCTCCGGCGCGACGACCGCCCCCGACCCGGCGCGGGTGACGATGAAGCCCGCCGCCAGCAGCTCGTCGTAGGCCGCCACGACGGGTCCGCGCGAGACCCCCAGGGTCGCGGCGAGCCCCCGGGTCGACGGCAGCGCGTCACCGGGACGGAGCCGTCCCTCGCGCAGCTCGGTGACGAGGGCGTCGGCGATCCGGTGGCGCAGTGGCGCCGGACCCTCGACGACCCGGGGGGCCACGGTGGACACGGGCGTGGTCCTGGCCATCCGGGCACCATACTGGTCCTGCGATCTGTGGGCATTGCGGACCTCGCCGGTGGGCCAGTATCCGGGTTGACTGGGCGCGCGGCCCCCGGGAGCCGCCGACGAGAACCCGACCGAGCCAGGAGAAGCCCCGCCGATGACGACGACGACCCGAGACGCCCGAGCCGGGACCGGGTGGTCCCGGTGAGCACCCTCGAGCTGCGCCCGTCCTGCGAGTGCTGCGACGTCGACCTGCCGCCCACGTCGCCGCACGCTCGCATCTGCACGTTCGAGTGCACCTACTGCGCCCGATGCGCCGAGGGGCATCTGGCCGGGGTGTGCCCCACCTGCGGGGGCGAGGTCGTCCGCCGACCCATCCGCACCGCCGACGCCCTCGAGCGGCATCCCGCCTCCACCGCGCGGGTCGTCTCGCCCGAGCCGTGCCCCGACGCCGCGACGGGGACGGTCGCGGCCGCGCCGGCCCGCGGCATACCGCCGATCACGCGACACCGGGAGCGGGCGGCCTCCGGACGGGCGAGCCTCGACGCCCTCCTCGACGACGAGATGGCGGGCAGCCTCGCGCTCGCCGTCGACGGCCGTCCGTGGGTCGTCCCCATGCTCTTCGCCCGCGACGGTGACCGGGTCCTCCTCCACGGCTCGACCGGTGCCGGGGCGCTGCGTCACGCCGCGGCGGGGACGCCCGTCGTCCTCACCGTCTTCGCCCTCGACGGCCTCGTCGTCGCCCACACGACCTTCGAGTCCTCGGCGAACTACCGGTCCGCCGTCGTCCAGGGTGTCGCCGAGGTCCTCGAGGGGGAGGAGAAGACGGCCGCCCTCGACGCCCTGTCGAACCGGCTCCTGCCCGGCCGGACCGGCGAGGTGGCCCCGATGACGGCCAAGGAGCAGGCGGCGACGGTCGTCCTCGCCCTGCCCATCCGCGACGGCCACTGGCTCGTCAAGACCCGGACCGGGCCGCCGGGGGAGCCCGAGGGCACCACCGACGCCTGGTGCGGGGTCATCCCCCTGCACACCGTGGCCGGCGAGGTCGTCGCCGCACCGTGGACGACCGCGACGACCCCGGTGCCCGCCTCGGTGCGGGCCGTCATCGAGGCCCGGAGGATGCCGTGACCCGAGCGACCGGCCTCGGCTCCTGGCCCGGCACCGACCTGCGCCAGGCCGTGGCCACCGTCCGCGACCTGCTCGCCGTGGACGGGGGCCTGCCCTACCTCCCCGAGCTGCCGGGCCGTGGGCCGGGCGCCGACCTCATCGGTCGCGGCGCGGGCCTGCTCGTCGACCTCCCCGTCGACCTCCAGCCCGCGGGATGGCGCTTCGTCGACCGGCCCGGCAAGGACGCCTCGCGGACCACCGGGCTGCGCCGGGAGGAGCTCGACACCGCCGCCGAGGCCTACGACGGGTATGCCGGCGACCTCAAGGTCCAGGTCGCCGGCCCGTGGACCCTCGCGGCGTCGGTCGAGATGACCCGCGGCGAGCGGGCCGTCGTCGACGAGGGGGCGACCCGCGACCTCGTCGCGTCGCTCGCCGAGGGGGTCCGTGTCCACCTCGCCGACCTCGCCCGGCTCGTCCCGGGCGCGCGGCTCGTCCTCCAGGTCGACGAGCCGTCGCTTCCCGCCGTCCTCGAGGGCTCGCTGCCGACCGCCTCCGGCTACGGCCGGGTCCGCGCCGTCGACCCCCAGGTCGTCGCCGAGGGGCTGGGGGCGGTGCTCGCGGCATACGACGGTCCGACCGTCGTCCACTGCTGTCATCCCGCGCGCCCCCGTCCCGCTGCTGCGCTCGACCGGGGCGGGCGCCCTCTCCCTCGACCTCACCGCCGCGTCCCCCGCCCGGTGGGAGTCGGTCGCGACGACGCTCGAGGAGGGCATCGGGCTCTATGCGGGCGTGCTCGCGAGCGACGGCAGCTCCCGTCTCGACGGGGCGCGGCGGCTGCTGCTCGAGGGCCTGGAGCGGGCCGCGCTCGAGGCGACCTGGCTCGGGGACCTCGTCGTCACGCCGACCTGTGGACTGGCCGGGCTCACGGTCTCGGGGGCCCGGGACGTTCATCGGATGGCGCTGGAGCTGGCGCAGGACCTGAGCGAGAGGGCGGATGCCTGACATGACGACGATCCCGACCGTGGCACCGGTCATCGCGGCGCCGCGGGTGGCCTGGCCGGTCAAGTACGTCGCGCTCGTCGTCATCTGGGGCTCGAGCTTCCTCCTCATGAAGGTCGGCCTCGAGGCGCTCGCCCCGGTGCAGATCGCCGGGCTGCGGATCCTCACGGGTGCGCTCGTCCTGCTGGGGATCCTCGTCGGGCGGGGTGGGTCGCTGCCCCGGGAGCCCCGGGTGTGGGCGCACCTCGTCGTCTGCGGCTTCTTCCTCGCGGCGCTGCCCTTCACCCTGTTCGCCGCCTCCGAGACCCGCGTCGCCTCGGCGCTCGCCGGGATCGGCAACGCGACGACCCCCATCGCAACCGTCCTCGCGACGATGGCGATCCTGCCGGGGGAGCGCGCCACGGGGCGGCGCCTCGTCGCCGTCGGGATCGGGTTCGCCGGAGTCGTGACGATCATGCAGCCGTGGACGACCGCGCGGCCCGATCTCCTCGGGTTCGCGATGGCTCTCATGGGTGGTGCGAGCTACGGGATCGGGTGGACCTACAACCGCCGGTTCCTCGCGACGGCCGATCTCGGCGGGCTGAGCCAGCCCGCGGCGACGCTGTCGATGGGGATGGTCCTCATGGTGCCGATCCTGCTCGTCTGGTCGCTGCTCCAGCCGTCGGGGATCGGGTCCCTGTGGACCTACCACCTCGGGGGCCGCGGCGCCCGGGACTGGCTTCCCCTGCTGTGCGTCCTCGTCCTCGGCGTCATCGGGACCGGCTTCGCCTACATGCTCCAGTTCGACGTCGTCCGGGGCGCCGGGCCGGTCGTCGCCTCGACGATCACCTATCTCATCCCCGTCGTCTCGGTGCTCCTCGGCATCCTCGTCCTCGGCGAGCACCTCACCTGGGCGGTTCTCGTCGGGTTCGCCATCGTCCTCGGCGCGGCACTCGTCATCAACGCCCCCCGGCGGCCGCGGCATACCTGACCCTCGCCGAGCCCACCCTCCCCGCCGAGGGGTGGCGATCCGCCCCGCCGGACCCCCGCGAGGGGTGGCGATCCGCCCCATCAGCGCCGCTGAAGGGGCGGATCGCCACCCTTGGGGTGTGGGCGAGGGGCGGATTGCCGTCCCTCGGGTGCGCGGGCGCGGGGCGGATCGCCACCCTTGGGGTGTGGGCGAGGGGCGGATTGCCGTCCCTCGGGTGCGCGGGCGCGGGGCGAGGGGGACGGTCGGGAAGGCGGCGGGCGAGATGAGGGGGTCAGGAGCGGGTCGAGGCGAGGAAGTCGAGCCAGACGGCGGCCCAGGCCTGCGTCGCATCGATGAACGGTGCATGGCCGGAGCCCTCGAACAGCTCGCTGCGCACCCGTCCGCCGGCCGCCTCGTAGCGGCCGAGCACCTCGCGGATCTGGCTCACCATCGGCTGCGGCGGGACGACGTCGGCCCCCGGCCAGCCGGGGACGACGCCCGCGGCGCCGAGGGTCGCCATGTCCCAGGCGGAGGCGTCACCGATGACGACGTCCGCCCCACCGTGGGTCCACAGGACCGGCGGCTTGGGGTCGAGCGCGACGATGTCGGACCAGTTGCAGTACTTCGGTGACAGAGCGTTGAGAATGCCGCGGGTGCCCGGCGCGACGCCCGGCCAGTTCTCCGAGGGGGTCGCGTCGCCCGGGTAGCCGTCGTCCCCGGTCACGCTGAGCAGGACCTCGTCGACGAGCAGGTCCTCCAGCGCGGGCGGAACCGTGTGCTCGGGCGACCAGTACGACGACCGCATGACGTTGCGCGGCGAGAAGGGGCTGTCGGTGCCCCGGTCGCCGTCGCGGACCGTCGCGGCGAAGTCCTGCGACCCGACACCGCCGCCGGATCCCGCCCAGTCGGAGAAGCACGGCGTCCCGTCGGCCCGGATGCCTCCGAAGCCGTAGGGCGACACCGGGTCGACGTAGGTGAGGGAGGCGACGTCGCCGTGGTCGACGGCATACGCGCTGATGGCGGCGCCACCCGTGGACCAGCCGAGCAGGTGGGCGGGCCGACCCGCGAGGCCGAGGGCCTCCACGAGCGAGCGGACGTCGTCGGACCAGTCGCGCAGCCCCCGCGTCGCGTCGATCGGGGCGGGCTCGCTCCGGCCGAACGAGCGCATGTCGGGAGCGATGACCCGGTAGCCCTCCGGCATGAGCGCCGCGAGGTGCTCGAAGAACCGCCCCGTCGACAGGTTGCCGTGGACGAGCACGACGAGCTCGCCGTCCTCGGGACCCCAGCCGACCCAGTGCATCCGCAGGCGGTCGGTGTCCGTCGTGGCGGCGGTGACGCCCGGGGCGAGGTCCATGTCGACTCCCTTGTCGAGGTGGGTGCGTGGTCGTCATTCAACGGGACGGCGCCCGTCCCGACAACCCTCCGGCGGGCGGCCGGCCGGCGGATGCCGTCTCCGTCAGAGGGCGATGTCGCGGTGCCAGGACTGGGTCTTGTATGCCGTCTGCCAACCCAGCGAGGTGTAGAGGCCGTCCGCGCCGGTCGGGGAGTCGTCGTCGACCTCGAGGCCCACCCGGTTGCGGCCACGCTGGGCGGCATCGCGAATGACGGTGTGCAGCAACGCCTTCGCCACTCCGCGACCCCGGGCACGGCGATGGACGCCGATGTAGTCGACGTAGGATCCCTCGGCGCCGCTGTCGTCGGGGCCGAGGATCGTGGCGACGAGCGCACCGCCGGGCTCCGGCGTGCCGTCGACGTCGACCTCGGCGATCCACCAGTGGTCCCACCGGTGTCCGGGGTCCTCGCGCAGCCGCTGGACGAACTCCGGGAAGCTCTCCCGGTAGGAGTTGAAGTGGTCGGCGAAGGACTCCTCGAGCATCCGGTGCACCGTCTGGAGGTCGTGGGCGACGGGCGACCCGTCCTCGTGCGTCGCGACCCGGCGGATCGTCACGCCCTCGCGCGGACCGGGGACCCCGCCGGGCTCGGCCTCCTCGGGCCGCACCGGCCGGCTCATCTGCAGCCAGGTCCGGACCTTGGTGAACCCCGCGGTGGTGAGCCAGCGCTGCTGACGCTCGTCCGCGGCATACGCGCCGGAGTCGAGCTGGGTGCCGGGCAGCTCGCGCAGGGCCGCGATCTCGAGCCCCACCTCCTCGGCCCAGTCGAAGCAGGAGGCGGCGACCGCATCGGCGACGGGGCCGTCGAGGTCGGGGGCGACGGTGACCTCGACGAGGGTCCGTCCGGCGGCCCGGTCGTGGACGCTGACGAGCGCGAGGACCCGTGTGTCGTCGCGGACGATGGCCTGGCGGCGGGTCCACGAGCCGGTGCCCGTCAGCGTTGCGGCGACGGCCTCCTCGCTCGCCGAGGACCGGCCGTTGGCCCACTCCTGGAACGCTCCGAGGAGCGCCGTGACATCGGGGATGTCGTCGAGCTCGGGGACGGCGGCGAGGACGCCTTCGGGCAGGCCGGTCAGGGGCGGGATCGGTCCGGAAGTCACCGGGACAGTCTGCCGTATGCCGCGAGCGCGCCTCTGGCGTGCGGCTTCCGGCGCCGCCTCGGCCGGCCCCTCACCCCTCGGGTGCGCTCACCTCGCGGCGGAGGATCTTGCCGGTCGGGCCCTTCGGCAGCTCGGCGACGACCCAGACCTGGCGGGGGTACTTGTACGCGGCGATCCGCTCCTTCGTGAAGGCGATGATGTCCTCGGGCGTCGCGGTCGACCCCTCGCGCAGGGCGACGGCCGCGCCGACCTGCTCGCCGAGGAGGTCGTCGGGGATGCCGACGACGGCGACCTCGAGCACGTCGGGGTGGGTGTAGATGACCTCCTCGACCTCGCGGGGGTACACGTTCATCCCGCCGCGGAGGATCATGTCCTTCTTGCGGTCGACGATCGTGAAGTAGCCCTCGGCGTCCATCGTCGCGAGGTCGCCGGTGCGGAACCAGCCGTCGGGGATGGCCTCGGCCGTCGCCTCGGGCTTGTTCCAGTAGCCCTTCATGACGTTGTCGCCGCGGATGGCGATCTCGCCCACCTCGCCGACCGGGACCTCGGTGCCCTCGAGGTCGACACAGCGCATCTCGCAGCCGGGGATGGCCACGCCGATCGTGCCCGGCTTGCGCTCGCGGTCGAGCATGTTGAACGACGCGACGGGCGAGGTCTCGGACAGGCCGTAGCCCTCGAGGATCGTCGTCCCGAACTTCTCCTCGAAGCCGCGCATGACCTCCAACGGCATCGCCGAGCCGCCGGAGACGCACGTCCGCAGCGACGAGGCGTCCATCCGGTCGCCGTCGGGGTGGTTGAGGATGGCGGCATACATCGTCGGGACGCCCTGCATGACGCTGACCTGCTCCTTGCCGATGACCTCGATGGCCTTGGCCGGGTCGAAGCGCGGGATGAGGGCCAGCGTCGAGCCGGCGATGACCGAGGCGTTGAGGCCGACGACGAGGCCGAAGACGTGGAACAGCGGCAGGCAGCCCATGACGACGTCGTCGGGCCGGATCTCCTGGATGACCGTGGCGCTGCGCAGCGCGTTGAGGTGGATGTTGCGGTGGGTCAGCTCGGCGCCCTTGGGGCGGCCGGTCGTGCCCGAGGTGTAGAGGATGATCGCCGTGTCCTCGTCGTCCCGGTCGACCGGCCCGGTGGAGGGCGCGCCCCCCTCGAGGGCACCCTCCACCGGCCCGGTGGGCCCGCACTCGACGATCCGCGTCCCCGAGCGCTCGGCCCCCTTCGTGGCCTCCTGGACGAAGTCCGGCCAGACGAAGGCGATCTTGGCCCCCGAGTCGGTGAAGAAGTAGTCGATCTCGCCGGACTTCAGCAGGGGGTTCATCGGCACGACGACGGCCCCGGCCATGAGACTGCCGAAGAAGACGACCGGGAAGGCCGGGACGTTGGGCAGGATGATCGCGATGCGGTCGCCCGGCTCGATCCCCGCCTCGGCCAGCTGGCCCGCGACCCGGGCGGCCATGCCGTTCAGCTGGGCGTAGCTGATGTGCAGCCCGTCGATCGTGATCGCCGTCTGGTCGGGTGTCCTCTCGCTCGTCGTCGTGAGGTTCGTGGCGAGGTTGGTCATCGGGACTCCTGTCCGGCGTCGTCGGCGGGGTGCCGCCATTCTTGCGGTCCGTCGACGGCATGACCAGGGGTGCCCCGCCTAGGCTGAGGCGATGCCGTCGCTGCCGGACCAGCTGCTGCCCTACCTCGACCGGGCCCTCGACCAGCTCGCCGCCGTCGTCACCGACCTCGGCGAGGAGCGGGTCAACGCCCGGGTCGACACCCCCGGTGCGAACAGCGCCTTCGTCGTGGTCACGCACTGCATGGGCGTGATGCGCTACTGGGCCCACGAGGTCAACCTCGGTATGCCGGTCGGCCGGGACCGCGCTGCGGAGTTCCGTGCCGAGGGGTCGGCGGCCGACCTGCTCGACGCCCTCGCCCGGGCCCGCACCCACCTGCACGAGGACGTCGCCGCCTGCGACCCCGACGCCCCGCCCGCCCGCGTCCCCGACGACCTCGACACCGACCGCCACATCTGCGACAGCCAGGGCAGCGTTCTCATCCACGTCTACGAGGAGCTGGCCCAGCACCTCGGCCAGCTCGAGGTGACCCGCGACGTCCTCCTCGCGGCGGGTCGGTGACGCGGGCGCGCAACGCGGGCGGGCGACCCAGGTAACGGGCACGGGCAGCGCGGACGCGCTGACGCAGACCCGTGGCGGCCGCCCCGATGTCGGTGTCGTGTAGCAGGATGAACGGGTGAGCGAGACACCCGCCGACCCGGCCGCGGAGGCCGCCGCCGACCAGGTCCCCGACGACGTCCGCCGCGAGTGGGGAGACCTCGCCGAGGAGATCCGCGGCCACCAGTTCGCCTACCACGTCAAGGACGCCCCGACGGTGAGCGACGGCGAGTACGACCGGCTCATCCGGCGGCTCACCGACCTCGAGGAGGCGCACCCCTCGCTGCGCACGCCCGACAGCCCGACCCAGCAGGTCGGCGGCGCGGTGTTCTCCACGGACTTCCAGGCCGTCGACCACCTCGAGCGGATGCTCAGCCTCGACAACGCCTTCAGCCCCGAGGAGCTCGCCGCCTGGGCGGCGCGCGTCGAGCGTGAGGCGGGCGGCGCGGCATACCGCTTCCTCTGCGAGCTGAAGATCGACGGGCTGGCCGTCAACCTCCTCTACGAGAACGGCCGGCTGACCCGGGCGCTGACCCGCGGCGACGGGCGCACGGGTGAGGACGTCACCCTCAACGTCCGCACCATCGACGGTGTCCCGACCGAGCTCGCCGGCGACGAGGTGCCCGCGCTCGTCGAGGTGCGGGGCGAGGTGTTCTTCCCCATCGAGGCCTTCGGCGACCTCAACGCCGGGCTCGTCGAGGCGGGCAAGCCGCCGTTCGCCAACCCGCGCAACGCCGCCGCCGGGTCGCTGCGGCAGAAGGACCCCCGGATCACCGCGACCCGGCCGCTGCGGATGCTCGTCCACGGCATCGGGGCCCGGCAGGGGTTCGACATCGAGCGGCAGAGCCAGGCCTACGACCTCCTCAAGGCCTGGGGGTTGCCGGTGTCGAGCCACTACCGGGTCCTCGATGCCCTCGAGGAGGTCCAGGCGTTCATCGACGACTACGGCGAGCGACGGCACAGCGTCGAGCACGAGATCGACGGCGTCGTCGTCAAGGTCGACGAGGTCGCGGTCCAGCGTCAGCTCGGGGCGACGTCGCGGGCGCCACGGTGGGCGATGGCCTACAAGTACCCGCCGGAGGAGGTCAACACGAGGCTCCTCGACATCCAGGTCAACGTCGGGCGCACCGGCCGGGTCACGCCGTTCGGGGTGATGGAGCCGGTCACCGTCGCCGGGTCGACGGTCTCGATGGCCACCCTCCACAACGCCCACGAGGTCGTCCGCAAGGGCGTGCTCATCGGCGACACCGTCGTCCTGCGCAAGGCCGGCGACGTCATCCCGGAGATCCTCGGACCCGTCGTCGCGCTGCGGGACGGCTCCGAGCGCGAGTTCGTCATGCCGACCGAGTGCCCCTCGTGCGGCAGCCCCCTCGCGCCCGAGAAGGAGGGCGACAAGGACATCCGGTGCCCGAACGCCAAGTCCTGCCCGTCGCAGCTGCGCGAGCGGCTCTTCGGGCTGGCCTCCCGGGGCGGGTTCGACATCGAGGCCCTGGGCTGGGAGGGCTCGGCCGCGCTCCTCGACTCCGGAGTCCTCGACGACGACGCCCTCGGCGGTCCGAGCGAGGCGCGGCTGTTCTCGCTCGCCGCCGAGGACATCGCCCGCGTGCCGCTCTACACGCGGGCCGCCAAGAAGACCGACCCGGCGGACGCCGTCGTCGACGGCCGGGTCCTGTCGGCCAACGGCGAGAAGCTCGTCGCCAACCTCGCGACGGCCAAGGAGCAGCCCCTGTGGCGGGTCCTCGTCGCCCTGTCGATCCGGCACGTCGGTCCGACCGCGGCCCGAGCCCTCGCCCAGGAGCTGCACTCGATGGACGCGATCCGGGCCGCCTCCCTCGACGAGCTGGCCGCCGTGGACGGGGTCGGACCCGTCATCGCCGAGGCGGTCAAGGACTGGTTCGAGGTCGACTGGCACCGCGCCATCGTCGAACGGTGGGCGGCCGACGGGGTGCGGATGGAGGACGAGCGGGACGAGTCGGTCGAGCAGACCCTCGACGGGAGGACCGTCGTCGTCACCGGGTCCCTCGAGCGGTTCTCGCGCGACTCGGCGAAGGAGGCGATCCTCGCCCGCGGCGGCAAGGCCGCCGGATCCGTCTCGAAGAAGACGGACTTCGTCGTCGTGGGGCCCGGGGCCGGGTCCAAGGAGACCAAGGCCCGCGAGCTCGGCCTGACGATCCTCGACGAGGCGGGGTTCGAGCGGCTCCTCGAGACCGGCTCGCCCGACTGAGCCAGCCCACGCGCCGCCCACGCGCCGTGCCGAGCAGTGCCACGAGGGGTGGGGATCGGCCCCGTCAGGCGCCGTGATGCGGCCGATCCCCACCCCTCGCGCGGCGGGATGCCGGCCCCGACCGGCGTGGACGGGGGCGGAGCGGGCGCCGACTCCCTATCGTGACCGGCATGAAGGCTCTGGACCGGAAGCTGTCCACCATCGCCGCCGGCGGCTACACGCCCGACCACTTCATCCTCGCGGATGCGAAGGACGCCGACATGGCCTTCGGGGTCCGCGCCGTCGGCGAGGATGCCGGGCGCCCCGGGCACCGTCCGGACCCGGCAGCAGTACCTCGATGCGATGGTGTCCGAGGTGCGCGCCGAGGCGGTCGACATCGTGCTCACCTCCGTCTCCAACGGCGAGCGGCTCGCCCGCGACGACGTCTTCGAAGGCAGCCCCGTCACGCTCGCCGTCCGGGCCAACGACACGACGGACATCTGGAACCCACGTGGCGGCCGCTATGCCGCGTCGCCGTCCCGCCCGTTCCGGACCGCCAACCTCGCCCGGGCGCGCGAGTTCTGCTCCCTCGTCCTCTACTCCGTGACGTTCAACAACGACGTCGAGCGTGACCTCGAGACCCTCGAGCGGTATGCCGCGTTCCGCGCCGAGGCGCACGCCGTCGGCATGCGCCACTTCCTCGAGATCTTCAACCCCAACGCGCCGGTCGACCTCGCCCCCGGTGACGTCGGCGCCTTCGTCAACGACCACATCATCCGGCTCCTCGCAGGGGTGGCCCAGGTCGAGCGCCCGCTCTTCCTCAAGATGGTCTTCAACGGCGCGGACGCGCTGTCCGAGCTCGCCACCCACGACCCCTCGCTCGTCGTCGGCATCCTCGGCGGGTCGGCCGGGACGACCCGCGACACCCTCGAGCTGCTCGCCCAGTCCGAGCGGCACGGCGCCCGGGTCGCGCTCTTCGGACGCAAGGTGCAGCGGGCGGAGTCCCAGCTCGACCTCCTCTCCGCCATGCGCGACGTCGTCGGTGGCCGCTCGACCCCGGAGGACGCGGTCGCGGCATACCACGACGTCCTCGCGAGCAAGGGGATCGAGCCGACCCGCTCCCTCGCCGAGGACCAGACGATCACCGAGCCGCTGCTCGCCGCCGGAGCATGACCGAGCGCTCCGGCGTGCTGTGCGCCGGCACCGTCGTCGTCGACGTGGGCAAGGTGATCGACGCCTATCCCGCCCAGGAACGGTTGGCCATCATCGAGTCGGTCGCCCTGAGCACCGGAGGTCCGGGCGTCAACCTCGCCGTCGACCTCGCCCGGCTCGGTGCCGACTTCCCGCTGGCCGTGGCGGGCGTCGTCGGCGAGGACGAGTACGGCGACTTCCTGCTCGAGGCGCTGGCGGACCAGGCCGTCGACACCTCACGGATCCGCCGGTCCGCGCGGGCCGCGACGTCCTTCACCGACGCGATGGTCGTCCGGGACGGCGGGTCCCGAACGTTCTTCCACCACATCGGCGCCAACGCCCTCCTGGCGCCGCCCGACATCGACCCCGCCGGATCCACCGCGCGGATCCTCCACCTGGGCGCCCCTGGGCTGAACCCGGGTCTCGACGCCGGGTCCGGATGGGTCACGGTCCTGCGCGAGGCGCAGGCCGCCGGGCTGCGCACCAACCTCGAGCTCGTGTCGCTGACGCCGGAGGAGATCCGGGCCGTCGCCCTGCCCTGCCTGCCGCACCTCGACTCGATCATCGTCAACGAGGTCGAGGCCGCCGCCCTGGCGGACGTCGCGGTGCCGCGGTCGGGCGTCGACACGGACGTCGACTGGCCGGCGCTGGAGCAGCTGGCCACCCGGCTCGTCGAGCTCGGGGTGGGCGGCCTCGCCGTCGTCCACTTCCCGGCCGGGTGCGTCGCCGCCGCGCCCGACGGCCGGGTGTGGCGGCAGGGGTCGGTCCGGATGCCCCGTGCGGAGATCCGCAGCGCGACCGGCGCGGGGGACGCGGTGGCCAGCGGGGTCGTCCTCGGACTCCACGAGGGCTGGGCCGTCCCCGACTGCCTCCGCGCCGGCGTGACCACCGCCGCGGCGTCGCTGCGCACCGCGGGGACCTCCGACGGCATCGGCCGGCTGTCGGCGTGCCTGGCGCTGGGTGACGAGTTCGGCTTCCGCCCGACCGACTGACCCGGCCCGAGTGCGCGAGGGGTGGGGATGTGCCCCATCGCCGGGGCTGATGGGGCCGATCCCCACCCTTCAGCGGGTCGGGGGCGGCTCGGCCGGTATGCCGCCGGCCGACGGGTCACCCGTCACGGCCTCCTCGTCGACGACGCTCGGTGCCTCGGACCCTGGGGCCCGCCACACCCGCGGACCCCGACGCGGCCGGATCGCGACGGGTCCGGAGCCCTCGCGGGACCGGCCATAGACTTCAGCCATGGCTGACCTCACCCGCGCCGACGTGGCCCACCTGGCCGGTCTCGCCCGCATCGACCTGTCCGACGACGAGCTGGACCGGATGGTCGGCGAGCTCGGCGTCATCCTCAGCTCGGTCGCGACGGTCCAGCAGGCCCCCATCGCCGACGTCGAGCCGATGTCGCACCCGATGCCGCTCGTCAACGTCACCCGGCCCGACGAGATCCGTCCGTCGCTCAGCCCGGAGGAGGCACTGTCCGGCGCCCCGGAGGCGGACCGGCAGCGATTCTCCGTCCCGCGGATCCTCGACGACGAGCAGTGACGCCCGGTATGCCGCGGGCGCGGCATACCCCCGAACCACCCCAGCCGAACCGAACCGCAAGGACAGCACTCACGTGACAACCGACCTCACCCGGGCCAGCGCCGCCGAGCTGGCCAACCTCCTCGCGACCGGAGAGACCTCGTCCGTCGAGGTCGTCCGCGCCCTGTTCGAGCGCACCGCGGTCGTCGACGGCGCCATCCACGGCTACCTCCACCTCGACCGCGAGGGAGCCCTGGCCACGGCCCGCGACATCGACGCGCGCCGCGCCGCCGGCGAGGAGCTCCACGTCATGGCCGGCGTCCCCATCGCGGTCAAGGACGTCATGGCGACCCGGGGGATGCCGACGACGTGCGGCAGCAAGATCCTCGAGGGCTGGGTGCCGCCGTACGACGCGACCCTCGTCCGCAGGCTGCGCGCCGCGGGCATGCCGATCCTCGGCAAGACGAACATGGACGAGTTCGCGATGGGCTCCTCGACGGAGCACTCGGCCTACGGCCCGACCCGCAACCCGTGGGACCTCGAGCGGATCCCGGGCGGCTCCGGGGGTGGCTCGGCCGCCGTCGTCGGGTCCTACCAGGCCCCGCTCGCCATCGGCACCGACACCGGCGGCTCGATCCGCCAGCCGGCCGCGGTCACGGGCACCGTCGGCACGAAGCCGACCTACGGCGGGGTGTCGCGCTACGGCCTCGTGGCCCTCGCCTCCTCGCTCGACCAGGCCGGCCCGGTCAGCCGGACGATCCTCGACGCGGCCCTGCTCCACAGCGTCATCGGCGGGCACGACCCGATGGACAGCACGTCGATCGACGCTCCCGTCCCGCCGGTCGTCGAGGCGGCGACGAAGGCCGACGTCGCCGGGATGCGGATCGGCATCGTCCGGGAGCTGACCGGCGAGGGCTTCCAGCCGGGGGTGCAGCGCCGGTTCGACGAGGCGGTCGAGCATCTCGTCGCCGCCGGGGCCGAGATCGTCGAGGTGTCGGCCCCGAGCTTCGAGTACGCCCTCGCGACCTACTACCTCATCCTCCCGAGCGAGGCGTCGAGCAACCTCGCCAAGTTCGACGCCATGCGCTACGGCCTCCGGGTCTGGCCGGAGTCGATCGAGGACCCGAGTGCCGAGCAGGTGATGGCCGCGACCCGTGAGGCCGGCTTCGGGCCCGAGGTCAAGCGCCGGATCATCCTCGGTACCTACGCCCTCTCCTCGGGCTACTACGACGCCTACTACGGCTCGGCGCAGAAGGTCCGCCGGCTCATCGCCGACGACTTCGCCGCGGCCTTCGAGAAGGCCGACGTCCTCGTCAGCCCGACCGCGCCGACGACCGCGTTCCGGTTCGGGGACAAGCTCGACGACCCGATGGCGATGTACCTCAACGACATCGCCACCATCCCGGCCAACCTCGCGGGCGTGCCGGCGATGTCGCTGCCGAGCGGCCTCGCCGACGAGGACGGGTTGCCGACCGGCTTCCAGATCATCGCCCCGGCGACCCGGGACGACCGCCTGTATGCCGTCGGCGCGGCGCTCGAGCGCCGCCTCCACGACACGTGGGGCGGGCAGCTGCTCGCGAAGGCGCCCGACCTCACCCATGCCGGCACGACGGGGAAGGGGGCCTGAGATGAGCCAGGCGAACACCATCGGGGAGCCGACCGTCGCCTACGACGACGCCGTTGCGGCATACGACCCCGTCATGGGCCTCGAGGTCCACGTCGAGCTCAACACGGCGACGAAGATGTTCTGCGGCTGCGCGACCGAGTTCGGCGCCGAGCCCAACACCCAGGTCTGCCCGGTCTGCCTCGGCCTGCCCGGGGCGCTGCCGGTCGTCAACGAGAAGGGCGTCGAGTCCGCCATGCGGATCGGCCTGGCGCTGGGCTGCGAGATCGCCACGTGGTGCCGCTTCGCCCGGAAGAACTACTTCTACCCGGACATGCCGAAGAACTTCCAGACCTCGCAGTACGACGAGCCGTTGTCGTTCAACGGGTTCCTCGACGTCGAGCTCGAGGACGGCTCGACCTTCCGGGTCGAGATCGAGCGTGCCCACATGGAGGAGGACACCGGCAAGTCCCTCCACGTCGGTGGGGCAACCGGCCGGATCCACGGCGCGACCCACAGCCTCGTCGACTACAACCGGGCCGGCATCCCGCTCATCGAGATCGTCACGAAGCCGATCGTCGGTGCGGGGGAGCGGGCACCGGAGGTCGCCAAGGCCTACGTCTCGACCCTGCGCGACCTCGTCAAGGCGCTCGGCGTCTCCGACGTGCGGATGGAGCAGGGCTCGATGCGGTGCGACGTCAACCTCTCCCTGCGGCCCAAGGCCGCCGAGGGCGAGGACCAGGACGCCGTCCCGTTCGGCATCCGGAGCGAGACGAAGAACGTCAACTCGCTGCGCTCGGTGGAGCGGGCCGTTCGCTACGAGATCGGCCGGCACGCCGCGATCCTGGATGCCGGCGGCGCGGTGACCCAGGAGACGCGGCACTGGCACGAGGACACCGGCATCACGACGAGCGGTCGGGAGAAGTCCGACGCCGAGGACTACCGCTACTTCCCCGAGCCGGACCTCGTCCCCGTCGCGCCGTCGCGCGAGACGGTCGAGGCGCTGCGGGCGACCCTGCCCGAGCCGCCGGCCCAGCGCCGCAAGCGACTCCAGGCGGACTGGGGCTTCAGCGACCTCGAGATGCGCGACGTCCTCAACGCCGGGCTCGTCGACCTCATCGGCGAGACCGTCGGGGCCGGCGCCAGCCCGCAGGGCGCCCGCAAGTGGTGGTCCGGCGAGGTGGCCCGACGCGCCAACGAGGAGGGCGAGGACGTCCCGACGTATGCCGCGTCCCTCGGCGTCACGCCGGCGCACGTCGTCGAGCTCGAGTCGCTCGTGACGAGCGGACGGCTCAACGACGCGATGGCCCGCCAGGTCTGGGACGGCGTCCTCGACGGCGAGGGCACCCCGACCGCCGTCGCCGACGCCCGCGGGCTCGAGCTGGTCCGGGACGACTCCGCCCTCGAGGCCGCCGTCGACGAGGCGATCGCCGCCAACCCCGACGTCGCCGACAAGATCCGCGACGGCAAGGTCCAGGCGGCCGGCGCGCTCATCGGCCAGGTCATGAAGGCGACGAAGGGCCAGGCCGACGCCGGCCGAGGTCCGCGAGCTCATCCTCGCCCGGCTCACCACCCCTGACCACGGTCCCCACCCCCCCCCGCCAGAAACTCACCCAATAGGGAAGTTGTTGCCGGGCGGCGCCGGTCGGTGCAGGTGGGTGGGGTGTCGGGAAGTCACCCAATAGGGGAGTTGTTGCCGGGTCGGTGCCGGGTCGGGTGCCGGGTGGGTGGGGTGTCGGGAAGTCACCCAATAGGGGAGTTGTTGCCGGTGCGGGGTGCACCCGGGTCTGCCGGTGGCGGTGGGGTGTCGGGAAGTCACCCAATAGGGGAGTTGTTGCCCGGCATACCGGCATGCGAGAAGGATCACGCGGGAGCCGTTCCGAGGGGCGGAACCGACGCTTGACCCGGCCGTCGAGTCGCTAATCTGGAAACGATCCAGGGAGGACGGCGTCCCGGCCGCGCCCCCTTGCTCAATCCGGCAGTGATGCCACCGCACGACGACCGTCGTGCCGACCTCGGGCGCCCCGGCGCGCCGGGGCGGTGACGGCCGAGCATCCTCGGCAGCGATGCCGCGACCACCCATGCGCCCCGGGGCGCCACACCAGGAGGAGCCGGACTCGATGTCCCTCATCAACACCACCATCAAGCCGTTCGCGGCCACCGCCTTCCACAACGGCGAGTTCCGCGAGGTGACGAGCGAGGAGGTCGCCGGGAAGTGGGCGATCTTCTTCTTCTACCCGGCCGACTTCACCTTCGTCTGCCCGACCGAGCTCGGGGACCTCGCCGAGCAGTACGGCACGCTCCAGGAGATGGGCGTCGAGGTCTACAGCGTCTCGACGGACACCCACTTCACCCACAAGGCCTGGCACGAGACCTCGGAGACGATCAACAAGATCCGCTACCCGATGCTCGGCGACCCGACCCTCGCCATCTCCCGCAACTTCGAGATCCTCCGTGAGGACGAGGGCCTGGCCAACCGCGGCACGTTCCTCGTCGACCCGAACGGCGTCATCCAGTTCCTCGAGGTGACCGCCGAGGGCATCGGCCGCAACGCGACCGAGCTCGTCCGCAAGGTCAAGGCCGCCCAGTACGTCGCCGCCCACCCGGGCGAGGTCTGCCCGGCCAAGTGGGAAGAGGGCGAGGAGACGCTCAAGCCGTCTCTCGACCTCGTCGGCAAGATCTGATGCTCGACCCGGCGCTGCGCGACCAGCTCGCCGGCTACCTCACCCGGGTGAGTGAGCCGGTCGAGCTCGTCAGCGCGCTCGACGACTCCGCCAAGTCGGCCGAGCTGGCGAGCCTGCTCGACGAGATCGCCGGGCTGTCCGACGCCGTCACGCACGTGCGTGGCGGCGCGGACGCCCGGCGGCCGTCGTTCGCGGTGCGCCGGGCCGGCACCGACGTCGAGGTCCGGTTCGCCGGCATACCGCTCGGGCACGAGTTCACCTCGCTCGTCCTCGCGCTGCTCCAGGTCGGGGGGCACCCCTCGACCCTGGACCCCGAGCTGCTGGACCGGGTCCGTACCCTCCCGGGCGAGCACCACTTCGAGACCTACTTCTCGCTCTCGTGCACCAAGTGCCCGGACGTCGTCCAGGCGCTCAACCTCGCCAGCATCCTCAACCCCGGGATCACCCACACCGCCATCGACGGGGCGCTCTTCCCCGACGAGGTCGAGGCCCGGGGCGTGCTCGCGGTGCCGATGGTCTTCAAGGACGGCGAGGTGTTCGCCTCCGGCCGGATGGACCTGGCCGAGATCGTCGACAAGCTCGACGCGGGCTCCGGCGAGCGCGAGGCCGCCCGCCTCGCGACACTCGAGCCGTTCGAGGTCCTCGTCGTCGGCGGCGGCCCCGCCGGCGCGGCCGCCGCGGTCTACACCGCCCGCAAGGGCATCCGCACCGGTGTCGTCGCCGAGCGGTTCGGCGGGCAGCTCAACGACACCCTGGCCATCGAGAACTACCCGTCGGTCGCCCACACCGAGGGCCCGCGGATGGCCGCCGACCTCGAGGCGCAGGTCCGGTCCTACGGCGTCGAGGTCATGCTCGGCCAGCGGGTCGCCCGGCTCGTCCCCGCCGAGGTTCCCGGTGGTCTGCACGAGATCGTCCTCGACGCCGGTGCGACGCTCCGGGCCCGGACCGTCGTCGTCGCGACCGGCGCCCGGTGGCGCACCCTCGGGGTGCCGGGGGAGGAGGACTACCTCACCCGGGGCGTCACCTTCTGCCCGCACTGCGACGGGCCGCTGTTCCGCGGCAAGCGGGTGGCCGTCGTCGGCGGCGGCAACTCCGGCGTCGAGGCCGCCATCGACCTCGCCGGCGTCGTCGGACACGTCACCCTCGTCGAGTTCCTCGACGAGCTGCGCGCCGACGAGGTGCTCCAGCGCAAGCTGCAGGAGCCTGCCCAACGCCGACATCCTCACCGGCACCGCGACGACGCAGATCGTCGGCGACGGCGCGAAGGTCGTCGCGTCTCGAGCACGCCCCGCGGGAGGGCGGCGAGGCCCGACGGCTCGACGTCGAGGGCATCTTCGTCCAGATCGGGCTGTTGCCGAGCACGGAGTGCTTCGACGGCACGCTCGAGATGACCGATCGTGGCGAGATCGTCGTCGACGCGCGGTGCGCCACCTCGGTGCCCGGCGTCTTCGCGGCCGGCGACTGCACGACGACGCCGTACAAGCAGATCGCCGTCGCCGCCGGGACCGGCGCGACGGCGGCGCTCGCGGCGTTCGACTTCCTCATCCGCACGTCGGCACCGAGTACGGATGCCGACGCGGAGGCGGTCGCCGCCGGCTGACCTCCGCCGTCGTCCGGTTGCCGTTCGAGGCAGAGGCACCCCCATCAGCCGGGGTGCCTAGGCTGGGCTGCCATGACCGTCGTCTCGTTCCCTGACCCCGCTTGGCGCGACGACGTGGGCCCGGTCGACGGCGTGGAGCCCGTCGTCTGGGACCCACGCGACCCGCTGCCTGACCGCCCCGTCGAGGTGGTCATCGCCCCCTACCTCCGCCCGGCCGGTGAGCTGTCGGCCGTCGCCGGTATGCCGTCCGTGCGGCTGGTCCAGCTCCTCACCGCGGGCTACGACGGCGCCCTCGACGCCGTCCCGGAGCAGGTGGCCGTGGCGAACGCCGCAGGGGTGCACGACGCCTCCACCGCGGAGCTCGCCGTCGGGCTCGCGATCTCCTCGCTCCGCGGCATACCGGAGGCGGTCCGCTCGGGCACCCGTGGGCGAGTGGCTGCGGGAGCCGATGCGGCAGTCGCTCGCCGACCGGCGGGTGCTCGTCCTCGGCTACGGGTCCGTCGGCCGGGCCATCGCGCGGCGCCTCCTCCCCTTCGAGGTCTCGCTGACGGCCGTCGCGAGCCGGGCCCGCCCCGGGGACGACCTCGTCGCCGAGGTCCACGGCGTCGCCGAGCTGGACCGGCTGCTCCCCGACCACGACGTCATCATCGTCTCGACGCCCCTCACCGACGCCACCCGCGGGCTCGTGGACGACGCGTTCCTCTCGCTGCTGTCCGGACGGCGCGCTCGTCGTCAACGTCGCGCGCGGCGCCGTCGCCGACACCGACGCCATGCTGCGGCAGGCGGGCCGGCTCTCGTTCGCCCTCGACGTCACCGACCCCGAGCCGCTGCCGCCCGACCACCCGCTCTGGACCGCGCCGGGTGTCCTCGTCACCCCGCACGTCGGCGGGGCCACGTCGGCCTTCCGGCCCCGGGCGCTGAGCATGCTGCGGGAGCAGCTGGCCCGGGTCGTCAAGGGGGACGCGCCGCTCCACCTCGTGCGACACACAACACCGACGACCGGCTGACAACGGCGACCGAGCGGGAGCAAGATCGAACCATGACGACCGCAGCAGAGGACCGGGTGCTCGTCCTTCTCCGGCATGCCAAGGCGGAGCGCGGCGGCTACGAGAACGACCACGAGCGGGAGCTGAGTGCCCGGGGCCGGAAGGACGCCGCGGCCGCCGGGCACTGGCTGAGGGAGCACGGGATCGGCCTCGACGAGGTCATCTGCTCCACCTCGATCCGTACCCAGCAGACCGCCGAGGCGTTGTGGGAGGCGGGGTGCCCCGAGGCGGAGGTCCACTACGACCGGCGCATCTACCTCGCCGCCCCGGACGGGCTGCTGTCCGTCGTCCGCGAGGCCGACCCCGAGGCCGGCGTCGTCATGGTCGTCGGGCACGCGCCCGGCATCCCCGCCCTCGCGTCGATGCTCGCCGACGGGCAGGGCAGCCTCGACGCACACCGGCTCATGTCGGAGGGCTACCCCACGTGCGGCATCGCCGTCCTGCGCTACTCCGGGCACTGGGTCGACCTCAGCGAGAGCGGGGCGGTGCTCGACCGCTTCCACATCGCCCGCGGCTGAGCGGCAGACGGGGTCCTCCGTTCGTCCCGGGTTGGGTTCCTTCCCCGCTCAACCGCGCCTGATGGCGGGGGGCCCCGACCTACACTCGCGCCCATGACGCAGAGTTCGGCCGGGCTTCCGGGTGCCCTCCCCGCCGTGGCCTTCGAATGCGACCACCTCGTCAAGGCCTTCCACGGTCGCGAGGTCGTCCATGGGCTGAGCCTCGCCGTTCCGCCCGGGTCGCTCTTCGGCCTCGTCGGGCCCAACGGCGCCGGCAAGACGACGACCCTGTCGATGGCCACCGGGCTGCTCCGCCCCGACGGCGGCACGGCCCGGGTCCTCGGCGCCGACGTGTGGGCGGACCCGCCCGCGGCCAAGGCCCTCATGGGGATCGCCCCCGACGGGCTGCGTCTCTTCGAGCAGCTGTCCGGCCGGGAGCTCCTCGAGTACGTCGGGGCCCTGCGCCGGATGCCGGCGGCCGTCGTCGCCCAGCGCACCGAGGAGCTCCTGGAGGTCCTCGGTCTCGCCGGGGACGCCAGCGTCGTCGTCGCCGACTACTCCGCCGGCATGATCAAGAAGATCGCCCTCGCGACGGCCCTCATCCATGCCCCGCGCGTCCTCGTCCTCGACGAGCCCTTCGAAGCCGTGGACCCCGTCTCGGGCCAGACGATCCGCACGATCCTGCGGCGCTTCGTCGACGGCGGTGGCACGGTCATCATGTCGAGCCATGTCATGGAGCTCGTCGAGGGGCTCTGCGACCGCGTCGCCGTCATCGTCGACGGGCAGGTCCGGGCGACGGGCACCGTCGAGGACCTGCGGGACGGCAAGACCCTTCACGCCCGCTTCCTCGAGCTCGTCGGCGCGAGCGATGCCGGACAGGCGGGGCTGACGTGGTTGGGCTCCTAGTCCGGCTCCGGCTCACCCTCTGGCGGCATGGCCTGCGGCACAGCCCGCCGCGGATCGCCGCGACGGCCGTCGGGGGCGTCGCCGCGCTCCTCGGCTGGGTCCTCTTCATCCCGACGCTCGTCCTCCTCGGCGAGCAGCCGCTGCGGGTCGTCTCGTCGACGGTCCCGATCTTCGCCACGCTCACCCTCATGTGGGCGGTGCTCTCCCTCGTCGCGGCCGGGGTCGACCAGACCCTCGACCCGGCCCGGTTCGCCGTCCTGCCGGTCCCGGCCCGCGAGCTCGTCCGGGGCCAGTTCGCCGCGGCGTTCGTCGGGATCCCCGCGGTCTTCACCGCCGGCCTCGCCCTGGCCCAGGTGGGGTCCTGGGCGGCGAACCCGGCGGCGATGGCCGCGGCCGTCATCGCCGCCGTCCTCGGCGTCTCGACGGCGATCCTCCTCTCGCGGGTCGTCACGACGGCCCTCGCCCGGATCATGACCTCGCGTCGGGGCCGCGAGATCGGGGCGCTCATCATCTCGGTCCTCACCCTCGCCCCGATGGGTCTCAACCTCCTGCTCGGCCAGGGGGTGACCCGGATGGACCCCGACACGCTCGACGCGAGCGGGATGGCGGTCCTCGCCGGGTGGACCCCCGTCGGCTGGGCCTGGGTCCTGCCGGACGACGTCGCCCGTGGCCGATGGGGACTTGCGCTCGTCCACCTCGCCCTCGCCGTCGTGCTCGTCGCGGTCCTGTGGGACTGGTGGACCCGGCTGCTGGCCCGCGTCCTCACCTCCCCCCTCGTCGAGGCGGGTGGCCAGCGGATCGGCACCGGCCGACTGCTGCCCCGGGTGCTCGGAACCGGTCCGGCCGGGGCGATCGCCGTCCGCCGGGTCAGGGCGTGGCGGCGCGACAGCCGGCTCGTCAGCATCGGGCTGCGGACCGTCGTCCTGCCCGTCGTCTTCATCGCCCAGGGGCTCGTCACCCGGCAGGCGGGGCCCCTCGCCCCCATGGGCGCCGTCGTCCTCGCCGTCTTCTCCGGCCTCACCCTCATGAACGACCTCGCGTTCGACGGGCCGCCCTGGTGGCTGCACCTCGCGACGGGCGTGCGGGGCGTCGACGACCGGCTGGGACGCGTCATCGCCTCGGCCGTCGTCTTCGGCCCGCTCACCCTCGGTGCGTATGCCGCGGCCGTCGCCCTCGGGCTCGTCGAGCACCCCGTCGCGTGGCTCGCGGTCGTCGCCTCCGGGCTGCTGTGCAGCATGGGGGTCGCGGCCTACTTCGGCGCGATCATGCCGGGGACCGCCCCGCGGACCGGGGGGAACCCGTTCGCCGCCCAGTCCGGCGCCGCGGCGCAGGGATGCGTCACGGCCCTCGTGTCGTTCGTCGCACCGACGGTGCTCCTCATCCCCGTCGTCGTCGCCGCGGTGGCCCTCACCGGGACGCCGTGGCGGTGGGCGGCCGTGGCCTTCGGCGTCGTCTGGGGCCTGCTCGTCCTCGGCGTGAGCGTCGTCGCCGGTGGCCGGCGTCTCGACGCCCGCGGCCCGGAGATGCTCGGGCTCCTCGGCCGCGCCCAGATGTAGCCGCTCGGGTCGTCGCCGCAGTGCGGGCTCCCGTCCCGGCACGCGGGGGCTTCCGGATGCTGGGATCAGCCGTCTCGATGATTGACACCTCCCGCGGCGCGCGGGAGAGTTCTCGCGTGGCCCGAGTCCTCGTACTTCCCCAGCGCGCCGGCTGATCGACCAACCCGCCGAGCGCGCGCCCTCCGTCGTCCCACCACCACCGGGACTGGGGGGCTTTTTTGTGGGCCGACCCGGCCGAGCCACACCTCGCGCACGGCTCCGCAAGACCCAGAGCGGAGCCACGCGCGACAATGCAGGAACCAGCAGTGACACCCAGGAAGCGGTGACGACGTGAGTGACACCCAGACGGCGGCTCCCCGGAGCGTGCCCTCGCCCGCGCAGATGCCCCAACAGGCCCGCGTGAAGGCCCCGATCGAGGTCACGGGTGCGCAGAGCCTCGTCCTCTCGCTCGAGGCGTTGGAGGTCGACACCGTATTCGGCATCCCGGGTGGCGCGATCCTCCCCGCCTACGACCCGCTGCTGGACTCGGTCAAGGTCCGGCACATCCTCGTCCGGCACGAGCAGGGCGCCGGGCACGCCGCCGAGGGGTATGCCTCGGCGAGCGGCAGGGTCGGCGTCTGCATGGCGACGTCCGGGCCCGGAGCGACGAACCTCGTCACCGCGATCGCCGACGCCTACATGGACTCGGTGCCGATCGTCGCGATCACCGGTCAGGTGACCTCGGGCGCCATCGGGACCGATGCGTTCCAGGAGGCCGACATCCGGGGCATCACGATGCCCATCACGAAGCACAACTACCTCGTCACCGACGCGGCCGACATCCCGCGGATCATGGCCGAGGCCTTCCACATCGCCGGCACCGGGCGTCCCGGCCCGGTCCTCGTCGACCTGCCCAAGGACGTCCTCCAGGCCAGGACGACGTTCGCGTGGCCGCCACGGATCGAGCTGCCCGGCTACCACCCGGTCACCCGGCCGCACAACAAGCAGATCCGGGAGGCGGCCCGGCTCATCGCCGAGGCGGAGCGTCCCATCCTCTACGTCGGCGGCGGCGTCATCCGGGCCCGCGCGTCCGAGGAGCTGCGCCGCTTCGTCGACCTCACCCAGATCCCCGTCGTCACGACGCTCATGGCCCGCGGCGCGCTGCCCGACAGCCACGAGCTCCATCTCGGCATGCCGGGCATGCACGGGTCCGTGTCCGCCGTGGCGGGCCTGCAGAAGAGCGATCTCATCGTGGCCCTCGGCGCCCGGTTCGATGACCGGGTGACCGGGCAGCTGTCGACCTTCGCGCCCGAGGCGAAGATCATCCACGCCGACATCGACCCCGCCGAGATCAGCAAGAACCGCAAGGCCGACGTCCCGATCGTCGGGGACTGCAAGGCCGTCATCGCCGACCTCATCGAGGCCGTCGACGCCGATATCGACGCGGGCAACGGTGGCGACTACGCCGCCTGGCGGGAGCGGGTCGCGGGCTGGAAGAAGACCTTCCCGGTCGGCTACACGCCGACCGACGACGGCACCCTGTCGCCGCAGTACGTCCTCGAGCGGCTGGGCGCGCTCGCCGGCCCGGACGCCGTCTACGTCGCCGGGGTCGGCCAGCACCAGATGTGGGCGTCGCAGTTCATCGCCTACGAGCGCCCCAACGCCTGGCTGAACTCCGGTGGCCTCGGGACGATGGGGTATGCCGTGCCCGCGGCCATGGGTGCCCAGGTGAGCCAGCCGGACCGTCAGGTCTGGGCCATCGACGGCGACGGGTGCTTCCAGATGACGAACCAGGAGCTCGCGACCTGCGTCATCAACGACATCCCGATCAAGATCGCCCTCATCAACAACTCCAGCCTCGGCATGGTTCGTCAGTGGCAGTCGCTCTTCTACAACGAGCGCTACTCCAACACCGACCTGCACACCTCGGTCGGCGGCCGCACCCCGGACTTCGTCAAGCTCGCCGAGGCCTACGGCTGTGTCGGGCTGCGGTGCGAGAGCCCGGAGGACGTGGATGCCACGATCGCCAAGGCCATGGAGGTCACCGACCGGCCGGTCGTCATCGACTTCGTCGTCCACCGCGACGCGATGGTCTGGCCGATGGTGCCGGCCGGCGTGAGCAACGACGACATCCTCCTCGCGAAGAACACCGCCCCGCAGTGGGACCGCGAGGAGTCCGAGGCGATCGAGCAGGTCGAGGACGCCGACCACAGCAACGCCGCCGCCACCGCCGACCCCACCCAGCCCACCCCGGACCCGGCCGGCTGAGCCCGGCCCTCCCACGCCTCACGAGAGCAGAAGGCCGCAACCGCCATGTCCAAGCACACCCTGTCCGTGCTCGTCGAGAACAAGCCCGGCGTCCTCGCCCGGATCGCCGGCCTGTTCTCCCGGCGCGGCTTCAACATCGACTCTCTCGCCGTGGGCGAGACCGAGCACCCGGAGATCTCGCGGATGACCGTCGTCGTCGACGTCGAGGACCTTCCGCTCGAGCAGGTGACCAAGCAGCTCAACAAGCTCGTCGAGGTGCTCAAGGTCGTCGAGCTCGAGGGCGGCTCGGCCGTCCAGCGCCAGGTCATGCTCATCAAGGTCCGGGCCGACGCGGCGACGCGCAGCCAGGTCCTCGAGATGGTGCAGATGTTCCGCGCCAAGATCGTCGACGTCGCCACCGAGTCCCTGACGATCGAGGCGACCGGGACCACCGACAAGCTGAACGCCCTGCTCGACGTCCTCGACCCCTACGGCGTCAAGGAGCTCGTCCAGTCGGGCATGGTCGCGATCGGCCGAGGACCGCGGTCGATCACCGACCGGGCCCTGCGCAGCGCCTGACGGACACCACGCCGAGGGCGGGCCGGCACGGCATACCCTCGACCCAGCCCACCACCGACACCACCCACCCCGGAACCAACCCGCGAAGGAGAGGCCACCCATGGCCGAGATGTACTACGACGACGCCGCCGACCTGTCGATCATCCAGGGCCGCAAGGTCGCCGTCATCGGCTACGGCAGCCAGGGTCACGCCCACTCCCTCAACCTGCGGGACTCGGGCGTCGACGTGCGGGTCGGCCTCGCCGAGGGCAGCACGTCCCGAGCCAAGGCCGAGGCCGAGGGGCTGCGGGTCCTCTCCGTCGCGGACGCCGTCACGGAGGCCGACCTCGTCGTCATCCTCACGCCGGACCAGGTCCAGCGGCACGTCTACGCCGAGCACATCAAGCCGAACCTCAACGAGGGCACCGCGCTGCTCTTCGGCCACGGCTTCAACATCCGCTTCGGCTACATCGAGCCCGAGGCCGGCGCCGACGTCATCATGGTCGCGCCCAAGGGCCCGGGTCACCTCGTCCGGCGCGAGTTCGTCGACGGCCGCGGTGTGCCGGTCCTCCTCGCGGTCGAGCAGGACGCGAGCGGCCAGGCCTTCGAGCTGACGAAGTCCTACGCCAAGGCCATCGGCGGTCTGCGGGCGGGCGGGATCCGGACGACGTTCACCGAGGAGTGCGAGACCGACCTGTTCGGCGAGCAGTCCGTCCTCTGCGGCGGCCTCAGCCAGCTCATCATGTACGGCTTCGAGACCCTGACCGAGGCCGGCTACCAGCCCGAGGTCGCCTACTTCGAGTGCCTCCACGAGGTGAAGCTCATCGTCGACCTCATGGTCGAGGGCGGGATCGCCAAGCAGCGCTGGTCGGTGTCCGACACCGCCGAGTACGGCGACTACGTCTCCGGGCCGCGGATCATCGACAGCCACGTCAAGGACAACATGAAGGCCGTCCTCGCCGACATCCAGGACGGCACCTTCGCCCGCCGGTTCATCGCCGACCAGGACGCCGGCGCCCCGGAGTTCACGGCGCTGCGTGAGAAGGGCGCCACGCACCCGATCGAGGCGACCGGCCGGGAGCTGCGCAAGCTCATGGCCTGGGTCAACACCGACCAGGACACCGACTACGTCGAGGGCTCCGCCGCCCGCTGACCCCCCCCCGGCACGAACCTCTGCTAGCAGAGGGTCCTGCAGAACGGGGGTGCTGCAACACCCCCGTTCTGCAGGAACCTGTCCGTCGAACGGGTGGGCGCCGCGCGTCGGGAGGGACGGCGCCGGGCGCCTAGGCTGACCGGGTGGCAGACCTCGTCGACCGCTGGCCGGTGTGGCTGGCGTTCCTCGTGCTCTTCCTCGGGGCGCTCGTCCGGGGGACCCTGACCTACTGGGCCGGTCGCGGCCTGCGCGCCGGAGGCGGTCGCTCCCGGTGGGCCGGACACCTCGACCGGCCGCTCGTCCTGCGAGCCGAGGGCTGGGTCCGGCGGTTCGGGGCACCGGTCGTCTCGCTCGGCTTCCTCACCGTCGGGGTGCAGACGGCGATCAACGTCTCGGCCGGCCTCCTCCGTATGCCGCAGCGCCGGTTCCTGCCGGCCGTCACCGTCGGGGCCCTCCTGTGGGCGACGGTCTACACGACGGTCGGTCTGGCGCTCGTCGACGCGGTCCTCGGTCGCATCTCGTGGGGCTGGGCGATCGCGGCGGTCGCCGTCGTCGCCGGGCTCGCCCTCGGCTCGCGCTGGGTCGGCCGGCGCGGCGGGAGAGCGGGCGACGCGTCAGCCGGCGACGCGTGAGCCGGTGGTGGCTTGTCAGGTCGGCGGTGGCGGCTTCCACATGATGGTCGAGGCGTCCGACATGTGGCGGCGCCCATACGATGGGCGCCAGGTACACCGGCGTGCCGCACCCTCTCCGACGGGGTGAGGGTGGTTCGACCCAGCCGCGCGGCATACCGGCTGGGTCCCCACTGAAGAAGGGCCCTACGTGACCAAGCCAGTCGTCCTCATCGCCGAAGCGCTATCGCCCGCCACGATCGACGCCCTCGGACCGGACTTCGAGGTCCGCCACACCGACGGCGCCGACCGATCCCAGCTGCTGCCGGCCCTCGACGGCGTCGACGCGGTCCTCATCCGCTCCGCGACGAAGATGGACGCCGAGGCGATCGCCGCCGCCAAGAGCCTCAAGGTCATCGCCCGGGCCGGTGTCGGCCTCGACAACGTCGACGTCGACGCGGCCACCAAGGCTGGTGTCATGGTCGTCAACGCCCCGACCTCGAACATCACGAGCGCCGCCGAGCTCGCGATCGGCCTGCTCCTCGCGACGGCCCGCAACATCGCCCCCGCGAACGAGGCCCTCAAGGGCGGCGCGTGGAAGCGGAGCGCCTACGGCGGCATCGAGCTGCTCGACAAGACCGTCGGCATCGTCGGCTTCGGCCGGATCGGCCAGCTCGTCGCCGAGCGGCTCAAGGGCTTCGGGGTCGAGATCCTCGCCTACGACCCCTACGTCTCCGCGCAGCGGGCCGGACAGATGGGCGCCCGCCTCGTGTCCCTCGACGAGCTGCTCGCCGAGTCCGACTTCATCACCGTCCACCTGCCCAAGAACGCCGAGACGATCGGCCTCATCGGCGCCGAGGCGCTGACGAAGGTCAAGCCGACCGTCCGCATCGTCAACGCCGCCCGCGGCGGGATCATCGACGAGGAGGCGCTCGCCACCGCCATCGCGGAGGGCCGGGTCGCCGGCGCCGGTATCGACGTCTTCGCCAAGGAGCCGACGACGCAGAGCCCGCTCTTCGGCTTCGAGTCCGTCGTCGTCACCCCGCACCTCGGCGCGTCGACCGACGAGGCCCAGGAGAAGGCCGGCGTGGCCGTCGCGAAGTCGGTGCGCCTCGCCCTGTCCGGAGACCTCGTGCCGGACGCCGTCAACGTCTCCGGCGGCGTCGTGGCCGAGGAGGTCCGTCCCGGGATGGACCTCGTCGAGAAGCTCGGTCGGATCTTCACCGCCATCGCCGGCGGCGTCCCCGTCCAGCTCGATGTCGACGTCAACGGCGAGATCACCGAGTACGACGTCTCGATCTGGGAGCTCTCCGCGCTCAAGGGCCTCTTCGCCGACGTGACGGAGGACCCGGTGACCTACGTCAACGCCCCCCTGCTCGCCAAGGAGCGCGGGTGCGAGGTCCGCCTGCAGACGTCTGCGATCGCCGAGGACTTCCGCAACGTCACGACGCTGCGCGGCACCCTCGCCGACGGCTCGACCGTCTCCGTCGCGGGCACGCTGACCGGCCCGAAGATGGTCCAGAAGGTCATCGGCATCAACGGCTTCGACCTCGAGGTCCCGCTGAGCCAGCACATGGCGTTCTTCTCCTACGAGGACCGCCCCGGCGTCGTCGGCGCCATCGGCCGTCTTCTCGGGGACGCCGCGATCAACATCGCCGGCATGCAGGTCGCCCGCAACGACGCGACCGGGAAGGCGCTCGTCGCCCTCACTGTCGACAGCGTGATTCCGGCCGGAGTCGTCGCCGCGATCGGTGCCGAGGTCGGGGCCGACGCCGTCAAGGTCGTCGACCTGGACTGACCGCCGGCCCCCACAGGCGTGTCCCCGTCGAGGGGGCGGGGACGCCGGGTATGCCGCGGGCGCCCGCCTCGAGCGCGCCCGCGGCATACCGCTGTCAGGAGGCTTCCCGGGATGTTCAGCCGACGACGTAGCCGGGGATGTCGACGACGAGCAGCGGGTCGGCCGGACGGAGGAGGGTCCGCCGGTGCGTTCGTGCGGCAATCGGTCCGCTATGTGAAAGGGGGCCTCGGATAGTAGGACGTCCGACTACCGTGGGGGTATGCCGCGACGCGATGGACTCCTCATTGCCAGCCGCGGCGAGGTTCGGTAGTCAGCGTCCTCGCCGCGGAGACCCCGCTGCGCCTGCTGACCGGCTCGTCGACAACTCGGCTCGAGCCGCCGCACCACCCACAGCAACCGGCTCGTCATCGAGCCCGAGAAGGACGTGTCTGAGATGAACCCCGAGATGGTCACCACCGAGCCGAGCGACGCCCGGCGCGCGCTGCAGGAGTCGATGGACCTGCGCGACCAGGGTCACAGCAACGACTGACCCCACATCGCCACCGCGGCCCGACGTCCCCGAGGCGTCGGGCCGCGGTCGATGTGGGCCTGCCGCAATGCGAGACGCACCGTCCGCATCACGAAACGCGACCCTAGGCTGGCGAGCATGACGACCACGAGCGACACCGCCCTCGACCTCGCCGTCATCGGCGGCGACGGGATCGGCCCCGAGGTCGTCGCCGAGGGCCTCAAGGTCCTCGAGGCGGTCGCGGGCGACGTCAAGGTCAGGACGACCGAGTACGACCTCGGCGCCCGGCGCTGGCACGCGACCGGCGAGACGCTGCCCGACTCGGTGCTCGACGAGCTGCGCGGCCACGACGCGATCCTCCTCGGCGCCATCGGCGACCCGACGGTCCCGAGCGGCGTGCTCGAGCGGGGCGTGCTCCTCCCGCTGCGATTCGCGTTCGAGCACTACGTCAACCTCCGCCCGGCCAAGCTCTTCCCCGGCGTCGCCAGCCCGCTCGACGTCGCGTCCGTCGCGCCGAACGGCATCGACTTCGTCGTCGTTCGCGAGGGCACCGAGGGGCCCTACGTCGGCAACGGCGGCTCGCTGCGCACCGGCACTCCGAACGAGATCGCGACCGAGGTCAGCGTCAACACCCGCTTCGGCGTCGAGCGCGTCGTCCGGGACGCCTTCGCCCGAGCCCAGGCGCGGCCGCGCAAGCACCTCACCCTCGTCCACAAGCACAACGTCCTCACCCATGCCGGTCACCTGTGGCGGCGCACGGTCGAGGAGGTCGGCGCGGAGTTCCCCGACGTCGAGACGGCATACCAGCACGTCGACGCGGCGACGATCTTCCTTGCGACCGACCCCGGCCGGTTCGACGTCATCGTCACCGACAACCTCTTCGGGGACATCATCACCGACATCGCCGCCGCCATCGCCGGCGGCATCGGGCTCGCCGCGAGCGGCAACATCAACCCGGAGGGGCGCTACCCGAGCATGTTCGAGCCGGTCCACGGCTCGGCTCCCGACATCGCCGGCCAGGGCAAGGCCGACCCCACCGCGACGATCCTCTCGGTGTCGATGCTCCTGGCCCATCTCGGCCGCGCCGCGGAGTCCGAGCGAGTAGAGCAGGCGGTCGCCGCCGACCTCGCCGCCCGGGGCACCTCGCCCCGCTCCACCGCGCAGGTCGGCGACGACATCGCCGCCCGGCTGTAGCCGCCCGCGCACCCGCGCTCGCGCTCACTCGGCCCCGGACGGCGACACCGCCACCGGGGCCGACCCATCTCCCCATCCCCTTGTGCCGGGGCTCGGGCTACCCTGCGAGGAGCGCCCGCCGACTCCGGACCGTCCAGGAAGGACACCAGCATGACCTCGTCGCTCAGCTTCACCGCCCACCCTCGCCCCGACCTCACCGCGGACGACCGGCGCGCGGAGATCCTGGCCAACCCCGGGTTCGGCGTCCACTTCACCGACCACATGGTCAGCGCCACCTGGAGCGCAGAGGAGGGGTGGCACGACGGACGCGTCACGGCATACGGGCCGATCACGATGATGCCCTCGGCGGCCGTCCTCCACTACGCACAGGAGGTCTTCGAGGGCCTCAAGGCCTACCGGCACGCCGACGGCTCGGTCTGGGCCTTCCGGCCCGAGGCCAACGCTCAGCGGATGATCCGCAGCTGCACGCGGCTCGCGCTGCCGACGCTGCCCGAGGAGGACTTCATCGGGTCGCTCAAGGCGCTCGTCGGCATCGACGAGAAGTGGGTCCCGGCCGCCGACAGCGGGGAGAAGGAGCCTCTACCTCCGCCCGTTCATGTACGCCTCCGAGTCCTTCCTCGGCGTCCGCCCGGCCCGCGAGGTGACGTACTCCGTCATCGCCTCGCCGGCCGGCGCCTACTTCTCCGGTGGGCTCAAGCCGGTGACGCTGTGGGTCTCGACGCACTACGCCCGCGCCGGCGAGGGCGGGACGGGCAACGCCAAGTGCGGCGGCAACTACGCCTCGAGCCTCGCCGGCCAGCTCGAGGGCATCGAGCATGGCTGCGACCAGGCCGTCTTCCTCGACGCGGCGACCCACACCTACATCGAGGAGCTCGGAGGGATGAACCTCTTCTTCGTCACCAAGAGCGGCCGGCTCGTCACGCCCGAGCTGACCGGGACGATCCTCGAGGGCGTCACCCGCGCGTCGATCCTCGAGCTCGCCAAGGAGATGGGCCTGGAGCCGGAGGAGCGCCGGATCCCCATCGCCGAGTGGGAGGAGGGGGCCGCCAGCGGTGACATCACCGAGGTCTTCGCCTGCGGGACCGCGGCCGTCGTCACCCCGGTCGGGGAGCTGCTGTGGGAGGGCGGCTCGGCGCCGTCGACGGCGGGCGAGAACGGCGGCGAGGTCACGAACGCCATCCGCGCCAAGCTGCTCGACGTCCAGTACGGCCGGGCCGAGGACACCCACGGCTGGCTGACCCGGCTGGCCTGAGCGCCGCGGGTCCGACACCAGGCGGTATGCCGTGCCCGGCCTCAGCCTGCCGGCCCACCGGCCGCAGCTCGTCGCCACCGACCTCGACGGCACTCTCGTCCGCAGCGACGGGTCGGTGTCGCCGCGGTCCCGTGCTGCCCTCGTCGCCGTCGACGAGGCGGGGATCGGCGTCGTCATCGTCACGGCCCGACCGCCCCGATGGGTCGACGGCCTGGCCGAGCTCGTCAGCGGGCACGGCACCGTCCTCGCCGGCAACGGCGCGTTCGTCTACGACGTGCCCAGCCGGCGGGTCGTCTCCGACGTCGGCTTCGGGCACGAGGAGCTCGTCGGCCTCGTCGTGGGGCTGCGGCAGTGGCTGCCCCGGGCGGGCTTCGCCGTGGAGCGTCGCGACGGGATGACCGTCGAGCGCGGCTATCGCTCGCCGCACGGGGAGGACCTGTCCGAGCAGGCCCACGTCGACATCCTCGAGGAGCTCGACGAGGTTCCGGTGGGCAAGCTGCTCGTCACCTGCCCGACGATGGACCACGAGGAGTTCCTCGCCCGGGTCCGCGAGGTCGTCGGCACCCGGGGGATCGTGGCCTACTCCGGCGTCCCCGGGTTGGCCGAGGTGTCGGCGCCGGGCGTGACGAAGGCGGCGGCCCTCGCCCGGTGGTGCGGCGACCTCGGCATCCCGGCGGCCGAGGTGTGGGCGTTCGGGGACATGCCCAACGACCTCCCGATGCTCACCTGGGCCGGCGTCTCCTTCGCCGTGGCCAACGCCCACCCGGAGGTGCTGGCGGGCACGACGCACACGATGCCCCGCCAACGACGAGGACGGTGTGGCGCAGGTCCTCGAGCAGGCGCTCGCCCTCCCGGCGCGCTGAGGCGCCGGAAGGGCGAGCGGGCTGCGGGTCGGACGGGACCCGGGCAGGGGCGTCGTACCCAGGGGCGGCGTCAGTCGCCGGAGTCTCGCTTGGCCTCCATCTCGCGCTCGGTGACGTCGTATCCCTCGGTCTCGGGGTGTCCGTGCATGCCGCTCGTCATGGCGTACTCCTCCTCGGGGGAGAGGACGAGCCGGTTCCGCCCGAAGAGCGCGAAGTAGAGGATCCCGATGACATAGAAGATGGCCACCCCGATGACGGCCTGCTGGTAGGCGGAGTTCGTCGGAAGGATGATGAGGGTGAGCGCCGCGATGACGCCGGCCACGATCGCCCCGCCGATGCCGACCCTGCTGAGGTACGGCCGGGAGACGTTGGGGTACTTCCGCCGCAGCAGGTAGAAGGACACCATCTGCAGGACGTAGGCGATGACGGCGCCGAAGACCGCGATGTTGAGCAGGCTGCCGGCGACGGTGACGTTGTCCTCGCCCTTGATGACGCTCCAGCCGTAGACGAGCGCGAGGCCGATGACCGCACTGCCGATCAGCGCGACGTACGGGACCTTGCGCGAACCGGTGAGCGAGAGGAACTTGGGGTAGTACCCCGCCCGGGACAGCGAGTACATGTTCCGGCCGGCGGCGAACATGATGCCCTGGAAGGACGCGACGAGGCCGGCCAAGGCGAACAGCGAGAGCAACGCGGCGATCTGGCTGTTGGGGAAGATCGCCCGGAACCCGTCGAGGATCGGCTCGCCGCTGCCCGAGATCTTGTCGGCGCCGACGACGGCCGGGTTGACGAGGAGGACGACGAACGCGGTGGCGAGGAGGGTCCACATCCCCATGAGCGAGCCCCGGGGGATGTCGCGGTCGGGGGTGTGGGTCTCCTCCGCCGCGAGCGGCAGCTCCTCGATGCCGAGGAAGAACCAGATCGCGAACGGCAGGGCCAGCAGGACGCCCTTGATGCCCTTCGGCAGGAAGCTGCCCGTCGCCGACGTCCCAGAGGTTGCTCCAGTGGAACGTCGCCCTTGGCGAGGGCGAGGACGGTGAAGAGGGCAAGGACCGCCAGCGAGATGATCGCGATGACGACGGCGAACCGGAACGACGCCTCGGCGCCGGCGGAGTTCAGCCCGACGAAGACGATGTAGAAGAGGAGCAGCCAGACCGACAGCGGCATCGAGAAGTCGAAGAGCTCCTTGGTGATGCCGTCGGCATACGTGCTGGCGAAGACGCCGACGACGACGGTCGTGATGACGTACTCGATCGTCTCGGCGAGGCCGGTGACGAAGCCGCCCCACGGCCCCATCGCCGAGCGGGCGAAGGAGTAGGCGCCGCCGGTGTGCGGCATCGCCGCCGACATCTCGGCGATGCTGTAGACCATGAAGAGGTACATGAGGCCGATGACGATGGTGGCGACGAGCATGCCACCCCACCCGGCCTCGCCGATGCCGAGGTTCCACCCCGAGAAGTCGCCCGAGATGACGGCCGCGACGCCGAGGGCCCACAGGGACCAGGCCCCCGCGTGCCGCTTGAGGCCGCGCTTCTCGAAGTAGTCCTCGCCAGCGTGGGCGTACGTGATTCCCGACCGTTGCCGGCCGCCCTGCCTGGGGTTCTCCGCCATGGTGCCCGTTCCTCCCGTGCACGTGATGTGGCCCGATGAACTGGTACGTCCCGCACAGGCGGCCACCACCGCCGGCGTTGCTTGCCGGGTTCGGAGGCGGGGATTCGGGCCCGATTCCATACCGGCGTGCGGGATGATCGGGAGGCTAGACCTGTGACGAAGACCACGTAAAGGGCTCCAGGTAAAAAAGGTGTGAACTCAGACCATTGACAGTCCGGGCCCGCTGACCGAAGACTCTCCGGGTGACCGTCGAGCCCTTCCCGCAGCTCTCGGAGACGGTGCTGCGCGCGGTTCGCGGCCACAACGCCTTCGAGACGACGGTCGAGCAGCTCGCGACGGCGATCCGGCTCGGCGCGCTCGTCGACGGCGAGTACCTCCCACCCGAGCGCGAGCTCGCCGACCAGCTCGGCGTCTCGCGGACGACCCTGCGCGACGCGATCGCCGCGCTGCGCGAATCCGGGTTCGTCCGGACCCGGCGGGGCCGTAGCGGTGGCACCGTCGTCACGTATGCCGCGCCCGTGCCGGGCAGCGAGCCGGCCGTGTTCCGCCACGGGGCGACCCTCCTCGACGCGCTCGACTTCCGACGCGTCGTCGAGCCGGGGGCGGCCTGGCTCGCGGCGACCCGCACCCTGTCGACCGACCAGCGCGACTGGCTCGGGCAGTGCCTGGCCGAGTCTGCGAACCCCCCGGACGACGGCGCCCGACGGCTGGCCGACAGCCGCCTGCACCTCGCCATCGCGACCCTCTCCGGGTCGCCGATGCTCATGGAGGCCGTGACCCGGGCGCAGGCCGCCCTGGGCGAGCTGCTGCGGGCGATCCCGGTGTTGCGCACCAACATCCAGCATTCGGACGACCAGCACGACGTGCTCGTCGACGCCATCCTCCGGGGTGAGGCCGAGCGGGCCCGCCTTGTCATGGAGGAGCATTGTGACGGTACCTCCGCGTTGTTGCGGGGACTCATCGGATGACGCAGGAGGACTGATGGCCACGACGCACCACCCCCGGCACTATCCCCTCGAGGAGCTACGCCGCGACATCGAGTCCGGGCACGTCGACACCGTCATCGTGGCGTTCACCGACATGCAGGGGCGGCTTCAGGGCAAGCGGCTGCACGCGGCATACTTCCTCGACCACGTCCTCGCCCACGGCACGGAGGGCTGCAACTACCTCCTCGCCGTCGACGTCGAGATGAACACGGTCGACGGCTACGCGATCTCCTCCTGGGAGAAGGGCTACGGCGACTTCGAGTTCGTCCTCGACATGTCGACCCTCCGGCGCACGCCGGGCCAGCCGAACTCCGCGACGATCCAGTGCGACCTCGTCTGGCTCGACGGGTCCGGCCCGGTGGCGCAGTCCCCGCGCGGCATCCTCGCCCGACAGGTCGCTCGGGCGGCCGACCAGGGGTATGCCGCGTTCGCCGGCACCGAGCTCGAGTTCATCGTCTTCGAGCAGTCCTACGAGGAGGCCTGGGACGCCGGGTACCGCAACCTGACCGGCGCCAACCGCTACAACGTCGACTACTCGATCCTCGGGGGAGCCCGGGTCGAGCCGCTGCTCCGCGAGATCCGGGCCGAGATGTTCCGGGCCGGCATGACGGTCGAGAGCGCCAAGGGGGAGTGCAACTACGGCCAGCACGAGATCGGCTTCCTCTTCGACGAGGTGATGCGCACGGCCGACAACCACGTCGTCTACAAGACCGGTGCCAAGGAGATCGCCGCCCGCCACGGGCAGTCGCTCACCTTCATGGCCAAGTTCGACGAGCGGGAGGGCAACTCGTGCCACATCCACCTCTCGCTTCGGGGCGCCGACGGCGAGCTCGTGTTCGCCGACGACGAGCGGGAGGGCGGCCACAGTGAGCTCTTCGACCACTTCATCGCCGGGCTCCAGGTCACCCTCCGCGAGCTGACCCTTCTCTATGCGCCGAACATCAACTCCTACAAGCGGTTCCAGCCCGGGTCGTTCGCCCCGACCGCGGTCGCCTGGGGCCGCGACAACCGCACCTGCGCCCTGCGCGTCGTCGGGCACGGCGCCGGGCTGCGCGTCGAGAACCGCGTCCCGGGCGGCGACGTCAACCCCTACCTCGCGCTGGCCGCGATGATCGCCGGCGGGCTGCACGGGATCGCGAACGAGATCCCCCTCGAGGAGGCGTTCACCGGCAACGCGTATGCCGCGGACCGCGACCACGTCCCCGTCACCCTTGCCGAGGCCCGGGACCTCTTCGCCGCGTCGACCGTGGCCCGTGAGGCCTTCGGCGACGAGGTCGTCGACCACTACGTCAACGCGGCCGACATCGAGCTCGCGGCCTTCAACTCGGCCGTGACGGACTGGGAACGAGTGAGAGGGTTCGAACGCCTGTGAGCACCACGGCATCCACCGGCGCCCCGCGCACCAAGGACGTCATCAACCCCGCGACCGAGGAGATCGTCCGGACGATCGAGCTCGTCGGCGCCGAGGAGACCGACGCGGCGATCGCCCGCGCCGTCGAGGTCGGCCCCGCGTGGCGGGCCGTCTCCCCGGCCGACCGTGGCCGGCTGCTGCGCCGGTTCTCCGATCTCGTCGGCGAGCACAACGAGGAGCTGGCCCGGCTCGAGGTCGCCAACACCGGCCACACGATCGGCAACGCGCGGTGGGAGGCGGGGAACGTCCGGGACGTCCTCGCGTACTACTCCGCCGCTCCGGAGCGGCTCTTCGGCAAGCAGATCCCCGTCGCGGGCGGCATCGACATCACCTTCAAGGAGCCGCTCGGCGTCGTCGCCGTCATCGTGCCGTGGAACTTCCCGATGCCCATCGCCGGCTGGGGCTTCGCGCCCGGCGCTCGCAGCGGGCAACACCGTCGTCCTCAAGCCGGCCGAGCTCACCCCGCTGACCGCGATGCGGCTCGGCGAGCTGGCGCTCGAGGCGGGCATACCCGAGGGCGTCTTCACCGTCCTGCCGGGCAAGGGCTCGGTCGTCGGGGAGCGGTTCACCAGCCACCCCGACGTCCGCAAGGTCTGCTTCACCGGGTCGACCGAGGTCGGCCAGGGGATCATGCGCAAGGCCGCCGACCAGCTCAAGCGGGTCACCCTCGAGCTCGGCGGCAAGAGCGCCAACATCGTCTTCGCCGACGCCGACCTCGATGCGGCCGCGGCCGCGGCCCCCATGTCCTTCCTCGACAACGCGGGGCAGGACTGCTGCGCCCGCAGCCGGATCCTCGTCGAGCGCTCCGCCTACGACGCGCTTCATGGAGCGCTTCGAGCGGGCCGTGACCGCCGTCGCCGTCGGGGACCCGAGCGAGGAGGCCACCGAGATGGGGCCACTCATCAGCGCCGGCCAACGCCAGGCGGTGCGCTCCTTCGTCGAGGACGCCGGGGGCGAGGTCGACATCGCCTTCCGGGGCAGCTGCCCGACGGGTCCCGGCTACTGGTACGCCCCGACCGTCGTCACCCCTCGGTCGACGCAGGACCAGGTCTGGCAGGAGGAGATCTTCGGCCCCGTCGTCGCCGTCCTGCCCTTCGACGACGAGGCGGAGGCGGTCCGGATGGCCAACGACACGGCATACGGGCTCTCCGGCTCGATCTGGACGCGCGACGTCGGCCGGGCACTGCGGGTCTCGCGTGGCGTCGAGACGGGCAACCTCTCGGTCAACAGCCACTCGAGCGTGCGCTACTCGACCCCGTTCGGCGGGTTCAAGGCGAGCGGCCTCGGGCGTGAGCTCGGTCCGGACGCCCTCGACGCCTTCACCGAGGTCAAGAACGTCTTCATCAGCACCGAGTCCTGAGACTCGGACCAGTCTCCCTCTCGCACAACGGAATCGAGGAACAATGGCAGGTAGGCTCGAGGGCAAGGTCGCCGTGGTCACCGGTGGCTGCTCCGGGATCGGGTTGGCGACCGTGCGGCGGTTCGCCGAGGAGGGCGCGTCCGTCGTCGTCGGAGACATCGACGACGAGAGCGGCCCCCGGGTCGCCGACGAGATCGGCGGCGTCTACGTGCACTGCGACGTGACGAGCAAGGACGACGTCGATGCGTTGTTCGCGACGGCCAAGGAGCGCTTCGGCAGCGTCGACATCGCCTTCAACAACGCCGGCATCAGCCCGCCGGACGACGACTCCATCCTCGACACCGAGCTCGACGCGTGGCGCCGGGTCCAGGAGGTCAACCTCACGAGCGTCTACCTCTGCTGCAAGGCCGCGCTGCCCTACATGCTCGAGCAGAAGTCAGGGTCGATCATCAACGTCGCGAGCTTCGTCGCCGTCATGGGTGCCGCGACCTCGCAGATCTCCTACAGCGCCTCCAAGGGCGGCGTGCTGTCGATGACCCGCGAGCTCGGCGTGCAGTTCGCCCGCGAGGGCATCCGGGTCAACGCCCTGTGCCCGGGGCCGGTCAACACGCCACTGCTGCAGGAGCTGTTCGCGAAGGACCCGGAGCGGGCGGCCCGGCGGCTCGTCCACGTCCCGATGGGACGGTTCGGCGAGCCCGAGGAGATGGCCAACGCGGTGCTCTTCCTCGCCTCCGACGAGTCGAGCTTCATGACCGCCTCGACCTTCCTCGTCGACGGCGGCGATCTCCGGCGCGTACGTCACGCCCCTGTGAGCGAGCCGCTGCCCGCCGCGGGCCGGCCGGTCATCGGCGTCAGCTGTTACGTCGAGGCCGTCGACCGGGACCCGTGGCGGGCGCAGCCGAGCGCGGTGATCCCGCGGATGTACCTCGCGCACGTCGAGCGGGCGGGCGGGCTGCCGATCGTCCTGCCGCCGCCCGACCCCGCCCTCGTCGGCGGAGAGGGCGCGCTCGGTGCGCTCGCGGCGGCCGTGCTCGACCGGGTCGACGGGCTCGTCATCGCCGGCGGGGCCGACGTCGGGGCGAGCCGGTATGCCGCACGGCCCCACCCCTCGTCCCAGGCGCCGCGGCCGGACCGGGACGCCTGGGAGATCGCGTTGGTCGACGAGGCGGGGGAGCGGGACCTGCCCCTGCTCGGCATCTGCCGCGGGATGCAGGTCATGGCCGTCGCGGCGGGCGGGACGCTCGACCAGCACCTGCCCGACGCCGTCGGCTCGACCGAGCACCTTCCGGCGCCGGGCGTGTATGCCTCGCATCCGGTCCGGGCCGTCGAGGGCAGCCGCGTCGCGGGCATCCTCGGCACCTCCGAGGTCGCGGTGCCCACCTACCACCACCAGGGCGTGGCGACCCACCCGGGCTACGCGCCGGCGGCCTGGCACGCCGACGGGACGCTCGAGGCGATGGAGGACGACGCCGCGGCATTCCGGATCGCCGTCCAGTGGCATCCGGAGGCGGGGGAGGACGGCCGGCTGTTCGAGGCGCTCGTCGCGGCGGCGCGGGTTCGGGCGAGCGGGGGCCGGCGGTTCCGTAAGGGTCGCCTCAGCATGGCCCGCGGCCGGTTTGTGAGACTGGGGCGGTGAGCAGACTGACGAGGGCCGCCTCGCGGGCAGGCCGGATGGTGGCGGGCGCCCCGCGGGTGATCCTGTCGGCGCGGGACATCCCCGACGCCGTCGGGGGCCGGATCGAGGGGCCACGTGCCGACCGGGTCGCCCGGTCGCCGCGCTGGCGGGACGGGATCTTCCGCAACGAGCCGCCCATCGAGGAGGGGCCGTCCGGGGCGATGAAGGACCTGCTCCAACGGGTCGCCTCCGGGCTGCCCAACCGCAAGCCGGCCGGACCCATCCCGCTCGTCGACCCCTTCCTCGACCATCCCGGCGTGCGGAGGGGGAAGGCCCGGTCCGGTGGCAAGGCGGGCACGGGGCCGGACGGCATACGGACGACGTGGTTCGGGCACTCCTCGGCCCTTGCCGAGGTCGACGGGGCCCGGGTGCTCTTCGACCCGGTGTGGAGCGAGCGGGTCTCGCCGTCGCAGGAGCTCGGGCCCCGCCGGCTCCATCCGGCGCCGGTGGCCCTCGAGGGTCTGCCCCCGCTCGACGCCGTCGTCATCTCGCACGACCACTACGACCACCTCGACATGCTGACCGTGCGGTCCATCGCGCAGACGCGGCCCGAGACGGCGTTCGTCGTGCCGCTCGGGGTGGGCGCCCATCTCGAGCGGTGGGGGGTTCCCGGTGGGCGGATCGTCGAGCTCGACTGGGACGAGGAGCACGAGATCGCCGACGGGGTGCGCCTCGTGGCGGCGGCGGCGCAGCACTTCTCCGGACGGGGTGTCGGCCGGGACAAGACGCTGTGGGCGTCGTGGGTCGTCGCGGGGCCGAGGCACCGGGCGTTCTACACCGGCGACTCCGGCTACTTCCCCGGGTATGCCGCGATCGGCGCCGACCACGGGCCCTTCGACCTCACCCTCGTCCAGATCGGGGCCTACGACCGGGCCTGGCCGGGGATCCACATGACCCCCGAGGAGGGTGTCCAGGCGCACCTCGACGTCCGGGGCGGGCTCATGGTGCCCGTGCACTGGGGGACCTTCGTCCTCGCCATGCACCCGTGGTCGGAACCGATCGACCGGCTCATGGCCGAGGCCGGCTCCTCGGGGGCGGTCGTCGCCGTCCCGCAGCCCGGCCAGCTCGTCGACGCCCTCGCGCCACCCGAGCCCGACGGCTGGTGGACGGCCCTCTCCCCGGCGCACCCGGTCGAGTAGGCACGCCCGGCTCCGCGCCCCGCCCTCGAGCGGCGGCCCGCCGGTGCGCCCACCCCCGGAGCGGATCCGCCAGCGCCCCCGTGCCTCGCCCGGGCGCGTTGCCCGTTCCCGCCCAACCGGTCTTCCGGCACTCGCGGTTTCTGCCAGCACTCGCCGTTGTTGCAGCGACTCGACACGGCTCAGAAGCAGCGACTCCGGTCAGAAGCAGCGACTCCGGTCAGGATCGGCGACTCCGGTCAGGATCGGCGGCTGCGGTCAGGATCGGCGGCTGCGGTCAGAAGCAGCGACTCCGGCTAGGATCGGCGTCGCCGGGGGAATCGGGCTTGCCGCGCTCCCCTGCTGGTGAGTCATCCACAGGGGCCGCGGGACGGGAGGCCCCGTCCACAGGCGCAGATCAATGGCTCGCCCGGAGCGGTCGGCGGCGGCACGCTCGGCGACATGGACGGAGCACTTCGCGAGCTGGCGCGGGCCCAGGGTGGGGTCTTCTCGGCGGCTCAGGCGGCCGGGATCGGCGTCGGGGCGACTCAGCTGCGTCGGCTCGTCGGCGCCGGCCAGCTGTGGCGCCCTCGGCACGGTGCCTACGTGCTGCGTGACCTGGCCGCCTCGTCGAGCCCGACGGAACGGTTTCGGCTGGCCGTGCTCGCGGTGTGTGCCGCGCGACCCGGTGGAGCGGCGTCCCATCACGCGGGCCTCGCCGTTCACGGCGCTCCGCTCCTCGGCGTCGACCTGTCCAGGATCGACCTGGTGTCCGCCGTGGCCCATGTGACGACGCGCAGTGGCGTGCGGACACATCCGCGCCCCCGTGGAACGCGTCTGGTCGACCTCGATGGGGCACCGGTCTGTGATCTGGAGACCTGTCTCATCCAGACCACCGCCGCATCCGGGTTGCTTGCGGGCCTGGTCGCCATCGACTGGGCCTTGTTCGCAGGACGGGTGTCCTTCGACGATCTCCGTGCGGCAGGCGACAGGATCTCCGGGCGCCGAGGAGCCGGGCTGGTCCGTGCCGCGCTCGGACTCGCCGACCAGCGGTGTGAGTCTCCCGGGGAGACCCGCCTACGGATGATCCTCCATGCGGCTCACCTGCCATGGGAGTCGCAGCGGGTGATCAGCGATGCGGACGGTGCCGTGCTGGCGAGGGTCGACTTCGTCGTGGGCGAGTGCGTCGTCGTCGAGTTCGACGGCGCGATGAAGTATGCCGGCGCAGCCGGGCGTGATGCGCTCGTCCGGGAGAAGGTCCGGGAGGACGCCCTGCGCGAGCTCGGCTTCGAGGTCGTCCGGATCACCTGGGCCGACCTGGACCACCCGGAGCGCATCATCGCCCGAATCAGGAGGGCAGTGGCCCGTGCGGAGCGCCACGGTGGGCGGGCCGTCCCTGCATGAACCCCGGATCGGCGGACCGGCAGCGTGCGCCGTCGACGGTGGCGCCGCTTCTGCCCGGGATCGCCGTTTCTGACAGTCGTCGCTGTGATGGCGGCGACCGATGTCAGAAGCAGCGTCACCCGACAACAGCGTCACCCGATCGGGCGGGGCGACGCGGAGGCGGGGCGGCAGGCGTGGGGGGCCGGCGGCAGGAGGGGCCGGTGCCGGGTATGCCGCCGACGAGGCCGACCTCGTCTGCGGGCCGGAGGGGCCGGCCAGAATGTGGGATTCGGTGGTCAGAACGTGGGCGAGTGTGCGACTCTGTCGCCGTGACGTTCGCTGACGTGGCCACCACCACGATCATTATCGGCTAGCGCGACGAGACCTTTCTCGTCGCGCAGACCTCCCACACCCGGGGGGTCTTTTGCTTTGTCGGGGACGTCACCACCACGGAGACGGTCCCGGGAGGCGAAGGTTCGCGGCCCGACACCCCAGGGCCGCGGACGGCACCGCGAGTCGATCGCAGACGGGCGACACTGGTGATGGGCCACGGCCCGTCGCAACGGTGGGCCACGGCCGCCGGACCGGGCCGCAGCCCGGCCACCGGCGGACCCGGTCCCGCCGGCGGCGGGCGGCCCCCACCGCCCGGCCAGCCGGGCGCGGGCACGAGCTCGAGCGCACGGCATACGAGATCGACCAGACGAGGCACACACGAGATGACCGACCTCCACGTCTACGACACGACCCTTCGCGACGGCGCGCAGCAGGAGGGGCTCAACCTCTCCGTCACCGACAAGCTCGCCATCGCGAACCACCTCGACGAGCTCGGGGTCGGCTACATCGAGGGCGGCTGGCCCGGTGCGAACCCCAAGGACACCGAGTTCTTCGCCCGTGCCCAGCGCGAGCTGGACCTGAAGAACGCGACCCTCGCGGCGTTCGGCGCCACGCGGCGCGCCGGCGGCTCCGCGGCCACCGACCCCCTCGTCCGGGCCCTGCTCGACTCCGGCGCCTCGGTCGTCACCCTCGTCGCGAAGTCCCACCCCGGCCACGTCGAGCGGGCCCTGCGCACCACCCTCGAGGAGAACCTCGAGATGATCCGCGACACCGTCGCCTTCCTCCGCGGCGAGGGCCGTCGGGTCTTCCTCGACGCCGAGCACTTCTTCGACGGGTATGTCGCGAACCGCGACTACGCCATCGAGAGCCTCCGCGCGGCGATGGAGGCCGGGGCCGAGGTCGCCGTCCTCTGCGACACGAACGGCGGCATGCTGCCGACCCAGGTCGCCGATGTCGTCGACGACGTCGTCCAGGCGACCGGCGGCAAGGTCGGCATCCACTGCCACAACGACACCGGGTGCGCCGTCGCCAACTCGATGGCCGCGGTCGACGCCGGCGCCTCCCACGTCCAGGGGACGATCAACGGCTACGGCGAACGCACCGGCAACGCCGACCTGCTCACCGTCGTCGCCAACCTCCAGATCAAGCGCGGCATCGAGCTGCTCGAGCCGCACCGGCTCGCCGAGTCCACCCGGATCGCCCATGCGATCAGCGAGGTGACGAACGTGCCGCCCTACAGCCGTCAGCCCTACGTCGGCGCCAGCGCCTTCGCCCACAAGGCCGGTCTCCATGCGAGCGCGATCAAGGTGGACCCGGACCTCTACCAGCACACCGACCCCAAGCACGTCGGCAACGACATGCGGATGCTCGTCTCGGACATGGCCGGCCGGGCGTCCATCGAGCTGAAGAGCCGCGAGCTCGGCTTCGACCTCGACTCGCAGAAGGAGGAGGACGCCGCCACGCTCAAGAAGGTCCTCGCGACGGTCAAGGAGCTCGAGCTCGAGGGCTACACGTTCGACGCCGCCGACGCCTCCTTCGAGCTGCTCCTGCGCCGCGAGCTCGACGGCTCGCTCCCGCCCTACTTCGACGTCGAGTCCTGGCGGGTCATCACCGACCGTGGTGGTGACAAGGACGCCCTGTCCGAGGCGACGGTCAAGGTCACCGCCGACGGCCAGCGCTTCGTCAAGACCGGCGAGGGCAACGGCCCGGTCAACGCCCTCGACCACGCCCTCCGCGAGGCGCTGTCGACGGCCTACCCCGAGATCGGCGGCCTCGAGCTCATCGACTACCGGGTCCGGATCCTCGACGCCGCCCACGGCACCGACGCCGTGACCCGGGTCCTCATCGAGACCTCCGACGGTGCGACCTCGTGGCAGACGATCGGGGTCGCCGGCAACATCGTCGAGGCCTCGTGGGAGGCCCTCGTCGACGGGGTCACCTACGGCCTGATCCGCGCGGGAGTCTCCCCGCGCTGACCCGTCCCGGCCGACTCCGGAGGCGAGGGGGTATGCCGCGCGCCACCGCGGCATACCCCCTCGCCCTGGGTGGAGCGGAGCCCGCGTCGAGTCAACTCGCGGGCAGCGCCCAGCCACCGTCCAGACCGCCGACCTAGCGTCCGAGGCGATCGACACGGACGAAAGGGGAGCGGCAGGTGGCGCCAGCGCGGACGTGGTCGGCCCGACGACGCCGACCCGCGCACGGTGCGTTCCGACCACGACCGACGCTCTTCCGGCTGCTCGCCGGGTTCGTCGCGTTCGGGGTCGTCCTCGGCGTCCTCGGCTCGGGCCTCGCCTTTCCGCTCGTCGCGACCGCCGCCGCCTCCGTCGACGCGGGCAGTGACCTCCTCACGACCAACCCCGAGCCCATCCCGAAGGTCGACCTCCCGCAGACCGCGCGGCTCGTCGCGGCCGACGGCCGCCCCATCGCCTACCTGTACTCCGAGAACCGGACGACCGTCCCGCTCTCGGCGATGGCGCCGAGCATCCAGCACGCGATCGTCGCCGTCGAGGACTCCCGCTTCTTCCAGCACGGCCCGGTCGACCCGCGCGGCATCGTCCGGGCGGCCGTCGACGACGCGCTGGGTCACCCGATCCAGGGCGCCTCGACGCTCACCCAGCAGTACGCGAAGAACCTCCTCCTCGAGCGCGACCTCCAGGCCGGCAACACCGCCGCCGCGCGGGCCGACACCGCCCGCACGATCGACCGCAAGCTGCGTGAGCTCAAGCTCGCCGCGAGCATCGAGCAGCAGCTGACGAAGCAGCAGATCCTCGCCCGCTACCTCAACATCGTCTACTTCGGCGAGGGCGTCTACGGCGTCCAGGCCGCCGCCGAACGCTACTTCGGGGTTCCGGCGTCCCGGCTCGACGTCGTCCAGGCCGCCACGCTCGCCGGCCTCGTCCAGGACCCCGCGGCATACGACCCGGCCCAGCACCCCCAGGCCGCCCGGACCCGGCGCAACGAGGTCCTCACCGACATGCACGCCCAGGGGATGATCTCGGACGCCCGGTACGCGAAGGCCATCCGCGCCAAGGTCCACGTCTCCGGCCGCCCGCTGCCGAACGGGTGCTCGACGGCGGGGCGGTCCGGCTTCTTCTGCGAGTACGTCGTGCAGACCCTCCTCCACGACCCTCGGTATGCCGCGCTCGGCCAGACCGTCGCCGCGCGCCAGCAGACCCTGCTCACCGGCGGCCTCGTCATCAGGACCACCCTCGACGCGGCGGCGCAGAAGGCGTCGATCGGCGCCCTGGACGGCTACGTCCCGCCGAGGGACAAGAGCCGGCTGGGCGCCGCCGCCGTCACCGTCGAGCCGGGCACCGGCGCCGTCGTCGCGATGGCCGAGAACCGGACCTTCTCCGCCCAGGCCGGTCGTGGCCGGACCTCGGTCAACTATGCGACGGATGCGAATGTCGGTGGCGCCAGCGGCTTCCAGACCGGGTCCTCCTTCAAGCCCTTCACCCTCGCGACGTGGCTCGACCAGGGGCACAGCCTCTATGACGTCGTCGACGCGACGAAGCGTGGGTTCCCCTTCTCCTCGTTCACCGCCTGCGGGCAGCACCTGTCCGGCAGCCAGGACTACGTGCCGGGCAACTCCGAGGGCACCGAGACCGGGCCGATGAGCGTCCTGTCCGCCACGGTCAACTCGGTCAACGTCGCCTACGTCGACATGGAGACGCAGCTCGACCTGTGCGACGTCGCGAAGACCGCCCAGAGTCTCGGGGTGCACCTCGCCAGCCCCGAGCAGGTGTGCGCGGCGGGCCGGCCCCCGACGACCGACCTGCCGACCTGCCTGCCCTCGCTCACCCTCGGCGTCGAGGACATCGCGCCGCTGACGATGGCCGCGGCCTACGCCGGCTTCGCCTCGGGCGGCACCTACTGCGCGCCGACGCCGGTCACCTCGATCCGGACACCCGGGACGAACGGCGCCAAGGCCAAGACCGTCCTCACCGTCCACCCCGACTGCCGGCAGGCGCTGACCCCCTCGGTCGCGAGCGGCGTCTCGACCGCCCTCGAGCAGGTGCTCACCCGCGGAACCGCCGCGGGATCCGGGCCGCTGTACCCGTGGCCGTCGGCCGGCAAGACGGGCACGACGGACGGCCCGTACGACTCGTGGTTCGTCGGCTACACGGCCCAGCGCAGCACCGCGGTCTGGGTCGGCGACCCCGGACGGACCGTCAAGGGCCATGCGACCCGCAAGCGGCTGACCAACGTCACGGTCGGCGGGCGCTACTACCCCGTCGTCTACGGCGCGAGCATCGCGGCGCCGATCTGGAAGCAGGCGATGACGGGGGAGATGCAGGGCCTGCCCGCCCAGCCGCTGCCCTGACGGCTCAGGTGCCGAGGGCCGGCTCGACGGACGTCGAGGGCGGCCAACAGCCGCCGGCGCAGCGCGTTGGCCCGGCCGGTGAGGAGCCGCTGCTCGGCGATGAAGGCCGCCTTCCCCTCGGCCGTCTCGACCGCCACCGGCTCGAGCCCGAGGACGCGGACGTCGTAGGGCGAGGAGCGCATGTCGAGGACGCGGATGTCGCGGGCGAGCTCGAACGCGTCGGCGACGAGCTCGCTCGGGATCGCGGGGGTCAGCTTGTACGCCCACTTGTAGACGTCCATCCCGGCGTGGAGGCACCCGGGCTGCTCGAGCGCGACCTGGCTCTCGCGGGTCGGCTGCAGGCCGTTGCGCGGCCGCGCCGGGCCGGTGAAGAAGCGGAAGGCGTCGTAGTGGCTGCACCGGATCTGGTGGCCGTCGACGACGGCGTCGGTGCCGTGGTGGCCGAGCCGCAGGGGCAGCCCGGTATGCCGCACCTGCTCCGGTCCCAGCCGGTAGACCATGGCCCACTCGTGGAGGGCGAAGCAGCCGACGGTCGCGGGCCGGCCGAGGGTCGCCGTGAGGAGGGCCCGCACGAAGTCGACCGTGTCGCCCCGCTCGGCGAGGAACCCCTCGACGTCGAGGGCCACCGCGTCGCCGTCGGTGCGGTAGAAGCGCCAGGAGGCCCGCGGCATACCGGCTGCGCCCGCGAGCACGACACCCGGCCCCGGATGCCAGCGCCGGAGCCGGCCGGGGGAGAAGCTGTAGTAGGCGTGGAGGAAGTCCTCGACGGGATGCGTCTCGCCGCGGGCCCGGCGCGCGAGGTGCTCGGCGAGCAGCCGGTCGACCCGCTGCGCGTGCGCCGACTCACGGGCCGACCAGCTGGGCAAAGCCACCTCGACGCATTCCACCCACGGCAGGGTAGTCGGACGTAGGGTCGGGGGACGGCGCCCGTGGGGGCGCCACCGTCATCGGGAGGCTCCATGCAGCGTCGCATTCTGGCCGTCCTCGTCTCCGCCGCCGCGTTCCTGGCACCCGCCGGGTCGGCGGCGGCCTCGTCGGGGGAGCACGGCCACGGGGGGAACGACCACCGCACCAGCACCTATCTCGCACTCGGCGACTCGCTCGCGGCCGGCTACCAGCCGGGTCGTGGCGACGATCGCACCGGTGGGTACGTCGGCCGGGTCCTGGCCGGTCTCGACACCCGCCACCACCCGACCCAGCTCGTCAACCTCGCCTGCTCGGGCGAGACCGCCGCGTCGATGGTCGCCGGCGGACACTGCGACATCTACCCCACGGGCAGCCAGCTCGACGAGGCCGTCGCCTACCTCGAGGCCCACCCCGGCCGCACGAGCGTCATCACCGTCGACATCGGGGCCAACGACGTCCAGCGGTGCCTCGCCGGAGGGTCGATCGACGTGGTGTGCATCGGGGCCGGGATGGCTGCGGTCCACGACAACCTCCGGGTCATCTTCGACCGGCTCCGCGACGCGGCGCCCCGGGCGAGGATCGTCGCGCTCAACTACTACGACCCGTTCCTCGCCGCCTGGCTCCTCGGCCCGACCGGCCAGGGCCTCGCCACGAGCTCGCTCGACCTCGCCGACCAGCTCAACACCGAGATCAAGCGGGCCGCCAAGCGCGACCGGGTCGAGCTCGCGGACGTCGCCAAGGCGTTCCGCTCGCACACGTGGCGCACGGTGACCGACCCGACCTTCGGCTCGGTGCCGAAGAACGTCCAGCTCGTCTGCACCTGGACGTGGATGTGCGTCGCCGGTGACATCCACGCCAACGACAGCGGGTATGCCGTCCTCTCGGCCACGGTCCTGGCCAGCCTCGACCGCCACCACCGCGAGCACCGTCACTGACGCTCGCGGGTGCGATGTGCCCCGCGAGCCCGCCCCTGGGTAGGCTCGCGGGGTGCGCATCGCGAGATTCACGACCGGTGACGACCCCGTCTACGGCCTCGTCGACGGGTCCGGCGAGAAGATCGCCGAGATCACCGGCGACCCCCTCTACCAGCGGATCGAGCTGACCGGCACGACCCACCTCGTCGAGGACGTCCGGCTCCTCGCGCCGGTCATCCCGCGCAGCAAGGTCATCGGGATCGGCAAGAACTACCACGACCACGCGGCCGAGATGGGTGGCGAGGCGCCCGCCGAGCCGCTGATGTTCCTCATCCCCAACACCGCCGTCGCCGGGCCGGGCGACCCGGTCGTCATGCCGCCGCAGAGCCGAGAGGTCCACTACGAGGGCGAGCTGGCCGTCGTCATCGGCCGGATGTGCAAGGACGTCGCCCCGGAGGACGCCCGGTCGGTCGTCTTCGGCTACACGTGCGCCAACGACGTGACGGCCCGCGACCTGCAGCGCAGCGACGGCCAGTGGTCGCGCGCCAAGGGGTTCGACACGTTCTGCCCGCTCGGGCCGTGGATCGAGACCGACCTCGACCCGACCGACCTCCACCTCGTCACCCGTCGCGACGGCGAGGTCGTCCAGGACGGCTCCACCGGCGACATGGTCCACGGCGTCGCGGCCCTGGTCTCCCACGCCTCCCAGGCCTTCACGCTCCTCCCGGGCGACGTCATCCTCACCGGCACGCCGGCCGGCGTCGGCCCGGTCCAGCCCGGCCAGCGCGTCGACGTCGAGATCGACGCGATCGGCGTGCTGAGCAACCCCTTCGTCCGTCACTGAGGTCCCCACACGATGTCCACGCAGCCCTCCGCCTCCTCCGCCCTGCCCGGCGCCGTCCGCCTCCGCGTGGCCCCGTCGCCGACCGGGGACCCGCACGTCGGCACGGCATACATGGCCCTGTTCAACCTCGCCTTCGCCCGGCAGCAGGACGGGCGCTTCCTCCTCCGCATCGAGGACACCGACCGTGCCCGGCTCAAGGAGGGCAGCGAGGCACAGGTCCTCGACACCCTCCACTGGCTCGGTCTGAGCTGGGACGAGGGCCCGGACGTCGGCGGCCCGGTTGCGCCCTACCGACAGAGCGAGCGGCTGGAGACCTACCAGCCCTACGTCGACCGGCTGCTCGCCGAGGGCAGGGCCTACCACTGCTGGTGCTCCCAGGAGCGGCTCGCCGAGATGCGTACGGAGCAGCAGAAGCGCAAGCAGGCGACCGGCTACGACCGGCTGTGCCACGGCAAGACCCGCGAGGAGCGGGCCGCCCTGCCGGGCTTCACGGAGACGCCGGTCGTCCGGATGCTCATCCCCGACGACGCGCCACTCCACTTCGAGGACCTCATCCGCGGCCGGGTCTCGGCACCCCGCCCGGACGACCAGGTCATCCTCAAGGCCGACGGCTTCCCGACCTACCATCTCGCCGTCGTCGTCGACGACCACGAGATGGGCATCACCCACGTCGTCCGCGGCGAGGAGTGGATCAGCTCGACCCCGAAGCACGTGCTGCTCTACCAGTGGCTCGGGCTGACCCCGCCGGCCTTCGCCCACATGCCGCTGCTGCGCAACACCGACAGCTCCAAGATCTCCAAGCGCAAGAACCCCGCGGCCCGACTCACCTGGTTCCGGGAGCAGGGCTACCTGCCCGAGGCGCTCGTCAACTTCCTCGCCCTCCTCGCCTACCCGCCGGTGACGGAGGAGGACGGCACCGAGCGCGAGGTCTTCACCTTCGACGAGTTCAGCGACGGGTTCGAGTGGCGCAAGGTCAACCCCGTCGGGCCGGTGTTCGACCTCAAGAAGCTCGACTGGCTCAACGGGGTCCACATCCGCGGGCTCGACCTCGGGGACTTCACCTCCAGGCTGCTGCCCCACCTCGCCGCCGACGGCGTCCTCGGCGACAACCCCGACCTCGGGGAGCTCGCGCGGCTGCGCAGCGTCGCCGAGCTCATCCAGACGCGCATCGCGCACCTCACCGAGGCGACCGACCTCGTCCGCCCCTTCTTCGTCGCCGACGACGAGCTCGACATCGCCGAGGACGCGCGGGCCCAGCTGAAGGACGACGCGGCTCAGGTGCTCGACGCCGCCATCGAGACGCTGTCGGCCATCGACGAGGAGAGGACGGGGACGCTCGGGAGCGAGGGTGGCTGGCAGGCGGCGCGGATCGAGGCGGACCTGCGCACCGCGATCGTCGACGGGCTCGGCATCAAGCCCAAGTTCGCCTTCGGTCCCCTGCGCACCGCCGTCTCCGGCCGGCGGGTCAGCCCGCCGCTGTTCGAGTCGATGGAGATCCTCGGCAGGAGCTCGACGCTCGCCCGGCTGCGGGCGCTCCGCGCCACCCTCTGAGGCCGGCATGGGCGACATCCGGCTCCCGATCGACGGCGTGAAGTTCTCCGTCCGGGTCGCCGTCATGTGTGTCCGGGGGGAGCGGCTGCTCGTCAACCATCTCGATGACATCGACTTCGCGTTCCTCCCCGGTGGCGCGCTCGGAACCGGCGAGGACGTCCTTCAGTGCGGCGCACGCGAGTGGGCGGAGGAGACGGGGACCGAACCGGGCGAGATGACGCTCGTCGGCGTCGTCGAGAACTTCTTCGGACCCATCGGCAACCCGCAGCACGAGCTCGGCTTCTACCTGCGGATGGAGCCACCCGCGGGCCTGCCCGACGAGGACTTCACCATCCTCGACGCGCCCGAGGGGCGCCTCGGGTGGGTCCCACTCGACGACGTCGCCCGCTACCCCGTCCTGCCGGCCGCCGTCGCGGAGCTGCTCACCGTGCCGCCGGGGGAGCTGCGCCACATCGTGCACCGAGCATGACGGCATACCATAGGGGGTATCCACCGGACGGGCGCCGACCGGCCTTCTCCGACCCACCGACGACGGGAGCGACATGACCTACGCCCTGACCACCACGCTGACCGGGACCTTCGACGACGCGGTCGCCGCCACCCGCCAGGCCCTCGCCGACCATGGCTTCGGCGTGCTGACCGAGATCGACCTCCAGGGGACGCTCAAGGCCAAGCTCGACGTCGACATCGAGCGCGAGCTCATCCTCGGAGCCTGCCGCCCCCAGCTCGCCCACGCGGCGCTCCGGGTCGAGCCGTCGATCGGCGTCCTCCTGCCGTGCACGGTCGCCGTCCGGCAGCGCGGCGACGAGGTCCTCGTCGAGGCGCTCGACCCGCACACGATGGTGACGGTCACCGACAACGACGCGCTCGCCGACATCGTCGACGAGGTGGCCGAACGGCTCGGCGCCGCGATGGCGCAGGTCGCCGGCTGAGCGGGCCGGTCGGGCGATTTCGCCGCGAGGGGGCGGGCCGGTAGTATCGACCCTCGGTTCACCACCGCCGGGTCCCCGGGTCCGACGGGAGTGATACCCCCTTGGGGTATGGTGTAATTGGCAACACAGCTGATTCTGGTTCAGCCATTCTAGGTTCGAGTCCTGGTACCCCAGCTCTCGCGGACGGTCCCGTGCCGGTCGCGATTCGGAGAAAGCCGCACCGTTCGGTAGGGTTCTGCTCCGTTGCCCGCCGCCTCGTGCGGCACGGCATCCGCTCGAGGCCCCGTTGTGTAGTGGCCTAGCACGCCGCCCTCTCAAGGCGGTAGCGCGGGTTCGAATCCCGTCGGGGCTACCACGAGTGAAGGCCCGGTCGACTCTCGGCCGGGCCTTCGTCATGTCGCGACGCCCTGGTGCCCTCCTGAAGGCCCGGTATGCCGGGGCGCCCCGCCGCCTGTCGGGCCGACTCACCGCCCGCTGGGCGGCACAAGCCCCCTGGACATCATGGCCGGCCGAAGAGGTCGTCGAGCGCCGCGCGCAGGACCGCCGGGTCCGTCTCGACGCCGGTCCAGTGCCGGATCGCGATGACGGCCTGGCCGACGAGCATCCCCTGGCCGTCGAGGGTGCGGCAGCCCGCCGCCTCGGCGAGGGCGAGCAGCCTCGTCCGCGGCGGGTTGGGGACGATGTCGGCGACGACGAGATCGCGCCGCAGGGTCGAGGCGTCGAGGTCGGGTGCGGCTCCGACGTCGGGATGGAGGCCGACGGAGGTCGCGTTGACGACGACGTCGATGTCGCCGGGAATGCTCAGCGGGCCCGTCCACGGGACGGCCCGGGCCACCGCGCCCGTCGTGGTCCCGACCCGGTGGGCCAGCTCGGCGGCCCGCTCGGGCGTGCGGTTGGCGACGAGGACCTGCGCCGCCCCGGCCAGGCCGAGCTCGACGGCGACGGCGCGTGCCGCGCCGCCGGCACCGAGGACGAGGACGCGCAGGCCCCGCGGATCCGCGACCGTCCGCAGCGAGCCGATGAATCCCTGGCCGTCCGTGTTCTCGCCCACGAGCCGGCCGTCGCGGATGACGACGCAGTTGACCGCGCCGATGAGCCGCGCCGAGTCGGCGACCTCGTCGACGAGGTCGAGCGCGGCGACCTTGTGGGGGAGGGAGAGGTGGAAGCCGGCCCACCCCATCGCCACGGCGCCGCGGACCGCAGCCGCGAGGTCGGAACGCGCGACCTCGCAGGTGAGGTAGCGCGCGTCGACGCCGTGGTGCCGGTAGGCGGCCTCGACCATGACGCCGGTGGGGTTCTCGGCCGCCGGTGACGCGAACAGCCCGGTGAGGGTGGCGAGGAACGACGCGGGGGCGGTCATGTCAGGTCGGCTCGGGCGACGTGGCCGGCGCGGGCTCAGCCGTTGTTCTGCGCGTCCTGCGCGGCGGCATGCCGGGCGAGGACCTCGGTGAGCTTGTTGGCGCCGGCCATGACGGTCGCGGCGTGCAGGCGTCCCGGCTGTCGCGAGAGCCGCTCGATGGGCCCCGAGATCGACACGGCCGCGATGACCCGGCCGGAGGGGCTGCGCACGGGCGCGGAGACCGACGCGACGCCCGGCTCGCGCTCGCCGACGCTCTGGGCCCAGCCGCGGCGGCGGACGCCCGAGAGGGTGGTCGCCGTGAAGGCCGCGCCCTGCAGGCCGCGGTGCAGCCGGTCCGGCTCCTCCCAGGCGAGGAGGACCTGGGCCGCCGAGCCGGCGAGCATCGACAGGGTCGCCCCGACGGGGATCGAGTCGCGCAGGCCGACGTGCGGCTCGGCGGAGGACACGCAGACGCGGTGGTCTCCCTGGCGGCGGAAGAGCTGGGCGGACTCGTTCGTGTGGTCGCGCAGGGCGCCGAGGACCGGGGCGGCGGCCGCGAGCAGCCGGTCCTCGCCGGCGGCCGCGGCGAGCTCACCCAGCCGCGGTCCGAGGACGAACCGGCCCTGGAGGTCGCGCGAGACGAGCCGGTGGTGCTCGAGGGCGACGGCGAGCCGATGGGCGGTCGGTCGGGCCAGTCCGGTCGCGGTGACGAGCTGGGCCAGGGTCGAGGGACCCGCCTCGAGGGCGCCCAGGACGACGGCCGCCTTGTCCAGGACGCCGACTCCACTGCTGTTGTCCATGTGATGATATTGACGTCTCAATGCCTGAGACGCAAGTTCGCACGCCCTGACGCCGTGCGAGTCTCGCAGGAGGACGAGGGCGCCGCGCGCCGACTGGCCCCTCCGAGCCGTCGACGGAAGGTGGATCAGATGGCCGCGACCTTGGCCGAGAAGGTGTGGGACGCGCACGTCGTCCGGCGCAGCGAGGGCGAGCCGGACCTGCTCTACATCGACCTGCACCTCCTCCACGAGGTGACGAGCCCCCAGGCCTTCGACGGCCTCCGCCTCTCCGACCGTCCGGTGCGCCGCCCCGACCTCACCCTGGCGACCGAGGACCACAACGTCCCGACCACGCCGGGCCCGATCACCGACCCGGTGAGCAGGACCCAGGTCGAGACCCTTCGGCGCAACTGCGAGGAGTTCGGCGTCCGCCTCTACCCGATGGGGGATGCGGAGCAGGGCATCGTCCACGTCGTCGGACCGCAGCTCGGCCTCACCCAGCCCGGCATGACGATCGTGTGCGGCGACAGCCACACCTCGACGCACGGGGCGTTCGGCGCCCTCGCCTTCGGGATCGGCACGTCCGAGGTCGAGCACGTCCTCGCAACCCAGACCCTGCCCCTCAAGCCGTTCAAGACGATGGCCATCACCGTCGAGGGCGACCTCGCTCCCGGGGTGACGGCCAAGGACATCGTCCTCGCCGTCATCGCGAAGATCGGCACCGGTGGTGGTCAGGGCTACGTCCTCGAGTACCGCGGCAGCGCCATCCGCGCCCTCTCCATGGAGGGGCGGATGACGGTGTGCAACATGTCGATCGAGGCGGGCGCTCGGGCCGGGATGATCGCGCCCGACGAGACGACGTTCGCCTACCTCCAGGGCCGCGACCACGCCCCGACCGGTGCCGACTGGGACGCCGCCGTCGAGGCCTGGTCCGAGCTGCGCACCGACGACGACGCGCAGTTCGACGCCGAGGTGGTCCTCGACGCCTCGGAGCTCACGCCCTTCGTCACCTGGGGCACGAACCCCGGCCAGGGCGCTCCGCTGGGACAGGCCGTTCCCGACCCGGAGGCGATGCCCGACGAGAACGAGAAGCACGCCGCCGCCCGGGCGCTCGAGTACATGGGCCTCACGGCGGGCACACCGCTCCGCGACATCCACGTCGACACGGTCTTCGTCGGCTCGTGCACGAACGGCCGGATCGAGGACCTTCGCGCCGCCGCCGCCGTCATCAAGGGCCGTCGCGTGGCCGAGGGCGTCCGAATGCTCGTCGTCCCGGGCTCGGCCCGGGTCCGGGTACAGGCCGAGGCCGAGGGCCTCGACGCGGTGTTCACCGAGGCCGGCGCCGAGTGGCGCCTGCCCGGCTGCTCGATGTGCCTCGGGATGAACCCCGACCAGCTCGCGATCGGGGAGCGCAGCGCCTCGACCTCGAACCGCAACTTCGAGGGCCGGCAGGGCAAGGGCGGGCGCACCCACCTCGTCAGCCCGCTCGTCGCCGCCGCCACGGCCGTGCGGGGCACGCTGTCCAGCCCGGCCGATCTCGAGGACCTCACCGAGGAGAACCGCTGACATGGAGCCGTTCACGACCCACACCGGCATCGGTGTGCCGCTGCGTCGCAGCAACGTCGACACCGATCAGATCATCCCGGCCGTCTACCTCAAGCGGGTGACCCGCACCGGCTTCGAGGACGGCCTGTTCGCCGCCTGGCGCGGTGACGAGACCTTCGTCCTCAACAACCCCGCGTATGCCGCGGGCTCGGTGCTCGTCGCAGGGCCGGACTTCGGCACGGGCTCCTCCCGGGAGCATGCCGTGTGGGCTCTGATGAACTACGGCTTCCGGGTCGTCATCTCGTCCCGGTTCGCCGACATCTTCCGCGGCAACAGCGGCAAGCAGGGCCTGCTGACGGCCCAGTGCGCCCAGGACGACGTCGAGCTGCTCTGGAAGCTCCTCGAGAACCAGCCCGGCACCTCGGTGACCGTCGACCTCGAGTCGCGCACCGTGACGGCGGGTGACATCGTCGCGCCCTTCGAGGTCGACGACTACACGCGGTGGCGCCTCCTCGAGGGGCTGGACGACATCAGTCTCACCCTCCGCCACGAGGACGCCATCACGACGTTCGAGCAGACCCGGCCCTCGTGGAAGCCCACGACGACCCCGGCCTGAGCCGCCCGTCGGCCGCGCGCCGCCTCGGCAAACGCCTGCACGACACGCCGTTTCGGCGTGTCGTGCAGTCGTTTTCGCGTCCCCCGGCGGCCCGGTGGCGCTGTGACTGGTGTGACTGGGGTGACTTGACGGCCGACTCGGGCTGCGCTGGGAGGCGCGTAGCCCCGCTCGGTCGATGGATGTCGAGAACCGTTGAGGCACAACGTCTCTGGACTCGACCGGGCTCGGGACGGCCCAGCGGGAGTCGTCCCTGACCCCGAGACCGCGCCGTCGGACCCGGCTCCCTCGGCTGCGGCGAAAGCCATTGTGGGACAACGGAAAGCACCCCTGCGGTGATGGACTCGCCTCTCCGGGCGGCATACGGTCGTCCCAGACCGGGAGACAACGGTCCCGTTCGGGCGCCGCACGGCGTCGCACCCTCAGACGAAGTGGAGCGTGAAGTGAACAAGGGAGAGCTGGTCCGCGAGCTCGAGAAGCGGCTCGGCAGCCGGAAGGCTGCGGCCGACGCCCTCGAGGCCGTCCTCGACACGATCATCCGGGAGGTCACCAAGGGTGGGAAGGTCGGCATCACCGGCTTCGGCACCTTCGACCGCGTGGAGCGCGCTGCCCGCACGGGCCGCAACCCGCACACCGGGTCGAGCGTTCGCATCCCCAAGTCCAAGGCCCCGCGGTTCCGCGCCGGCGCGGCCTTCAAGGGGTACGTGAAGTCCCCCAAGAGCCTGCCCAAGGCCGCTCCCGCCGCTGCGCGCGCGGCCGCCGGCACCGCCACCAAGACCGCAGCCCCGGCGAAGAAGGCCGCCGCGAAGACGACGACCGCCAAGAAGGCCGCGCCCGCCAAGAAGGCGGCCGCGAAGAAGGCCCCCGGCCAAGAAGGCCGCGCCGGCCAAGAAGGCCGCGCCGGCCAAGAAGGCCGCGCCCGCCAAGAAGGCCCCCGCGAAGAAGGCCCCGGCCAAGAAGGCCGGGCCCGGCCAAGAAGGCCCCCGCCAAGAAGGCCCCCGCCAAGAAGGCCCCGGCCAAGAAGGCGCCGGCCAAGAAGGCGCCCGCGAAGAAGACCGCGGCGAAGCGGACCGCCAAGAAGTCCTGACCCCAGGCAACGACAGGGCCGGCACCGACGACGGTGCCGGCCCTCGTCCGTGTCGGGGCGGTGGAGCGGACGCGCCCGCGGCCGAGCGGCGGCGGGCGGGCTCCGGAGCGGACCTAGCGGATGACCTCGGAGTCGCCGATGCCGACGATCCAGACGCGGGAGGCGCGGAGGGTCTCGAGGTCGGCCTCGACGCTCACCCGCTGCCCGGGCCGGAGGAACCGGATGCCACTGTCGGCCAGGGCCTCCGGGCCGAACTCGATGGTCCGGCCGTCGTCGAGGAGCGCGCTCCCGGAGCCGGTTTCGTCGTCGAAGGTGTGGATGCTCGCCTGCACACCCCGAAGGCTACCGGTCAGCGTCGCACGGGTTGACGGCCCCACCCCCAGGCGCGCCACGGCGGCGAGGTCCGCGAGGTCGTCGACGTCATGGCGCAGCCCGGGCAGGTCGAGCTCGAGCCGCTCCGCGCCGGTCGCGACATGCCGTGCGGCGCTTCCCGCGCCGAACCGCGGGCTCGGCGCGACGCCGCGGGCCGTGAGGAGGGCCGTGCCCGTCCCCGCCGCGTCCGGGACGACGGCCCGCTCGTACGCCGCGGCCACCACCAGCGCCTCTGTGAGCTCGGCGGGGCGGAGGGCGGGGTGGTCACCGAGCAGCACCGCGACATCGCGGGCGCCGAGATCGGCGGCCGCGGCTGCTCCGGCGAGCACCGCCGCGTCGAGCCCAGCCCCGGGGTCCTCGACGGCGTCGGCCCCGAGGGCGACCGCCCACCGGGCCACGTCGGACGCGGAGGTGACGACGAGGACCCGGCCCGGCGGCATACCCGCCACGGCGGCGGCGACGGTGTCCCGCGCCAGTGCCGTCGCGACGCTCTCGCGGAGGCCGTCGGGGGACAGACCGAGCCGCGACTTCGCGGCGGCGCCGCCCTTGACGGGCACGACGACGAACCAGTCGGGCGGGGCGGGGGCCATGCCACGATCCTGCCCGACGGCGCGGGCTACTCGACATCCCCGGGTCCCCGAACGAAGATGACTCACTGTCCCCGAGGAGAGCGAGCCGTCCGTGCCCACGCGCCAGCGCCGCCGCAGGCTGACCCCGGCCTACCGGCTGGCCGCCTCGATCCTGCGCCCCCCACTCATGGCGTTGACCCGCCGCGAGTGGTCGGGCGAGGAGAACCTCCCGACGGATACCGGCTATGTGGTCTGCCCCAACCACGTCTCGCACGTCGACCCGCTGGCCTTCGCCCACTTCCTCTTCGACAACGGGCAGGTACCGCTCTTCCTGGCCAAGATCGAGGTCTTCAAGGTTCCCGTCGTCGGGTCGATCCTCAAGGGCGCGGAGCAGATCCCCGTCTATCGCGAGACCGGCCAGGCGGCCGGGGCCTACCGGGCCGCCGTCGAGGCCGTCGAGAACGGGCGCTGCGTCGCGATCTACCCCGAGGGCACGCTGACCCGGGACCCGGACCTGTGGCCGATGCGGGGCAAGACCGGCGCCGCGCGCGTCGCCCTCCAGACCCGCTGCCCGGTCATCCCCGTCGCCCAGTGGGGTCCGCAGGACCTCCTCGCACCGTATGGGCGCACCCCGTCGCTCGTCCCGCTCAAGACGATGCGGGTGCGCGCCGGAGGGCCGGTCGCCCTCGAGGACCTCTACGACAAGCCGATGACCCGCCCGGTCCTCGAGGAGGCCACCAGCCGGATCATGGCCGCCATCACGACCGAGCTCCAGGCCCTGCGCGGCGGCGCCCCGCCGGACCGGCCCTGGGATCCGCGCGAGCACGGCCAGAGCACGATGGGCCGGATCCGCAGCACGGAAGAGGACCGGGGATGAGCCGCGCCGCGGTCTTCGGCACCGGCAGCTGGGGGACCGCCTTCGCCGCCGTCCTCGCCGACGCCGGGACCCCGGTGACGATGTGGGGGAGGCGCCCCGAGGTCGTCGACGCCGTCAACGCCGGCTGCAACACCGACTACCTGCCCGAGCTCCGGCTGCCCGCCACCGTCCGGGCCGTCGCCGACCCGGCGGAGGCCGCCGACGGAGCCGACATCGTCGTCCTCGCCGTGCCGAGCCAGACGCTGCGCGACAACCTCACCCGGTGGGGGTCGGCGCTCCCGGCCGACGCCGCCGTCGTGTCGCTGATGAAGGGGGTGGAGCTGGGCACGACGATGCGGATGAGCGAGGTCATCGCCGATGTCGGGGGCGTCGAGCCCGAGCGCGTCGTCGTCGTCTCCGGCCCCAACCTCGCTCGCGAGATCGCCGAACGCCACCCGGCGGCCAGCGTCGTCGCGTCGGCAGACCCCTCCCGCGCCGAGCAGGTCGCGGCGGCCTGCGCCGCGGCATACTTCCGGCCCTACACGGGCCCCGACGTCATCGGCACCGAGCTCGCCGGGGCCGTCAAGAACGTCATCGCCCTCGCGGTGGGGATGGCCGAGGGGCTGGGTTTCGGCGACAACTCCAAGGCGTCGATCATCACCCGAGGCCTGGCCGAGATGACGAGGCTCGGCACGGCGCTCGGTGGCAGCCCGGTGACCTTCGCGGGCCTGGCGGGGGTCGGCGACCTCATCGCGACATGCATGTCCCCGCTGTCGCGCAACCACACGTTCGGCGTCAACCTCGGCCGGGGGATGAGCGTCGCCGAGGTCGTCGCCGCGACGAGCCAGACCGCCGAGGGCGTCAAGTCGTGCGCCTCGATCCTCGACCTCGCCCGCCACCACGACATCGACGTCCCGATCATCGAGCAGGTCCACGCCGTCGTCCACGAGGGCCGCACGCCCGGAGAGGTCGTCGAGTCGCTCCTGTCCCGCGCCCGCAAGGCCGAGACCGGCTGAGCGCCGCGAGGGGGGAGGGGATCGGTGCCACGGCGTGCAGCCCCTGGGTCGCCGGTACTGGACGGTCTGGACCGCCGCGTCCGTGTCGTTCGCCGGCGACGGCATCGCCGAGGGTGCGATGCCGCTGCTCGCGGCCTCGCTGACGCGCGACCCCCGGCTCGTCGCCCTCGTCAACGCCCTGACCATGCTCGGCTGGGTGATCCTCGGCCTCGTGTCCGGCGTCGTCGTGGACCGCGTCGACAAGCTCGGGCTCATGGGTCGGGTCGATGTCGCCCGTGCCCTCGTCATGGGTGGCTTCGCGGCCCTCGTCCTCGCCGGACACGTCTCCATCGCCCTGCTCTATGTGACCGCCCTCGCCCTCGGGCTCCTCGCCCCCTTCTTCGACAACGCCTCGTCCTCGGTCGTCCCCGAGCTGGTCGAGGACCGGCACCTCGAACGCGCGAACGCCCTGACCCAGGGCTCGCTCGCCGTCGGCGCCAACCTCGTCGGGCCGCCCGTGGGGGCGCTCCTCTTCGTCCTCGTGTCCGGGGCCCCGTTCGTGCTCGACGCCGTGAGCTTCGCCGTGGCGGCCGTCCTCGTGCTCCTCGTCGCCCGCCGGGGACCACGCCGCGAGCGACCCGTCCACGTGGGCACGGGGTGGGCCCAGCTCGTCGAGGGCGTCCGGTTCCTCGCGGGTGACCGGGTGCTGCGCACGCTCGCGCTTGCCGTCGGGGCCGTCAACGCCGTCGTCGGCGGGGTCGTCGCGGTTCTCGTCCTCTTCGTCCTCGAGGTCCTCGCCCTGCCCGAGGCGGCCTACGGGTGGGTCGTCGCGGCCTTCGCCGTCGGCGGGGTGCTCGGGGCGCTGACGACGGCCGGGCTCGTCCGTCGGATCGGCCAGCGGGCGGCCGTGCTGGGGTCGCTGCTCGGGTTCGCCCTCTCCGCCATGGCCCTGGGACTCACGACCTCGGTGCCCGCCGTCGTCGTCATCCTCGTCGTGGCCGGTCTCGGCGGCACGGTGTGGAACGTCGTGACGATGTCCTACCGGCAGCGCGTCGTCCCTCCCGCCCTGCTCGGGCGGGTGACCAGCGCCTACCGGCTCACCGCCTTCGTCTCCATCCCCGTCGGGGCTGCGGGTGCCGGCCTCGCGGCACACCTCATCGGGATCCCCCGGACCTACCTCGTCGGTGGGCTCATGCTCCTCGTCGTCTCCGCCCTCGTCGCGCCGGCGTTGCGGGACCTGCCCGGCCGGATGAGACCCGCCACCTGAGGTCAGCCGCGCAGGGCCGCGTCGAGGTCGGCCCAGAGGTCCTCGACGTCCTCGACCCCGACCGAGAGCCGCAGGAGGTTCTCCGGCACGATCTCCGGCTCGCCGGGGATCCGGCGCCGCCGCTCCAGCTGGCTCTCGACGCCCCCGAGGCTCGTCGCGTGGACCCACACCCGGGTGGCCGCCGCCACCCGTTCGGCGGCCTCGGCGCCACCCGCGACCTCGATCGAGACCATGGCGCCGAAGCCGGGGTAGCGCACCCGCTCGACGGCCGGGTGCGAGTGCAGCCGCGCGACGAGCTCCGCGGCATTCGTCCCGGCGCGCTCGACCCGCAGATGGAGGGTGCGCAGCCCCCGCAGGGCCAGCCATGTCTCCATCGGTCCGGCGATCGCGCCGCCGATCGAGCGGTGGTGGGCCAGCCGTTCCCGGCGGGCGGCGCCCTCGTCGGTGGGCGGGGTGACGAGGACGCCGAGGACGACGTCGCTGTGCCCGCTGAGGTACTTCGTCGCCGAGTGCATGACGACGTCGGCACCGAGGGCGATCGGCTGCTGGAGGAGGGGCGTGGCGAACGTGTTGTCGACGACGCTGAGGACGCCGCGCTCCCGGGCGGCGGCCAGGATCGTCGCGAGGTCGGTGACGTGGAGCAGCGGGTTGCTCGGGGACTCGAGCCAGAGCAGGTCGGCGCCGTCGAGGGCGGCGACGGCCGCCGCGGTGTCGGCCGTGTCGACGGAGCGCACCGTCGCCGTCCCGGCGCCGACCCGGTCCTCGAGCGCGGTGAGGACGCCGAGGTAGACCGACGGGGACACGACGACGGTTCCCCCGAGGGGGAGGAGCGACAGGGCGGCGGACGCGGCCGCCATGCCGGAGCCGAAGACGAGCGCCTCGCCCCCCTCGAGCGCGCCGACGGCCTCCTCGAAGGCGGCCCAGGTCGGGTTGCTCGTGCGCGCGTAGATGTCGGCACCATCGGCGTGGTACGTCGACGTGAGGACGAGCGGCGCACCGACCTGGCTGCCGGGCGAGGCCTCCTCCCGGCCGAGGGCGACGATGCGGGTGGCGGGGTGCAGGTGGTCGTGTCGGTGGTCCACGGGGAGAGGGTATGCCGCGACCGCGCCGGGTCGTGGCGTCGACCACCCGCCGGTCCGTCGCGGCGGTCGACGACCCCCGCGCCCGGACGCCTGCTCCACCGGGGCCCGGGTCCCTGCGGATAGAGTCGCTGCCGATGAGCAGCGACCAGACCCCCGCGCCGGACGGGCGCAAGATCCGCGTCGCCCTCGTCTTCGGGGGCCGGTCGTCCGAGCACGCCGTCTCGTGCGCCACCGCCGCGAGCGTGCTCGGCGCACTCGACCGCGACCGCTACGACGTCGTCCCCATCGGCATCGCCCGCGACGGCCGCTGGGTCCTCGCTCCCGACGACCCCGAGCCGCTGCGGCTCGGCCGCGGACACACCCCGGAGGTCGACCCCGCCGGGCCCGGCATCCTCGTGCCGCCGGGCGGCGCCGACCACGGTCTCGTCGCCCTCGAGCCGGGTGCCCCGCCGCGCGAGCTGGGCGAGGTCGACGTCGTCTTCCCGCTCCTGCACGGCCCGTTCGGTGAGGACGGCACGATCCAGGGCCTCCTCGAGCTCGCCGACGTCCGCTACGTCGGCTCCGGCGTCACCGCCTCGGCGATGATGATGGACAAGCACTACATGAAGCTCGTCTTCGCCTCGGCCGGGCTGCCGATGGGCCCGTACGTCGTCATCACGGACCGGGACTGGCAGGCCGACCGGGACGCACGGCTCGCCGCCGTCGAGGCGCTCGGCTGGCCGGTCTTCGTCAAGCCCGCCCGAGCGGGCTCGAGCATGGGCATCTCGAAGGTGTCGCGGCCGGAGGACCTCGAGGCCGCGGTCGAGGCGGCGCGGATGCACGACCCCAAGGTCATCGTCGAGGCCGCGGTGTTCGGTCGCGAGATCGAGTGCGGCGTCCTCGAGGGGCGCGCTGCGGCCCCCCCGCGGACGAGCGAGGTGGGGGAGTGCATCGTCGTCCAGAACCACGAGTTCTACGACTTCGAGGCCAAGTACCTCGCCGACGACGACATCCGGCTCGACTGTCCGGCCGACGTCCCCGCCGATGTCGCCGACCGGATCCGCGAGATGGCCGCGCGGGCGTTCGTCGCTGCCGGATGTGAGGGGCTCGCCCGCGTCGACTTCTTCTGGACCACCGATGGCGAGATCCTCATCAACGAGGTCAACACCATGCCGGGCTTCACGCCGAGCTCGATGTACCCCCGGATGTGGGCGGCGAGCGGGCTCGGCTACGCCGCGCTCATCGACGAGCTCGTCTCGCTCGCGATGGAGCGGCGCACCGGACTGCGCTAGGAGAGGTCGCCGGTATGCCGCAGGCGCGGCATGCCGGCGCAGCCTCGGCTCAGCGGCACTCGAGGCCGTTGGCGGGCAGGGCCCTCGCTGCGGTCGTGAACGCCGGCAGCAGCAGCCCGCCCGGGGCGTAGTCCTCGGGCACGAGCACCTCGATGGCGGGGTCGGTGCCGAAGGTCGTGAACCGGGAGCCGTCGCTGAGCGGGGACTCCACCCAGCCGACCCCGTCGACGTCGATGCACGGGTCGGTCGTGGGGGCCAGGGCCGCGACGCCGCAGCGGGCGATGACGGCGGGGTCGCCCCAGGCGGCCACGGCGGGGGAGTCGCTCGTCGTCGAGCGCTTCTCGAGGTGGGCGACGGTCGTGGGCCAGGCGTCGGCCGCGGCGCGACACGCGTCCGAGCCCGCCGCCTCGGGCGGGGTCACGTCGACGGCGTCGGAGCAGCCGGAGGTTCCGAGCAGGAGGACGAGCAGCGCGGCGAACCCGAGGGTCGCCGGCCGGCGGGTCCGCGGCGACGCGGTGGAGGTCGGCCTCAGACGTGGACGACCGTGCACGTCAGCGTGCGGGTGATGCCGTCGACGTCCTGGATCCGGGCGATGACGAGCTTGCCGAGGTCGTCGACCGTGCCGGACTCGACGCGGGCGATGACGTCGTAGGGCCCGGTCACGTCCTCGGCCAGCGTCACGCCGTCGATCTGCGAGATGGCCTGCGCGACCGCGGCGGACCTTCCGACCTCGGTCTGGATGAGGATGTAGGCCTGCACCACGGGTACCACCTCGTTGGGTCTCGGGTCGGGGCGTCGGCCCCGGGGTCTGGGAGCGCCACCACGACCGGTCCGGTCGGTGGGGGCACCGTCGAGGCTAGACGCTACCGTGCCCGTGTCCGGGCGTGCGTCCCGGGGAGGCGTGGGAGCAGGGGTGACGATGAGCACAGGCCGAGGGACGGGCGGGACCCGCGAGACGGGAGCGACCGATGGGGCGCCGGAGGACGCGGCGGCGGGCCCCCTCCCGACCCTCGCCGACCGATCCGAGGCGGACCTCCTCGCCGAGATCCTGCCGCGAATGCGCCCGGCGGCCGACGCGAGCGGCATCGTCGTCCCGGCCGGCGACGACGCCGCCGTGCTCGCCGCGGCGTCCGGCTCGGTCGTCGCGACGACCGACACGATGGTCCGGGAGCGCGACTGGCGCGACGACTGGTCCACGGGGCGCGACGTGGGCGCGAAGGTCGTCGCCCAGAACGTCGCCGACGTCGCCGCCATGGGCGCCGTCGCGACCGGGCTGCTCGTGGCGCTCGCGGCTGATCCGGCGACGCCCCTGTCGTGGGTGCTCGACCTCGCCGACGGCATCGCCGAGGCCGCCGGCGACGCGGGGGTGCCCGTCGTGGGCGGGGACCTCTCCGCGGCTCCTCCTGGCGTCGTCCTCGTCGCCGTGACGGCGCTGGGGGACCTCGCCGGCCGCCCTCCGGTCCTGCGCTCCGGCGCCCGGCCCGGTGACGTCGTCGCGGTCGCCGGCTCGCTCGGGCGCTCCGGCGCGGGGCTCGAGGTGCTTCGACGCGACGGCGTGTCGGACGAGGGCCGGTGGGCCGCGACGACGGCCGACGTCGTCGCCTACCACCGGGCGCCCCGGCCGCCGTACGAGTCCGGTCCCGCGGCCGCGCGGGCCGGCGCGAGCGCGATGATCGACATCTCCGACGGCCTCGTCCGCGACGCCGCCCGGGTCGCGGCGGCGAGCGGCGTGCGCCTCGAGCTGTCCGGGGCGACGCTGCGTGAGGCGTATGCCGCCCCCCTCGAGGCGGTGCTCGACGCCGACGAGGCGTGGCGTCAGGTTCTCGGCGGCGGCGAGGAGCACTCGCTCCTCGCCTGCTTCCCCGCCTCCGATGCCGTCCCGGGCCCGCCGTGGCGGGTCATCGGCGAGGTCCTTCCGGTGGGTGACGCCGGCGCCGTCGTCACGATCGACGGCGAGGCCGTCGTTCCCGGGGGCTGGGACCACTTCCGCCCCTGATCCCTGCCCCGGGGGCGGCGCGGGGGGCGGCGCCGGCACGACAGAGAAAGGGCCGGTCCTCCGCGAGGGAGGCCGGCCCGATCGGGTGCGGCGTGGGTCAGCGGGTGACCTTGCCCGCCTTGAGGCAGGAGGTGCACACGTTGATCCGCTTCGGGGTCACTCCGGCGTCGCCGACGAGAACCTTGACGCGCTGGATGTTGGGGTTCCAGCGGCGCTTGGTGCGTCGGTGGGAGTGCGAGATGCTGTGCCCGAAGCCGGGTCCCTTGCCGCAGACGTCGCAGGTGGCAGCCACGGGTGAACTCCTCAAGGATCTGATGCTGGTCGCGCCTGCCGCGGTGGTGACCGGCCGGGTCGCTGTCGACCCGGGGTCGACCCCGTCCGGGACGAGGGCAGGCTCGCGCTGAACCCGACAAGGGTAGCCGAGGAGGCGTCGCCGCACCAAAACGCCGAGGGGGCCACGCCACCGGCCGCGTCGCGCTGTCGAGGTGGGGGAGCCTGCCGATACTCTCCGAGGGTGGCCGATGTCCTCACCGCCGACGACGCCCGGCACTGGGCCCTGCTGACCCGGGCGGCGTTCGCGGCGCGACGGACCGAGATCGATGCGCTCAACGTCTTCCCCGTTCCCGACGGCGACACCGGCACCAACCTCTACCTCACGATGGACGCCGCGATCGACGAGACGGTCGCCGCGCACGATGCGGCCGGCATCCTCGGCACGGCGACCCTCACCGAGGAGTGCCGCACGCTCGCCCGGGCCATCCTCCTCTCGGCCCGGGGCAACTCCGGTGTCATCGTCAGCCAGATCGTCGGGGGGATCTGCCAGGTCGTCCTCGACGCCGGCGCGGAGAGCATCGACGCAGCCCTTCTCGCCGCGGGCTTCGGCCGAGGCGCCGAGCTGGCCCGGGCCTGTGTCGCGCATCCGCAGGAGGGGACGATCCTCACCGTCGCCGACGCCGTCGCCGCGGCGGCGGGCGCGGCCGCGACCGAGGGCGACGTCGCGGCGGTCGCCGGGGCCGCCGTCACCGCCGCCAACGATGCGCTCGCCCGCACTCCGGAGCAGCTCGAGGTCCTCGCCCGGGCCGGGGTCGTCGATGCCGGCGGGGCCGGTCTCGTCCTCATGGTCGAGGCCCTCCACCGCGTGGTCTCGGGGTCGTGGACCGACGACGCAGAGGCCGCCCTCGGCGCCGGTCCCGCCCTCAAGCGCCGCGAGGGCTGGCATCTGGCCCCGACCGCCGGCGTCACACCCGAGACCCCCGACGGGACGGGTGGGCTCGCCGAGGTCCCCCACGCGGCCGGTGACCTCGCCTCGTATGCCGGCGGGCCGGCATACGAGGTCATGTACCTCCTCACCGGCGCCGATGCCGACGCCGTGGCGGAGCTGACCCGCACGCTGGACGGGCTCGGCGACAGCCTGCTCGTCGTCGGCGGGCCGGACCTGTGGAACGTCCACGTCCACGTCGACGACCCCGGCGCGGCCGTCGAGGCGGGCATCGAGGCCGGCCGGCCACACCGGATCCGGATCACCCACTTCGCCTCCCAGGTCGGCCAGGGCCAGGGCGGCGCCGAGGCCGCGGAGATCGCCGTCGTCGCCTGCTCGGCCGGCCCCGGCATCGCGGCCCTCATGACCGAGGCGGGGGCCCGCACCGTCGACTCGGCCCCGGGCCGTCGCGCCTCGGCGGGCGCGATCCTCGACGCCGTCCGGGCATCCGGGGCGAGCGCCGTCATCCTCCTGCCCAACGACAAGGACACCGTCCTCGCCGCCGAGGCCGCGAGCGCCGCGGCGGGGGAGGAGGGGGTCACCGTCCGCGTCGTGCCGGCGCGGACCGTCGTCCAGGGCCTGGCCGCCCTCGCGGTCTTCGACCCCGCGCATCCCCTCCCCGAGAACGTCCTCGCGATGACGTCGGCGGCCGTCGCGACCCGGCACGGAGCCGTCACCGTCGCGGTGCGTGAGGCCCTCACCTGGGCGGGCGTGTGCCAGCCGGGCGACGTGCTCGGCATCATCGACGGCGACATCGCCCTCATCGGCGACGACCTCGCCGCGGCCGCCCGGCAGGTCCTCGACCGGCTGCTGGCCGCGGGCGGCGAGCTCGTCACGCTCGTCACCGGCGCGGAGGCCGACCCCGACCTCGTCGCCACCGTGCAGTCGGACCTGCACCACGAGCACGCCGAGGTCGAGGTCGTCGTCATCGAGGGCGGCCAGGGCAGCTATCCCCTCCTCATCGGGGTCGAGTGAGCGTGCTCGAGGAGTCCTCCCGCCTGACGAAGGTCATCCGGCCGAACCAGGCCGCGAAGTTCGCCAAGGACCGCGGCATCGAGACGGTCGGGGATCTGCTCGGCTTCTGGCCGCGGCGCTACCGGACGAAGGAGAGCAACCTCGAGGACCTCGAGATCGGGGAGTATGCCGTCGTCGTCGCCGAGGTGCGGTCGGTCGACGTCGTGCCGATGCGCAACCGGCGCGGGCGGCGACTCACCGCCGTCATCACCGACGGCACCCACGACCTCGACATCACCTTCTTCTCGGCCTACGGCCACGAGCGGGCCCTCACCGTGGGTGCCCGCTGCCTCTTCGCCGGCACGGTCGGCAGCTATCGGGGCCGGCGTCAGCTGACCCACCCCGGCTACACCCCGCTCGACGACCTCGACCGGGGGGAGCGCTCGGACCTCATCCCCATCTACCGCCGGGTCGGCAACCTCCACACGTGGACGGTGACCGAGATCGTCCGGGCCGTCCTCACCGAGCTCGAGGATGCCGCCGACCCGCTCCCCGGGGAGTTCCTGGCCCGGCGGGACCTGCCGAGCCGGATCGAGGCGCTCCGCGGCATCCACACCCCGTCGTCATGGGCGCAGGTCGAGCGGTCCCGGCGCCGGATGCGCTACGAGGAGGCGCTCATCCTCCAGACGACCCTCGCCCAGCGGCGCTCGCGGGCGACGGGGGAGCGGACCCGGGCCCGGGAGGCCCGCCCGGGCGGCCTGCTCGAGGCCTTCGACGCCCGGCTGCCCTTCGACCTCACCGACGGCCAACGCGAGGTCGGCGCGACGATCGCCGCCGAGATGGCTCGCGAGGTGCCGATGCAGCGGCTTCTCCAGGGTGAGGTCGGGTCCGGCAAGACCGTCGTCGCGCTGCGGGCGATGCTCGCCGCCGTCGACGCCGGAGGGCAGGCGGCGCTCCTCGCCCCGACCGAGGTCCTCGCCGCCCAGCACCACCGGACCATCACGGCGATGCTCGGTGACCTCGCGGAGGGCGGGCTGCTCGGCGGCTCCGAGATCGGCACCCGGGTGGCCCTTCTCACCGGCAGCCAGCCGACGGCCGTCCGCAAGCGGTCCCTCCTCGACATCGTCTCCGGTGACGCGGGGATCGTCGTCGGCACCCACGCCCTCATCCAGGACCGGGTCGACTTCCAGGACCTCGCGCTCGTCGTCGTCGACGAGCAGCACCGCTTCGGCGTCGAGCAGCGCGATGCCCTCCGCGGCAAGGGCACCACCCCGCCGCACCTGCTCGTCATGACCGCGACACCGATCCCGCGGACCGTCGCGATGACGGTCTTCGGGGACCTCGAGACCTCGACCCTGCGCGAGCTGCCGGCCGGTCGGGCGCCCATCACGACCCACGTCGTGCCCCTCGAGCTCCCCGCGTGGGTCCAGCGCACCTGGGAGCGGGTCGCCGAGGAGGTCCGCTCCGGCCGACAGGCCTACGTCGTGTGCCCCCGGATCGGCGACGACGACGAGCCCGACGCCGAGATGTCCCTCGTCGAGGAGCCATCGGCCGAGGACGAGGGAGACGAGCCGGGGCCGGGTGGGAAGGGCCCCACGGAGCGGCCGCTCGCCAGCGTGTATGCCGTCCACGCGGCCCTCGTCGACAACCCGGCCCTCCACGGGCTGACGATCGAGACCCTGCACGGGCGGATGGCGCCGGAGGAGAAGGACGCCGTGATGCGGCGCTTCCAGGAGGGCGAGGTCGACGTCCTCGTCTCGACGACCGTCATCGAGGTCGGCGTCGACGTCGGCAACGCGAGCGTCATGGTCATCATGGACGCCGACCGGTTCGGCGTCTCCCAGCTGCACCAGCTCCGGGGCCGGGTCGGCCGGGGCGGCCACCCGGGGCTGTGCCTGCTGCTGACCGGCTCGGACGCCGAGACGGCCCGGACCCGGCTCGACGCCGTCGCGGCGAGCACGGACGGCTTCGAGCTGGCCCGGCTCGACCTCGCCCAGCGTCGCGAGGGAGACATCCTCGGCGCCGCCCAGAGCGGCCGGCGCAGCCAGCTGCAGTTCCTCCACATCCTCGAGCACGAGGACGTCATCGAGGCGGCCCGCGAGGACGCGATGGCCCTCGTCGCCGACGACCCGGACCTCACCGCCCACCCCGACCTGGCCCGACTGCTGGCCGAGCGGCTCGATGCCGAGCAGGCGGCATACCTCGAACGCGGCTGAGGAGGCAAGCGTGACCCGCATCATCGCCGGCACGGTCGGTGGACGGACCCTGCGCACCCCCGCCGGACGCGGCACCCGGCCGACGAGCGACCGGGTGCGCGAGGCGCTGTTCTCCGCCCTCGAGGCGCGCGGAGCCGTCGCCGGGGCGCGCGTCCTGGACCTGTATGCCGGGTCCGGAGCGCTCGGCCTGGAGGCGCTGAGCCGGGGCGCCGAGGACGCGATCTTCGTCGAGTCCGACCAGCGGGCGCTCCGCACCGTCCGGGCCAACATCGCCCAGCTGGGGTTCGACGACCGGACCCAGGTCATCGCCATGTCGGTCCTCCCCGCGGTGGCCCGGGTCGGCCCGCACCCCGTCGACCTCGTCCTCGTCGACCCGCCCTACGACCTCGCGGAGGCCGACCTCGGCGACGTCCTCGGCGCCCTCACCGACGAGTCGTGGCTCGCGCCGGGTGGTCTCGTCGTCGTCGAGCGCTCGTCTCGGTCGCCGGCGCCGGCGTGGTCGGTCGAGTACGAGGTCGAGAAGCCCCGCCGCTACGGCGAGACGACGGTCCACCTCGCCACCATCCCCTGACCGGCCTCCCCCCCCCGCCCCGCCGCCCGCCCCGCCCGCCCCTGCACGAACCTCTGCTAGCAGAGGGTGCTGCGGAATGGGGGTGCTGCAACACACCCATTCCGCAGGAACCTGTCCGGTCGCGCGGGCCGGAGGGCGTCGGGTGGAGCGGGGCGTCGGGTGGCGCGGGGCGTCGGGTGGCGCGGGGCGTCGGGTGGCGCGGGGCGTCGGGCGGGCGGGGCGTCGGGTGGAGCGGGGCGTCGGGTGGAGCGGGGCGTCGGGTGGAGCAGGGCGGGGGCCGTCTGGTGGCACCGCCCTCGACGGCAAATGCGGTCGACTCGTGCCTGCCGCCCGGCGACACTGGGCCGATGGCCTCGACCGAACCCGCCCGAGCACCCGACCCCGCCGCGGCGGCGGGCGACCTCCCCGCCCTCGCCCACGACGACGAAGCGCTCGACGGCAACCATGGGCTCGACCCCGACGCATGGCGCTCGACGCCGACGATGCGCTCGACGGCGACCAGGCGCTCGACGGCGAGGGCCCCGGCGGCGCCGGCGCCGGCCCGGTCCTCGTCCTGCTCCACAGTGGGGTGGCCGACCGGCGGATGTGGCGTGGCCTGCGCACCGCCCTGGCCGCCGAGCGCTCCGACGGGGTGCGGGTCATCGCCCCGGACCTGCGCGGCTTCGGCGAGTCCCCGATGCCGGACGTCGGCACGGCCTACACCGACGCGGGCGACGTGGCCGGCCTCCTCGACGAGCGAGGGATCCGCGGCGCTACGGTCGTCGGATCCTCCCTCGGGGGCCGGGTCGCCCTCGAGCTGGCGGTGACCCGACCGGACCTCGTCGGGGCGCTCGTCCTCCTCTGCGCGGCATACCGGGGACTCGAGCCGAGCGCCGCGGTGGGTGCCTTCGGCGAGGAGGAGGACCGCCTCCTCGAGGCGGACGACGTCGAGGGCGCGGTCGCCCTCAACGTCGACACCTGGCTGGGTCCGGACGCCGACGACGCGACCCGGCGGGAGGTGAGCGCGATGCAGCGCCGGGCCTTCGAGCTCCAGCTGACCGACCCCGAGCACGACGGCCCGGACCGGGTCGAGGTCGACCCGGCGACGATCGACGCACCGACCCTCGTCGTCGTGGGGGAGCGCGACCTCGACCACTTCGTCGCCGTCGGCGAGCACCTCGCCGCGACGATGCCGCACGCCACCCTCCGTCGGCTGCCGTGGGCGGCCCATCTGCCGGCGCTCGAGCGGCCCGCCGAGGCCGCCGCCCTCGTCGCGCGGTGGATGGAGGAGCACCCGCCGGCGGGGTAGCGGCCAGGCGATACCCTCGCGCAATGCGTCCGTTCAGCCAGGTCGACGTCTTCACCGCAGAGCCGTGGCTCGGCAACCCCGTCGCCGTCGTCCACGACGCCGAGGGCGTCACCGACGAGCAGATGGCGACCTTCGCCCGGTGGACCAACCTCTCCGAGACGACCTTCCTCCTGCCGCCCACCGAGCCCACCGCCGACTACCGGCTGCGGATCTTCACTCCCGGCGGCGAGCTGCCCTTCGCCGGCCACCCGACCCTCGGCAGCGCGCACGCCTGGCTCCAGGCGGGCGGGGTGCCCCGCGAGACGGGGATGCTCGTCCAGGAGTGCGGTGCGGGCCTGGTGTCGGTCCGCGACTCCGGCTCCCGGCTCGCGTTCAAGGCCCCACCGCTCGTCCGCTCCGGACCGGTGGACGACGCGACCCTGGCCACCGTCGTCGCCGCCCTCCGCCTGCCGGACGGCGCCGTCGTGGCCGCCGAGTGGGTCGACAACGGCCCGGGCTGGCTCGGCCTCCTCCTCGACAGCGCCGAGACCGTCCTCGGGATCCGTGCCGACCTGCCGGCCCTCGGCTCGCTCGAGATCGGCGTCATCGGTCCGTATGCCGCGGCCGACGTCGCGCGGGTCGGTGCGGTCTACGAGGTGCGCGCCATCTGCCCGGGCCTCGGCCTCGGGGAGGACCCGGTGACCGGCTCGCTCAACGCGGGTCTCGCGCAGTGGCTCATCGGCACCGGCCGCGCGCCGACGGCATACGTCGCCTCCCAGGGCACCGTTCTCGGGCGCCGCGGGCGGGTCCGGGTGAGCACCGAGGGCGAGGACGTCTGGGTCGGCGGCGACACGGTCACCTGCGTGACGGGGCGGGTCGCCCTGTGAACGCGCTAGGTTGCCGGTCGTGAGCGAGCAGCGCATCCGCCGCGCGGTGTGCCCGGGGTCCTACGACCCGGTCACCGCGGGGCACGTCGACGTCATCGGGCGGGCGGCGGCCCTCTACGACGAGGTCGTCGTCGCCGTCCTCCACAACCCGGCGAAGGAGGGCGCCTTCTCGGTCGAGGAGCGGATCGCCTTCATCGAGGCGGCCGTCGCGTCCCTTCCCCGACGACAGGGGGCGGGGCCGGGTCCGGGTCGAGGCCTTCGCCCGGCGCCTCCTCGTCGACGTATGCCGCGAGCTCGACGCCGACGTCGTCGTCAAGGGGCTGCGGGGCGGTACCGACTTCGCCTACGAGCTCCCGATGGCGCTGATGAACCGGCACCTCACCGGGCTCGAGACGGTCTTCGTCCCCGGCGACCCGGCCTACGAACACGTGTCGAGCTCGCTCGTCAAGGAGGTCGCGGCCCTCGGCGGCGACGTCACCGGGCTCGTGCCGGACCCGGTCCGGGACGCCCTCGTCGCGCGGCGACGGTCGGCCTCCTGACCCGCCCACCGGCGGCGCCGGACCCCGCGCATTTGGGTGGAGGGTCGCCCGCCCGGTACTCTGTCCTGTCGGTTTGTGTCCGCAGTGACACAGTCCGAACTACCCGACCACGCACAAGGCACATGACTCGTCTCGATCCGCGATCTCCCCTGGTTGTCGACACCAAGGAGGTCGGTCGGCGACCCGGTTCGATGTCGGAGCTGACCCGCGTGGCCGGGGCACCAGCCGACTTCGGCACGGAGGTGCTCCGGGTCGACGAGGGCACGTCCCTCGATCTCGACCTGAGGCTCGAGTCCGTCGTCGAGGGAGTGCTGGTCACCGGTTCGGTCCGTGGCACGGCGAGCGGTGCCTGCGTGCGGTGCCTGGATCCGATCACCGTCCCCGTGGACGTGTCGTTCCAGGAGCTGTTCGCCTACGCCGATCGTGCGGCCCACCACCACGAGGTGGGGGACGAGGAGGCAGCCGACGAGTATCGGATCGAGGACGGTCTCATCGACCTCGAACCGGTGCTGCGGGACACGGTGGTGCCAGCACTGCCGTTCCAGCCCGTGTGTCGCCCGGACTGCCCGGGACTGTGCTCCGAGTGTGGGGCCAGGCTCGAGGACGACCCGGACCATCGGCACGACGTGATCGACCCCAGGTGGGCGGCCCTGCGTGACCTCGCAGAGCCGGCCACGACTGACAGCGAAGAGAAGAGGACCTGACGTGGCCGTTCCGAAGCGGAAGACGTCCCGCTCCAACACCCGTTCCCGCCGGGCCAACTGGAAGGCCGCCCCGGTCGCGCTCACGACGTGCCCCCAGTGCAAGGCCCAGATGCAGCCGCACATGGCGTGCCCGTCCTGCGGGACCTACCAGGGCCGGCACTACGGGGCGGCCGAGCGCACCGAGCACCAGGGCTGACCGGAGGACGGTCGCCATGGGGCGGAGCAGCGACGGGGCGACACTCGGTCCGCCGCGTCCCGTCGAGGAGCTGCTGGCTCTCGTCCAGGACGTGACGGGGGGCGAGATCGACCTCGCCCTGCTTCGGCGTGCCCTCACGCATCGCTCCTACGCCTACGAGTCGGGCGGGCTTCCCCACAACGAGCGCCTCGAGTTCCTCGGCGACTCGGTGCTCGGCCTCGTCGTCACGGACACCCTCTACTCGACCCACCCCGACCTCGCGGAGGGCCAGCTCGCCAAGCTGCGCGCGGCGGTCGTCAACATGCGAGCGCTCGCGGACGTCGCCCGCACCATCGGCCTCGGGGACTTCCTCTTCCTCGGTCGCGGTGAGGAGACGACCGGCGGCCGGGACAAGGACTCGATCCTCGCCGACACGATGGAGGCCGTCATCGGGGCGGCATACCTCAGCGCCGGCCTCGCACCCGCGGCCGCGTTCGTCCACCACCTCCTCGACCCGCTCATCAGCGAGTCGGCGCGGATGGGGGCGGGTCTGGACTGGAAGACGAGCCTCCAGGAGCTGTGCTCGCAGCACACGCTGGGCACTCCCGAGTACCGGGTGGCCGACGACGGTCCCGAGCACGCGAAGACCTTCTTCGCCGAGGTCCTCATCGGCGGGGAGGCCCTCGGCACGGGCACCGGCCGGACGAAGAAGGACGCCGAGCAGCAGGCCGCGGCACAGGCGTGGGAGGCGATCGGGTCGCGGATGGCGGATGCCTGAGCTGCCCGAGGTCGAGGTCGTCCGGCGCGGGCTCGAGGCCCACGTGGTCGGCCGGGAGATCGCCGACGTCGAGATCTACGGCGCGCGGGTGACCCGACGGCACGTGCCGGGGCCGCTCGACCTCGCGGCGCGGCTGCGGGGCGAGGTCGTGCAGGAGGCCCGGCGGCGCGGCAAGTACCTCTGGCTCGTCCTCCCGGAGCGGCGGGCCCTCGTCCTCCATCTCGGGATGAGCGGCCAGCTCCTCGTCGAACGGTCCGACGCGATGGACGAGCGACACCTGCGCGCCCGGTTCCTCTTCACCGACGGCGAGCCGGAGCTCCGCTTCGTCGACCAGCGCACCTTCGGCGGCATCCTCCTCGCCGACCTCGGCCACGACGACATCCCCGACCCCATCGCCCACATCGCGCGGGACCCGCTCGACCCCGACTTCGACCAGCGAGCGGTCGTCGAGCGGATCCGCACCCGGAACAGCGCCGTCAAGCGGGTGCTCCTCGACCAGCAGGTCGATCTCCGGGGTCGGCAACATCTATGCCGACGAGGCGCTGTGGCGGGCGGGCATCCACGGCGAACGGATCGCCGCGCGCCTGACCGGGCCGTCCATCTCGCGGCTGCTCGACCACACCCGTGACGTCATGCTCCAGGCGCTCGACCAGGGTGGGACGAGCTTCGACAGCCTCTACGTCAACGTCAACGGCGCCTCGGGCTACTTCGACCGCTCCCTCCACGCCTACGGGCAGGAAGGGACGCCGTGCTCGCGGTGCGGGACGCTCATCCAGCGCGAGGCGTTCATGAACCGCTCGTCGTTCTTCTGCCCGAAGTGCCAGCCGCCGCCCCGCGCCGCGGCCCCCTGACCCGCGCGCCCATACGATGGCGGGGTGAGTGAGAGCAGGACCCCCGACCTCCAGCGCCGGATGACCGTCTTCGTCCGCGGGGACGTCCAGGGGGTGGGCTTCCGGTGGTGGACCCGGGCCCGCGCCCTCGAGCTCGGCCTCGTCGGCCACGCCCGCAACACCGACGACGGCCGGGTCGAGATCGTCGCCGAGGGCACCGAGGCCCGGCTCTGGCAGCTGCTGCAGCTCCTCGAGGAGTACCCCAGCTCGACCCGACGGCCCGGCCACGTGACGGGGCTGTCGAGCCCGCTGTGGGCGCGTCCGCTCGGCCAGGCGAGCGGCTTCGCCGAGCGCTGACGTCGCACCCGCGTCCGCGGTATGCCGCGGCCTCGGGTGGTCGTGTGGCTGTCCGGTGTCCCGGTCGGGTCCGCACGCACCCACCCCGGGGCTCGCCGCGGCATACCGTCGCCTGAGACGCGGCTGCCACCGGCCTCGGGGCTCCCTACGATGGCCGACGTGAGCGAGGTTCCTCCCGAGCTGGCCCGGCTGCGCTCGAGCATCGACAACATCGACGCCGCCGTCGTCCACCTGCTCGCGGAGCGGTTCAAGGCGACCCAGAGCGTCGGCGAGCTCAAGGCCTCGCTCGGGCTGCCGCCGGCCGACCCGGCCCGCGAGGTCGAGCAGGTCGCTCGGCTCCGGGCGCTGGCCGACGAGGCCGGCCTGGACCCGCAGTTCGCCGAGAAGTTCCTCACCTTCATCATCGCCGAGGTCATCCACCACCACGAGGCCATTGCCGGCGGACAGGCGCCCGCGCCGCCGCCGCGGCAGCCCTGACCGGCCCGGCACGGCTCATCCGCCCCCTCCGCCACATCCGTCACCGGCCTGCGGTGTGGCGCGCTCGGCCTCCCGGGAGACCGCGTCGCCGCCGGTACAGTGAACGCCGACCTGCCCCCCCGACGAGGAAGCCGACCCCCGACACCGTGTACGTCAAGACCGTCACCCTCAAGGGCTTCAAGTCCTTCGCCTCGGCGACGACGATGCGCCTCGAGCAGGGCATCACGTGCATCGTCGGCCCGAACGGGTCCGGCAAGTCCAACGTCGTGGACGCCCTCGCCTGGGTCATGGGGGAGCAGGGCGCCAAGAGCCTGCGTGGCGGCAAGATGGAGGACGTCATCTTCGCCGGGACCGCCGGCCGGCCGCCGCTCGGCCGGGCCGAGGTCTCCCTGACGATCGACAACTCCGACGGCGCCCTGCCGATCGACTACACCGAGGTGACGATCAGCCGGACGATGTTCCGCAACGGCGGATCCGAGTACGCCATCAACGGCACCCCGAGCCGCCTCCTCGACATCCAGGAGCTCCTCTCCGACAGCGGCATCGGCCGCGAGATGCACGTCATCGTCGGCCAGGGCCAGCTCGACACCGTCCTCCGGGCGACGCCCGAGGAGCGCCGCGGCTTCATCGAGGAGGCCGCGGGCGTCCTCAAGCACCGCAAGCGCAAGGAGCGCGCGCTCCGCAAGCTCGAGGCGATGGAGGCCAACCTCACCCGGGTCACCGACCTCACCGGCGAGATCCGTCGCCAGCTCGGCCCGCTCGGGCGCCAGGCCGAGGCCGCCCGTCGGGCCGCCGTCATCCAGGCGGAGGCCCGGGACGCCCGGCTGCGCCTCCTTGCCGACGACCTCGTCCAGCTGACCTCCACCCTCGAGCAGGAGGTCGCCGACGAGACGGCTCTCATCGAGCGGCGGACCGCCGTCGAGGAGGCCCTGACGACGGTGCGGCAGCAGCTCGCCGACCTCGAGCGCCAGGCCGCCGAGGCGGCGCCCGAGCTGTCCCGGGCCCAGGAGCGTTACGTCCGGCTCACCTCGCTGCGCGACCGGCTCGAGTCCACCGCCTCGGTCGCCCGGGAGCGGGTGCGCCTCCTCTCGCAGGACGAGGAGGACGAGACGACGACGGGGCGCGACCCCGAGGAGCTGCGGGCCCAGGCGGCCCAGGCCCGCGCCGCCGAGCGGGAGCTGCTCGCCGAGGTCGCCCAGGCCGCCGACGAGCTCGCCGCGGCGGTCGCCGCCCGGCAGGCCACCGAGGAGGCGTATGCCGCGGAGCAGGCCCGGCTGGCGCGGCTCGCCCGGGCCGCCGCGGACCGCCGTGAGGGGCTGGCCAAGCTCGCCGGCCAGGTCGCGGCGCGCCGCTCCCGGATCGAGGCCGGTGAGGCCGAGATCGGGCGGCTCACCGCGACCGTCGCCGCCTCGACTGAACGGGCCGCCGAGGCCGAGGCCGAGTTCGCCCGGCTCGAGGCCTCCATCGCCGTCGACGAGGAGGGCGAGGTCGGCCTCGACTCCGCCTTCGAGGAGGCCGCGGCCGAGCTGAAGACGATCGAGGCCGAGATCGAGCGGCTGCGCGCCACCGAGCAGGAGGCCGAGCGGGACCGGATCGGGGCGACGGCCCGGATCGACGCCCTCGAGCTGTCCCTGCGCCGCAAGGACGGAGCGGTGGCGCTGCTCGAGGCCGCCGACGCCGAGCACGGGATCCTCGGCCAGGTCTCGTCGCTCCTCCAGGTCTCCGGCGGCCACGAGGGGGCCGTCGCCGCGGCCCTCGGCTGGGCCTCCGAGGCGCTCGCCGTCGGGTCCGCCGACCAGGCCGCCCGCGCCGTCGACGCCCTGCGCGAGGCCGACGGGGGTCGGGCCGCCCTCCTCGTCGGGTCGACCGCCTCACCGACCGACCCCGCCGGCTGGCCGCGCCTCGAGGCCCCAGCCGTCTGGGCCCGTGACGTCGTCGAGGCGCCGGAGGCGGTCCGCCCCGCCGTCGAGCAGCTCCTCGAGCGCGTCGCCCTCGTGCCGGACTCCGGCCGCGCCATCGCTCTCGTCGCCCGTGGCGAGGGGATCACCGCCGTCACCCCCGACGGCGACGTCTACGCCCCCGGGTGGGTGCGTGGTGGGAGCTCGGCCGGCGAGAGCCTCCTCGAGCTGCAGGCCCACCTCGACGAGACCCGGGAGCGCCACCAGCGGGCGAGCGCCGCGCTCGAACAGACCCGGTTCGCGCGGTCCACCGCCGAGGAGCGCGCCTCCGTCGTCCGGGAGCGGGTCGATGCGGCACTCGACGCCCTCCACGAGTCCGACGCCAAGATGGCCGCCGTCGCCGAGCGACTCGGCCAGCTCGGCGCGACGATGCGTTCCGCACGGGCCGAGGCCGAGCGGACCCAGCGCGCCATCGCCGACGCGACGGCGACGATCGAGGCCGATCGCGTCGAGCTCGAGGGACTGACGAACCGGCTCGAGGAGGCCAGCGCCGAGCCGGCCGAGGCCGAGGAGCCGACCACCGACGAGCGAGACCGGCTCGAGCTCGAGGCGAGCCGGGCGCGCACCGCCGAGACCGAGATCCGCCTCACCTTGCGGACGAAGGAGGAGCGCGCCGGCGCCCTCAAGGGCCGCGCGGAGTCACTCGAGGGCGCCGCCCTGGGCGAGCTCGCCGCGCGCGAGCGGCTGCGCGAGCGACGCGAGCGGCGCCGCCGCGAGGCGAGCATCGCGGAGGCGGTCGGGCAGGCCGCGGCATACGCCCACGAACGCGCCCTCGCGGCACTGGCCCGCGCCACCGTCGCCCGTGACGAGGCCGAGCGGGAGCGGCTCGAGCGGGACCGTGCGCTGCAGTCCGTCCGCGAGGAGGTCGGCGTCCAGCAGGACGAGCTGCGCGAGCTGACCGACTCGGCCCATCGGGACGAGGTCGCCCGCGCCCGCCAGGTCGCCCGGATCGAGCAGCTCCAGGCCAAGGCCATCGAGGAGCTGGGCATCGACCCCGAGGTCCTCATGGAGGACTTCGGCCCCCACCAGCTCATCCCGCACATCGCCGGCCCCGACGAGCCGACCGACCCCGCCGACCGGCCGCTGCCCCAGCCGTTCGTCCGCGAGGAGCAGGAGAAGCGGCTGCGGCGTGCCGAGCGCGGGCTGTCGGCGCTCGGCCGGGTCAACCCGCTGGCCCTCGAGGAGTTCGCGGCGCTGGAGGAGAGGCACAAGTTCCTCACCGAGCAGCTGGAGGATCTCAAGAAGTCCAAGCGCGACCTCCTCGACATCGTCCGCGAGGTCGACGAGCGGGTGGAGCAGGTGTTCACCGAGGCGTTCCACGACACCGCCGCCCAGTTCGAGCGGGTCTTCGAGCGCCTCTTCCCCGGCGGCCAGGGCAAGCTCGTGCTCACCGACCCCTCCGACATGCTGACGACCGGCATCGAGGTCGAGGCCCGACCGCCCGGCAAGAAGGTCAAGCGGCTGTCGCTGCTCTCCGGCGGCGAGCGCTCGCTCGTCGCGGTCGCCCTGCTCGTCTCGATCTTCAAGGCCCGGCCGAGTCCGTTCTACATCATGGACGAGGTCGAGGCGGCCCTCGACGACACCAACCTCGGCCGGCTCATCACCCTCCTCGAGGAGCTGCGCGACTCCAGCCAGCTCATCGTCATCACCCACCAGAAGCGGACGATGGAGATCGCCGACGCCCTCTACGGCGTCAGCATGCGCGGCGACGGCGTCACGACCGTCGTCAGCCAGCGGATCCGCGACGTCGCCGCGTCCGCCTGACCGCTCGTCCGGGCTCGGGGGAGCTCAGCGGGGGAGGTCGGCCAGGAGCGCGCGTTCCTCCTCGTCGGTCAGCCCTGCCCCGCGGGGAGCATCGACCGGCCTGTCCTCCTCCCAGGCGAGGGTGTCGCGTAGCGTCTCGACGAGCGGGCGGGTCGACAGGCCGAGCCCGCGGGCCCGGTCGCCGCGGCGCGAGGTGAATCCCGCGAAGTCGGGATCGCCGATCCACAGCGGCAGCGACCGGGGACCCATCCACTCCTGGACCCCCTGCGCGAGAAGCCAGTCGGTCGAGGCGGCGACGGTCACCGCGTCGCTACGCGCGGCCTCCCGGGCCGCCTCGACGACGTCGCCGAAGGTGCGCGTCGGCCCGAGCGCGTCGACGGCGCCGGCCGTCCGCTGCTCGCCGCACCGGACGAGCCATGCGGCGAGGTCGCGGACGTCGACGAGCTGGGCCGGGAACGTCGCCGCGTCGGGCAGGAGGACCTCCTTGGCGGCGTTGCTCGGGTGCGCCAGCCGCCACGGCCAGTAGCCGCTCCGGCCCGACGGGTCGCCCGGGCCGCCGATGAGGCCCGCCCGGGCGATGAGGCAGCCCTTCGGGCCGTATGCCGCGAGGACGTGCTCCTCGCAGGCCACCTTGGCCGGGCCGTACTCGCTCATGTCGGCCATGACGTCTCCCGGGTGGGGGTCGAGAAGGGGAGCGTCCTCGTCGGCGCCCGGCGTGGCGTGGTCGGCGTAGACGTTGGCCGTCGACACGAAGACGTAGTGCGCTCCGGTTGCGGCGAGGAGCCGCGCCGACCGGCGCACCTGGCCCGGCTGGCGCGAGACGTCCACGACGGCATCCCACCGCTCGGTCTCGACCCCGCCCAGACCGGCGGCGGGGTCGTCCCGATCTGCTCGCACGAAGCGGGCGCCGTCGAGCACCGGGCTGGTGCCACGGGCCAGGCAGGTGACGTCGTGGCCGGCGTCGAGGCCCGCCCGGGCCACCGCGCGGCCGAGGAAGGCGGTGCCACCGAGAACGAGAAGTCGCATGCCTCAGCACACCACCCGACGGGGGCGAGGCCCAGCCTGTTCGCTGCGGGCGCAGCCAGGGGCGACCGGGAGCCGGGGCCGCGCCGCTAGTGAACGGCCCCGAACCGGCTGAACGGCCAGAACCGGCCGACGACCGTCCCGACGACCCGGTCGGTCGGGACGAACCGGGCGCAGCCGGGCGCGACCACGGCCCCGCGGCATCCGACGACCGAGTCGGCCGACTGGGAGCGATGGTCACCGAGGACGAGCAGGTTGTCCGACGGCACCGTGATCTCGGGGAAGCAGCGCGAGGAGCGCGGCGACGTCGTGCAGTCGCGGGTTCCCGGCGAGAACGGGAGGTCCTCGTAGACGTACGGCTCGTCGACGGGCGCGCCGTTGACGACGACCCGGCCGTCGGCCGAGCAGCACGAGACGGTGTCGCCGGGCAGGCCGACGACCCGCTTGACCGTGTACTCCGTCGACGAGGGGCCGATCCCCGTGACGTCGCCGATCCACCGCACCCCCCGGACGACGGGGTTCGTCGGCGTCGGCAGCCGGCGCTCCGCCCACGTCGTCCCGTGACCGAAGACGACGAGGTCGAAGCGGGCGACCGAGTGGTCGGTGCGGTTGACGATGATCCGGTCGCCGATGTCGAGGGTCTGCTCCATCGACTGCGAGGGCACCTGGAACGGCTTGACGAGGTAGGCCTGGACGAGCGAGACCGCGACCAGGGCGATGAGGATCTCGACAAGGGGCGCCCATCGCGGCCGGCGCCGGCGCGGCTGCTCGGGTGCGGCCTCGGTCACCTGCCGGAGCCTACCCACCGCCGCCGTATGCCGCCCGCCCGCCGCGGCGTTCGGACTCTCCCCTCGCCCGTGGCCGTCCCGACGGAGCACCCGGGATCGACCCCGACCCGCGCCACGCCCGGGCGACGCGCCGGCCGATTTGGGAACGGGGACCACCTCGGTCACCCTGGACGGCGTGCTGTCCATCGTGATCCTCCTCGCCCTCGCCGTCTCCCTCGCGCTCGCCGTCGTCGTCGCCGTCGCCCTCCCGGCGCGCCGGGACGGCCGGGACCTGCTCGGACCCGGCGGGGAGGGCCTCGTCGGGGCCGTGCGGGCCCGCGCCGCCCGAGAGGGCTGAGCGCCGGGTCGTCCCGCGTCCCGCCATGTGGTTGCATGAGCCGGGAACGAGAGGAGACGTTCGTGAAGTCCGGCATCGACCCGGCCGACCTCGATCCCGAGGTGCGGCCCCAGGACGACCTCTTCGGCCACGTCAACGGCCGCTGGGTCGCGCGCACCGAGATCCCAGATGACCGGGGTCGCTATGGCACGTTCGACATGCTCCGCGAGCAGGCGGAGGAGCACGTCCGGACGATCATCGAGGCCGTCTCCGAGGGGGACCCCGAGCCCGGCAGCATCGCCCGCAAGGTCGGCGACCTCTACACGAGCTTCCTCGACGAGGCGGCCGTCGAGGCGCACGGCACGGCGCCGCTCGCCGGACCCTTCGCCGACATCGACGCGGTCACGACGACCGGGGAGATCATGGGCCTGCTCGGCCGGCTCGGCCGCGGGGCCGTGGACGGGCTCGTCCATCCCATCGTCGCCACCGACGACCGGGCCCCGGACACGTACATCGTCTACCTCGAGCAGGGCGGGCTGGGGCTGCCGGACGAGTCCTACTACCGCGAGGGCCATCACGCCGCGGTCCGCACCGCCTACCTCGCCCACATCGAGACGATGTTCGGCCTCGCCGAGCAGCCGGACCCGGCCGGCGCGGCCCGAGCGGGTCATGGCCCTGGAGACCCGGCTCGCCGCCGGTCACTGGGACAAGGTGGCCAACCGCGACCCGGTCAAGACCTACACGAAGGTGGACCGCGACGCCCTGGCCGAGCTGACGCCCGGGGTCGACTGGCCGGCATTCCTCGACGGGTGGCGGGCGCCGCGGGCGGGTCTCGACTCTGCCATCGCCCGCCAGCCGAGCTTCCTCACCGCGATGGCGGAGGCGCTCACCCACGAGCCGGTCGAGGCCTGGCGGGACTGGCTGCGCTGGCGGGTCATCCACGCCTTCGCGCCGTACCTCTCCTCGGCCCTCGTCGAGGAGAACTTCGACTTCTACGGCCGGACCCTCTCCGGGGTCCCGCAGATGCGCGAGCGCTGGAAGCGGGGCGTCTCCCTCGTCGAGGACGCCCTCGGGGAGGCCGTCGGCCAGCTCTACGTCGAGCGGCACTTCCCGCCCAGTGCCAAGGAGCGGATGGTCCACCTCGTCGAGAACCTCGTCGAGGCCTTCCGCCGCGACTTCAGGGACCTGGAGTGGATGGGGGAGCAGACCCGGGCCGAGGCGCTCGCCAAGCTCGACGCCTTCACCGCGAAGATCGGCTACCCCGACGTGTGGCGTGACTACTCCGGCCTCGCGATCGACCCCGGCGACCTCGTCGGCAACGTCCGGCGCGCCGCGGCCTTCGAGGCCGACCGCAACCTCGGCAAGCTCGGCGGCCCGGTCGACCGCACCGAGTGGCTCATGACCCCGCAGACCGTCAACGCCTACTACAACCCGGGGATGAACGAGATCGTCTTCCCGGCCGCGATCCTCCAGCCGCCCTTCTTCGACGTGGAGGCGGACGACGCCGCCAACTACGGCGGGATCGGCGCCGTCATCGGCCACGAGATCGGCCACGGGTTCGACGACAGCGGCTCGCAGTTCGACGGGACCGGCGCCCTGCGCAACTGGTGGACCGAGGAGGACCGGGCCCGCTTCGAGGAGCGGGCGAACGCCCTCATCGAGCAGTTCAACGTGCTCGAGCCGCGCGACGCCCCCGGCAGCAAGGTCAACGGCGCGCTCACCGTCGGCGAGAACATCGGCGACCTCGGCGGGCTGACGATCGGGCTCGCGGCATACCGGATCGCGACGGAGGGCGAGGAGCCGCCCGTCCTCGACGGGCTGACCGGCGAACAGCGGTTCTTCATGGGCTGGGCGCAGGTCTGGCGCGGCCGTGCCCGCGAGGCCGAGGCCAAGCGGCTGCTCGCCGATCGACCCGCACAGCCCGACCGAGCTGCGCGCCAACATCGCCCGCAACCTCACCGAGTTCCACGAGGCCTTCGGGGTGCGCGAGGGTGACGGCATGTGGCTGCCGGAGGAGGAGCGGGTCCGCATCTTCTGACCGGTCGCCGGTCACCGTCCCCGCGGGGTCCGGTATGCCGCCGCGGCCGGTTTGGGCGCCCTCGGGCGCGGCTGCGAGGATGACCCGGTGAGCAGCCAGAGCAGCATCGTCATCGGCTATGTCGTCATCGCCATCGTCGTCCTCTTCCTCGCGCTGACGTTCATCGTCGGGTTCGTCCGCAGCAAGAAGCGGGCGCGGGACGAGGGCGACGTCCGGGGACCGGCCCGCACCGGACACCCCGCCGGCGATGGTGAGGAGTCCGACACCGGGGGCGGCACCGCGGTTGCCACCGCGCCGACCCCCACGGAGGAGGTCGAGACCCTCCCCGAACCGGAACCGACCCCGACGATCGAACGGCCCGAGGCCCCCGCGGGCCGGCTGCGGCGGCTGCGGGCCCGGCTCGCCCGGTCCCGGTCGGCCCTCGGCCAGGGCCTGCTCACCCTCCTGTCCCGCGGCCACCTCGACGACGAGGCGTGGGAGGAGGTCGAGGACACCCTCCTCGCCGCCGACCTGGGCATCGAGGCGAGCACCGAGCTCGTCGAGAGGCTGCGGACCCAGGTCCTCGTCGAGGGGACCACCGACGAGGAGACCGTCCGCGGCTGGCTCCGCCAGGACCTCCTCGACCTCGTCGACCCGACGCTCGACCGGTCGGTCGTCTCCTCCCGGGTCGACGGCCGCGCCGCCGTCGTCCTCGTCGTCGGCGTCAACGGCACCGGCAAGACGACGACCGTCGGCAAGCTCGCCCGCGTCCTCGTCGCCGAGGACAAGGACGTCGTCCTCGGCGCGGCCGACACCTTCCGGGCCGCCGCCGCCGACCAGCTGCAGACGTGGGGCGAGCGGGTCGGGGTCCCGACGATCCGCTCCGACCGCGACGGCGCGGACCCCGCCGCCGTCGCCTTCGACGCCGTGGCGGCCGCGGCCGAGCTCGAGGCCGACGTCGTGCTCATCGACACCGCCGGCCGCCTCCACACGAAGGTCGGGCTCATGGACGAGCTCGGCAAGGTCAAGCGGGTCATCGAGAAGCGCTCGCCGATCGACGAGGTCCTCCTCGTGCTCGACGCGACGACGGGGCAGAACGGCCTGCGTCAGGCCGAGGTCTTCTCGGAGGTCGTCGGCATCACGGGGATCGTCCTCACCAAGCTCGACGGGACCGCGAAGGGCGGCATCGTCGTCGCGGTCCAGCGCAAGCTCGGCGTCCCCGTCAAGCTCATCGGCCTCGGCGAGGGCCCCGACGACCTCGCGCCCTTCGACCCCGAGGCCTTCGTCGACGCCATCCTCGAGTAGCCCCGCTCAGCGCGGGCGCTCGTCGGCCGGCAGCGAGCAGGCCGGTGTTCCGCCGGGCAGCCGGTGCCGGTTCCGGGACACCCAGCGGTAGGCGAGGCCGGCCACCGCGTTGACGCCGGGGACCAGCAGCAGCGCCCCGAGCGGGCGGGCCCACGGCCGCGAGGCGAGGAGGGCGCGCGCGACCGCGTCCTGGGCGGCATACCGGCTGCCGTCGCCGGCCACCCAGCGCACCGACTCCTCGCACTCCCGCGCGGTGAGGCCGAGCGCCTCGAGGTCGCTGTCCTGGTATGCCGCGACGGTGTAGCCGTCCGTGGACGCCCGCAGCCGGTCGGCCGCGAACCGCGCCGTTCGGGTGCAGAAGCCGCAGTCGCCGTCGTACACGAGCACACCGCCGCGGGCGGCCCGATCGGATGGGGGAGCAGGGCGCGTCGGGCATCATCGTCCTCATCGTCGCACGTGAGACGGACGTCTCACTGGATGGGAACGGGGACGCCCGGTTACCTGATGCTTACACCCAGCGGAACCCCGCAACATCCCCGAAACACAACGGCTCCACGGCTCGAAACGTGAGCGCCCGACAGTAATCGGCATGTTCACATCACTGATGCCCCTGGCGGCTGATCCACCTACGATCGACTTCGCGTCGACGGCCTTCATGATCATCTGCGCCTCCCTGGTGCTGCTGATGACCGCTCCTGGCCTGGCCCTCTTCTACGGCGGCCTGACCCGGGGGAAGTCCGTCCTCAACATGATGATGATGTCGTTCGGTGCCTTCGGCGTCGTCGGCATCGTGTACGTCCTCTGGGGGTACTCGATGTCGTTCGGCAGCACCGACGTCATCGGCATCATCGCCAACCCGTTCGAGAAGTTCGGCCTGAGCGGCACCGACCAGCTGGTCAACCCGTTCGGCTACGAGACCTACGGCAACATCCCGGAGCTCGTCTTCGTCGGGTTCCAGTTCACCTTCGCCGCCATCACGGTGGCCCTCATCTCCGGTGCGGTCGCCGACCGGATCAAGTTCTCGACCTGGATGGTCTTCTCCGTCCTCTGGGTCACCCTCTCCTACTTCCCGATCGCCCACATGGTCTGGGGCGGCGGCATCCTGTCCAGCTCCGAGAACAGCGTCTCCTCGTGGATCTTCGGCTCGACCGACGGGGCCGCGAACGTCGCACCGATCGACTTCGCCGGTGGGACCGTCGTCCACATCAACGCCGGTATGGCCGCCCTCGTCCTCGCGGTCGTCGTCGGCAAGCGACTCGGCTTCGGCAAGGTCGCCATGCGGCCGCACAACGTGCCGGTCGTCATGATCGGCGCCGGCCTGCTGTGGTTCGGCTGGTTCGGCTTCAACGCCGGCTCGGAGCTCGCCCCCGACGAGACCGCCGCGCTGGTGTGGATGAACACGACGGTCGCCACCTGCGCCGCGATGCTCGGCTGGCTCGTCGTGGAGAAGATCAAGGACGGCAAGCCGACCTCGATCGGCGCGGCGTCCGGCATCGTCGCGGGCCTCGTCGCCATCACCCCGGCCTGTGGGTCGCTCAGCCCGCTCGGGTCGATCGTCCTCGGCGCCGTCGCCGGCGTGCTCAGCGCCCTCGCGGTCAGCCTCAAGTTCAAGTACGGCTTCGACGACAGCCTCGACGTCGTCGGCGTCCACCTCGTCTCCGGCCTCTGGGGCACCGTCGGCGCGGGCCTGCTCGCCACCAGCGGCGGCCTGCTCTACGGCGACGGCATCAAGCAGACGATCGTCCAGATCGTCATCGCCCTCTGCTCCGTCATCTGGTCCGGCGTGATGACCCTCATCATCGCCCTGGCGCTCAAGTCGACGATGGGCTGGCGGGTCAGCGACGACGAGGAGACCGTCGGCATCGACCAGTCCGAGCACGCCGAGACCGCGTACGAGCTCGCCGCCCGTGGCGGCCGGCTCGGTGGCGTGGCCGAGGCGTCCTCCGGCGCCGAGGCCCTGACCTACGAAGGAGCCAAGTGATGAAGCTCGTCACCGCAATCATCAAGCCCCACCAGCTCGACGCGGTCAAGGAGGCCCTCGAGGCCTTCGGGATCAGCGGCATGACCATCAGTGAGGCGTCCGGGTACGGCCGCCAGCGCGGTCACAGCGAGGTCTACCGTGGCGCGGAGTACACGGTCGACTTCGTGCCGAAGATCCGGCTCGAGGTCCTCGTCGACGAGGTCGACGCCGGCCCGGTCGTCGACATCGTCCTCAAGGCGGCCCAGACCGGTCGGATCGGCGACGGCAAGATCTGGGTCACCCCGGTCGAGGACGTCGCCCGGGTCCGCACCGGCGAACGCGGCGCCGAGGCCATCTGAGGCCGAAGCCCACGCTCCTCGGGCCGTGGCGGGGTGACCCGTCACGGCCCGAGGAGCGCCCAGCACCATGACGATCGAGCACAGGGAGTGAGGACGCGATGACCTTCGAGGCGACCGACGTCACGGCGCGGCGGCTCGACCTCGCCGGGACCCGCGGCTTCGCCGAGCCGGGCGCCGGCCCGGCCCGGCGCCGGGCACTCGCGGACTTCAACCGGGAGTGGCTCGGCGAGATCTGGGCGGCGGCCACGTCCGGCCGTCGCACGGACGGCGTGGCCCTGGCCGCCGTCGGCAGCCTCGGCCGCGCCGACGCGGGCCCGCTGAGCGACTACGACCTCGTGCTCCTGCACTCGGGCCGCTCCGTCTCCGGCGAGGACGTCACCGCCCTCGCCGACCGCGTCTGGTACCCGATCTGGGACGCCGGGGTCCGTCTCGACCACAGCGTCCGGACCGTCAACCAGTGCCGGTCGGTCGCCTCCGACGACCTCACCGCCGCCGTCGGACTCCTCGACCTGTCGTGCATCGCCGGCGACGCCCAGGTCGTCGCCGCGGCGCGGTCGACGGTCGCCCACGACTGGCGGGCCAACGCCCGCAAGCGACTGCCGCAGCTGACCGAGACGCTGCGCACGCGCCACCACCGCAACGGCGACCTCGCCCAGTCCATCGAGCCGGACCTCAAGGAGGCGCACGGCGGGCTGCGCGACATGTCGATCCTCCGGGCGCTCACGGAGGCCTGGCTCGCCGACCGCCCCCATGGCGCCGTCGACCGGGCCTACGCCCGGCTGCTCGACGTCCGCGACGCGGTCCACGTCGTCACCGGGCGGCACCGCGACCGGCTCGGCCGCGAGGACCGTGACGCCGTCGCCGCCCTCCTCGGCTACGGCGACCCCGACGACATGCTCACCGACGTCTCCCGCGCCGGGCGCACCATCGCCTACGCCCTCGACGGCACCGTCCGGCGCGCCGGGCAGTCCCAGCGCGCCCGGGTGCTCCGGGTCGGGCCCCGCCGCCCGCAGATGGCCCCGCTCGGCTTCGGGCTGTTCGAGAACGACGGGGAGGTCGTCCTCGGCTCGGGGCGCCTCCTCGACGACGACGCGCTGCTCCCGCTGCGGGCCGCCGTCGTCGCGGCCCGGGCCAACCTGCCGATCGGGCCGGTGACGCTGGAGAACCTCGCCCACCGATGCCCGCCGCTCCCGAGCCCCTGGCCCGAGCTGGCCCGCGACCTCTTCGCCGACCTCCTCGCGAGTGGGCCCGGCCTCGTCACCGTGTGGGAGGGGCTGGACCAGGTCGGCATCGTCGAGCAGTGGATCCCGGCCTGGGCCGCGGTCCGGTCGCGGCCGCAGCACAACCCCGTGCACCGGCATACGGTCGACCGGCACCTCATCGAGACGGTCGTTCGCGCGACCGGGATGGTCCGCGACGTCTCCCGTCCCGACCTCCTCCTCACCGCGTCGCTGCTCCACGACATCGGCAAGACGCCGGGTGCCCACGACCACTCGGTGGTCGGTGCGCCCATCGCCGAGGAGATCGCCGCCCACCTCGGCCACGTCGTCGAGGACGTCGCGACGATCGGGCTCCTCGTCCGCGAGCATCTCACCCTCATCGAGCTCGCGACCCGCCGGGATCACCAGGACCCCGCGACCGTCCAGGCCGCCCTCGACGCCGTCGGGTCCGACCGCGAGGTGTTCGACCTGCTCCTCGCGCTCACCGAGGCGGACGCATCCGCCGCCGGCCCCAAGGCGTGGACGGACTGGCGCGCATCCCTGCTCGCCCAGCTGGCCGATGCCGTCCGGGCCCGCTTCGACAAGGCGGGCCGGGTCCGCGAGGCCGAGCCGAGCACCGACCTCAACACGATCTTCCCGTCGGCCGGCGGGGACCCCGTCGTCACGGTCCGCCCCCGCGGCGGGTCCTACCGGCTCGACATCTTCGACCACGACCGGCTCGGGCTGTTCGCCGACACGGCAGGGCTGCTCGCCGCCGAGGGCTTCGTCGTCCGGACCGCGGTGCTGCGCACCGTCGACGGCGTCGCCGCGAACGAGTGGCACATCGAGTCCCCGAGCGGCGCGGCCCCCGACGCCGACCGCCTCGTCCGGGGCCTCATCCGGCTCGCCGCGGGGGATCGCGCCCCGCTCCAGGCGCTCCATCGCCGGCGGACCGCCGCCGGCCGCCCCGCCTCCCGGTCGGTGACGGGGTCGCCGGGACAGGCCCGCGCCCTCGTCGTGCCCGGTGCGAGCGCCGACGCCACCGTCCTCGAGGTCCGTGCCGACGACCGGCCCGCGCTGCTCCACGAGCTCGGGCTCGCGTTCGCCGGTGCCGGCCTGTCGGTCCGGTCGGCGCACATCGCGACGTATGCCGGCCAGACCCTCGACACCTTCTACCTCACCGACCCCGGGGGCGGGCAGCTGGCGCCGTCCGCCGTCGCGCAGATCGTCGGGCTCGTCATCGACACCTGCGACGGCACCTGACCGGATGTCGGCGGGGTCGGGCGCGACCGGCACCCGGGACGGTGGGCGGGCGCACGGCATACCCTCGCCCACCCGTTAGCCTTGACCGGTGTTCACGAGCCTGTCCGACCGCCTGACCGCGACCTTCACGAACCTTCGGGGCAAGGGCCGCCTCAGCGAGTCCGACGTCAACAAGACGATCCGCGACATCCGGATGGCCCTGCTCGACGCGGACGTCGCGCTGCCGGTCGTCAAGCAGTTCACCCACCAGGTCCGCGAGCGGGCGCTCGGCGCCGAGGTCCTCGAGTCGCTCAACCCGGCCCAGCAGGTCGTCAAGATCGTCAACGACGAGCTCGTCGAGATCCTCGGCGGCCAGACCCGCCCGCTCCGGTTCGCCAAGACCGGCCCGACGGTCATCATGCTCGCCGGCCTCCAGGGCTCGGGGAAGACGACCCTCGCCGGCAAGCTCGCCCACCTGCTCAAGGGCGAGGGACACACCCCGATCCTCGTCGCCGCCGACCTCCAGCGGCCCAACGCCGTCACCCAGCTCGAGGTCGTCGGGGAGCGCGCCGGCGTCCCTGTCTTCGCGCCCGAGCGGGGCAACGTCCACGGCCACGACGCCGTCACCGGCGAGGTGGAGGGCACCAGGTCCTACGGCGACCCGGTCGCCGTCGCCCGGGCCGGCGTCGAGCGGGCCACGACCGCCCAGCACGACGTCGTCATCGTCGACACCGCCGGCCGGCTCGCCATCGACGAGAACCTCATGCAGCAGGCCGCCGACATCCGGGCGGCGATCGAGCCGGACGAGGTCCTCTTCGTCATCGACGCGATGATCGGCCAGGCCGCCGTGGAGACGGCCGAGGCCTTCCTCCACGGCGTCGACGTGACCGGCGTCGTCCTCACCAAGCTCGACGGTGACGCCCGCGGTGGCGCCGCGCTCTCGGTCGCCACCGTCACCGGCCGCCCGATCATGTTCGCCTCGACCGGCGAGCAGGTGAAGGACCTCGAGGTCTTCCACCCCGACCGGATGGCCTCGCGCATCCTCGACATGGGCGACGTCCTCACCCTCATCGAGCAGGCCCAGAAGGCGTTCGACGAGCGCCAGGCCGCCGAGATGGAGCGGAAGTTCCTCGCCCAGGAGGACTTCACCTTCGACGACTTCCTCCAGCAGATGGCCGCCATCAAGAAGATGGGGTCGCTGAAGTCGATGCTCGGGATGATGCCCGGCATGGGCCAGATGCGGGCCCAGCTCGACAACCTCGACGAGCGCGAGTTCGACCGGATCGAGGCGATGGTCCGCTCGATGACGCCCTACGAGCGCACCCACCCCAAGGCCATCAACGGCTCGCGCCGGGCCCGGATCGCCAAGGGCTCGGGGACGACGCCGTCGGAGGTCAATGGCCTGCTCGAGCGCTTCGGCGAGGCGCAGAAGATGATGAAGCAGCTCGCCCGCGGCGGCGGCATGCCGGGGATGCCGGGGATGCCGGGCATGGGGGGCAAGCGCAGGGGCAAGCAGGCCCCGCCGAAGCGCAAGAAGTCCAAGTCGGGCAACCCCGCCAAGCGCGCGGCGGAGGAGCGGGCGGCCGCCGAGAAGCAGGCGGCCGGGGGCTCCGGGCAGGGCGGCGCGTCCTTCGGCGGGCAGCAGGGCTCCCAGCTGCACGACCTCGACCCGAGCCAGCTTCCTCCGGGCTTCGACAAGTTCCTCGGCTCGTGACCGACGACGTCCCGAGTGGCCTGCACACCCGCGGCACGGGGAGCGCCGGGCCGCGGGTCGCCTTCCTCCACGGGCTGTTCGGCCAGGGCCGCAACTGGACCGGCGTCGCCAAGGCGCTGGCCGGGCCGGACGGGACCGGCGCCCGGTGCCTCCTCGTCGACCTCCCGGACCACGGACACTCACCGTGGAGCGAGTCCTTCTCCTTCGAGGGGTATGCCGCCCGGGTCGCCGAGACCTTGTCGGCGGCGGCCCCCGGGGAGGAGTGGGTCCTCGTCGGGCACTCCCTCGGCGGCAAGGTCGCCATGGTGCTCACCCTCCTGCACCCCGAGCTCGTCCGCAGTCTCGTCGTCGTCGACATCGCCCCGAAGGACTACGGCGACCTCGACCGGTTCCGCGACTACGTCAGCGAGATGCGGGCGCTTCCCCTGGAGGAGCTCGGCAGCCGGTCCGACGCGCACGAGCGGTTCTCCGCGACCGAGCCCGACGCCGAGGTGCGCGGCTTCCTCCTGCAGAACCTGCGGCATACCGGTCACTCGTGGTCCTGGCGGGTCAACCTCGACCTGCTCCACGAGGACATCGAGCGGGGGAGCGACTCCCGCATCGCCGACTTCCCCGAGCTCGGCCGCACCTGGGACGGGCCGGTCGTCTGGCTCGCGGGCTCGGAGTCGGGCTACGTGCGCGACGAGGACGTCGAGGGGATGCGCGCGCTGTTCCCGCGGACCCGGCTCGTCACCGTCAACGGCGCCGGACACTGGGTGCACACCGACGCCCCCGACGTCGTCATCGAGACGTTGCGCCGGGTCCTCGCCGCGCTGTAGCCCCGGGCGAGGGCCGCGGATCCGCGCCCGAGGGGTCGGCAATGCGCCCCGTCGGGGCCCCCGAAGGGGCACATCCCCACCCCTGGGCGGGTCGGCGCAGCACGCTCGCGGGTATGCCGCGGCCCCGTGGGTAGGGTCGGGCCATGGACGCCGCCCTCCACCTGACCGGACCCGTTCTCGTCGGCCCGGACGACATCCGCCCCGAGGCCTGGGTCGTCGGCGGACGGCTCACCTTCGAGCGACCGAGCGCCCCGGACGTGCGGACCGAGACCCTCGCCGGCTGGGTCGTGCCGGGGCTCGTCGACGCCCACTGCCACATCGGCCTGGCCAAGGAGGGGGCCGTGGACCGGGAGCGGACCGAGGAGCAGGCCCTCGGCGACCGGGCGGCCGGGGCCCTCCTCATCCGCGACGCGGGGTCGCCGGCCGACACCCGGTGGATCGACGAGCGGGACGACCTCCCGAAGATCATCCGGGCCGGGCGGCACATCGCCCGCACCAGGCGCTACATCCGCAACTACGCGCACGAGGTCGAGCCCGAGCAGCTCGTGAGCAGGGTCGTCGCGGAGGCCCGGGCCGGCGACGGCTGGGTCAAGCTCGTCGGCGACTGGATCGACCGGGATCGCGGCGACCTCTCGCCCTGCTGGCCGCGCGACGTCCTCACCGAGGCCGTCGCCGCGGCACACGCCGAGGGGGCCCGGGTCACCGCGCACTGCTTCGGGGAGGAGTCGCTCGAGGACTTCGCCGCGGCCGGGACCGACTGCGTCGAGCACGCCTGCGGCCTGCGGCCGGAGACGATCGACGCCTTCGCCCGCCAGGGGATCGCCATCGTCCCGACGCTCGTCAACATCGCGACCTTCCCGGCCATCGCCGAGGCCGCGCGGGAGAAGTTCCCCGACTACCACCGGCACATGCTCGACCTCCACGCCCGCCGGCACGAGACGATCCGGGCCGCCCGCGAGGCGGGCATCGCCGTCTACGTCGGGACCGACGCCGGTGGGTCGCTGCGGCACGGGCTCGTCGTCGACGAGATCCGCGAGCTGGCCGCGGCCGGGTTCCCCCCGACGGAGGCGCTCGCGGCGGGGGCGTGGGGTGCCCGCGCCTGGCTCGGCCGTCCCGGGCTCGTCGAGGGGGAGGACGCGGACCTCCTCGTCCTCGACGGGGACCCGCGCGCCGATCTGTCGGTGCTCGCCGCGCCGCGGGCCGTCGTGCTGCGGGGCCGCGTCGTCGGCTGAGGGCATCGCGCTCGACCACGAGGCGGATACCGGCGTGGGGCCCGCCGAGGGCGGGCCCCACGCCCCCTCACCCCTCGAGGAGGGACGGCGCCCCCTGCGCGCCGACCACGGCGGGGCTCGCCGTCATCCGCTCGAGCCGGCGGTGCTCCCGCACCGAGTACGCCACGGAACCCGCCCACGCGAGGCAGACGACGGCATACGTGCTCCACAGCAGGGCCGACGACGAGGGCAGCCAGTCGCTGTGGAGGACGGTCCGGACGTTCGTGAGGACGATGAGGCCCCCGACGGCCGAGCCGAGGACCCGCGCCGGAAGCCGACGGACGAGCCACGCGGCGACCGGTGCGGCGACGGCGCCGCCGAGGAGGATGGCGAGGACGGCCCGCATGTCGATCCCCGAGGTCCCCAGGGCGGCGAGGAAGCCGAGGCTGGCCGCGACGGAGACGAGGAACTCGCTCGTGTCGATCGAGCCGATGGTGCGTCGCGGCTCGATCCGTCCGCTGGCGAGGAGGGCCGGCGTCCCGACCGGGCCCCAGCCGCCGCCCCCGGTCGCGTCGACGAACCCCGCGAAGAGCCCGAGCGGCGCGAGGAAGCGGGCCCGGAGCGGGTGGCCGAGCCGGTCGGTCCGCAGCCCCCAGCCGGTGAACCGGACGAGGAGGTAGATGCCGAGGGCGAGCAGGATCAGCGACATGACCGGCTTCGCCACGGCGGTGTCGAGGGAGGAGAGGACCGTCGCGCCGACGAAGGAGCCCACCGCTCCGGGGACACCGATCTTGACGACGACGTGCCAGTCCACGTTGCCGAACCGCCAGTGGGAGGCGCCGGAGACGAGGGTCGTGCCGATCTCGGCGAGATGCACCGTCGCCGAGGCCGCGGCGGGGTTGGTCCCGATGGCGAGCAGGAGGGTCGTCGTCGTGACGCCGTAGGCCATGCCGAGACTGCCGTCGACGAGCTGGGCGGCGAGCCCGACGAGGGCGAGGAGAACGAGTCGGCGCATCGACGGGCCTCTTTCCTAGTAAAACTACCTAACAACTAGGCAATATAGTATTAGAGGTCGACGCGCGCAAGAGGCCCGGCCGCCGGCCCGCCGACCTGCGCGAACGCGGCATACCGATGTGGGGGTATGCCGCATCACCTCCGAATCGGTGGGGTAAGAATGGGGGCGATGAACATCTCCGCCAAGACCGACTACGGCGTCCGCGCCATGCTCGTCCTGGCCGCCGCCCAGGGGGAGAACGGCGACGAGCCGGTCCCGGTCACGGCCGACCAGGTCGCGGAGGGCCAGGGGCTGCCCCGCAAGTTCCTCGAGGCGATCCTGCGCGACCTTCGCCGGGCGGGGCTCGTCACGAGCACCCGGGGGTCGGCCGGGGGCTACTGGCTGGCCCGGCCCGCCGACGAGGTGACCCTCGGGGACGTCTTCCGGGCGGTCGACGGGCCGCTCGCCGAGGTCCGCGGCCTGCGTCCGCACGAGACGACCTACCACGAGCCCGCGGCGGCGCTGCCGACCGTCTGGGTCGCCGTCCGGGCCAGCCTGCGCAACGTCCTCGACGAGGTCACCCTCGCCGCGTTGCTGCGCGACGACCTGCCCGCCGACGTCCGGGAGCTCGCCGAGGCGCCCGACGCGTGGGCCAACCGCTGACCCGCTCGGCGAGCACGGGTTCGAGCCGGACCCGCACGTCTGGCACAATGAACGGCTGTACCCGCCCGGCCGGGCCCCTCTCACCCGGCCGCGCGTGTCCACATGGGCTCTCGCCGCTCCCCGTGTTCCCCACCAGGAGCCGACGCGCGCCCGCCCCGAAACCAGAAACAGGAGACACCACAGCTGTGGCCGTCAAGATTCGCCTGAAGCGGATGGGCAAGATCCGCGCACCGTTCTACCGTGTCGTCGTCATGGACTCGCGCACCAAGCGCGATGGCCGGGCGATCGAGGAGATCGGCAAGTACCACCCCACCGAGGAGCCGTCGCTCATCGACATCGACTCCGACCGCGCGCAGTACTGGCTCGGCCAGGGCGCGCAGCCGACCGAGGCCGTCGAGGCGCTGCTCAAGGTCACCGGCGACTGGCAGAGGTTCAAGGGCCTGCCGGGTGCCGAGGGCACGCTCAAGGTCAAGGACCGCGGCGCGTCCAAGAAGGACCTCTACGAGGCCGCCGTCGCGGCCGCCGGCAAGTCGGCCGACGCCGAGGCCGGTGGGGCGACGACGCCGCGCAAGCGCGCCGCGAAGTCGACCGAGGCCGCTCCGGCCACCGAGGCCGCTCCGGCCGCGGAGGAGACCCCGGCCGCGGAGGCGACCGAGGCCCCCGAGGCCACCGCCGAGCAGCCGGCTGCCGACAGCGAGGCCTGACGTGCTCGAGGAGGCCCTGGAGCACCTCGTCACGGGGATCGTCGACCACAAGGACGACGTCGTCGTGCGGCGCAAGGCGCTGCGCCGCGGCGAGGTCCTCGAGGTCCGCGTCCACCCCGACGACCTCGGCCGGGTCATCGGCCGCTCGGGGCGCACCGCCAGTGCCCTGCGCACCGTCATGACCGCCCTGGCCGGCGGGCACCAGGTCCGCGTCGACATCGTCGACACCGACCGGGTCCGCTGACCGGCCCGTCCGGGCCCACCACGAACCAGGCGGGGTATGCCGCGGCCGCACCGGCCGGCATACCCCGCCTGGCGCGTTCTCCGGGACAATCGCCCGGGAACACCCGTCCGCCGCAACAGTGAGGAAACCATGGAGCGCGTCGTCGCCCGCATCGGCAAGCCGCACGGACTGCGCGGCGAGGTCACCGTGCGGCTGCACACCGACGACCCGCAGGCGCGGCTCGTCGTCGGGGCCGTCCTGCGCACCGAGGCCGAGCGGGGCTCGGGCGTGCCCCGGACGCTGACCGTGGCCTCGGCCCGGCTGCACCAGGACGTCTGGCTCGTGGGGTTCGAGGAGATCCCCGACCGGACCGGCGCCGAGAGCCTGCGTGGCACCCGGCTCCTCGTCGACGAGGAGGACGAGGAGCGCGACGACGCCGACGAGGACGCGTGGTACGAGGACGAGCTCGTCGGGCTCGCCGTCCTCGACCCGGCGGGGACGCGGATCGGCGAGGTCGTCGGCCTGACCGTCGGCGGCGCCCAGGACCTCCTCGAGATCGGCCTGCCCGGACGGCGGACGCGCGCTCGTCCCGTTCGTCACCCAGCTCGTGCCCGAGGTCGACGTCGAGCAGGGGCGCATCGTCGTCGATGCCCCGCCCGGGCTCCTCGAGCTCGGACGCGCCTGAGCGGAGCGGCCTCGTGCGCCTCGACGTCGTCTCGATCTTCCCCGACTACCTCGCCCCCCTCGAGCTGTCGCTCATCGGCAGGGCCCGGCGCGAGGGACTCATCGACCTCGTGGTCCACGACCTGCGCGACTTCACCCACGACCGGCACCGCACCGTCGACGACACCCCCTATGGCGGCGGCGCCGGCATGGTCATGCGACCCGAGCCGTGGGCCGAGGCCCTCGACCACGTCGTCACCGCGGGGCGGGACGCCGGCGCGGGAGAGCGGCCTCGGCTGCTCGTGCCGTCGCCGGGTGGCGTGCGGTTCGACCAGGCCCTCGCGCACGAGCTCGCGGAGGAGCCGTGGCTCGCCTTCGCCTGCGGGCGCTACGAGGGGATCGACGAGCGGGTGCACGCGCACGCCGCCGAGACCCTTGGCCTCGACGTCACCCTCGTCTCGCTCGGCGACTATGTCCTCAACGGGGGCGAGGTCGCGGTCCTCGCGGTGGTCGAGGCGGTGGCACGCCTCCTGCCCGGTGTGGTCGGCAACGCCGAGTCGCTGGTCGAGGAGTCCCACGAGGACGGGCTGCTCGAGTACCCCGTCTACACCAAGCCCGCCTCCTGGGACGACCGCGGGACCGTGCGCGACGTCCCGGCCGTGCTGCTCTCGGGTGACCATGCCGCGATCGCCGCGTGGCGGCATACCCAACGACTGGATCGCACGGCGGCCCGCCGCCCGGACCTGCTCGCCCCCGCGGCCGCCATCGGCTCGCTCGCCGACCTCGACGTCCGGCCGGCGACCCCGGCCGACGCGCCGGAGCTGTTCGTCCTCCAGCGGGCGTGCTGGATGCCCGAGGGTCTCGAGGCGGACGGCTGGGTCGTCCCGCCGCTCGCCGAGACCCTCGACGACGTCCGCGCCTCGCTCGGGGAGTGGACGACGTATGCCGTCCGCGTGCCGTCCGTCGACGGGGCGCCGGGGCGGCTTCTCGCCTCGGTCCGCGGGCGGGTCCGTCCGGGAGAGCCGGCGGTCTGGGAGACGAGCCGGCTCATGGTGGCGCCCGATCTCCAGGGGCGTGGGCTCGGTCGCGGGCTGCTCGAGCTGTCCGAGGCGCTGGCGCCGGCGTCGGTGACGACGTTCTGGCTGACGACGGGCCGGACCGTTCCGGCGAACATCCGCCGCTACCAGCGGGCGGGCTACCGGGTCGTGCCGGGCGAGGGGACGTTCCCGGGAGCGGTCGACCTCGTCAAGCGCCGCCGCTGACCCCTCGTCCTTCCCCGCCGAAGGGTGGCGATCCGCCCCTCCTTCCCCGCCGAAGGGTGGCGATCCGCCCCCCTTCCGCGCCGAAGGTGGCGATCCGCCCCTCGCGCGTCCGAAGGGGCGGATCGCCACCCTTCGCGTGGCCGGGGTGGGGCGGATCGCCACCCTTCGCGTGGTCGGGGTGGGGCTGATTGCCACCCTTCGCGTGGTCGGGGTGGGGCGGATCGCCACCTCTCGCGTGGTCGGGGTGGGCCGCCCAGGGCACCACCAGGGGTCACTCCCGGAGTGACGTCGCGAGGTCGGCGGGCAGCAGCCGGGCCTGGCGGATGAGGTGCTCGGCGACGACCGCCGTCGTCGTCTGGGCCGCCATGATCCCGATGAGGACGAGGATCTGGGCCGCGGCAGCCTGGGCCGGGGAGCCGCCGCCGAGCAGGACGCCGATGAAGGCGCCTGGCAGGGTGACCACCCCTGCGGTCCGGACCTGGTCCAGCCCGGGGATGAGCGCCTCGGGCACCCGTCGGTGGATGACCTCCCCGATCGCCTGACCGCGGGTGAGGCCGATCGACAGCGCCGCCTCGTACTGGCCCTTCTCCTCGCGCAGCGCCGCGAACGCCCGCCGCCCGGTGAGAGTGTGCCCGTTCATCGTGTTGCCCTGGAGGATGCCGACGACCGGGACGAGCGCGATCCCGGAGACGGGGACGGTCCGGGTCACGAGGATGATGGCGACGACCGGCAACAGCCCGGCCGCCATGGCGAGCGAGGTCCACGGCCAGGCCCGGGTCGCCTCGACCCGCTTCGTCGTCGTGTAGACGGCGACCCCGAACATGACGACGAGCAGCCCGACCGACGCCCAGAGGCTCTGGACCACGGCGGCGATGACGAGCGCCGCGACGCTCAGCTGGGCGACGGCCCGGAAGGCGGCGAAGAGCGTCCGGTGCGGGTGCGGAAGGCCACCCACGACGTACATCGCGAGCGTCATGGCGAGGAGGAGGACGATGGCGATCGCGACGGGCCAGCCGGGGTTGACGCTCACGGGGCCAGTCTGCCGTGGGTGAGCCGGACCGCCCGACCCGGTCCCGACCGGTCCCGAGCCGTCGTATGCCGCAGGCGCCGGACGGCGTGCCGTCGTCGACCCGGGCGCCGCTCGGGTCCGCGGCCCCGGCGGGCGGGGCGCCCCCGCGGTCGGCAGACTGGCTCGTGGAGGAGGTGACCGTCGTGGACCAGGTCGGCCCGGTGCTCGCGCTCGTCGGCGCCGCCCTCGGGGCGGCCGGCGGCTATCTCGGCGCCCTGCGCGGGACGAGTCAGCGGGAGCGGGCCGCCCGTCGCGAGGAGTGGGGCCGCCGGTTCACGGCCGCGCTCGATGACGTCTCCTCCGAGACCTTCCGACGACGCGAGCTCGGCCGGGCCGTCCTCGTCGAGCTCGCGTCGTCGGCGCTCGCCAGCCCGGAGGAGCGCGAGCTCGCCCGGGTCGTCCTCGACACCGGGGCCCGGATCGACGCGCGGGGGAGCGACGTCACCGCAGCCCTCCAGCCCGGCCTCACCGTGGACGACGTCGAGTTCGTGGAGGACAATGACGGTGACGTCGAGGGAGGTGCCCCATGAGCAAGCGGATCGTCAAGGTGACCCGCGACCAGGTCCACTCGGCGCGCGCCCTCATCCGGCTGTCCGGGGGCGAGGACAAGGTCGACCCCGTCATCGTCCGGATCGCCCACGCCCGTCCCTCCGAGCCGGAGGGGCCCGCCTCCTAGGCCCCGCCCGCCTGCCCGCCCGTGGATTTCACCCCACGGGCCCTGCTCTGGCAGACTGTCTCCTTGCGTCCGGCGACCTCACGGCCCCTGCCACAGGGGGAGCGAGCATTCGCGTGGCCCGGCCGGACCGCATACCGAGAACTCCGCACCATCACCGCGGGTGGCCTGTGGCACCGGCAGGAAGCGAACGAGACCATGAAGCGTTTCGACGAGATCGACCAGGCATCGATGAAGACCGACATCCCCGCGTTCCGCGCGGGGGACACGGTCAAGGTCCACGTCAAGGTCATCGAGGGAACCCGCTCCCGGATCCAGGTGTTCCAGGGCGTCGTCATCCGTCGTCACGGCGGCGGCGTCGGCGAGACCTTCACCGTTCGCAAGGTGTCCTTCGGCGTCGGTGTCGAGCGGACCTTCCCGCTCCACACGCCGATCATCGACAAGATCGAGGTCGTCACCCGCGGCGACGTCCGTCGCGCGAAGCTGTACTACCTGCGCGACCTGCGCGGCAAGGCGGCGAAGATCAAGGAGAAGCGCGAGACGACGACGGCCTGAGGCGTCCGACCCGTGGCGGGCCGTGCGAGCGGCGCAGCCGCCGGGGTTACCCTCATGGCGATGATCGTTCCGGCCCTCCCGCCCCTCCCTCGGGCGGCGCGCCCGTGCCGCCGCCCCCGGGCGTCATCGTGACTGCCTCCGAGCAGCCCAGTCCCACCCCCCGAGAGGATCCGGTGACGACGACCGACCATCCCGTACCCGAGGCGGTCGACGAGCCGACTCCGGCGGCGGACTCCCGGGGCGGCTCCCACGGCCCGGTTGCCGCTCTCACCGCGGCCGTGCGCGAGTTCGTCCTCGTCGTCGCGATGGCGCTCGCCCTCTCCTTCGTCGTCAAGACCTGGCTGTTCCAGGCGTTCTACATCCCGTCGGGCTCGATGGAGGACACCCTCCTCGTCAACGACCGGGTCATCGTCAACAAGCTCGTCCCGGGTCCGCTCGACCTCAAGCGCGGCGACGTCATCGTCTTCAAGGACCCGGGCGGCTGGCTGCCCCCGCCGGTCGTCGTCGACCGCGGTCCGATCGGCAACGCCGTCCACGACGGGCTCACCTTCGTCGGCCTCCTGCCGGACAACTCCGACGACCACCTCATCAAGCGGGTCATCGGCCTGCCCGGCGACCACGTCACGTGCGGCGCCGACCACATCGTCAAGGTCAACGGCGTCCCGCTCGACGAGCCGTACGTGCGCCCCGGCGACCAGCCGAGCAACGTCGAGTTCGACATCACCGTGCCCGCCGGCCGGATCTGGGTCATGGGCGACCACCGCTCGGACTCCGAGGACTCCCGCTTCCACGACCCCCGCGGCGACGGCTCCGGCGGCTCGGTGCCGATCAGCTCGGTGACCGGTCGCGCCGTCGCGGTCGTCTGGCCCCTCTCGCACCTGTCGTGGCTGTCCGACTACCCCGGGACCTTCGGCTCCGTCCCCGCGCCGAAGGCGTTCGGCACGAACGCCCCCTCACGACCTCCTGACCCGTCTGGAGGCCCGTATGCCGCCGACCCGCCGCCGCTCGACGGCGCCGAGCCTGCGCGTCGAGCGGTCCTTCCAGCGGGAGGGCTTCCGGCTTCTGGCGGGCATGGACGAGGTCGGCCGCGGCGCGCTGGCGGGCCCGGTCTCCGTCGGCGTCGTCCTCATCGACGAGGCCTGTCGCACCGCTCCGACCGGCGTCCGCGACTCCAAGCTCCTCACGCCGGCCGCCCGGGTCGCGATGGTGCCGAAGATCCGCCGCTGGTGCGTCGGCCACGCCGTCGGCCACGCGTCGTCCGTCGAGATCGACGAGATCGGGATCATGGCCGCCCTCCGGCTGGCGGGCATCCGGGCGCTGGCCCGGCTCGACGCCGTCCCCGACCTCGTCATCCTCGACGGCAACCACGACTGGCTCACCGCCCCCGACGAGGTCGGCCTGCTCGCCTTCGCGGACGGTGGCGCCGCCACCCCGCCGGTGACGACGATGATCAAGGCCGACATGAAGTGCTCCTCGGTCGCGGCGGCCAGCGTCCTCGCCAAGGTCGAGCGCGACGAGATGATGGTGGCCGTCGCCGCCGACCACCCGGCATACGGCTGGGCCGAGAACAAGGGGTATGCCGCGCCCGAGCACCTCGACGCGATCCGCCGTCACGGCCCCTCGCCGCTGCACCGGACCTCGTGGCGGCTGCCCGGAGCGATGGACGATGATGGGGTGGCGCTCCCGCCTCCGGCGGGGGCGCCCGCCGAGGCCCGCCCCGACGCCGCGAGGAGCGCCACTCCGACCGGGGTCGACGGGCCCGTCGCCGCACCGTGGGTCGAGCAGGGGTTGATGTCCTAGATGAGCGCTGAGGATCTCGAGAAGTACGAGAGCGAGATGGAGCTCGCCCTCTACCGTGAGTACCGCGACGTCGTCGGCCTGTTCACCCACGTCGTCGAGACCGAGCGACGCTTCTACCTCTGCAACTCCGTCGACGTGAAGGTGCGCGGCGACGGAGCCGAGGTCTTCTTCGACGTGACGATGCACGACGCCTGGGTCTGGGACATCTACCGGCCGGCGCGGTTCGCCAAGACGGTGCGGGTCGTGACGTTCAAGGACGTCAACATCGAGGAGCTGGCCAAGTCCGACCTCGAGCTGCCGAAGGGCCTGCAGTAGCCGACGGAGAGCGGGCCGCGGACCCGGTTGTCCACAAGCCGACCCCGCGGCCCACCGTCGTCCACAGGGTCGCCGCCGACGATGGCCCCCGGCCCGTCGCCGGGGCACCGTGGCCGTCATGGACCCCAGCGTGAGCGCTCCGGCGCCGGCCGACCCCCGCCGCGAGCTCGGCGACTACGGCGAGGCCCTCGCGGCCCGGTTCCTCCGCGAGCGGGGGATGAGCATCCTCGCCCGCAACTGGCGATGCGAGATCGGCGAGATCGACCTCGTCGCCCGTGACGGCGCCTGTCTCGTCGTCGTCGAGGTCAAGACCCGCCGCGGCTCGCGCTTCGGGCTGCCCGTCGAGGCCGTCACCTGGAGCAAGCTGCTGCGGCTGCGTCGCCTCGCCGCGGCCTGGCTGCGCGACAGCCCGGCCGGCACGGAGTCGGTGCGGATCGACGTGGTCGGCGTGCTCGTCCCGCCCGGCGAGCCGCCGCGCATCCACCACGTCCGGGGGGTGGGGTCGTGAGCCTCGGCCGCACCCGGGCCGTCGCCCTCCACGGCATCGACGGCGCGATGGTCGACGTCGAGGCCCACATCGCGCCAGGACTGCCGCACGTCACCGTCACCGGGCTTCCCGACGCCGCATGCGCCCAGGCGCCCGACCGGGTCCGCTCCGCCGCCGTGACGAGCGGGATGCCGGTGCCGCCGCATCGGGTGACGGTCAACCTCTCGCCGGCCTCCATCCCCAAGCACGGCTCGCTCTTCGACCTCGCCATCGCCGTCGCCATCCTCCGCGCCGCCGGGACGATCCGTGCCGAGGTCGCCGACGCGGTCGTCCATCTCGGCGAGCTGGGTCTGGACGGGCGGGTCCGGCCGGTCCGCGGCATCCTCCCGGCCGTCCTCGCCGCCGCACGGCACGGGGTCACCGACGTCGTCGTCCCCGTCGAGAACGCGGCCGAGGCGGCCCTCGTCGACCGCGTCCGGGTCCACGCCGCACCGGATCTCGCGACCGTCGTCGGCTGGTATGCCGCGGCCGCCTCGGGGGAGCCCCTTCCGCTCGTCGCTCCCGCCGAGGACGACGCCGCACCCCCCGGGTCAGCGGCCGGACCTCGCCGAGGTCGTCGGCCAGCACGAGGCCCGTCTGGCCCTCGAGATCGCCGCGAGCGGCGGGCATCACCTCCTGCTCGACGGCCCGCCCGGCGCCGGCAAGACGATGCTCGCCGAGCGGCTCGTGACGATCCTGCCGCGGCTCTCCCGCGACGAGGCCCTCGAGAGCTGCGCGGTCCGCTCGCTCGCCGGCGAGCTCGCCGCCGTCGGCGGCCTCGACCGCACCCCGCCCTTCGTCGCGCCCCATCACAGCGCGACGGTCGCGGCGCTCGTCGGCGGCGGCTCGGCCCAGGTGCTCCCGGGTGCCGTGTCGCGGGCGCACCGGGGCGTCCTCTTCCTCGACGAGGCGGCCGAGTTCTCGGTCGGCGTCCTCCAGACCCTGCGCCAGCCACTGGAGTCCGGCGAGGTCGTCATCGCCCGAGCCCGCACGGTCGTGCGCTACCCGGCGCGCTTCCAGCTCGTCCTGGCGACGAACCCGTGCCCCTGCGGCAAGAACTGGGGCAAGGCGCTGGACTGCACCTGCCGCCCTCAGGAGCTGCGCTCCTACGCCGCGAAGCTGTCCGGCCCGCTCATGGACCGGGTGGACCTGCAGATCCTCGTCCCACCCGTCCGCCGCTCGTCCTTCGGCGAGCAGCGGGGCGAGCCGAGCAGCGTCGTCGCCGAGCGGGTCCGCGCCGCGCGGGAGGCGCAGCGGGTGCGGTGGGCCGACACGGGATGGGCGACGAACGGCGAGGTCCCCGGGCACGTCCTGCGCCGGACTCCCTGGCGGCTGCCGCGCGGGTCGACGACCTTCCTCGACCGGGCGCTCGACCGTGGGCGGCTCACCCTGCGCGGCTACGACCGGGTCCTGCGCGTCGCGTGGACCGTCGCGGACCTCGGCGGGCGGTCGGTGCCGACGGCGGACGACGTCGGCCTCGCGCTCGGCATGCGGCACCAGGGGAGCGTCGCGGCATGACCGGGCGCGACCCATGGACCGAGGAGCGATGGGCGCGGGTGGCCTGGAGCCGGGTCGCCGAGCCGGGCAGTCACCAGGTGGCCAGGTGGCTGGCGTCCCACGGCGGTGCCGTCGGCGCCCTCGAGGCGCTGCGTGGGGGTCGGCTCGGTGCGGCCGAGGGGTATGCCGCGCGGGCGGCCGAGGTCGACCTCGTCGAGGTCGCGCGGGTGCTGCGCGTGCTCGGCGTGCGGGTCGTCGTCCCGGGCGACGACGAATGGCCGACCGGCCTGTCGGACCTCGCCGCCCCGCCGGTGTGCCTCTACGTCCGGGGGCCGCTGGAGCTCGGTCCGGCGCTCGAGCGCAGCGTCGCCGTCGTCGGGTCCCGCGCCGCCACCGAGTACGGCACGCAGGTCGCCTGGGAGCTGGGGGAGGGGCTGGCGGGCCGTGGGGCGACGGTCGTCTCGGGCGCGGCATACGGCATCGACGCGGCCGGCCACCGCGGCGCCCTCGCGGCCGACGGGCGGACCGTCGCGGTGCTGGCCTGCGGCCCGGACCGGGTCTACCCGCAGGGGCACGAGGCACTCATCGGGCGGATCGCGACCAGCGGTGCCGTCGTGACGGAGGTGCCCGTCGGGTGGGCGCCGCTGCGCAGCCGGTTCCTCTCCCGCAACCGGCTCATCGCGGCGATGACCCTCGGCACGGTCGTCGTCGAGGCCGGACTGCGCTCCGGCTCGCTCAACACCGTCAAGCACGCCCGCGACCACCATCGCCACGTCGCCGCCGTCCCCGGTCCGGTGACCTCGGCGGTCAGCGCCGGGTGCCACAAGATCATCCGCGACGGCGGGACCCTCGTGACCGACGCGGCCGAGGTCCTCGACCTCATGGGGCGGATGGGGGTCGACGCGCGCCGAGCCGAAGCGCCCGCCCGAGGCCCCCGATTCGGACCTCGACCCCCGGTCGATGCTCGTGTGGTCGGCCGTCCCGGTGCGCGGGGCGGTCGGGCTGCCCGCGCTCGCCGGCGTCACGGGGCTCGGGACGGGGGAGCTGCTCGGCGTCCTCGCCCGCCTCGAGCTCGTCGGCCTCGTGCGGCGCGAGGGCGAGTCCTGGCGCAAGTCCCCGCGATCGAGGCCGCGCGCCGGCTGACCGGTCGAGGCGGGCCACCGTGGCCTCGGGGAGCGGCGTTCCGGTGGGTTCGCCGGGTTTGCCGCACCGCGGCGGGGTCGTTTGCCTTGCGGGCATCGGTTTGCGACGGTGGAGCGGTGGTGGACGGTGCGACGCTCGACCTGGTCGACGATTTCGCGCGCCACCTTCGCTCCGAGCGTGGCCGGTCCGAGCACACGGTGCGGGCCTACCTCGGCGACGTCGAGGGGTTCGTCGAGCGCACCGGGACGACCGACCTCGCCACCGTCACCCTCGCCGATCTGCGCGCCTGGCTCGGCGTCCTCGCCGCGGAGGGCGCGGCCCGGGCCACCCTCGCCCGGCGGTCCGCAGCACTGCGGACCTTCTTCCGCTGGGCGGCTCGAACGGGGCGGATCCCCACGGACCCGTCGATCCGGCTGACCGCGCCGAAGCGGCACCAGACCCTGCCGCCCGTCCTCGCGCAGCGCGACGCCACGGCCCTCCTCGACGTCGCGGCCGTCGCCGCCGACGACGCGGACCCCGTGCATCTGCGGGACCGCGCCATGCTCGAGCTGCTCTACGCGACCGGCATCCGGGTCGGGGAGCTGGTATCGCTCGACGTCGACGACGTCGACCTCGGGGCGAACGTCGTCCGGGTCCTCGGGAAGGGCGCCAAGGAGCGGACCGTCCCCTTCGGCGGGCCGGCCCGGGATGCCGTCCGGTCCTGGCTCGACGGCGGGCGGCACCGGCTGGTGCGAGCGGACAGCGGGCCGGCGCTCTTCGTCGGTCGGCGCGGCGGCCGCGTGGATCCGAGGCAGGTTCGCGCCGTCGTGCACGAGATGATGGGGCACGTCCCCGGTGCCCCGGACATCGGGCCACACGGGCTGCGGCACAGTGCCGCGACCCACCTGCTCGAGGGAGGTGCCGACGTGCGGATGGTCCAGGAGCTGCTCGGCCATGCCTCCCTCGCGACCACGCAGGTCTACACGCACGTGTCGGTCGACCGGCTCCGCCGGTCCTTCACCCAGGCCCACCCTCGTGCCTGACGACTTCGACATCCCCGACTGGGTCTCGGAGCGACGGCGCCCCACGGAGACCGCGGAGCCCGGCTCCGGCGGTCCGGAGCGTCGGCGCGCCTCCGAGGAGGCCCCGCAGACCCGCCGCGGCGTCCGGACCGCGCGTGAGCGCGGGGCCGTCGACGGTGACACCGGTGCGCGCTCCCGGCCCGGAGCGAGCACTCCGTCCCGGGCCGGAGCGGGCAGTCCGGGAGGTCGTCATCGGCCGGGCCCGCGACATCGCGGACCGAGCCGTCGGGTGCGGCTGCATCGGACCCTGGCGGGAGCGACGGCGGTGGCCCTCCTCACGACGGGCGCCGTCTATCTCCATGCCCACGACGACGGCGAGCCGAGCGATCTCGTGAGTGCCCGGGCGTCGTTGCCCTCGGCAGACCCGGTGCCTGCCGAGTCCAGCCCGACGACGACCGCCACGGCGACGCCGACCGCGACCCCGACGCCCACCCCGAGCCCGACCCCGACGGTCAGGGTGCACGGACCGGGGACCTTCACGACCGTCCCGCTTCCCGCCGCGGCGCACCCCGGGGCACCGGCGGGCGCCCGGGTCGTCCGGATCGGCTTCCAGATCGAGGACGGGCTCGGCATCGACCCGGCGCCGGTCGCCCGCAAGATCGCCCGCACGCTGAGCGACAAGCGCGGGTGGGAGCGACAAGACGGGATCCGCTTCCGGTTCGTCACGGCGGCGCAGCTGAAGAGGGGCGAGGTCGACATCACCATCCGGCTCGCCAGCCCCGACACGACCGACCGGCTGTGTGCCCCGCTCAGCACGAACGGGATCGTCTCCTGCTTCAACAACCACCGCGCCGTCCTCAACACCCGGCGGTGGCTCGACGGGGTGACCTACTACAAGGGACACCTCGACCTGTACCGGACGTACATGGTCAACCACGAGGTGGGACACGGGCTCGGCCACGGGCACGAGCACTGCCCGGCGCCGGGCGCGAAGGCGCCGACGATGCAGCAGCAGACGCTCCGCATGGAGGGCTGTGTCATCAACCCCTACCCGACGGTGGCCTGAGCCCTCGACCGTCACGGCGCCGGGCCGGCCCGCGGTGCCGGGTCGAGCGGCAGGAGCACGACGGGCCCGCCGACGACGAGCCGGAGCGGGTCGAGGTACTCGGCGCCCCGCACCGCGCCGAGATGGAGGCACACCGGGCCCGGGTCGCAGTGACTGCGGCCGGAGAGCCGACCCAGCACCTCGCCGCGGGCCACCGGCTGACCCACCCGGACCTCACCGACGACCGGCTCGTAGGTGCTACGCAGCCCGTCCGGATGGGTCACCGTCACCGTGCCGCGCCCGGCGATGACCCCGACATGGCTGACGATGCCGTCGGCGACCGCGTGGACGGCCGCTCCGCGCGTCGCCGGCGTGAGGTCGGCGCCGCGATGGCCCGAGCCGTATGCCGTCGTGGGAGCCCGGAACCGCCGGCTCACCGAGGGTGCCGGGTCGAACGGCCACGACCAGTGGTGTCGTGGCGCCGCCACCCCGGCCGCACCCACCACCGGTGGCGCCGTCGTCGGACCGGCCGTGGTCGCCGTGTCCGGGGACGGCCCGACGGGTGCCACCCGACCGCCACCGTCCCGGTCACGAGGGCCGCCACCACCAGTCCCGGAACCCACATCGCCGTCATGGCTCGAGCGTTCCGGACCGCTCGCGGTCCGGCCAGGACCGTCGCGAGCCCTGTGGACGGCCCGACCCGCCGGCCGCGCCTGTGGACGACGTGGGCGCCCGGCGAGGGTCAGCCGGCGAGTGCGGTGAGCCGGCGGACGGCCTCGGCAAGGACCTCCTCGCGCTTGCAGAAGGCGAAGCGCACGAGGGTGCGTCCGGCCTCGGGGTCGTCGTGGAACACCGACACGGGCACACCGACGACGCCCGCGCGGGAAGGGAGCTCCCGGCAGAAGGTGAGCGCGTCACCTGCGCCCAGCGATGCGGCGTCGGCGATGACGAAGTAGGTCCCTTCTGGCACCGACACCCGCAGCCCGGCCGAGCGAAGCCCGTCGCACGAGCAGGTCCCGCTGCCGCTGCAGCGCCCCCGACAGCGCGGCATACACGTCGTCGCCGAGGCCGAGCCCGGCGGCGACGCCCGGCTGCAGCGGCCCCGACCCGACATAGGTGAGGAACTGCTTGACCGTCCTCACGGCGGTGACCGCCTCGGCCGGACCGGTCACCCAGCCCACCTTCCAGCCCGTCGTCGAGAACGTCTTGCCGCCGGAGGAGATCGTCAGGGTCCGCTCGGCCATGCCCGGGAGGGTCGCCACGGGGATGTGGGTCGCGCCGTCGAAGGTGAGGTGCTCGTAGACCTCGTCGGTGACGACCCAGGCGTCGTGCTCGCGGGCGAGGGAGCAGACGAGCTCGATCTCCTCGCGGGTGAAGACCTTGCCGGTCGGGTTGTGCGGCGTGTTGAGCAGCACGATCCGGGTGCGCGGCGAGAACGCCGCGCGGAGCGAGGCCTCGTCGACGGCGAAGTCCGGGAAGCGCAGCACCGACGTGCGGCGGACCGCCCCCGCGAGGGCGATCGACGCGGCATACGAGTCGTAGTAGGGCTCGAACGTCACGACCTCGTCGCCCTGCTCGCACAGGGCGAGGATCGTCGCGGCGATCGCCTCGGTCGCCCCGACGGTGACGAGCACCTGCGTCTGGGGGTCGACCCGGATGCCGTAGAACCGCTCCTGGTGGGCCGCGATCGCCTGGAGGAGCTCGGGCACGCCGGGTCCGGGTGGGTACTGGTTGCGTCCGCCGCGGATCGCCTCGACGGCGGCGTCGAGGACCGCGTGCGGGCCGTCGGTGTCCGGGAACCCCTGGCCGAGGTTGATGGCGCCCGTCTCGACGGCGAGCGCCGACATCTCGGCGAAGATCGTCGTGCCGAAGCCGCGCATCCGCTCCACGAGGGGTGTGTCCATGCCCGCAGGCTACGGCCCATGCCGGTATGCCGCGCCGTCCGCCGCGGCTACGCTCCGAGCCATGACCGCACCCGAGGACCTCGGCAGACTCAGCGCGCTCGACACCCCGGGATGGTGAACCCCGCCGCCCTCCGCCGCCCGCCCGCGCTGCGCGCCGGCGACCGGGTCGCTGTCGTCGCGCCGTCCAGCCCGGTCCCCCCGGCGCGCCTCGACGCTGGGATCGAGGTCCTGCGCGGCTGGGGCCTGGACGTCGTCGAGGGGCGGCACCTGCGGCATACCCATCCGGACCTCGGCTACCTCGCCGGCCCCGACGAGGACCGGGCCGCGGACCTCACCGAGGCGTGGCTCGACCCCGAGGTCGCCGCCGTCCTCTGTGGCCGGGGAGGCTACGGCGTCCCGCGGCTGCTCGACCTCCTCGACTGGGCCCGCCTGGGCCGGGCCGCACCCAAGCCGCTCGTCGGCTTCTCCGACGTCACCCCGCTGCTCCACGCCCTCGGCACCCGGCTCGGGGTCCAGGGGGTCCATGGGCCGGCCGTCACCGGGATCGGCGACGGCGACGTCGCCTCGAACGACCGGTTGCGGCGGCTCCTCTTCGCCGACGGCCCGGACCCCATCCTCGGCCGGGACCTCGTCCCCCTCGTGCCGGGCGTCGCCGAGGGCCCGCTCGTCGGTGGCAACCTCGCCCTCATCGCGTCCTCGATCGGCACCGGCGACCTGCTCCCGGCGCGGGACGCCGTCGTCGTCCTCGAGGACGTCGACGAGTACCCGTTCCGCCTCGACCGGGTGCTCACCCAGGTGCTCCGTTCGGGGTGGCTCGACGGGGCCGGTGCCGTCGTCCTCGGCGGCTTCACCAACTGCGGCGACCCCGCGCAGCACCGGGCTCTGGTCCTCGACCGGCTCGGTGGCCTCGGCGTGCCGGTCCTCGCGGGCGCCCCCATCGGTCACGACCGGACCAACCTCGCGTTCTGGATGGGCGAGCACGCGGTGGTCACGGACGGCGTCCTCAGCGTCGGCTCCGGGGCGTCATGAGGGCCCTCGTCGTCGGGGGCGCGAGCTGGAACACGATCCTCCACCTCGACGCGCTGCCGGAGGCCCGACCGCATACGGTCATCGCCCGCGACTCCTACGACGTCCTCGGCGGAACGGGGGCGGGCAAGGCACTCGGGCTGGCCCGACTGGGTCACGAGGTGCACCTGCACGCCCTGCTCGGCGACGACGAGCCGGGGGAGCGGGTCGTCGCCGCACTCGTCGCGGCGGGGGTCCATCTCCACGTCGACCGGTCGGTCACCGGCACCGAGCAGCACGTCAACCTCATGGACCCTGCCGGTGCCCGGCTGTCGCTCTTCCGCTCGGTCTGCGCGCCCGCCGACGACCTCGACCTGGGCCCGGTGCTCGACCTCGCGCTCGCGGCGGACGTCGTCGTCCTCAACATCGTCGACTATGTGCGCCGCGTCGTCCCCGGCCTTCGTGAACGACAGGTTCCCTTCTGGACCGACCTGCACGACTGGGACGGGACCGCGGCCCACCAGCGCGACTTCGCCGAGGCGGCCGCGTCCGTCGTCCTCAGCGACGACGGTGCCGCCGACCCAGAGTCCCTCGCCCGGTCGCTGGCGGAGCGGGCAGAGCTCGTCGTCCTCACCCGGGGCTCGAGGGGCGCGACGGCGTATGCCGCGGGCCGGGTGCAGGAGGTGCCCGCCGTCCCGGTGCCGAGCGTCCGGGACACGAACGGCGCCGGCGACGCCTTCACGGCGGGGCTCATCCACGGCCTGGGCGCCGGCTGGCCGCTCGAGGCCGCCCTCACGGCGGGGGCGCACGCGGCGGCGCTGTCGGTCCGCGTGCGGGACCTCGTCGCGCCCGACCTCACGGCCGACCTGCTCGCCGGGCTGACCGGGATGGGCGGCGTGGTGGGGGCGGATTCGCCTCCGCGGCCCCCCGTTCCGTAGACTGTGAGCACGGCCGGACTGTGCTCAGGCACAGCCAGCCGAATTCGCGCGTCTTCCGCCGGGTTCTCGAGCTCGTCTCGACCCCCCCGGGGCGCACCACGGCAGTCCGGCCGCCACGACTGATGCCACGGCATCGGCCACGACGTCCGGCGGGGTGCGCGCAGACGCCAGGCAGGTGACACGGCCCGCGTGAGCGAGCCGCGCCACCGACGTAACTGACAACCTCACAAAGGAGAACGACCGGTCATGGCCGTCGTCACCATGCGCCAGCTCCTCGAGAGCGGCGTCCATTTCGGGCACCAGACCCGCCGGTGGAACCCGAAGATGAAGCGCTTCATCATGACGGAGCGCAACGGGATCTACATCATCGACCTGCAGCAGTCGGTCACCTACATCAACAGCGCCTACGAGTTCGTCAAGGAGACCGTCGCCCACGGCGGCACCATCCTCTTCGTCGGCACGAAGAAGCAGGCCCAGGAGCCCATCGCCGAGCAGGCGACGCGGGTCGGCATGCCCTACGTCAACCAGCGCTGGCTCGGTGGCATGCTCACCAACTTCCAGACCATCTCCAAGCGCCTCACCCGCCTCAAGGAGCTCGAGGAGATCAACTTCGACGACGTGGCCGGCTCCGGCCACACGAAGAAGGAGCTGCTCATCCTCAAGCGCGAGAAGGACAAGCTCGAGAAGACCCTCGGCGGCATCCGCGACATGGCGAAGGTGCCGTCGGCGGTGTGGATCGTCGACACGAAGAAGGAGCACCTCGCCGTCGACGAGGCCCGCAAGCTCGGCCTGCCGGTCATCGCGATCCTCGACACCAACTGCGACCCGGACGAGGTCGACTACAAGATCCCGGGCAACGACGACGCGATCCGCTCGGTCACCCTCCTGACCCGGGTCATCGCCGACGCCGTCGCCGAGGGCCTCATCGCCCGCTCCGGCGCGCGCACCGGCGAGGACCAGGTCGCCGGTGACGAGCCGCTGGCCGAGTGGGAGCGCGAGCTCCTCGGTGCCGAGGCGGAGGCCGCAGCTGCCGAGGCTCCCGCCGCCGAGGCCGCTGCCGAGGCTCCTGCTGCCGAGGCCGCCCCCGAGGCTCCCGCCGCCGAGGCTGCCCGCCGAGGCTCCCGCCGCCGAGGCTCGCCGCCGCCGAGGCGCCGACCGCGAGCGAGGCCCCGGCCGAGGTGTCGGCCGCCGCCGACATCGCCGAGGTCACCGAGCCGCCGGCCGCCGCCGAGCCCCAGGTCCCGGAGCAGGTCGTCGCGGAGGACGCCCCCGCGGCCCCCGAGACCACCGAGGCCTGACCCACCCACCTCCGTCACCCGGAAGAGAGAACACAGCAACGATGGCGAACTTCACCGCCGCTGACATCAAGGCCCTGCGCGAGTCCACCGGCGCCGGCATGCTCGACGTCAAGAAGGCACTCGAGGAGGCCGACGGCGACCGCGCCAAGGCCACCGAGATCCTCCGGATCAAGGGCCAGAAGGGCGTGACCAAGCGCGAGGGGCGCACGACCTCCAACGGCCTCGTCGCCGCGCACATCGAGGACGGCTCCGGCACCCTCGTCGAGGTCCTCTGCGAGACCGACTTCGTCGCCAAGGGCGAGAAGTTCATCGCCCTCGCCGACCAGGTCCTCGCCCAGGCCGTCGCGACGAAGGCCGCCGACGCCGACGCCCTTCTCGACGAGCACGCTGCCCGACGGGCAGAGCGTCAAGACCCTTCTCGACGACGCCAACGCGACGATCGGCGAGAAGATCGAGGTCAAGCGGGTCGCCCGGCTCGAGGGTGAGCACGTCGTCTCCTACCTCCACAAGACGAGCCCCGACCTGCCTGCGCAGATCGGCGTCCTCGTCGTCACCGAGGGTGGGGACGAGCAGGTCGCCAGGGACGTCGCGATGCACGTCGCGGCCCTCAGCCCGACCGTCCTCTCCCGTGAGGACGTCCCGGCCGAGACGGTCGAGAACGAGCGCCGCGTCGCCGAGGCCACCGCCAAGGAGGAGGGCAAGCCCGAGGCCGCCCTGCCGCGCATCATCGAGGGCCGGGTCAACGGCTACTTCAAGGAGAACGTCCTGCTCGAGCAGCCGTTCGCCAAGGACGCCAAGAAGACCGTCGCCAAGGTCCTCGACGAGGCCGGTGCGACGGCCACGGCGTTCGCCCGCTTCCGCGTCGGCGCCTGACCGGAGACCTCCGGCCGGCTCCCGGCCCGCGCGCATCGGTATGCCGCCCGCTCACCTCGAGCGGGCGGCATACCCGCGTTCGGGGCCCGGTCCGTCGAGCAGGTCTCCGGGTGGTTCGCGGCGACAGGGCCCCGCTGGTCGCCCGCGGGACGCTACCCCGACCGGCGGACTCAGGGGCACACTGGAGGAAAGGGAGGGAGCGAGATGAGTGACGAGACGCGCACCGCCGACGTGGCGCGGGACGCGGCCGAGGACCTGCGCCGCCGGGTCCACACGAACCTGCCACGGGTCGACCCGGCCGACATGGTGACGACGCAGGAGGTGTCGGCGCCCCAGGACCCCACCCGCGGGCACGACGTCGACCGGGAGTTCGTCATCCGGCACGCGCCCGGCCTGTGAAGGCGACCGCGGTCCCGGCTCGGCTTCGAACCCGCCCGCCGCCTGTGACAAGATCGAGCGACCGCCCGACGAAGGAGAGCCCGTGACGACGACCTCTGCCCCGACCGCCGCCACCGACCTCTCCGACGGGGTCTCCGACCACCCGGGCGTGCGCCGGGTCCTGCTCAAGCTGTCGGGTGAGGCCTTCGGGGGTGGCCGGATCGGCGTCGACCCCGACGTCATCCGCGGCATCGCCCACCAGATCGCCGAGGCCGTCCGCGAGGGTGTCCAGGTCGCCATCGTCGTCGGCGGCGGCAACTTCTTCCGCGGCGCCGAGCTGCAGCAGAAGGGCATGGAGCGCTCTCGGGCCGACTACATCGGGATGCTCGGCACGGTGATGAACTGCCTGGCCCTGCAGGACTTCCTCGAGAAGGAGGGGGTCCAGACCCGCGTCCAGACGGCCATCACGATGGGCCAGGTCGCCGAGCCATACATCCCGCGTCGAGCGATCCGCCACCTCGAGAAGGGACGGGTCGTCATCTTCGGCGCCGGTGCCGGGATGCCGTACTTCTCGACCGACACCGTCAGCGCCCAGCGGGCCCTCGAGATCGGTTGCGACGAGGTCCTCATGTCCAAGAACGGCGTCGACGGGGTCTACGACGCCGACCCCCGCACGGACCCCTCCGCCCGCAAGCTCGACACCATCACCTATGGCGACGCGATCCGGCGCGGGCTCAAGGTCGTCGACGCCGCCGCGTTCAGCCTCTGCATGGAGAACGGCCTGCCGATGGTGGTCTTCGGCATGGAGGGCGAGGGCAACGTCACCCGGGCCCTGCGTGGCGAGCGGATCGGGACCCTTCTCGCCGCCGACTGAGCGACCGCCACCGGGCGGCGCCCGTCCCGGCGCGCCGCCGAGCCGACTCCCTGCGCTCAGGGGTGGGTTTTGAGAGACTGAGCGTCAGCCCCTGAGTTCGAGGAGAACGCATCCGATGATCGAAGAGACCCTGTTCGAGGCCGAGGAGAAGATGGAGAAGGCCGTCGACGTCACGAAGGAGGACTTCGCGGGCCTTCGGACGGGCCGGGCCCACCCCGGCCTGTTCAACAAGCTCCTCGTCGACTACTACGGCGCCCCGACGCCGCTGCAGCAGCTCGCGTCGTTCCAGACACCCGAGGCGCGGACCATCATCATCAGCCCGTTCGACAAGGGCGCGATGCACAACATCGAGCGGGCCATCCGCGACTCCGACCTCGGCGTCAACCCGTCCAACGACGGGGTCATCATCCGGGTGACGATGCCGACCCTGACCGAGGAGCGCCGCAAGGAGTACATCAAGATGGCGCGTCACCAGGCCGAGGAGGGGCGGGTCGCGATCCGCAACATCCGGCGCCACGCCAAGGATGCCCTCGAGAAGCTCATCAAGGACGGCGAGGTGGGCGAGGACGACGGCGTCCGCGCCGAGAAGGACCTCGAGGGGTTGACGAAGAAGTACGTCGACACGGTCGACGACCTCCTCAAGCACAAGGAAGCCGAGCTGCTCGAGGTCTGAGCCAGCTCGAGATGACGGCCATGACGGACACCCCCGACCCCCGCCGCCCGGCGGGCATGGTGCCGTCCGCTCCCATGCCGCCCTCGGTCGTCCCCGTGCCGCCCACCGGCCCGGTCCCTGGGGTGGCCGCCCCGGCCGCCTCGCGCGCCGGTCGTGACCTCAAGGCCGCCGTCGGGGTCGGGCTCGCGCTCGGGGCCCTCGTCGTCCTCAGCCTCGTCTTCTTCAAGCCGAGCTTCATCGCCATCGTCGTCGTCGCCGTCTGCATCGGCGCATGGGAGATGCGCCGTGCTCTCGCGGTGGGGGGCATCCTCGTCCCGGTCGTCCCGCTCCTGCTCGGCACCGCGAGCGTCTGCGTCAGCGCCTACCTCCAGGGCGGTGAGGGCCTGCTCGTCACGTTCGGTCTCACCGTCGTGGCGCTCCTCGTCTGGCGGGCCGCCGACGGCGCCGCCGGCGCCGCCCGCGACCTCGGTGGGTCGATCCTCGCGACGCTGTACCCCGGCGTGCTCGCGGGCTTCGCCATCCTGATGCTCACCCCGAGCGACGGAGCCCAGCGGATCGTCTTCTTCCTCCTCGTCACCGTGTTCTCCGACATCGGCGGGTATGCCGTGGGCGTCCTCGTCGGCCGCCACCCCATGGCGCCGTCGGTGTCCCCGAAGAAGTCGTGGGAGGGCTTCGCCGGCTCCGTCGGTGCCTCCGCGCTCGTCGGCGCCCTCGGCCTCGTCCTCCTGCTCGACGGCCGATGGTGGGCCGGTGCCCTCATGGGCGCGGTCGCCGCCGGGGCCGCCACGCTCGGCGACCTCATCGAGTCGACGATCAAGCGGGACCTCGGCATCAAGGACATGGGTCACATCCTTCCCGGCCACGGCGGCCTCATGGACCGCCTCGACTCGCTCGTCGTCGTCGCCCCCCTCGTGTGGGCGATGCTCATCGTCCTCGTCCCGCTGCCGTAGCCACCCTCGCGGGCTGAGAGACTGGACGCACCATGTCCGACCAGACCGCAGCCGCCCCCTCGGCCGAACCGACGCGCGAGCGCCGCCCACGACCGGGGGAGCTGACGCTGCGTGCGCCGCGCCGCGCCACCCCGCCGCGCCACCTCGCCGACCTCGACCCGACCGAGCGTCGGTCGGCGGTGGCCGAGCTCGGCCTGCCCGGTTTCCGCGCCCGGCAGCTCTCGGCGCACTACTTCGAGCGGCTCGTCGCCGACCCGGCCGAGATGACCGACCTGCCGAAGGCCGGCCGCGAGGACCTCGTCCGTGCGCTGCTGCCGAGCCTCATCACCCCGCTGCGCACGCTCACCGCCGATCGCGGGGCGACGGTCAAGACGGCGTGGCGGCTCCATGACGGTGCCATCGTCGAGTCGGTGCTCATGCGCTACCCGCACCGCGCCACCGTGTGCGTGTCCAGCCAGGCGGGCTGCGGGATGAACTGTCCGTTCTGCGCGACCGGTCAGGAGGGCCTGACCCGCAACCTGTCGACCGCCGAGATCGTCGACCAGGTCGTCTCCGCCGCGCGCCGGCTCGCGCGTGGCGAGATCGCGCCCGCGTCGGGAGGCGGCGCGGCCGAGCTGGGCTCGGAGGGGGAGGAGGGCGCCGGCATACCCGGGAGCCGAGGCGACGCCGAGGGGGCGAGCCGGGTCTCCAACGTCGTCTTCATGGGCATGGGCGAGGCCCTGGCCAACTATCGCGCGTCGATCGCCGCGATCCGCCGGCTCACCGACCCCACGCCGGACGGGCTGGGCATGTCGGCTCGCGGCATCACGATGTCGACGGTCGGCCTCGTGCCCGGGATCGACCGGCTCGCGGAGGAGGGGCTGCCGGTCACCCTCGCCCTGTCCCTCCACGCGCCGGACGACGAGCTGCGCGACGAGCTCGTCCCGCTCAACACCCGCTACCCGGTCGACGAGGCGATCGACGCGGCGCGGCGCTACTTCGACGTGACCGGACGGCGGGTCAGCATCGAGTACGCCCTCATCAAGGACATGAACGACCAGGCGTGGCGGGCCGAGCTGCTCGCGGAGAAGCTGCTGGCCCGCGGCCGCGGGTGGGTCCACGTCAACCCCATCCCGCTCAACCCGACCCCGGGGTCGACCTGGACGGCGTCCCGGCCAGGGGTCGAGCAACAGTTCGTCGAACGGCTGCGGGCCCGCGGCATCCCGACGACGATCCGGGACACCCGGGGGTCGGAGATCGACGGCGCCTGCGGGCAGCTGGCCGTCTCGACGGCCTAGGTCGCCCGGCCGGTCGCGGCCTCGATGACCACTCGCGCCGCGGCCTCGACGTCGTCGACGAGCCGGACCGCATCGCCCATCCTGCGGCCCTCACCCAGGGCCCTCAGGGCCGGCCAGACCGGCACCGTCACGGTCCACTGCTCCTCGCCGACGAGGACGAGCGGCGGGACCGCAGACCCGTGCGCCGCGTAGTACAGCCGCGTCGCCGCCTGGAAGACCTCCTGCGTCGTGCCGGCCGCCCCGGGAAGGACGACGACGCCTGCGTCGCTGCGAGCGAGCAGTCCGTCCTCGCGCAGGGCGTTGGAGAAGTACTTGGCGATCGCGTCGGGGAAGACGTTGGACGGTTCGTGCCCGTAGAACCAGGTCGGGATCCCGACGCTGCGTGGCCGCTCGGGGATGCCGTGGCCGTCGGTGCCCGGGAGCAGCTCGTCGCGCACCGCGAGCGCCCGGGCCGCCCACGCCGTGATGTCGAGGTCCCACCCGGGCTGCGCGCCCAGCGCCGCGAGCGCGCGGTCGAGCGCCTCGGTGTCCCGGGCGGCGGCGCCGAGGTTGGCGGCCTCCATCGCACCGGGTCCTCCGCCGGTCGCGACGACGAGCCCCGCCTCGGCGAGGACATGGCCGAGGCGGGCGGCGGCGGCATACTCCGGTGTCCCACGCCGCTCCGCGTGCCCACCCATGACGCCGACGACGGGGAGGGCGTCGAGCCACTCGTCGAGGGCGTCGGTCATCGCGTCGTCGTGGATGGCGCGGAGCAGGGTCGCGTAGATGTCCCGCCGGGTCCGCCGGTCGAGGAACCAGGCGTAGGCGCGGGCGTCGGCGGTCGAGGGGTAGCCCCCGGAGTCGAGACCGGCATACAGCTCGTCCGCGGTGTAGAGGTGACCTCGGTAGGGGTCGACCGGGACGCGCGGGTCGGACGGGAAGACGAGGGCACCGTGCGCCCGCAGGTGCCGCTCCAGGTCCGGCGAGACCCGGCCGCCGAGCACGACGAGGCCGTCGAGGTCGGTATGCCGCGTCAGCTCGGCCTCGACGGGGTCCAGGTCGAGGCCCTGGAGCCGTCGTCCCGCCAGGGGCGCCCCGGCGGACAGCAGGGCGGCCAGCTCACCCGGCGTCTGCACCTCGGGGCGGTCGGGGGACATGGCCGTCACTGTAGGGCCGCTCGGCCGGGGGGACGAGCCGGCCCCGACCGACGGGGGTCGGTCGGGGCCGGTCGGGTCCGGGGCCGGGGGACGAGCCGGCCGCCGGTCGTCAGTAGGAGAACTGGCCGACGAGCTTTTGGAGGGTGGCGGCCATGGTGGAGAGTTCGTCGGCGGCGCTGCTGGTGGAGGTGGCGGCGGTGGTGGTGTCGGCGGCGGAGCGGGCGACGCCGGTGATGTTGGTGGCGATGTCGGTGGAGCCGGTGGCGGCTTCGGCGACGTTGCGGCCCATCTCGTTGGTGGTGGCGGTCTGTTCTTCGACGGCGGAGGCGATGGTGGCCTGGGTGTCGTTGATCTGGGCGATGATGGCGGAGATCTGGGTGATGGCGGTGACGGCGGCTTCGGTGTCGGCCTGGATGGCTTGGATGCGGCCGCCGATGTCCTCGGTGGCCTTGGAGGTTTCCTGGGCCAGTTCCTTGACCTCGCCGGCGACGACGGCGAAGCCCTTGCCTGCCTCGCCGGCGCGGGCGGCTTCGATGGTGGCGTTGAGGGCCAGGAGGTTGGTCTGTTCGGCGATGGAGGTGATGACCTTGATGACGTTGCCGATCTCGGCGGAGGAGGTGCCGAGGGCGGCGACGGTGGCGGTGGTGTTCTCGGCGACGGTGACGGCCTGGGCGGCGACGCCGGCGGCGTCCTGGGCGTTCTTGGCGATCTCGCGGATGGAGGCGGACATCTCCTCGGTGCCGGTGGCGACGGTCTGGACGTTGCGGGAGACCTGTTCGGCGGCGGCGGAGACGAGGTTGGCCTGGGTGGCGGACTCTTCGGCGGAGCCGGACATCTGGGCCGAGACGGCGGAGAGCTCTTCGGAGGAGGCGGCCAGGCCCTCGGCGTTGGTGCCGATGGTGGACATCGTCTCGCGCAGCCGGGTCATGGCCTTGTTCAAGGCGGTGCCCATCGCGCCGATCTCGTCGGTGGAGGTCACGGTCACGGACTGGTCGAGCTTGCCGTCGGCCAGGCCCTCGAGGACCTCGACGGTGTCCTGCAGCGGCTTGGAGATCATCCGACCCAGCCCGAGGGCGAAACCGATGGCCAGGAGCACCGCGCCGAGGATGACCCCGATGATGAGGGTCCGGGCGCTGGTGTAGTCGCTGTTGGCCGCGGCGATGTCCGCCTCGGCGGCCTTCCCCTCGGCGGCCTTGAGGTCGACCAGGGTCTGGTCCATCTCGGCCGCCAGCGGCGCGAACGTCGAGCCGACCAGCGCGGTGAAGGCGGGGATCCTGCCGGCGTCGGCCAGCGGCAGCAGCTGGGTGTCCCGGACCTCCCGGTACCTGGCCAGGTCCGCGGTGAAGGTGTCCCGCAGGCCGGTCGGGTCGGGGACATCCGTCGTCTTCAGGTAGGCCGCCCACGCGTCGTCGACGGCGGCGTCCACGGCGGGGATCTTCGCCTCGGCGGCCTTGCGGGCCACCGGGTCGGTCCCGATCGCCGGGCTGAGCGCGGTGTAGCGCATCTTCTGGAAGCCGGCGTAGGCGTCACCGAGGTGGTCCGCGGCCACCATGTTGCGGTCGTGGATCGCGGCCATGCTGGCGTTGGCCGACCCGAGCCGGACGATCCCCAGCGTCCCGACGGCGACGAGCATCACCGCCATGAGGGCGAAGCCGGCAAGCAGCTTGCGAGAGGTCTGGAGGTTCCGGAAGAGGGAGAGGGCTCCTCGGCGTGCTGGCGTGTCCACTGCGGGTCCTTCGTCGATGGCGTGGCTGGCAGGGTGCGTCCGACTACCCCATCGGCCGTGCTGGGAGGTTCCTGAGAGGTTTTTCGGACAGGGGTATGACCGGTTCGGCCGCCCGTCAGTGGTGGGTGAGCATCCCGAGGACGCGGCCGAGGCGCGCGGGGCGTCCGGTCAGCCGCTCCTCGCGGTCGGCGAGCCTCGCGAGGCGCAGGCCCGCGTTGACCCCGAGCCACCGGAAGGGCTCCGGCTCCCAGGTGGGGGAGCGGTGCTGCACCCACGGCAGGCGGGTCAGCGCCGTCCGGCGCCCGGCGAGGAGGTCGGCGAGGGTGCGACCGGCCAGGTTGCTCGCCGCGACGCCGTCGCCGACGTAGCCGCCGGCCCAGCCGAGCCGGGCCGTCGTGTCGTAGCCGACCGCCGGGTGCCAGTCGCGGGCGATGCCGAGCGGGCCGCCCCACCCGTGGGTGAACGAGACCCCGTCCAGCTGCGGCAGCATCGTGCGGAGCGTCTCCCGCAGCGTCGTGAAGACCGACTCGTCCCGGTCGAACGCCGGCGCGATCGCCGACCCCCAGTGGTAGGGCGCTCCACGACCGCCGAACGCGATGCGGTCGTCGGCCGTCCGCTGCCCGTAGACGACGACGTGACCGTGGTCGGCGAAGACCTCCCGATCCCGCAGACCGATCGAGGCCCACCGGCGTGCCGACAGCGGCTCGGTCGCCACCATGAGCGAGTAGACGGGCGTGACCCGGCGGCGCAGCCCGGGCAGCCGGGCCGTGTAGGCCTCCGTGGCCCGGACGACGTGGCCGGCGCGGATCCGGCGCCCGCGTCCGAGGTCCACCCAGCCCGGGCCGGCCGTCACCACCGGAGCGCCCTCGACGATGACGCCGCCCCGCCGGCGCACGGCCGCCGCCAACCCGTCGACGAGCCGCCGCGGCTGCACCCGTGCGCAGTGCGGGTTGAAGGTCCCACCCCGGGCACCCTCGACCCGCAGCCGGTCGGACAGCTCGTCCGACCCCAGCCACACGGTGCCGTCGCCCCACGCGGCGCCGTCGGCGGCATACGCCCGTGCCCTCGCCTCCTGGGCTCGGCCGCGGGCGACGAGCAGGGTGCCGCCGCGGACGAAGCCCGCATCGATCCCCTCGGCCGCGGCGACCGCGCCGACCTCGACGACGGTGTCCCGGAGGGCGGCGAGGAGGTCGAGGGTCGCGGGTCGGCCGTGCCGCGCCGCAATGACGTCGGGGGAGACCGGGTAGAGGGCCGAGACCCAGCCGCCGTTGCGCCCGCTCGCGCCGAAACCGACGTGCTCGGCCTCGAGGACGAGCACCGAGAGGTGGGGGCTGTCGCGCAGGAGGTAGTACGCCGTCCACAGTCCGGTGAAGCCGGCCCCGACGATGACGACGTCGGCGGCGGGGGCGTCGCGGGCCCGTCCTCGCCGGGTATGCCGCTGCCGGCCCGGACCGGTTCGGCGCCCTCCCACCAGAGGGGGAGGGCGCCGACGGTGCTCATGGCTCGCCCCGCGTCAGAGGCGGTTCCACGCCTCGGTGAGGACCGAGCGCAGCCGCGACTCGATGTCGTCGAACTGCTCCGGCCCGATGATGAGCGGTGGGGCGAGCTGGACCACGGGGTCGCCCCGGTCGTCGGCACGGCAGTAGAGGCCGGCATCGAAGAGCGCCTTGGAGAGGAACCCGCGCAGCAGCCGCTCGGACTCGGCCTCGTCGAAGGTCTCCCGGGTGGCCTTGTCCTTGACGAGCTCGATGCCGTAGAAGAAGCCGGCGCCTCGCACGTCGCCGACGATCGGCAGGTCGCGGAGCTTGTCGAGGGTGGACTTGAACAGGGGCCCGTTGGCCTTGACGTGGTCGTTGAGCCCCTCGGCCTCGAAGATGTCGAGGTTCGCCATCGCCGCCGCCGCGCTCACCGGGTGACCGCCCCACGTGTAGCCGTGCGGGAAGAAGGTGGTGCCGTGCCGGAACGGCTCGAAGAGCCGGTCGCTGGCGATCATCAGGCCGAGCGGGGCGTAGCCGGACGTCACGCCCTTGGCCGTCGTGATGATGTCGGGGATGTACCCGAGGTCGTCACAGGCGAACATCGACCCGATCCGGCCGAAGGCGCAGATCGTCTCGTCCGAGACGAGCAGGACGTCGTACTCGTCGCAGATCTCCCGGACCCGGTCGAAGTACCCGGGGGGCGGCGGGAAGCAGCCACCGGAGTTCTGGACCGGCTCGAGGAAGACGGCGGCCACCGTGTCGGGTCCCTCGAACTCGATCGCCTCGGCGATCCGGTCCGCGGCCCAGCGGCCGAAGGCCTTCTCGTCCTCCTGGAGATGCTCGGGCGCGCGGTAGAAGTTCGTGTTGGGGACCTTGATGGCACCGGGGACGAGCGGCTCGAAGGTCGCCTTGGCCGCCGGGATGCCCGTGATCGACAGGGCACCGTGCGGGGTGCCGTGGTACGCGACGGAGCGGCTGATGACCTTCGTCTTCGTCGGCTTGCCGGTCAGCTTGAAGTACTGCTTGGCGAGCTTCCACGCCGTCTCGACGGCCTCGCCGCCGCCGGTCGTGAAGAAGACCCGGTTGAGGTCACCCGGGGCGCCGGCCGCCAGCCGCTCGGCCAGCTCGATCGCCCGCGGGTGGGCGTAGGACCACAGCGGGAAGAACGCCAGCTCGCGGGCCTGGGCGGCCATGGCATCGGCGATCTCGGTGCGGCCGTGCCCGACCTGGTTGACGAAGAGCCCGGCGAGCCCGTCGATGTACTCCCGGCCCCGGTCGTCGTAGATCTTGTAGCCCTCGCCGCGCACGATGATCGGCACGCTGTGGCCGAGACCGCCCTCCCCGGGGTCCTCGAAGACCGAGTGCCGGGTGAAGTGCATCCACAGGTGGTCCCGGGCCGCCTCGGAGTACAGCTTCCCCGTGCGGGTGTGCTGGTCGGAGGAGGGCTCCCAGATCGCGGAGGGCTCAGTCGTCATCTCGTACCCCAGTTGTAGTGCTGCTTGTTGAGTTTCAGGTAGACGAACGTCTCGGTCGCGGTCACGCCGGGTAGGGCGCGGATCCGGGTCGAGAGCAGCTCGAGGAGGTGGTCGTCGTCCTCGCAGACGACCTCGACGAGGAAGTCGAAGCTGCCCGCGGTCGTCACGACGTAGTCGACGTCGGGGAGCGCGGTGAGGGCGTCGCCCACCCGGAGCAGGTCACCCTCGGCCCGGATGCCGATCATCGCCTGGCGCCGGAAGCCCACCTGGAGGGGGTCGGTGACGGCGACGATCTGCATGAGGCCCGAGTCGAGCATCCGTTGGACCCGCTGGCGAACGGCGGCCTCGGAGAGGCCGACCGCCTTGGCGATCGCGGCATACGACTGTCGGCCGTCCTCCTGGAGGAGCTCGATGATGGCCTTCGCCACGTCGTCGAGCTTCGCCTCGGGGGCCGGCGGTCTGGATCGCGCCGCTCTCGCCACGGGCACATCGTGTCTCGGATCTCGTTGGTTGGCAAGTGTGTCGGCAACGGAATCAGTGGCGAGATGGTGCTTACGGCAGCGAATTCACACAACAGAAACACTCAACCTATTGATTTCCTCGGTCCCGCGGCTAGAGTGCCCTGCATCAACCGGACCCGTCCGGAACCTCGGATCAGGAGCGACACGGCCGTGAGCGAACCCCGTCAGCTGCGCAACTTCATCGGTGGCGAGTACGTCGAGAGCCGTGGTGATTCCGTCTCCGACATCGTCAACCCGGCCACGGGACGGGTCGTCGCGACGGCGCCGGTGAGCACGGCCGCCGACGTCGACGCGGCCTACGCCGCGGCGTCGAGCGCCTTCGAGACGTGGTCGGAGCTGACGCCGAAGGACCGGCAGAAGGCGTTGCTCGACTTCGCCGACGCCATCGAGCGGCGCGCCGACGAGTTCGTCCGGCTGGAGGGAGAGAACACCGGGAAGCCGCACGCCCTCACCGAGTCCGAGGAGGTGCCGCCGATGATCGACGAGCTGCGCTTCTTCGCCGGGGCCGCCCGGATCCTCGAGGGCAAGTCCGCCGGCGAGTACCTGGCCGGTCACACCAGCTGGGTGCGCCGTGAGCCGATCGGCGTCGTCGGCCAGGTCACCCCGTGGAACTACCCGATGATGATGGCGACGTGGAAGATCGCCCCGGCCCTCGCGGCGGGCAACGCGGTCGTCCTCAAGCCGAGCGACACGACGCCCGAGACGACCCTCCTCATGGCGGAGATCGCCGCCGAGTTCCTGCCCCCGGGCACCTTCAACGTCCTCACCGGCGACCGCGACACCGGCCGGCTCGTCGTCGAGCACGACACGCCCGCGCTTGTCGCCATCACCGGCTCGGTCCGCGCGGGCATGGAGGTCGCGCAGAGCGCGAGCCACGCCGTCAAGCGGGTCCACCTCGAGCTGGGCGGCAAGGCGCCCGTCGTCGTCTTCGACGACGCGGACATCGAGAAGGCGGTCGAGGGCATCGCCATCGCCGGGTACTTCAACGCGGGCCAGGACTGCACCGCGGCCGCCCGTGTCCTCGCGGGTCCGAAGATCCACGACGACTTCGTCGCGGCGCTCGCCGAGTACGCGCGCAACAACGCCAAGGTCGGCATGCCGGACGACGCCGACGCGCTGTTCGGCCCGGTCAACAACCCCAACCAGCTCGCCCGGGTCAGCGGCTTCCTCGAGCGGCTGCCCGACTACGCGAGCATCGTCGCCGGTGGCGGCCGGGTGGCCGCGCTCGGCGACGGGTTCTTCCTCGAGCCGACCGTCGTCAGCGGCCTCCAGCAACAGGACGAGGCCATCCAGAACGAGATCTTCGGGCCGGTCATCACCGTCCAGCGCTTCACCGACGAGGACGAGGCGGTGCGCTGGGCCAACGACGTCGACTACGGGCTCGCCTCGAGCGTGTGGACGAGCGACTTCGGGCGCGCCATGCGGATGAGCAAGCGCCTCGACTTCGGGGCCGTCTGGATCAACACCCATATACCGTTCGTCTCGGAGATGCCGCACGGCGGCTTCAAGCGCTCAGGCTATGGCAAGGACCTGTCGATGTACGGGTTCGAGGACTACACCCGCATCAAGCACGTCATGGCCAACATCGAGATCTGACCCGACACCCACCCGGTCCCTGCCGGATACCGCACCACCTCGTCGACACGGCCGGCGAGACGACACCGAGGAGTCCCCACATGTCCGACAAGCTCCCCCTGAGCGTCCAGGCCGCCTTCGCCCGAGGAGCCCTCTCCAGGCGCTCGGTCATGACCGGTGCCCTCGGGCTCGGCGCCATGGCCACCCTCGCCGCGTGCGGCTCCAAGGGCCTCGACGCGACGAGCAGCGGCACCTCCAGCCCGACCGCCAAGGCCGCACAGGACAAGTCCGACACCGAGAAGCTCGTCAACTGGTCCAACTGGCCCGAGTACATCGACATCGATGACAAGACGGGCAAGCACCCGACGCTCGATGCCTTCACGAAGCAGACCGGCATCAAGGTCAACTACACCGAGGACTACAACGACAACGACGAGTTCTACGCCAAGGTCCGTCCGCTGCTGGCGTCCGGGAGCGACACCGGCCGGGACACCTGGTGCAGCACCGACTGGATGGTCGCCCGGCTCATCCGCCAGGGCTACGTCCAGAAGTTCGACCTCGCGAACATGCCCAACCACGACAACGTCGACGACTCGCTCATGAACGTCGAGTTCGACCCGGGCCGGCTCTACTCCCTGCCGTGGCAGTCCGGCTTCGCCGGCATCGCCTGGAACCCGAAGGCGACCGGGGGCAAGAAGATCACGACGGTCGACCAGCTGCTCACCGACCCGGCCCTCAAGGGCAAGGTCACCCTCCTCACCGAGATGAGGGACACCGTCGGCCTCGTCATGATGGCGATGGGCAAGAGCATCGAGAACTTCACCGACGCGGACTTCCAGGCGGCCATCGACGAGCTGAAGAAGGCCAAGGATGCCGGCCAGATCAAGGGCTTCACCGGCAACGACTACACCAAGCCGCTGGCGGCCGGCGACACCGCCGCCTGCGTCGCGTGGACCGGTGACGTCGTCCAGCTCCAGCTCGACAACCCCTCGCTCGGCTACGCGCTGCCGGACACCGGCTGCACCCTGTGGTCGGACAACTTCGTCATCCCGGCCCTCGCCCAGCACAAGAAGAACGCCGAGACCCTCATCAACTACTACTACGACCCGAAGGTCATGGCCGAGGTCGTCGACTACGTCAACTACATCTCGCCGGTCAAGGGCACCAAGGAGATCCTCGTCGCCCAGGACCCCGCGGTCGCCAAGAACGCGCTCATCTTCCCGGACCAGGCGACCCTCTCGCGGGCGCACGTCTTCCGGGGCCTGACCCAGGAGGAAGAGACGAAGTACAACCAGCTCTTCCAGGCCCTCATCACCGGCTGATGGCGACCGTGGAGACGGGTGACCTGCGGATCGTCTCGGTCACCAAGCAGTTCGAGGCCTTCCGCGCGGTGGATGACATCAGCCTCGTCATTCCCCAGGGATCGTTCTTCGCCCTGCTCGGGCCGTCCGGGTGCGGCAAGACGACGACCCTGCGCATGGTCGCGGGGCTCGAGCAGCCGACGAGCGGAACGATCAGCATCGCGGACCGGGACATCACCCGGCTCAAGCCGCACCAGCGCAACGTCAACACCGTCTTCCAGTCCTATGCCCTCTTCCCGCACCTCGACATCCTCGAGAACGTCGCCTTCGGCCTGAAGCGGCGCCGGGATCGGGACTGGAAGAAGAAGTCCGAGGACGCCCTCGAGCTCGTGGAGCTGACCCAGGTCGCCCGGAAGAAGCCGGCCCAGCTCTCCGGAGGCATGCAGCAGCGGGTCGCCCTCGCCCGGGCGCTGGTCAACCGTCCCGACGTGCTGCTGCTCGACGAGCCGCTGGGCGCGCTCGATCTCAAGCTGCGCCGGCAGATGCAGATCGAGCTCAAGCGGATCCAGTCCGAGGTCGGGCTGACCTTCGTCCACGTCACGCACGACCAGGAGGAGGCCATGACGATGGCCGACTCGATCGCCGTGATGAACGCCGGGCACATCGAGCAGCTGGGCGACCCCGCCACGCTCTACGAGCAGCCGCGCACCGCCTTCGTCGCCAACTTCCTCGGCCAGTCCAACCTGCTGCGAGCGAGCATCGAGGGCGCCGGCGAGAACGGCACCGTCACCGTCTCGTCGCACGGCCAGCGACTGCAGGTCGACGCGACCCACATCCCCGAGGGGGCGACCGAGGTGTGGCTGGGGGTTCGTCCCGAGAAGCTGCAGATCGGCCCGAACGGCGGCCCGAACCGACTCCACGGGGTCGTCAGCGACGCCTCCTTCACCGGCGTCTCGACCCAGTACCTCGTCAAGATGCCCTGGGACCAGGAGCTGACGGCGGTGCAGCAGAACGACGGGTCCGCGCGCGCCCGGGTCGGCGAGAACGTCGAGCTGTCCTGGACGGCGGCCCACGGGTTCGTCCTCGACGCCAACCAGTCGGCCGACGCCGGCATGGAGATCGACGATGAGTAGCGTCGCCGCGGCGCCAGCAGGTCCGGCCGAGACGGCGACGAGGCGGGCGAAACGGCGCAACTGGGTGCCGTACGCCCTGCTGGCTCCCGGCATTCTCTGGCTGCTCGTGTTCTTCGCCGTGCCGACCGTCTCGCTCGTGTCGCAGTCCCTCCAGAGCGGCGACGTCTATACCGGCTACACGCTGACCTGGAACGTCCAGACCTACGTCGACGCGATCTCGAGCTACTGGCCGCAGCTGGTCCGCTCGCTCGTCTACGCCGGCCTCGCGACGATCCTCACGCTCCTGCTGGGCTACCCGCTGGCGTGGTTCATCGCTCACAAGTCCGGCCGGTTCAAGAACGTCCTCCTCGTCCTCGTCATCGCGCCCTTCTTCACGTCCTTCCTCATCCGGACCCTGGCCTGGCAGACGATCCTCGGCAACGACGGGCTGCTCGACTCGACGATGGCGGCCCTTCACCTCACCTGGCTGCTCCACGGCTTCGAGTCCTTCCTCGGCTGGGTGCACCTCGGCACGGGGAACCAGCTGCTCTACACCCCGTTCGCCGTCATCTCCGGGCTGACGTACAACTTCCTCCCGTTCATGGTGCTGCCGCTCTATGCCAACATCGAGCGGCTCGACCTGCGCCTCGTCGAGGCTGCGGGTGACCTCTATGCGACGCCCGTCCAAGCGTTCCGCAGGGTGATCTGGCCCCTCTCGCTCCCGGGCGTCGTCGCCGGGACCCTGCTCACCTTCATCCCCGCGGCCGGTGACTACATCAACTCGGTGCTCCTGGGCAGCACGAAGACGGTGATGATCGGACAGGTCATCGACAGCCAGTTCCTCCGCGTCCTCGACTATCCCCTCGCCGCCGCCCTCTCGGTCATCCTCATGGCGCTCATCGTCACGCTCGTCATGGTCTACGTCCGCCGCGCCGGGACCGAGGAGCTGGTCTGACATGGCCTGGCTGCGTCGTCACCTCGTCTCGATCGTCGGGCTCCTCGTCATCGCCTACATCCTCGTGCCCAACCTCGTCGTGCTCGCCTTCTCGTTCAACAACCCGAAGGGCCGGCTCAACATCACCTGGCAGCAGTTCTCCCTCGACGCGTGGCTGCACCCGTGCAGTACGCCCGGGATCTGCTCCGCCGTCGGTCTGAGTCTCAAGGTCGGCCTCATCGCGTCGTTGACCGCGACGGTGCTCGGCACCCTCGTCGCCTTCGCGCTCGGTCGACACCGCTTCCGGGGGCGCGCCGGAACGAACCTGCTCATCTTCATGCCGATGGCCACGCCCGAGGTCGTCATGGGCTCCTCGCTGCTGACCCTCTTCATCGCCCTCGGCGTCGGGACCGGTCAGAAGACGATCCTCATCGCCCACATCATGTTCTGCCTGTCCTTCGTCATCGTCACCGTCAAGGCGAGGATCGCCTCCCTCGACCCACGCCTGGAGGAGGCGGCCGCCGACCTCTACGCGAACCCGACCCAGACGTTCTGGAAGGTCACCCTCCCGCTCGTCGCCCCGGGCATCGCCGCCGGCGCCCTGCTCGCCTTCTCGCTCAGCTTCGACGACTACATCATCACCAACTTCAACGCGAGCCCGAGCTCGGTGACCTTCCCGATGTACATCTGGGGGGCGGCCCAGCGCGGCGTTCCCGTGCAGGTCAACGTCATCGGCTCGATCATGTTCCTCGGCGCCGTGGCCCTCGTCGGCTTCGGCCAGGTTCTCGGAGCGCGCCGCTCCCGCTCCACCTCCTCCTGAGCATCGTGGTCCGGGCCGCCGACGGCGCGGACCGGCTCGGACAACCGACCCTCCTCGACCGTCGCCCGGCGGCCGTCAACGTGAAAGGACCTGACCTCGATGCGCATCCTCATGATCGGTGCCGGTGGCGTCGGTGACGCCGCGGCCAAGATCGCGGCCGAGAGGGACTTCTTCGACGCCTGGGTCGTCGCCGACTACGACCTCGCCCGCGCCGAGCGGACCGTCGCCGCCGTCCATGAGCGGCGCGGCGACGACGGACGCTTCACCGCCGCCCGCGTCGACGCGGGCTCTGCGCAGGAGGTCACCGCGCTCGCCCGGGAGGTCGGGGCGACCCACGTCTTCAACGCCGTCGACCCGCGGTTCGTCATGTCGATCTTCGACGGAGCCCTGGCGGCCGGGGCCGACTACCTCGACATGGCGATGAGCCTGTCGGTCCGTCACCCGAGCGAACCGTACGCACGGGTCGGCACCAAGCTCGGTGACGAGCAGTTCGCCAAGGCGGCGGAGTGGGAGGCCGCCGGGCGGCTGGCCCTGCTCGGCATCGGCGTCGAGCCGGGGCTGTCCGACGTCTTCGCCCGCTACGCCCAGGACCACCTCTTCAGCCACATCGACGAGCTCGGCACCCGCGACGGCGCCAACCTCGTCATCCGCGACGAGGACGGCAACGAGGTCTTCGCCCCGGGCTTCTCGATGTGGACGATCATCGAGGAATGCCTCAACCCCCCGGTCGTCTTCGAGAGGGCCCGGACGGGTGAGGAGGACGGCGGGTGGTACACCCTGCCCGCCTTCAGCGAGCCGGAGGTCTTCGACTTCCCCGAGGGCATCGGTCCCGTCGAGTGCGTTCACGTCGAGCACGAGGAGGTCCTCCTCATGCCTCGCTGGCTGGACGCCGAGAAGGTCACCTTCAAGTACGGCCTCGGTGAGGAGATGATCGCGATCCTGCGGACCCTCCACGCCCTCGGCCTCGACCGCACCGACCCCGTGTCGGTCAAGGGCGTCGAGGTCGCCCCGCGGGACGTCGTCGCTGCCGTCCTGCCCGACCCGGCCACGGTCGGCCCTCGGATGGAGGGCAAGACGTGCGCGGGCGTCTACGTGACCGGCACCGGCACGGACGGGCAGCCGCGGCGGACCTACCTCTACCACGTGTCCGACAACGCCGACACGATGCGCGACTACGGCTCCCAGTGCGTCGTCTGGCAGACGGCCGTCAACCCGGTCATCGCCCTCGAGCTCCTCGCCACCGGAGCCTGGAAGGGCAGTGGGGTCCTCGGCCCGGAGGCCTTCGACGCGGTGCCGTTCCTCGACCTGTTGGGGGCCCCGAAGCCGGAGGGCTACGGCTCCCCATGGGGGATGGAGGACCGGTGACCCGCTACGGGTCGCAGTTCGGCCCGGACATCACCTTCCTCGGCGTGCCGCCGTGCGACCTCGACGACGAGAGCACGTATGCCGCGGCCGACGTCGTCATCCTCGGTGCCCCGTTCGACGGCGGCACCTCGCACCGGCCGGGTGCCCGCTTCGGCCCGCAGGCGATCCGGATGACCGACTACCTGCCCCACGACGGGTCCCGCCCCTCACTCGCCCTACGCACCGACGCACTGCGTGACCTCACCGTCGTCGACGCCGGCGACGTCGAGATGTACTCCGGCGACATCGAGACGGCCCTGCCGGCCCTCGAGCGAGCGGTCGAGCGGGTCGCCCGGGCCGGCGCCATCCCCGTCGTCCTCGGCGGCGACCACTCGATCGCCTATCCCGACGCCACGGGGTGCGCCAACGTCCTCGGCCACGGTCGGGTGTCGATGATCCACTTCGATGCGCACGCCGACACCGGCGACGTCGAGTTCGGCTCGCTCTGGGGCCACGGACAGCCGATGCGCCGGCTCATCGAGTCCGGGGCGCTGCGCGGCGACCGGTTCCTCCAGGTCGGGCTCCGCGGCTACTGGCCGGGGCCGGAGACCCTCGACTGGATGGCCGGCGAGGGCATGCGGTCCTACGAGATGACCGAGATCGTCACCCGCGGGCTGCAGGAGTGCCTCACCGAGGCGTTCGCCATCGCGACCGACGAGTGCGAGGGGGTCTTCCTCTCCGTCGACATCGACGTCTGCGACCCCGGCCACGCGCCGGGTACGGGAACGCCGGAGCCGGGCGGTCTCACCGCCCGGGAGCTGCTCGACAGCGTGCGCCGGATCTGCCGGGAGCTGCCCGTCGTCGGCATCGACGTCGTCGAGGTGAGCCCGCCCTACGACAGCGCCGACATCACGGCCGCCCTCGCGAACCGGGTCGTCCTCGAGGCCCTGTCGGCCATCGCCCGCCGACGCCAGGACGCCCGCGACGGCACCCGCTGGGACCCGACGCCGCCCGCTGCTCTCCGGGCGGGAGGGCGGCATACCCGCCCCGCCGACGGGGCACGAGGACCACTGACCCACCGACCGGACCACAGACCACGCCGAGGAGAGAAGACACCATGGCGATCTCGCAGAAGGCCCTCATCGAGTCCGTCCCCAAGGGGCTGCTCATCGACGGGCGGTGGCGGGAGTCCTCCGACGACAAGCGGATCGACGTCCACGACCCCGCCACGGGCTCGGTCATCACGTCCGTGGCCGATGCGACCGTGGCCGACGGACGCGCGGCCCTCGACGCCGCCGTCGCCGCCCAGGACGAGTGGGCGAAGGTGCCCCCGCGGGACCGCGGCGAGATCCTTCGGGCGGCCTTCGAGCGGATCACCGAGCGGACCGAGGAGTTCGCCCTGCTCATGACCCTCGAGATGGGCAAGCCGCTGCACGAGGCCCGCGGCGAGGTCGCCTACGGGGCCGAGTTCTTCCGCTGGTTCTCCGAGGAGGCCGTCCGGGTGCACGGTCGGTGGGCGACCTCCCCCAACGGCGCGAGCCGGCTGCTGACGATGAAGATGCCCGTCGGCCCGACCCTCATGATCACGCCGTGGAACTTCCCGCTCGCCATGGGGACCCGCAAGATCGGCCCCGCCATCGCCGCGGGCTGCACGATGGTCGTCAAGCCCGCCAGCCAGACGCCGCTGACGATGCTCGCCCTCGCCCAGCTCCTCGAGGAGATCGGGCTGCCCAAGGGGGTCCTCAACGTCATCACGACGCACCGGACCGGTGAGGTGATGGAGCCGATCATCCGCGACCCTCGGCTGCGCAAGCTGACCTTCACCGGCTCGACGGAGGTCGGGCGGCGTCTCGTCGAGCAGTCGGCGGAGCAGCTCCTGCGCGTCTCGATGGAGCTCGGCGGCAACGCCCCCTTCATCGTCTTCGACGACGCCGACGTCGACGCGGCCGTCGACGGCGCCATGCTCGCCAAGATGCGCAACATCGGCGAGGCGTGCACGGCGGCGAACCGGTTCTTCGCGCAGGAGGGGATCGCGGACGAGTTCTCCCGCAAGTTCGCCGAGCGGATGTCGAAGCTGACCCTCGGGAAGGGGACGAAGAAGGGTGTCGACGTCGGACCGCTCGTCGACGCGCCCTCGCGCGACAAGGTCTCCGAGCTCGTCGAGGATGCCCGGGCCGTCGGCGGCTCGGTCCTCACCGGCGGCGCCGCCGCGTCGGGCCGAGGCTTCTTCTACCAGCCGACCGTCATCACGAACGTGCCGATGAACGCCCGGATGATGCACGAGGAGATCTTCGGCCCGGTCGCGCCCGTTGCGACGTTCTCGACCGAGCAGGAGGCGGTCCGGCTGGCCAACGACACCGAGTTCGGCCTCGTCTCCTACGTCTACACCCGCGACCTCTCGAGGATGATCCGGGTCAGCGAGGCGCTCCAGTTCGGGATGGTCGGCGTCAACCAGGGCGTCGTCTCCAACCCGGCCGCCCCGTTCGGGGGCGTCAAGGCCTCCGGGTTCGGCCGCGAGGGCGGGTTCGAGGGCATCGAGGAGTACCTCGAGACGAAGTACGTCGGCATCGCCCCCTGACCCGCGGGCCACGACGCCCGTCCTGACCCGCGGGCCACGACGCCCGTCCTGACCCGCGGGCCACGACGCCCGTCCACCCCCGTCCACACCCGCCCGCGGCGAGTCCCCCTCACTCCCGGCACGAACCTCTGCTAGCAGAGGTTCGTGCCGAATGGGTGTGCTGCAGCACCCCCGTTCTGCAGCAGGGTCTGCTAGCAGAGGTTCGTGCAGGGCGCGTCCGCCGCCCCGTGGGTACCGCGGGTCGGCAGAATGAGACACGTGCCGACGAATGCCGCCCGGCGGCGCTCCGTCCCGGCGTGGGTCCTCGCCCTCGTCGTCCTTCTCGGCGTGGCGCTCGGCTGGTGGATCGGTCAGCCGGGGGACCGGGGCGGCCCGACGGCCTCGGCGACGAGCGCCGTCGCGACGTCGGCCTCGCCGGGCCCCGCCACCGGTGCCGGCTCGCCGACGGACCCCGCCACCACATCCGCCTCCTCCAGCCCCACGACGGCCCGCACCCCGCGGTCCGGGCTGCCGACCATCGCCGAGACCGCCCTACCGAGCCAGGCGCGGGACACCCTCGCGCTCATCCACGCCGGGGGACCCTTTCCCTACGACAAGGACGGCGCGGTCTTCCAGAACCGTGAGCGGATCCTGCCGCTGCGGCCGACCGGCTACTACCACGAGTACACCGTTCCCAAGCCCGGTGAGAGCGACCGGGGACCATGGCGCCTCGTGGCCGGGGACGACGGGGACGTGTACTGGACCGCCGATCACTACGACTCGTTCCAGCAGGTCCAGGAGGGGACATGATCGAGTTCGCCGACGAGGTGCCCGCCGAGGCCGCCGCGGCCGCCGCCGGAGAGCGGGGCCCGAGCGCCCGGGCCCGGGTCGCCGTCGTCCGCGGCGGGTGGCACAAGGCGGACGCCATCGGCCAGTTCGGGGAGGCCCTGGGGTTCCCGAACTGGTTCGGGCACAACCTCGACGCCCTCGCCGACCTGCTGCCGGACGACGTCCACCGCCGCGTCGAGGGCGAGTCCTGGTGGCTCGTGTGGGTTCCCTCGCGGCACCTCGTCGACACCCATCCGGCGGACTATGCCGGGATCGTGGAGATCCTCGCGGAGTCGGCCGAGGAGCCGAGCGCGCGGGTGACCGTCGTCGGCCCCCGTCCGGTCACGGCCGGCCCGCCGGAGCCGGGCTAGGAGGAGCCGGCCGCGCCAGCCGTACCCACCGGTCGTCCGGCCCTGGGGCGCGCTCCCGGACCGAGGTCCTGCCGTCCCTGGGCCTGGCTCGGCGAGCCGGTCATCGACCGTGGGCCACAATGGCGCGGTGACCTCCCCGCGCACCGTTGCTCTGCTCGGTTCCACCGGCTCCATCGGCACCCAGGCCCTCGACGTCGTCGGCCGCAACCGCGACCTGTTCACCGTCTCCGCCCTTGCGGCCGGCGGCAACCTCGCCCTCGTCGCGGAGCAGGCGGTCCGCTTCCGGCCCGGGCTCGTGGCCGTGGCCCGTGGCTCGGCCGACGAGGTGTCGGCGGCGATCGCCGCGTATGCCGCGGCCGCCGGCGTCGGCGAGGCCGCGGCATACGCTCCCGAGGTCGTCGTCGGAGCCGAGGCGGCCACCGTGGCCGCCGGCATCGGGGCCGACGTCGTCGTCAACGGGATCACCGGCTCGATCGGGCTCCGGCCGACCCTGGCCGCTCTCGGGGCCGGGTCGACGCTGGCGCTCGCCAACAAGGAGTCGCTCATCGTCGGGGGACCGGTCGTCACCGCGGCCGCGCGGCCCGGCCAGATCGTCCCCGTCGACAGCGAGCACTCGGCCATCGCCCAGAGCCTGCGGGGCGGGCGGGGCGAGGAGGTGCGCCGCCTCGTCCTCACGGCGAGCGGAGGTCCGTTCCGCGGGCGGAGTCGCGCCGAGCTCGCGACGGTGACACCGCAGGACGCGCTGGCCCACCCGAACTTCTCGATGGGCCGGGTCATCACGACGAACTCCGCCACCCTCGTCAACAAGGGCCTCGAGGTCATCGAGGCGCACCTGCTCTTCGACGTGCCGTTCGACCGGATCGACGTCGTCGTCCATGCGCAGCAGCAGATCCACTCGATGGTCGAGTTCCGCGACGGCTCGACCATCGCGCAGCTCGGCCCGCCCCGGATGCTCGTGCCCATCGCGCTCGGGCTGTCGTGGCCCGACCGGCTCGCCGATGTCGACGTGCCCTGCGACTGGACCCGGGCCCAGACGTGGAGCTTCGAGCCCGTCGACGACGAGGCGTTCCCGGCCGTGCGCCTCGCCCGGCGCGCGGGGGAGGCGGGTGGGACGTACCCGGCGGTCTACAACGCGGCGAACGAGGTGTGCGTCGACGCCTTCCACGACGGGCTGATCGGCTTCCTCGACATCGTCGACACCGTGGCGAGGGTCGTCGAGGCGCACGACGCGTCGGCGGCCGACCCGACGAGCGTCGACGGCGTGCTCGCGGCCGACGGATGGGCCCGGACGGAGGCCCGGCGGCTCATCGGCTGACGGGAGGCGACGCAGGGGGCCCGACGGCCGGCGGTGACGCGGACCACCTGCGTGTCCCCTCAGACACGGCCTCGGTCAGGCCGGGTCCGCGTCACCTGCCGGCGCCCTTGCGGGCGTGGCTGGCCCTGGCTCGGGCGGCACGGATGGGCGCTCACGCGCTTCGGGCCATCCGTGCCGCGGCCGCCCGTCAGCGACCCCAGGGCCAGTCACGAGCGACGGGACCCTGGGGGGCCGAGGAGTGCTGGAGCTCGACGGTCGTGGAGCGGGTCGCTGTCGCCATGTCACCGACGATGCCGGACGTCGGTTGCGACCTGCGGTGCCCCTCGGGTGCAGTCCGGGAGCAGCTTCTCGTGGTGCCCTCCGGCCGCGGCGGGGCCACCTGGAAGGGTCGTGGTGGTGGTCCTACCGGCTCTTCTGCGAGGTGGCGACGGGTAGCGGCTCGAGGCGGTAGCCGACGCCGCGAACGGCGCGCAGCGGCGAGGGGTCGGTGTCCCAGCCGAGCTTGCGACGCAGCCGCAGCACGGCGAACTTGACCCGGTCACGGCCGGTCCCGCTCGAGTCCTCCCACACGGTCGTGAGGAGCTGCTCGGGCGTGAGCACCTGACCCGGGTGCCGCAGGAAGGCGTTGAGCAGGCGGAACTCGAGCGGGGTCGTGGCGACGTCCTCGCCGTCGACCGTCACGGCGTGCCGAGACGGGGAGAGGACGACGGGTCCGTGGGCGAGGTCGGACCCGGCCCAGGCGGTCTCGCCGGAGCGGCGGAGGAGGGCCTCGACCCGAGCGCTCAGCTCGGCGCTCGCGAAGGGCTTCGTCAGGTAGTCGTCGGCCCCACCGCGCAGGCCGCGGACCTTGTCCTCGTCCCGGCCGGACGCGGTGAGCATGAGGACGGGTATGTCGCTGAGGTCGCGGATCCGTTCGAGGACCTGCCACCCGTCCATGCCCGGCAGGCCGACGTCGAGCATGACGAGCTGCGGCCGCACGGCGAAGGCCATCCGCAGCGCGGTCGGTCCATCGGAGGCATGGCTGACCTCGTGGCCCTCGCGACGCATGAGAACCGTCAGGGCCATCGCGATGTCCTGGTCGTCCTCGACGATCATCAGGCGAGCCACGGTGTCACTCCTTCTCGAACGGGATGCGAACGGTCATCGTCGTGCCCTCGCCCGGCTCGCTCTCGACCTCGATCGTCCCGTCGTGGCCGACGACGATCGGTCGGGTGACGGCCAGGCCGAGGCCGGTCCCGCGCTGGCCGGCGGAGCCGGCCGCACGGAAGAACGGCTCGAAGACCCGAGGAAGCTCGTCCGGTGAGATCCCGACGCCGGTGTCGGTGACCTCGACGACCCACCCGCCGGCCTCCTCGTCCGGGTCCGCCGTGACGAGGATCCGACCGCCGGTGGGCGTGTACTTGATCGCGTTGCTGACGAGGTTGCCGAACACCTGCTGCAGGCGCACGGCGTCGGCCATGACGGTCGGTCCGGTCGCGAGGGACATCGACAGGTCGACGCCCTTCGCGCAGGCCTTCGGCCTCAGCTCGGTGACGACCTGCTCGATGAGCGCGGGGAGCTCTCCGGAGGAGAGGGTGAGGGGAAGAGTTCTGGACTCGAGCCGCGCGACGAGGAGGAGGTCCTCGATGAGCCGCAGCAGCCGCTGCGCGTTGCGGTCGATGATCTCGAGGAACGACGGCCTGTTCGGTCGTGAGGGTGCCGAGGGCGGGGTCGCCGAGGAGGTCGACGAAGCTGACGACGGAGGTGAGGGGGGTGCGCAGCTCGTGCGAGACCGCCGCGACGAACTCGTTCTTCAGCGAGGCGAGCTCCGCGAGGGACCGGTTCTGGTCCTCGAGCATCCGGTGTTCCTCGATCTGGCGGGTGACGTCCCGGTAGACCCAGAGATGCCCGGCGGGGTTCCCCCCGCTGCGGATCGGGAGGTAGTCCCGCTCCAGGGTCGACCCGTCCGCCAACTCGATGCGTTCGCCGAGGTGGGGGCGTTCGGCAGCCAGCCGGTCCGCGACGCCCTCCGTGAAAGCGTGGGGGTCGGCGAAGAGGTGCTGGACAAGGCTCGCGGCGTCGCTGCAGTCGCCACCGACGAGCTCGTCGCTCGTGGCCGGGAGCTGGAACACGGAGATCATCGCGTCGTTGATGACGCGAATGTGGCGAGTCTCGTCCTCGAGGAGGACGGCTGAGCCGAGGTGGTTGATGAGCGTCTCCATCTGGGCGGTGGCATGGGCGAGCTCACGCTCACGGCTCCGCTCGGCGGTCACGTCCGCGGCCCGGACGAGAATGCCGTGGACGGAGGGGATCTCGCGCAGGTCCTCGCCCACGACGTCGCACATGCGCCACTGGCCGTCCCGGCCGCGCAGGCGCAGGTCGACGCCGTGCCGCGGGGGCCGGGTGCCGTCGGTGACCCCGGCGACGAGGGCCAGGGCCGCGGCCGCATCGTCCGGGTGCACCAGCCCCAGCAGCCCGCCGGGCAGGGGCTCGCCGGCCTCGAACCCGAGGAAGCTGTCGCCGCTGAGGAACTCGCACCGGTCGGCCAGGGGGTCGCAGAGGATGAGCGCCCGGGTCGAGTGGCGGACGATGGCCTTCCACCGGGTCTCGGAGGCCTCGAGCCGACGCTGGGTCTCCCTCAGGTCGGTGATGTCCCGGATGAAGCCGGTGAACTCCCGCCGGCCGGCCCGCATCATCGGGATGAGCGATGAGCTCGACGATCAGCTCGCTCCCGTCCCGGCGCCGCACGGGCATCTCGAGGCGGCGGTTGACGGCCCGGTCCTCGCCGGCGGCGAGGAGCCACGCGACGCCGTCCTCGGGGGTCCCGGACCGTCCCGGGTGCGTGATGAGGTCGTCGATCGGCCTGCCGAGGGCCTCCGAGCGGGACCAGCCGAACAGCTGCTCGGCCGCGGGGTTGACCTCGACGACGGACGCCGACGTCGTCGATCGTGATGATCCCGTCGAGGGCGACCTCGACGATGGCGGCGGCCCGGTCGGCCACGTCCGCTGCCCGGTCGGCCGCGTCCCTGCCCGGTCGACCACGTCCTCTGCCCGGTCGACCACGCGGACCGGCCCCGGTGGGTCGACCCGACTCCCCGGGACGACGGCCGGGGCCGTGGGACTCGGGCGCTGCATGGTTGTCACCGTAGGTCGAGGCTCGGGTCCGAACCGCCCGTGCGGGCCTCCCGTGCTCGGAATCCATCCGTGTGGACGGAGGGAGAGGGGCCGATCGGACGAGGACGGCTCGGCCGATCGGCAGTCGGCCCCACGGCCCTGCACAATGGGAGGGATTCCGACTCCCCAGGCGTTGAGGGGAGTGGCGCGCCGAACCTCGGGGCGCACCGGGGCCGCGGTGGCGCCCGGAGACCGACCACAGGAGTTCGTCGATGACCGTGCTGACCTACGTCGCCGGGGTGGTGGTGTTCGTCCTCGGCCTCGGCGCGTCGATCGCGCTGCACGAGCTCGGTCACCTCATCCCCGCGAAGCGGTTCGGCGTGCGGGTTCCGCAGTACATGATCGGCTTCGGCCCGACGATCTGGTCCCGCAAGCGCGGCGAGACCGAGTACGGCCTCAAGGCGTTCCCGGTCGGTGGGTACGTGAGGATGATCGGGATGTTCCCGCCGCGCGGGGACGAGAACCCCGGCACGGTGCGCGCGACGACGACGGGACGCTTCTCCCTGCTGGCCGAGGAGGCCCGCAAGGCCGCATCCGAGGAGATGCTGCCGGGCGACGAGGACCGCGTGTTCTACAAGCTCCCGGTCCGCAAGAAGCTCGTCATCATGACCGGTGGGATCGTGACGAACCTCCTCATTGCGACGGTTCTCATCGGCCTCATGGTGACCCTCCACGGCATCCGCACCCAGGTTCCCGGCGCCGTCGTCGCCACGGTGGCCGAGTGCGTCGTCCCTGCGGACCAGGCGGCGACGAAGACGACGTGCACGCCGAGCGACCCCAAGACGCCCGCGTACCTCGCCGGCCTCAAGCCGGGCGACGAGATCGTCAGCATCGACGGAACCCCGGTCACCTCGTCGGTGTCGGTCGGCGACCTCATCCGCCCCCGCGTCGGCGAGCCGACGACGATCGTCGTCGACCGGTCGGGGCGGCAGCTCACCCTCACCGCGACCCCGATCCGCAACACCCTGCCCGCCTACGACAGCCAGGGGAACCCCGTCGTCGGTGCGGACGGCAAGCAGAAGACGGTCGAGGCGGGCTTCCTCGGGGTGTCCTCGACGAGCAAGCTCGGCTACGAGCGCCAACCGATCACCGCCGTGCCCGGGATCGTCGGCGAGAGCCTCTACCGCACGGTCGGCGCGGTCGTCCAGATCCCGCAGAAGATGGTCGCCGTCTACCGAGCGGCGTTCGGCGGGCAGCAGCGCTCGGTCGACAGCCCGATGTCCGTCGTCGGCGCGGGCCGGGTCGCCGGCGAGGCCGCGAGCGGCCAGCTGTCGACGCTCGTCGGCAAGACCCCCGGCGACGCCTTCTTCTTCCTCATCTACCTCCTCGCGACGCTCAACATGATGCTCTTCGTCTTCAACCTCGTGCCGCTTCTGCCCTTCGACGGCGGTCAGGCGGCCGGGGCGGTCTGGGAGGGCATCAAGCGCGGCTGGGCGCGGCTGCGTGGGAAGCCGTCACCGGGCTTCGTCGACGTCGCCAAGGCGATGCCGCTCACCTACGCCATGTCGATCGTCCTCGTCGCGATGACCCTGCTGCTCACCTACGCCGACATCGTCAACCCGATCAACCTCGGCGGCTGAGCACGGGGGTCCTGCGGCGCTCGTCCGGCTCCCGTCCAGGGCGCCCTCGGGGTCCGTGGAGGCGCGCGACGTACCCTCTTCCTCATGAGTGTCTCCCTCGGTATGCCGTCCGGCCCAGCCCCCGTCGTGGCTCCCCGTCGGCCGACCCGCAAGATCCGGGTTGGCAAGGTGGAGGTCGGCGGGGATGCGCCGATCTCGGTGCAGTCGATGACGACGACCCCGACGACGGACGTCAACGCCACCCTGCAGCAGATCGCCGAGCTGACCGCGGCCGGCTGCGACATCGTCCGGGTGGCCTGCCCCACCCAGGACGACGCCGACGCGCTGCCCGACATCGCGCGCAAGAGCCAGATCCCGGTCATCGCCGACATCCACTTCCAGCCGAAGTACGTCTTCGCGGCGATCGAGGCCGGGTGCGCCGGGGTCCGGGTCAATCCGGGCAACATCAAGCGGTTCGACGACCAGATCAAGGAGATCGCCCAGGCGGCCAAGGACGCCGGCGTGTCGATCCGGATCGGCGTCAACGCGGGGTCCCTCGACCGGCGCATCCTCGAGAAGTACGGCAAGCCCAGCGCCGAGGCCCTCGTCGAGTCGGCCGTCTGGGAGGCGGGCCTGTTCGAGGAGCACGACTTCCACGACTTCAAGATCAGCGTCAAGCACAACGACCCCGTCGTCATGGTCCGCGCCTACCAGCTGCTGTCCGAGCGCGGCGACTGGCCGCTCCACCTCGGGGTCACCGAGGCCGGGCCCGCGTTCCAGGGGACGATCAAGTCCGCCACCGCCTTCGGCGCCCTGCTGTCCCAGGGCATCGGCGACACGATCCGGGTCTCGCTGTCGGCGCCACCGGTCGAGGAGGTCAAGGTCGGCAACGCCATCCTCCAGTCCCTCAACCTCAAGCCGCGCAAGCTCGAGATCGTCTCGTGCCCCTCGTGCGGGCGCGCCCAGGTCGACGTCTACACGCTCGCCGACGAGGTGACGGCCGGCCTCGAGGGCATGACGGTGCCACTCCGGGTCGCCGTGATGGGCTGCGTCGTCAACGGTCCCGGCGAGGCCCGCGAGGCCGACCTCGGCGTCGCGTCCGGCAACGGCAAGGGGCAGATCTTCGTCCGGGGCGAGGTCATCAAGACCGTCCCCGAGAAGGACATCGTCGAGACCCTCATCGAGGAGGCGATGCGCATCGCCGAGGAGATGGGCGAGCCCGTCGACGGGGAGAGCGCGGGGGCCCCGACGGTCTCCGTGTCCTGACCGGCCGGCGAGACGACGGCCTCGGCGTGCTCGGATGAACGGCCGAAGCCCCTAGGCTTGGTCCGTGCTGCGCACGAAGAGCCCGGTCCGCAGCCTCGCCCCGGTCGACGGGGACGAGGTGCTCGACCTGTGCAGCGAGGACATCCCGCGCAACGTCTTCGTCGCGGCCCGGGTCCTCGACGGCCAGCGGACGGGGGCCTTCGGGACGATCCTCGGCTACCGCGTCGAGGGGCGGCTGGAGTCCGTGTGCTGGGCCAGTGCGAACGTCGTCCCGGTGGCGACGACCCCGGAGAGCCGCAACGCCTTCGCCGAACGAATGCGACGCTGGCGGGGGCGGTCGGCCTCGCTCCTCGGTCCGCGCGAGGAGGTCCTCGCCCTGTGGAACGAGCTGTCCCTCTCCTGGGGTCCCGCGCGGGCGGTCCGGCAGCACCAGCCGCTCATGGTCCTCACCGAGCCGCCGTCCCGCCGCGGCGTCGAGCTCGACCCCCGGGTGCGCCCGGCGCAGCCGCACGAGGTCGACATCGTTCTCCCGGCGGCGACCCACATGTTCACGGCCGAGATCGGCTACCCGCCCTTCACCGGTAGCCCCCGCGGCTACAAGGCCTCACTCGCGTCCCTCATCCACCGCGGCCACACCTATGTCGTCGTCGAGGACGGCGAGGTCATCTTCAAGACCGACATCGGCAGCCTCGCCCTCGGCTGCGCGCAGCTCCAGGGGGTCTGGCTCGCCCCCCGGCTGCGCGGCCAGGGGCTGTCGGTGCCGATGCTCGCCTCGGTCATCGAGCAGGTGATGGCCGGGCCCGCGCCGACCGTGACGCTCTACGTCAACGACTACAACGTCGCCGCCCGCGCGGCATACGAGCGTCTCGGCTTCGCGACGGTGGGGGAGTTCGCCACCGTCCTCCTCTGACCGGCGGCCTGCGCCGTCGTGTGAGCCCCGTCGCGTCCGCGAGCGGCGTCCCCCGGTGGCCCGGTTCCGTGCTTGGATGGGGTATGCCGGACATGCCACCCGCCGAGGCGGCCCCCCTCGGCGCCGACGTCGGCGCCCTCGCCGGCCTCCTCCTCGCGTCCGGGACGACGCACCTCGTGAGACCCCAGGTCTTCGAGCCGATCGTCCCGCACCTGCTGCCGTACAAGCGGCAGATCGTCTACGCGTCGGGCGTCGCCGAGATCCTCTGCGGCCTCGGCCTCCTCGCCCGACCGACCCGCCGGGTGGCCGGGCTCGCCAGCGCGGCCCTCCTCGTCGCCGTCTTCCCGGCCAACGTCCAGATGACGGCCGACTTCGCGCGCCGGGCCACCCGGCGCGGCGACGCGACCTCGCGGGCGATCCTCGCCGGCACCGTCGCCCGGCTGCCGCTCCAGTGGCCGATGATCCGGACCGCTCTGCGGGCCGCTCGGCGCTGAGGGGAACCGTGTCCGCCCTCGAGTGGGGAACGGTCTCCGAGGCCGACCTGCCACAGCTCGCATCCCTCGCTCGCGCCTGCCTGCGCCGGGACGGGGGACTGCCCCAGCTCGCCGGGGAGCCGATGCTCCGCCGGCTCTTCCTCACGCCCACCTCGATCGGCGGCCGCGACGACACGGGTGAGCTCGTGGCCGTCGCCGCCCTGTCGACCGACGCCGTCGGGCGGCTGATCGCCTCCGGGCTCGTCCACCCCTCGATCCGTCGTCAGGGCCACGGCGAGCAGCTCGTCGACTGGGCCCGGGAGCAGGCCCACGGGCGGGCCATCCGCGTCGTCGCCGAGTCGATGTCGCTCGAGGCCGAGGAGCTCTTCGCCCGCAGTGGGCTGCGCCGCACCTTCGCCGAGACCGTCATGCGTCACAAGCTCCGCCACATCCCGACGATCCCGCGGCCCGAGGGGGTGCGGGTCCTCGCCTTCGGCGACGAGACGGCGCCGATGTTCTTCGAGGCCTACCGGCGCTCGTTCGCCGAGCGGCCGGGCTTCCCCGACCCGTCCTTCGAGGACTGGCTCGGCGACGTGCGCACCGAGGAGGGCTTCCGTCCGGGCGACTCGCGGGTGGCGCTCGGGCCGAACGACGAGCCCGCCGGGTTCGTCCTTCTCGTCGACAACTGGATCGAGGCCGTCGGCACCGTCCCGACCTGGCGTGGCCAGCGGCTCGGCGCCCACCTCGTCGTCCGGTCGCTCAGTGTCTTCCGCCGGACCGACGAGCCGGACGCCTGGCTGTGTGTCAGCACCGACAACCCCGCGCGGTCGCTCTACGAGCGGCTCGGCTTCCGTTCCAAGGGCACCCGCGCGCGCTACGAGGACCGCTGACGAGGGACGGCGGCCCCTCGGGTCGGCGGGCCGCTCAGGGTTTCGGGGCGGCCAGGGCGGATGCGCAGTAGGGGCCGTCGTCGCCGAGCCCGCACACCGGGGTGGCGCCGCAGGGAAGCAGGTCGATGACGGCATACTCCGGCTCGCCCGTCGTCGGAGGCGAGGTGTCGACCGCCACGCCGCGCTTGGTCGGCTCGAGCGTCACCGTCGTCAGCTCCGACCACGCGCCCTGCGGGTCGGTGCGCCACAGGACGCGGTAGGTATGCGCCTCGCCGTCGACGGCCCCGTCCCAGGTGACGGTCGTCGCGCCGCGGCGGGTGGAGACCCGGACCCCGGTGACCGGGTCTGCCGTGTGGCACACCTGCGCGCCGGTGGCGGGCGTCCCGGTGGCGGCGGCCGGGGTGGGGGAGGCGTCGGGCGCGGCCGTCGTCGTCACGGTGACCGTGGCGACCGGTGTCGCCCCCGGTGACGACCCGGCCGCGGCGGGCGACGGGCTCCCCGGGGCGATGGCGAGCAGCCCGAGCCCGAGCAGGCCGCCGCAGGCGAGGAGCATCGCCACGGCCGCCGCCGTGCTCCGGCTGCCGTCGTCCCACCGCCCGTCGTTCATCGAGGCCGAACGTACCAAGCGATCCCGCGGTGCAGCAGCCGATCCCTCGGCGATGCGCCATGATGCTGGCATGGCGCACTGCAGGACCCGAGACGACGCAGGCAACCACCGGTTCGGCGCGCGGGGGTGGCTCGTCACGGCCTTCCTCGCCCTTCTCGGTGCGGCCGTGGGGTGGGTGCTCGTCACCCGCCGCAGGGGTCAGCAGGCGATCGCGGGTGATCCGTGGGCCACTCCGGTCCCCTCCGTGTCGACGGTCCCGCTGGCGGAGCCCGCGTCGACACCCACCGAGCCGGCACCGACCGCGCCCCCCGCCGCGGCGACCCCGGCCGGTGGTGGCACCACCCCGGCGCCCTACGGCGACGGCTCCGCGGCGCCCCTGGCGGACGGCTCCGCTCCGGAGGGATACCCGATCAAGGGCAACGCCAAGTCGAGGCTCTTCCACCCCGCCGACAGTCCCTACTACGGCCGGACGAAGGCCGAGGTGTGGTTCCGCGACGAGGAGAGCGCCGGGGCCGCCGGCTTCCGTCGCTGGGACCACAAGCGCCGCTCGTGAGCGCCGCGGCCGTCCCGCAGACCGAGCGCCGGATCCTCCTCGGCACCCGGCGGACCCGGATCACCACCTGGGTCGAGGACGACCTTGCCGACCTGCGCGACCTGCAGACCGACCCCGAGGTCGTCCGGCACCTCCTGCGCCGGGCGGAGACGCCCGAGGAGACCTGGACGCGCCTCGAGCGCTACCTCACCGACCAGGACCAGCGGGGCTGGACCCGCTGGCGGGTCGAGGACGAGGACGGCAGGATGATCGGCCGGGCCGGCTACGAGCTCGGCGAGGACGGCGCGCACCGCGAGCTCGGCTACGCCTTCCGGCCGCCGCTGTGGGGCCGCGGCCTCGCGACCGAGGTCGGGCTCGCCCTCCTCGACTGGCACGACGACCACCCGGAGCCCCGCGTGTCCGCCCGCCTCGACGCCTACGTGTTCGAGGCCAACGTCGCGAGCCGCCGAGTCCTCGACAAGCTCGGCTTCGCCCGTCGTGGCAGACGGCTGCACCAGGGCGAGGACCTGCTCTTCTACACCCGAGGCTGACCGGCGCACCCGCGGACGTGACGTGCCGCGGGCGGCCGCGCCCGGGCGGCATACGGCACCCGGTCGGCGGCCCCGATATCCTGTCCGGGCCCGCTCGGGCCCCACCGCAACCCCAGGAGTACCCCCGTGGCCATGCGCATGTCGTCCCTGTTCCTGCGGACCCTTCGCGAGAACCCTGCCGACGCCGAGGTCCCGAGCCACCAGCTCCTCGTCCGGGCCGGCTACATCCGCCGCGTCTCGCCGGGCATCTACACCTGGCTGCCGCTGGGGCTGAAGGTGCTGCGCAACGTCGAGCGGATCGTCCGCGAGGAGATGGACGCGATCGGCGCCCAGGAGCTGCTCTTCCCCGCGCTGCTGCCCCGCGAGCCCTACGACGCGACGGGCCGCTGGGAGGAATACGGCGACAACGTCTTCCGGCTCAAGGACCGTAAGGACGCCGACTACCTGCTCGGGCCGACCCACGAGGAGATGTTCACCCTCGCGGTCAAGGACCTCTTCAGCTCCTACAAGGATCTGCCGCTGTCGATCTACCAGATCCAGACGAAGTACCGCGACGAGGCGCGTCCGCGGGCCGGGCTGCTGCGCGGTCGCGAGTTCGTCATGAAGGACAGCTACTCGTTCGACGTCGACGAGGCGGGTCTCGACAAGTCCTACCAGCTCCACCGCGACGCCTACATCCGGATCTTCGACCGGCTCGGCTTCCACTACGTCATCGTCCAGGCGATGGCCGGCGCGATGGGCGGCAGCAAGTCCGAGGAGTTCCTCGCGACGGCCGACAACGGCGAGGACACCTACGTCCGATGCCCGAGCTGCGGGTATGCCGCGAACGTCGAGGCCGTGCGCGTGCCCACCCCGGACCCCCTGCCGACCGACGGGCTTCCCGCCGCACACGTCGAGGACACCCCGGACACCCCGACGATCGAGACCCTCGTCGACCACCTCAACGCGGCCTTCCCCCGTGAGGACCGGCCCTGGACGGCCGCGGACACCCTCAAGAACGTCCTCGTCGTGCTCGTCCACCCCGACGGTCGGCGCGAGCCGCTCGCGATCGGCGTCCCCGGCGACCGCGAGGTCGACGAGAAGCGGCTCGGGGCGCAGGTCGAGCCGGCGAGCGTGGAGGCGTTCGAGGACAAGGACTTCGAGGCCCACCCCGCCCTCGCCAAGGGCTACATCGGTCCTGGCGTCCTCGGCGCCGACAACGCGAGCGGCGTGCGCTACCTCGTCGATCCCCGCGTCGCGACCGGCACCTCGTGGGTGACCGGCGCCGACACGCCCGGCCGACACGTCATCGGCCTCGTCGCCGGCCGCGACTTCACCCCCGACGGCACGATCGAGGCCGCCGAGGTCCGCGACGGTGACGCCTGCCCGAGCTGTGGCCACGGGCTCGAGTCGGCCCGGGGCATCGAGATGGGGCACATCTTCCAGCTCGGGACGAAGTACGCCGAGGCGCTCGACCTCAGGGTCCTCGACAGCAACGGCAAGCTCCAGACCGTCATCATGGGCTCCTACGGCGTCGGCGTCTCCCGCGCCGTCGCGTGCGTGGCCGAGGGCAACCACGACGAGCTGGGCCTGGTCTGGCCGCGCGCGCTCTCCCCGGCCGATGTCCACATCGTCGCGACCGGCAAGGACGACGCCGTCTTCGACACGGGTGAGGAGCTGACCCGCGCGCTGGAGGCCCGGGGGGTGTCCGTTCTCTTCGACGACCGCAGGCAGGTCAGCCCCGGCGTGAAGTTCAAGGACTCCGAGCTCATCGGGGTCCCGACCATCCTCGTCGTCGGCCGTGGCCTCGCCGACGGCGTCGTCGAGCTGAAGGACCGTCGCTCCGGTGAGCGCCGGGAGGTCCCCGTGGCCGACGCGGTCGAGGTCGTCGTGGCCGAGGTCTCAGGGCCGGGGGGCGGGCCGGCGTGAGCCGGCCGATCCACGCCGTCGTCTTCGACTGGGGCGGCACCCTCACGCCGTGGCACGAGGTCGACCTGCCCGAGCAGTGGCGCGTCTTCGCCCGGGAGATCCACGGCGTGCCGGTGGGCTCGCCCGAGGTCACCGAGGCGGACCTCGCCGCCGCTCACGACCTGGCCGACCGGCTCATGCGGGCCGAGGAGGCCGCCTGGCGCCGGGGCCGGGAGGACCACTCGAGCGCGGCGATCGCCGACGTCCTCGCCGCCGCGGGCGTCGACCCGGAGCACGACCGGCACCTGCTCGCGCTCGCGGCATACCGGCGCTTCTGGGAGCCGCACACGTGGACCGACCCCCAGGTGCGCCCGCTCTGGCAGGGGCTGCGCGAGCGGGGAATCAAGGTCGGGGTGCTGTCCAACACGATCTGGACCCGGGACTACCACCGCGAGATCTTCGAGCGGGACGGCGTGCTCGACCTGCTCGACGGTGACGTCTACTCCTCCGAGATCGAGCACGTGAAGCCACACCCCGAGGCGTTCCGGGCGGCCTGTCGGGCCGTCGGGGTCGAGCCGACGACCGCGGTCTACGTCGGGGACCGGGTGTTCGAGGACGTCCACGGGCCGCACCAGGTCGGGATGCGCGCCATCTGGATCCCGCACTCGGACATCCCCGAGTCCCAGCGGGTCGAGGTCACCGCGGTGCCCGACGCCCACGCCCACGAGCTCCTCGACGTCCTCGGGATCGTCGACGGCTGGCTGGCCGAGGGGTGAGCGACCCGACCGTCTCGACGGTCCTCCTGCTCGTCGTCGCGGCGTTCGCCGCGGGCTGGATCGACGCGGTCGTGGGTGGCGGGGGGCTGATCCAGCTCCCGGCGCTGCTCCTCGCGTTCCCGGGCGCCGCCCCGGCGCAGCTCCTCGCGACGAACAAGCTGAGCTCGGTGTGGGGCACCGTGACGAGCGCGGTGACCTACGGCCGCCGGGTGCGGCCGGACCTGCGGACCGCGCTGCCGATGGCGGCCCTGGCGTATGCCGGTGCCATCGGCGGCGCCGTGATCGGGCTGCACATCCCCAAGGCGGCCTTCGACCCGATCATCCTCGTCCTGCTCGTCGCCGTGGGCCTCTACACCCTGCTCAAGCCCTCTCTCGGCGAGGTGACCCGGCTGCGGTGGGCGGGTGCACGGCATACGTCGGCGGCGATGGTCGTCGGGTTCGTCATCGGCGTCTACGACGGGGCGCTCGGGCCGGGGACGGGGTCCTTCCTCGTGTTCGCCCTCGTCGGGCTGCTGGGGTATGCGTTCCTCGAGGCGAGCGCGAAGGCGAAGATCGCGAATGCCGCGACGAACCTCGGGGCGCTCACCGTCTTCATCCCCGGCGGCCACGTCATGTGGGGCGTCGGCCTGACGATGGCGGTGGCGAACCTCGTCGGCGGCTACACCGGCGCGCGGATCGCGGTGGCCAGGGGGAGCGGGTTCGTCCGGGTCGTGTTCGTCCTCGTCGTCGGGGCGTTCGTCGTCCGGATCGGCGGCGGGCTGCTCGGCGTCTGGTGAGACCGGGCGCCCCCGTGGTCGCCGGGGCCGCTTGTGTCCGGGTTTCTGGTCGCCGGGGCGACCCTTTCCGCGGACGCAGTGCCCGGCGGGGCCGCTTGTGTCCGGGTTTCTGGTCGCCGGGGCGACCCTTTCCGCGGACGCAGTGCCCGGCGGGGCCGCTTGTGTCCGGGTTTCTGGTCGCCGGGGCGACCCACTCCCCGGACATCTCGGGGTGGAGACATGGCGGGGCGCCTGTTGCCCTGGCGTTACTCGTGAGTAATGATGTCCGCATGGCTCGCTACGACGTCAACACGACCACCCTCGGCCAGCTCCTCGACGACCCCGAGGTCGTGGCCATCTTCGAGAAGCACGCGCCGGGGCTCGCCTCGAACCCGATGGTCGGCATGGCCAAGGGCATGACCGCCGCCCAGGCGATGGGCATGGCCGGTGCGCTCGTGCCGGGCGACGCCATGGAGCAGATCAGGGCCGAGGTCGAGGCCCTCGACTGAGCCCTCGCGGCCTCCCGTGAGCCGGCTGCTCCGGCCGTCATCGCTCCTCGGCGCGCGAACTCCACCCCGGAACCTGGCACTTCACCCCGTGAAGGTTCCCGGGTGAGGTGCCAGATTCCCGCCTCAGGCGGGAAAGTTGGGAGGGGGACGTGCGCGGGGGACCGGGGGCGCCGGGTGGGGGTCAGGTGGTCAGCCAGAGGGCGGCATGCGGGGGGAGCCAGACGTTGCCGTCGCCGCCCCACGGGAGGGGATCGCCGGTGATGGCGTCCCGGGCGTCGGCCATCCCGAGCTCGTGGACCCGCCAGCCCGGCCAGGGTCGCCACTCGGGCGTGACGTTGTAGACCCCGACCATCCGGCCCGCCGGGTGGTCCCGGATCGTCACGAGCACCCCGGGGTCGTCGACCGGGCCCACCCGCGTCTCGACCGAGGCGTGCAGGTGCGGCAGCCGCGCCCGGGCGGCGACGAGGTCGACGAGGTCCCCGAACACCCGTCCGGCAATGCTCGTCCGGTCCCGACGTGACTCGGCCCGGGCCCAGTCCAGCCGGGGCCGGTGGGTCCAGCGGTTGTCGTCCTCGTGGCCGGGCTCGCTCGCCCACTCGGGGTCGTTGAGCTGGCCCAGCTCGTCGCCGCTCCAGAGGACGGGGATGCCTCCCCAGCCCAGGACGACCGCGTGCGCGAGCCGCAGCGCGGAGACCGCGGCGGCGACCTCGTCGACGGTGGCGGCCGACTCGAGACCGACGAGGCTCGCGGCCGTTCCGCTCGTCCGCCGGTCGTCGGTCATCGGGTTGTACTGGAAGACGAGCCCACGGGCGGGAGAGCCGGGGAAGTCGCCCGCATACCAGTGCGCGAGGAAGCTGCGGTGACCCGGCCCCGGAGACGCCGGCGGCCCGGGCGTCGTCGTCGTCGATGGCCCAGCCGATGTCGTCGTGGCAGCGCAGGTAGGTCACCCACGTCGCCGACGGCGGCTTCGCCGGAAGGCGCTCGAGCGCGTGGGCGGCGAGCCGGACGTCCCGGGCCGCCAGCATCGACCACACCTGCACCATGAGGCTGTTGTGGTAGGCGAGGTCGCTCACCTTGCCGGTGAAGGGGCCGGAGCCGAGATAGGCGAGCAGCTTCGTCGGCGCGACGATCGCCTCGGCCTTGAAGGCCACCGCCGGGCACGCGATCCGGGTGACGGCACGCAGCGCCTGGGTGATCGCGTGGACCTCCGGCTGGCCCTGGCAGTCGGTGCCGAGCCGCTTCCACATGAAGGCGATGGCGTCGAGCCGGAAGACGTCGACGCCGAGGTTGGCGAGGTCGAGGATGATCGAGGCGTACTCGGCCAGGACCGCCGGGTTGGACCAGTTGAGGTCCCACTGCCACTCGTTGAAGGTCGTCCACACCCAGCCACCGAGCGCGTCGTCCCAGGTGAAGTTGCCCGGGGCGAAGTCGGGGAAGACCTCCGGCAGGGTCTCCTCGTAGCGGTCCGGCATGGTCCGGTCGGGGAAGACGTGGAAGTAGTCCCGGTATGCCGCCTCGCCGGCCCGGGCGCGTCGGGCCCACTCGTGCTCCTCGGCGACGTGGTTGAGGACGAGGTCGAGGACGAGGCTCATCCCCGCGTCGTGGAGTGCGCTCGCGAGGTCGGCGAGGTCACCGGTCGTTCCGAGGTCGGGACGCACCCGGCGGTAGTCGGCCACGGCATACCCGCCGTCGTTGTCGCCGTCTCGCGGCTTGAGCAGCGGCATGAGGTGGAGGTAGCGGACGCCGAGCTCGCCGAGGTAGGGGATGTGCGTCGTGACGCCGCGCAGGTCGCCGGCGAACCGCTCGGTGTAGGCGGCGTAGCCGACCATCGCCGGGTCCTGGAGCCAGTCGGGCCGGAGGATGCGCTCGAGGTCGCGGGCGTGCAGGGCGTCCGGCCGGTCCCGGTAGGCGCGGGCGGCGAGCTCGACGAGGCGCAGTCCCGAGGTCGTCGGCGCCCGCCTCGCCGTACAGCATCGCGAGCCCGGCACGCAGGTCGGGCCACCAGCGGGCCAGCCGGGCCCGGAACATGGCGACGCGGTCGGGGGAGAGGCCCACGAGATGCGTCCGGACCGCGGTGTCCGGACCCGCTGGCAGAGTCACGAGCGCCATTGTGTCGGACGAGTGCAACCGTTTCCACCGACTCACGGACGGCCCGTACTCATCACACAGGCAATCCATAGGGACGACGGGGAGGGTATCCCGCATGGCGACGACCTCGGCGCACCCGGCGGAGGGGCTCCTGGACCGGGTGCGAACGGCGGGGCCGCCCCGCCCCCGGCCGGTCCCGCTGTGGTGGCGCGACGCCTCCGGTGCGGGATTCTGGGCCCTGCTGCTCGTCGTCACGGCGCTCTGGGTCTCCAACGGCGGTCTCCAGGACCTCGGGGGCATCGCGAGCGGCCTCACCTCGGCGAGCCGGATCACCGGCCTCATCGGGTCCGCCCTCCTCCTCGTCCAGGTCCTTCTCATGGCGCGGGTGCCGTGGTTCGAGCAGGCATGGGGCCAGGACGACCTCGCCCGACTGCACCGGATCGTCGGGTTCACCTCCTTCTCCCTCGTCCTCGCCCACGTCGTCCTCGTCACGCTCGGGTATGCCGCGGCCTCGCCCCAAGGGGTCATCGGGACCTTCGTCGACCTGACCCTGCACTACCCGGGCATGCTCATCGCCCTCGCCGGCACGCTCGCGATCGTCATGGTGGCCCTCACGTCGATCAAGGCGGCCCGGCGCCGGCTGCGCTACGAGTCCTGGCACCTGCTGCACCTCTACGCCTACCTCGGCGCCGGCCTCGCCCTGCCCCATCAGCTGTGGACGGGACAGGAGTTCCTCCTCTCGACCGCCTCGACGGTGTTCTGGTGGACCCTCTATGCCACCAGCGTCGGCGCGGTCCTCCTCTACCGCGTCGTCGTCCCGCTGTGGCGCTCCGCCCGGCTCGGGCTGCGGGTGACCCGGGTCCACACCGAGCGCAAGGGCGTCACGACGGTGACGGTCGCTGGCCCGGGGCTGGCCCACCTGCCGGTCCGGGCCGGCCAGTTCTTCCAGTGTCGCTTCCTCGACGGGCCCGGCTGGACCCGCGCCCACCCGTACTCCCTCTCCGCCGCCCCCGACGGCCGCAGCCTGTCCTTCACCGTCGCCGAGGTCGGCGACGGCACTCGCCGGCTCGCGAGGATGAAGCCCGGCACCCGGGTCCTGATCGAGGGCCCCTACGGCCGGCTGCACGCGGGCGTCCGCACCCGCCGCAAGGTCCTCCTCATGGGCTCGGGCATCGGCATCACGCCGCTCAAGGCGATCCTCGAGGATCTCGACCAGGCCCCGGGCGAGGTGACGGTCGTCCACCGGGTCCGCGCCCGGTCCGAGGCCGTCTTCGCGCGCGAGCTGAGCCGGCTCGCGGCCGCGCGGGGCGCCCGCTACCTCCTCGTGGAGGGGCCGCGCCTGCCCGACCGACCGTCCTGGCTGCCGGCCCAGGCCCGCCATCTCGCCGACGCCGCCGCCCTGCGCGAGCTCGTCGGCGACATCTCCGACCACGACGTCTACATCTGCGGCTCGCTCGGCTGGATGGACGCCGCGGAGGCCGCCGTGCGGGACGCCGGCGTGCCGCCCCGCCACATCCACCTCGAGCGCTTCAGCTACTGACGACACCGGGGAGAACCATGCGTCGCATCACCATCTGGCTGCTCAGCACCCTGTCGGCCCTCGTCCTGCTCTTCAGCTACCACACCTCGACGAGCAGCAGCGTCGCCGCATCGACGTCGATCGTCGGTCCGCTGCAGGCGGGGACCGGCCGGGCCGCGACCGGGTCCGGATCCGCCTCGGGCGCCACCGGGTCCGGCTCGGCCGGCGCCGGGTCCACCGGCGCGGGGTCGAGCGACTCCGGGTCGACCACGGCCTCGGGCAAGACCTACACCGGCAACGCGGTCCAGACCCGATGGGGCACGGTCCAGGTCCAGATCACCGTCTCGAACGGCAAGATCGTCGCCTCCCAGGTGCTCCAGGTGCCGTGGAACAACGGCCGCGACCAGGCGATCAACTCCTATGCCGTGCCGGTCTACAACCGGGACGCCGTCGACAAGCAGAGCGCGAAGCTCGACGTCATCTCCGGCGCGACGGTCACCTGGCAGGGCTATACGGCCTCCCTCCAGTCGGCCATCGACGCCGCCAACCTCTGACCCGACCGATCGCGACGTGCCCCCGATGACCGAGCTCGCCGAGCCTTCCGCCCCGGCCGCCGCCGACGCCGGTCTGCCGGGACGCCCGCCGACCCTGGGCCGGCGCGCCTGGGTCGAGCCGGTCATGGGGATGCCGATCTCGGTCCACGTCAAGGCAGCCGACCCCGACCGGGCCGACATCCGCGCCGCCGTGGCCCGGGTCTTCGCCCAGCTGCGCAAGGTCGACGCCGTCCTGTCGCCCTGGCGTGCCGACAGCGACCTGCTCCGGCTCCAGCACGGGGAGGTCGACGTCGGCGAGGCGCACCCCTGGGTCGCCGACGTCACCGAGCTCGCGCTGCTCGCCGAGGAGCGCACCGACGGCCTCTTCCGGGCCTGGCGAGCGAGACCGGCCGGGCGGACCGTCTTCGACCCCACCGGCCTCGTCAAGGGGTGGGCGGTCGCCGGCGCCGCGGCCCACCTCGAGACCGTCGACGGGATCGCCTGGTCGATCGGCGCCGGGGGCGACGTCGTCGTCGGTGTCGGCCGGGGGATGCGCGGGGCCGAGCCGACGTGGCGGGTCGGCATCGAGGACCCACGGGACCGCAGCCGGGTGGCCGATGTCGTCGCCCTCACCCGTGGGGCCGTCGCGACCTCCGGCGCCGCCGCTCGGGGAGCGCACGTCGTCGACCCCCGCACCGGCGAGGGCATCGACCGGCCGGGCTCGTGCACCGTCGTCGGTCCCGACCTCGGCTGGGCCGACATCTGGGCCACGGCAGCGTGGGTCGACCCGGACCGGGCGGCGCGGCTGCTCTCGAGCGCGACCCCGCCTACCGGCTCATCCGCCTCTGACCGCGTCGCCCGTCGGCGGGACGGACGCTGCGAGGGCGGCCCCGAGCTCACCCGCCGAGGTGACGGGGCGCTCGCAGACGAAGCCGCGGCATACGTAGGCGGCCGGGCCGTCGTCGACGAGCGGGCGGTCGGCGAGCAGCGGGATGTCGGCGGCGTCGGGCATTCCCGCGACGAGGACGAGCCCCGGCGAGCCGGAGCGGCGGGCGACGGCGAGCATCTCGTCGACGATGACGCCGGTCCCCACGATCGCCACCTGCACCGGTCCGGCGACGGCGGCCTCCCCGACGGCGAGGGCCCAGCCGGCGAACCGGGGGTCCCGGGTGGCGAGGTGCCCGACCGACGCCAGGGCCGACTCGGCGGCCTCGCGCAGGGCGGCGGACCCCGTCAGCGCGGAGCAGGTGAGGAGGGCCCCGGCGAGGGAGGACACCCCCGAGGGCTCCGCGCCGTCGGACTCGCTCCGGGGACGGAGGAAGAGCCCCTCGGCGTCGGCGGCCGTGTCGTGGAAGGTGCCGTCGTCGTCGCGGAACCGGGCGAGGGCGTCTGCGAGCAGCTCCTGGGCCGTCGTGAGCCAGCGAGCGTCGCCCGTCGCCTGGTGGAGGGTCAGCAGGCCCTCCGCGAGGTTGCCGTAGTCGTCGGCGACGCCGTGGGCCGTGCCGACCCGTCCGGCGCGGGATGCCCGCCGCAGCCGGCCGTCGACGACGTGGTGCTCGACGACGTGGGCGGCGGCCCGGCCCGCCGCCTCGACGAGGTCGGGCCGGTCGAGGAGGACACCCACCTCGGCGAGGCCGGCGACGGCCAGCCCGTTCCACGACGTGACGACCTTGTCGTCGCGGGCCGGTTGTGGCCGGGCGTCCCGCGCCGAGAGGAGGCGTCCCCGGACCTGGCGCCACCACGGCTCGTCCTCGGGGTCGGCGAGAAGCTGGAGGGTCGAGGTGCCGTGCTCGAAGGTGCCGTGCGGCGTCACCGAGAACAGCTCGGCGGCCCGGGCGCCCTCCTCGTCGCCGAGGACGTCGGCCAGCTGCGCCGGGGTCCACACGTAGGTCAGCCCCTCGACGCCGTGGCCGTCGACGACGGTGTCGGCGTCGAGCGAGGCCGCGAAGCCGCCCTCCGCGGTGCGCAGCTCCCGGACGACGAACTCGGCCGTCTCGAGAGCGACCCGTCTGGCGATCGGCTCGCCGGTCGCCCGCCACCAGTGGGCGTAGAACCGCATGAGGAGGGCGTTGTCGTAGAGCATCTTCTCGAAGTGGGGCACGACCCAGCCGGCGTCGACGGCATACCGGGCGAAGCCACCGCCGAGCTGGTCGTACATCCCGCCGCGCGCCATCGCTTCGCCCGTCTCGCGGACCATGTCGGCCGCCTCCGGCGAGCCGGTCCGGGCGTGGTGGCGCAGGAGGAACTCGAGGACCATCGACGGCGGGAACTTCGGCGCGCCCCCGAAGCCGCCGCGGACCCGGTCCCGCACGCGGTCCAGGGCGGCGACGGCGCCGTCGAGGACGTCGATGTCGATGGGGTGCGGGGTCGAGGGGACCGTCACCTCGCGCAGCCGCGAGGCGATCGTCGTCCCCGAGCCGACCACCTCGGCGCGCTGGTCCCGCCAGGCGTCGGTGACGGTCCGGAGCAGGCCGAGCAGCTGCTCGCGCGGGAGGTAGGTCCCCGCGAAGAAGGGGTCGCCGTCCGGGGTGAGCAGGCACGTCATCGGCCAGCCGCCGGAACCGGTGAGGGCCGTCGTCGCCGCCATGTAGACCGCGTCGATGTCGGGCCGCTCCTCGCGGTCGACCTTGATGCTGACGAACCCGTCGTTGAGGACGGCGGCGACCTGCTCGTCCTCGAAGGACTCGTGGGCCATGACGTGGCACCAGTGGCATGCCGCGTAGCCGACGGAGAGCAGGACCGGCACGTCGCGGCGACGGGCCTCGTCGAAGGCGTCCCTGCCCCACTCCTGCCAGTCGACGGGGTTGTCGGCGTGCTGGAGGAGGTAGGGCGAGGTGGCGTCGGCGAGTCGGTTGGCCATCACCCCACCGTATGCCGCGCGGCCGGGTCCGCCGGGGGCGGCGGGGTGGTCGACGACGTGCGGCCGAGCCGGTCGCCGAGCAGCGGGCGGGCCTCGTCACGCCTCGGGGTCGGCGGACGCCGCGGCGAGATGCGTGCGGACGTCGGGCAGCAGGGCCCGGTCGAGCGGCAGCCAGTCGAGGGCGTCGAGCTCGGCGGCCGGCACCCACCGGATCTCGGCGTGGTCGAGGGGTGCGGGTATGCCGTCCGCGAGCCTCGCGGCATACAGCCGGAGGTCGACCCGCTCGTCGCGGGCCGCGCCGACCGGCCCGTCGACGATGACCCGCACCCCGAGCTCCTCGCGGCACTCCCGTCGCGAGCGCGTCCTCGGGTGACTCGCCTCGCTCGACCTTGCCGCCGGGGAACTCCCACCCGGCCGGCTCGTGGCGGCGCGCGGCGAGGACCCGACCGTCCGCGACGAGCAGCACCCCGACGACGACCATCCCCTCACGCTAGGGGCCGGCCGCTCCGCACGGCGGGACCTCGCGCGTTTTCATGCTCGGCGGCTCGGGTATCTCGCCGACGTGCCCTCCACGCCTCCCAGGCCCCCCAGGCCCCACGACGTCGACCCGACGCCCGACCTGCTCTCCGAGCCGGGTCAGGGGTCGGGCGAGGCCGCCTCGTCCGAGAGCACCGTCACCGTCCTCGTGGCGCTCGTGGCCAACGCCGTCATCGCCGTGGCGAAGTCCGGTGCCGCCGTCGTCACCGGGTCGGCGTCGATGCTCGCCGAGGCGGCGCACTCGTGGGCGGACACGGGCAACGAGATCTTCCTCCTCATCGCGGACCGCCGCTCCCGACGAGCCCCGGACGCGTCGCACCCCGCCGGCTACGGGCGGGAGGCCTACGTGTGGTCGATGTTCGCGGCGCTCGGGCTCTTCGTCGCCGGTGGCGCCGTGTCGGTGACCCGCGGCATCCAGGAGCTGCTGTCGCCGGAGCCCGCGCAGGACTTCGTCGTCGGCTACGTCGTGCTCGGCATCGCCTTCCTCTTCGAGGGGATCTCGTTCGTCCGGGCGCTGCGGCAGGCCCGACCGGAGGCGGAGTACCTCGGCCGGGACATCCTCGATCATGTCCTGGCCTCGTCCGACCCCACCCTGCGCGCCGTCGTCTTCGAGGACGGGGCAGCCCTGGTCGGCGTGCTCCTCGCCGGCGGCGGCCTCGCCCTCCACCAGGCCACCGGCTCGACGGTGTTCGACGCGCTGGGCTCCATCCTCGTCGGGGTCGTCCTCGGCGTCGTGGCGCTGCTCCTCGTCCACCGGAACCGGCAGTTCCTCGTCGGCGAGCAGGTCGACGAGCGGATCCGGTCCGCGACGATCTCGGTCATCTGCGACCTGCCCGACGTGGACCGGCTCACCTACCTCCACCTCGAGGTCGTCGGGCCCCGCCGGATCCGGATCGTCGGCGACGTCGACCTCGTCGGCGACGCGCCCGAGCCGGATGTTGCGGTGACGCTGCGGTCCCTCGAGGCCACGCTGTGCACCTCGCCCGTCGTCGTCGCGGCGACCCTCAGCCTGTCCGCCCCCGACGAGCCGTCGCTCACCCCCTGACGGCCCCCCCGCCCGCCACCCCGCCCCGCCACCCCCCAGCCCGCCTCGCCCGCCACCCCGCGTTGCGTCCGCGTGTTCGGTCGCCGCGGCGACCGAACACGCGGACGCAACGGGGAGGAGGGGTAGGGGAGGAGGGGAGGGGAGGAGGGGGAGGGGAGGAGCGGTGGCGGAGCAGGGGGCGGAGGAGGGGGAGCAGGGGAGGTGGGTCAGTCCTCGAGGGCCTTGAGCATCGCCAGGTGGAGCGAGAGGGACTCGGCATCGCCGTCCTGCGCCGACCAGAGCGCCTGGAGACCGGCATGGACGATCGACCAGAGACGAGCCTCCTCCTCGTCGATCCCGGCGGCCTCGGCCGCGACCGACAGTCGGCGCCGAACCGACCAGCGCAGCCCGGAGCCGGTGCCGAGCTCGTCGACCCGGGTCCGCAGCAGCGGCTGGAGCTCGAAGCCGGGATGCCCCGCGAACGGCTTGGGATCGATGGCCAGCCACGGCTCCCGCGTCCCCGCCAGGACGTTCTCGAAGTGCAGGTCGGTGTGCAGCAGCCTCGCGTCGGCACCGGCGTCCGGTCCCTCGGTCAGCTCGCGCGCCAGCCCGGCGACCCGGGCCACCCACCTGCGGGGAAGGTCCTCGCGCTGGGTGAGCCGCTCCACCTGGCGGGCGACGAACCCGGACAGCGGGCGCACCGACGGCGGGGCCGGCACGTGCAGCCGGGCCAGCAGCCCGCCGACGACCTCGCAGGCGGTGTCGATGTCGACCGTGCGCAGGTCACGCTCGGGGTCGAGTCGCTCGAGCAGCAGCCCCCCACGCCCCGGGTCGGCGGCGACGAGCCGGACGGCACCGTCGCCCGCCCAGTGCCGCAGGGCGAGGTGCTCCCCGGCGGCCTCCTCGTGCGGCCAGACGACCTTGAGGGCCAACGCCTCGCCGTCCCGGTCGACGGGCACGACGACCGCCGTCCACCCGGTCCGGCCCGGTCCGGCCGGGACGAGGGACCACTCCTCGAGCAAGGAGTCGAGCAGCCGCGGGAGCCCGTCGGCCCACTCCGCCCCACTGGGTCCCGTCGAGGGTGGCAGCCGGGCGACCCGGCCCAGCCAGTCGTCAGGGATGAGCGGATGCCGGCTCACGCGAGTCCCGGGAAGGGCGCCAGGTCGGCGCCCCAGCGGTGGGCGAGCACCTCGACCCGGCCGAGCCACCAGGGCAGGTGGACGAACGTGGGGTCGGGCGCGCCGTCGCCGAGCGGGCCGAGGGCGGCGCCGTAGGACCGACGCAGCCGGGTGACGACCTCGAGCCCGAGCCGTCGAGCCGCCGCAGGCGTGTGGACCGGGAACGGCAGCTCGTAGCCGAGGGAGGGTGCCGGAGCCTCCGCCCCCAGCGTCGCCACCTGTTGGGCTGCGAGGGACCGGACGGCGGCGAGCGAGCTGCGGGCGAGGGCTGCGTCGCGCTTGCCGGCCTGGGCGGCGACGACCTCGAGCCCGTAGACCGCGGACCGGGTCGCGACGAGAAGCGGCACCGCCGCGGCCGGGTCGGGCCACGGCCCCGTCGACGCGCCGGACGGCTCGGGGGTCGGCGTGGGAGCGTCGGTGGGCGGAGGCTGGGGCGGGCGGCCGCCGAGGAGGACGGTCGCGGCATACCGCTGGGCGAGGAGGGCGACGAGGGTGGGCCGAAGCGGCGCGTCGACCGGGCTGAAGCGGGTGGGGTCCTCGAGGTCCGCCGCCTCGGCGTTCGCGAGGCCGGCGACGGCGTCCCCGGGGCTCGCCGACGGCGACGGCGTCGGGGTCCGGGCGGACGTGGAACCGGACGGAGTCGGGCTCGGCGGAGAGATGACGTCGTCGGGCACCTGGCGGGCGTGGAGGGCCGCCACGAGGACCTGGTGCTGTCGCCCGTGGAGGGTGGCGAGGGTGGTGAGCAGCGGGGAGGATCCGGCCGCGCCGGCCGAGACCGCGAGGGCCGCCGAGCCGGCCGCGGCGGCGACGATGACGTCCTCGCCCGGGATCGGCGTCCTCGGCAGGAACGGCAGGTCGGGCGCGTCGCTCTCGAGCCGGATGTCGCAGCCGACCAGCAGGGATGCCCCGCCGAGGGCCGCGACGAGAACCGCCCGGCGCCCGATGGGGCGGGCGGGGCGGTCGGGCTCGGCCATGCGGCCGATCATCGCACGGCTGCCGGGCCGTCGATGCCGTGGTTACAGTGGGGTCAGCGCCGCCCGACACCAGCGCCAGAACTTCAGAGAGAGGACGATCCCCATGGCCGCCACCGACCGGATCCGTCCCCTCGTCGACGGCGCGCTCGACGGGTCCGGCCTCGTCCTCGAGGACGTCACCGTGACCCCCGCCGGGAAGCGCCGCGTCGTGCGGGTCACCGTCGACCGGGCGCTCGAGGTCATCGGCGACGTCACGGAGGCCAGCGAGCCCCTGTCCCTCGACGAGGTCGCCGACGCGACCCGGCTCGTCGGTGCCGTGCTCGACGAGAGCGACGCCCTGGGGGAGCAGGCGTACACCCTCGAGGTCACCTCCCCGGGCGTCGGGCGTCCCCTCACCGAGCCGCGTCACTTCGCGCGCAACGTCGGTCGGCTGCTCACGGTCACGCCGGCCGAGGGAGCACCGGTCACCGGCCGGCTGGTCCGGGCCGGCTCCGCGGACCTCACCCTCGAGGTGGCGGCGACGCGAGGGTCCGCGGCGTCGCGGACCGACCTCGCCTATGCCGCACTCACCCGTGCCGTCGTCGAGATCGAGTTCTCCCGCGGCTCGGCGGCATCCGACGACGTTCCCGGCGCCGGCGCCGCCGAGAAGGAGAGCTGAGATGGATATCGACCTGGCCACCCTCCGAGCGCTGGAGCGGGAGCGGGGGATCTCGCTCGAGGTCCTCATCCCCGCCATCGAGCAGGCGCTCCTGCTCGCCTACCACCGCACCGACGGCGCCTACCGACACGCCCGCGCCGAGCTGGACCGCAAGACCGGCCATGTCGTCGTCTGGGCCCGTGAGGAGATCGAGCTGCCGCCCGAGGAGCCGGCCGCCACCGAGCCGGCTGCCGAGCCGGAGCCGGGCGCCGACGGCGGGTCCGACGCCGAGGTGGGGCCCGGGGCCCCCGGCGAGCCCGACGCCGGCAGCGAGCCGACGGTCGAGCCGGTGCCGCCCCGACCCCGCCGCGAGCTGGGCCCGGAGTTCGACGACACCCCGAGCGGGTTCGGACGGGTCGCCGCGGCGACGGCGCGGCAGGTCATCGTCCAGCGGCTGCGGGACATCGAGGACGAGGCGATCCTCGGAGACTTCCGCGGCCGGGAGGGCGACGTCGTCGCCGGGATCATCCAGCAGAGCCCCGACCCGCGGCACGTCACCGTCGACTTCGGGACGGTCGAGGGCATCCTTCCCCTCGCCGAGCAGGTGCCGGGGGAGAAGTACGTCCACGGCGAGCGGCTGCGCTGCTTCGTCGTCAGCGTCAAGCGCGGTCCGCGCGGCCCGCAGATCGGGCTCTCGCGGACCCACCCCAACCTCGTCCGCAAGCTCTTCGCCCTCGAGGTGCCGGAGATCGCCGACGGGAGCGTCGAGATCGCGGCCCTGGCCCGGGAGGCGGGGCACCGGACCAAGATCGCGGTCCATTCCAAGGTGCCGGGGCTCAACGCCAAGGGCGCGTGCATCGGGCCGATGGGGGCCCGGGTCCGCGCGGTGATGACCGAGCTGCACGGCGAGAAGATCGACATCGTCGACTTCGCCGAGGACCCGGCGACCTTCATCGCCGCCGCGCTCTCACCCTCACGGGTCTCGGCCGTGGAGATCGTCGACCCGCAGGCGCGCTCGGCCCGGGTCATCGTCCCCGACTACCAGCTCTCGCTCGCCATCGGCCGGGAGGGGCAGAACGCCCGGCTCGCGGCCAAGCTGACGGGCTGGCGGATCGACATCCGTCCGGACGCCGGTGGGGAGCCGGGGGCCGGTCCCGGTGCGGCGACGGGTGACGCCGGCGCCGGAGCCGAGCCGGCCGGTGGCGCCCACCCGGCCGCCGACGGCGCCCCTGGGTGAGTCCACCGCCCACACCAGGTAGACTGGTGGGGCCGACCGGGCAGATGAGTTCGGCCGGGCACTCCACATCACGCCAAGGGGTCGACTCATGGAGCCCACCCGCACGTGTGTGGGGTGCCGCGGGACGGATGGCCGGTCGGTTCTCCTGCGAGTGGTCGTCGGACCGTGCGAGGGGGAGGCCACGACGGCCGTCCTCGAGCCCGATCCGTGGCGGCGGCTGCCGGGGCGTGGCGCATGGCTGCACCCGACAACCCACTGCCTCGACGAGGCCATCCGCCGGCGGGCGTTCGCCCGGGCGCTGCGGGTCAGCGGACCGGTCGACGTGACGGCGGTGGCGGCATACGTCGGCTCGCCCGCGGGGGACAGCACCGTCCGACCACAGAACCGAAAGCGGGTTTGACGCTGATGAGCACCCGATGAGTACTCAGCGATGACCACCCAGCTGTAACGACGGTCCGCGCCTGTCCGGCACGGACCCAGACAGGAGAAACGTGGCAAAAGTCCGTGTGAGCGCGCTCGCCAAGGAAGTCGGCGTTCCGAGCAAGGTCCTGCTCGAGCGTCTGAACGAGATGGGCGAGTACGTCAAGACCGCGAGCTCGACGATCGAGGCACCGGTCGTCAAGAAGTACCGGGAGAAGTTCCCCGTCGAGGAGGCCCCGGCCAAGAAGGCACCCGCCAAGAAGGCCGCCCCGGCGACCGACGGCGACGCCGCCCAGACCGCTCCCGCCAAGAAGGCGCCGGCGAAGAAGGCCGCCCCGGCGGCCCCGGCCCCGGCCGCTCCTGCGGCTCCGGCCGAGGCGGCCGCGCCCGCCGCGCCGACCGCGCCGACCGCCCCGGCTCCGACGCCGGCCGAGACCCCGGCGGCCCCGCCCGCCCCACCCGCCGCCGAGGCCCCCCGGCCCCGGCTCCGGCGCCGAGCCGGCCTTCCCCGGCCGACCGTCCGGCCGAGAAGCAGGCGGCCCCCACGCCGCAGGCCCCGGCCGCCCGCGAGGGTGGCACACCGGCCGGTGGCTCCGCGCCCCGTCCGGCCCCGCGTCCGGGCCAGCCCCGGCCCGGCAACAACCCGTACTCGTCGAACCAGGGCATGCGCCAGGGTCGCGAGGGCGGTGCCCCGCGTCCGGGCAACAACCCCTTCGCGGCCAGCCAGGGCATGCCCCGACCGCAGAGCCGGTCCGGCGCAGGGCCGCGTCCGGCCGGTCCCCGACCGGGCGGAGCGCGCCCGACCCCGGGCATGATGCCCGACCGCAGTGCCGTCGCCCGCCCCGGCGAGCGCCCGGCCCGCGGTGGCGGCCGTCCCGGCGGCGGTGGCCGTCCGGGCGGTGGCGGCGGCGGTGGCGGCTTCGGTGGCCGTCCCGGCGGCGGTGGCCGTTTCGGCGGCCCCGGTCGTGGCGGCACCCAGGGTGCGTTCGGCCGCGGCGGTGGCCGTCCGCAGCGAGGCCGCAAGTCCAAGCGCGCCAAGCGCCAGGAGTTCGAGGAGATGCAGGCACCGTCGATCGGCGGCGTCAGCGTCCCCCGCGGCGACGGCAGCACGGTCGTCCAGATCCGCCAGGGCGCCTCGCTCACCGACTTCGCCGACAAGATCAACGCCAACCCGGCGTCGCTCGTCACCGTGCTGTTCCACCTCGGTGAGATGGCCACGGCGACCCAGAGCCTCGACGAGGACACCTTCCAGCTGCTCGGCTCCGAGCTCGGCTACGACATCCGGATCGTCTCGCCGGAGGAGGAGGAGCGCGAGCTCTTCGACTCCTTCAACATCGACCTGGAGATCGGCGTCGAGGCGGAGGACGACGAGGACCTCGTGGCACGGCCCCCGGTCGTCACCGTCGTCGGTCACGTCGACCACGGCAAGACCCGCCTCCTCGACGCGGTGCGCAACGAGGACGTCGCGAGCGGCGAGACCGGCGGCATCACCCAGCACATCGGTGCCTACCAGATCCACCGCGAGCACGAGGGCATCGACCGGGCGATCACCTTCATCGACACCCCGGGTCACGAGGCGTTCACCGCCATGCGTGCCCGTGGCGCCAAGGTGACCGACATCGCGATCCTCGTCGTCGCCGCCGACGACGGGGTCATGCCGCAGACGATCGAGGCGCTCAACCACATGCAGGCGGCGGACGTCCCGATCGTCGTCGCCGTCAACAAGATCGACGTCGACGGCGCGAACCCCTCGAAGGTCCGTCAGCAGCTGACGGAGTACAACCTCATTGCCGAGGAGTACGGCGGCGACACGATGTTCGTCGACGTCTCGGCCAGGCAGGGGCAGAACATCGACTCCCTCCTCGAGGCGGTCCTCCTCACGGCGGACGCCGCGCTCGACCTGCGGGCCAACCCCGACCGCGACGCCCGTGGTGTCGCGATCGAGGCGAACCTCGACAAGGGCCGTGGCGCGACGGCAACGGTCCTCATCCAGTCGGGCACGCTCCGGGTCGGCGACGCCATCGTCACCGGAGCGGCGCACGGCCGGGTCCGGGCGATGCTCGACGAGCACGGCCAGAACGTCGAGGAGGCCGGGCCGTCGCGTCCGGTGCAGGTCCTCGGCCTCAGCGCCGTCCCGCGGGCCGGCGACACCTTCGTCGTCGCCCCGGACGACCGCACCGCGCGGCAGATCGCCGAGAAGCGCGAGGCGGCCGACCGGCAGGCGAGCCTGGCCAAGGCCCGCAAGCGGATCAGCCTCGAGGACCTCAACGAGGCCCTCGCCGCCGGCAAGGTCGACACGCTCAACCTCATCCTCAAGGGCGACGTGTCCGGCTCGGTCGAGGCGCTCGAGGACGCACTGCTCCAGATCGACGTGGGCGACGAGGTCGACCTGCGGATCATCGACCGCGGTGTCGGCGCGATCACGCTGAACAACATCAACCTCGCCATGGCCTCGAATGCCGTCATCATCGGCTTCAACGTCCGGGCCGAGGGCCAGAACGCCGAGGTCGCCGACCGCGAGGGCGTCGAGATCCGCTACTACTCGGTCATCTACCAGGCGATCGAGGAGATCGAGGCGGCCCTCAAGGGCATGCTCAAGCCGGAGTTCGAGGAGGTCGAGCTCGGCACCGCGGAGATCCGCGAGATCTTCCGGTCGAGCAAGTTCGGCAACATCGCCGGATCGATCGTCCGCAGCGGCGAGATCAAGCGCGGCGCCCGGGCCCGGATCACCCGGGACGGTGTCGTCATCGCCGAGAACATCGAGGTGGCCGGCCTGCGCCGGTTCAAGGACGACGTCACCGAGGTCCGCGAGGGCTTCGAGTGCGGCATCAACCTCGGCAGCCACAACGATCTCCAGATCGGCGACCTCATCGCCACCTACGAGATGCGGGAGAAGCCGCGCGACTGACGTCGTGACGGCGCCGTCGAGACGGCGAGCGGGCGGCATACCGGACCTCGGTATGCCGCCCGCTCCGTCTGCCGACCCGGGCCTCGCCTTACTCGCCTACGCGAACATCGCCTCGCCGAGGATCTCGCCCGGCCGGGCGCCGGGCAGGACGGCGAAGAGGGCCGACCCGACGGGGACGGTCCACAGGTTGAGCAGGTCGGCCTCGGCGAGCCGCTGCTGCACCGGGACGAACTGCCGCACCGGGTCCGCCTGGAAGGTGACGAAGACGAGCCCGGTCAGGGACCGCTGGTCCCCGGTCGGCGCGTCGTCGTAGGAGTACGGGCGGCGGAGGAACCGCTCGTGGGGGGCGGCCGCGTGGGCCCGCCGCAGGTGGGCGAAGTCGTCGATGACCGGGAAGCCGAGCTCGTCGGTCGCCGTGAGGTCGGCCGGTGCGTCCGCGCCGGCCCCGGGGGGCGCCGTGAGCGGGGCTCCGGTGTCGAGGCGGCGGCCGATGGCGTTCTCCCGCGAGAGGCGGTCGGCGGCGTCCCACGCGTCGAGCAGCATCCCGATCCGGCGCACGACCATCGAGCTGCCGTCGGCGAGCCAGGCCGGCGCGGCCGTCCCGGAGACCCAGAGCAGCTCGTCGTCCGGACCGCTCGTGTCGGGCTGGACCGTTCCGTCGACCTGGCCGAGCATGTTGCGGAAGGGCAGGCCCGAGCCCTCGACGGCATACGGCTCCCGGAAGCCCCGCTGGACCCACCGGAGGCGGGCGAGGTCGCCCGCGCTCGTGATGAGCCGCCGTTGGGCATGAGCGACCGTCACCGGCGAGTCGGCGCAGATCTGGAGGATGACGTCGCCGTCGCTCCACCGCTCCTGCAGCTTGTCGATCTGCGGGAACGCCGGCAACGGGGCGAGCCAGGACGGCTTCTCGGCGCCGACGACATCGACGAGCCGCGGGCCGACCCCGACCGTCACCGTGAGGGACGCCGGAACCGCCGCGAGCTCGGGCTCGAGGTCGGTGAGCGTGCCGCGACCCGACATGAGCCGGTCGATGTCGTCGGTCCACACGGTGAGCAGCCGACGCACGGCGTCGCGGTCGGAGCCGTCGGCGAGGTCGAGGGCGACGAACGCGGCATACGGCTGGGGTGGCTCGACGATGCCGGCCTGGCGCCGGCCGCGGAAGCCACGGGAACGGGTCGTCGGACCGGCTGCGGTCGTCGTCGGGTCGGCCCCGGCCGGCCGGGCGGCCGCCCCGGCGGTGAGACCCGCCAGGGCGCCCGCGCCGGCCAGACCGGTCAGCCCGGACAGCAACACGGTCCGACGGGCGGGGCCGCCCGCCGCACCGCTTCGTTCTGCACCCGTCATGAGGAGGGGCTGGGGTTGTACGTCTCGTTGGCCCCGGTGAACGTGCGGATCGGCACGTCGAAGGTGACCGCGCCACCGCTCGTCTCGAGCGTGACCGTGACACTGTCGCCGTTCTTCAGCGGTGCCCTGAGCCCCATGAGCATGACGTGGTTGCCGCCCGGCTCGAGCACGAAGGCGCCATGGGCCGGGATGACGAACCCGCCCTCCTTGCGTTGCATCTGCATCTGCCCGTCGGCGGTCTTGACCGTCTCGTGCAGCTCGACCATCGAGGCCACGGACGTCGACCCCGCGGTGACGGTGAGCTCGGCGTCGCCGTCGTTCCGCAGCGTGCCGAACATCGCCGACATCGGAGCCGACATCTCGTCGTGGCTCATCCCCGAACTCGAGTGCTCCATCGGCGACATCGAGTGGTCGGTCATCGAGTCCTCGGAGGTCCCGACGTCCTCCACGGCCTTGACCCAGCCGTCCGCGAGGGTGAGGGAGGCGGTGCTCCCGGTGGCGGCGGCCGTCGTGTCCGCGCCCGGCGACGATGCCGAGGCACAGCCGCCCAGGCCGAAGGCCGTGACGCCCGCGAGGGCGAGCACGGCCGCCCGGGCGGCCCCCGACCGCCAGATTCCGATCATGGTGGTACGCATGGCTGAACTCCTGTCCTGGGCCCCCCGGCCACCGATGGTCCGACATCCTGCCGTCCCGAGGCCACGGGCGGGGGCGTTTTGGGATAAGCCGCCGGCCCGGTGGGCCGACGGTCGGGGTCAGGAGAACAGCGGGGGAGCGCGGGCCCCGAGCGGTGCGGCCCAGGCGGTCCGCGGGATGCGCCGGGTGGGCCGGGGAGCGGGAACCCGCCATGGCGGGATCGCGGCCACGGTGGCACGCGGCGGCAGCAGGGCCCGGATGACCCGCCACAGGATGTCCTCGCCACGTCCGAGAAGCCACGCGGTCACGGCGGTGGCCACGGCGTGCGCGAGGACCATCGTCGGCGTGAGCCCGAGGACCCCGCCCATCCGGGCCATGTCGGCCATCGCCCCGGCGTCCGCCGAGGCCCCCATGGCGCCGGAGGCATGCGCCGAGGCGATGAGCGTCAGGTCGCCGCAGTGCGCCAGTGGTGCCGCCGTCGCGCTCCCGGAGACGGGGTGAAGGGAGTGCAGGACGAGGTGGATCCCGAGCTGGGCTCCGCCGAGGTATGCCGCGGCCCGACCCGCGGTGAGCCGCCGCCGGGTCGCGGCGAGGACGAGCGGGGTGAGGAGGATGCCGAGCACGACGAGAACGAGCGGCGCGGGCAGCTCTCCGCCGCCGACGACGTGGGCGAGCGACCCGAGGGTGAGCAGGACGGCGGCCAGCACGCCGGCGCGGAGCGCGCGCAACGGACCGACGGCCGGGGAGGTCATGGGCCCAGATCGTACGGACATGTGAGCGGGGGCGCACACACTGGCTAGGGTGGGTGGCTGCCCCGTCACCCGAGCCGAGGAGGAGCCGTGGTCGATCACGCACGCGCCCAGAGGATCGCCGACCGCATCAAGACCCTCACGGCGGCCAACCTCGAGCAGATCGTCAAGGACCCCGACCTCGGGTTCGTCACCGTCACCGACGTCCGGGTCACCGGCGACCTCCAGCACGCCTCCGTCTTCTACACCGTCCTCGGCGACGAGGCTCAGCGCGAGACGACGGCCGGGCTCCTCGAGAAGCACCGCGGCCGGCTCCGCTCCTTCGTCGGCAAGCAGCTGGGGATCCGGCTGACGCCGACCCTCGAGTTCATCGCCGACGCCGTTCCCGAGACGGCCGCCCACCTCGAGGACCTCCTGCGCGAGGCGCGGGAGCGGGACGCCTCCGTCGCGGCGGCGGCGTCGGCCGCGGCATACGCCGGCGAGGCCGACCCCTACCGGAAGGCCCGGGAGGCCCTCGAGGCCGAGGAGAGCGCCGCCGCCGAGCCCGGTCCGTCCGGCGGAGTCGGCGAGCAGGAGTGAGCGCCGACGGACTCCTCGTCGTCGACAAGCCGGCCGGCTGGACCAGCCACGACGTCGTCGCCCGGACCCGGCGGCTCGTCGGGACGCGCAAGGTCGGTCATGCGGGGACGCTCGACCCGATGGCCACGGGCGTGCTCGTCCTCGGCGTGGGGCGGGCGACCCGGCTCCTCACCCACCTCGTGGGGTGCGACAAGGACTATGCGGCCACGGTCCGGCTCGGCCAGGGGACGCTCACCGACGACGCGGAGGGCGAGGTGACGAGCGCCCCGGGGGCCTCGGGCGTCTCGGACGCCGCCGTCGACGCGGCGGTCGCCGCCCTGACCGGGGTGATCGCCCAGGTGCCGAGCGCCGTCAGCGCCGTCAAGGTCGACGGCGTGCGGTCCTACCACCGGGCTCGCGCCGGCGAGGACGTCGACCTGCCCCCCCGTGAGGTGACCGTGTCGCGCTTCGCCGTCCTGGGGCGACGACGTTCGGTGCTCGACGGGGTCGCGGTCCTCGACGTCGACATCGAGGTCACCGTCTCTTCCGGTACCTACGTGCGGGCCCTCGCGCGAGACCTCGGCGCCGCCGTCGGGTCGGCCGGGCACCTCACCGCGCTGCGGCGCACCCGCGTCGGCGGCTTCACGATCGAGCAGGCCCACGACTTCGACCGGCTCGTCGCGGCCCAGGGCGAGCCGATGCCGGTCGTCCCCATGGGGGAGGCCGCGCGGGCGGCCTTCGCGGTCCGCGAGGTGGACGCCGCGCAGGCGCGCGCCCTCGGCTACGGCCAACGCATCCCGTCCCTCGAACCCGGCCGCGGGGGGCCGGTCGCGGCCATCGACGAGACCGGGGCGCTCGTCGCCCTCCTCGACGAGAGCGGGCCCACGGCTCGGAGCCTCGTCGTGTTCGTCACATCGACTTCGTAGAGTGTCCCTCGTGCATCGTTGGACCGACCCCGCCCAGACACCCGACGGCCTACGCCCCTGCGTGGCGACGCTCGGGAACTTCGACGGCGTCCACCGCGGCCACCGCGCCGTGTTGAACGCCCTCATCGAGGTGGGGCGGCAGCGGGGGCTGCCGTCGGTCGCCGTGACCTTCGACCCCCATCCGATCGCCGTCCTGCGCCCGGACCAGGCGCCGACGCTCGTCGCGCCCGGCCGGCTGCGTGAGGACCTCATCGAGCTGACCGGCATCGACGGTCTCCTCGTCATGGACTTCACCCCCGAGCTGGCCAAGCAGCCGCCGGAGGTGTTCGTCCGGGAGGTCTTCCTCCGCGGCCTGTGCGCCAGCGTCGTCGTCGTCGGCGCCGACACCCGCTTCGGCGTGCGCAACTCCGGCGATGTCTCGACGCTGCGTGGTCTCGGCGAGCAGCTCGGGTTCGAGGTCATCGTCCTCGACGACCTCGGCGACGAGGAGCGCTTCTCCTCGACGATGATCCGCCGCCTGCTCGCCGAGGGGGACGTCGTCGGTGCCGGCCGGATCCTCGGCCGCCCGCACCGGGTCGTCGGCGAGGTCGTCCACGGCAACCACCGCGGCAAGGCGATGGGCTACCCCACGGCCAACCTCGGCCCGGACTCGGTCGGCCTCGTGCCCGAGGAGGGGGTGTATGCCGGGTGGCTGACCCGGCTGGAGGAGCGCGAGGGGGCGCCGGACCGGACGATGCCGGCCGCGATCTCGATCGGGACGAACCCGACGTTCAACACCAACGACCGGCGCACGGTCGAGGCGTACGTCCTCGACCGCGACGACCTCGACCTCTACGGCGAACAGGTCATGGTCGAGTTCACCGCCCGCATCCGCCCCACTCTGCGCTTCGACTCGGTCGAGGAGCTCCTCGAGGCGATGGCCGGCGACGTCACCCGCTGCCACGAGCTGCTGTCGACCATCGTCCCCTGACGGCCGGCACCTCACGCCCGGCACCTCACGCCCGGCAGCCGCCTGCGGGCGGGCCGGGGGCGCACGCAGCGCGGGTCGGGGTCAGCCGATGGGCTCGAACCGGGCCGAGAAGTGGCGCAGGGCCGGTGGCTCGTCGACGATCCGGTAGCCCGGCAGGTCGTCCGCGACGGCGAGGACCTGCTCGCACACCTCGACGACGTAGTCCATGTGGCTCTGGGTGTAGGTCCGCCGCGGGATGGCCAGCCGGACGAGGTCCATCGCCGCGGGTCGCTCGGACCCGTCGGGCTGCCGGCCGAACATCACCGTCCCGATCTCGCAGGTCCGCACCCCGCCCATCTCGTAGAGCGCGACGGCGAGGGCCTGCCCGGGGTACTGCGTCGGCGGGATGTGGGGGAGCAGGGCCCGGGCGTCGAGATAGACGGCGTGACCCCCGGCGGGGCGCAGCCGCGGCATACCGAGCCGGTCCAGTGCCTCGGCGACATAGGCGGTCGACGCGATGCGGTAGGTGAGGTAGTCGTGCGAGACGACCTCCTTCAGCCCCTGCGCCAGCGCCTCGAGGTCGCGCCCCGCGAGGCCGCCGTAGGTCGGGAAGCCCTCGGTGAGGATGAGCAGGTTGCGGCACTCGGTGGCGAGGTCGTCGTCGTCGAGGGCCAGCCAGCCGCCGATGTTGCCCATCGGGTCCTTCTTCGCCGACATCGTCATCCCGTCGGCGAGCGAGGCCATCTCGCGGACGATGTCGGGGACGTCGCGCTCGCCCTGGCCCGGCCTCGCGGAGCCGGATGAACCAGGCGTTCTCGGCGAAGCGGCAGGCGTCGAGGAAGAGCGGCTTGCCGTGGGCGTGGGCGATCTCGGAGACGGCCCGGAGGTTCTCGAGCGAGACGGGCTGGCCGCCGCCGGAGTTGTTCGTGATCGTCATCATCACGCAGGGGACGTCGGCGCCGCGCTCGGTGAGGAGGGCCTCGAGGGCGCTCACGTCCATGTTCCCCTTGAACGGGTGCTCGCTGCTCGGGTCGTGGCCCTCGGGGATGACGAGGTCGAGCGCCTCGGCGCCGGTGAACTCGATGTTGGCCCGGGTCGTGTCGAAGTGGGTGTTGCTCGGCACGACCTTCCCGGCCCCGCCGATGACCGAGAAGAGGATCCGCTCGGCGGCGCGCCCCTGGTGGGTCGGGATGACGTGCCGGTAGGGGAAGAGGTCGCGCACGGCGTCGGCGAAGACGAACCAGCTCGGGCTGCCGGCATACGACTCGTCGCCGTGCTGGATCGCCGCCCACTGGTCCCGGCTCATCGCCCCGGTGCCGCTGTCGGTGAGGAGGTCGATGAGGACGTCGTCCGCGTGGAGCTGGAAGAGGTTGTAGGCCGCGTCGCGGGCCTTCGTCCGGCGGTGCTCCGCGGTCGTCATGTGGAGCGGCTCCACGGAGTGGATCCGGAAGGGCTCGATGATCGTGCGGAAGGTCGGCTCTGCGGGGGTGCGCACGGCGGGGGTGGGCTGGGCGTCGGGACCGACGGCGCTGTCGGGGAGGGTGCTCATGCCGCTCATCGTGGCATCCCGCCGGCTACCGACAAGTAGGAAATCGCCGCACACCCCTCCCGACCGGCCCTCCTCCTGTGGCATTCTCTCCGCACAGGCCCCCAACGACGAGGACCGCAGATGCTCACCGCCGCACCGCAGATCCACAGTCCGTCCGACGAGCCCGTCGACCTCGATCTCATCGAGAACCGTGCCGAGAGCGTGGGCGCCCTCTTCCGGGACCGGGTGGCCAAGACACCCGACCGCCCGGCGTTCCTCTACGCCGCCCCGGCCCCCGACGGTGAGACGTGGGTCAGCGTCACCTGGGCCCAGACCAAGGAGGTCGTCGACCGGCTGGCCGCCGGCCTCGTCGCGCTCGGCGTCGAGCCCGAACAGCGGGTCGCCATCGCCTCGAACACCCGCTACGAGTGGGCCATCGCCGACCTGGCCGTCATGTGCGTCGGCGCGGCGACGACGACGATCTACCCCTCGACGATGTCCGACGACGTCGCCTTCATCCTCAGCGACTCCGGCACCGTCGTCGTCTTCGCCGAGGACGCCGTGCAGGTCGAGAAGCTGCGGGGGATCCGGTCGCAGATCCCCGGCGTCGCCAAGGTCGTCGTCTTCGACGCCGACGGGGTCGACCTCGGTACCGACGGCTGGCTCATGACGATCGCCGACCTCGACCGGCTCGGCGAGGCCCGGCTCGCCGAGGAGCCCGGCGTCGTCGACGCACGGATCGACGCGACCCGGCGGGACATGCTCGCGACGATCATCTACACCTCGGGCACGACCGGCCGGCCCAAGGGGGTGCGCCTCCTCCACGACTCGTGGACCTACGTCGCGGCGGCCGTCGAGTCGATCCGGATCCTCGGCGAGGACGACCTGCAGTACCTCTGGCTCCCGCTGGCCCACAGCTTCGGCAAGATGCTGCTGACCCTGCCGCTCCAGATGGGCTTCTCGACGGCCATCGACGGGCGGATCGACAAGATCGTGGAGAACCTCGCCGTCGTCAAGCCGACCTTCATGGGTGCGGCGCCGCGGATCTTCGAGAAGGCCTACGGCCGGATCCAGATGATGATGGCCGACGAGGGCGGGATCAAGGAGAAGCTCTTCCACTGGGCCGAGGGGGTCGGCCGCGAGGTGAGCACCCTGCGCGAGCAGGGCCGCAACCCGACGGGCATGCTCGCCCGCAAGTACGCCCTGGCCGACAAGCTCGTCATGACGAAGATCCGCGAGCGGTTCGGAGGCCGGATCCGGTTCTTCATCTCCGGGTCGGCCGCCCTCAACCAGGATGTGGCCCGCTGGTTCGACGCGATGGGGCTGCAGATCGCCGAGGGGTACGGCCTCACCGAGTCCAGCGCCGCGACGTTCGTCAACCGGCTCGCGGCATACCGGTACGGCACCGTCGGCTGGCCCTTCCCCGGGACCGAGGTCCGCATCGCCGAGGACGGCGAGGTCCTGCTGCGCGGCCCGGGGATCATGGAGGGCTACCACAACAACCCGGAGGCGACGAGCGAGGCGCTGACGAGCGAGCGGTGGTTCCACACCGGCGACATCGGCGAGCTCGACGAGCGGGGCTTCCTCAGGATCACCGACCGCAAGAAGGACCTCTTCAAGACCTCGGGCGGCAAGTACGTCGCGCCCTCGGCCATCGAGTCGACGTTCAAGGGCCTGTGCCCCTATGTCAGCCAGCTGGTCGTCCACGGCGCGGAGCGGAACTTCGTCTCGGCGCTCGTCACCCTCGACCCCGAGGCGATGGCCGGCTGGGCCGCGGCCAACGGGATGGAGGGCCGGCCCTACGACGAGGTGGTCTCCTCGCCGCAGGTCCGGGAGATGGTCCAGGGCTACGTCGACCAGCTCAACGCGAGCCTCAACCGGTGGGAGACGATCAAGAAGTTCACCATCCTCGACCGCGACCTCACCGTCGAGGCGGGCGAGCTGACCCCGAGCCTGAAGCTGCGGCGCAAGATCGTCTCGGACAAGTTCAAGGGCGAGCTCGACGCCCACTACGACGGCTGAGCGGGCCCGGGGTCAGTCCTCGATGAGGGGGACGAAGAGGTAGGCGCCGTGCTCGGTCGTCGTGACCTCGCCGGCCTCGTCGCGCTCGAGCCGGACGAGCCGCCCGGCCACGGGGGCGACGAGGATGCCGCCGGGCGCCAGCTGAGCGACCAGCGCGTCCGGCAGCCGGGGCGCCTGCGCCGACACGAGGATCCGGTCGAAGGGGCCGTCCGACGGCGACCCGAGCACCCCTGGCGTGGCGGCGAGCGACCCGGGCCCACGGCATACCGGAGCGGGCGAGGTTCGCGGCCCCGAAGGCGAGCAGCTCCGGCACCCGCTCGACGCCGAGGACGGACCCGGTCGGGCCGGTGAGCCGGGCCAGCATCGCGGTGGTCCAGCCGGAGCCGGAGCCGACGTCGAGGACCCGGTCGCCGGGCTCGGACCCCGAGCAGCTCGAGCGTGGCGGCGACTGTGCGGGGCTGGCTGTTGGTCTGGCCGTGCCCGATGGGCAGCGGACCGTCGTAGGCCGCCCGGCGCCGGTCACGGCGGCGGAGGAACCCGGAGCGGGGCACGGCCGCCATCGCCCGCTCGACCCGCCCGCGTCCGTCCTCGCCCATCTGCACCAGTGTCCCCCGTGGCGGCGGCGCGCCGAGCTGGTTTGGGCTGCGGTGAGGCTCCACTTACGCTTGAGGGCATGCCCGGACAGTCCCGCTTCGCCGAGCTCGAGCCGCTGCTCGAGCGGGTGAGCAAGCCGATCCAGTACGTCGGCGGCGAGCTCAACTCCACCGTCAAGGACTGGGACGTCGCCGGGGAGGAGACGGTCCGGTGGGCGCTGATGTACCCCGACGCCTACGAGGTCGGGGTGCCGAACCAGGGCGTCATGATCCTCTACGAGGTGCTCAACGAGCGTCCCGACGCCCTCGCCGAGCGGACGTATGCCGTGTGGCCCGACCTCGAGGCCCTCATGCGGGAGCACGGGGTGCCCCAGCTGACCGTCGACGCGCATCGCGCCGTCCGGGACTTCGACCTGCTCGGCGTCTCGTTCTCGACCGAGCTCGGCTACACCAACCTCCTCACGGCGCTCGACCTCGGCGGCATCCCGCTCCACGCCCGGGACCGGAGCGACGAGGACCCGATCGTCGTGGCGGGGGGGCATGCCGCCTTCAACCCCGAGCCGATCGCGGACTTCGTCGACGCCGCGGTCGTCGGCGATGGTGAGGAGGCCGTCCTCGCCATCACCGACCTCGTCGCCGAGTGGAAGCGCGAGGGTCGCCCGGGCGGGCGCTCGGAGCTGCTGCTGCGGCTGGCCCGGACGGGCGGGGTCTATGTCCCGGCGTTCTACGACGTGAGCTATCTGCCGGACGGGCGGATCCAGCGGGTCGCGCCGACCGTGCCCGGCGTGCCGTGGCGGGTCGCCAAGCACACCGTCACCGACCTCGATGCCTGGCCCTACCCCAAGCAGCCGCTCGTCCCGCTCGCCGAGTCCGTCCACGAGCGGATGTCGGTCGAGATCTTCCGTGGGTGCACCCGGGGCTGCCGGTTCTGCCAGGCGGGGATGATCACCCGCCCGGTGCGCGAGCGCTCCATCACCGGCATCGGCGAGATGGTCGAGCGGGGGCTCGCGGCGACGGGCTTCGAGGAGGTCGGGCTGCTCTCGCTCTCCTCGGCCGACCACAGCGAGATCGCCCCGATCACCAAGGGCCTCGCCGACCGCTACGAGGGCAGCCAGACCGGGCTGTCCCTCCCGTCGACCCGGGTCGACGCCTTCAACATCGACCTCGCGAACGAGCTGACCCGGAACGGCCGCCGCTCGGGGCTGACCTTCGCCCCCGAGGGCGGCAGCGAGCGGATTCGCCGGGTCATCAACAAGATGGTGACCGAGGAGGACCTCATCGCGACGGTCTCCGCGGCCTACGGCGCGGGCTGGCGGCAGGTCAAGCTCTACTTCATGTGCGGCCTGCCGACCGAGACCGACGAGGACGTCCTCCAGATCGCCGAGGTCGCCAAGCGGGTCATCGAGACCGGCCGCCAGGTGAGCGGGCGGCGCGACATCCGGTGCACCGTGTCGATCGGCGGGTTCGTGCCGAAGCCGCACACGCCGTTCCAGTGGGCCGGGCAGCTCGGGGCCGAGGCGACCGACGCCCGGCTCGAGAAGCTCCGGGCGGCGATCCGCTCCGACCGCCGCTACGGCTCCTCGATCGGGTTCCGGTACCACGACGGCAAGCCCGGCATCGTCGAGGGCCTTCTCTCCCGCGGTGACCGCCGGGTCGGCCGGGTCATCGAGGCGGTGTGGCGGGACGGCGGCCGGTTCGACGGGTGGAGTGAGCACTTCTCCTACGAGCGGTGGATGGCCGCCGCGGAGGACGCGCTCGCGGCATACGGGGTCGACGTCGACTGGTACACGACCCGCGAGCGGGACGAGGCCGAGGTGCTGCCCTGGGACCACATCGACTCGGGGCTGGACAAGGAGTGGCTCTGGCAGGACTGGCAGGACGCGCTCGGCGAGCACGAGGTCGAGGACTGCCGGTGGACGCCGTGCTTCGACTGCGGGGTCTGCCCGCAGATGGGCACCGAGATCGAGATCGGCCCGACCGGCAAGACCCTGCTTCCGCTCACCGTGACGGGCGGCGCCTCCTCACCCTCGGCGGTGTGACCCAGGGCCCCTGCCCGGCCGGGGGGTGATCCGCCGCTCGACGACGGGTGGTCGCCCGAGAGCCGGATCGGCGCGCTCGGCGTCGCGGCCGCAACCCGGGACTTCACCCCGGAACCTGGCACTTCACCCCGCGAAGGTTCCCGGGTGAAGTGCCACTTTCCCGCCTCAGGCGGGAAAGCGGGGGCCGGGGGCGCGGGGGGCGCGGGGTCACCACAGCTGCATCGAGCGGTCGAAGATGCCGGCGAGGTCCTCGGCGGTCACCGGCTTCGGTGACGTCGCGAGGAGCCGTTGCTGCTTGAGCGAGCCCTCGACGAGGGCGTCGATGTCGGTGGCGGAGTAGCCCACGCTCGCGCAGCCGTCCGGCAGGCCGATGTCCCGCATGAGGGCGACGAGGACCCGAGGCAGGATCTCGACGTCGTCGGCGCCGTCCGTCGCGGTCCCCCTCGGGTCGAGCAGCCGCGCGGCGCGCAGGTGCCGCCCCGGGTCGGCGTCGAAGGTGAACCGGAACGCCTCCGGCGCGGTGAGCGCGACGGCCATCCCGTGCGGCACCATCGCCTCCTCCTGGGGGTAGCCCACCGGCCGGAAGTCCCGGACCCGCCCGGCGATCGGGTAGGCGTTGGCGTGCGGGATGTGGACGCCGGCGTTGCCGAAGCCCATCCCGGCGAAGGTCGCCGCGAGCGCCATCTGCTCCCGCGCCTCGGCGTCGTCGCCGTCGCGGACCGCCGTCCGGAACGCGCCGGCGAGCAGCCCCAGCGCCTTCTCGGCGAACATGTCCGCGATCGGGTTCGACCCGCAGTAGGGCACCCGCTGCTCCGGCTGCTTGCGCTCGTATGCCGCGTACGGCCGCGCCGTGTAGGCCTCCAGGGCGTGGCAGAGGATGTCCATCCCGGCGGCCGCCGTCACCCCCGCGGGCTGAGTGGTCGTGAGATCCGGGTCGACGACGGCGAGGGTCGGACGCAGCCGCGGATGGCTGATGCCGGACTTGACGTGCTGGGCGAGGACGTCGAGGACGCAGATCGTCGTGCTCTCCGACCCGGTCCCCGTCGTCGTCGGCACCGCGACGAGGGGGCGGAGCGGTTCGGTCGGCGCCCGACCCGCACCGACCGGGGCGTTGACGTAGTCGAGGAGGGTGCCGGGGTTGGTCGTGAGGAGGTTGACCGCCTTGGCCGTGTCGATCGACGAGCCGCCGCCGACGGCGACGTAGGCGTCCCACGGGCCGTGGTCCGCGGCATACCCGATGGCGGCCTCGAGGCTCGCGTCCGTGGGCTCGACGTGGACGGCGTCGAAGACATGTGCCTCGACGCCGTAGGCCGCCATCGACTCCGCGATCCGTGCCGGGGCGCCGGTCGCCGCGACGCCGGCGTCGGTGACGAGGAGGACCCGCCGGGCACCGAGCCCGCGAGGTCGTGGCCGAGCTCGGCGGCGGCGCCTCGACCGAACTTCAGCTGGGGGGCGCCGTACGTGAAGACGCTCTCGGGGGTGCTCGGCAGGGGGTGTGTCGCGGCCATGCCCCAGTGTGTCGCACGTCCTGTGCGTTCACCCGGGCGGCCGGACCGGTCGGTGGCAGGATGTGCGCCGTGGCAGCAGGGCGGCAGCACGCGGGGAGCAACCGCTCCATTCTCGGCAACGCCGCGCGGCCCCGGGACCGGGAGCCGGACCCCGACCGGGGGCGGGAGGCCGCCAAGCGGGTCGCGACCGCCGTCGGGGCCGTCGTCGGCGTGACGATCGTCGGGACCGTCGGCTACCTGCTCCTCGGCTTCGGTCCGCTCGACGCGGTCTACCAGACGGTGACGACCGTCTCGACCGTCGGCTTCCGCGAGATCCGGCCCCTCGGGACGGTCGGCGTCATCTTCACCATCGTCCTCATCATCCTCGGCGTCGGCACCGTCCTCTACAACCTCGGGGTGCTCGTCGAGGCCTTCACCGAGGGCCATCTCCTCGACTTCCTGGAAAGGCGCCGGATGGACAAGCGGATCGCCGGGATCTCCGGCCATGTCATCATCTGCGGCTACGGCCGGGTCGGGCGGTCGGCGGCGACCCACCTCGCCGCCATGGGCCACGAGATCGTCGTCGTCGACAACGACGCGGCCCGGACCGACGGCCTCGAGGTCCCGCACGTCGTCGGCAACGCCCTCACCGACGAGATCCTCCTCGAGGCCGGCATCGAGCGCGCCCGGGCGCTCATCTGCGCCCTCGAAACCGACGTCGACACCGTCTACCTCACCCTGTCGGCCCGCGCACTGTGCCCCGATCTGGTCATCATCGCCCGGGCCCGGACCGTCGACACGAAGGACAAGCTCGTCCTCGCCGGGGCGACCCGGGCCGTCAACCCCCAGCTCATCGGCGGCCGGCGGATGGCGATGTTCGCCCTCCACGGAGACGTCGCGGAGTTCCTCGACGGCGTCATGCACGACGAGGAGCTCGACTACCGCGTCGAGCAGGTCCGCATCCACGACGGGAGCCCCTACATCGGGCGCACGGTCGGCGACATCGACATCGAGGGGAGCGCGGGTGCCGTCCTCCTCGCCACCCGCAAGCCGAACAAGGGGGCCTTCGTGCCCCACCCGGACCCGAGCGAGCCGATCGAGCTCGGCACGACCCTCATCGTGCTCGGCCGCGCCGAGCAGATCAGCCAGGTACGCACCCTCGGACACGACTGACCCGTCCCGGTCCCGGAGGGGCGCAGGGGTGCCACCCATGACACATGTCATGGGCCGGGCATGACGGATGTCCAGGGTGCGGGGGCGCCCCCCGGGTTCAGGTGGTGAGTGGCTGTGTCCCGCAGCCGACTCCGCCACAACCTGGAGGCACCATGTCACGACTGACCCGGGCGGCGTTCGCCGTCCTGGGCGTGGCCGCTCTCGGCGCAGCGACCGCTGCGACGGCGACGGCCGCTCCGTCGAAGAGCCATGCCCTGCCCGGCAGTGTCCCGGCCTGGGCGAATGCCGCGCATCGCGCCGGATCCACCTCGGCGTCGACCAGCGTCACCTTCCGCGTCTACCTCGACTACAGCGACCCGGCCGGCGCCGCGGCATACGCCACCGCCGTCGCGACGAAGGGAAGTCCGGACTACGGCCACTTCCTCAGCCCTGCCCAGTTCCGAGCCCGCTTCGCACCGAGCGCGTCGAGTGTCACCGCGGTCAAGAGCTGGCTCCGGTCGCAGGGCTTCCACGTCGGCACGGTCCCGTCGAACCGCAAGTACGTCGAGGCCACCGGATCCCTGGGCCAGGCCGCCGCGGCGTTCGACACGAGCTTCGCGACCTTCCACGTCGAGGGGAGGACGGTCCGCTCCAACACGACGCCCCTCACCGTTCCCTCCTCGCTCACGGGGGTCGAGGGCGTCGTCGGGCTCGACGAGAGCCAGACGCTCGCGCACAGTGACAAGACGACCCCACCGCCGCCGGTCTTCGTCAACGGCAAGCCCTGCTCGGACTTCTGGGGCCAGAAGACGGTGACGAACACGGCGACGGCGGACGGCACGGCGCTGCCCGACACGCCCTCGGCCTTCGCGCCGTGCGGCTACGCCGGTGCACAGCTTCAGGGCGCCTATGGCCTGAAGAGCGCGATCGACGGCGGCAACGACGGATAGGGCGTCACCGTCGCCGTCATCGACGCCTACGCGTCGCCGACGATCGGCGAGCGACCTGAACGACCTACTCCGCGGACGCATCGCCTGCCGAGGATGAACGGCGGCCACCTGAAGCAGATCGTCCCGCCCGGCACCTACACATGCCCGAGGCGGGCGGACGAAGCTCCGGGTATCCAGGACCCGCAAGGCTGGTACGGCGAGGAGACGCTCGACCTCGAGGCCGTGCCACACGATGGCCCCGGGAGCGGATATCCTCTACCTCGGCGCGCCGAACAACTACAAGGACCTCGACGCGATCATGAACGAGGTGGTGGACAACCACCTCGCCGACCATCGTGACGAACTCGTACGGGTACTCCAGCGAGGCCCTCCCACGGGGCTACGATGAAGCTCGCAACTCGACACGCATGCTGCAGGCGACGATGAAGGGAATCGGCCTGTACTACTCCTCCGGTGACTACGGCGACGAGACCGGCGGCAACCCGGCCAACGCCGCCGCGGCGACGCCGGACTGGCCCGCCTCGAGCCCGTAGGTGACCGCGGTCGGCGGCACCTCGCTCGGTGTCGCGGCGACGAGCAGCCAGTACCTGTTCGAGATCGGCTGGGAGACGACGCGCAGGTCACGTCTGGTGGGCGACAGCGTGGTCGGCGTGGGGTACGCAGGCACCTACATGTACGGGTCAGCGGCGGCGGGACCTCACGGCTGTTCGCGCAGCCGTCATACCAGGCCGGCATCGTGCAGACAGCATCGCGATCGGCGGACAAGTACGCGCTCGCAGAAGCTCGCGTGGTCGTGCCGGACATCTCGCGCGCTCGGTGACCCGACGACGGGCATGCTGGTCGGCCAGACCCAGACATTCCCGGACGGGCTCGCGTCAAGTACAGCGAGTACCGCATCGGCGGGCACGAGCCTGTCGTCGCCGTTGATGGCGGTGCATGATGGCGCTCGCGTGCAGCAGAAGGCCGGGCACGTGATCGGTCTGCGCGAACCCGGCTCATCTACGCCAAGAACGGCAGCAGCGTCTTATGACGATCATCGAAGGCGGACCGGTCTCGCCAACCTGGGCGCCGTTCGGGTCGACTACGCCAACTATGTCGACGACACGGACGGTTATCTGTACTCGGTCCGGTGGTTCGACGACGACACGTCGCTGACGATCCACGTCCGGCCCCAGTACGACGACGTCACCGGCGTCGGCAGCCCCGACGGTGAGGCCTGGCTCGACGCGGTCGCGAACGGCGGCTGATCCCCACCCCTGCCAGAGCGGCGGCCGGCTCACTCCACGGGGGTGGGCCGGCCGCTCACCGTTGCCGGGGCCGCCCGGGTGGGCGAGGGCTCAGCCGACGAGGTCGCCGACGACCTCGCGGAACACCGCCGTGTGGCGGTCGACGTCCTCGCGGGACGTCTCGGGGCACATCAGCGCCATGTTGTGGAACGGGGTCATGAGGATGCCCCGGTTGGCCATGGCCAGGTGGAGGTAGGCGTCGAGGTCCTCGTCGGCGGCCGCGGCGGACTCCTCGCCCGTACCGGGGCGCCGGTCGCGTGAACCGGTACTCGGCGCGGGCGCCCAGCCGGCTGATGGACCAGGGGACGTCGAGCTCGTCGAGGGTGGCCTGGACCCCGGCCGTGAAGACCTCGGCGAGCCCGGTCATCCGGTCGAAGGCCTCCGGGGTGAGGACCTCGCCCAGCGTGGCCCGCATCGCCGCGGTCGAGAGGGCGTTGCCGGCGAGGGTGCCGCCGACGCCGCCGACGTCGACGATGTCGGCCTCTCCCGCGTCCGTATGCCGGGTGATGGCCGCGGCGACGTCCGTCGAGATGCCGTAGGCGCCGCACGGGATGCCGCCGCCGATCGACTTGCCGATGACGAACAGGTCCGGCTCGAGCCCCCACGCGGTCGTCGCGCCGCCCCAGCCCGCCGAGAAGGTGTGCGTCTCGTCGATCATGCAGGAGGCTGCCGTAGCGGGTGGCGAGCTCGCGCAGACCCGTCATGAAGCCCGGCTCGGGCAGGACGATCCCGATGTTCGTCAGGGCCGGCTCGGTGAGGATCGCCGCGACGTCCCCGTGGGCGAGCTCCCGCTCGACGGACGCGAGGTCGTTCCACGTCGCGACCCGGGTCGTCTCGTCGAGCGGGACGGGCGGCGCGACGTTGCCGGGCCGGGAGACCGCCCGGCCGTCCGGCCCCGGCACGGCGAAGGTCTCGTCGACCGAGCCGTGGTAGCAGTAGGCGAAGACGAGGATCTTCGACCGGCCCGTCGCGAGGCGGGCCAGCCGGATCGCCCAGCGGTTCGCGTCGGTCGCGGAGAGCGTGAAGCTCCACAGCGGCAGGCCGAACCGGTGGGTCAGCTCCTCGCCGACCCACTGGGCGTCCTCGGTCGGCAGCATCGTCGTCACCCCGCCCAGCTCGCCCATCCGGCGCTGGACGGCCGCGATCGTCGGGGCGGGGGAGTGGCCGGCCATCGCCCCGGTGTCCCCGAGGGCGAAGTCGACGTAGGTCTCGCCGTCGACATCGGTGACCCGGTTGCCGTTCGCCCGGTCGAGGTAGAGGGGGAAGCCTCCGCTCCACATGTTCATCCACGTCATCGGCACCCGGCCGAAGAGGTTCGCCGCCTCGGCGTGGAGCGCGCGGCTGCGCGGGTGGCCGTCGGCGTATGCCGCCTGCTCGCGGGCCAGGAGGTCGGCGAGCCGAGTGCGGTCGAGAGTCGTCATGAGTCGCAATCTAGCCATACGAGAAGTCGCGCGGGGGGTGGCGCGCGCCCCGCCCCGGGTGGATGTCGGCGAGTGGGGACGCCGCGGCATACCCTGACGGCATGGCACGCCAGCGCACCCCGGAGGGGCCACCCCCACCGCCTCCGGTCCAGAAGCTCCGGCTGCGCTACGCCCGCCGCGGACGGCTGCGGTTCTCCTCGACCCGCGACTTCGGACGCAGCCTGGAGCGGGCGCTGCGTCGCGCGGAGGTGCCGATGGCCTACTCGGCGGGGTTCCACCCCCACCCGAAGATCTCCTACGCGGGCGGTGCGCCGACGGGGGCCGCGAGCGAGGCGGAGTACTTCGAGCTCTCCCTCGCGCAGCGGGTCGACCCCGAGTCGGTCCGGGTCGCCCTCGACGACGCCCTTCCCGCCGGCCTCGACATCGTCGAGGTCGTCGAGGCCGGTCCCGGGTCGCTCGCCGAGCGGCTCGAGGCCAGCGAGTGGCGGCTCGAGCTGCGGGGGGTCACCGAGGCCGAGGCCGCGGCGGCCGTGACGGCCTTCCTCGCCGAGGAGCGGGTCGAGGTGAGCCGGATGTTCAAGACCGGCTTGAAGACCTTCGACGTGCGGGAGGCCGTCGTGTCGATGGGCATCGTCCCCGGCGATGACGGAGTCTGTGCGATACTGCGGGTGGTCGTGCGGCACACCACACCGTCCGTACGCCCCGACGACATCCTGACCGCACTGCATGCAGTATCCGAGCTCTCGCCGCCGGTCCCACCCCTGGTGACTCGGCTGGCACAGGGCCCCCTGCTCACTGCAGATTCGGGGGTGGCCGACCCCTTGGCCACCGACAAGGAGGTCGCCGGCACCTGACCGGTGCCGCGCGCCCCGCGCGAGCCGGCCGGATGCAACACGAACTTCCGTGTCGGCGAGGGTCGACACGATGCCACCGCACCACGCGGTCGGCGGGCGGTCCCAACCGGGCACGCCACGGGTGTGGCGTCGGCCGGGTGGGTGACGGAAGGGGCCCGCAATGGCGTCCGACGAGACCACGACCGACCAGCCCAGCACCACCGGCGAACCTGCCGAGCAGAGCACGCCCCCCAAGCGCACCCGGCGCCGTGCGACGAGCGGGACGGTCACCCCGGCGCCCGCCGAGCCGACCGGCACCGGCGAGGGCCCCGGCCCCCGGCGACACGCCGGACGAGGGGATGACCCGCCGGCCGCCGCGAAGAGGGCGCCGAAGAAGGCGGCCAAGAAGGCGCCGAAGAAGGCGGCCAAGAAGGCACCGAAGAAGGCCATCCGCCGTCGCCGAGGAGGGCCAGGAGGTCGCCGCCGACGCCAAGGGGGAGCCCGAGAAGCCGAAGCGCTCCCGTCGAGCGACGAAGAAGACGGCCGCCCCCGAGCCGGCGTTCGAGCCCGGCGTTCCCGGCGCGGAGGACACCGAGGACGCCTCGGCACCCGGAGCGGGCGGGACCCTCGGCCTCCTCTTCCAGGCGCCGGATCCGGCGAACGCCCCCAAGCGACGCCGGGCCAGTGCCCCCGCCCAGGCCCCGGCCGAACGGTCCGACGACGAGACGGGCGAGACCCGCGGCCCCGACGCGGCCCGGCTCCCAGGGAGGCGGCTCCGGCGGTTCCGAGGACGCGGGGGACGCCGACCGGTCGGCCCCCGACGACGACGGCGAGCAGGGCGACGGCGACGGCGAGGAGCAGTCCGGCACCGGGCGCCGCCGCCGCCGGCGGGGCGGTCGCGGGCGCCGAGGCCGCGGTGGCTCGGGCAGTGAGGACTCCGCCACCTCGGACGGCGACGGCGAGCCCTCCGGCTCCCGCCGGTCCGGCGAGAAGGACGCCGGCCGCCAAGGGTGGGTCCGGCGACGGCGCCGGCCCCGACGACGCGGCCGACGACGGCGACAGCACGTCGAGCCGCCGGCGCCGCCGGCGGCGCCGCAGCGGGTCCGCCGACGACGGCGACAACCCGCCCGGCACCGTCACCAAGGTCCGCGGCCCCGCGCAAGGACCGTGAGGAGCCTCAGGCGGTCAAGGGCTCGACCCGGCTCGAGGCCAAGAAGCAGCGTCGTCGCGAGGGCCGGGAGGCCGGGCGGCGGCGGACCATCATCACCGAGGCCGAGTTCCTCGCCCGGCGCGAGAGCGTCGAGCGGGTCATGGTCGTCCGCGGCGTCGGCGACCGCACCCAGATCGGCGTCCTCGAGGACGGCGTCCTCGTCGAGCACTACGTCTCTCGCGAGACGACCGCGTCGATGGCGGGCAACGTCTATCTCGGCCGCGTCCAGAACGTCCTGCCGTCGATGGAGGCGGCCTTCGTCGACATCGGGAAGGGCCGCAACGCCGTCCTGTATGCCGGCGAGGTCAACTGGGACGCGGCCGGGCTCGAGGCCAACTCACCGAAGCGGATCGAGAACGCCCTGTCCTCCGGCGACACCGTCCTCGTCCAGGTGACGAAGGACCCCATCGGACACAAGGGCGCCCGTCTCACCTCGCAGATCTCCCTCCCGGGGCGGTTCCTCGTCTACGTGCCCGAGGGCTCGATGACCGGGATCTCCCGCAAGCTCCCCGACACGGAGCGGTCCCGGCTCAAGGCCATCCTCAAGGAGGTCGTGCCGGACAGCGCCGGGCGTCATCGTCCGGACCGCCGCCGAGGGCGCCTCGGAGGAGGAGCTGCGCGCCGACGTCGAGCGGCTGACGAAGACATGGGATGCGATCATCGAAGCACGCCGCGTCCGCCGCCTCGAAGAAGCCCTCGTCCGGAGGCGCGCCGGTCCTCCTGCACGGCGAGCCGGACCTCACGGTCCGGGTCATCCGCGACGTCTTCACCGAGGACTTCGCCTCCCTCGTCGTCGCCGGCGACCAGGCCTGGCAGCAGGTCAACGGCTATGTCAGCGACGTCGCCCCCGACCTCGCCGACCGGGTGACCCGCTGGACCGCCGAGGACGACGTCTTCGCGCACTACCGCATCGACGAGCAGCTCGCGAAGGCGATGGACCGCAAGGTGTGGCTGCCCTCGGGCGGCTCCCTCGTCATCGACCGCACCGAGGCGATGACCGTCATCGACGTCAACACGGGCAAGTTCGTCGGCTCCGGCGGCAACCTCGAGGAGACGGTGACCAAGAACAACCTCGAGGCCGCCGAGGAGATCGTCCGCCAGCTCCGGCTCCGGGACGTCGGCGGCATCATCGTCATCGACTTCATCGACATGGTCCTCGAGTCCAACCGCGAGCTCGTCGTGCGCCGGCTCCTCGAGTGCCTCGGCCGGGACCGGACGAAGCACCAGGTCGCCGAGGTGACCTCGCTCGGTCTCGTCCAGATGACCCGCAAGCGGGTCGGCTCCGGTCTCATCGAGGTCTTCTCCGAGCCCTGCGACCACTGCAGCGGCCGCGGCATCGTCATCCACACCGAGCCGGTGAACCGGGGCGGCTCGAGCGACGGCGGCTCCGGCGGCGGGTCCGGGTCCGGACGTGGCTCGCGCCAGAACCGCTCGAACCGCAGCTCGGGTCCGGCACCGACGGAGGAGCCGGCCGACGAGCGGAGCCCCAGCGGACCGACGCCCGCCCAGATCGCCGCCGCCGCCCACGCTGCGGCGATCAAGGGGATGTCCGGTGAGCCGACCGAGGACGACGTCGCCGATCTCGGGGATGGGCCGCCCGCGGAGGAGGCGCCCACGGCCGGTCGAGACCGCGGTCGAGCCGCCGGTCCGTACCCGCCGCAAGCGTGGCCGCGTCGTCGCTCCCGCCGGGCCGCCGAAGCTCGACCCGGAGCCCGCCGAGGACGTGCCGGCCCCGGCCGAGCCCGAGGTGGAGTCCGCCGAGGCGGCGCCCAAGCGGAGCCGCCCACCGAGGACGCGCCGGAGGTGGCGCCCGTGGACGAGGAGCGGACCGAGCCCACCGAGGCGGCGCCCACCGAGGACGCAGGCCGCGCAGGAGCGGCCGAGCCCGTCGAGGGGCAGGGCGAGCCGTCGGCTGATTTGGTCGACGACACGCCCGACCGGTAGGCTAGAACGTCGGTGCGCCCACCGAGCCGATGTCCTGCGCCTGCAGGGTCGCTATTGGCCGGTCAACCCAGAGAGTGCGCCCCCGCACAACGAAAGTGAGTCCCAAGGTGTACGCGATCGTCCGCGCAGGTGGCCGCCAGGAGAAGGTCTCCGTCGGCGACACCCTGCTCATCGACAAGATCGGTGAGCCCGGTGCCAGCATCGAGCTGACCCCCGTCCTCGTCGTCGACGGCAGTGCCGTGACGAGTGACGCCGCCGCCCTCGCCAAGGTCACGGTCACCGCCGAGGTCCTCAAGGCCGCCAAGGGCCCCAAGATCACGATCCTCAAGTACAAGAACAAGACCGGCTACCGCAAGCGTCAGGGTCACCGTCAGCAGCTGACCCAGGTCAAGATCACCGCGATCGACGCCTGATCGCCCAGAGACTCACGAGGCAGGTACTCCCATGGCACACAAGAAGGGCGCGTCCTCGACCCGCAACGGTCGGGACAGCAACGCGCAGCGGCTCGGCGTCAAGCGCTTCGGCGGCCAGGTCGTCGGGGCCGGCGAGATCATCGTCCGCCAGCGTGGCACCCACTTCCACCCGGGCGACGGCGTCGGCCGCGGTGGCGACGACACCCTGTTCGCCACGGTCGCGGGCGCCGTGACCTTCGGGACCAAGCGTGGCCGCAAGGTCGTCAGCGTCCTCCCGGTGGAGACCGTCGAGCAGTGACGCGCCCCGTGGCGGGTCGGACCCGACCACGGACCACAGCACAGACCAGCACTGCGCAGGGGCGGGCCGAGCGGCTCGCCCCTCGCGCGTTGTCGGGCGGCATCCCGCCGGACCCGCCGAGACCCGGACCGCCGCGAGGAGGACGAGCATCATGACGACGTTCGTCGACCGCGTCGTGCTCCACGTGGCCGCCGGGAACGGGGGCCACGGCGTGGCCTCGGTCCACCGCGAGAAGTTCAAGCCGCTCGGTGGTCCGGACGGTGGCAACGGGGGGCGCGGCGGCGATGTCGTCCTCCGGGTCGACACCCAGTCGACGACGCTCCTGGACTACCACCGCAGCCCGCACCGCGTCCGCGACGAACGGGCGCCCGGGCGCGGGGGACGAGCGCAACGGCGCCGACGGTGACGACCTCGTCCTGCCCGTTCCCGACGGCACCGTCGTGACGAGCGCGGACGGCGACGTCATCGCCGACCTCGTCGGGGAGGGCACCTCCGTCGTCGTCGCGCGCGGCGGCCGTGGCGGGCTCGGCAACAAGGCGCTGTCCTCGCCCCGTCGCAAGGCGCCCGGGTTCGCCCTCCTCGGGGAGCCCGGCGACCGGCTCGACGTCGTCCTCGAGCTGAAGAGCCTCGCCGACGTCGCCCTCGTCGGCTTTCCGTCGGCGGGCAAGTCCTCGCTCGTGTCGGTGCTGTCGGCCGCCCGCCCCAAGATCGCCGACTACCCCTTCACGACGCTCGTCCCCAACCTCGGCGTCGTCACGGCGGGGGAGGAGCGGTTCACCATCGCCGACGTCCCCGGCCTCATCCCCGGCGCCAGCGAGGGCAAGGGCCTCGGGCTCGAGTTCCTCCGTCACGTCGAGCGCTGCTCCGTCCTCGTCCATGTCGTCGACTGCGCGACCCTCGAGCCGGGCCGTGACCCGATGACCGACCTCGACGTCATCGAGGCCGAGCTCGCGGCATACGTGCCGGGACAGACCCTCGGCGGCCGTCCGCTCGCCGAGCGGACCCGGGTCGTCGTCCTCAACAAGGCCGACGTCCCGGACGCCCGCGAGCTCGCCGAGATGGTCCGTCCCGATCTCGAGGAACGGGGCCTCGAGGTCCACATCGTCTCGGCCGTCGCCCACACCGGCCTCAAGGAGCTGACCTTCGCGCTGGCCCGGCACGTCGCCGACGCCCGGGCGCAGGCCGAGGCCGAGACCGTCCAGCGTCCCCGGGTCGTCCTGCGGCCGAGGGCCGTCGACGACTCCGGCTTCACCGTCGAGACCGAGCGCACCGCCGACGGCGAGGTCTTCCGGGTCGTCGGCGAGCGGCCGACCCGATGGGTGCGCCAGACCGACTTCAGCAACGACGAGGCGGTGGGCTACCTCGCCGACCGGCTGGCCCGGCTCGGCGTCGAGGAGGCCCTCTTCGCTGCCGGTGCCGTCCCCGGGTCGACCGTCCTCATCGGGCCCGCCGACGACGCCGTCGTCTTCGACTGGGAACCGACGATGTATGCCGGTGCCGAGCTGCTGTCGGGCCCGCGCGGCTCCGACGTGCGCTTCGAGGACAACCGGCGCAAGACCCGCGAGGAGAAGCGGGAGGAGTTCCACGCGCGCAAGGACGCCCAGACCGCCGCCCGCGACGAGCTCGCGGCGGAGCGACGCGCCGGACGCTGGACGGAGCAGGACGGCGATGCCTGACCTCGAGTCCCGGCTGCGCCGCGGGGTGCGCAACGCCCGTCGTCTCGTCGTCAAGGTCGGCTCGTCCTCGCTGACGAGCCCCGACGGGGGCCATCTGGACCAGACCCGCATCGTCGAGCTCGTCGACCTCCTCGCGGCCCGGCGGGCGGCCGGCGTCCAGGTCGTCCTCGTCTCCTCCGGCGCCATCGCGGCGGGCATGGGCCCGCTCGCCCTCGGGCGGCGTCCCCAGGACCTCGCCACGCAGCAGGCGGCCGCGAGCGTGGGGCAGGGCGCCCTCGTCGCGGCATACCAGCAGGCCTTCGGGGTCCACGGGCTCACCGTCGGGCAGGTTCTGCTCACCGCCGACGACGTGACCCGCCGGGCCCACTACACCAACGCGCGCCGCACCCTCGAGCGGCTCCTCGAGCTCGGCGTCGTCCCGATCGTCAACGAGAACGACACGGTCGCCACCCACGAGATCCGGTTCGGCGACAACGACCGGCTCGCCGCCCTCGTGTCCCACCTCGTCGGCGCCGACGCCCTCGTCCTCCTCACCGACGTCGACGCCCTCTACAGCGGGCCGCCACGCCGGGACGGCAGCGTCCGGGTACCCGTCGTCGGGTCCTCCGCGGAGCTGGCGACGGTGACGATCGGCGGAACCGGGTCCTCCGTGGGACGTGGCGGGATGGTGACGAAGGTCGAGGCGGCCGGCATCGCCGGCGCGGGCGGCGTGCCCACCCTGCTGACCCGGCTCGAGGACGCGGCCGTCGGGCTCGCCGGCGAGGACGTCGGCACCGTCTTCGCGCCCTGCCGCGGCGACGAAGGCCTCCCGCAAGCTGTGGATCGCGCACGCGACGTCGGCGCGCGGCCGGCTCGTCGTCGACGACGGTGCCGCCGCCGCGGTCGGCAGGCGGCGCAAGTCCCTCCTGCCGGCCGGGATCGTCGAGGTACACGGCACCTTCACCGAGGGCGACCCCGTCGACGTGTGCGGCGCCGACGGTGCGGTCCTCGCCCGCGGCCTCGTCAACTACTCCTCCGCCGAGCTGCCGGGGCTGCTCGGCCGCAGCACCCGCGACCTGGCCCGCGAGCTCGGCCCCGCCTACGAGCGCGAGGTCATCCACCGCGACGACCTCGTCGTCCTCTGACCCTCCGTCCCACCGCGGCCGCTCGCCCCCGCACCCCAGCCGTCCGGCCCCCCATCCCCCCCGGCCGCCCGCCCCCCTGCACGAACCTCTGCTAGCAGAGGTTCGTGCAGAACGGGGGTGTTGCAGCACCCCCGTTCTGCAGCAACCTGTCCATCGAGCCGCTCCTGGGACCCGTCGGACGCCCGGACAGCCGGGCCCGGTCAGCCGGCCCCCGGTCGGACGGGCCGGTCGGTCGGTCCCGGTCACCGGACCCGCGTCACCTCGAACTGCATCCGGGGCGTCGCGATCTCGTCCTGGCTCTGGACGAGCTGCAGCTCCCGCCGACCCGACTCGAGGGTGCGCGAGAGCAGGTCGAAGACGCTCGAGACGGTCCGGCCCAGCGCGAGACCGGCATCGCCCGTCCGCAGCAGGTGGGCGGTGAAGAGGGCGGCGGTCACGTCGCCGGAGCCGTTGGCCTTGAGCGGGAGCTGTGGGGTCTGGACCAGCCACGCCCCGTCGCCGTGGACGGCGAGCATCTCGATCGTCCCCTCGGGCCGGTCCGGGCGCAGGACGCTCGTGACGAGCACCGTCGACGGGCCCATGGCGCGGGCGGCCTCGACGGACTCGAGCACCTCGTCGAGCGTCTCCGGCTCGGTCTCGGTGAGGAACCCGAGCTCGAACTGGTTCGGCGTGATGAGGTCGGCCTGCGGCACGACCCGCTCGCGGAGGAGGACGGGGATGGCGGGGTGGACGAAACAGCCGCTCACGGCATTGCCCATGACGGGGTCGCACGCGTAGATCGCCGCCGGGTTGGCCGCCTTGACCCGCGCCACCGCGTCGAGGATGACCTCGCCGATGTCCTCGCCGCCCTGGTAGCCCGACAGGACGGCGTCGACCTCGGGCAGCGCGCCGCGCTCCTCGATCCCGCGCACGACGTTGCCGACGTCGTGGGCACTCAGGTGGGGGCCGCGCCACTCGCCGTAGCCCGTGTGGTTGGAGAAGTGGACCGTGTGGACCGGCCACACCTCGACCCCGAGCCGCTGGAGCGGGAAGACGGCCGCGCTGTTGCCGACATGGCCGTACGCGACGGAGGACTGGATGGACAGGATGGTCGTCACGGTCCCCATTGTCGGGTATGCCGCGGCGCCCCGCCCGGCCCGACCCGGCCCGATCCCTCGCGACCGGCCCGACCGGGGCCTCCCGGCTAGGCTGTCACCACCGAAGGGGCGGCGCCGGCCGCCCCTCCCTCGCCCCACCCGACCGGACCGCCGCGGCGACGCGGGAGTCCACCCGGACCAGGAGTCACCATGTCGCTCGGCCTCGGCGTCATCGTCGTCGGCGTCCTCGCGATGCTCGTCATCGTCGGGATCGCCGTCCTCGTCATCGTGCTCGCCTCCGCGGGTCGCGCGAGCAAGGACCGCGACGCCGGTGTCCCGCCCGCCGGCCCGGCCGGCCCGACGCCGCCGGAGCGCTGAGCCCGCTGCCCGGACGGTGGAAGGCGGCGGCGGCACCCACGCCCCGCGGCATACCCTGAACGTCATGGCAGACCAGGTCCCAGACGCGGCCCGCGAGCAGGTCACGGCGCTCGCGACGGCAGCGCGCTCCGCCGCCCGGACGCTAGCCCTCCTCTCGCGAGCCGAGAAGGACGCGGCCCTGCGCACCCTCGCCGACGCGCTCGACGCCGCGACGGCGGCGGATCGTCGCCGCCAACCGCGAGGACCTCGAGCGCGGCCGGGACGGCGGCCTGGCGAGCGGGCTCCTCGACCGGCTCACCCTCGACGCGGAGCGGGTCTGCCGCCGTCGCCGACGCGCTGCGCGACATCGCCGCCCTGCCCGACCCGGTCGGCGAGGTCGTCCGGGGCTCCACGCTCGCCAACGGCCTCCAGATCCGCCAGGTCCGGGTGCCGATGGGTGTCGTCGGGATGATCTACGAGGCCCGCCCGAACGTCACCGTCGACGCGGCGGGGCTCGGTCTGAAGTCCGGGAACGCCGTCATCCTCCGCGGCGGCTCGGCGGCGGCCTCGACGAACCGCGCCCTCGTCGACGTCCTGCGCGCCTCCCTCGCCGAGCAGGGCCTCCCCGCCGACGCCGTCGGCCTGCTCGAGGGCGGTCACGAGGTCGTCACGGCGCTCATGACCGCACGCGGGGAGGTCGACCTGCTCATCCCGCGCGGTGGGGCGCAGCTCATCCAGGCCGTCGTCACCGGCTCCAGCGTGCCCGTCATCGAGACGGGCATCGGCAACTGCCACGTCTACGTCGACGCCGCCGCCGATCTCGACAAGGCGCTGGCCATCACCCTCAACTCCAAGACGCAGCGGCCGAGCGTCTGCAACGCCGCCGAGTCCCTCCTCGTGCACCGCGACGTCGCCGACGCCTTCCTGCCCACGGCGCTCGCGGCCCTCGACGGGGCCGGCGTCGTCCTGCACACGGACGAGCGGGCGGGTGCCGAGGCCGACGTCGCCGGGGTGCCGCACGAGGCAGCGACCGACGAGGACTTCGCCACCGAGTACCACGCGCTCGAGATGAGCGTCGGCGTCGTCGACGACCTCGACGCCGCCCTCGCCCACATCGCCCGGTTCGGCTCCGGCCACACGGAGGCGATCGTCACCGAGAGCCGGTCGGCCGCACGTCGGTTCACCGCGGAGGTCGACTCCGCCGCGGTCATGGTCAACGCCTCGACCCGGTTCACCGACGGAGGCGAGTTCGGGTTCGGCGCCGAGATCGGCATCTCGACCCAGAAGCTCCACGCCCGAGGCCCGATGGCCCTGCCCGAGCTGACGACGACGAAGTGGGTCGTCGAGGGGGACGGCCAGGTCCGCGGCTGATCAGGGCTCCTCGTCGGCCGGGCCCCCGGTGGCTGGGCCCGCGGCCTCCACGGCCGGGTGCTCGAGGCTGTCACTGGCGACGAAGTAGGCCGGGCGCCCCTGGAGCTGGGTGTACATCCGCCCGACGTACTCGCCGAGGATGCCCAGGCCGAGGAGCTGGACGGCGCCGACGGCCGCGACGATGACGACGGTCGAGGTCCAGCCGGGGACGGTCTCACCGAGGAACCGGGCGACGAGCGCCGAGACGAGGATGACGAGCGCCGCGAGGCCGCCGAGCAGCCCCAGCCACGTCGCGAGACGCAGCGGCGTCGTCGAGAAGCCGGTCACGCTGTCGACGGAGAGCCGGATCATCTTCGCCAGGGGGTACTTCGTCCGCCCGGCCGCCCGGGGGTCGCGGCGGTACCCCACCGAGGCCGACGGGAAGCCGAGGGCCGGGACGACGAGGCGCAGGACGCGGTGCTGCTCCGGGAGGGAGTTGACGGCGTCGACGGTCGCCCGCGACATGAGCCGGAAGTCGCCGGCGTCGGCGGGGGCGTCGGTGCGGGAGAGCACCCGCATCAGCCGGTAGAACGCGTGGGCCGTCGTCCGCTTGAACGTCGAGTCCGAGCTGCGGTCGGCCCGGACGGCATAGACGACGTCCACCTGCTCGCGGCGGGCCGCCTCGACGAGGTCGGCGAGGACCTCCGGCGGGTCCTGCAGGTCGGCGTCGAGGGTGGCGACGAGGTCCCCGCGGGCCCGGGCCAGCCCCGCCGACAGGGCGGCCTGGTGGCCGGCGTTCGTCCGCAGCCGCACGATCCGCAGCTGCGGCCAGTCCCGTCGCAGCCGCTGGAGGATGACGGGGGTCGCGTCGGCGCTCCCGTCGTCGACGACGAGGACCTCGTATGCCGTGCCGAGGCCGTCGAGTACGGGGCGCAGCCGCTCGGCGAAGAGCGGGAGGACGGCCTCCTCGTCGTAGGCGGGGACGACGACGCTGAGCTCGGGCCGGGTCGGCGTCTCTGCGGCCATGCGGGCCAGCCTAGGGGACGGACCCAGGAGGGCCCCCGACGTATGAGATCGGGGGCCCTCAGCTGGTTCGGGGCTCGCCCTCCAGCAGCGGGTCGGTCACCCGGGCGGACACCCGCCCGGCAAGCCACACGACGGTGGCGCCGCCCCGCTCGCGCGAGGCGGACTTCAACCCAGGCCGTCGGCCGCGGAAGCACCCCCGCCGCGTCGCCAGCGAGGTGGGAGGAGACCCCCACAGACCTGGCCGGGGGAAGCCCCCGACCCGGGATGGTGCCGCCGTTATCCGCCCGGCCCGCCCCCGCCCCACCGGTCCGGCCTGAGCCGGCCCATGCTGCGGGTGCCTGACCAGTTCTAGTGCGAAAACCCTTGCCCGGCAAGGCTTTCTCGGGGGCAATGTGGCGACGTGAGGTAGTTGGCTCCGTCGTCCACAGGGCATCCAGGGGAAATGCCACGATGTGCACAGGGGTGTGGACGACATCGGTGGACAACCCGGCCCGGTACGCTGTGCCCCATGCCGTCGTCAGTCGCTGGTCTCTTCGCCGCCGAAGCCACCCGCACGCTTCCCATGCCGAGCTATGTCTTCGGCCTGCTCGCCCTCGCCGGGTTCGCCCTCCTGCTCGGGCTCACCTGGGCCTTCCGAGGCGCCCACAACAAGTACGGGCCGCCGGCACGGCATACCGACGACGGGGACTCCGACCACTGAGCGCCGGCCGCCTCCGGCTCGGGGTGATGGGTGGGACCTTCGACCCCATCCATCACGGTCACCTCGTCGCCGCCTCCGAGGTCCAGTCGCTCTTCGGGCTCGACGAGGTCGTCTTCGTCCCGACCGGGCGGCCCTGGCAGAAGTCCGAGCGTGAGGTGAGCGCGGCCGAGCACCGGTATCTCATGACGGTCGTCGCGACGGCGTCGAACCCCCGGTTCACCGTGAGCCGGGTCGACATCGACCGGCCCGGGCCGACCTACACGATCGACACCCTGCGCGACCTCGGCCGCCAGCGCCCCGGCGCGGAGCTGTTCTTCATCACCGGCGCCGACGCCCTCGCCCAGATCCTGTCGTGGAAGGACGCCGACGAGCTGTTCGAGCTGGCGCACTTCATCGGGGTGACCCGGCCCGGATACCCCCTGACGGAGCCGGGCCTCCCGGCCGACCGGGTCACCCTCCAGGAGGTCCCGGCGATGGCGATCTCCTCGACCGACTGCCGCGAGCGGGTCGCCGCGGGGGAGCCGGTCTGGTACCTCGTGCCCGACGGCGTCGTCCAGTACATCAACAAGTACGCCCTGTATGCCGCCCGCCGCCCCGAGCCGCCGGCGGCGCCCACCCCGACCACCTCCGTCCCCGAGGAGACTCGTGCCCGCCACTGACCGGTCCGTCCAGCTCGCCCGCGCCGCCGCCGCCGCGGCCGCCGACAAGCTGGCGACGACGATCAACGGGATCGACGTGTCCGAGCAGCTCGCCCTGACCGACGTCTTCGTCATCCTCTCGGCCTCCAACGAGCGCCAGGTCGGCGCCATCGTCGATGCCGTCGAGGAGGCGCTGCGCGACCTCGGCGCGAAGCCGGTCCGCCGCGAGGGCGCCCGCGAGGGACGCTGGGTCCTCATCGACTTCGCCGACATCGTCGTCCACGTCCAGCACGACGAGGAGCGGGAGTTCTACGAGCTGGACCGGCTGTGGCGGGACTGTCCGGCGCTCGACCTCGGGGTCATCGGCACCGAGCAGCGGGGCCGCGGCCCCGCGGCGTCCTGAGCGGGAGGTCCGCGATGCCCACCCCCCGGCGTCGGATCATCGTCCTGCGCCACGGCGAGACCGTCCACAACGTCCGGAGCATCTGGCAGGGGCAGCTCGACAGCGAGCTGTCCGAGCTCGGCGTCGCCCAGGCCGAGGCGGTCGGGCCGGCGCTGGCCGCGCTCTCGCCGTCGCGCATCGTCTCCTCCGACCTCAGCCGCGCGGCGCGGACGGCCGAGGCGGTCGCCCGGGCCTGCGGCATACCGCTGAGCTTCGACGAACGGTTCCGGGAGATCCACGCCGGCGCCTGGCAGGGGCTGTCGACCGCGGAGGTCATCGAGCAGTACCCGGACGAGCGGGCCGCCGTCCTGCGCGGCGAGGACATCCCTCGCGGCGGGACCGGCGAGCGGATGTCGGACGTCGCCGACCGCGTGCGCGAGGCGCTGGACGACCTCATCGCGACGATGGAGCCGGGGGAGTGCGTCGTCGTCTCGACGCACGGGGCCGCCGGGCGCGCGGTCACGGCCGTCCTGCTCGGCCTGGACCAGCAGGTGGCGTGGCGGATCCTCGGGGCCTTCGGCAACTGCCACTGGGCCGAGCTCGCCGAGGGCGACCGGGGTTGGCGAATGCTGACCTGGAACGTCTCGGCCGGCACCGAGAGCAACGACGGCACGCCCCCTCCGTAGCCCGGGGGCCGCCGCGATTTGGGCCCGTGCCGGGTCATGGGTAGACTTCCGCAGGCCCCTTCGGGGGCAACCCGTTCGGGGCTGTAGCGCAGTTGGTAGCGCACCTCCATGGCATGGAGGGGGTCAGGGGTTCGAATCCCCTCAGCTCCACCACAGGCCCGGGCCGCGTCCACGTCGGACGCGGCCCGCCGCCGTGTACGGGCGGCGTCGGGGCTACCTCGTCGTGAGGCGGAGCCGGAAGTCGACCGCGTCGTCGGTCGACGTCGCCGACAGACCGATGGCCTCGATGAAGGCGTACTCCTTGCGGTCGGTGGCGCTGATGCCGAGCCCCGGCTGCTTGAGCAGGCTCCCGACGTTGACGAACGCGACGAGCTGGGCGTTCTCGGCGTCCGGGACCGCGTTGGTGAACGCGTCGGTCCCCCCGAGCCCGGAGCCCTTCGCGACGGCCGCGGCATACGCGCGGTCGGTGCCGACCACCGTCCGGTCGGTGCCGTCGACGACCGTGACCGCACCGGAGCTCCCGGTCATGTCGATGAAGCGGTGGAGCAGGTCGGCGTCGGCGTCGGTGCGCACGGCGATCTTCGGCTCCCTGCCGTCCTGCCCGCCGTAGGCGACGGTGAGGTCGTTGCCCACGGTCGTCGAGATGTCGCCGGGGATGCTGACGCCGAGCTCGTCCTCGAGGCTCTTGATCATCGAGGTCGTCTGGCGGGGGCCCATCGTCGAGCGGAGGCCGTCGACGATCTCCGGCCAGCTGGCCTCCATCCGGTCGCCGAGGCCGCTCATGCCGACCGCCGCCACCGTGTCGGCGGGGAGGGCGCCGACGCTCGTCGGCGTCGTCGTCGCCGCGCCGGTGCCCGTGGCGCCCGACTCATGGCCGACGACCTCGAGGTTCGAGCCCGCGAAGCGCAGCGCCGCGGCGGCGTGGCCGCGCAGGGGAGACTCCGGGCCGGTGGACTGGGTGCCCGTGGCCTTCGGTGCCTGGGTCAGGTCCCCGAAGGCGCCGTCGGTGAGACCGCCGTTCAGGCCGAGCATCCCCATGCCGCCGGCCGGACCGGCGAGGTCTCCGGCAGCCGTCAGGTCGGCCCAGACGGTGAGGACGCCGTCCTCGCCGATCGCGCCGAGGTCCGCGGCGAAGTCGGGGTTCTCGGCCAGCGAGCGGGTCTCGGCGGCCGAGGCCGCCTCGGCGGCGGTCGTCGCGTCCTCGCTGCACAGCGCGAAGGACCGGGCGAGGACACAACTGCCCTTCATCGACCGGCCGAGGGTCGGCGAGGTGCTTCTCGGCCTCGCTCTCGTCGCTGACCGCGACGGCGATGACCGGTCGCTCCAGCGGAGAGTCCTCGTTCGCGGGGAGCAGCCCGAAGCCGAGCCGGTCGCCGACCCATGGCTCGATGTCCTTCGCGTAGTCGAGCCCGGTGAAGCCGCCCTCCTCCTGGATCGCCTCGAAGATCGCCTGCGCAGGTCGGTGCCCGCATCGGCGTTCCGGAGCGACTCCGGGGTCTGCGGCAGCTTGGCGGCGAAGCGCAGGGCGTCGATCTTCTGACCGGCCGAGGGGTTGAGGTCGAGCTTGGCGAAGAGGACCGTCGTCGACGGAAGGGCCTCCTCGGGCTGCGGGCCGCCACCGGATGGCCCAGCCGACGACCCGCGCGCCGACGAATGCCGTGCCGACGAGCGACGAGCACGGCGGCGGCGGCGCCGGCCGCGACGAGGCCCTTGCCGAAGCGGCGCGGCTTCTCGTCCTCCGGCGGCTCGTCGTTCCACGAGCCGGGTGAGCCGGGGATCCCCGACTGTCCGGCGGCGGCCGCCCACGCCGGCGGTGCCCAGCCGTCGCGAGCAGCGGCGGACGAGGTGTCGTGGCCGAGGTTCGGTGCGCCGAGTCCGAGATCGGGGGCGGCGGCACTCGTCTCCGGATCGGCGAGAATGCCGGTGCGGGCGCCTCCGGCTCCGGCGACGGGGGCAGGGCCGGGCCGGGCAAGACGTCGGACCCGACGGGAGGGACCGGGAGCGGGGCGTCCGCCGCCGGCCGGGTGTAGAGGTCGACGGGCGCCGGATCCGGCTCCACCCACGGCAGCGGCGGCTCCGGGTCGGGCGCCGACATGGCCCACGGCGCCGGGTCCGGCTCGGGGTCGGGGAGGGTGACGGTCTCGGGGTCGGGGAGGGTGGCGGTCTCGGGCTCGTGGGGAGCGACGGACACCGGCCACGGGGGCGCGGCCGGCTCGGGGTCGGGGAGGGTGACGGTCTCGGGGTCGGGGAGGGTGGCGGTCTCGGGCTCGTGGGGAGCGACGGACACCGGCCACGGGGGCGCTGCCGGCTCGGGGTCGGGGAGGGCCACGGTCTCGGGCTCCGGAACGGTGACCGTCTCGGGCGGTGCGGTGTCGGCCCACGTGGGCCCGTCCTCCTCGAGGGTCGCGGCGGGGGCCGGGATCTCCGGGACGAAGAGGGGCTCCTCGGCCGGAAGGCGCCAGGCGGGGCCCGCGTCCGGGGTCCCGTTGCGCCGACCGAAGCGGGAGTCGCCGCGAAGGAAGGTCATCTGCGTCCCTTTCGGTTGGTCATCCGAAAAAATCCGCCACACCAAGACAGGCACCTCGGTGAACCGAGGTGCCTGTCCATGTGTCGGGCCCTGCTCCCACTGGCTGGGGTGGGGGGAGGAGTGCTGCGAAGGGAGGTCTCAGCACGCAGTGCCGGGGGGGAGGTGGCACTGCGAGTGACCGATCACGGCCAGAACCACTCCGACTCTCGAAGCTTCGGCTTGACGTCGGACGCGAGGCGAACCGACGGCGTGGGCCGGGGGAGTCGGAGTCGTCCCTTGGGCGCGGTGACCGTGGTGGCGGCCAGCCGAGCCAAGGTGATGCCGATGATGCGGCTCATGACGCTCCTTCGACGGCAATGCCACTGGGGGTGACAGGTCCCGATGGGTGGTGGCTGTGGTGTGCCCGTGGGTGGCGGTTCCACTGCCGTTGTTGCTCCTCCAGAGTGCCCGGGGCCGGGGGTCCACACATCGGCTGTTGGGTGGCCCTTTGTGGGAACACCGACCGACCCACCCATCACCCGAACGGATGACCCCGCACGGACCGCGGAGCAGCCCAGATCGGTGCTGTGCCGCCGCCCGCGTGATGTGATGTCAGGGTGACGAACGTGGAGACCACCCCCGTGGACGCCTCGCGCGCGCAGGGGGATGCGGGTCCTGGCCCGTCAGCGGGCGAGGACGTCGACGTCCTCATCGTGGGGGCCGGGCTGAGCGGCATCGGCGCGGCATACCGGCTGCGAGAACGGTTGCCGCACAAGCGGTTCGTCATCCTCGAGGGACGGGAGCGGCTCGGCGGGACCTGGGACCTCTTCCGCTATCCCGGCATTCGCTCCGACTCGGACATGTTCACGCTCAGCTACCCGTTCCGCCCGTGGAGCGACCCACACACCCTCGGCAGCGGTGAGGCGATCCTGTCCTACCTTCGCGACACCGCCGAGGAGGCAGCGATCTCGGACGAGATCCGTTACCGGCAGCGGGTCACCGCCGCGGCCTGGGACGGGCACTCGGGCACCTGGTCGGTGACCGCCGAGACACCCGAGGGGAGGGTGCGGCATACCTGCCGGTTCCTCTATCTCGCGACCGGCTACTACCGCTACGACTCCGGCCACGTGGTCACCTTCCCCGGCCAGGACGACTTCGCCGGGCCGGTCATCCACCCGCAGCACTGGCCCGAGGATCTCGACGTCGACCGGGCGGCGCGTCGTCGTCATCGGCAGCGGCGCCACCGCGGTGACCCTCGTCCCGGCGCTCGCCGACCGGGGGGCAGCCCGGGTGACGATGCTCCAGCGCAGCCCCTCCTACCTCGTCTCGCTGCCGGCGCTCGACCGCGTCGCCCTCGCCCTGCGACGGAGGCTGCCGGAGCGGGCGGCATACCGGCTCACCCGGGCCAAGAACATCGCGATGAACGTCGCGAGCTACCAGCTGGCCCGACGCTTCCCCGCCGCCGCGCGCCGCCTCCTCATGGCCGGGGTGGAGCGGCACCTGCCCGAGGGGTACGACGTCGGGACGCACTTCACCCCTCGCTACGACCCGTGGGACGAGCGACTGTGCGTGGTCCCCGACGCCGACCTGTTCCGCGCCGTGTCGGCCGGACGGGCCGAGGTCGTCACCGACACCGTCGAGCGCTTCACCCCGACCGGCATCGCCCTCGCCTCCGGTCGCGAGCTCGCCGCCGACATCATCGTCACGGCGACGGGGCTGGCCATCGAGGTCGCCGGCGGAATCGACCTCAGCGTCGACGCCCGGCCGGTCCGGATGAGCGACGAGCACGTCTACAAGGGCGCGATGCTCAGCGACGTGCCCAACCTCGCCTGGTGCATCGGCTACACGAACAACAGCTGGACGCTGCGGGCCGACCTCACCGCCACGTTCGTATGCCGGCTGCTCACCATGCTGGACGAGCGTGGCCTGACGACGGCCACGCCCCGGTTCGACGGGGTCTCCGAGACCGAGCGGCCCCTGCTCGACCTCACGTCGGGGTACATCCGTCGGGCGGCGGCGATCCTGCCCAAGCAGGGGGAGCGTCCCCCGTGGCGGGTCCGCCAGAACTACCTCACCGACCTGTTGACGATGCGGGCCGGCCGGGTCGACGACGGCCGGCTCGAGCTGGGTCGAGCCGGCCGTCGCGGGGGTGGACGGACGCGGGGTGGCGGTGACGCCGCGTCGCCGGCTACTTCGTCTGCTGCGGCGCAGGGAGCTGGATGAGGCTGCTCACCCCGCCCGACGGGATGACGTAGATCGAGTTCCCGGGGCCGCGGCCTGCTGGAGCATCGCGATGTACGTCGCGGTCAGGACCTGCTGCGGTCTGGAGCGCCGCGAGCGACGTCTCGATCTCCACGCTTGCCGAGGGCGACGCCGGCGTGGGCCGCGTCGTCGCGGGCCGCGGGCCGGCCCCTGCCGCGGGGGCGAGTGCCCGTTCTTCGGGCTCTGGCGGCGGAAGGCGGAGTTCCTGCCATCGACCGTCGTTTCTGACAGAGGTCGCCGACATGGCCGCGACCTCTGTCAGAAACAGCGACGGTCAGGCTCCGGCCCGGCGGACCCGGGCGTCCCAGCGCCACGGCCGGCCGCGGGTCTCGTCGGTCCGGCCGGTCGTCGCGAGCAGGTCGTGCCACGGGTCGGCGGTGCGCTCCGCGCCGGGGAAGATCCGGTCGAGCACCCGCCCCGCCACGGCGGCGTCGGGCGCCCAGTCCTCGCCCACGGTCCGCAGCACGTCCCAGGCGTGCAGGGTCGTCTCGGCCAGGCCCATCGCCGCGAAGCCGGTCGCGTCCGTCGACCCCCACGGATGCCACCCGATCCGGTCCGGAGGGCAGGTCTCGACGACGGCGGCGAAGACCCCGCTCACGGCATCGAGGCTCGTGGCGATCGCCGCCGACCCGCCGGCCGGCTCCGGCCACAGCCAGAACGCGGGGCCCTCCGGGCGGCCGTAGGGCGCCTCGGCGAGGGGCGCGTACCCCTCGCCCGTCCCGTGGGCGCCGCTGACCTGCAAGGCATAGCCGAGCTGGTCGTCGAGCAGGTGGGCGGCGGTCTCCCGGCAGGTCCACTCGAGGTCGGTGGCGGTGCGGTCCCAGGAGTCGTCGGGGAGGGCCGCGAAGCGTTGCGACAGGTCCTCCGCGACGGCGCGGATGTCGCGGGCCCACCCCACCCGGGGCGTCGCGACGGCCGAGGTCTGCTGCTGCGGCTGGCTCATCCCGCGACCCTAGGGGCGGCTCGCGGCGTCGGCACCCGCATTTCCGGGACGGCGCCTGGCAGGATGCCCGGGTGGCCGTCGTCGGGTGGGTCCTCGCCGCGGTGCTCGCGGCCCTCGACTGGTATGCCGTGGCCACCGAGCGCCGAACCCTCGAGCACGTGGCCAAGCCCGGCACGATGCTCGCCCTCATCGGGACGGCGGCGGCCATGGACGCCGGGGCGTCGGCGTCCGGCCGGCTGCTCCTCGTCGCGCTGGCCCTGGGGTTGCTCGGCGACATCCTCCTCATCGCGGACGACCCGGCCCGCTTCCTCGGCGGGCTGGCGGCGTTCCTCCTCGGCCATCTCGCCTATGCCGGGTCCTTCCTCACCCTCGGGCTCGACCGCCCGTGGTGGGGCCTGGTCGGGGTCCTCGCCCTCGCCGCGGGAGCCCTGCCGGTGAGATGGGTCCTCACCGCCACCCATCGCGAGGGCGGAGCCGCCCTCGCGGTCCCCGTCGCGGCATACGTCCTCGTCATCGGGGCGATGACGGTCCTCGCCTGGGCCACGGGGCGGCCGCTCGCCGGCCTCGGCGCGACCGTCTTCCTCGCCAGCGACACGATGCTGGCGCTGAACCGCTTCGTTCGGCCGCACCGGTGGGCCGGCCCGGCCGTCATGGTGACCTACCACGTCGGCCAGGCCCTCATCGTCCTCGGGGTCCTGCGCACCTAGGCTGGGCGTCGCCCGCCGTCCGATGGGAGGTGACACATGGCTCAGCCGACCCGAGCCGAGCCCGGGAGCCCGCGGCTTCGGCTGCTCGACGGCGTCACCTTCGCCGGCGCAGGCGGTGGCGGGGGAGCGTGGCCAGGCCCTGCTGGCGACCCTGGCCGCGGCATCGGGCCGGGTCGTGGGCGCCACGGAGCTCGTCGAGCGGGTGTGGCGGGACGACCCGCCGGCCAATCCCGGCAAGGCCCTCCAGGTCCTCGTCTCCCGGGTCCGGTCGCAGACCACGGCCGACATCGTCGAGTGGGTCGCCCACGGCTACCGCCTCGCCCTCCCCGCCGAGGACGTCGACGTCCTGCGGCTGGGTCAGCTCGCGAAGGTGGCGGTCCGCGCCGAGGCCGAGGGGGACCAGGCGGGTGCCGTGGAGGCGGCTCGCTCGGCCCTGGCCCTGGGGATGCCGTCCGGCGGCGAGGACGGCCCGGTCGCGGACCTGCACGATCGGGCGGAGCGGGACCGGGCCACGGCCGTAGCGGTCCTCGGGCGCCGGCTCTCGGCCGAGGGGGCGCACGAGGAGGCCCTCGGGCTGCTCGAGTCGGTCCACGAGCCCGACGAGGTCACCCTGGCGGCCCTCCTGCGCAGCGAGGCCGCCGTCCGCGGGACACCGATGGCCCTGCGGCGCTACGAGGCCCATCGCAGCAGGTTGCGGGAGTCCCTCGGCGCCGACCCCGGCCCGGCCCTGCGCGCCGTCCATGCCGAGCTCCTGGCATCCGACAACCCGCGGCGCTCCGGGCTGCACTTCGAGGCGACGAGCCTCGTCGGCCGGGACGCCGACATCCGGGCGCTGCGTGCCCTCGTGCGCGAGGCACGGGTCACGACGATCTACGGGCCGGGCGGCATCGGCAAGACCCGGCTCGCCCATCTGCTGGCCCGTGAGGCCGAGCAGCCGGTCGTCCACGTCGTCGAGCTCGTCGGCATCGCCTCGCCCGACGACGTCGTCGGTGAGCTCGGGTCGGCGCTCGACGTCCGGGACTCGGTGAGCGCGGCGCAGCTGCTCACGCCCGAGCAGCTGCGCGATGTGCGGGCCCGGGCGGCCCAGGAGCTCGGAAGGGTCCCGACCCTCCTCGTCCTGGACAACTGTGAGCACGTCGTGGAGGCCGTCGCCGAGCTCGTCGCCTTCCTCGTCGCGGCGGTGCCCCGGCTGCGCGTCGTGACGACGAGCCGGGCCCCGCTCTCGATCGCCGCCGAGCGCATCTTCCCTCTCGGCCAGCTGGGCGAGGACGACGCGGCGGCCCTGTTCGTCGAGCGGGCCCGGGCGGCGCGCCCGGGGGCGTCCGTCGACGACGACGCCGTGCGGCGCGTCGTCACGCGGCTCGATGGCCTTCCGCTGGCCATCGAGCTCGCCGCCGCGAGGGTGCGGGCCATGTCCGTCGACGACATCGCCGCCCGCTTGGATGACCGCTTCGCCCTGTTGCGGGGCGGGGACCGCTCGGCACCCGACCGACACCAGACCCTGCTCGCGGTCATCGACTGGTCCTGGAACCTCCTCGCCGACACCGAGCGTCGCGCCCTGTCGTGGTTGTCCCTCTTCCACGACGGGTTCACCCTGGCCACGGCCGAGGCCATGCTCGGAGGCGACGCGCTCGACATCGTCGAGTCCCTCGTCGAGCAGTCGCTGCTCACCGTGGCAGAGGGCCCGGTCGGGCTCCGGTACCGGATGCTCGAGACGGTGCGAGAGTTCGGCCGGATGCGGCTGCGCGACGGCGGCGAGCAGGACGTGGCCATGAGCGCTCAGAGGTCCTGGGCCACGGCATACGCCGGGGCTGCCGTCACCGAGCTCTACTCGCCCCGGCAACCGGAGGTCCTCGACGGCCTGCGCGCCGAGGAGAACAACCTCGCCGACCTGCTGCGTCGCGCGACGAGGACGGGGGACATCCCCACCGTCATCCCGCTCATGGCGGCCCTCGGTGGCTTCTGGCTGACGACGGGCGAGCATGCCCGGCTGCTGTCCATCGCCATGACCGTCGACGACGCCCTCGACGGATGGGTGCCCGACCCCGAGCTCGTCGAGCTGGGCCTGGCCGTGGCCTGCCTCCTCGCCCTCAGCTCGACCCTCATCGCGCCGGGCCGCACCACGGCGAGCCTCGCCCTCATCGAGCGATACGGCGACGAGGCGCGGGCGCCGGTCACGGTGGGGATGGTGCGGCTCCTGCGGGCGGTGGACCCCACCGACCTGGAGGCGAGCCTGAGTCGGCTGTCCAGCCTGCGCGAGGACCCCGACCGATGGACCGCCAGCCTCGCCCTGCTCTGGTCGAGCCACGCCAGCGAGAACGCCGGGGACCCGGTGGCCGCGATCGGGCTGGCCGACCGGGCCCTGGCCCTGTGGCGCGAGACCGACGGCCCGGCGAGCCGGGCGTCGCTCCTGGCGCAGCTGAGCATCCTCAACGCCCAGCTGGGCCGGCTCATCGAGGCCAGTCGCCATGCCGCCGCCGCCGTGCCTCTGCTGGACCGGCTCGGGGCCGTCGACGACGCGGTGGGCGTGCGCCTCGTTCTCGCCTGCTCGGCGGTCGTGGACGGCCGGCTGGACGACGCGGACGCTCTCATGGCCGAGGTCCAGGACCTGAGCCACGGGCGGGCCCTGCTCAGCCCGGGACTCGTCGCCGTCGACGCCGAGCTGGCCATGGCCCGCGGTGACCGCGCCCGAGGCCTGGACCTCTATCGCGCGTCGCTGGCCCGGCTCGAGGCGATGCGGCTGCCGTCCGTCGGCTCGGCGACGGGGGGCGAGCCGTGGGTCGTCTTCGGGGTGAGCACGGCGGCCACGGCGTATGCCGTCCATGCCACCGGTTCGGACGGCCGCGACCTCTTCGATCGCCTGACGACCCTCGCCGGGCCGCTCCTCCAGGTCCCGCAGCCCCGGTTGGACTTCCCCGTCGCGGGGATGGCGCTCTTCGCCCTGGGGGCGTGGGGACTGCTGCGCGACGCCCTGCCGGTCGAGGACTCGCTGCGGCTGCTCGACCTGGCCCTCGCGTTCGGCTACAACCGGATCGTCCCGTCCATGGCCTGGGACGTCGTGGCGGGTCCCGCCGAGCGGCTGGCTCCTGGCCGGCTGGTCGCGCTGGCCGAGGCGCGGGGCGGCCGGGCGGGGGCGGACCTCCTCGAGGAGGCCCGCGCCCTCGTCGCTGGACTGTCGCCGTGCTGACCGAGGTCGGTCAGCCCTGCTCCATCCGCCGCGCGTAGGACCGGACGGCGAGGGTCGCGAACACCGCGACGACGCCGACACAGCCGACCACCGCCCAGCCGACCTCGGCCGTCATGGCGCCCTCGTTGAGCAGGGTTCGGACCGCCGAGACGACGTGTGACACGGGGTTGACCGTGACGAACGCCTTGAGCCAGCCCGGCAGCGTTTCGGTCGGCACGAACGCGTTGGAGAGGAACGTGAGCGGGAACATCACCATCATCGAGATGCCCTGCACGCTCTGCGCCGTGCGCAGGACCGTCCCGAGCCAGGTGAAGATCCAGCCGAGGGACCAGGCCGCGCCGACGGTGAGCAGCCACCCGGCGGCGACACCGGCAAGGCCGCCGCCCGGTCGGTAGCCCATGGCCAGACCCGTGAGGATGGTCAGGGTGGCGGCGACGCCGTAGCGGATGAGGTCGGCGACCGCCGGCCCCGCCAGCGGTGCGATCCGCGCCATGGGGAGGGACCGGAACCGGTCGAACACGCCCTTGTCGATGTCCTCGCGCAGCTGGACGCCCGTCGCCATGCAGGTCGTCAGGGCGGTCTGGGCGAGGATGCCGGGAATGAGAAGTGGCAGGTAGTCCGCGACCGACCCCGAGATCGCCCCGCCGAAGATGTAGGCGAACATGGCGGTGAACAGGAGGGGCTGGACGGTGACGTCGACGAACTGCTCCGGGTTGCGACGCATCTTCTTGGTCGCCCGCCAGGCCATCGTGAGGGTCTGTGAGGCGGTCTCTCGCAGGGAGACGTGGGCAGACACGGCCTTGCCGGCGACGACGTGGCGCGCCGGGCCGTCGGGGGACGCGGCGGGCGCGCCCGGCTGGGGAGTGGTGGTGATCGTCATCGGGTGGCCTCCTGGGGGATCGGGTCGGTCTCGGGGGTCCCGGGGTCGGCCGGGTGGCCGGTCAGGGTGAGGAAGACCTCGTCGAGCGAGGGCTTGGTCACGGCCGCACCGGTGATCGGCACCCGGTGCTCGCGCAGGGCGATGAGGACGTCTGCCGCGTGGTTGGCGTCGACGAGCGGCACGGTCAGCTCCGTGTCCGTCGGAGAGAGCGACACCTCGGCGGCCAGGAGTCTCCGAACGACGTCGGCGGCCACGGTGGCGTGCTCCGGTTCCGCCAGCCGGACCTGGAGCGAGGAGCCGCCGACCTGGGTCTTCAGCTCGTCCGGGGTCCCCTCGGCGACCTTGCGGCCCCGGTCGATGACGGCGATGCGGTCGGCCAGCTGGTCGGCCTCGTCGAGGTACTGCGTGGTGAGCAGGACGGTGCATCCCCGTGGCGACGAGATCGCGGATGGTGTCCCACATCTGGCCGCGGGTCCGGGGATCGAGGCCGGTCGTCGGCTCGTCGAGGAAGATGAGGGGCGGGCGGGTGATGAGGCTCGCGGCGAGGTCGAGCCGCCGGCGCATGCCGCCGGAGAACGCGGAGATCTGGCGGTCCGCCGCCTCCTCGAGACCGAACCGACCGAGGAGCTCCCTGGCGGTACTCCGTGCCGCCGCGCCATGCCGAGTCCCTGCAAGCCGCCCGAAGAGCCAGAGGTTCTCCATCGCGGTGAGGTTCTCGTCGACGGAGGCGTACTGGCCGGTCACGCCGAGAAGCTGCCGGACGATGTGGGGGCGCTCGACGACGTCGACGCCGAAGATGCGGGCGCCGCCTGCGTCGATGGACAGCAGGGTCGCCAGCATCCGCAGCATCGTCGTCTTGCCCGCGCCGTTGGGTCCGAGGATGCCGTAGACCTCGCCGGGTGACACGGTGAGGTCGATGCCGTCGACGGCGCGGTTGTCGCCGAAGGTCTTGACGAGCCCGGACGCCTCGACGGCCGGGGCCCTGGCTGGAGGTGCGTGGTGTGGTCATGGGACGACGGTCCCGGTCCGCGGTTTCACCGAGGCTTCGCGACGGTTTCACGCCGCATCCGTCCCCTCCTCCAGAGGCGCTCCAGCGCGGGAACATAGGGTGACGGCCATGGCGACTGGGACCGGTGGCACGTGGCGAGGACGCCACCGGCGGGCCCTCGTCGCGGCCCTCGTGCTCGTCGGTGGCGCGCTCGTCGTCGTCGCCGGCCCGTGGGTCTGGGTGCGCGTCGCCTCGGCCGGCAGGACGTATGCGGCGTCGGACGTCCCGACGACGCCGGTCGCCATCGTCTTCGGTGCCGGTCTGCGGCCGGACGGGGGGCCGTCGACGTTCCTCCGCTACCGCCTCGACGTCGCGCTCGAGCTGTACGAGAAGGGCAAGGTCGAGGTCATCCTCGTCTCCGGTGACAACCGGACGACCGACCACGACGAGCCGACGGCGATGCGCGACTACCTCGTCGGCAAGGGAGTCCCCGAGGACCGGATCGTCCGCGACTACGCCGGCCGGGACACCTACGACACGTGCGTGCGGGCGCGGCGGATCTTCGCCGTCCCCTCGGCCGTCCTCGTCACGCAGGACTACCACCTGCCACGGGCGCTGGCCGTCTGCAACGCGGTCGGCCTCCCGTCGGTGGGCGTTCCCGACGAGCAGGCGGCGGAGAACTACCCCGGCCTCGTGGCGTCCTACGCCCTGCGCGAGGTCGGCGCCGACATCAAGGCCGTCTGGGACGTCGTCTCCGGCCGCGAGCCGGTCCTCGGCGAGCGGGAGACCTCGGTCACCGACGCCCTCGCCGCGGCCGAGGGGTCCGGGTAGGGCGCGGCGGGGTCAGCCGCGGCGCAGGGTGACGATGGGCACCTCGGGCGGCGCGCCGACCCGCACCGGCGGGCCCCACGCGCCGGCACCCCGAGAGGTGAGGGTGGGGACGTCCCCGACCGTCTCCAGGCCCTCGACCATCGGCTGCTGGAGCGGCACGAGATAGCCGAGCGGCCACATCTGGCCCCCATGCGTGTGGCCGGACAGCTGCAGGTCGACGCCTCGCCCGCTCGCGTCGAGGGCCTGGCGCGGTTGGTGCGCGGAGAGGAGGACGAAGGTGGGTGACGCGACCCCGGCGAGCGCCGCGTCGATGTCGGGCGTGAATGGGCCCGTCCCGTCGTGGTCGTGGACGCCGGCCAGGACGATCGAGGACGACCCGCGGGTCAGCGTCACCGACTCGTTGGCGAGGACGTCGATGCCGAGGCCCTCGAAGACCGTCACCCAGCCCGCGGTGTCCGCGTACATCTCGTGGTTGCCCGTCGTCGCGTAGACCCCGAGGGGCGCGCGCAGGTCCGCGAGCGGCGCCACCTCCGGTGCGTAGCGCGCCGAGGACCCGTCGACGAGATCGCCGGCGATGACGACGAGGTCCGGATGCTGCGCGTTGACGAGGTCGACGACCCGGCGGGTGAAGCCGGCGTCGCGGACCGATCCCGCGTGGAGGTCCGTGACGAGCGCGACCCGCGTGCCGTCGAAGGCCGCGGGGAGCCGGCTCGAGGTGATCGCGAACGAGGTCGCCGAGGGGTCGGCGGCCTCCCCCACCCCCCAACCGGTGACGAGGACCGCCGCGGCGGCGACGAGCGGAGCGGCCACCCGGTTGACCCGGCGGCGCACGGCGCGTCCGTGACGGTCCGACCGGGCGAACAGCCAGATGCCGACGCAGGCGAGCCACACGGGCCCGAGTCCGAGGGCGAGGTAGAGCCAGGAGGCGAGCCAGAGCTGGCCGGCCCAGACCACCGGCCGGGCGGTCGAGGGCGACAGGCTCCCGACGCCCACGTCGAAGAGGGTGAGGATCGCGGCGGTCAGCAGCGCGACGGCGACGGCCGCGGCATACGGGAGCCACCGGGGCGACCAGCGGGGGGCGACGAAGAGGCGGTGCCAGATGAACGCCGGCGTGCCGACGAGGACGAGCAGCGGGACGAGGACGAGGAGGCCCACCGGGACGGCCCGGGTCGGTCAGGCGGCGTCGGTGAGCGCGGCCGCGATGTCGGCCTCGATCGACGCGGGCTCGACGTTGGGGGCGTACCGGGCGAGGACGCGGCCGTCGCGACCGAGGAGGAACTTGGTGAAGTTCCACTTGATCCGGCCGCCGAGCAGCCCACCCTTCTCCGACTTCAGCCACTGGTAGAGCGGGTGGGCACCATCGCCGTTGACGTCGATCTTGGCGAACATCGGGAAGGTGACGCCGTAGTCGAGGGAGCAGAACTGCGCGATCTCGGCCTCGGTGGCCGGCTCCTGGCTCATGAACTGGTTGCACGGGAAGCCGAGGACGACGAACCCCTCCTCGTGGTGCCGGTCGTAGAGCTCCTGGAGACCGGAGTACTGCGGGGTGAAGCCGCACTTGCTCGCGGTGTTGACGACGAGGACGACCTGGCCGGCGTAGTCGGCGAGGGAGCGCTCCTCACCGGTGATCGTCGCGGCGGCGAAGTCGGAGAGGGTCGGCATGGCCCCATCCTCACACGGGCCGGGGCGGCCCTCCCGGAAGTGCCGAGGGTCGTCCGGTGCGCTGGGGTACCCTGTGAGGCATGACGAGGACCCTGCTCCTTCGCTAGCCGCGCAGGCCGTTCGGCCGCGCGGCGACCCCTCCTGTGCGAGGGGTTTTTTCATGGGAGCAGCCCGACACCGACGAGGACGTGATGAGCACCGAGACGCCGCACCGCTACACCGCCGAGCTGGCCGGTCAGATCGAGCTGGCCTGGCAGGACCGGTGGGAGACCGAGGGGACCTTCCACGCCCCGAACCCGGCCGGCCCCTGGGCCGAGCCCGAGAAGGTCGCGGGCTTCGACGAGCACCTCCTCGTCCTCGACATGTTCCCCTACCCCAGCGGCGCCGGGCTCCATGTCGGGCACCCGCTGGGGTACATCGCGACCGACGTCTACTCCCGCTTCAACCGGATGCTCGGCAAGAACGTCCTTCACGCGCTCGGCTACGACGCCTTCGGCCTGCCGGCCGAGCAGTATGCCGTGCAGACCGGGCAGCACCCTCGCAAGACGACCGACGAGAACATCGCGATCATGGCCCGCCAGCTGCGCCGCCTCGGGCTCGGCTTCGACGACCGGCGCACCTTCGCGACGATCGACCCGGACTACTACCGCTGGACCCAGTGGATCTTCGTCCAGATCTTCAACTCCTGGTACGACGAGACCGCCCCGGCCGCGGACGGATCGGTCGGCCGGGCCCGACCGATCGGCGAGCTCGTCGAGCAGTTCGCCACCGGCGAGCGGCCCACGCCCGACGGGCGGGCGTGGGCCGAGCTGAGCCCCGCCGAGCAGGCGGCCGTCCTCGACGACCACCGGCTCGTCCGCTCCGTCGAGGCCCAGGTCAACTGGTGCCCCGGCCTCGGGACCGTCCTCGCCAACGAGGAGGTCACGGCCGAGGGCCGCTCGGACCGGGGCAACTACCCCGTGTTCAAGCGCAACCTGCGCCAGTGGGTCATGCGGATCACCGCCTACGCCGACCGCCTCGCCGACGACCTCGACCGGGTCGACTGGCCCGAGAAGGTCAAGATCATGCAGCGCAACTGGATCGGGCGCAGCCAGGGCGCCTCGGTCGGGTTCGCCGTGGACGGCTCCGAGGAGTCCATCGAGGTCTTCACGACCCGGCCGGACACCCTCTTCGGTGCGACGTTCATGGTCCTCGCCCCGGAGCACCCGCTCGTCGACGTCCTCACGCCCGAGGGTGCGTGGCCGGCAGGCACCGACCCGCGCTGGACGGGTGGCCACCAGACCCCGCGGGGTGCCGTCACGGCATACCGGGTCGAGGCCGCGGCGCGGACGGACATCGAGCGCCAGGCCGAGGGCAAGGACAAGACGGGCGTCTTCACCGGGGGATTTGCCGTCAACCCGGTCAACGGCGCGCGGATCCCCGTCTTCGTCGCCGACTACGTCCTCATGGGCTACGGCACCGGGGCGATCATGGCCGTCCCCGCCCAGGACGAGCGCGACTGGGACTTCGCGACGAAGTTCGGCCTGCCGATCATCCGCACCGTGCAGCCGCCCGAGGGCCACCCCGAGGACGAGGCGTTCGTCGGTGACGGCCCGGCCATCAACTCCGCCAACGACGAGCTCAGCCTGGACGGCCTCGCAGTCGCCGACGCCAAGGCGGCCATGACGGAATGGCTCGAGGCCAAGGGGCTCGGGCGCGGCACCGTCACCTACAAGCTGCGGGACTGGCTGTTCGCGCGCCAGCGCTACTGGGGCGAGCCGTTCCCGGTCCTCTTCGACGAGGACGGGGTCGCGGTCACCGTGCCCGAGGACCAGCTGCCCGTCGAGCTCCCCGAGGTCCCGGACTACGCGCCGCGGACCTACGACCCGGAGGACGCCGACTCCGATCCCGAGGCGCCGCTGTCCCGCAACGAGGAGTGGGTGCAGGTCGAGCTGGATCTCGGTGACGGGCGAGGCCCGCGCCGATTCCGTCGCGACACGAACGTCATGCCGCAGTGGGCGGGCTCGTGCTGGTACTACCTGCGCTACCTCGACCCGGCCAACGCCGACGCCCTCGTCGACCCCGCGAACGAGGCGTACTGGATGGGCCCGCGCGCCGAGGCCGTCGCCGGAGCGCCCGCCGGCACGCGCGACCCCGGCGGCGTCGACCTCTACGTCGGCGGCGTCGAGCACGCCGTCCTCCATCTGCTCTACGCCCGGTTCTGGCACAAGGTCCTCTTCGACCTCGGCCACCTCAGCAGCGACGAGCCGTTCCGGACCTACTTCAGCCAGGGCTACATCCAGGCGCCCGCCTTCACGGATGCCCGCGGTCAGTACGTCGACGCCCACCAGGTCGAGGAGGCCGAGGACGGGACCTTCAGCCACCACGGCGAACCGGTCAAGCGCGAGTACGGCAAGATCGGCAAGTCGCTGAAGAACGTCGTCAGCCCGGACGAGATGTATGCCGCCTACGGCGCCGACACCTTCCGGGTCTACGAGATGGGCCTCGGGCCGCTCGAGCAGTCCAAGCCCTGGGACACCCGGGCCGTCGTCGGGAGCCAACGGTTCCTCCAACGGCTCTGGCGCATCGTCGTCGACGAGGACTCCGGCGCGGTCCGGGTCGCCGACGTCGAGCCCGACGCCGACACGCTCCGGGTCATGCACCGGAGCATCGACGCGGTCCGCCGTGACTACGCCTCGCTCGGCTTCAACACCGCCATCGCCCGGCTCACCGAGCTCGGCAACGCGCTGACGAAGCTCGACGTCGTCCCGCGGGTGGCCGCCGAGACACTCGTGCTCATGGTGGCGCCGCTCGCGCCGCACATCGCCGAGGAGCTGTGGAGCCGGCTGGGCCACCCGGAGTCCCTCGCCTACGAGCCCTTCCCCGTGGCCGACCCCGCTCTCCTCGTCGACGACGCCGTGACGTGCGTCGTCCAGATCAAGGGCAAGGTCCGGGACCGCCTCGAGGTGCCTGCCGACATCGCCGAGGACACCCTGCGCGAGATGGTGCTGGCCCTGCCGAAGGTCCGGGCGGCCACCGAGTCGGGCGTGCGGACGGTCATCGTCCGGGCGCCGAAGCTCGTCAACGTGGTTCCTGCCTGACCATGTCGCGCGGCGCCGTCGAGGCGTCCGCCCGAGATGGCGGCCGCGCGACCCTGTGGGGGGCTCAGGGTCGCGCAGCCGCCCCGAGGAATGGGTCGGGGGAAGACCCGTCCTCGGTACGGCGGCGTCCCGACGGGGGGAGGGACGGGACGCCGCGCGGTGTCAGCAAGGGACGGTCACCTGCGTGCCGGTTCTAGCAGCCGCAGTGCCTGGTGAGGACAGGACACGACGGCCTCCTCGGCGTGCTTGACCGCCCGGCGTGACACCGGGCCTGTGATAACGGGGTACCCCCATTCGTCGAGAATGATGTGTTCGGGGAGGAGTTCGGCGCACAGCCCGCGCGCCTTGCAGTTGGGCCAGTCGACCCGGAGGGTCGGTCGGTCGTGGGCGCTGCTCATGCACTCCTCCTCATCGCGCGGACGGTGCCCAGCCCGCACGAGCAGTCGCCCGTGAGGTGGTCCTCGACGACGCTCGTCATCGCGAGGAGGCTCCGGGCCAGCCGGGCCGTGCCGTCGGGGTGGGCGCAGGCTCCGCGCCGCTCGACCACGCCGGCGAGCTCGGTGATGCGCCGCCGGGTGTCGGCCCCGTCGGCGAGGGCGGCCAGCTCGTCGGCCAGGGTCGGCAGCCCGAACATGCAGGGGCCGCAACGGCCCGCGGACTCACCGGCGAGGTAGGCGGCGAGCTCCGCGGTACGGGAGACGGGACAGGAGCCGTCGGAGAGGGGGAGGACGACGCCGGCCCCGATCGTCAGACCACGCTCGCGGAGGGCGCAGTGAGAGACCGTGAGCGCACGGAGATCTCCTGGGGCGACCCAGGTTCCGTGGTATCCGCCGAGCAGGGCCGGCGCGTCCAGCTCGTGGGAGGTGAGCACTGCGGCGAACGGCACGCCGTGCTCCACCTCGAGGACATGGGGGGCCTTGCCGCCGATGACGCCGCCCGGGAGCACCGTCGACACGGTCAGCAGCGTCGTGCCGGGCTCCTCGTCGGTGCCGTGCGCGGCATAGGCCTGCGGGCCGCGGCGCGCGAGGACGGCGAGGTGAGCGAAGGTCTCGGCGTTCGAGAGGAGGGTGGGGCGACCCTTGAAGCCGTCCATCGCCTCGGGCTTCCAGGCGGTGACCGGCAGGCCCTCACGTCCGGACATCAGCTCGATGACGGCGCGTGCCTGGCCGGAGACGAAGCGGCCCTCGGCGTGGTGGTGGTGCCACTTGACGCCCTCGCGGGGGCGCTCGTCGATGGCGTCGGCCACGGCGTCCTCGGTGTCGGGCCGGTCCTCCGAGGTGACGACATGGATGTGCTTGGCGCCGAGCGCCTTGGCGGCGATGACCGCGCCGTCGAGCACCCGGTGGGGGACGGTGCGCAGCAGGGCGCTGTCCTTGGCGCTCGCCGGCTCGCCCTCGGCGACGTTGACGACGACGACGGGCCGGCGGCGCTGGTCGGCCGCGGCCTCGATCTTCGTGGCGAAGGGGAAGGCCGCGCCACCACGGCCGCGGACCGACGCCGCCCGGGACATCTCGACGATGTCCTCGACGCTGAGCCGGGGCAGCTCGCCCTCGCGAGCGAGGTGGGCGGCATACGACTGGTCGTCGTCGATCCCCGCGAGGAGGACCGGACCGGTGCTGACGAGAAGCTCGGCGGGTGGGGTGATCATGCGCGGCTCCCGGTCGCTGCGGAACGGATCCCGACGCCGATCCGCGCCAGGGTGGCGACCGCGACGGCGGCGACACAGCCGAGGGTCAGCGCGACGGACCAGCCGGCCGAGCTGTCGGTGCCGATGCCGACGCCGTGGACGACGGCGACGCCGAAGCAGACGTAGGACAGGAGATGGACCGCTCGCCATGCGCCCGTCGGCATCCGGTCGCGCAGGACGGACGTGACGACGATGAGGGCGGTGAGATCGAGGGCGAGCGTGCCGAGGCTGAGGTAGAGCGGCTTGTAGGTCGCGCCGAACGGCACGACCGCCTGCCACCACGTGATGTCGACGTACTCGTCGACGACGGCCGTCGTGGCGTGGCCGATGAGGAGGATCGTGCCGATGGCGGCGAGGCTGCGGTGCAGGCCCTGCGTGACGAAGCGGGGCCAGAGCGGGCTGAACTTCCGTCCGGTGGACAGGACGCCGAGCACGGTCGTCAGGGTGAAGACCACGAGCAGGACGACGCCTGTGCCGCGGTTGAGGTACCAGAGCAGCGGTGAGGTCACGAGAGGCTCCCGGGATGGGGGTCGGTGTCGGCGGAGTCGGTCTGCGGGGCCGGCTCGGGGGTGGTCGTCTCGACACCGGAGGCGAGCCAGGCGGGGGTGCGGGCGATCTCTCCGTCGGCGGTGGCGAGCAGCGCGGCGACGTCGTGGTCGACGAGCCAGTCGTATGCCGCGTCGCCGAGGACGAGCGCTGCGGTGCTGGCGGTGTTCGCGGCCGCGCACGTGTGGCCGAGGGTGGTCACGGTGGACCACGGGCCGGACGCGGGCTGCCCGGTGCGCGGGTCGATGAGGTGGTGCCACTGCCGCCCGCCGCGGCGCCAGCGACGGGCGGTGACCGACGAGGTCGCGAGGCCCCCGTCGCGCAGGGCGACCGTGGCGAGGAGGCGGTCGCCCTCGAGGTGGCCGGGGGAGTGGGCGAGAACGATCGGCCAGGTGTCGCCCCCGTCGCCGGAGACGACGCGCACGTCCCCGCCGACGCTGATGACGACGCCGGTGCGCAGCCGCGTGGCGACGGTGAGCGCAACGAGGTCGGCGGCATACGCCTTGCCCGTCGCGCCGAGGTCGATGACGACCCCCTCGGGGACGACGAGCCGGTCGTCGACGACGTCGATGTGCCGCCAGTCCGGGCGGGTGCGCGGCAGGGAGACCGGAGAGGCGTCGTCGTCGGCCACGAGGCTGAAGGTCCGGTCGTAGCCGCTGGCGACGAGGAGCGAGCCGAGCGTCGGGTCGACGAGCCCACCGGTCTCCCGGGCCGCCTCGAGCGCGACGCGAACGGCGCCGGCCAGGACCGGGGAGACCTCGTGGACGCCGGGACGGGCGCAGACCTGCATCAGCTCGCTGTCGTCGCGGAACCTGCTGCACGTCTCGTCGACCTCGTCGAGGACGTCGGCGGCGAGGGCGGCCGCCTCGGCGACGACGTCGGGGTTGTCGACCCGGAGGTGGACGTACGTGCCGAGGGCGCGCCAGCTCGCCGTGCCGAGGTCGGCGTCGAGGTCCGGGTGGACACCGGCGCCGGTCGGCGCGGGCGCCGACGCGGTGGGCGGGATGGCGGTCGGCATCAGGACCCCGTGCTGGGCGCGGGCGGCGGCGGGGGCGGAGGCGGCGCGGCCGGACGGCTCGCCGTCGAGGTCGAGCGCGAGGACGAGGACGACGACGATGCGCCGCCGGAGGAGTAGCCACCGACCCGGGCGCTGCCCGAGCTGGAGGCCGAGATGATGGTCGGCGGGTCGACGACGCGCTTGTGCTTGCGCTGCTTCGTGACCACGACGGGGTGGGCCTTGGCCCAGGCGACCATCTGCTTGTGGTACTCCTTCGCGGCGGCCCGGTCGGCCTCCGCCTTGGCCTGAGCCTTGCGGGCGTTCTCGGCCTCGGTCTGCGCCGCGACGGCGGCTGACGCAACGCCCGTTCCGGCGACGGCCGCGGTGGCGAGGCCCGTCGAGAGGACGGTCAGCACGATGCGTGAGCGGTTGCGCTGGGAGGTCTTGAGGAGTGGTCGCACGGGGGTGGCTCTCCTGGGGTCCGGGTCCGGCCTGGTCGACCGGCTGTCCGGAACAGACTGGCGCCTCGCACGACAAGGCGACGTCAGGTGACTGTTAAGCCTGTCTTAGGACAGGGCGAGCCTCTTAACACAACGTTGAGGTCCGCGAGAGGCACCCTTGACGTCGCGGCGGCGACCGTAGGACCACGGTCGCGGCATACCTCCGCGCTCGGTCGCCTCGCGGCCTCGGCTCGGACCCACCGCCCGCCGCGCCCCGCACGTCCCCGGTCCCCGACCCAGGAGGCACTCCGTGTCCCTCACGACGACGATCACCCTCGGCACCGCCCTCGGCGGCGCCGCGGCCGTGGCGATCTACACCGCGATCGCCCCGGCTCCCACCCCCATGCCGCAGACCCAGCAGGTGTCGTCCCAGGCCGTTCCGACGCCGACCAAGACGGTTCTCGCCCCGTGCTCGAAGCCGGCCAAGCTCGAGAAGGGCGTGTGTGTCACGCACGTCCCCGGCCCGGTCATCGTGGCCGCCGCCCCGGCCGCCCCGCGTCGTCCTCCTCCACGTCGCGTGCGGCGAGCACCCCTGCCGCGACCCGCCCGACGCAGGAGCCCGAGGGCACGCACGAGGGCGACCACGAGGACGACCACGAGCACGGCGGCGACGACGGTGGTCACGACGACGACTGAGACGCCCGCCGCTGGGTCTCGGGGCCCCGCGTCGCCGGTCGGTGACGCGCGGGCCCCGACGGCGTCAGGCGCCGGTCAGCGCCAGGCGCACTCGGGCCGCCAGCCCGCCGAGGGCCGAGGTCTCGGAGCGTGAGGTCGCCGTCGGCGGACTCGGCGAGCCGTCGGACGATGTCGAGGCCGAGTCCGGTCGACCCGCTGCCGCTCTCGCCGCGGCGCACCGCGTCCTCGCCCAGCAGACCCGGACCGCCGTCCGCGACGGTGAGGACGGCGTGGTCGTCCAGCCGGGTCAGCGAGACCGCCAGTGGCGCGCCCTCGGGCGTGTGGGCGAAGACGTTGTCGAGGAGGGTGTCGACGAGCTCGCGCAGGTCGACGGCCTGCATCCGGACGAGGACCGGGCCGCCGGGGACGTCGAGATCGAGGCCCCGGGCCTGGTCCTCGGCCAGCGGCCGCCAGAAGTCGACCCGGTCGGTGACGACGGCCGTCGCGTCGGCGCCTTCGGGGAGCGCCTCCCGCACGCTGCGTCGCGCCTCGCGGACGACGGTGTCGATGCTGCGCTGCAGGTGGTCGACGTGCTCCCGGAGCCGGGCGGCCAGCTCGGGGTCGGCGACGAGGTCGGTGTCGAGCCGGAGCGCCGTGACGGGGGTCCTCAGCCGGTGACCGAGGTCGGCGACGTTCTCGCGCTCGTCGGCGACGAGCTGCTCGATCCGGTCGGCGAGGAGGTTGAACGCCTCGGCGAGCTCGACGGTCTCGGACGGGCCGGCCGGGACCGCGCGAGCGTCGAGGTCTCCGCCGCGGAGCCGGTGGGCCACGTCGGCGAGCCGGATGACCGGCGTGCTGACCCGACCGCCGAGGGCGCGCGCGATGAGGACCGAGAGCAGGACGATGAGGACGCCCAGCGCGATGATCGTCGCCCACGCCTCGGGGACGCCGGTCCGCAGGTTCGCTGCCGGCACCATCGTCGTCACGACCGAGATGCCGTCGCCCGTCGTCACGGGCACGACGATCTGGACGCCCTCGTCGGTCCGGTCGGTGAACGCGACGAGGCTGCGACGCGCCTCCTGGACGGCGCTCTGGGACGCCGCGGACGCCGCGTCCGTCCCGTATGCCGTGCCGTCGGCCGTGACGACGGTGACCTGAGCACCCTCGCTGACGAAGAGGTCCACGGTGCTCTCGAGGTTGTCCGCGGGGACGGTCGCGACGACCGTCGCGACCGTCTGGACGAGCTGGCGCGCCTCGTTGACGGCGCGGTCCTCGGCGAGCGAGGCGATGAGGACGCAGAGCGGGACGACGAAGGCCACGACGACGGCGGACGTCGTCGCGCCCACGAGGAGCGTGATCCGTCGGCGCACGGCTCAGCCGCCGGTCTTCTCACCGAGCCGGATGCCGACGCCGCGGACGCTGTGGAGATAGACCGGCTCGGTCGCGGTCTCGCCGAGCTTGCGTCGCAGCCAGGACAGGTGGACGTCGACCGTCCGCTCTCCGCCGCCGTAGACCTGCTGCCACACCTCGGCGAGGATCTCGCGCTTGGTGACGACCTCGCCCGCCCGGCTGGCGAGCAGCGCGAGGAGGTCGAACTCCTTGCGGGAGAGGTCGATCGGCTCACCGCGGAGGAAGGCCTGCCGGCTCGTGGGGTCGACGCGGAGCTCTCCGACGACGATCGAGTCGTCGCCGCTCTCGGCGCGGGTGCGCCGCAGGACGGCGCGGATCCGAGCCTGGAGCTGCTCGCCCGTGAAGGGCTTGAGGACGTAGTCGTCGGCCCCGGCGTCGAGAGCCGCGACGACCGACGGGTCGTCGTCGCGGGCCGTGACGACGATGACCGGAGTCTCCCGGACGGCCCGGAGCATGCGCAGGACCTCGTGACCGTCGAGGTCGGGCAGCCCGAGGTCGAGGAGGACGAGGTCCGGTTGCTCGTCGACGGCCTGCTGCAGGCCCGGCATCCCGGCCGGAGCGGTCGAGACGGCATGGCCGTGGTCCGAGAGGGACCGGACGAGGGACCGGCGGATGTCGGGGTCGTCCTCGATGACCAGCACGTGTGCCACGGGCCAAACCGTACGGCACCGCGCTGGGGCGAGGTGGCACGATGATGGCGTTCATGACGAAGGGGCGGGCGATGGGAACGCCGGTACGGCGCTGGACGGCGATGGCGGGGCTGTGGCTCGTCGTCGTCCTCGCGGTCGCCTCCCTGACCTGGTTCGTCATCGGCCGGGCCGGTCGCGACGTCGGTATCGCACAGGTCGCCGTGCCCGCCGGCACGGTGTCCTCGATGCCGACGACGCCGCGGCCGGCGACGTCGACGGCCCGACCGACGCCCACCGAGACGGATGACGACGACGAGACGCCGACGGCGACCCGGCCGCCGGGTACCGGGTCGACGCCGAGGTCCACGCCACGGCATACGACGTCGAGGCCACACCCGACGGCGGCCGCGCACCCGCCGGCCCCGAGTCCGGCCACCCGCAAGGCGACCTTCTCGACCAGGGGCGGGACGGTCACCGCCTCGTGCACGGGCTCGACCATCCGGCTGGTGTCGGCGACCCCGCGCGACGGCTACCGCCTGCACCAGGAGGTCGGCGACGGGGCCCTCGAGGTGAGCTTCACCGGCGGCTACGGCGACGGCGAGGGCGACGGTGAGGACAGCGAGATCGAACTGCACATCGTGTGCCAGGGCGGCATCCCGGTCGAGCACCACTAGCCTGGCTGGGTGACCACCGCGCTCGTCACCGACTCGACGGCCTACCTGGCGCCCGACCTCGTCCGGGCCCACGGCATCGGCGTCGTCCCCCTCCACGTCGTCGTCGGCGGGCGAGAGCGCGTCGAGGGGGTCGACATCGACGCCGCCGAGGTGGCGACCGCGCTGCGCGCCTTCACCCCCGTGTCGACGTCGCGGCCGTCCCCGCAGGCGGTCCTCGAGGTCTACGAGCGCGTCGTCGCCGCGGGCGCCGATGCCGTCGTCTCGGTCCACATCTCCTCCGACATGTCCTCGACGATGGGATCGGCCCAGCTGGCGGCGAGCCAGGCCGGAGTGCCGGTGACCGTCGTCGACTCGCGGACGATGGGGATGGCCATGGGGTACGCCGTCGTCGCCGGGGCCGAGGCAGCGTCGGCGGGCGCGACCGCCGAGGACGTGGCGGCGCTCGTCCGGGCCCGGACCCGGGCCTCCTCGGTCGTCTTCTATGTCGACACCCTCGAACACCTGCGGCGGGGCGGGCGGATCGGGACCGCCGGCGCACTCGTCGGGTCCGCCCTCGCCATCAAGCCGATCCTCGGCGTGTCCGACGGGCACATCGTCCCGGTCGAGAAGGTGCGCACCGCCTCCCGCGCCCTGGCGAGGCTGGAGGAGCTGGCCATCGTGGCGGCCGCCGCTGCGCCGGCCGGGGCCGACGGGGTCGACGTCGCCGTCCACCACCTCGACTCCGCGGACCGTGCGGTCACGCTGGCCGACCGTCTCCGTGGGCGGCTTCCGGGGCTGCGCGACCTGCGCGTCGTCGAACTGGGTGCCGTCGTCGGTGCCCATGTCGGGCCGGGCACCCTCGCCGTCGCGGTCTGCCCCCGGGTGGGCGCCGGGTCGTGACGTCCGTCCAGGTGGGCTCGGTCGTCGTCGTCGTCGCCGTCGTCTGCTTCCTCATCGGGTCGGTCAACCCGGCCAGCCTGCTCGCCCGGGCCCTCGGCGCGGACCTGCGCGCCAGCGGGTCCGGCAACCCGGGCGCGACGAACGCCGGACGGGTCCTCGGGGTGCGGTGGGGTGTCGTCGTCGGACTCCTCGACGTCCTCAAGGCCTTCCTCCCGGCCGTCGTCGTCCTCGGCTGGCTCGGGCTGCGCCTCGCGCTCGTCGCGGGCCTGGCGGTGGTTCTGGGCCACATGTTCAGCCCCTTCCTCGGGGGGAGGGGCGGCAAGGGCGTCGCGGCGGCCCTCGGCGCGATGCTCGCCGTCGCGCCGTGGGTGGCGCTGGGTGCCGTCCTCCTCTTCGGGGCCGTCGTCGCCGTCGTCCGGACCATCGGGCGCGCCTCGGTCCTCACGTGTCTGGCCCTCGCCGTCGTCGGGGTGCTCGGGGGCCTCTCCGTGCCGGGGGTCGCGGCCGTGCTCGAGCCCGAGACCGGCTGGTGGCTGCTCGCCCTCTCTCTGCTCGTCATCTCTCGCCACCACCGCAACATCCGGACCTGGCTCGCCGCGAAGGTGGCCTGACTCGTCCGCCTCGGCCGTCCTCCGGGTCCGGCCGCCGGTTGTCCACAGCCGGGCCACGCGGTGGCGCTCGTCCACAGGCCGGCGCTCGTCTCGTCCCGTTCCGCGCGGGGCTGCCTAGCGTCGGCGTATGCCGCGCCACCCGCCGGATCCGCAGCCCTCGGCACGGGTTCTTGCCATCCTCGCCCGGGCCGGGCGGGCCGGGCCGACCGGTGCGTCGGCGAGGCAGGACGCTCCGACATCCGACACCGCCGAGGACCCGCAGTGGCTGCGGCCGGCCGACCCCGGCGGGGCGGCGCCGACGGGGGAGGAGGCGGCCTTCGTGCCGGCCCGGCCGAGGGCCGTCGACCAGCCGCCGCACCGGTCTGCCGGCGGTCGGGGCGATGGCGTGCGCCCGGCGGCCCTCTCCCTGCCGGCATCGCTCCGCGGGGCGCGGTGGCTGCCGAGCCGAGCCGCGGTCGCGGGTGTGCTCCTCCTGCTCGTCCTCGCCGTCGGCGTGTTCGGTCTCCGGGTCGCCTGGGCGCGGTCCTCGGGCGCACCGATGGCGGTGGTCCCGTCCGCCACGACGATGGGACGCGCCCGTGGCCGCGGGGGCGCCATCGGTGTCGCCGGCCGCGCCGACCCCGTCCGGCTCGGCCCCGACCGGTTCGACGGGCCCGGTCCTCGTGGTCCACGTCGTCGGTCAGGTGCGGCGGGCCGGCATCGTCGAGCTGCCGCCGGGGTCTCGGGTCGTCGACGCCGTCGAGGCCGCGGGCGGCGCGACCCGGCGGGCCGACCTGTCCGCGCTCAACCTCGCCCGCCTCGTCGTCGACGGCGAGCAGATCCGGGTGCCCCGGCCCGGGGAGGTGCGCCGGCCGGTGGGAGCGCCGGCCCCGCCGGGACCGCCGCAGGGCCTGGCTGCGGGCGGTCCCGTGTCGCTCAACTCCGCCGACGCGGCCGCCCTCGACGCCCTGCCGGGGATCGGTCCGGTCCTCGCCCAGCGCATCCTCGACTGGCGGGCCGAGCACGGGCGCTTCACGAGCATCGACGAGCTCGGCGAGGTCAGCGGCATCGGCGAGAAGCTCCTCGCCCAGCTCACGCCCAAGGTGACGCTGTGACGAGCCGGGCCACCGCCGACCCCGGACCCGGGAGGGCCCCGCAGCGACGCCCGACTGCTCGGGCCGGCGCTCATCGGCTGGGCCGTGCTCGCCGCCACGCTCGCCTGGGGCCCGCGAGCCCACGCCGGCCTCGGGGTCGTGGCGCTGTCCGCGGCGGCGGGCTGCCTCGTCGTGCTGCGACCCTCGCGGCGGCGACCCAGCGCGAGCGGGCGGCTGGGGTCGTGGCGTCACGGGGGTGGGCGCTGCCGGCCACCGTGCTCGTCGTCGTCGCCACCCTCCAGGTGGCCGCCGTCGGGCACCAGCTCGTCCGGGCGTCGGGCGACCTCGACGACCTCACCCGGGAGCGGGCCCGGGTGCGCCTCGTCGTCGTCGTGACGAGCGACCCGGTCGCCCGCACCGTCTCCGACCGGGACGCCCGCCGGGTCACCGCCCGGGCCCGGGCGGTCGAGGTGACCGGCAGGGGACGCACCGGCGCGGCCCACGCCCCGGTGCTGCTCGTCGGGGACGAGCGGCTGCTCGGGCTGCGATGGCACGAGACCGTGTCGGTGCCGGTCCGGCTGTCGCCCGGCCTCCCCGGACGGCCGCGAGCTGGCCGTCGCGACGGCCACCGGAAGCCCGGAGCTCCGGGCGCCGCCCGGCCTCGTGGCGGCGGGGGCCGAGCGGCTCCGTGCCGGGCTGCGCGCCGCCGTCGACGACGCGCCCGCCGACGCGCGGGGCCTCCTCCCGGGGCTCGTCATCGGGGACACGAGCCGCACCCCCGGGGACCTCACCGATGCCATGCTCGCGACGGGGATGACCCACCTGTCGGCCGTCAGCGGCGCCAACGTCGCCGTCGTCCTCGGCCTCGTCCTCGGGGTGGCCGGACTGCTCGGAGTGCCCCGCCGGGCGCGCCCCGCCCTCGCTCTCCTCGCCCTCGCCGGCTTCGTCGTCCTGGCGCGGCCCGAGCCCAGCGTCGTCCGCGCGTCGGTCATGGGGGCCATCGCGATCCTCGGGCCAGAGCCGCTCCCGGCCGGCCGCCGGGCTCCCCGTGCTCGGCGCGGCGGTCGTCCTCCTCCTCGGCTACGACCCCTGGCTCTCGCGCTCCTACGGCTTCGTCCTGTCGACCCTCGCGACCCTCGGACTCCTGCTCGTTCACCCGCCCGTGGGGGCGGGCGATCGGCCGCCGGCTACCCCGCGGCGATGCGTCGGCTGGGCCCGCTCGTCGCCGTGCCGGTCGCGGCCCAGGTCGCCTGTGCCCCGGTCATCGTGCTGCTCCAGGGGTCGGTCAGCATCGTCGGCGTCCTCGCCAACCTCCTCGCCGCGCCGCTCGTCCCGCCGGCCACGATCGCCGGGGTCGCGGCGGCCCTCCTGGCCGTCGTGTCGGGCCGGCTGGCCGCCCTCGCCGGGACGGTCGGCGCCGTTCCCACCCTCGGCATCGCCTGGGTCGCCCGGACCTGCGCGGAGGTGCCGGGCGGCACGATGCCGTGGCCGGACGGCGGCCCGGGCGCGCTCCTGCTCGCCGGGCTCACCGTCGTCGCGATCCTCACCGCACCGTGGGTCGGCGCGACGGGCGCGACGTCGACCGGTCGCGGCCCTCGGCGTCCTCCTCCTCGTCGGTGCCGTCGCCCTGCCGACCCGGACCGTCACCTGGCCGCCGGCCGGGTGGCGGTTCGTCGTCTGCGACGTCGGGCAGGGCGACGCGAGCGTGCTGCGGACCGGGCCCGGTCGGGCCGTGCTCGTCGATGCGGGACCGGAGCCCCGGCTCGTCGACCGCTGCCTCAACCGGCTCGGCGTCGACGTCCTGGACGCCGTCGTCCTCACCCACTTCCACGCCGACCACGTCGAGGGGCTGCCCGGCGCGATCGACGGGCGCCGGGTCGGGGAGGTCCTCACCTCTCCGGTCGCCGAACCCGACTACGAGGTGTCCGACGTCCGCCGCTGGACGGCGGCGCGCGGCATACCGATGCGGGCCCGTGGCCGTGGGGGAGCGGATCGTCGCGGGCGAGCTGACCGCCACCGTCCTGTCCCCGGCCCGGCGCATCGACGCGGGCTCGGTGCCCAACAACGCCAGCGTCGTGCTCCTCGCTCGCACCGGTGCCGTCGACGCCCTGCTGCTCGGCGACATCGAGCGGGAGGCGGCCCACGACCTGCTGCTCCGCATCCGCCGCGACGCCGGCCTGGCGGCGGCGGTGCGGGGCCTCGACGTCGTCAAGGTCGCCCACCACGGGTCCGCGAACCTCGACCCCGATCTCGTCGCCGAGGCCTCCGCTCCGGTCGGGATCATCAGCGTCGGGGCCGACAACGACTACGGCCATCCGGCGCCCTCGGCGCTCGCGCTCCTCCGAGCCGACGGGTATGCCGTCTACCGCACCGACCGGGGCGGGGACATCGCCGTCCTCGACCGCCGGGGGAGGATCCTCGTCCAGCCGACCCGGGTCAGTCGGAGAGGCAGGCCGCGCCGACGGGCTGGGCCTGCGCGCTCTCCGTGAGCGCCTGGAGCAGTGCGGCCACGGCGGGGACCCGCTGCAGGTCCGGTGTCGTCACGGCCTGGATGCAGCGGCGCGACGCCGGCTCGATGGGCAGGGCGACGACCTCGGGATGCTGGACGGTGCGGAGGATGAGGTCGGGGATGAGGGCGACGCCGAGACCCTCGGCGACGAGCCCCATGACGGCGACGTAGTCCTCGGTCTCGAACGCGACGTGCGGCGCGAACCCGGCCGCGTCGCACAGCTGGAGGAGGTGACCGCGGCAGCGGGGGCAGCCGGCGATCCACGTCTCGTCGTCCAGCGCGCCGAGGTCGGCGTGGTCGAGTCGGGCGACCGGGTGGTCGGCCGGGACGGCGAGGCGCACCTCGTCGGCGAGGAGGGTCGTCGTGACGAACGCGTCGACGTCCTCCTCCCCCCGGCCGAGGTCGGTCCCCTCGTAGGTGAAGGCGACGGCGAGGTCGCACTCACCGGCCCGCAGCGCCGCGAGCGACTCCGGCGGCTCGGCCTCGGTGAAGGTGATCGTCAGGTCCGGGAAGCGCTCCTTGAGCAGGGACAGGGCGCGGGGCACGAGCGTCGCGGAGGCGGACGGGAAGGCCATGAGCCGCACCCGGCCCGCGCGCATCCCGGCGATCGCGGCGACCTCCTCCTCGGCCGCGTCGAGCGCCGCGAGGACCGGCCCGGCGTGGCGCGCGAGGACCTGGCCGGCCTCGGTGAGCCGGACGCTGCGGCCGATCCGCTCGACGAGGACGGTCCCGGTCCGCTGCTCGAGGCGCCGGACCATCTGCGAGATCGCCGGCTGGCTGTAGCCCAGCGCGAGGGCGGCGGCGGTGAAGCTGCCCTCGTCGGCGATGGCGCGCATGACGCGCAGCCCGGCGGCGTCGATCATGGATCCATCCTATAACCGGGTGTTATCGCAGAGCATCGACAACGCGCAGGCACGAATGGGCCGGGTGGCCGATACTGGGCCGGTGAGCCTGCCCGCCCGACCCGCCGCGAGCCCCGCGGCGCCACCGGCCCGCCCGCGCGAGGCCGCCCTGCCGACGGTCGCGACGGCGCCGAGGGCCGATGTCGCGACGATGGCCCGGGTGCTGGCGGACCGGGCGCCCGCCCTCGTCCTCACCGGGGCCGGGATCTCGACCGAGTCCGGCATCCCCGACTACCGCGGTGCGGACGGCCGCCGGCGGGTCATGCCGATGTCGCACGGCGAGTTCGTCGGGACGAGCGAGGCGCGCCGGCGGTACTGGGCCCGCAGCTTCGTCGGCTGGCAGCGGTTCGCGGCCGCCCGGCCCAACGTCGGCCACCAGGCGGTGACCACGCTCCAGCGGCGGGGCCTCGTCGGCGCGGTCATCACCCAGAACGTCGACGGCCTGCACCAGGAGGCCGGGACCCGCGGCGTCGTCGAGCTGCACGGCTCGCTCGCCGACGTCGTCTGCCTCACCTGCGGTGGACGGAGCGAGCGCGAGGTGCTCCAGCGCCGGATGGCCGAGGCCAACCCCGGCTTCGCCGAGCGGGCCCTCGGGACGATCGCCGACGGCTCGCGGGTGACGAGCCAGATCCGCCCCGACGGTGACATCGTCCTGCCCGATGCCGCCGTGGCCGGCTTCGTCCTGCCCGTGTGCCGGGCGTGCGGCGCCGACACGCTCAAGCCGGACGTCGTCTTCTTCGGCGGCTCGGTCCCCAAGGACCGGGTCGAGCGCTGCTACGCCCTCGTCGAGAGCGCGCCGGCCCTGCTCGTCCTCGGGTCCTCGCTCGCCGTCATGAGCGGCTACCGGTTCGTCCGCCGGGCCCGGGCACGCGGCATACCCGTGCTCGTCATCACCCGCGGGCCGACCCGCGGCGACGCCGAGACGACCCACCACCTCGACGCGGCGCTCGGCCCGACCCTGGCCGCCCTCGTGACCGAGACGGGAGGGCCGGATGGTCGCCGACCGTCCGTGACGCGACCCCGCGGGACCTCCCCGCCGTCGCCGCCATCTACGACCAGTGCGTGCGGGACACCGTCGCGACCTTCGACACCGAGGAGCGCGGGGTCGCCTACCTCGGCGCGGCGATGGCGGCGCTCGGGCCCACCGACGCCTTCCTCGTCGCCGAGGAGGGCGGGGTCGTCCTCGGCTATGCCCTCTCCGGGTCCTTCCGGCCGCGGCCCGCGTATGCCGGCACCCGCGAGACGAGCGTCTACGTCGCCGAGCGGGCGCGCGGGCGGCGGGTGGGGCGGATGCTCTACGCCGAGCTGCTCGCCCGGCTCGACGCCGCCGGGGCGCACACCCAGGTCGCCGTCATCGCCCGGCCCAACGAGGCGAGCGAGGCGCTGCACCGGGCGTTCGGCTTCGAGCCCGTCGGCGTTCTCCGCGAGGTCGGCAACAAGTTCGGCCGTTGGGTGGATACCGCCTGGTACCAACGGTTTCCACCACCTCGGACGTGACCGTCGCCACCTCCGGACCCGCCCGGAGGTGAGTCGCCCCACAATGGGCCCCTGGACGAGGTGAGCCCGCGCACACCGGCGCCGCGGCGCGCCCTCCGCCTGCCTAGCATCGCCCCAAGGCCGGGCGACGCACCGGCCGCCCGGCATGGAGGAGGGGCGTCATGGGCGCGTTCGGTTTCGGGCCGTTCGACAACGACGACGCGCTCGACTTCCTCGACGAGATCGAGGATGCCGACCCGACGGACCGACCGGTGCTGCTGCGGGCCGCCCTCGACCAGGTCCTCGGCGACCGCGGCTACGTCGACGCACCGAAGATGTCCGAGGCCATCGCCGCCGCGGCGGTCATCTCGATCTCGCTGAACCCGGACCTGCCCTGTGCCGAGCCCGAGCTGCCGGAGTGGGTCTACGACGACACGGTGTCGGTGGATCCGGGCCTCGCCGAGGTGGCTCGGCGTGCGCTGACCCGGGCGTTGGTGCCGCAGGACAACGAGCTGTGGGAGCTGTGGGAGCGGGCCCACGGACTCGCGGCCGTCTGGGCCCGGCTCGAGCCCACGGCGACCCGACTCGGCGGCATACCCGCCTGAGCCCGACCGGGAACCGCTCGTCGGGCTCAGGCCGCGGCGGCCGGGGGCGTTCAGACGCGGCGCAGGACGGCGGTGACCTTGCCGAGGATCGTCGCGTGGTCCCCGTCGATCGGCTCGAACGCGGGGTTGTGCGGGAGCAGCCAGACGTGGCCGTCCCGGCGCTTGAACGTCTTGACGGTCGCCTCGTTGTCGAGCATCGCCGCGACGATGTCGCCGTTGTCGGCCGTCGGCTGCTGGCGGACGACGACCCAGTCGCCGTCGCAGATCGCGGCGTCGACCATCGAGTCGCCGACGACCTGGAGCAGGAAGAGGGCGCCCTCACCGACGATCTGCCGGGGGAGGGGGAAGACGTCCTCGACGAGCTCCTCGGCGGTGATCGGCACGCCGGCCGCGATCCGGCCGAGGACGGGGACGTAGGACGCCTCCGGGCGCTCGTCGCCGATGCCCGTCTCGTCGTGGTCCGTCTCGCTCGCCGCGCTGACCGCGGCACGGTAGCCCCGGCCGTCGCGGGGGGTGTCGGGGGAGACGACCTCGATCGCCCGGGGGCGGTTGGGGTCGCGGCGGAGGTAGCCCTTGCGCTCGAGGGTCGAGAGCTGGTGGGCGACCGAGCTGGGGGAGGTCAGCCCGACGGCCTCGCCGATCTCGCGCAGGCTCGGCGGGTAGCCGCGGCGGTCGACGGAGTTGCGGATCACCTCGAGGACCCGACGCTGGCGGACGGTGAGGCCGTCGCCGCGGTCCCGCTCGGGCAGCTCGTGGACCTCGGCGACCGCGTCGGACCGGTCGTCGGGTCGGGTGTCGGGGCGGTCTGCCATGGCGAACCTCGCTGTCGGTGGGCGGTCGACGGGCTCCACGCGGGCGGCTCCGGAGGCCGGCGGGAGGCGGTCCGGAGGGCTCCGGGGTCCCGCTCCACGGGGGCTGTCGGTGGGGCCTGCTTGGCTTGTCGACGTGACGGAATCGTACGGAGATCGAACACAGGTTTCAAACATCTGTTCGATGCGTGTCTTGATCGGCCCGTCCGTCCGTGCTACAAATCGATCAGACGTTCGATCGAACAGAGGTTCGACCAGGCTCGCTTCGGCGGCCGGGATGGAGGAGACGATGAGCGCACTCGTGTGGGAGGGCGCCCGCGGGTACGCCGCGCCGGCCCCGGCCGAGCCGCGTCCCGGGCGGGCGGGGCAGCGATCCGGCGCGGGCCGGCGTCCCGGGCGTCCCGACCTCGTCCTCGTGCCGACCGGCGGCCCCGCTCCCGAGGCGGGCGGGCTGCGGCTCACCACCCGGGGCCGGCTCGTCCTCGACCGGGCTCTTCGTGGCCGTGGCCGTTGCGGTCGGGGGCGTCGCGGTCTCCGGTCCGTCGGCCCCGGCGCCGGTGACCCACACCGTGACCGTCCAGCCCGGTCAGACCCTGTCGGGGCTCGCGGCGAGCGAGCTGCCCGACCTGTCCCTCGCCGAGGCGATGACGGCGATCCGGGTGGCCAACGCGCTCAACACCACGACGATCACGGCCGGTCAGACGCTCGTGATCCCGCAGACCTGAGTCCCTCGACCCGACTCAGCGCCGGAGGGCGTCGGATCCCGCAGGGGCGGTCCGGCGCCCTCCGTGCTGTCCGGGTCGATCGGCCGGTCACTCCCAGGAGAGGGTGAGCTCCCGGCCGACGAACCGGGCGTACCGGCCGGCTGCCTCCGCGGCGGCGTCCCGCTCGGCCCTGCTCCACCGGTGGTCCATCCGGAGGATCACCCGGACCCGCGTCGGGGTCAGCCTCCGCGTGAACCGTCCGATGTCGCGACCGCCGACGACGACGACGCCGCCGCCGGTCTGGGCGGCCATCCCGGAGCGGAGCAGGTCCGGGGCGCTGCGCGGGAAGCCGAGCCGCGCGTAGCTGAGGAAGGCCTCGTCGAAGGTCGGCAGGAGGTATCCCGACCGGCTCCGGGTCTCGCGGGCGGAGACGGCCGGGTCGTACCACAGCGTCTCGCCCTCGACCTCGACCGACCGCACGTCGTCGCCGAGGTCGGCCAGGGCCCGGCGGATCTCGGTCAGCCCGAGGGTGCACCACCGGGTGAGGTCCCGCTCGCCGACCGGGCCGTGGCCGCCGACGAAGCGACGGACGAGGGTGCGGACGGCCTCCTCGCCCGTGAGGTCGTCCGACGGTCCCGCCGGGACGGTGTCGTCGAGGAGGGCGTACGTGTGCGCACCGTCGCGGGGTGCGCCCGAGCAGACGAGGCCGCGGAGCTCGGCGACGAGGAGGAGGTGCCCGACCCGCTCGCCGGGGCCGCGGAAGCCGCGGTGCTCGAGGGCCGGTCCGAGCTCCGTGCGGGTCGGCCGTGAGCCGTCGGCGAGGAGCTCGGCGAGCGCGTCGAGACCCTGGCCGAGGGCGCGGGAGTCCAGCTCGAGCTGGCGGTGCCGGGCGGCCATCCCGGACTCGACCTTGGCGGAGCTGAGCCGGAGCAGCCACCGGAGGTCCTCCGGCGCGACGTAGTGCCACGTGGGGCGCAGGACGTGGGTGCGGATGAAGCCGCCCATCGCCTGCTCGGCGAGGACCGCGGCGGGCGTCCGGCACCGGGATCGCATCGCGAGTGACCAGGCCGCCATCGGGGCGTCCTGGCTCTGGACGGCGGTGAGGAGCCGGACGACATCGGCGGCACGGGACAGGGCCGGGCCCGACAGGCGGTGGGTCGCCAGCCGCCGTCGGACGAGCCAGGCGCGGTCGCGGGTCGGCATGGGACCAGTGTGGCGAGGGCGTCGGACACCCGCCCAGGCGGCGGGCGAGCCGGTGGAGGGCGACGCCGGAGCGGCCGGGAATGCCGGACGGCTCCGCTTCGTTGTGCAAGTGTGTAATCATGTAACTCTGTAACGAAAGGCATGCTCATGACCCAGCACACTCCACCCCAGATGCGCGGCCGCGAGGGCCGCGCCAACCGACGGATGCGCGGCCGTGAGGCCGAGGGCGGCCCGATGGGGGCCGGCTTCGGACCGGGTCCGGGCTTCGGCCCCGGAGGGCAGCCCGCCCCGGACGTCGCGGTGGCCCGGGCGGCGGTCCGGCCGCGGTGGCCGCGGCCCCGGGGCCGCGGCCGCGGCCGTGGCTTCGGTCGTCCCGGCGGCTGGCAGCAGGTGGACCTGCCGCCGGCGGACGACGCCGCGGCGTGGTTCGCCGGCCGGCTCCCCGAGGGCTGGTTCACCGACGTCGACGTCATCGTCGACCGCGAGGAGATCACCGTCGTCGGCAGTCTCCCGGACCAGGCGAGCGAGGGCGCCGAGGCCGAGGGCCGGATCGGCCGGTTCCGGGCGGAGACCCGCGAGGAGCGGATCGCCATCGCCCAGGAGGCAGAGCGTCGCTACGCGCGCAAGGTCGCCTGGGGCGCCCGGCTCGGCGGACGGACCGAGCTGTTCACCCACCTCGCCGTCCCGACGATGACCCGGCTGCGCCAGCCCGAGCGACAGGTGCTCGACACCCTCGTCGACGCCGGTGTCGCCAGGTCCCGCTCCGACGCCCTCGCCTGGTGCGTGCGGCTCGTCGGCGAGCACACCGACGAGTGGCTCGGCCGGCTCCGCGATGCGATGGCCGAGGTCGACAAGCTCCGCGGCGAGGGTCCGGAGCTCTGACCTGCCCCGGCCGCCGCGCTCGCGGGCGGGTGCTCGTCCGGCCGTCCGGAATGCCGGTCGCCTCCGCGAGCACCCGACCCCGGCCGATGCCGACGCCGGACCTCTGCCGCCGAGCCCGCCCGTATCACCGGGCCGGCTCGGCGGCTCTTTGGTGCATGACCAGGACCGATCGCCGCCCCGTGCGCAGCGGGCACCACCCGATGGTGACCTGCGACGCCCAACGCCGCTGGCGCTGGCGCTGCGGCTGCGGGGCGGCGGCCTGGGGAACGGCCCGGAGCGACTGGCACGGTGCCGTCGTCGGGGCCCTCGTTCACCGCTCGACGGTGCCGGGGGAGTAGCCGTCGGCGGCGCGCGGCCGCCGCCAGAGGTATGCCGCGGCGAGGGCGGCGATCGCCAGCACCGGGACGTTGTGGGCGGCCCCGATGCCGCCGATGCTGCGCCAGCTCGCCACCGAGCCGATGCTTCCGGCCGAGAGGAGCGAGCCGATGCTGCCGGCCGAAAGGAGCGACGCGATGCTCCCGGCCGAGCCGACCGACGCGATGCTCCCGGCACTCGCGATGCTGGCGACCGAGCCCGCCGAGGCGATCGAGGCGACGCTGTGGGTGCTCGCCACGGAGCCGAAGGACCTCGCCGATGCGACGCTCATGGGACCCATGCTCGCACCGGACGGCGTGTGGCGGCGGCATACCACCAGATGTGGTGCCTCATCCGCCACACCAGCCCCACTGATGGTGCTACGACACGCCCAGCGGGGCCGCGCGCCGCGCCGTCATCGCGAGCCTGACCTGCGCAAACGCGTCCTCGGCGAGGAATATCGCGGAAGGAGTTGCACGTTGTCCGTCGGTGGGTCAAGATAGCCACTACATCTTGTGGTTACACGATTGTCATTCGTCCACATGTAGTGCACAGGCCAATCGAGTTTTCCACACGTTTCCCCCAGGTCCATCCACCGAGGCGTCCCCAGGCGGGCGGAGAGGAGCACGTCATGCACTGCCCCTTCTGCCGCCACACGGACTCGCGCGTCATGGACTCCCGGGTCACCGACGACGGCGCCTCCATCCGGCGGCGGCGCCAGTGCCCCGAGTGCGGTCGCCGCTTCACGACCCTCGAGAGCGCCAGCCTGACGGTCGTCAAGCGCTCCGGCGCCTCGGAACCGTTCAGCCGCGGCAAGGTCCTCATCGGGGTCCGGAAGGCCTGCCAGGGCCGGCCGGTCACGGAGGACCAGCTCGCCCTCCTCGCCCAGCGGGTCGAGGAGAGCGTGCGCAGCCAGGGCAGCGCCGAGGTCGAGGCCCACGAGGTGGGCCTCGCGGTGCTCGAGCCGCTGCGTGAGCTCGACGAGGTCGCCTACCTGAGGTTCGCGAGCGTCTACCAGGCGTTCGACAACCTCGAGGACTTCGAGACGGCCATCACCCTCCTGCGTGCGGAGCGGGAGGCGACCGGCGAGGAGCCCGGCGCGCGGGTGGCCGCGGGCCCGCCGGGCGACGCGCCGCCGGGCGCGCAGGATGCGCCCGGGCCGGTCGGGGGCTGAGACCGCGGCACACCCGCCACGGACCAACCCACCGCACCGCCACGGCCGGCCACTGTCGGTGGCCGCCACGAGACTGACAACAGACCAGGTCGATTGCCCCGGGAGCCGGGGAGAAGAGTGAGGGAACGGCATGACCGAGACGGCCGGCGCACGTGCAGGTGCCCGCAAGCCCAAGGGCGCGGGGGTCACCGTCGAGCGGATCTACACGACCCCCGGAGTCCACCCCTACGACGAGGTGACCTGGGAGAAGCGTGACGTCCTCCAGCAGAACTGGAAGACCGGGGAGACGATCTTCGAGCAGCGCGGGGTCGAGTTCCCCGACTTCTGGTCGGTCAACGCCAGCACGATCGTCACGACGAAGTACTTCCGCGGCGCCGTCGGCACCCCCGAGCGCGAGTCGAGCCTGCGTCAGCTCATCGACCGAGTCGTCCTCACCTACGTCAAGGGCGGCAAGGACTTCGGCTACTTCGGCTCCGACGAGGACGCCGAGCTGTTCGAGCACGAGCTGACCTACGCCCTGCTGCACCAGGTGTTCAGCTTCAACAGCCCGGTCTGGTTCAACGTCGGCACGAAGAGCCCGCAGCAGGTCAGCGCCTGCTTCATCCTCTCCGTCGACGACTCGATGGACTCCATCCTCAACTGGTACAAGGAGGAGGGGAAGATCTTCCAGGGCGGCTCCGGTGCCGGCCTCAACCTCTCCCGGATCCGCGCCTCCAAGGAGCTGCTCTCCTCCGGCGGGACCGCCTCCGGACCGGTGTCGTTCATGCGCGGCGCCGACGCCTCGGCCGGGACGATCAAGTCCGGCGGCGCCACGCGCCGCGCGGCGAAGATGGTCGTCCTCGACGTCGACCACCCCGACATCGTCGAGTTCGTCGACACCAAGGCGCGCGAGGAGGACAAGATCCGCGCGCTGCGCGACGCCGGCTTCGACATGGACCTCGGTGGCGCCGACATCGTCTCGGTCCAGTACCAGAACGCGAACAACTCGGTCCGGGTCAACGACGAGTTCATGCGGGCGGTCGAGGACGGCACCGAGTTCGGGCTGCGCGCCCGGCAGACCGGTGAGGTCATCGAGACGGTCGACGCCCGCGAGCTGTGGGAGCGGATCGCCAAGGCCGCCTGGGAGTGCGCCGACCCCGGCGTCCAGTACGACGACACGATCAACGACTGGCACACCAACCCCGAGACCGGTCGGATCACCGCGTCGAACCCGTGCAGCGAGTACATGTCCCTCGACAACTCCTCGTGCAACCTGGCCAGCCTCAACCTGCTGAAGTTCCTCCGCGACGACGACACCTTCGACGCCGAGACCTTCGCCAAGGTGAGCGAGCTCGTCATCACCGCGATGGACATCTCGATCAGCTTCGCCGACTTCCCGACCGAGGCGATCGCCCAGACGACGCGTGACTACCGCCAGCTCGGGATCGGCTACGCCAACCTCGGCGCGCTGCTCATGGCGACCGGCCACGGCTACGACTCCGAGGGTGGCCGGGCGCTCGCGGCGAGCGTCACCTCGCTGCTCACCGCCGCGGCATACCGTCGCTCGGCCGAGCTCGCGGCGGTCGTCGGCCCGTATGCCGGCTACGCCCGCAATGCCGACGCGCACAAGCGCGTCATGCGCAAGCACCAGGCGGCCAACGACGCGCTGCGGACGATGCACACGATGGACAAGGACATCCACCGCGTCGCGACGAAGGCGTGGGACGACGTCGTCAAGCTCGGCGAGAAGAACGGCTTCCGCAACGCCCAGGCCAGCCTGCTCGCGCCGACCGGGACGATCGGGTTCATGATGGACTGCGACACCACGGGCATCGAGCCGGACTTCTCGCTCGTCAAGTTCAAGAAGCTCGTCGGCGGCGGCTCGATGCAGATCGTCAACCTCACCATCCCGCGTGCGCTGCGCAAGCTCGGGTATGCCGAGGAGACGGTCGAGGCGATCGTCGAGTACATCGCCGACAAGGGCCACGTCATCGACGCCCCCGGTCTCAAGCCCGAGCACTACGAGGTCTTCGACACGGCGATGGGCGCTCGCGCCATCGCTCCGATGGGCCACGTCCGGATGATGGCGGCCACCCAGCCGTTCCTGTCCGGCGCGATCTCCAAGACCGTCAACCTGCCCGAGTCGGCGACGGTGGAGGACATCGAAGAGGTCTACATGCAGGGCTGGAAGCTCGGCCTCAAGGCGCTCGCGGTCTACCGCGACAACTGCAAGGTCGGCCAGCCGCTGTCCGACGGCGGCTCGACCGCCAAGGACGCCAAGGCCTCGGCCGAGGCGGCGGCGCCGGCCGTCGAGAAGGTCATCGAGTACCGTCCGGTCCGCGAGCGGCTGCCGAAGCGGCGCGCCTCGCAGACGACGTCGTTCGCCGTCGGTGGCGCCGAGGGCTACCTCACGGCCGGCACCTACGACGACGGGCGGCTCGGCGAGCTGTTCCTCAAGTTCGGCAAGCAGGGCTCCACCCTCGCCGGCGTCATGGACGCCTTCTCGATCGCCATCTCGGTGGCCCTCCAGTACGGCGTGCCGCTCGAGACCTTCGTCGAGAAGTTCACGAACATGCGCTTCGAGCCGGCCGGTCTCACCGACGACCCGGACGTGCGGATGGCGCAGTCGATCATGGACTACGTCTTCCGCCGGCTGGCCCTGGACCACCTGGACTTCGACACCCGCTCGTTCATGGGCATCCACACCGCCGAGGAGCGGGCCCGTCAGCTCGAGACGGGCTCCTACACCGAGGCGAGCGAGGAGGAGTCCGACGAGGAGATCGAGTCGGAGATGGAGTCCTACAGCCAGGGTGTCGCGACGACCGCGAAGAAGAAGGACGACCGAGCCGACCACTCCGCCGAGGTCACCTTCGGGGCCGGCGCCGCCTCGGCCCGCGAGGTCGACGTCGAGATCCACTCCTCGCAGGACCTGCTCGAGAAGTTCCAGGGCAAGGCCGCCGACGCGCCGATGTGCATGACCTGCGGCACGAAGATGCGGCCCGCCGGCTCCTGCTACGTCTGCGAAGGCTGCGGCTCGACCAGCGGCTGCAGCTGATGTCGACTCGGCGCCGGCCGTAGTCCACGAGCCGGCATGAAGGCAAGGGTGGGTGCCCCGGTCTCAGAACCGGGGCACCCACCCTTACTTGTGGGTGACCCGATCTCCCCGTGAGCGCGTCACGTTTGCGTCAGAAGCGGCTGGCCCGCGGAAAGGACTGCGTCGCAGCTCGCGTTCACGCGGATCGCGGTAGGAGCAGCGTCGGCTGTGACCGTCGGCTCGTTGAGCGCGAGAAGGGCCTCAGCTTCGGTCGTCGCTTCGGCAGTAGCGTGCGCCTCTCGGGAACCTCTCGGGTTCGTTCGCGGACAAGGCGGGCGACGTCCTGCCGCCGGCGACGGACGGTCAGCGGTTCCGTTGGCGACGTCGGTTGCCCCACACTCCAAGCGCGACGCCGACCAGCGTCAGCATCGGGATCAGGTTCCAGAGCAGCCCCTGCATCTCGCGCAGGAGACCGCCGCTCTCTTCCAGCACCGGGTTGAGCACGAGGTAGATCGCGGATCCCACAGCGAAACCCAGGAGACCGCCCACCACCGCGACCACGAAGGTGCCCATGCTTGATGCTTGCAGGTGACCGGACCCGCGGACCCCAAATACGCCCTTCGTCACAGCCACTGCCGGCAGGCGGCGGTAGGACCTACCCCTGCGACACGATACGCCGCCGCGCAAAGAGGGCCAGTGTGATCATGAGCGGGTGGTGCATGTGACGCGCTTGGTGACGTTCGTCGAAGTCGACGACCCTGTCGCCGACCCTCGGCGGCTGTCGGTATCGGCGAGGCACGAAGCCGTCCTCTCCAACGGTGACCGAGTGCTGCTTCTCGATGATCGGGGCTGGAGTGTCTCCGGCCCTCCGAACATCTGGCAGAAGACGTCCGCCGGCGAGATCGCCGACATGGCACGAGTGGTCGTCGGCCCCGACGGGGCCTTTGATGGGTACTCGCAAGAGGAGATGGAGGCGAACCACTGGGGCTTCCTTGCTGCTGTCCTTCGATGCCAAGGTGCCGACATCGAAGTGTCGGCGCTGGGGGCGCTACCGCACGACGTCGTACTGGGGGACGAGCTCCTTGAGCGGCTACGTCACGGCGTCGGGTGAAACTGCGGGGTTCTCGGGGTACGGGGTCGCGATGCCCGACCCGCCTGGATCCGATGGCCCGGGTGGCCTGGCCCCCGGGCCTGCGATCCTGTGGGAGTGGTCGGTACGTACCTTCAGCAGTCCCACACTGCGGTGGTCTTCCTGACGGTCAGCGTGATCGCCTTCGCGGTCGGGGAGTTCTCCCAAACGCTTCGCCTGCGGCGTGGGGCCCGTCATTCCGACCTGCTGGGGGAGTTGGTGTTCCGGATCCTGTTCTTCGGCGGCATCCTGATGCTTCCGTTGGGTGCCTCACTGGCGCGCGAGGCGCTCATCCCCGGCGGGGGGATCCCGTTCGTCGTAGGCGCCGTGGTGGGCTGGCTGGGACTGGCGCTGCGCTGGTGGTCCTTCCTCACCCTGGGCCGATACTTCACCGCCGTCCTGAAGACCAGCCCCGACCAGGTGGTGGTGCAGCGGGGCCCGTACCGGGTCGTGCGGCACCCCAGCTACACGGGACTGCTGATGGCATTCCTCGGCTGCGGCCTAATGCTCGGCAACTGGGTGGGCCTGCTGGCCTCGCTCGCCCTCATCCTGGTCGCGATCATCTACCGTCTTCGGATCGAAGAACGCGCCCTGACCACGACCCTCGGCGACGCATACCGCCGGTTCGCCGCCACCCGGGCACGCCTTGTGCCCTTCGTCTGGTGACGATCGCCAGGCGACTCGGGACTCGTGACGACGTGACCCGAACCGCAAGCGGTGCGTCCGCTCGCGGAAGGGGCCACCGCTGAGCTGGCGTCCTGTGCCTCGCCGCCGACGCTCACCGCCGCGGACAACCGCCTAAAGTCCCGGGGGTCGCCTACCACCGCGTGCTCGGACATGCGGCTGGGATACTGGCCGGATGGCTCCTTCGGCGTTCAGCGCTGTGCTTCTTCTGGCTGTTATTGCCGGGGCCAGCTACTGGGTGTTGCAGGACGCCAGGAGACGAGTCCAGGATCATCGACCCGTCGTGGCAATCCTGTTTGGGCTCTCCATCGAGCAGCCCGAGACCTGGGCGGCTCTGAGCCTCGTGGTGTGCTTCGTGTTCATCCCGATGTACCTGGTGGCACGGGGCGCCCAGACGTAAACCTCGCCCGTGCGGGTGGGCTGCCCACTCACGGACATGATGTTGCGCCGCAATCATCGCGGGCTTGCGCCGCGACGAGGATGGTCAACTGGCGGCGGATTGACGCTGTGCGATGTGCGCGGCCACGCTGGCCACCATGGGCAGGGGTTCGACGACGGCGAAGACGTTCTTCGGCGCGACGGCACGGGCCCATCGAGAGGGGTGACGGGACGCTTCGTGGGAATCGACGACGTGACGAGGTTGGCCGAGGGCCTGTCGGGAGTGCGCTGCACGGTGTCGGACGGGTTCGCGGTATGCCGGTACCACGGCAGGCTGGTGGTGCGTCAGCTTGACGACGCCCACGTGGTGATCCGGGCGGGCTTCGAATACCGCGACCTGCTGCTCAGGCAGTTTCCGGGAACCTTCAGCGTTCCGGCCCGGTACGCCCGACACATGATGGTTGTCGCTGATCTCGTGAGCGGAGATGCCGGAGCCATCGAGGATGCCCTGGAGGCCGCGTGGCAGCTTCAACGGGCAAGCGGCTGACCAAGGGCCAGCAAAGAGAGGCCACGCGCGGCTCGCGGCGAAGAGACTGTGAGGTTCGCCAAGGCAGCCTGATGGTGCTGGGCTGTGGTTGGTGACCGCGGGTGTGACCCCCGAAGAGACTGGCCTGGTGCCTTGTTGCGACCTGTCCGCTCGTGGTCGCCGGCCCCGGCCCGGTTGGAGGAGCTGGCCTGATCGATGTCGTCATCGGTGTCGACACCCACGTGAACACTCACTCCCCGGCCGTCGTGGACACCGCGACCGGTCGCGTCCGAGGCGAGGTCACCGTCGAGGCGACCACCGAGGGCTACGCCGAACTGGTGGAGTTCGCCAACAACCACGCCACGCTGCGGGCCTGGGCGATCGAAGGGACCAGCGGGCACGGTGCCGGTCTGAAGTGCTGGGGGTACAACGACCAGGGCCAGCTCGGCACCGGCAGCTTCTGGATCGGCGGGGAGCGCCTACCCCTGTCCAGGTCCTCGGGCTGACCAGAGGCGTTGTCGCCATCACCGCCCGAGGCCGCTACACCTGCGCCCTCACCGACACCGGCGAGGTCACCTGCTGGGGCGGGATGAACGACACCACGCAGCCCACCCCGATGCCTGGGCTAGAGCCGGCCACCCCCATCAGCGGCGGGGCCGGCGCCGCGTGTGCCACCACCACCGGCACGGTGCAGTGCTGGGGCGACCCCGCCTTCGGGGCGCGCGGGAACGGCAGCGCCACCCATGTCTCCTCTGGAGTCAACCGGCCGTACGGACTCCCGGACGGAGTGACCGCCCTGAGCATGGGCGGCTGCGGAGGGTGCGCCGTGGCCCAGAAGACGACCTACTGCTGGGGAGGCCGCTGGCATGGAGCGCTCGGCGACAACGACATGACCGACTACTCATACACACCGGTTGACGTCATCCGACCCTGACCCGCGGCCCCACGCACCACCAACGTCAACGATCAAGCAGGCGTCTCCATCCGATCACTCGCAGCGAAGCCACATCCTGGCCTCACGGACGGCGTCGCGGTAATGCTCCGGGTTCCGCCGTCGAAGTCTGGTCGCGGTCGATCGCGGCGGAGTGGGCCACCTTTCGTCTTCTGGTCCTGGGCGACGGAAGCTGGGGGATCGGCAGCCGGTGAGCGGACGGCTCAGTCTGAGCAGTCCACGGCGACGGCCAGGGCCGCGCAGATCTGGCGCATCCGGTCCTCGGCGAGCCGGCCGAGGCGTTCGACAAGGATGGCGATCGAGACACTTTCGACCGAGTCCAGGTTGACCGCAGAAGGAAGCGGCACGGGGTCCTCTCCGGGCTCGAGGAGGACTTCGCTCGGGAGGTGTCGGATAGTCGTCGTGCACGGAGCGATCAGTGCTCGTCCGTGGCGCGGGATCACGGCGTCACGAGAGAGGACGACGACGGGTCTGCGGCCGATCTCGGCCATCTCGCACCACCACACCTCCCCGCGTGCGGGAAGGTCGGTCATGAGGCCGCGACCGCACGCCGGAACGAGGCCAGGTCTCCCCATTCGTCGGGTTCGTCGAGAGGATGGGCGTCGTAGGCGGCATAGCTGGCGTCCACTTCGGCCGCGCGATGCCGAGCCAGCAGAGCCGCGAGGGCCTCGTCGACCAGCGCCGAGTCCGGCTTCCCGGACGCCTTCCGGGCGTTCTCCAAGAGGTCGGTGTCCACCGTGGTACTTAGCCGTGTGCGACTCATGCCACAATTATGCCACTGTCGGGATCGGCCCCCGGGGGGGTTGTGCCCACCTGGCGGCGAATTGGGGCAGCTTGCAGCACAGGCGCCGAGGACCTCAACTGGGACGAACGACCTGTCTAGGGGTGGCAGGGCGCTCTCGAGCGGCACGCCAGGCGGAGCGGCCCTTCCTGGCTATCCTGGAGGTATGACTCCGAGTCGGCTCGCCCACGCCGCGGTCTCCCTGCTCGCGCGAGGGACCCACGCGCTCGGCCGCGGCTGGCACTGGCTCCGTCACCCGCCGGGGTGGTGGGACGAGATCGACGATGTCTACGGCAGCCACGAGGAGCCCGGGATGCGCAAGTCGGCCGGTGCCGCCGGGCTCGGCGGTCACCTCGGCGGAGGAGGGGGCGGAGGTCTCGGCTAACTGCCTCCCGTTGTCCGCGGTTGTTGGGGCCGCCTCCGCCGGCATGTCGCCCGGTCGGTGCCGGTTGCCTGAGGCAAGACGACGCTCCGGCGGACGGTCTCCAGGACGGTCCCGATCAAAGAACCAGGGCACGCACTTCGCGCCGCATACCCCGATGGGCGGGCGCAGGTCACCGCGGCTTGCGGTCGACGACCCATCAGCCAGTTGGGACACCCATCAGCCAGTTGGGTCGTGTGCCGGTCAGTGCTACTTCCCGCAGATGGCATGGTCGTCTGGCGGCGAAAAGGGACAGGTTAGGCGGGGCGTTCCTGGTCGAGTCGTTCGAGGATCCAGGACCGGACGAGGGTGGATGGGGGTAGGTGTTTGGCGGCGGCAACTCTTTGGACTTCGGCTTCTTCGTCGGCGCTGAGCCGCACGGAGTACACCTTCTGGCGGTTCGGTCGCCGGCCGGTGACGCCTGGGGGGTAGGCGTCGTTCTTGGTCTGTTCGGACTCGCGGCGGAGCCGCTGCGACAGTGCTGGGTCAATCGTCTTGGCCATCGTCGTCTCCTTGCTGGTACAGCTGCAGGTCGTTCCCGGTCGCGGGCCAGGCGTTGATGCCGTGCAGGTCACCGTCGAGGTCGCGGTAGGCGATCACGACGATCACTCGTCCGGCGGAGTGGGAGTGGCCGATGAACCGGGAGGCTCCCATCCGGGATTTCGGGTCTGGTTCGAGGGCGAGGAGGTCGGCGTCTGCCATGGCCTCCAGGGTCCACCCGGGCTCGATGTCGACGCCGTCGCGGTACCGGTGGCTTCGTGATCGGAGGTACGCGGCGGCGTCGGGGTCCCAGTGGATCTGCTCACCCACCTGACGAGTGTACGGCATCGTACGACTATGTAGTACATCTTTGCCGACACTGGACGGATTCACACTCCGGCGACGTAGGCGGTGAGGAAGTGCACGCCGTGCCGGTCGAGGTTGCCCCGGGCCCGGTCGTAGTGCTCGGTGGTGCGGGGGTCGGCGTGCCGGGCGAGGATCTGCGCGTCGCGCAGCGGGACCCCGGCGTCCAGGGCGTTGGTGATCGCGGCGTGGCGCAGGGAGTGGGGGCTGATGTGCCGGGGTATGCCGGCCGTCGTGGCGATGCGGGCGACCATCCGGTACACGTCGCGGCGGTCGATCGGGTTGCCGGAGAGCGGCCGGAGGATCAGCGGGCCGTCGGTGCGCTGGCCGCGGCAGGCCTCCAGGACCCGCAGCACCGGGACGGTGACCGGCATGGTGGCGGGCTTGTTGCCCTTGCCGACCAGGTGCAGGACCCGATGCCCGCGCAGGGTCTCGGCGTAGTCCTCGATGCGCACCGCCGCGGCCTCGGAGGCGCGCAGCGCGTTGATGCCGAGCAGGAACGCCAGCGCGCCGTGGTGGACGGTGACGGTTTGGGCGACCTGGAGGAACCGGATCAGCTCGAGCCGGTCCAGGCCCTGGGTGCGGGACTCGTCCCGGTGGACCTTCGGCAGCCGCGCGTAGACGGCCGGGTCGGCGCCGATCAGGCCGTCGATGTGGGCGAAGCGGAAGAACCCGCGCACGCCGTGCATCATCGTCACGACCGAGGAGTCCATCAGCCCCCGATCCCCGAGAGTGCGGATGTACAGCTCGACGTGGGCGCGCTGCACCCCGATGAGCGGGTCCAGGCCGTGGTGCTCGCACCAGGTGAACCACTCCCGCAGCTGGAACTCGTACAAGGCGTGGGTCCGGCCGGAGTAGCGGGCCAGGAACGAGACCGCCGCCAGATGTGCGGTCGACATCGACGCGGGCTGGAACGGCAGAAGAACAGTGGACTCGGACATCGGGGATCACCTCACGCGGCGACCCGAAAGAAGGCCTCGGCCCCGCCCGCCGCCACCACGGCCAGGCAACCGGACCAAACCGACGCTAGACCCGAGCCACCCAAGCCGGATGCATCCGCACGCGGCGATAGGCGCACGTGCGAACCGCTCGCTCATGCCGATGAGCGTGCACGTGGCTAGCCTGTGGCCGTGACGGCTTTCCAGCGGAACACCCACGACCGCTGGGCTGCCTCCTACACATGGATTCGAGACACGGACGACCGGAACTACAAGGAGGCGTGGCACTGGGAGCAGTGCGGCGGGTGCAAGGCCTATGTGTCCCTGTCCGGTCCTCTCGGAGGCGATTGGGGAGCATGCACCAACTCCGCTTCGCCGGCCGACGGCACGCTTCGTTTCGAACACGATGGGTGTGAAGCTTTCGCGCCGGATGACGGCCGAACCAAGCCCTTCCACTAGCCAAGGTGATGGGCGCGCTCATGCTGCTCGCGGTGCGGTCGACACGTGGCGGAGTGACGCATGTCGAAGCCGTGGGCACGACGATGCTCGATAAGGTGTTGCCGGCACAGGGGATGTTGGGAAGGCTCGCGCGGTGAGAATCGTCCAACCCTCCCGCCGGCAGCTGGAGTCCGCGGCAGCCCTGCGCGGCCCGGTAGCGATGGGCTTGTCGACGAGCGAGGTGCTGGCAGAAGTGGCGGCCGGCCGTCTGCGATCAGAGTGGTCCGTCGTCGCGCTCGGCGACTCCGACGCGGTCGTGGGGCGAGCGATGTGGTGGGGTCGAGACACGACGGCCCCGATCGCACTGGACGTGTGGGACGTCGAAGCAGAGGTTCCCGACCGCGAAACCCTGGCCACGGCCCTGCTCGATGCCGGCCACCGGGCTCTAGCGGGTCGAGGCGTGCCGGTGCCGCTGCCTCACACGATGCGGCTGCCGACCGACTGGGTAGATCACCCGGCCGCTGTTGCCGAGCTCGACCTGAAGGTCCGTGCCGGTGCCGCTGCGGGCCTGTCACGGCTGAACGAACGTCTACAGTTCCAGTGGGAATCGGGGCGGCCGTTGCCGCCCGAGCCTGTCTCGCTCACGTTCACCCCGGCTGACGACGACACCTTCGTGCACCTCTTCGCGGCAGCCGCGGAGGGGTCATTGGACGTCATGACCCGTCGTGAGCTGGAGTCGGGCAATGCCCACGAGCTGGCCCGTGCCGAGGTCGACTTCTACCTGGCCTGCCCAGGCGAGCGGTCGTGGTGGCGCATCGCCGCTACCGCTGACGGGACTGTGGTCGGCGTCGCGATCCCGTCAGCGACCCCCACGAACCACAACGTCGGATACCTCGCTGTGCTCCCAGAGCACCGGGGCCTGGGGTATGTCGACGAGATCCTCGCGTTCATCACCCGCTTCCACGTCACGGACGGCGCCACACGCATCACTGCGACCACCGATGCCGTCAATACGCCCATGGCTGCGGCCTTCGACCGTGCCGGCTACCTCCGCACCGAGACCCGCATCGACCTCGAGACCCCCTGAGGTGGATCCACTCCTACTTCCGTCGCGATCGAGTAGGTCGACTGGCGGCGAAGAGGGGCAGGTAGCCCATCGCCGCTGTGCTCAGAGCGTGAGGCGTTCGACGGGTTGGCCGGTGATGCTGGAGATCAGGTCGAAGTCCTTGTCCAGGTGGAGCACGGTTAGGCCGGCCAACTCGGCGGCGGCCGCAATGATGAGGTCGGGGATCGACGGGGCCCGGTGCTGGCCCTGCGCCGCCAACAGCAGCTGCAGATCGACCGCGCGGTCCTCGATGGTTGGGGTCAGGTACTCCACCGGCATCGCCGACAACGGTGGCCGAGTGAACATCGAGCGGGCATCCCGGCCGCTGCGAGCGGAGTAGCCGACTTCCAAGCGGGTCACGGTCGCGATGCGCACCACACCTCGCTCGATCCGTTCAGCCCACACGTCCGCGTCGGGGCTGTCCCCCAGACGGACCAGCGCGGACTTGTCGACTAACCACTCGGTCACTGCCACGCTGCCCCCATCACCTGGGGGTCATCGAGGTCGCCGGCCAGGTCGGCGAGAGCGCGCAGGTCGGAGGCGGACACTGCGGCATCCGTGGTCGCCGCATCCGCGGCCAAGCGCCGCCGGATGTACTCCACTCGGGACAGGCCCAGCCGCGAGGCATGCGCGTCGACCCCCGCCAGGACCGCCTCTGGAACGTCACGGATCAGGACGTCAGCCATGAGAACCACCTCCGATATCTGATGATATCAGGAGGCGGTTCTCCCCCGTCGGTCTAAGGCACACAACCGACGCGACGACACGGTCGACAGGCGGCGGTGTGGGGCACCCGTCCACGGGCGGGTGTCGACTGCCCGCCCCTCGGTGGTGGCGTCGGGCCAAGCACCGCTACTCAGATCGTCCAGCGGCGGGCAGTGTCGGACGTGCAGTGGAGGTCGAGGATGGAGTTGTGACAGGCAAGAGGGCCGGCACGATCCTTTCGGCGATCTGATGAGCCTTCTCTTGTCCGTACCAGAGGAAGGCCCTCTGAGCCTGCGTGGGGAAAGCCAAGAAGACCACCGCCATCGCGACGGCCAATCCGCGCTTCCAGCGCCGTGGCAGGAATTCGTTGAGCCCATCGATGAAGTCGATCCACCCCATGTCAAGATCGTTCCACTCGCGACCGACAGAGGAGACTCCGCGGCCGAATTGACGCACTTCGTCAAGGCGGGAGCGCTGGCGGCGGTCTCGGGGTCAGGATGGGGTCAGGACGCGGATCCTCAGAACGCGCCGAGCGAGGAACCTGGTGAGGTCGTGGTGGGACAGCACGAGATGACCAGACGAAAGCGCACCTCGTCGACACAACTCGCGCGATCTGGTGACCTTCCTTAGCGGCAACTGTCAGCCGCTCGTGCCAGCCTGGATGCGTGATCGAGCGGTCAATCAACTTCGAGCGACCCCGCCGCATGCGATGCGGATCATGCCGCCACGAATGGCTGGTCAGGGCGGAATGGCTCGACCGCTTCAACCAGGCCCTCGTGGCGTGCCCCGTCTGTCACACCGACTGCCGTGGCGAAGACCGCCCCGAC
>CAVUXP010000006.1:0-634563 GCA_963745335.1 uncultured Actinomycetota bacterium
TCCGTCGCCGCGCGTGCGCTTCTCGATCCACGCCATGAACTGCCCCTTCCGAGTGGGGCTGGTGCTACCACCGTGCTACCCGGAGAGGCCAGGCTATGCCTGACACGGGCGAAACCCCAGGTCAAACCCGGGGTTTCTGAGTGCGAGAGGGGGGATTTGAACCCCCACGCCCATAAGGACACTGCCACCTGAAGACAGCGCGTCTGCCGTTCCGCCACTCTCGCGTGAGCCGTCCTAGTGTGCCGCATGACCGGCCCGGAACTCAAAGCGGGCTCAGCCGCGCGGGTGCGGCCCGGCCCCGGTCCCCACCCGGTCGGCCGACCCGCCGCCGCCCGGCATACGGCGGTTGACCAGCCACAACGGTGAGGCGGATACCATCGCACGAGGAGAGAGTGCCCCGGCGCAAGCGCCGCACCACGATGCGACCCCGACACAACCCCTGGGAGGTGAGCCGCATGGGCCTGTTCGACCGTGTCGAGGCCCGCCTCGAACGGGCCGTCAACGGCGTCTTCGCCAAGGCCTTCCGCGCCGAGGTGCAGCCGGTCGAGATCGCGAGCGCGATCCGCCGGGCCATGGACGACCGCGCCGGCATGGGCGGCCAGGGCCGCTCCGTCGTCCCCAACATCTTCCAGATCGAGCTGAGCGGCACCGACTTCGACCGGCTCACCGACTTCGAGGGCGACCTCAAGGACGAGCTCGTCGCCGCCGCGAGCGAGCACGCCGACAGCCAGCACTACCAGCCCGGCGGCCCGTTCACGGTCGCCTTCGAGCGCGACGACGACCTCGAGACCGGGGTCTTCCGGGTCCGCCCGGCGACGGCCAAGCGCCCCGAGGCCACCGGCTCGACCGGCCAGTCCCACGCCGTCCCCGCCCCCGGTGGGTATGCCGCGAGCCCGGCTCCCGGCGCGCCCGACGTCGACCTGCTGGCCGGTCTGGGACTGGCGGATGCCGTCGGTCCGGCCGCCGGACCGGCGCTCGGGCCGGTCGCGTCCGCGCCCGTCCTCGGTGCCGGCGCGGCAGCGGCCGGCGAGCTCCCCCGGCATACCCTCGAGGAGGCGGAGCCGCCGAAGACCCACCGGGTCAACCCCGCGGACCGACCCTGGCTCGACGTCGACGGCGAGCGCTACCCCCTCATGGGCGCCCTGACGATCCTCGGTCGCGACGACAGCGCCGACATCGTCCTCGACGACCCCGGCATCTCTCGCCGGCACAGCGAGATCCGGGTGACGACCGACGGCCCGCACTTCGTCGCGTCGATCCGCGACCTCGGCTCGACGAACGGCACCTACGTCAACGGCGACCGGATCACCTCCCAGCACCTCCACGACGGCGACCGGGTCACCGTCGGGCGCACGTCGGTCATCTACCGGGCCGGTCGCCGGTGAACGGAACCGGGCTCAACGATGAGTGAGCTGACCCTGACGATCATGCGCCTCGGGATGCTCGTGCTCCTGTGGGCGTTCGTCTTCTCCGTCGTCGGCGTGCTCCGCGGCGACCTGTACGGCACCCATGTCTCGCGGCGCACCACGCGCGGTCCCCGGACCGCGGCCACGAGGACGAAGGCCCGGCGGACCAAGGGCGAACCGACCCGACTCACCGTCACCGCCGGTCCGCTCGCCGGGACGAGCCTGCCGCTGCGTGAGTCGGGCCTGCTCATCGGCCGCAGCCCCGAGTGCGCGCTCGTCCTCGACGACGACTACGCCTCGGGCCGGCACGCCCGGATCTTCTTCGACGGCGCCCAGTGGCTCGTCGAGGACCTGCGGTCGACGAACGGCACCTACCTCGGCACGATGCGGCTCACCGAGCCCGAGCCGATCCGCCTCGGCAGCGTGCTGCGCATCGGGGAGACGACCGTGGAGCTCCAGAGGTAGCCCATGCCGTTCACCTTCCGCTACGCCGCCCGCTCCGATGTCGGCATGGTCCGGTCCAACAACCAGGACTCGGGGTATGCCGGCCCCCACCTTCTCGCCATGGCCGACGGCATGGGTGGGCACGCCGGCGGCGACATCGCGTCCTCCACCGTCATCGCCGCGCTCGTCGACCTCGACGACGAGGCACTGGGCAGCGCCGAAGCCGGTCCCGCGCTGCTCGAGCGGATCGCGGCGGCCAACGCCGAGCTCGGCGAACGGGCCAAGGCCGAGCCGCGGCTCGACGGCATGGGGACCACCCTCATCGCCATGCTTCGCACCAGCGACAAGATCGTCCTCGCCCACATCGGCGACTCCCGGGCCTTCCTCGTACGCGACGGCGAGGTCACCCAGATCACCAAGGACCACTCCTTCGTCCAGAGCCTCGTCGACGAGGGCCGCATCACGAGCGAGGAGGCCGCCCACCACCCCCAGCGGTCCCTCGTCACGCGCGTCCTGACCGGCCAGGCGACCGACGAGCCCGATCTGGTGGTGCGCCAGGCCAGGGTCGGCGACCGCTACGTCATCGCCTCCGACGGCCTGACGGACTACGTCGCCGCCGACACCGTCAGCTCGATCCTCGTCGACACCGCCGACCCCGCCGAGGCCTGCGAGCGGCTGGTCGCACTGGCGCTGCGGGCAGGCGCCCCCGACAACGTCACCGTCGTGGTCGGCGACGTCGTCGACGCGATGCGTACCCACCCGTCCACGGCGCCCCAGGTCGTCGGCGCCGCCGCCCGCGAGCGCGGGACCCGCCCCATGGCGACGACTCCCGCAGCCAAGGCCGCCGAGCTGGCCCGCAGCGCCGCCCCGGGCGGCGGCGACGACCACGACATGACCCTGGCCGAGGAGGGGCCGAGCAGCCGGGCCGGCCGGATCGGCCGCTGGCTCGGCGCCCTCGTCCTCGCGGTCGTCATCGTCGTCGGGGGCTCGTACGCGGCATACAGCTGGACCCAGCAGCAGTACTTCGTGGGCGTCGTGGACGGCCAGGTGACCGTCTTCCAGGGGGTGCAGCAGGACTTCGGCCCGCTGTCGCTGTCCTCGCCGGTGGAGACCTCGGACGTCTCGGTGAGCGACCTGCCGGCCATCTACCAGACCGAGCTCGCCGTGGGCGCCGACGTCGGCAGCCGCGAGGAGGCCGACGCGCTCGTCGCGAACCTGCGCGTCCAGGCCGCCGCCTGTCGCTTCGCCCGGGCGCAGGGGCAGCAGTGCCAGTCCGTCCCGCCGACCTGGACCGAGCCCACGACGACCCCGACGCCCTCGTCGTCGCGGACCCCGACGCCCTCGACGACGGCGGGCTGAGCGATGAGCGTCGTCACCGCCCTCAAGCCCCGCCGGGGCCGCAACGTCGAGCTGGCCCTCGTCGTCTTCGCCGTCGTCATCGTCACGGTCGCCTACGCCAACGTCGGCATGGCCGTCCACGGGGCGGTGCCGCCCAGCCTGGCGACGTACGCCTTCGGGTTCCTCGCCATCGCGGTCGCGTTCCACCTGGTCCTGCGCTGGCGAGCGCCGTATGCCGACCCCACCCTCCTACCGATCGTCACCCTGCTCAACGGCCTGGGCCTGGTGATGATCTATCGGCTCGACCTCGCACACGGTCGGAGCTTCAGCCAGGGGTTCGCCTTCCACCAGCTCATGTGGAGCGCCCTCGCCGTCGCGATCGCCGCCGTGGCGCTCATCGTCGTTCGCGACCACCGGACCCTGCGCCGCTTCACCTTCACCGCCGCGGCCGTCGGCTTCGGCCTGCTGCTGCTGCCGCTGCTGCCGGTCCTCGGCCAGCAGATCAACGGCTCGCGCATCTGGATCAACCTCGGTGGGTTCTCCTTCCAGCCCAGCGAGATCGCCAAGATCATCCTCGCCGTGTTCTTCGCCGGCTACCTCGTCCAGACCCGCGACGCCCTCTCGGTGGCCGGCCGCAAGGTCCTCGGGATGACGCTGCCGCGGGCCCGTGACCTCGGTCCGATCCTGCTCGCCTGGCTGCTCAGCCTCGGCGTCCTCGTGTTCGAGAAGGACCTCGGCACCTCGCTGCTCTTCTTCGGCCTGTTCGTCGCGATGCTCTATGTCGCGACCGAGCGGGTGTCCTGGATCGCCATCGGGATGGTCCTGTTCAGCGTGGGGTCGTACGTGGCCTACCTGCTCTTCGGGCATGTGCAGGAGCGGGTCCTGCTGTGGCTGCACACCTTCACCCCGCACGCCCTCGAGACCTCGAGCCAGCTCGCCACCGGCCTGATGGGCATGGCCGCCGGTGGGATGGTCGGCACCGGGCTGGGTCAGGGGCGCCCCGACCTCACGCCGTATGCCGAGTCCGACTTCATCGTCCCGAGCTTCGGCGAGGAGATCGGGCTGGTCGGTCTGTTCGCGCTCCTCATGCTCTATGTGCTCCTCGTCGAGCGGGGCCTGCGCACGGCCATCGGAACACGTGACGGGTTCGGCAAGCTCCTCGCGGCGGGCCTGGCGTTCTCGCTCGGGCTGCAGTGCTTCGTCGTCGTCGGCGGGGTCACCCGGGTCATCCCGCTCACCGGTCTGACGATGCCGTTCCTCTCCTCGGGCGGGTCCTCGCTGCTCGCGAACTGGACCCTCGTCGCCATCCTCCTGCGGATCAGCGACCACGCCCGCCGGCCGCTGCCGGACCCGGCGGCGCCGACCCCCGGGAGCGACGCCAAGACCGAGGTGGTGAGGTTGCGGTGAACGCACCCATCCGACGCCTCTCGACCGTCGTCGCGGCCCTGTTCGCCTCGTTGCTCCTCTCGACGACGATGATCCAGTTCGTCCAGGCCAAGTCGCTCAACGCCCGCGCGGACAACCGCCGGACCCTGCTGTCGAGCTATGGCCGGGAGCGCGGCGAGATCCTCGTCGGCGACACCCCCATCGCGAAGTCGGTGCCGACGAAGGACCAGTTCAAGTGGCTCCGGGTCTATCCCCAGGGCGCTGCGTACGCCCACATCACCGGCTACTACTCCTTCTTCGGCGCCGCCGGAGGGCTCGAGTCGGCCGAGCAGTCGCTGCTCTCCGGCTCGAGCGACAAGCTCTTCTACCGGCGGGTGTCCGACCTGTTCACCGGCCGCAAGCCCCAGGGCGCCAGCCTCGAGCTGACGATCGACCCCAAGATCCAGAGTGCCGCGCTCAAGGGCCTGGGCAACCAGCGCGGCGCCGCCGTGGCCATCGACCCGCGGACCGGCGCGATCCTCGCCATGGTGAGCAACCCGTCCTACGACCCGAACACCCTCGCCAGCCACGACCTCAACGCCGTCGTCGCCGCCTCGAAGAAGCTCGGGAACGCCAAGTACAGCCCGCTCGTCAACCGGGCCATCGGCGGCGACCTCTACCCGCCGGGGTCGACGTTCAAGGTCGTCACCGCCGCCGCGGCGCTCTCGTCGGGCAGGTACACCCCCGGGAGCGAGATCCCCGGCCCGGCCACCCTCGACCTGCCCCAGACGACGGTCAACCTGCCCAACGACTTCCCCAGCGCGTGCGGTCCCAACGGCAAGACCACCCTCGACCACGCCCTGACGATCTCGTGCAACACGGCATTCGGCTGGCTCGGCATGAACGTCGGCGCGGCGGCGATGCAGTCGCAGGCCGCCAAGTTCGGCATCGGAGACGCGCTCGACATCCCGATGCGGGTCACCCCGAGCCAGTTCCCCGCGAACCCCAACCCGCCGCAGCTCGCCCAGTCGGCGATCGGCCAGTTCGACGTGCGGGTCACCCCGCTGCAGATGGCCATGGTGGCGGCCGGCATCGCCAACCGGGGCACGGTGATGAAGCCGTACCTCGTCCAGTCCGTCCTCGGCTCGGACCTGCAGGTCATCGAGTCGGCACAGCCCGAGCAGCTCTCCGACGCGGTCACACCCGAGGTGGCGCGCCAGCTGACCGGCATGATGGTGCACGTCGTTCAGAGCGGAACAGGAACCGCAGCCCAGATCCCCGGCGTCACGGTCGCCGGGAAGACGGGCACCGCCCAACACGGCAAGGGGTTGCCTCCCCACGCCTGGTTCATCGCGTTCGCACCCGCGGACAGCGAACCCACCATCGCGGTGGCCGTCGTCGTCGAGGATGGCGGCAACCTCGGACAGGCTGCGTTCGGTGGTCGCGTTGCGGCCCCCATCGCGAAGGCCATGATGGAAGCACGGCTGAACAAGTCATGAGGAGAAGCGCACGATGAGTGAGGCCCCGAAGCTGCTGGGCGGCCGATACGAGGTCGGCCGGCTCATCGGTCGTGGCGGGATGGCCGAGGTCCACCTCGGTCACGACATGCGCCTGGACCGGCAGGTTGCCATCAAGATGCTCCGCAGTGACCTCGCGCGGGACCCCTCCTTCCTCACCCGGTTCCGGCGTGAGGCGACATCGGCGGCCGGCCTCAACCACGCGGCCATCGTCGCCGTCTACGACTCCGGCGAGGACCACTCGACCGACTTCGGTGGCGCCTCGGTCGACGTGCCGTACATCGTCATGGAGTACGTCGAGGGCCGCACCCTGCGCGAGGTCCTCAACGACAAGGGCAGGTACGAGCCGGCCGAGGCCGCTCGGATCACCGAGGGGGTCCTCGACGCGCTGGCCTACAGCCACCGCAAGGGGATCGTCCACCGCGACATCAAGCCCGCCAACGTGATGATCGGCGCCGACGGTGCGGTCAAGGTCATGGACTTCGGGATCGCCCGGGCGATCGCGGACTCCAACGCGACGATGACCCAGACCCAGGCCGTCATCGGCACGGCCCAGTACCTCTCTCCCGAGCAGGCCCAGGGCCAGGCCGTCGACCACCGCTCGGACCTCTACTCGACCGGGTGCATGCTCTTCGAGCTGCTCACCGGCCGGCCGCCCTTCACCGGGGACACCCCGGTGTCGATCGCCTACCAGCACGTCGGCGAGGCGCCGGTCCCACCGTCCCGGCTCGTCGGCGGAATCACCCCCGAGTTCGACGCCGTCGTCCTGCACTCGCTCGGCAAGGACCGTGAGACGCGCTACCAGGACGCCGTGTCCTTCCGCTCCGACCTGCGCTCGGTCCGCCTCGGCTGGCCGATCAGCGCGGAGGCTCTCGGCGCCGTCGACGAGCTGGCCCTGGACGGCCTTGCCGTTGCCGGGGCCGCAGGGGCGGTCGGCGCCGGCGGCGGCGCAGCCGGCGGTCCGACCGAGCAGATGGGCACGATCGGCGCCGAGCCGACCGAGGTCTACACGCCGGTCACCTCGCCCCCCGAGCCCCCGCTGCTGCCGCAGCCGGTCGACGCGTACCCGAGCCGCGCCGACTTCCGCGACGAGCGGCGCTCCAACCGCGCCGTGTGGATCACGGTCGCGGTCGTCCTGGTGCTCGGGCTGTTCGGCTTCGGCCTGAAGACCTACATCGACCGGCAGGCCGCCGCCCGGAACATGGTCTCGGTCCCGAGCGTGGTCAGCAAGCCCGAGGAGGTCGCCACCGCCGAGCTGACCAAGGCGGGCCTGCGCTTCACGGTGAGCCGCGAGGCGAGCGACACCGCCGACGCGGGAACGGTCATCGCCCAGGACCCCGCGGCCGGGACGGACGTCCAGAAGAACGAGATCGTGGCGATCACCGTCTCGACCGGGCCGAACAACGTTGCGATCCCCGACCTCGAGGGCAAGACGGTCGACCAGGCCACCCTGATCCTCGGCCAGCTCAAGCTCCAGGTCGGCAAGATCACCCAGGTCGACGACTCCAAGCTCGACAAGGGCCAGATCATCTCCAGCAGCCCGGCGGCCGACTCGCTCGTCGCGCCCGGGACCTCGGTCGCTCTCAACGTCTCGTCGGGCCGGGTGACCGTTCCCAACGTTCTCGGGATGATCCAGAACGACGCCCTGTCGACGCTCGCCGAGGCCGGCCTCGTCCCGAAGACCGAGTACCAGGAGCAGGCCGGCGTCCAGGAGGGCACGGTCATCAAGCAGGACCCGTCCAAGGGCAAGGCCGACCGGGGCTCGACGGTGACGATCGTCGTCGCTCAGGCTCCGGCCTCGACGCCGACCCCGACCCCGAGCGACAGCCCGAGTCCCACGCCGACCCCCACCCCCTGACCCGCCCCGGCACGACACGGGTGTCCGGCGGTGCGGGCGGCCGGGGGTGCGTGTCAGCCGGGGGTGGGGATGGCGGCCAGGCCGGCGGCGTCGTGGACGAGCGGGCTGAGATCCGCCGCCCGCTCGACCGCGCCGGCGAGGCCGCACTCCTCGAGCCAGGTACCCAGGATCCGGTAGCCGCCCTCGGTGAGGACGCTCTCGGGGTGGAACTGCACCCCGTGCAGCGGCAGGTCCCGGTGCCGGACGGCCATGACGATCCCCGACTCGGTGTGTCCGTTCGCGACGAGCGTCTCGGGCAGGGTCGCCGGGTCGATGGCGAGCGAGTGGTAGCGGGTCGCCGTGAACGGCCTGGGCTGCCCGGCGAGGACGCCGGTGCCGTCGTGGTGGACCTTCGAGGTCTTGCCGTGCAGCAGTTCCGGCGCGCGCCCGACCGTCGCGCCGCAGACCACCCCCAGGGCCTGATGGCCCAGGCACACGCCGAGCATCGGCTGGGTCCGCTCGGCACACGCGTCGATCATCGCCATCGAGACCCCCGCCTCCTCGGGAGTGCCCGGTCCGGGGGAGACGAGGATGCCGTCGAAGTCGGCGCCGTCGGCCGGTGAGACCGCGTCGTTGCGGACGACGGTGCACGCGGCGCCGAGCTGCTCGAGGTAGCCGACGATGGTGAAGACGAAGCTGTCGTAGTTGTCGACGACGAGGATCCGCGTCATGCCGGCACACTCCCTGAGCCGAGGACTCCGAGGCCGGAGTCGACCGTGTTGTCGTTGAAGGGCATATGGGGCGAGATCCACGGGAAGACCCACTGGAACAGCACGAGCAGCACGAGCAGGAAGATCACGAACGCCTCGAGGACCTTGACGGCGGTCGGGCCCGGGAGGAGGCGCCAGAGGGCGGCATACATCGTCATCCCCCCGTCGGGACCGTCAGGATGTCCCGCGGCAGGCCCATCGCCCGAGGGTAGCCGCGGTCGAGCACGGCGTGGACGATGAAGCGCTGTCGGGCGCTGTACTCCGGATGGCACGTCGTGAGGGTGAGGTAGGCCGTCCTCGGCGTTTCGCCGACCTGGTCGGGAACCGGCGCGATGACGGCCGTGTCGCTCGGGGCGACGATCTCGTGGGAGCTCACCCGGTAGACGTAGAACTCCTCGGCGGTCTCGACGATGATCGCGTCGCCGTTGCGCAGCAGCTGGACCTCGTTGAGGGGACGCCCGTACGTCGTGCGGTGGCCGGCGACGGAGAAGTTTCCGACCTGGCCGGGCAGGGCGGTTCCGACGTACTGGCCGAGCCCCTTGGTGAGCGTGTCGTGGTCGGTGCCCTCGTAGATCGGCCGGGCGTAGCTCGCACCGAACCGGGGGATCCGGATGATGGCGAAGGCACCACCCCCCGGGACCGCGTCCTGGGGGTGGATGGTGGTCGACGGCGAGTGCGCGGTGAAGTCCCTGACGAGGTGCTTGACGGTGACCGCCTGCGCCCGGTTGGCCGTGACGTCGGTCCACCACAGCTCCCAGCCGACGAAGAGAAGCACGAAGACGCCGAGGGTGATGAGCAGCTCGCCGAGGGCGGAGAGCACCCGACCACCTCTCACGGTGTCGCCGCGCTCGCGTACTTGGGGACGATCGAGCCCTCGAACGGCGGGAACGTCGCGTCGGCCTGCGTGCTCACCTGGTACCCGAGTCCGACGGCCGCGACGTACTCCTGGTAGATGATGATCTGCGGGTCGTTCGCGAGGGCCGCCTCCAGGTTGTCGATGCTCCCGATCGCCTTGATGACATACGGCGGCGAGTAGACCCGACCCTGAAGGATGAGGGTGTTGCCGACGCAGCGGACCGCGCTGGTGCCGATGACGCGCTGGTCCTGGAGCATCATCGCCTCCGCCCCGCCCCGCCACAGCGCGTTGACGACGGCCTCGACGTCCTGCTGATGGACGACGACCGAGTCGACGCCGAGGCCCGCCGGGATCTGGTCACCACGCAGGGGTGAGTCGGTGAGGGTCACCTGGATCATCGGCCCGTGGACGGCGGTGCGCCCGGCGGCCTCGGCGAGGCCGTCGGCCTGCGTCGTGAGCGACTCGGTGGAGATGCTCCCCGGGGCGTTGGCCTTGGTCAGTGCGTCGACCTCGGCCTGGAGGGCGGTGAGCCGGTCGGTGAGGCGCTCGTTGACCGAGGTCCGCTCCCGGATGATGTCGGGCAACCCGGTCGCCGTGCTGCGCAGGCTCCCGCTCTCGGATGCCTGGCTGCTCGTCGCGAAGAGGGCACCGGCGAGTATGCCGACGACCGGCACGAGGAGGGACCAGCGCGTCGGACGGCGGGTGAGCAGCACGTGGCGACGCACGGACACGACGGGTGACCTCCTTCCGACGAACAGCCTCTACGCTAGGGCAAACGCCGCAGCAGCAAGGAGAGATGTCCGTGCCCGAGTCCAAGGGTCGCTCCAAGCCCACCTACACCCCCCCGCCCCGCCGGTCGCAGAAGGCCGATGTCGGCAACCCGCCGTGGTTCGCACCGGTGATGGTGGCGCTCATGGTCATCGGCCTGCTGTGGGTGGTCACGTACTACATCACCAGCCAGCGCTTCCCCATCGAGGCGTTCGGCCGCTGGAACCTCGGCATCGGGTTCGGTCTCATGGTGAGCGGTTTCGCCATGACGACCCGCTGGCGCTGACCGCCGCTGGCGACCCCGCTGACAACCGGCCGACAACCGGCCGGGCGCCCACCGACCCGGTTATCCACAGGGGTTGTCCACACTGGGGACAAATGACAACTGTGTAAGTCCTGAGAGTTCCGCTGGGAGAACCCTGGGAATCCGGCCCGACCCTGTGAGGTGACGAGGGTCAGGTCAGAAGGGGGTCGAGGTCACGGCATACTTGCCGACCGCGAGCACGACGAGGGCCACGGTCAGGACCGTCAGACCGAGCCAGTGGGTCGTCCAGGACCCGTCCCGCCCGGACTCCCGGCGCCCGGTGTAGGCGATCAACCCTCCGCAGGCGAGCCCGGTGAGGAAGCCGCCGAGATGGCCCTGCCAGGCGATACCGGGCACGACGAAGCCGTAGACGGCGTTGATCCCGATGATCGCGTACATCCACGTCGAGGACCGCCCCATCCGACGGTTGAGCAGCAGGAACACCCCGAACAGCCCGAACACCGCCCCCGAGGCCCCGACGACACTGGTGTACCAGCTGCCGCCGTCCCGGACGGCGAGCTGGGCCGCGGTGGGCGGGAAGGCCAGCAGCAGGTAGCCGACCGACCCGCCGAGGGCGCTGATGAGATACGTCGCGAGGAAGCGGACCCGGCCGAGGAGCGGCTCGAGGTAGGAACCCATGACCCACAGGGCGTACATGTTGAACAGGATGTGGAAGATCGACGTCGGGCTGTGCGCGAACGCGGCGGTGAGGAACCGCCACGGCTCGGAGTCGCCGACCGCCGGGACGAACGCGATGTCCTGGGTCAGCCCCGGCACCACCCGCTGGCCGACGTAGACGACGACGCAGATCCCGATGAGGACCTGGGTCGCCAGGGGCCGACCGTCGGTGACGCTGCCACCGAACACCGTTCTCCCCTGCCGGACCGTCTTCGCCCCCTCGCGGACACAGTCCACGCACTGGACGCCGACGGCAGCCGGGCGCTGGCAGTCCACGCAGGTGGGCCGGCCGCAGCGCTGGCAGCGGACGTAGGACACCCGGTCGGGGTGGCGGGGGCAGACCGGCGGCCCCTCGACGGGGGCCTGTGGAGCCGTCGGGTCACTCACGATGGATCGTCACTCCTGCGGGTCGGGCCGGGCCTCGACGCGTCGGGCTCAGGCCTCGATCTCGACGCGCTCGAGGACGACGTCCTCGACGGGACGGTCCATCGCGCCGGTCGGCACCGCCGACAGCGCGTCGACGACGTCGCGGCTGGCCTGGTCGGCGACCTCACCGAAGATCGTGTGCTTGCCGGTGAGCCATGCGGTCGGGGTCACGGTGATGAAGAACTGGGAACCGTTGGTCCCCTTGCCCATCCGCTTGCCGGCGTTGGCCATGGCGAGCAGGTAGGGCCGGTCGAAGGCCAGGTCGGGGTGGATCTCGTCGTCGAAGGCGAAGCCCGGGCCGCCGGTGCCCTGGCCGAGCGGGCAGCCGCCCTGGACCATGAAGTTGGGGATGATCCGGTGGAAGACGAGCCCGTCGAAGAACCTCGTCGGGTTGGTCCGCCCCGCGTCGTCGCGGTACTCCTGCTCACCGGTGGCGAGGCCGACGAAGTTCTTGACCGTCTTGGGCGCCTGGTCCGGGAAGAGCGTGATGACGATGGGGCCGTGGTTGGTGTGCAGGGTTGCCTTCATGTCCGCGATTCTGTCATGGGTATGCCGTGGCGCCGCTGAGACGGTCATGTGTCCGGGCCACGAGGGCAGCGGGGCGCAGCGGAGGCGGGTCGTGGCGCCGCCGGGCGACCTCGCCGGCCGCTGCGGTGGTTTCGTACCCGCAACTCACGGCAGGATGGGGGGAGGACGGTAGCCCGACGAAGGAGGACCCATGTTCCGGACACAGAACAGGACCGACGAGATGAAGGATGCCGCCGCTGCGTTCAAGGCGGGCGCTCACGATGTCGCCGACCGCGCCGTGGCCGCGGCACCCGACTACGCCGCGATGCTCATGACGACCGCGACGGAGGTCGCCCACAACCTGTCATCGGGCGCCAAGGTCGCCTCCGACAGCGTCAGGGCCGGCGCGCGGGAGGCCGTCGAGACGGCCAGGGCAGGCGCGTCACACGCGGCCGAGGCCGCCAAGAGCGCAGCCGAGGACGCCGCCGACTCCGCTGGGGACAGGACCGCCGCCGCCCGCGCCACGGCCGAGGCATCGACGAAGCGCTCGCGCAAGCACGCGAAGAAGGCGGCCAAGGAGGCGGCCGCTGCCGCGAAGGACCTCAAGAAGGAGCTCAAGGCGGCCAAGGCGGCCGGCAAGGGATCGACGAAGAAGGGTCACCGCGGGCTCAAGCTCGTCTTCCTGACCGCCCTCGGCGGCATCGTCACCGCCGTCGTCTACCGGCGCAGCACGGCCAAGGCCGACCCGTGGGCGAGCGCCGGGGCCTACGCCCCGCCGGCGGCCGGACGGGCGTCCTCGGTGAGCCCGGTGCCGGAGACCGACGACGACGACACCGACGACGACACCGACACCGACACCGACACGGCGGCCGCCGACGCCGCTGCCGCCGACGAGGACACCGAGGACTGACCCGACGGGACGACGACCCGACGGGACGACCCGGGCCGGGCCCACTGCGGGACCGGGAGGGTCAGGCCAGCCCGATGTGGATGTCGCCCTCTGCCATCCTGACCTCGCGCAGGAGCGACCACGGCACCCGGAACACCCGCCCGGGTGCGGCCGGCCAGGTCACCCGCATCGTGTTGAGCACCCGGCCGCCCTGACGGGCCACCACGCGCGGCGACCGTGCGAGCTGGTCGGTCCACAGCAGGAGCCGTTCCCGCGCCGGGGCGGGGTCCCCGGGGCGCATGAGGGACGGGGACACCCAGCGGAACGGAGCGTCCGCGACGAGCCGCACCGCCGTCGTCGGGGCGGTGGCCCCGTGGAGGTGGGCGAGGACGGACCGGGCCACGTGGGCCCCGTCCAACGCCGCGACATCCGCCGTGTCCACGGCGTGCAGGACGTTCCCGGCCGCGAAGACGCCGGGCCGCTCGGTCCGCAGTGCGGTGTCGACGCTCGGCCCCAGCGTTCCCGGGTCGAGCGGGATCCCGGCGCTGCGGGCCAGCTCGTGGTCGGGGATCCAGTCGCCGGTGAAGACGACCGTGTCGCAGGCGATGACCTCCCGGGCTCCGGTCTCGGTGTGCTCGACCTCGACCCCGGACACCCGGCCGTGCCCGATGACGCGCACCAGCGTGGTCGACGTCCGGACCCGGGTGCGGAAGAACAGCCTCCCCGGCACGCTGAACATCGCGTACGCGTCCGGGCGCGGGTGCTCGGTGAGCAGGGCGACGGTGTCGACGCCCGCCTGGCGCAGCGTCAGCGCGGCCGACCAGGAGACCAGCTCGGCTCCCACGATGACCGCGCGGGTCCCGACCGGGAGATGCTCGAGGTGCACCAGCTGCTGGAGCTCGCCCGTGGTGAGTACGCCGCCGGCCCGGTCCCCCGGGATCCACCGCGCGGCCCGCGGTCGTTCCCGAGCCCCGGTCGCCAGGACCACGGCCTGGGCGGAGATCGTCTGACGCCCCTCGGGGGAGGTCACCTCGAGGGTCCGCTCGTCGGCCCAGCCGGTCACCATGGCGCGGGTCCGGATGTGCGCGCCGGCGTGCGTCGCGGAGTCGACGAGCCGACGGGCGTACGCCGGCCCGCTGAGGAACCGGCCCAGGTCTCGCATCCCGTAGCCGGGGTGGTCGGAGTGCCGCGGGACTCCTCCCGGCTCCGCCTCGCGGTCGAGGACGAGGACCTCGCCGTCGACGTGGGGGGCGAGCTCCTGCGCCGCGCGAAGCCCGGCGGGTCCCGCGCCGACGATGACGACGGGAACGGTGATCGCCGTGGTCATCGGGTCACCTCCCCCACTGCCGCAACGCTTTCCGCCGCACGCGAAGCATCGCCCGGCGCGCCGGAACCGGCGAGCATCGCGGTCAGGCGGGCCCCGCAGAAGAAGCCCTGGCACCGCCCGTTGTGGGCCCTGGTGCGTCGCCGAAGCCCACCCAGGTCGCGCGCCGGGATCGGCGAGACGAGGGCGTCCCGGATCTCGCCCTCGGTGACCCGCTCGCAGAAGCACACGACGGTCCCGTACGCCGGGTCCGCGGCGATCCTCTCGGCATCGGCATATGGCCGGGTCTCGTGCTCGCCGATCTGCGGCATCCGCGGCGGCGGGGGCAGGTCGGTCCGGGGACGCAGCTCCAGCCCCGCGTCCGCCAGCAGGCCGGCCACGTACTCGGCGACCGCCATGGCCGAGGTGAGCCCCGTCGAGCGGATGCAGCCGGCGACGGCATACCGCTTCTCGGCGTCGGCCTCGATGACGTAGTCCTGCCGGTCGTGGGCGGCACGGAGTCCGGCGTATGCCGCGGTCAGCTCCTCGGTGAGCAGCGAGGGCATGAGGCGCTCGCCCTTCTCGCGCAGGAAGGCGAAGCCGTCCTCGGTCGTCGCGGTGTCGGTCCGGTCCGCCATGTCCTCGGCCGTCGGACCCACCATGACATTGCCGTAGATCGTCGGCGACACGAGCACGCCCTTGCCGACCTTGCTCGGCACGGGGAGGACGATGACGGGCACCTTGGGCCGGGCCAGCTTGTCGAAGACGAGGAGCTCGCCGCGCCGCGGGTGGAGGGTGAAGCGCTCGTACCCGACCATCCGCTCGATGGTGTCGCCGCCGAGGCCGGCGGCGTTGACCACCCAGCGGGTGCTGATGTCGCCGGTGCTCGTGTGGACGACCGTCGTGTCCGTCCCCACGTCGATGCCGGTGACGGCCGAGCTCAGTCGGAGGTCGCAGCCGCGGGCGACCGCGTCGGTCGCGAGCGCGAGGGAGGTCGACCACGTGCAGATGATGGACTCGCCGGGAACCGCGAGGCCGCCGAGCGCTCCGGGGCCAAGGTCCGGCACCGTGGCGTAGACGTGGTCGGCGTCGACGATCCGGGTCCGGTCGTAGCCGTTCTTCTCCGCCTTCTCCTTGAGGGCGGGAAGCGACGCCAGCTGCTCGTCGTCCCAGGCGACCAGCAGCGCCGAGGTCGTCGTCATCGGTATGCCGGTCGCCGCGCAGTAGTCGGTGAGCAGGCGGTAGCCCTCGTGGACCAGCCGGGACTCGAGGGTCCCCGGGGTCGCGTCGAACCCGGTGTGCAGGATCGCGGTGTTGGCCTTGGACGTGCCGTCGCCGACGTCGTTCCTCGCCTCGACGGTCACGACGTCGAGGTCGTGGCCGCTGAGCAGACGGCTGATGGCGGAGCCGACGACGCCCGCCCCGATCACGACGACGTCATGGACCTCAGCCATCACGACCCTCCTTCCAGCGACTGCTCCACCGCGCGGCGCCACCGCTCCCGGAACTCGCCCACCCGCTCCGGGGCCCACCGCGGCTCGTATGCCGTCGCCGGGTCCCAGCCAACCACGGCGTCGCTCAGCGCGAGCGAGGGGTCCAGCGCCTTGCGCATCAGCGCGACGGCGCCCAGCGGCGTGGCGTGCGCGGAGGGGTACACGTCGATCGGCAGCTGGGTGAGGTCGGCGACCGCCTGCATGAACCGCACGCTACGGGTGAGGCCGCCGTCGACACGGAGCCGGGTCAGCGGCCGGCCGAGATCGCGGGCCACGAGGTCGGCGAGCTCGGCCACCTGGGCGGCCAGCCCCTGGACCACCGCGGTGACGAGGTGTTCCCGCGTCGTGCCGAGGGTCATCCCGCGGAGCACGGCGGTCGCGTTGGAGTCCCACCACGGGGCGGCGAGCCCGGCCAGGGCGGGGACACAGAGGACGCCCTCCGCGTCGTCCTGCGCCAGCTTGTCGAGGTCGGTGGGTCCGGAGATGAGTCCGATGTCCTGGAGCCAGCGCACCGCGGACGCCGCGGTGTAGACCTGGCCGTCGGAGCAGTAGGTGATCTCGTCGTCGACCCTCCACGCCACGCAGGACACCAGGCCGCTGGCGGAGCGGCGCGGGGACCGTCCCGAGTTGGTGAGGAAGAAGGCGCCGGTGCCGAAGGTGCACTTGGCCTCGCCGGCCTCCAGGCAGGCCTCCGCCAACAGGGCCCCCTGCTGGTCGACGACAAGGCCGCCGACGGGCACCTCGGGTCCGAAGAGGCTGGTCGTGCCGACGATCTCGTCGTTCGCCGCGATCCGGGGGAGCCGCTCGTCGGCGAGGTCGAAGAGGGCGACCAGCTCGGGGTCGTACTCGCCGGTGTCGAGGGAGGTGAGCAGTGACCGGCCGGCCGTGGACGAGTCGGTGACGTACTCGCCGGTCAGCCGATGGAGGATCCACGCGTCGCTCGTGCTGACCACACCCTCGGTCGTGACGTTCCGGCGCAGCCAGGTCAGCTTGGGAGCGGTGAAGTAGGGGTCGAGGACGAGACCGGTGCGCTCGGCGACCATCGGTGCGTGCTCGGCGAGCGGCGTGCAGACCGACTCGGCCCGGCTGTCCTGCCACACGACGAGGGGCGACAGCGGCGCTCCGGTCGCCGGATCCCACGCGAGGACCGTCTCGCCCTGGTTGGTGAGGGTCACTCCGTCGATGGGGACCTGGGCCTCGTCGACGGCCCGACGGCACGCGGCGAGAACGGAGTCCATCAGCTCGCCGGGGTCCTGCTCGACGATCCCCCCGGGGCGGTAGTCCGGCCGGATGGGGATCTCGGCCAGCCCGCGCAGCCGACCGTCCCCGTCGACGACGACGGCCTTGGTTCCCGATGTCCCTTGGTCGATGGCCAGGACGGTGTTCATGAGGAGTCCCCACGTTCTGAGGGTTGCGAAAGCCGAGTCACGGTGAGCCGCTCGGGGGCGGGGCCCCCAGCCGGCCTTGGGAGGGGTTCGGCACGGCTGGGGACCCCTGGACGCGGAGGCCTAGGCCCCGTGTCCGGGAACGAGGTGGGCCGTCATCCAGACGACTCCTCGTCCGCGCCCACAAATGCCTCGGGCTCCCTGGTGGTGACCGATGGCATCTGCAGGCTGTGGCCCCTGGCGACGAGCACGCCGAGGTAGATCAGACCGAGCACGAGCATCCCGACGGCATAGAGCCAGGGGTCCTGGAAGGACGCGTCACGGAAGATGTTGAGCTCCCATACCAGCCAGACGAGGGCCAGCACGATGACGGCGTTCTCCCAGCGGCCCAGCGAGAAGCCCTTGGACTCCGGCAGCCGCTTCCGCGCGATGGTGTAGAGGATGACGGTGGACAGGTAGATGAGGCAGGGCATCAGGGTCGCCGCGCTGAAGAGGTTGAACAGCACGCTCGTCGTCTGGGCGAAGATGGCCAGGACGATCTCGACGAGAACACCGACGGACATGACCGCGATGAACGGCGTGCCGCGGCGCGGGTCGACCTTGCGCAGCACCCCGTGAGCGGGGAACCGGTTGTCGCGGGCCATCGCCCACACGATCCGGCTCGCGCTGACGAAGATGACCATGCCGCAGGCGAAGATCGAGTACAGGACGAGCACGAGCAGCGCCTTGCCCACCCACGAGCCGAGGACGGCGACGGCGATGTCCGCGACCGGCGTGCTGGAGGCGGCGAGCGCGGTGAAGTCGGAGCCGGCCATGGTGATCGCGATGAGGAAGACCATCCCGATGACACCGGACAGCACGACGGACTGCCACATGGCGCGCGGCACGACGTTCTCCGCGTCGTGGGTCTCCTCGGCGAGGTTGCTGGCGGCCTCGAACCCGACGATGGTGAAGGAGCCGAGGAGGAAGGCGAGCATCCACGGCGAGACGTGGTTGAAGCTCTGGCCGAGCCCGAAGTAGCCGTCGCTGGGTACGGCGGCCTTGGCGAACAGGTTCCCGCCCGAGAGGTCGCCCTTGATGCCACCGACGATGACGAGCAGGACCGTGAGCAGGAGGATGCCGACGATCTCGGTGCCGACGGCGATGTTGTTGATGCGCTCGGTGAGGACGGTGGACTGGCCGATGACGAGGGCCTGGATGAGCACGACCAGGGCGGTGACGAACCACGTGTTGGCCGTCGTCGCGACATAGCCGAACAGGGCCGGTGCCACGGTGGCGGCCAGCGCGAAGTCCACCGCCACGACGTCGACGACGAGGAAGGAGAACGTCAGCCAGCCGAGGATCCAGCCGATGACGGGGTTCGCCAGGCGGGACATCCACTGGTAGGAGTAGCCGGCCAGCGGCATCCGGCTGGCCAGGGCCCCGAAGACGAGGGCGACCATCGTCTGGCCGACGATGACGATCGGCCAGGTCCAGATGCCGAGCGGACCCGAGGTGTTGAGGACCGACCCGTAGGTCGTGAAGATCCCCGTCGTGATCGAGATGAAAGAGAACCCGATGGCGAACGAGGCGAACCGGTGCAGGGTGCGGTCGAACTCCTCCCGGTACCCGAAGTTCTCGAGTACCTGTCCGCTGTCGTGACTGCTCATCACTGCCTTCCTTTCCTCTGAACGAGGGGCAAACGAGTCATTCCACGGTGTGGCTGGTGGCCGTGCTGGCGTGGGTGCCGGCGTGGGTGCCGGCGTGGGTGCTGCCGCGAGTGCTGGCGCTGGGGGCCACGAGGACCTCCACGTTCTTGTCACGAAGGGCCTCGACGATGACGGGGTCCGCGCCGTGGTCGGTGATGACCCCGGTGAGGTCGGCGATGTCGCAGACCTTGCCCAGCGCGACCCTCGCGAGCTTGCTCGAGTCGGCGAGGACGAACCGCTCGGCCGAGTGCGCGATGAGGAGCTTGCGGACCGCGATCTCGTCGGGGTGGTAGTCGGTCAGGCCCGCTACGGGGTCGAGCCCGCCCGACCCGAGGAACACCCGGTCGGCGTAGTAGCCCTCGAAGAAGCGCTGGGCATCCGGACCGGAGAGGGCCAGGTCGCCCTTCCTCAGGTGGCCGCCACTGAGGACGACCTCCGCCTGGGGCCGGTCGATGAGCTCGTTGGCGGCGAGCATCGAGTTGGTCAGCACGCGGCAGGGCAGGTCCTGGGGCAACGCCCGGGCCACCTCGGCGACCGACGTGCCGACGTCGAGGAAGACGGAGTCGCCGGGGCTGATCAAGCCCACCGCGACCCGGGCCATGGCCTGCTTCTGGGTCAGCCGCAGGACCGCGCGCTCCTCGTACGGGGGCTCAACGGTGCGTCGGTCGGCGCTGCGGGCGCCGCCGAACACCCGACGCAGCGCTCCCTGCCGCTCCAGCGCGAGCAGGTCGCGACGGATCGTCTCCAGCGACACCGCGAAGCGTTGCGCCAGATCTTCGGAACGCACCGCCCCCACCCGGCCCACCTCGCGCGCGATGGCGTCGCGGCGGACCTCGGGCATGAGGATTATTGGGGTTCCCTGTGGATCCTCGTGGGACATAGAGGGAGTATGAGGACGCCTGCCGGGGGGTGTCAAGGGTTCGTCCAGCACCTGTTCGGCTGGGGCTCAGCCACGACCGGGCGGCTCGGACATGAAGCGGGCGGCGCTGCGCCATCGGCGCCATTGGCGTCAGCGTGCCGGACGGGAGGAGAATCGGGGGGTGGCCGAGATCCAGAACGCCGGCATCAACCTCCGACTGGCCCAGCTGGGGCTTCCCCTCCCCGAGGGCTTCGAGGGAACGGACGCGGCCCGGCTCACCCGGCCCATCCTCGCCCGCCAGCGCGAGCTCAGTCGTCGGCTGGCCGACCGGTTCTGTGCCGCGGATGGACGGATCCAGGCCTTCCTCGACGACTACCTCGCCGAGACGGGTGAGCAGCCGCAGCTTCCCCGGCGGACGCTGGTGCTGGATGAGGCGGGCCTGGCCCGCGACCTGTCCCTGCCCGTCGACGGCGACAGCTTCACCTCGCCGCTGGTGAGCAGCTACCGGCTCGTCAACGGCGTCCTGCACAACCCCGCCACCGACCGCCGGACCACCGCGGGGGTCTTCCACATCGCCGAGGGTGGCCTGCCCATCCCCGACGAGAAGATCGCCGTTCCCAAGGTGGCGTTCGCGCGGCTGCTGGCCCGGGCGTTCGAGCCGCCGGAGACGGACATGGTCCTGCCCTACACGGCCAACCAGGCGCAGCCGGCCGCCTGCTTCGTCTCGTTGCACCTCCGCCCGCTGGTGTCCCCCGAGGTGCCCGGCTCGGTGCGCGAGAAGCGGATGGAGACCCGCTTCATCGCCCCTGGTGGCCTCGTCGCCAACCTCGACTTCGTCGAGGGCATCTTCGGCAACGGTGGCGACCCCTACCTGCCCGAGAACGACGCGTCCCTGGCCCCTGAGACGTGGACCGGCCATAGCGGCTGCGTCATCCTCGCCCCGCACCTGACCCATCTGACGAAGAAGGAGCTCGGGCTGCCCCACGTGAGTGAGGCCACCGACCGGCAGCAGCGCGACGGGGTGTGCTGGGAGCAGGAGGACGAGCTGTACAACGGTGGGCGCGCCTTCAAGATCTGCGCCCGAGACGCGCGGGGCGTGATCGTCACGGTCATCGCCGACACGTACTTCGGCTACTGCAAGAAGGAGATCAAGACCCAGATCTCCTACTCCGCGAACCTGTTCGGCAACGCCGAGGAGGAGCACTCCGGTGGCGCTCTCGTCTTCGCGAGCTACACCCTGGGCCAGGAGTACACGAGGAACGCCCCCGCCGGTTCCTCCTCCCTGGCCGAGGTCCTCGAGCGCGACCCGGAACGGTTCGCCGCGCAGCCGGAGGGGCACGCCCTCGACCTGCAGCAGCCGCACATCGTCCTGGTTCCGGCCAACGCGCGCTACTCACTGCGGACCATGACCGTGTCCTGGTCCGGCGCCGACGGCGAGCGCCGCTCGATCCCCCTGCACGCCGATCTGGTCTACCTGAGCCCGGACGGCTACCGCATCACGATCGCCCAGCAGCCCCACGACCGGACGGCGTGGAGCCTCATCGGCACCGTGCCCACCGCCACGTCGTGCCACAAGCCGGCGACGGTCTCCGGGGGCGGCAAGTCCGAGATCTCCAAGGCCATCACCGACGCGTTCATCTTCGGGTCCGAGTTCGTCGCCGACTTCGAGCGAGACATGGACTCGGTCGCCGCGATCCTCAGCCGGGACTACTCCAAACGCTTCCTCGACCCCACCCGGGACGACCAGCGCGCGATCCTGTCGGAGGAACGCTCGATCGGGTCGGTGATCAAGCTGCTCACCCCGTCTCGAACCGAGTACCGAGCCGACTACAACGCCTGGCTGGACCGCGTTCCTCCGGGGATCAAGGAACTGGTCTACGTCGTCAAGCACTCCTACCGCCCCGAATGGGGCGACGACTGGCGCAGCCACTTCAGCGTCGCGGTCATCGACGGTCGCCAGGGCAACAGGTTGCGGCTGGACGACACCCGGATCGCCACGAACATGCTGCGGGTCGGCTACAACCCCGACGGGTCATGGCGCCTGTTCAGCCTTCGCCACGACTTCTCACCCGCGGTGAAGGTCCAGACCGAGGACGACATCACCGCCTCGACGGTCGTCCCGGGCAGCGCACTGGGGATCGACTCGGCGCGTTCGTACAAGCTCGTGCAGAACTGCGAGGACCTGCTGTTCCAGCGTCCGGACGACGCCATCCACCGCGGCTATGACAAGCAGGCGGAGCGCGACCTCGCCACCCCCGGGACGTTCCTGTCCAACTTCGCGCCGCTGACCCGCGCCGATGCCATCGCCATGCGCGACGACGCCGTGGCTTTCAGCGCCTTCAGCGAGCCGATGTCGGAGATGCTGCGCCGGTTCGCCGACACGGCCGACGGCGACGGCCCGGCATACGTCGTGTGCTCGGCCAACCCGCGGATCGTCGACGGCAAGCCCTCGAAGAACCCGCGCTACCTCCAGCAGCGACCCGACCGCACCGACGCCAAGGCGACGGCGGTGGCGGAGCTGTCCTCGCGCCTGGTCCGTCGGCTGCCGTCGGCCGCCACACTGTTGCTTCCGGTGGACGTGGTCGCTGCCGGGCGGCGGAACAACCCACCCGAGGACGGGGTGCCGCCGCTGTGCTCGTACAACCCGCTGCACTACATGGAGCTGCCCGAGCTGTTCATGGAGTTCATCTCCTCGATGACCGGGAAGTCCCCCTCCACGACCGGCGCCGGCTCCGAGGGGGCGCTCACCAAGGGCCCCTTCAACGCCATGCCGGCCATCATCGACCTCAACGCCGCACTGCTGTCCTACGCCCTCACCGGCTCCGACGGCTGGCTGTCCGCAGCCGGGTACGTCGGGCCGCACGTCCGGGTGGACCACGACTTCTCCCTGCTCGTGCCGGAGCTGTTCTCGCGGATGTCCCCGGACGAGCGGGATGCGCACAACCTCATCGCCGAGGGCTCCCTCGAGAAGCTGGCCGACGTCGAGTACGGGGGCCGTACCGTGGCCGCGAGCAGGCTGGGCTACCGGATGACCGACCGGCTGGCCACCAAGTACTTCGGCCGCATCTTCCTGCATCCGGACGTCATCTTCACGCCGGAGATGCTGCGCCCGGAGCTGCAGGACATGGGCATCTTCGCCGAGTCGATCTCCACCATCGTGGCGACGCACGAGCGGGTGGCGCGCGCCTACTTCAACGACGGCACGATCGACCTGGCCATCCCCCCGCTCCGGGCCCTGTTGGAGATCATGGCCGACGGGCACACCGCCGAGGGATGGGGCCTGGACTCGGCCGAGTTCCGCGGAATGTTCACCCGCGAGGCCGTGCTCGGGTCGGACTGGTATGCCGCGCGGCTGGATGCCAAGCAGGCCGCCGCCAGGGCTCGCGCCGACGCAGGACTGGCGGCGATCGAGAAGTTCGTCTCCACTCCCGGCAACGACGAGCCCACGGCACGGCTGAACATGCCCGCACGGGTGGAGGCGGCCCGGGCGGAGGCGCAGCGACTGGCCGGCCCGGCCTTCCGCGAGCAGCTCGTCGGCACCACGGGGAACACCCCCCTCTAGGCCGCGGCGGCCGCGGTCCGTGCCCCGTACCGGAGCCGCCGGGGTGCTACAGCCGGGCGACCGCGCTCGCGAGGAGGTCTGCGGCACGCTCGATCGTCCGGCTCGGGGCCGCGATGGTCATCCTGGCGAACCCCGCGCCCTCGCGGCCGAACCAGTGGCCGGGGCTGAGCGCCACGCCGGCCGCGCCGAGCCACGGCGCGATCTCGGGGACGGACAGGCCGAGGTCGCGCAGGTCCAGCCACGCGAGGTAGGTGCCCTCGAGCGGGAGGACGTGGATCTGCTCCGGCAGCCGCGCCCTCAGCAGCGCGATGTTGCCGGCGACCAGGCCGATGAAGTCGTCGAACCACGGCCCGCCGTGCCGGTAGGCGGTCTCGAACGCGGTGAGGCCGAAGACGTTGTTGCGGGTGAGGTGCAGCCGGGAGCTCGTCTCCTGGAACCGCTCGGCGACCTCGTCCGCGTCGGTGATGAGCAGGGTGTCGCAGACCCCCGCCAGCCCGAAGGTCTTGGTCGGCCCGTGGGTTGCGGCCCACGCGACGCCGGTGTCCGCCGCGGCCACGGCGAACGGGACGAACTCGTGGGGCGGCACGACGATGTCAGCGTGGATCTCGTCGGCGAGAACGAAGACGTCATGCTCGGCACAGACCGATGCCACCCGATGCAGCTCGTCCCGGGTCCACACCCGGCCGACCGGGTTGTGCGGGTTGCACAGGATGAGCATCCGGGTGCGAGGGTCCGCGGCCTTGGCAGCCAGGTCGGCGGGGTCCATCCGGTACCCGTCGCCGGTGAGGGTGAGCGCGTTGCGGATCGGGGTGCGTCCCGCTGCGGTGACGAGCGGCTTGAAGTCGGTGAAGACCGGTGGCTGGAGGATGACCCCGTCACCGGGGTCGGTCAGCTGCGCGATCATCGTCCCGACCGACGTCCCGACGCTGGGGCTGACCGACGTGCGCAGCCCCGACCCGTCCCAGCCATGCCGGGCCGCCGACCACTCCCAGAACGCGTCGATGACGGCCTCGGGTCGCGTCTCGTACCCGTACCAACCGGTGGCGGCCCTGGCCCGAAGTGCCTCGGTCACCTCCGGGGCCAGGTCGACATCGGGTTCGGCGATCCACAGCGGCAGCAGGCCGCCGCTGGTCCCGAAGTGCCGCTCCAGGGTCGCCGCATCGGCGCCCTGCCTGCGGTCTGACTCGCCTGCCGTACTCGGGAGACCCGGCTCCATCGCCTATCCCGTCGCTTCCTTCGGGGGAGGCCCACTGTATCCAGCGGCGCCCCCGGTGCCGGTGACGCGGGTGGGGCGGGGGTCGTGTCGGACCCGGAACGGGGACGGCATACACTCGTCTTGTATGCCGCTGTTGGCATATGAAAGACCAGGTATATCTGGCGGCCGTGGGTCGCCCCACGAGAAGGAGAGCACGAGATGCTGCAAACCGGACTGGAGCACATCGAGTCGGAGCTCGGGTACCGCGAGGTCCTCGAGGGCAACGAGAACGTCATGATCTGCTGCGGCCGGATGGGCCCGATGTGCCTCCCGGTGTACGACATCATGGAGTCGATCCGGGATGACTACCCGCACGTCACGTTCCGGGACATGCCCTTCGACTCGGAGGTCGGCCTTCGCACCATCCGTTCGCTGCCGGAGACCTCGAGCTTCATGGGGCTGCCGTTCACCGTGTACTACAAGGACGGCAAGGTCGTGGCCGCGACGAGCAGCATCCAGAACATGGAGCAGGTCACCTCCATCCTCGACAAGCAGTTCGGCGCGCAGGGCTGATCGACACCGATGAGCGCGGACTACGACATCGTCATCCTCGGAGCGGGGCCGGCCGGCCTGACCGCGGGGATCTACGCGGCACGGGCCAAGCGGCGGGTGCTGATCCTCGACACCGGCACCGTCGGTGGGCAGACCGTCCTCACCGAGGTGGTGGCCAACTACCCCGGCGTCGCGCAGACCACCGGCCGGGAGCTCTCGCAGACGATGCTGCAGCAGGCGACGTCCTTCGGGTGCGAGGTCAAGCCGTTCGCGCGCATCGCTGAGGTCGACCTGGACGGCCAGGAGAAGGCGGTCACCCTGAAGAACGGCACCCGGTTCACCGCCAGGGCCGTCATCGTCGCCACGGGTGGCGTACCGAGGAAGCTGGGCGTGGACGGCGAGGAGCGGTTCGTCGGCCAGGGGATCTCCTACTGCGCCACGTGTGACGGCGACTTCTTCACCGACCGCCCCATCGCCGTGATCGGCGGCGGCAACTCCGCGCTGGAGGAGGCGGTGGCGCTGAGCCACTACGCCTCGCGGATCACCGTCATCCATGAGTTCGACCACTTCCAGGCCGAGCCGTGGATCGTGGCCGAGGCGCGCGCCGACGAGAAGATCGGCTTCCTCATGAACCAGCGGGTGCTGGGCTTCGCGGGGGAGTCGGGCCTGACCGCGGTGCGCTCGGCCGACAGGTCGACGGGGGCCGTCACCGAGACGGCCGTCGACGGGTGCTTCGTCTTCATCGGGTACGTCCCCAACTCCGCGGCCTTCGAGGGGCAGGTCAAGACGAACGAGCGCGGTGAGATCCTCGCCGACGATGAGCTGCGGACCAGCGTGCCCGGGGTCTTCGCCGCCGGCGACGTGCGCGTGAAGCGGGTGCGCCAGATCACCACCGCGGTCGCGGACGGCACGATGGCGGCACTGTCGGCCCTGGAGTACCTGACCGAGGCGGCCTCTTGAGTGACGACCTGACCGGCGTATGCCGCGCGCTCGCCCACCCGACCCGGCGGGCGCTGCTCGCGGCGCTGGCCGCCAGCGAGTGCGACGTCGGCAACCTCAGCGAGGGCATCGGCCTGGACCAGCCCACGGCGTCCAAGCATCTCGCGGCGCTGCGCAACGCCGGGCTGGTCCAGGTCCGGGTCGAGGGACGCCGCCGCTGCTACTCCCTCGCTCACGAGGACCTCGTGCGAAAGCTGCTGGGCCTGCTCGACGAGCTCGAGCAGCGTGCGGCGCGGGGTGGCTCGCAGCGGTCGGCGGCGGGTCGGTAGCCGACGAGGAGCGCGCCGGCGACCGGAGCCTCAGCCGTCGCCGAGAAGCTCGGCCACCCGTCGGCGGCTGCGCATCGCCCACGACGACGTCGTCATGAGCCCCAGAGCGAGGATGCCGAGGCCGCAGAACGCCATGATGACCCAGGCGACGTGGCTGGCCACGGCGAAGGTGGCGGGGAGCGACGGGCCGAGCCGGGCGAAGACCACCGCACCGAAGATCGCGACACCGAGGACCGAGCCGACCTGCCGGCTCGTCGAGGCGACCGCGGCCGCGACGCCCGCCTGGGCGCGCGGCATACCCGAGACGGCCGCCACGGTGATCGGCGCGTTGAGCATCCCGAAGCCGACGCCGAACGACAGGTAGGCCGCGATGAGGACCCACAGCGACGTGTCGGTCTGCAGCCGGCTGAGGATCAGCGCACAGGTCGTGATGCCCGCGGCCGCGACGGTCATCGGCAACCGCGAGCCGCGCCGGCCGACGATCCGGCCGGACAGCGGCGCGAAGATGACCGTCATCCCGGCCATGGGCAGGGTGAGGATGCCCGCGTGCAGGGGCGAGAACCCCCGGACGGTCTGCAGGTAGAGCGTGTTGAGGAAGAGGAACCCCGTCATCGCGGAGAACCCGAGGATGGCGCTGAACACCGCGCCCGAGAACGGGACGCTCCGGAAGAACCGCGGGTCGAGCACCGGCTGGTGCCGGCGCCGTTCGTACAGCGCCAGCGTGGCCAGGGACGCGACAGCGACGACGAAGCACCCGACGACCAGGTGCGAGCCCCACCCCTGACCGCGGCCCTCGATGATCCCGTAGGTCAGTGACGTGAGCAGCGTCGCGATGAGGATCTGGCCGACCGGGTCGAACCGGCGCGGTGCCGGCGCCTTGGACTCGGGCACGAAGATCGCCGCGAGCACCGCCGCCGTGACGACGATGGGGATGTTGATCCAGAAGATCGCCGGCCAGCCCACCGCGTCGACGAGCGCACCTCCGACGAGCGGGCCGATCGCCTGGGAGAAGCCGATCGTGCCGCCCCAGATGCCGATCGCCTCGGCCCGCTCCTTGGGGTCCCGGAAGGTGTTGGTGATGATCGACATCGCCACCGGGTTGAGCATCGACCCACCGACGGCCTGAAGCATGCGGGAGGCGATGAGCATGGTCGCCGTCCCCGAGAGCGAGCAGAGGAGCGAGCCCAGGCCGAAGAGCAGCAGCCCGGTCTGGAAGACCCGGCGACGGCCGACCCGGTCGGCGACCGAGCCGGAGAGCATGAGCAGGCTCGCCAGGACGAGGACGTAGGAGTCGATGACCCACTGCAGCTCGGAGAGCGAGGCACCGAGCCCGACCCTGATCGACGGGAGGGCGAGGTTGACCGCCGTGCCGTCGATGCCGACGACGAACAGGCTCATCGCGCAGATGCCGAGGATCGTCATCCGCCGCGCTCGCGAGAGGTCCTCCTCGGCCGCAGAGCCCGCGAGAGCCGGTTCGGATGCCACCACGGCATTGTGGCAGGGGGCCCGGCCGAAGCCGGGCCCGCGTCACGTCCCCTCGGGCAGCGGCGGACCGACGACCTCGAGGCCGAAGCGTGGACCGACCTCGTTCCAGCGCGGGATCTCGACGTCGATCGGCAGGCCGTCCGCACCGGGCAGCCGGCGCTCGGCAGCCGGCATACCGACCTCCTCGTAGAGGTCGAAGATCCCACCCGGGTCGGCGAACCCGACGAAGCGCACCGGGGTCGTGCCGGTGACCCGGAAGGCGTGCGGGATCCCGAGCGGGAGGTAGATGAAGTCACCCTCGCCGAGGTGGTAGGTCTCCTCCCCGGCGCGGTAGGTCATCGACCCGGCGAGGAGGAAGAACGCCTCCGCCTCGTGGGTATGCCGGTGCAGCGGGGTGGCGATGCCCGGCGGCTGGGTCACGACGGCCACGTCGAGGCCGGCGGTCTCGCCGCGGGTCGCGAGCCGCTCGAAGAGCGAGCCCATGGCCCAGACCGCGGGCGCGGTGCCGGCGGGTCGGTGGATGACCCGCGACGCGGCCTGGAGCGTCGGGGGCTGGGGGGAAAGGTCGGCATCCATGGCGACTCCTTATTGACCCGAAGCAGATTCCGGCGAATATGGGTAAGGTAGGCCGCATGTCGGACCCTGTCAAGCGTCGCCGCTACCACAGCCCCCGCCGGGCCGAGGCCGCCGAGCGCACCCGTGCCACCGTCGTCGGGGCCGCCCGTGAGCTCTTCCTGCGCGACGGCTACGAGCGGACGTCGGTGACGGCCATCGCCGAGCGGGCCGGGGTCTCGCTCGACACGATCTATGCGGCGGTGGGGCGCAAGCCTCTCCTCGTGCGCGCCGTCGTCGACGATGTCCTCGGCGAGGGGCGGGGCGAGGTGCCGGCGGAGGGTCGCGGGTATGTCGACGGCATCCGCGCGGCCGAGGGCGCCCGCGCCAAGCTTGCGGTCTACGCGCGGGCCCTGGGGCGCCTGCAACCGAGCCTCGCACCGCTCGTCGAGGCACTGCGCGAGGCCGGCCTGCGCGACGACGGCTGCCGCGCGGCCTGGTCCGGCCTCGTCGAGCGACGGGCCCACAACATGCGGATGCTCGCGGCCGACCTGCGGGCGACCGGCGAGCTGCGCGCCGACCTGGACGACGACGCCGTGGGCGACATCATCTGGGCGACGAACTCCCACGAGTACTACCTGCTCCTCGCGTCCCGCGGCTGGTCGCCGGACCGGTATGCCGCGCACCTCGAGGACCTGTGGGTGCGGCTCCTCCTCGACCCGGCGGAGCCCTCAGGCACCTCGGCATCGAGCTGACCGGCACGTCCTGAGGCGGTCGCCTGAGCCCGCAGCGTCGTCGTCGCACGTGGCCAGGCTCAACGGCGTCTCTGTCCCTTGATCTTCTTGTACCGGTCGACGGCCGTGCGAGAGCTGCGCCAGACGCCGTCGGATCCCTGGACGGCGTCGAGCCGCCCGCGCTGTGCGGCCTGTCGGAGTGCAGCGAGGCTGAACTCCTCGTTGACCAGGGCGGCCAGCGGGACGAGCCGGGCCGGGCCGGCGAGGTTCGGAACGATGAACCGGTTGAGGTTGTCGTACATGGCCCGGGCGAGGAGCTCCCCGAGCGGTCCGACGTCACCGGCGTCCGCCTTCTGCAGGGCCGCCAGATACGCGGCCCTCTGCCGCTTCAGGACGACGATCGGTGGGTATCCCAAGCGCACCAGCAGGAGGTTGAGAACCAGTCGGCCGGTCCGGCCGTTGCCGTCGATGAACGGGTGGATCCGCTCGAAGTGGTCGTGGATCCGGGCAAGTCTCTCCGGCATGGGTGTCGCCTGGTCGGCCTCGATCAGGCCGGACGCCTCGTCATTCACGGCATCGACCCACCCGCGGACCTGGGCGTCGACCAAAGGCCAGGCAGGAGGCGTCATCCCCCCGCCGAACGGCCGGATGTCGTGCTCGCGGAAGTTGCCGGGGCTCTCGCGGTCCGTGGCGTCGGGGTGCGGTGCGACCTGCCACACCGGGTCCAAGGCGACCTTATGGATATGCCGGAGCTCCTGGGTGGTGATCAGGCCTCCGTCGTGCCAATCGTCGGGTTCGAGAGCCTGCGCGTACACCCACTGGGCCGCGTCGGCGTAGCCTTTGACCTCCATGTACTCCTTGAGCGGCTTGGCGCCGACAGCCTTGCCTCGCTCCAGGAGGAGCTCCACCTCACGCAGCACCAGGGTGTTGCCCTCGAGCGCCGTGGAGTGGTGAGCCTCGAGGTGCCAGATGTCCGACCAGATGGCCTCTGACTCCTTCGGCGAGGGCAGACCGCCCAGGCGATCCCGCAGCTCGGCGAGGGCTGCCTCCAACCGGGCGTAGACGGTTGCCCGCGAGGGCCGTCCGCGAGACATCACACCTCTAGTTGATAAGGGATCTAGCTTGCCAATTGATCTTATCAACAGAAGTTGATCACCCTTGGCCCGACCCAAGTGATCTGATCAACCGCGGGCTGGGCACAGTTGCCCTACTTTGCTGGGGCGCTGGCCAGATTTCGAGGTTGGCCAGCGACCCGAAACAGCCTCTGACCTGCGGTGGAGCCGGCGGGACGCACCACGGCTCGCTGACGCTCACCGCGGGAGCCCGGAACCCAGGGTTCGAGACCACCTACGCTCCACCAGACAGGGAAGGGCGGCAGAACCCGGCCGTCCTGTCTAGGGGCCAGGGGACTCGAACCCCCAACCCCCTGCTTGCAAAGACCCCTTGGAAGGGCCTCTGACCTGCGATTACGCACGAATCTGGGCTCTCAGGATCGCCGAATACCCCAGTTTGGCGCCCCTACTGCTGCAATTTGCTGCTGCAATCTGCTGCACCTGGCCCGAAGGAACGTCGTCGACCCGCGCGCCATCCGTCAGGCGAGTCGCCCGTACCCGAAGACGTGACAGGTGAGCACGTCGATCTCGCGACGGGGGTCGCCGAAGAACGCACCCATGCGGTGGGTGACGCGGACGTAGGGTCGTTCGCGAGACTGGCCGTCCTCTCGCCAGTTGGAGTTGGGGACGATGAGGAACAGGTGCTGGGCGTCCGGGGCGATGTGCGCTTTCCAGATGTCTTTGAGGTCGTGGTTGTTCGTGACGGTGCCGCCTCGTTCGACCTCGGCGATCACCCCTTCATCGGCCCGAGTCGGTAGAAGAAGTCCGGCCTGGGCCTTGAGACGATCCCGGTTCGGGGGTCAGCACGACCTCCTCGTCGAAGCCCAGGTGGTCCTTGAGGATCGACGAGACGATGCTTTGGACGGCCGAGCTGCTCGCGCCATGGATGTGGGCGGCGTCGATCGCAGCCGACTCGAGCTCGAGGGCCGCGCGGAGCTGGCCAGCCAACCGATCAACCGAACGGATCGACTCGGTGTAGCGGGCCTCGAGTTGTGAGCGCTGGAAGCGCTCGTACTCGATGGCCACGCTCGGCAGCTTCGCAGCTGATGGACCAGGAAGCTAGTCGAGCCCCTGCCGGACGGCGTGACCTCTTCTCACACGTGTGCCCCGCGCACGCCTCGCACCCATCGGCATTCAGGCGATCGGAAAGGCATCTGCAAGCCGCTGGTGGGCCGTGGCGACTTCGGACTCTGACAGCGGTCCCGGCTCGGAGACGATAGAGGCGAGCTTCTTCGGCCAGAGCACCGAGACGCTGCGGGTGTTGAAGGAGCCACCGATCAAGGGCCAGTCGGCGTTGACGAAACAGAGGAAACCGCGCACGGGAACCGGCGTCTCATCGCCGAGAGCTCCGCGAACGAGGCCGACCTGTTTGTGCACGCCGTCGACGAGCTTGGTGGCGTCCCGTGAGCCGACCATGAGCTTCTCTGTGCGTTCGCGGAGGATTCCGCCCTCGACGCGCAGGTGCGGCCGTCCCTGGTACTTCTTGGCGTCGATCACCAACACGCCGCCAGCGCACACCACGATGTGGTCGATGTTGGCACGCGTCCTTGGGATCCTCCGGTCGTGAAGCACTCGAGCCAAAGGGCTGTTCAAGCTGTCGAGCACCGCGCCGAGCCGCTCCTCTCCGGCGGCGCCGGTCGCCCAGGCACGCGTGCTCTGCGGCTCGTCGGACAATGCGAGGATGAGTCCACCCAGCTTCGGATGGTTTGCGTGGATCCGCTCCTCCCGGCGGGTCTTGCGACGCTCGAACTCCCGCCGAGCCGACGCACCAGCCGTGCCCGCCATCGGCTCGACAGGACTCTCTGCCAACTCATCGAGCTCCGGGGTCGCGGTCGCGACTTCAGGGATGCACTCGGTGCAGCGCACTGTCTTACTCGCACGCTCATAGACCGCCGACGCTCCCGCCGCCAACTCCGTACCGCAAATTCGGCACGCGCCTGCGTAGCGGAGTCTCATCCGCTTCTCGGCATCGACCTGCGAAGCGCCCGAATCGCTCATGCCGCCGAGGCTATGACTCCCGACCCGGCGTCACCCGCAGTTCAGCAAACATCACATCCCGACCGCGGCTCACGACCCCAAACCTGTATGCCGCCTGGAGGGGTACGCCGGATCCGGCGTTTCAGGTCCACGACCTGAGCAGAGGCGGCAGAACGTCGGTAACCCTTGGGCCGCAGTGATCGCAGCGTCGGCTCCGGGACTTCGTGGTTTCGAACGCGTTCCAGGGCCTCACGCCGTTCGCCGAATGCTGCCGCGCCGAGCGCGACGCGCGTTCGCCACCTCGTAGATCGCCCGTATGCCACGGGTGTCAACCCTCGGAGTCGCCGGGGAAGATGGGGCCAGCCCGTTGAGCTGGTCGGCAATGACCAGGCCATCTGCGAGGCGCTGGGCGAGTCGGTTCCACCGCCAGTTGGTCGCGTGGGTCGAGCCCAGTTGCTCAAGTTCACGTGCGCGAGTCACCACACTGTGCCGTCGCGCGTCCCCAAGCAAGTCGTCGCCAGCAGGAGCGCAGCAGTCGGGGAATGGGCACACCAGACGCGACCAGACCTTGCGCTTGCCGCGGGCCAGTTGCAGCCGTGCCTTGGGGACACCGCGCCCGAACTCGGCGATGTAGATCGGTCGTGCTGCGGGGTGACCCGTTCTGGCTGCACGGTGCTGCGACATCCTGGTCTGCAGATCGCACTTCTCGCGCCACCCGATCCCGCACTCATAGCCAGCCGCGCCCTCAATGACACAGGCTTCGCCGAGGAGACCCTGCTGCCACATGGTGACCTTGTAGACGCGGGCGAGGTCCTTTACGAGCATCGGCGAGCCGGAGATGCGGTCCTCGGGCCGGGCCCCCTGTGGACCTTCGAGGCGGCCAGCGCCACCTCGCTTGCTTCCAGCGCGGCCAGGGCGTCCCACATGTCCGACAATTGGGGGACCCCGCGGAGCGGGTGGAGGCAGCGCCAGCCGACAGCTACGACCGCGATCACCGGGAGGTGGATTCCTGCCGCTTCGACGTAGACCTTCGTCCGACGCCACAGACTGGCCTGGACCGGAATCCACCCGCTGTCAGGGCGCTCTATGTGGAGGTACGGAGCGATGACGGCCGTCGCGCCGTACTGGACCTGATAGTCGACGACGGCCTGCACGAGTGCGTCCTGGGTGGCTTGCTTGCTCAGGTCGGCTGGCGTCCGAACGTCGGGTTCGCCGAACGGAACGCCACACCAGGGGGCGGTGGGGTGCTCAACGTCCTGAAGGTAGATCGTCTCAGGGTCGATCAGGAAAGGCACGCCCGCATCGCGCGCGGTGGTCGCCAGGGTGGAGCCGTTGACCAGCGGAACGTGTGCGTCGACGACCAGGCGGTCCGGGACGTGCGGGGCAGGCCGACGGCCAGGAGCCAGGCCGTAGAGCCGACGCACAAAGGGTTCGTCCGCCGCGCCGACCCGGATAGTCAGCTGAGCGGGACCGCTGTGCCGAGGCGTCGTCTGCATGTTGCCTCCTCTCCTTCAACGTCGAGGGTAGCACATGATGCAACCAAAGGTGCAACTTATAGCGCAGGTACTCCTGCACTCAAGATGTATTGCGACCAGCACTCTGAGGTGTATAGAGTGGTGTAGCAGACCCGCCACGAGGAGGAACATGTCAACGCGGACGCAGAAAGGACAGGGGCGTACGACGGACACGTCAGTTACGACCACGTACTTGCGCATCCTTGAAGAGGTCGCCGAGTCAGGCATCACTCGAACCGAGCTGAGCAAGGCGGTGGGAGCCGCAGAGCGCACCGTCCAGACCTGGGCCGCCGGCACCAGCAAGCCGACCGGAGCCCGCGCTCAGCGTTTGCTGGACGTGCAACTCATCGTCCGGCTTCTGAGTGACACCTACACCAGAGAGGGCATCCGAATCTGGCTCAACTCCCGTAACCGGAATCTCGGCCTTGAGCGACCGATCAACTTGCTCGCGCGCGGCGAGATCGACGCCGTGCTCGAGGAGGCGAGCAGAATCTCCGGAGGTATGTGACACGCCATGGATTCCTCGCCAACGCCGTCGCCGGCCAGGACCCCGCAACTATTACGGGGTCCTGGCTACGTCACCTCCCTGCACGGTTTCGCGATCGCGCGATGGAGGGCCGGGCGGTGTACTCACGTTGGGGACGGGATCAGGGCTTCCCGGTTCTCTACCTGGGGCGCCCTGCGGACTCTGTCGTCGTCGAGGCGTATCGACACCTGGTGGACCCAGTCGAGGACGCGGAGATCCGCAACCACCTGGCTCCGCGGGTCCTGGTGACTGCCGAGGTGTCCGTCGCCGAGATTCTGGACTTGCGGCGAGCGGCCTCCCGGATCGAACTCGGGCTCTCCCTCAGGCAGATTCAGTCGGCGACCGATGACCGGGCGGCCTACGCCGCGTGCCAGAAGGTCGCGGCGGCTGCACACCAGCAAGGGTTTCACGGCATCGTCACTCCTGCTGCAACACAGCTCGGCGAGACACTCGCCCTGTTCAGTAGTCGGCTGCTGCCTCATGAAGTCCCGGTCGTTACGGATGAGGTCCTCTGGGAGCGACTTCCCGACGACCCGCGGCTGCAGACCCATCGGTTCCTCCGTCTCGTCGAGGATGACTAACACGGCCCCCCCAGGCGACTGCGACGTGGCCAATATCCGGGTCGCCCTGGATGACCTGAGATACTCCCCTCGACTGCACACTCAGGGCCTTGAAGCACGTTGCGGCTCAGGCCCGGAGGCGGCGGCTGAAGGCTGGATCACGCTGGCGAGCGCCTCGTGCAGCGCGGGTAGGTCGCGGCCATAGATCCGGCCCGTGTCCAGTCGGCGCGACAGTTCCGCGAGCAGTCGCTCCACTAGGCAACGGTCCGCGGAGTGCGGCGGCTGCGGGAGCGCGGGCGCGGCGACCTCGACCGGTGCGTCACGACAAGGACCGCTGCGAAGCCAGCGGCCGCCGCTCGGCGCTGTTCCCAGGCGCGGTGCCGGCAGGTCGGGCTGCACCACTTCGGCACCCGGCCTCGCGCCTTGATCGCGACCGGTGAGCCGCACCAGCCGCAACTGACCACCTGGCCCGGCAGGCGCCGGCCAGGTGGTGCGGCGTCGCTGATCGGTGCGCCGCGTTTGTTCTCGCTCCATGTTTCCTGTCCTTCTCGGCGGGGTGCTGAGAAGTCGTACCAACGACATGGGGCACCAATCAGTGCCAGAGGTGTGAAGCGAGGGAAGTGGGGTGGGCGAGGGCAGGTGGGCGACAAGCGGAGGGGGGTCAGTGGGAGGTGGGGCGTGGGCGCCGCTGTGGGAGAGGGGCGGCGGGGGCGGCGTGAGGAGGACGGGGGGCAGGAGAGGGCGAGGCATCGCGTGGACGGTCGGAGCCCGAGGTTGAAGCCGAGGGCTGCGGCGGATCGGCTCGTGAATCCGTGGAGTCGGTGTGCGGATCCGAGCGACGGTCGTCGACTGATGGTGACCCCGTCCGCGGGTACCTGACACGTAATCCACAGATCGGCCGACCGGCCTTCCGCGACCGGCTCGAGCCGCCGTAGAAGAGGAGACACCGCTCATGAGCGAGGAAGAGATCCGCCTGTTCCCGAAGTGGTACACCGTGCCCGAGGTCGCCGTGCTCCTCGGTTACGGCGAGACAAAGGTCCGCATGCTCATCGCCCAGGGCGACCTGAAGTCGGTCAAGGACGGCCACGCCCGCCGGGTCCTGCCGCGCTGGGTCGACGAGTACATCGAGCGCCGCTGCGCAGAGTCCGACGCGATCGCATGAGCGGGCGCCGCCGGCTGAACGGGGAGGGGTCGTTCTACAGAGCCAAGAACGGCAGCTACCGGGCCTATGTGTGGGTCACCCTCCCCGACGGCCGGCGCCGCCGGAAGTACGTCTACGGCAAGACCCGCGAGGAGGTCCAGGCCAGGTGGACGGCCCTCCAGGAGAAGGCTCGACGGGGGCCTGTCGTCCCCAAGTCCCCAACCGTCCAGTCCTACATGACCAGCTGGCTAGAGAACGTCGTCCGACCGGGGCTCGCCCCGTAGACGACTCAGGCGTACGAGATGTGCCTGCGCCTCTACATCGCCCCGCTCATCGGGACCCGCCGGCTCGACCGGCTCACGGTCAGCGACGTCCAGGGCTGGGTCAACAAGCTCCGCCGCACCTGCCAGTGCTGCTCCCAGGGCAAGGACGCCAGGCGCGCCCACCCCGAGTGCTGCGCGATCGGCAAGTGCTGCGGGCAGCTGCCCAGCGACTCGACGGTTCACCAGGCCTGGCGGGTCCTGCGGGCCGCGCTCAGCTCCGCCCAGCGCGACGAGCTCGTCTACCGCAACGTCGCCTCACTGGTCCGGATGCCGATGCCGCGGTCCCCGCGCGCCAAGATCTGGACCGCCGCCGAGGCCGGTCGGTTCCTCCAGTCCGCCTCGACCGACCACGACCCGATGTATGCCGCCTACGTCCTCCTGCTCGTCCTCGGGCTGCGCCGCGGCGAGGTCCTCGGCATCGGCTGGGACGACGTCGACCTCGAGAAGGGGCAGGCTCGCATCGCCTGGCAACTGCAGCGGGTCGGCCACGAGCTGCAGCGCACTCGGACCAAGACCCGGTCCTCCGAGGCTGTGCTCCCACTGCCCGACGTCTGCCTCGACGCACTGCGCCGGCGTCGCGAGGAACAGCAAGCGGCGGCCACGGCAGCCGGCGAGGTCTGGCACGACTCGGGCCTGGTCTTCACCTCGTCGATCGGCACGCCGATGGACCCGCGCAACTTCCACCGCTTCTTCAAGGAGCGCGCCGCGGCCGCCGACGTCCCGGTGATCCCCGTCCACTCGACCCGGCGCACCTGCGCCTCCCTGCTCGTCGAGCTCGACGTCCACCCGCGCGTGACGATGCAGATCCTCCGGCACAGCCAGATCGCGGTGACCATGGACATCTACGCCCAGGTCGCCCCCGCGAGCACCCGCGCGGCCCTGGCCAAGCTCGGGAAGGCCTTCGTGCCGGAGAGCCGCGCCGAGCACGACCCCGCGCTGCTGCAAACTACTGCTGCAAACGACGATCAGAGGCCCTTCCCAGAGCTGGAAATGGGCCTCTGACCTGCGGTGGAGCCAGGGGGACTCGAACCCCCAACCCCCTGCTTGCAAAGCAGGTGCGCTACCAATTGCGCCATGGCCCCGTGATCCGAAGGCCGGCCGCAGACCCCCACACCAACAGAGGCCGGGCCGACGAGACGGACCGAAGGAAGAGCGAGGAGCCCGACCCCTACTTCTGGGAGTCGGTCGCCTCGGCCCAGAGGCGGCTCTCGGCCTGCTGGGCCTTGAGCTTCCGCTGGAGGAGTGCTGCGCCGGTCGCGGTCAGGACGAGAGCGACGATCTTCTTCATGGCCACCACCTTCGCGACAGGGGATCGGTGGTGGGCCTAACAGGACTTGAACCTGTGACCTCTTCCTTATCAGGGAAGCGCTCTAACCGTCTGAGCTATAGGCCCGTCGCCGATCCGGCGGCGCCCCGGCGGGAGCCGCGGGCGCGAAGACCGAGGTTACCCGATCGGCATACCGCCCTTCAAAACGGCCCCGCACGTATGCCGCGGCGGCCCGCCGAGCGCGGCGCCCGTATGCCGCGGCCTCCCCGAGCACCCGACCGCGCCGCCGCCGGCGTGGCGGCGCCGTGCACGCAGGGTCTCAGTCGTCAGTGAGGGTGAGCCGCAGGCCGCCGACGAGGTTGGCCGACACGTTGTAGATGAACGCGCCGAGCGTCGCGATCGCGGTCATGAGGATGACGTCGATGACGGCGAAGACGATCGACAGCGACACGACCCGGCCGAAGCCGACGTAGTCGAGGATGTCGAAGGGCTTGCCCTCGTTGGACATCAGCTGCCCGACGACGCTGTTGACCTGGGAGAAGACGCCCATCCCGGACAGGATCGTCCACAGCACGGCCATCATGACGACGAACGCGATGCCCAGCGCCACGGAGACGAGGAAGGACATCTTCAGCGCCGACCACGGGTCGACGCGGGAGACGGTGAGACCGACCTTGCGGGGCGCCGGACGGGTGCCGGCGGGGGCCGCACCGTTCGTGCCGGCGGCCGCGCCAGGAGCACCGGCCTGCGTCGTGCTGGGCCGGGCCTCGGGGGTGCGCGGGCCGGCGGCCGTGCGGGCGGCGGTGCTGACCGCGGACACGGGCGCGCACCCTGAGTCACGGTCCCTGCCTTCTTGGCCGCACTCACGGGCTGTCCTCCTGCGTCGCTTCAGCAATCTCTCCGCCCGACGGTACGGCATCGTCCTGGGTCACGGCACCATCTGTCCCGTCTTCGGAATCGTCCTCCTCGCGCTCCACATTGCGCGTGACGGCGACGATCGCATCATTCTTACCCGGCTTCGCGAAGCTCACGCCCATCGTGTTCCGGCCGGTCAGCCGCACCTCGTCGACCCGCGAGCGGACGATGTTGCCGCGGGAGAAGACGAGGAGGACCTCCTCGTCCTCGTCGACGGTGAGCGCCCCGACGAGATCGCCACCGCGCTCGGTGAGCTTGGCGACGGCGACGCCGTAGATGGCGCGTCCCTTGACGTTCCACTCCGAGGCCTTGGACCGCTTGGCCAGGCCGGACTCGAAGACGACGAAGACGTCCGGGTCCTCGCCCTCGTCGATGACGCTCATCGACAGCAGCGAGTCCCCGTCGCGGAACTTCATCCCGGTCACGCCCGACGTGGCCCGGCCCATCGGCCGCAACGTCGCGTCGTCGGCGTGGAAGCGCACCGACTGCCCCTTGCGCGAGACGAGCAGCAGGTCGTCGGAGGCGCTGGCCAGCCCGACCCCGACGAGCTCGTCGCCCTCGCGGAGGTTGACGGCGATGAGGCCACCGGTCCGCGGGGAGTCGTACTCGCCGAGCCGGGTCTTCTTCACCAGCCCGTCGCGGGTCGCGAGGACGAGGTATGCCGCCTGGTCGTAGTCGCGCAGCGCCAGCACCTGGGCGATCTCCTCGCCCGGCTGGAAGGCCATGATGTTGGCGACGTGCTGGCCCTTGGCGTCGCGGCCGGCATCCGGCAGCTCGTAGGCCTTGGCGCGGTAGACCCGGCCGAGGTTGGTGAAGAAGAGCAGCCAGTGGTGCGACGTCGTCGTGAAGAAGTGACCGACGACGTCCTCGCCGCGCAGCTGGGCGCCCTTGACGCCCTTGCCGCCGCGCCGCTGCGAGCGGTAGAGGTCGACCCGGGTCCGCTTGGCGTAGCCGCCCCGGGTGATCGTCACGACGACGTCCTCCTCGGGGATGAGGTCCTCCATCGACATGTCGCCGTCGAACGGCATGATCGACGTCCGCCGCTCGTCACCGAAGCGCTTGACGATCTCGGCGAGCTCCTCGGACACGATCGAGCGCTGCCGCTCCGGCTTGGCGAGGATGTCCTGGTAGTCCTCGATCTTCGACTGCAGCTCGTCGTGGTCGTCGGTGATCTTCTGACGCTCCAGGGCGGCGAGCCGGCGCAGCTGGAGGTTGAGGATCGCGTTGGCCTGGATCTCGTCGATCTCGAGCAGCGCGATGAGTCCGGACCGCGCCTCGTCGACGGTCGGCGAGCGGCGGATGAGGGCGATGACCTCGTCGAGCTGGTCCAGCGCCTTGAGGTAGCCGCGCAGGATGTGGATCTCTTCCTCGGCCTTGCGCAGCCGGTACTCGGTGCGCCGGCGGATGACATCCATCTGGTGCTCGACCCAGTGGCGGACGAACGCGTCGATCGGCAGGGTCCGCGGCACGCCGTCGACGAGGGCGAGCATGTTCGCCCCGAACGTCGTCTGCAGCTGGGTGTGCTTGAAGAGGTTGTTGAGGACGACCTTGGCGACGGCGTCCCGCTTGAGGACGATGACGAGCCGCTGCCCGGTCCGGCCCGAGGTCTCGTCCCTGATGTCGGCGATCCCGGCCAGGCGGCCGTCCTTGACGTGCTCGGCGATCTTCTGGGCGAGGCTGTCCGGGTTGACCTGGTAGGGCAGCTCGGTGACGACGAGGCACTGCCGGTTCTGGATCTCCTCGACCTCGACGACGGCCCGCATGATGATCGAGCCGCGCCCGGTCCGGTAGGCCTCCTCGATCCCCTTGTGGCCCATGATGAGCGCGCCGGTCGGGAAGTCCGGGCCCTTGATGAGCCGCATGATGGCCTCGAGGGCCTCCTCGCGGCCGGCCTCCGGGTGGTCGAGCATCCACTGCGCGGCCGAGGCGACCTCGCCGAGGTTGTGCGGCGGGATCTGGGTCGCCATGCCGACGGCGATCCCGGACGAGCCGTTGACGAGCAGGTTCGGGAAGCGGCTCGGCAGCACCGACGGCTCGAGGGTCTTGCCGTCGTAGTTCGGGACGAAGTCGACCGTCTCCTGGTCGATGTCGCGCACCATCTCCATCGACAGCGGCGCCATCCGGCACTCGGTGTAGCGCGGCGCCGCGGCCGGGTCGTCGCCCGGGCTGCCGAAGTTGCCCTGGCCCTGGACGAGCGGGTAGCGCATCGACCAGTCCTGCACGAGCCGGACGAGGGCGTCGTAGATCGCCGTGTCACCGTGCGGGTGGTACTGGCCCATGACGTCGCCGACGACGCGGCTGCACTTGTTGAAGCCCCGGTCCGGCCGGTAGCCGCCGTCGTACATCGCGTAGAGGACCCGCCGGTGCACCGGCTTGAGCCCGTCGCGGACATCCGGGAGCGCTCGGCTGACGATGACGCTCATGGCGTACTCGATGTACGACCGCTGCATCTCCGCGTTGAGGTCGATCGGCTCGATCCGGTCGGTCTCGGTGATGGGAGGCTGCTCGCTCATGCTCTGCCTTGTCTCGTTCTCGTCGGTTCAGTCAGGTCAGTTGTCGTATGCCGTGTGGTCGGCGCGCAGCAGGCACACGGCGGAGTGGAGAGCCGCGCGCGGCGCTGGCGGCATACGCATCAGATGTCGAGGAAGCGGACGTCGCGGGCGTTGCGCTGGATGAAGGAGCGGCGCGACTCCACGTCCTCGCCCATGAGGACGGAGAAGATCTCGTCCGCCGCGGCGGCGTCGTCGAGGGTGACCTGGAGCAGGATCCGGTGGTCCGGGTCCATCGTCGTCTCCCACAGCTCCTGGTAGTCCATCTCGCCGAGACCCTTGTAGCGCTGGATGCCGTTCTCCTTGGGCAGCCGGCGGCCGTTCGCGCGGCCCTCGGCGACGAGGGCGTCCCGCTCCCGGTCGGTGAAGGCGAACTCGTGCGCGGCGTTGCTCCACTTGAGGCGGTAGAGCGGCGGCTGGGCGAGGTAGACATAGCCGGCCTCGATGAGCGGCTTCATGAACCGGAAGAGCAGCGTCAGCAGCAGCGTGCGGATGTGCATGCCGTCGACGTCGGCGTCGGCCATGAGGACGATCTTGTGGTAGCGCGCCTTCTCGATGTCGAAGTCCTCGCCGATCCCGGTGCCGAAGGCGGTGATGAGCGCCTGGACCTCGTTGTTGGCGAGCGCCTTGTCGAGCCGGGCCCGCTCGACGTTGAGGATCTTGCCGCGGATCGGGAGGATCGCCTGGGTGAACGGGTTGCGCCCGCGCACGGCGGAGCCGCCCGCGGAGTCGCCCTCGACGATGAAGACCTCGGACTCGGCGGGGTCGCGCGACTGGCAGTCCTTGAGCTTGCCGGGCAGGCCACCGGACTCGAGCACCCGCTTGCGGGTCGCCTCGCGGGCCTTGCGGGCCGCAACGCGCGCGGTGGCCGCCTGGATCGCCTTGCGGACGATGTCCTTGCCCTCGTTCGGGTGTCGCTCGAGCCAGTCGCCGAACTCGTCGGTCATCGCCCGCTGGACGAAGCCCTTGACCTCGGAGTTCCCGAGCTTGGTCTTCGTCTGGCCCTCGAACTGCGGCTCGCCGAGCTTGACGGAGATGACGGCGGTGAGCCCCTCCCGGACGTCCTCGCCGGTGAGGTTCTCGTCCTTGTCCTTGAGGAGGTTGTTCTTGCGGGCGAAGTCGTTGACGAGCTTGGTCAGCGCCGCGCGGAAGCCCTCCTCGTGGGTGCCGCCCTCGTGGGTGTTGACGGTGTTGGCGTAGGAGTGGACCGACTCGCTGTAGGCGGTCGTCCACTGCATCGCCAGCTCGAGGGAGAGCGCGCGGGCCTCGTCCTCGACCTCGATGGAGATGACCTCGGGGTGGACCGGGTCGGAGCGCTTGGACCCGACGAGGTGGTGGACGTAGTCGACGAGACCGCCGTCGTAGCGGTAGGTGACCTTCTTGGCCGTCGTCGTCCGCGGCGCCTCGCCGGTCGCCTCGACGTCCTCGGTGTCCTCGACCTCGGCGATGTCGGAGCCGAGGTCGTCGAGGTCGATGTCCTGCTCGCCGGCCTCGGACGGCGCCGGGACCCGTTCGTCGATGAGGTTGATCGTCAGGCCCTTGTTGAGGAAGGCCGTCTGCTGGAACCGGGAGCGGATCGTCTCGTAGTCGTAGTGGACGGTCTCGAAGATCTCGTCGTTGGCCCAGAAGGTGACCGTCGTGCCGGTCGCCTCGGTCTCCTCCATCTGGGTGAGCGGGCCGGTCGGGACGCCGTGGTCGAAGCTCATCCGGAAGGCGTGGCCCTTCTGGCGCACGCACACGTCGAGCCGGCTGGACAGGGCGTTGACGACGGAGGAGCCGACGCCGTGCAGGCCACCGGAGACCTTGTAGCCGCCACCGCCGAACTTGCCGCCCGCGTGCAGCTGGGTGAGGACGAGCTCGACCGCGCTGACCCCCTCGGTCGGGTGGATGTCGGTGGGGATGCCACGCCCGTTGTCCTTGACCCGGACGGCGCCGTTCTCGAGGAGGGTCACGTCGATCGTGTCGGCGAAGCCGGCGAGGGCCTCGTCGACGGCGTTGTCGACGATCTCCCAGACGAGGTGGTGCAGGCCGCGCTCACCGGTCGAGCCGATGTACATGCCGGGACGCTTGCGGACCGCCTCGAGCCCCTCGAGGACGGTGATGGCGGCGGCGTCGTAGTCGGGAAGAGCGGCGACGGCCTCGGCGACCGGTGGAGGGACGGCGGCGTCGGGGTCGATCCGCGGGTCGGTCTCGTGCGGCTGGTCGGCCACGGTGCTCCTTCGTCGGTGAGGCTCCCGGGCGGTTTCGCGGCATACCGACGGGTATGCCGCGGGGCCGGACCCGCGGGGCGCTCATGGCACGCGCCCAGAAGCGTCAACGCTCTGGGCGCGGGGTTCCGTTCCATTCTAGCGGTGTGGCGGGGTGGAGCACCGCTCTGGAGGGCCGTGCGGCCCGATTCCTGGGGAAAACCCCCTCAGTTACGTGTCCCACCCCGCGACCGGCCCCCTCAGCGGCCCTGAGCGCGCCTCGTGGGTGTCGGCCCGGGCCGACTCAGCCGCCGCGGAGCTTGTCGCGCAGGGCGTGCAGCCGGCGGACCTCGCGCTCGCTCAGCGAGGCCATCCCGGACTCGTTGATCTTGTCGAGGAGGGCGTCGAACTCGGCCTGGTCCTTGTCGGCCGGGGCTCGTCCACGGGCCCGCGACGACGCTGCCGCCGCCCGACGGGCGCCGCCGGGACTGGCGCGGCGGCCTGGCCGGCTTGGCCGGCTTGGGCCGCCGCTTCGGCCCGCGGAGGGTCGGCAGCCACTCGACCTCGTCGAGGAGGCCGATCGACTTCGCGAGGAGGGCGGCGACGAGCAGCCCGGCGATGAAGACGAACAACCCGACGACGTCCCCGACGGAGACGAAGGAGAGGAACTGGATGCCGACGTAGACGAGGCCGAGGACCCAGCCCGGGATGTTGAAGAAGAAGCGGACGTGGGGGTGCTCGGCGATGAAGGTCAGCAGGACGAGCAGCCCGAGCTGGTTGACGCCGAAGAGCTGGTAGCCCAGCCCGAGCGGGCTCGCGCCGTAGAGGAGCAGCTGGACGCCCAGCCCGACGAGGCCGACGACGACGGTGAGCGCGACGAGGAAGAACCCGAACCGGAAGCGGCCGACCGTCCGCTCCAGCATCATCCCGAAGTACCACAGGATGGCGATGGAGATGGCGGTCCAGATGCTCGGCGGGTTGGGGATCGGCCACGTCGCCAGCCGCCAGACCTGGCCGTGCGTCACGGCATACGAGTCGAGGGCGAAGAGCCCGAAGAGCCGCGGGGCGATCGAGTACCCGATGAGCCCGATGATGGCGAGGACCCCGGCGAGCGCCGCCGACCCGATGTCGAGGGTCCCGATGCGGAACCACGGGTCGTGTCGGTCCGGCCCACCGAGGGGTTGGATGCTGAAACGTCCTGCCACGGAGAAAACCGTACGGCACCGGCCCCCGGACGGGTGGAGCCGTCGACCAGGTGGTCAGTCCCCGCGGCGCTCGAGCGCGGCCTCGAGCATGGCCCGCACCGGGCCGGGGATCGGCACCGTGGCGCGGCTGTCCCTGCCGATGTAGACGTGGACCCACCGCCCGTATGCCGCGATCTCCTCCTCGCTCGCGGCGAACAGTCCCAGCTCGTAGGTGATCGAGGTCCGGCCGAGCCGGCCCACCCGGATCCCCACGTCGACCGGCTCGGGGTAGGCGAGCTCGCGCAGGAACCGGCAGCCGGACTCGGCGACGACACCGATCTCCGGTGACGTCGCCTCGTCGACGCCGGCGTCCCGGATGACCCACGCGTTGATCGCCGAGTCGAACAGCTCGTAGTAGACGGCGTTGTTGAGGTGCCCGAACATGTCGTTGTCCGACCAGCGGGTGCTGACCCGCTCCAGCTCGTCGAAGTCCGCGCGGCGCAGGGTGGTGACGTCGGCCGGCGGCGCGGCGGGCGCGGCATACGGCCCGGCGGCGGGCTCCGGCCGGCGGCGGCGCCCGGCTGGGCCGGCGGCGCGGCATACGGCTCGATGGGCATGGCGCTCATGCTAGGGGCGTTCAGGGGGCGATCCTCCGTTCGGCCCGTTGTCCCCCGAAGCCCTGCGGGCGCCGGTCGGTGGTGGTGGGCTGGACGAGTGCCCCTCCGCCTGAGCCGGTCGCTCGTCCCCGTCGTCGCGGCCGCCGCCCTCCTGCTGTCCGGCTGTGGCCTGTTCCAGACCCCGCAGCCGGACCTCGGACCCAACCCGAGCGCCTCGCCGACCACGACGCACGACCAGCCGCGACGCCCGAAGGCCCCCAAGGGCCAGCAGTGGGTGACGGCCCACGAGTCGCAGGTCGACTTCCTCGTCCCGAAGGCGTGGGACACCGTCGACCTTCCGGGGGCGTACGCCTACATGTCGCCGACGGAGGCGAAGTCCTTCGCCGCGAGCTTCGGCTACACGGCGGCCGAGTTCCGCCACGAGATCCAGCGCACCGACCTGTGCATGATGCAGTGGGACGGCAGGACGGCCGGCGAGAACGTCGTCGTCGAGGTTCTCCCGAGGACGAAGCTCCCGACGACGAAGCGAGCTGCGGGCCGAGGTGACGAGCCACCGAGCGCACATCATCGCGACGACGCGGATCACGACCACAGCCGGCCGTGGCGTCCGGTTCGTCGTGGCGTCCGACTACCCCGGCGCCATCCCTGGTGGGCAGGTCATCTATCTGCAGACGGACACCCGCGCCCTGCACATCTCGGTCACCGCTCGCAGCGCCGCGGCCGCCGAGCGGTACGCCAAGCGGATCACGTCCTCGCTGCGCTACACCTACTGACCACGGCGCTAGGGTCGATGACATGACCCGGGCCCAGCGGACCGGCCGCGTCGCGGCCGCGCTCGCGTGCGGGCTCGCCCTGTCCCTCACCGCCTGCAGCGGCGGCTCGTCGGGGCCGACCGCCACGACGTCCTCGACGACGAGCGCCACCGCGACCCCCAGCCCCACCGCCTCGCCCAGCCCGTCGACGTCCGAGCGGCCGGTCGCCCCGGCCGGATCCCGCTGGGTCACCGCCGATCGGGCCCGGGTCGAGTTCGTCGTCCCCCGGGCATGGAAGTCCTACGACCTGCAGAAGCTCCTCGACAACGCCGACGCGGCGCGGATCAAGGAGGCGACGTCGGCGATGCACGTCACGAAGGACCAGTTGCGGACCATGGCGCAGACCGTCGACGTCTTCGTCATGGACCCCAAGCCCTCGGCGTTCCGCGCCAACATCCAGGCGATGCTGTCGTCGATGACCGCCCTGCCGACGGTCGCCAAGGTGACGAAGGACTTCGCGGTCGGTCGGCCTCACCGTCAGCGCCACGAAGCGGGTGACGACCCCCGCCGGCCCGGCCCTGGTCGTCACCTACGACGGCGCGACGAGCGAGCGGACCATCCACGGCCGGTCGATCCTCGTCGGCACGGGCGACGGCGTCACCGACATCACCGTCATCGCCAGCACGGCCGCGACGGTCGCCACGGTGTCCGCGCCGCTGCTCGACTCGCTCCGCCTGACGCCCGCCTGACAACCGGCTGACGCCCGGCCGCCGACCGCCTGACGCCCCGGAGCCCGAAGCCCGCGGGTGCTCGCGTCACCGACCGCAAACCCGGTCCTTCTCGCGAGCACCCGGCGGCGTGAGCCGGTCAGGCGCCAGGAACTTCCCTATTGGGTGAGAAACCGTCGGCCAGGCGCAGGACGGCGGCAAGAACTTCCCTATTGGGTGAGAAACCGTCGGGAGGCGCAGGACGGCGGCAAGAACTTCCCTATTGGGTGAGAAACCGTCGGTGGGGGTCAGCCCTCGAGGGTCCGTTCGAAGAGGAGGCGGACCTCCTCCGGCATCGCCGGCTCGGGGATCGACAGCTCGACGTCGGGGTCGGAGCAGGCGATGTCGTAGCAGAACGCGTCGGGATGGGTGCTGCCCGCCGCCATCGCCTCAAGGCGGTCACCGCCGATGAGCTCCTGCCACGAGCGGACGTCGTGGCGGGGCAGCTCCTCGAGGACGACGGTCCGCTCCATGACGAGCCCGGCGAACCCGCCCGTGCGGCGCACCCGGACCCGGGCGCTCGCGGGCGGGACATGTCCGACGCCGGAGGCGCTGCCGCCCGCGGAGCCGCCCGTCGACCCGTTCCCGCCGGACCCCGCGCCCGTCACGGGGAGCTCGACACCCTCCCAGGCACTCGCCACGGCGCTCGCCTCCGCGGAGGAGGCGCCGAAGCGGGACTGGGCCGCGGCATACGTCAGTTCGGCGAAGGTCGCGAAGTCGCATCCGGTCGTGATGTCGGGTCCGGTGAGCACGTCGTACCAGATCTGGCCGGCGGTCTCCCACGCGTTGCCGCCGATGCCCGTCGCCGCGAGGTAGAACGCGTGGTTGGGGATGCCGGAGTTGGTGTGGACGCCCCCGTTGTCGGACGAGGTCGTGACGTAGCCGCTCATCGTCGCCGGCTGCGGGTCCTTCCCGAGCCGGGGGTCGTCGTATGCCGTTCCCGGCGCCTTCATCGAGCGCAGCGCGACGCCGTGGACGCTCGGGGCGAGCAGGTCGGCGCCGACGAGCCAGTCGGCCTGGTCGGCGCTCTGGCCGAGGGTGCGCTGCTTGACGAGGACGCCGAAGACGTCCGAGACCGACTCGTTGAGCGCCCCGGACTGGTTCTGGTAGGTGAGGTTGGCGGTGTACTGGGTGACGCCGTGGGTCAGCTCGTGCCCGATGACGTCGATGCTCCGGGTGAAGGACAGGAAGATCGTCCCGTCACCGTCGCCGAAGACCATCTGGGTGCCGTCCCAGAAGGCGTTGTCGTAGCGCGCGCCGTAGTGGACGCTCGCGTGGAGCGGCAGGCCGCGCCCGTCGAGGGAGTCCCGGCCGTATGCCGTGTCGTAGAGCTCCCAGGTGTCGCCGAGCCCGTCGTAGGCCTGGGTCACCGCCTCGTCCGCCGTCGGGGGGTCGCCCTCGCCGCGGACCCGGGTGCCGGGCAGGGTCGTCGCGCCGTGCGCGTCGTAGATGGTCCGCTGCGGGCCGGTGCCGCTGTCCGTCGGGGTGTCCGCCGCGCCGGTGGCCCAGGGCATCGCCCCGCGGGTCCCGGCGGAGCGGCGCTGGCCGCGGATGACCGTGTCGACGGCCAGCGTGGCGCGGGCGTGGGCGACGAGAACGGGATCCTCCGCCCCGAGGAGCGCCTCGAACACATACGGGGGTACGAATGCGCAGGTGGGACGCAGCATGCCGACAGTGTGCGCCCGCTCCCTGACAGGCGCACCTCCGCCGGACCCACCATCGCCACTCGCCCCTCCTCGCGCCGTCCGGCGTTGCTACGCTCGGCGACCATGACGGAGGGGTTCACCGCCGATCTGAACGGCGCTCGGGCAGGTTGCCGCCGAGCTGTCGGCCGCGGCCGAGACCGTGGGCGGTCTCGACGTCACCGCGCCGCTCGGCGCGGTCGGGGCGGCGCTGCCCGGGTCGGCCACCGCCCCGCGGGCGGCGGACGCGGCGATCGACCTCGGCGCCGCGCTCGCCGTGTGGGCCGGACGGGTCGGCGACGTCGGGGAGAACGTCGCGGCGAGCGCCGCCGACTACGGCGCCCGGGACGCGGAGGGCGCGGCCCGACTGCGCACGTCCGGAGCCACGCCGTGACCACGGCCGGCGATGTCCTCGCCTGGCGCCCCGACGCGCTCGCGGCCGCGTCGGCGGACATCGCCACGGTCTCCGACTCGCTGCTGACCCAGGTCCGCCGGCTCGACTCCGCCGCCGAGGCCCTGCGCGACGGCTGGCAGGGGGTCGCCGCGGATGCGGCCCACCGCCGGGTCCTGCGCGAACGAGGCACGGGGGCCGACCTCGTCCGGGCCCTCGACGCCGTCAGCACGGCCCTCGACACCGGCGCGAGCACCCTGGGAGCGGCCCGCGGCTCACTCGTCTGGATCCGCTCCGATGCCGCCTCCCGCGGCTACACGGTCCGCGACGACGGCTCCGTCGTCCCGCCGCCGGTGACGCCGGTCATGTCCTCGCCGGAGCAGGCCGCCGAGGCCGCCGCCCAGGTCGAGCAGCAGCGCCTCGCGCTCACCTCGGAGGCGGAGCGGATCGCCGGCGAGGTGGGCCGCGCCGTCGGCGATGCCGCGGCGGCCGACGAGGCCCTGGCGGGCTCCCTCCGAGACGTCGCCCTGCCGGCCGACCTCCGCACGAGCGTCGAGGAGATCCGGCGTCGGCACGCGGCCGGGGCCGACGCCTGGGACATCGTCGCCGGTCTCGGCCTGGTCGGTGGGGCGGCCGTCACGGCGAAGGCGCTCATGGGCGCCTGGAAGGCGGCGGGGAAGACCGCCGCCCTGGCCGGCTACCTGACGAATGCCGTCCGCGGCGGCCTCGAGTACGGCCCGGCCATGCGGTGGCTGCTCACCGGCACGGGTGACGCGTCCTCGTTCATCAGGGCGGCCGAGGCGGCCCAGAAGATGGAGGCCGCCGCCCAGGTCTTCCAGTTCGGCAAGGCTCCCGGATGGCTCGTGGGGGTCCGGACCGTGGCCGGGAAGGCGTTCCTCCCGCTGACCGTCGCCACCGGCGCGATGGATGCCTTCACCGGAGGCGGCTACGACGGCGCCCGCGGCGCCACCACTCGCGTCCTCGGCCTCGCCGGCGCGGCCGGGGCGGGGGCACTGTGGGTCGGCGGGGCGGCCTTCCTCGCGAGCAACCCCGTCGGGTGGGGGATTGCCGCCGGTGCGGTCGCGGTCTACACGGCCTGGACCGCGGGCAACTTCATCTACGACCACTGGGACGACATCACCAACGCCGTCGGCACCGCCGCGAACTGGGTGGGGGACCGGGCGGCCGACGTCGGCCACGCCGCGCAGGCCGCCGCCGACTGGGCGGGTGAGCGTCTCTCCGACGCCGGCGACGCCCTCGGCGACGCCGCCGACACGATGGGCAGATGGGCCGGGGGCGCCGTCTCCGGGCTCGGCAGCGCCCTCGGCAGCATCTTCTGAGGTGGCCGCCGTGAACAGGGAGCGACGGAGCCGGACGCCCGCAGCGGCGGTCGTCCCGGCGGGCCATCTCCTAGGGTGGCCGACGGACGAATCGGCCCCGAGGGAGAGCTGTCCATGACCGAACCACTCGGCCTCGACCTGCCCGAGCTGCGCTCCCGCGCGTGGTGGGGGTGGGGCCTCGCCGCCGCTGTCGTCGTCCTCGGCCTCGCCGGCTGGGTGGTGGCGACCCAGCCCGCGAACCGCCCCTATGTCCTCGGGACGCTGGTCGTCCTCGTCCTCGTCCTCGTCCTGCTCCACGCACACAGCCGGATCGAGGCGCCGGCGGGCGACCGGCCCGGCGCCCTCGTCATGGGCCGGTGGCTCCGCCACGACCGCCGGGTCCCCCTCACGGAGGGCACGACCGTCGAGATCGGCTCCCGCGGGGGGACGATCGGGCTCGTCGCGACGTCCGGAGGCACCACGCGCCGCCGCCACCCTCATGGCGATGACGGAGTACGTCACGGCCTGCCGCACCTCTCGGGAGCTCCGGCTCATCGCCGACTGGGTGGGCGCGCCCGGGGTGGCCGGGGGCGCGGGAGTGGCCCGCCTGCTGCGGGCCCAGGCGGACCATGTCGACGCCGGCAAGGGGCTCGCCACGTCGCCGCTGGCGGAGCACCGAGGTGGCCGCCCGCTCGGGCTGCGCATCTGAGCACGGACGAGACCGCCCGACCCCGACGAGACCGCCCGACCCCGACGAGACCGGAGCCCACCGACATGACCGACGCCGCCGAGACGCTCGACATCGGCCAGCTCACCGACGAGGAGCTCGCCGTCATCGCGACGACCGACGGGGTCGCCGTCTTCCCCGTCCTGGGCCGGATGTCGGCGGAGCACCGCACGGTCGCCCTGCAGACGGCATACCGCTCCCTCGTCGCCCGGGGGCTGTTGCTCGCGCCGACGGCGGAGGACGAGGCGGCGGCGCGGCGGCGCGACGGGGACGACGCCGAGCTGCCGGTCCGGATGCCGGAGTCGATGGCGCACGTGCTGGCGCTGCGAGCCGGCGCGCAGCGGGTCGTCGCCGTCTCGCGGATGACGGCGATGGGCGAGGAGTACCGCTACGCCTACGTCGTCGAGGACGTCGTCCTCGAGGAGCACGTCACCGGGACCGGGTTGCACTCGTTCGTCGTGGGCCGCCGGGCCCGGCTGGCCGACCTCGTCGCGGGTTGGGTGCTGCACCCGGAGGCCGGGGACGGCAGCGGTGACCCGGTGCCCCTGGGCGCCGCCGGCGACGCGGCCCCGCCGATGGAGCTGCTCGAGCGGGTCGGCGCGGCGCTGCTGCGCGCGGATCTCGTGGTCCGCGAGCCCGGCGACTCCGCCCCGCTGCTGCTCGGGGTGTTCAGCGGTCCCGCGGGAACGTGGCTCGGGGAGGCGCGGTCGGGCAGCGGCGCGCCCGTCGACCTCGTCCCGACGAGCGTCGCGGCGGTCCGCGACCGGGTCCGCGCGGCCGTGGCCTCCCCGTGAGGACGCCGGTCCCTCAGGGCTCGGCGGCGGCCGACCCACGCGTCGGCTGCTCCCCGGCTCGATAGGCTGTGCCGGTCCTGCAGCACCTCGAGAGGAAACCGCGGCGCGTGCGTCTGCTGCTCATTCACCGGTACTTCTGGCCGGACAACCCGCCGTACGCCTCGATGCTGCGCACCATCGCCGGCCACCTCGCCCGCTCCGGGCACGACGTGCGGGTCCTCACCGCCCGGCCCACCCGGGACGACACGGGCGCCGGGGCCACCCCGCGCCGCGAGCGCCTCGACGGCTTCTCGGTGCAGCGGCTGCCCGTCTTCGCCGACGGGGCCGGCGGCCCGCGCCAGCTCGCGAACCTGCTCGCCTTCCCCGCGCTCGTCGCCGGCCGGATCCTCCTCGGCCCGCGCGCCGACGTCGTCATGTGCTCGACCGCGCCGCAGGTGACGATGGGCGCCGCCGTCTCGCTCGCCGCCCGGCTGCGCGGCTCACGATTCGTCTACCACTGCATGGATCTCCACCCGGAGATCGGCCGGCTGTCCGGGGAGTTCGCCAACCCGCTGCTCTTCCGGGTCCTCGCCCGGCTCGAACGCGCGACGATGCGGCGGGCGGCCGCCGTCGTCGTCCTGTCCGAGGACATGCGCCGGTCGGTGCTGCGCCGCGACCCCGCCCTCGCCGACCGGGTCGTCGTCCTCAACAACTTCGCGCTGCCCCAGCGCGGCGAGCCGGGCGCCTCGCCGCTCCCGCCGCCCGAGCCGGGCGTGCTGCGGGTCGTCTTCACCGGCAACCTCGGCCGCTTCCAGGGGCTCGAGGACGCCGTCGCGGCCGTCGCGGCGCTTCCGCCGTCGGCCCGGGTCGAGCTCGTCCTCATGGGGGACGGCCGCGCCCGCGCCGCGCTCGAGGACGCGGCCGGCCGGATCCCGGACGGCGGCCCCCGCGTCGTCCTCGTGCCGCAGGGGCCCGTCGAGCAGGCCCGTGCCCTCATGCGGTCGGCCCACGTCGGCCTCGTCAGCCTCATGCCGGAGGTGGTCCGCTACGCCTTCCCGAGCAAGACCTCGACGTATGCCGCGGAGTCCCTGGCGCTGCTCGTCGTCGCCGAGCCGGACAGCGAGCTGTCGAGCACGGTCCGCGACCGCGGCCTGGGCTGGGCCGTCGCGCCCGGCGACGTGGGCGGCCTCCGGTCGGCACTGCTCGATGCGGCCGACCGGGTCGCCGACCCCGAGGCGATGGCGGCCACCCGGGCCGCGGTCGCGGCATACGCGGCCGACCTGACCCAGGACGCCCTCCTGCCGCGCTGGACCGATCTCGTCGCAGGGGTCGTCGAGGGCGAGGCCCGACCATGACCCCCGCCGGGGCGGTCGGGCCATGACGGGCTCCGCGCGGGGGCGCGCGTTGTGGTCGCTCGCCGACCAGGTGACCGTCAGCATCCGCAGCTTCCTGCTCCTCATCGTCGTCATCCGCACCGCCTCGCCCGCCACGGTGGGGGCCTTCGGCATCGTCTACACGACCTTCTTCCTCCTCCTCGCCGTCATCCGCGGCTTCGGCGGCGACACGCTCGTCGTGCGCGCGACCGGGGTGGAGCGTGCGGAGTTCGACCACTCCGTCCGCGGCTCGTCGGGTGCGGTCCTCATCCTCGGCCTCCTCCTCGGTCTCGTCCTCGTCGGTGCCGGCCTCGCCCTGGGCGGGGCGCTCGGCACGGGTCTGTGGGTCCTCGGCGTCCTCCTCGTCCCGCTCGTCCTCCAGGACCACCTCCGCCTCGCGCTCTTCGCCGCCCTCCGGCCGCGCACCGCCCTGGTCAACGACGTCGTCGCCCTCGTGCTCCAGGCCGCCGCGACCGGCGTCCTGCTCGCGGTCGACCGGGCGAGCATGGGACCGACGATGACGGCCTGGGGGCTGTCGGCGGGCGCGGCGGCCCTGCTCGGCATCGCCCAGCTCGGCGTCCTGCCCGATCCTCGACACGCCTGGTCATGGGTCCGTCGGCACACCGACCTCGGGCCCGCCTTCGCCGCCGACGCCCTGGCCAACCGGGGCGCCGAGCAGCTGGCCAACATCGGTGTCGGTCTCGTCGCGTCCCTCTCGAGTGTCGGTGCGCTCACCGCGTCACGGACCCTCTTCGCGCCGCTGACGACCGTGCAGAGCGGCCTCAACGCGTTCCTCATGCCCGAGGTGGCCCGGCGGACCCGGCATCCCGAGGCCGGACCGGTCGGCCGACTCGTCACCGTGGCCTCGCTCGGGCTCGGGGCCGGGATGTTCGTCGTCGGCATCCTCCTCTGGCTCGTCCCCGTGTCCTGGGGCGAGCTCGTCCTCGGCGACAACTGGCGCCTGGCCCGGACGGTTCTCATCCCGATGGCGACGTTCAGTGCGGTCAACGCGGTGTCCTTCGGCTACTGGGGCGCGCTCAAGGCCCTCGGCCGCGGCCGAACCGTCCTGCTCATCCGGGCGATCGGGGGCGTCGGGCTCGTGCTCGGGGCCACCCTCGGCGCGTGGCGTGCGGGCGCGCCCGGGGCAGCATGGGGCATGGCGGTCGCGACGACGGGCACCGCGGCCTGGATGGCCGGGGCGTTCCACCGGCACGACGCGGCCAGGGCCCAGGCGGTCGGCTGACCTGGACAGCTTCCGGTCAGGAGTCATCCCCGAGCGGGCGCCGTCGGGATCCGCTGGGTAGGATTCCAGGCTGGTGCGCCGCGGAGCGTCACGTCCGCGCACCGGACCATCCGACCTACCAGTCAAGGAGTCCGACGCCGGAATGCGAGTCCACGGACCCGACGCCGGCGCCACCGTTGCGGCGGTGGCGCGGTGAGGGAGATCCTCGTCATCGGCGCGGCCCGGTCCGGCACCAAGGTCCTCCGCGACAGCCTGGCGACCGCCCTCGACCTCGGGGTCGTCCCCTACGACATCCCGTTCGTCTGGCGCTCGGACGTCGACCTCCCACACGACGCCTTCGGCCCCGACGCGCTCACCCCCGAGCAGGTCCGCTACATCCGCGGCTTCGTCCAGAAGTACGGACTCGGCCGGCGCGGCGTCGTCGAGAAGACGGTCGGCAACACCCTGCGGGTCCCCGCCGTCCACGCCGTCTTCCCCGACGCCCTCTACGTCAACCTCACCCGCAACGGCGTCGACGTCCTCGCCTCGGCGATGCGCGAGTGGCAGGCCCCCACCGACTACCGCTACGTCGTCCGCAAGCTGCGCCACGTCCCCCTGCGCCGTGCGGCCCGGTACGGGCTGCGCTACCTCTCCACCGAGACGCGGCGGTCCCGTGGTGGTGACGACACCCCGGTGTGGGGACCGCTCTATCCCGGCATCCAGGGCGACGCGCGGACCCTGCCGCTCTCGACCGTCTGCGCCCGCCAGTGGGCGAGCTGTGTCGCCACGGCCGAACGCGGGTTCGAGGAGACGCCGGCCCGGCGCGTCGACGTCTGCTACGAGGACTTCGTCGCCCGCCCGGCCGAGAACCTGGCCCGGATCGCCGAGGCCGCGGGCCTGCCCGCGGACCCGACCCGGGTCGCGACGGCGGCAGCGGTGGTCCGCCGCCCGGACGGCGCGGCCCGGCCCCGGCTGCGTCTGCCTCCCGAGCAGGTGGCGATGGCCGCCGAGGCCATGGATCCCGAGCTCGCCCGGCTCGGGTACCCCCTCGTCCGGGACTCCGTCGTCACCGAGCCCCGAGCCGATGCCGATGCCGATGCCTGACTTCATCCCCTTCGCCCTGCCGGACATCACCGAGGCCGAGATCTCCGCCGTCACCGACGCGATGCGCTCGGGGTGGCTGACGACGGGTCCGCAGGTCGCGGCATTCGAGACGGAGTTCGCCGCCTTCCTCGGCGCCGACGTCCACGCCGTCGCGGTCAACTCCGCGACGGCCGGGCTGCACCTCGCCCTCGAGGCGCTGGGCATCGGCCACGGTGACGAGGTCCTCGTTCCCACCTGGACCTTCACCTCGACCGCCGAGGTCGTCCGCTATCTGGGCGCCGAGCCCGTCCTCGTCGACATCTGCCCCGACACGCTCAACATCGACTACGACGCGGCCGCCGCCCTCGTCACCTCGCGGACCCGGGCCGTCGTGCCCGTCCACTTCGGGGGGCTCGCCGTCCCCGACACCGACACCCGCGCGTTCGCCGACCGGCACGACGTCGCCGTCGTCGAGGACGCCGCCCACGCCATCCCGACGACGAGTGGGGGCGTCCGGGTCGGCGCCACCGCCTCGGAGGCCACCGTCTTCAGCTTCTATGCGACGAAGACGATGACGACGGGTGAGGGCGGGATGCTGACGACGCACGACGGGGAGATCGCCGGACGCGCACGCACCATGCGACTGCACGGCATCAGCCGGGACGTCTTCGGCCGCTACCGGAGCCGGATGCCGTCGTGGCACTACGAGGTCGTCGCACCGGGCTTCAAGTACAACCTCGGCGATCCCGCCGCGGCGATGGGACGGGCCCAGCTCACCCGCGCGCCTGACATGGGCCGGGCCCGAGCAGCCATCGCCGCCCAGTACGATGCCGCGTTCGCCGACCTCCCCCTCACGCTCCCGAGCCACGGCGGCCCCGACGACGTCCACTCGTGGCATCTCTACGTCGTCCGCCTCACCGACGAGGCACCCCTCGGCCGTGACGAGTTCATCGCCGCCATGGCCGAGAACGGCGTCGGCTGCAGCGTCCACTTCATCCCGCTCCACATGCACCCCTACTGGCGCGAGCGCTACGACCTGACCCACAACCACTACCCGGTCGCCTCCGCCGAGTTCGAGCGCGTCGTCAGCCTGCCGATCTTCTCGTCGATGTCGAGCGTCCAGGTCCAGCGGGTCATCGACGCGGTGCGCACCGTGCTCGCGTCCGGCACCGCGGCGGCCCGGTCATGAGCCCCCGGCCCGACGCCGACGGTGTCAAGCGCGCCGCCGACATCCTCTTCGCGGCCTGCGGGCTCGTCGTCACCTCACCGGTCGCCCTGGCTGCGGCCGTCGCGATCAAGCTCGACTCCCCCGGGCCCGTCTTCTTCCGCCAGGAGCGGGTAGGCCGGGACGGCCGGCCGTTCCGCATCCACAAGTTCCGGAGCATGCGGACGACGACGACGGGACCGTCGGTCAGCACGAGCACCGATGCCCGAATCACCCGGGTCGGCCGGCTGCTCCGCCGGACCAAGATCGACGAGATCCCACAGCTGCTCGACGTCCTGCGCGGGACGATGTCGGTCGTCGGGCCGCGGCCGGAGGTGCCCGAGTACGTCGCCCAGTGGCCGGCGGACCGCCGGGACGTCATCCTCAGCGTCAGGCCGGGCATCACCGACCCGGCGAGCCTCGAGTTCCGGCACGAGGCCGAGATCCTCGCCCGCCAGGACGACCCGGAGGACTACTACGTCCGGGTCCTCCTGCCTCGCAAGGTGGACCTCTATGTCGACTACGTCCGCTCACGCTCGCTGGCCGGGGACCTGCGGCTCATCTCGCTGACCGTCGCCGAGGTCTTCTCGCGGCACGCCGACCCCAACCCCGGCGTCGGCTCCTGACCCGTGCCGTTCCGGGCCGTCCGGTTCGGGACCCTCGACGCCGGGCCGCAGGACGGCATACCGGCCGAGGACGAGGGCGAGGACGAGGGCGAACGTCGGGTCGACGAAGGAGTTGCGCATCAGCACGTCGAGGACGTATGCCGCCATCGTGAGGGCGAGGACGAACGGGATGACGGCCCGGCCGGCCGGTAGCCCTGCCAGGCCCGCAGGACGGCGGCCCCGATGAGGCCGACGAACAGAACGAGGCCGATCCAGCCGTACCGGAAGAGCACCTGGTAGGGCGTCATGTGGATGTTGTGGACCCGGCCGGTGGCGGGATCGATGTTCGCGACGACGTTGGAGATGTGCGGGACGTAGCTCGCCCCATGACCGAACCCGACGAGCTGGTTGGCGAGGGTGCCCTCGATGGCCATGGTCCGGCGGGTGTCGGCCGCCTCGTTGAGCCGGATCTGGATGGAGGCGTCCTGCTCGCCGCTGAGGACCTGCGAGACACGCACCTGCCGGCTCAGCTCGTCGGTGACGCCGGTCATCCGGCCGGTGCCGAGCGCGAGGAGGAGGACGAGGACGCCGGCGGCCATGGTGCCGCCGAGGGCGAGGAGCCGACGCCGGCGGTGGGCGCCCGGCATGACGATGCAGACGAACCCCACGACGACCCAGGCGACGAGCGGGGTGCGTCCCCGCGCGGCGATGATGACGACGAGCTGGAGGAGCACGACGACGCCGCTCGCGATCCGCACCCGGCGGGTGATCCACGGTGCCGTGAGCGGTGCCGCCGCCAGCACCCAGAAGAGGACGACCGGCAGCAGGGCCGGGGGCTCGAAGCGCTCCGGCCCGGCCCGGAGCCACGCCACGGACGACCCGACGAGGGACAGGCCGGCGACGATGAGGATCGCCCGGCGCACCTCGTCGTCGCTCGGGCGCCAGATGATGTACGCGAGGTAGAACAGCAGCGGGGTCGTCGTGACGAGGAGGTCGGTCGTCGCCGAGACGTAGCCGGCCGTAGGGCCCCAGGCGAACTGGACGACCTCGAGGACCATCCAACCCGACCAGGCGAAGAGCGGCCAGGACGGGACGATCCGCCCGAACCCGCGTTGCCTGACCAGCCCGAGGAGGATGACGACCCCGGCGACGACGAGGACGCCGGCGAAGCCGACCCGGTCCCAGATCGTCGTCTGAGTGGTCCGCACGTTCGTGTAGGAGACCAGGGACTCGAGCCCGATGGCGACCGCGACGGCGAGGAACGGCCACGGCCGGAGTGGGCCGTCGGCCGGGGCACGGTGGAGGCCGGGCACTACGTCCGGATCCCTGCCCACGCGTGGTGCCGCCGCGCCGTCGACAGGATGAAGGCGACGACCCGCTCGCTCGTGTTGTCGATGAGGTAGTCCTCGGGGGTGAGCCGGTCCGGCCCGCTGCGGTCGCGTCCCGCGGCCATCGCGACCCCGACCGCCGCCACGACGTCGTCGGCGTCGAGCCCGGTCATGATGATCCCGCCGGTGTCGAGGGCCTCGGGCCGCTCGATCGAGTCGCGCAGGGTGACGGCCGGGAAGCCGAGCAGGGTCGACTCCTCGGCGATGGTGCCGGAGTCGGACAGCACGCACGCGGCGGAGAGCTGCAGCCGGTTGTAGTCGTGGAAGCCGAGCGGCTCGCTGAAGGTGATCCCCTCCGGCTCGTCCCAGTCCTCGAGCGCCTCGAGCCGCTTGCGGGTGCGCGGGTGGGTCGAGACGAAGACCGGCATACCGGATGCCGTCCGCGCAGCGACGAGGCAGTCGAGCAGCGCCCGCAGCCGATCGGGGGCGTCGACGTTCTCCTCGCGGTGGGCGCTGACGAGGAAGTACCCGCCCTCGGTCAGGCCCCGGTCCTCGAGGACGTCGAGGCGGCGATCTGGTCGCGGTAGGCGTCGAGCACCTCGCGCATCGGCGAGCCGGTCTTGAGGATCCGTCGCGGGTGCAGCCCCTCGGCCAGCAGGTTGCGCCGGGCGTGCTCGGTGTAGACGAGGTTGAAGTCGGCGACGTGGTCGACGAGCCGCCGGTTGGTCTCCTCGGGCACGTTGTGGTCGAAGCAGCGGTTGCCGGCCTCCATGTGGTAGACGGGGATCCGCAGGCGCTGGGCCATGACGGCGGCGATGCACGAGTTCGTGTCGCCGAGGACGAGGACGGCGTCGGGCCGCTCCTCGAGCATGACCCGCTCGGCCGCGATGAGCGTCCCGCCGAGGACTGCCCCGAGACGACGAGGTGTCGACCCCGAGCATGTGGTCGGGCTCGCGGATGCCGAGGTCGTCGAAGAAGACCTCGTTGAGCGAGTAGTCGTAGTTCTGGCCGGTGTGGACGAGCACGTGGTCGACGGGTGGCGTCGAGCCGGGCGATCACCCGGGAGAGCCGGATGAGCTCCGGCCGGGTGCCGACGATGGTCATGACCTTGAGCATCAGGACTCCTCGGCCGCGCTGCGCCGCACCGGCTCGGGAAAGGTGTCGGGTCGGTCGGGTCGGAACAGCTCGTGCGACCAGAACTGGGTGATCAGCACATCCTCGCCGGTGTTGGTGATGTTGTGCGCCCAGCCGATCGGCATGTCGACCGCGACCGGCTGCTCGCCGGTGACCTCGAAGTCGACGACCTCGTCGGTGAACATCGCGGCGCAGCGCGATGCTCGCGCTGCCCTGGACGACGGCGAAGCGCTCGATCTTCGGAGGTGGTAGTGCTCGCCGCGGGTGACCCCGGCACCGTCGTCGAGATCGAGCTCGACTGGCCCTCGCCACCGCGGCCCGCACGGTCTCGACGAAGGTGCCCGCGGGCGTCGGAGTGCGGGACGAGCGGGACGGGGTAGCCGGCGGGGAAGCGCCGCCCGGTAGGTGTTGAAGAGGTTCACCCGGAACGGCGACGACAGGTCCGGGAAGTCGCCCATGTCGTAGACGGCCTTCGAACTCCCGGAGCAGTGTCGAGCACCTCCTGCACCCCGACGGTCCGCCCGGTCGGGGTCACCAGGTCGGCGCCGTCGTCAGGGCGTCGATGAGAGCCTGCGCGGCATCCTGGGCATGGAGCAGCTCGACCGGCCGGTCCGCCACCTCCGGGTCTCGCCCGCGGCGACGGCGTGGACGAAGGTGGCGACGAAGCGAGTTGTAGCGCGGCCGGCCGTGCTCGCCGAAGACGTTCGGCAGCCGCACGTCGACGACGGACCCGCCCGCGGACCCCGCCGCAGGCGGCGAGCAGCTCGCGGGCCCGCGCCTTCCCCCGCCCGTACGGCGTGCCGTTGCCCGTCCTGGATCGAGTTGGCGTAGACGACGCGGGCGGCTCCCGCCGGCGGCCGCGACCGCGGCCGCGAGGTCCTCGGCCAGGGCACGTTGCCGTCCTCGACCTCCTCGTCGTCGCCCCGGTTGACCCCGGCGATGTGCACGACCGCGTCGGCGCCCCGACGGCGTCCCCGAGGCCGACCCCAGGTCGCCCGCGAGACGGGCACGACCTCGTGCTCGGTGCGCGCGCAGGAGCCGAAGCCGGGTGTGCCAGCCGAGGAAGCCGTCGGCGCCGGTGAGGACGACCTTCACCGAGCGCCGCTCCGACGAGCGCCTGGATCTCGGGCAGGCCGCAGCAGCGACCTCGACCGGTCTCCTCGACGGTCAGCTGCCGGGTTGTGGTCGAGTCGTAGTCGGTGAGCTGCGCCACCGTCGACTCGCCCTGCTCGACGTAGAGCTCGTAGTCGAGGGACGCGCGCGTCGAGCGGCACCCGGAAGTAGTCACCCTGGTCGCTGCGCCTTGGATCAGCTCCTCGCGGGTCAGCAGGGTCTCGAACATCTTCTCGCCGTGCCGCATGCCGATCTGCGGATCTCCGGCTCGCCACCCGAGGACGCCGCGAGACCGCCCGCGCCAGGGTCTCGACGGTGCTCGCCGGCGCCTTCTTGACGAAGAGGTCGCCCGGCTCGGCGTGGAGGAAGGCGTGCTCGACGAGGTCGACCGACTCCTGGAGCGACATCAGGAACCGGGTCATCGTCGGCTCGGTGACGGTGAGCGGCCGGCCCTGCTCGAGCTGCCGGACGAAGAGCGGGATCACCGAGCCGCGGGAGTACATGACGTTGCCGTAGCGGGTGACCGAGACCGTCGTCGGCGAGTCCGGGTGGTTGCGCGCGAAGGCCTGGGCGGTCTTCTCCATCAGGGCCTTCGTCATGCCCATCGCGTTGACCGGGTAGACCGCCTTGTCGGTGCTGAGGCACACCACCGACCGCACGCCGTTGCGGTGCGAGGCCTCGATGACGTTCTTGCTGCCGATGACGTTGGTCTTGACGGCCTGGTCGGGGAAGAACTCGCAGGACGGGCACCTGCTTGAGGGCGGCCGCGTGGAAGACGAAGTCGGCGCCGCGACCGCAGTCCGCGACGCTGTCGTAGTCGCGGACGTCACCGACGAAGAACTTCACCCGCGGGTCGCCGAGCCGCTGGCGCATCTCGTCCTGCTTGGCCTCGTCGCGGCTCAGGATGCGGACCGGGCGACGTCCCGGTCGAGCAGATGGCGCACCATCGTCGACCCGAACGATCCGGTGCCGCCGGTCATGGTGACCGTCGAGCCGCTGATCTCCTGCACCGCTCAATCCCTTCTCGAAGCCGTCGCGATCCGCATCAGCGAGCCTAGGGCCCCGACGGCCGGGTGCGGGCCGAGCCGGTGACGTCGGCGGGTTGCGAGGACGACATCCTCACCTCGAGGGCCCCGTCCAGCGGGACGGCTCCCGCCACCGGCCGGCCGGAGAGGCGGGCCATCTCGGCGATGGCGGAGTCGACGTCGAGCCGCAGGTGCTCGAGGAGCCGGGGCTCGATGGGGTCGACATCCTCGGCGTTGATGAGCTCGTGTCTCGTGGACCGGGTCGCCGAGGTCGTGTCGAACAGGTCCTCGGCGAGCTTCTCGCCCGGCCGCAGGCCGGTGAAGACGATGTCGATGTCGCCGCGGCCGGACATGTCGATGAGGGTCCGGGCGACGTCGACGATCTTCATCTGCTCGCCCATGTCGAGCACCATGACCTCGCCGTCGGAGCCGATGACCGAGGCCTGCATGACGAGCTGGCAGGCCTCGGGGATGAGCATGAAGTAGCGCTGGACCTCGGGATGGGTGACGGTGATCGGCCCACCGCGCCGGATCTGCGCCGTGAAGGCCGGGATGACCGAGCCTCTCGACCCGAGGACATTGCCGAAGCGGACGCTGATGTACCTGCCACGCTCGGTCGCGGCATACCGCGCGGTGAGGCGTTCGGCGATCCGCTTGGTGTAGCCGAGGACGGAGGTGGGGTCCGCCGCCTTGTCGGTCGAGATGTTGACGAAGGTCGCCACACCCGACTCGGCCGCCGCCCGGAGGACGTTGAGGGTGCCGAGGACGTTCGTCTGCCACCCCTCGAGCGGGTAGCGCTCGAGGAGGGGCAGGTGCTTGAGGGCGGCGGCGTGGAAGACGACCTCGGGCCGGTGGTCGAGGAAGACCCGGCGCAGCGCCTCGGGGTCCCGGATGTCGGCGAGGACGATCGTGTCGGTCGAGAGCAGGCCGTGGCCGTCGAGGGTGATCTGGAGGGCATGGAGGGCCGACTCGTCGCGGTCGAGGAGAACGAGCCGTTCGGGGCCGTACTTCGCGATCTGCCGGCACAGCTCACTGCCGATCGAGCCGCCCGCCCCGGTGACGAGGACCCGTCGCTGGGTGAGCGACTCGGCGATGGCCGACTCGTCGAGCTGGACCGGGCGGCGGCCGAGCAGGTCCTCGAGGTGGATCTCGCGGATGTCGGCGGCCGAGGGGTTGTGCCCGACGAGCTGGCTGAGCGGCGGCACGACCATCGGGTGCAGCCCTGCCTCCTCGGCGAGCGCCCGCAGCTCCCGGATCGTGCTCGACGGGGCGCTCGGGATGGCGATGACGAGGTCGCGGGCGAGGTTGCCCTGGGCCACCTTCTCGATGTCGTCGCGGGTGCCGAGCACCTTGACCCCGTCGACCTGGAAGCGGCGCTTGCTCCGGTCGTCGTCGAGGAACCCGACGGGGTTGTAGGGGGAGTTGTCGTCGTGGCGGAGGTTCCGGACGAGGAGCCGGCCCGCCGCGCCGGCACCGAAGACGAGGATGGGGGTCGCGTCGCCGCGGTTCGCCCGACGGCGGACGGTCACCGAGCGGACCATCGACCGGGTCGCGAGCATCGCCGCGAAGGCGAGCAGGCCGGCGACGAACGGAATCATCCGGGGTTCGGTGATGGTGCGGCTGGCGATCATCCACCCGACGAGGCCGACCGTGATGACGGCGACCGTCGTGGAGATCCCCTCGAGCTCCTCGAAGGACCCGCGCACGGTGCTGCGCGAGTACACGCCGAAGACGGTGCCGAGGACGACCTGGCCGGCGGCGGCGACGAGCCCGATCGACAGGGCGTGGGTGTGGAGGACGACGTGGTAGTCGAACTGGTAGCGCATCCACACCGCGCCGTAGACCGCGAGGCACCACATCGCGGCATCGAGCACCCCCCACAGCACCGTGCGGGCGAGTGGGTGGCTGGGTGATCGAGGGAGAATCACGCCGAGGTCCGGGGGCTAGCGCCTCCGGGGACGACGCGTCGTGGCGGGCGGGGGTCGTCGGGTCACTTGGAGAAGCCTTCGGTCGGGGAGACCGGGTCGGAGTACCTGCTCATCGTGTCCTTCTTCAGCGCCGTGCTCAGCACCCCCATCTGCTTCGTGCTGACCTTGACGATCGACGCACCGGCCGAGGTCGTGCCGACGCCGGTCCACGGTGCGGTCCAGAAGTGGATGTTGCTGCCGCGCACGTTGCGCATCGACAGGGCGAGGGAGCGCATCTGGCCGGTGTCGAAGTCCTGGTCGACCGTCATGTTGCTCGTCGCCGCGTTGATGAAGTCGGCGAGACGAAGGGGGTTGAGCAGCGTGTCCTTGCTCAGCCCCTTGAGCATGACCGCCTTGATGAACGCCTCCTGGCGCTGCCCGCGGGAGATGTCGCCCTGGCTGAGGTCGTGACGGTCCCGGACGAACGTCAGGCCCTGATCGCCGTTCATGTGCATCATGCCGACGGGGTAGCCCGGGCTGGCCTGGGTGACCCGGACGTCGACGCCGCCGACGGCGTCGGTCATCGCCTTGAAGCCCTGGAAGTCGACGATGGCGACGTGCTCGATCGGGACGTCGACGAGGTTCTGCAGCGTCTCGACGAGCAGCGGCGCCCCGCCGTAGGCGTAGGCGGCGTTGATCTTGTCCTTGCCGTGCCCGGGGATGTCGACATACATGTCCCGGGGGAAGTGGATGAGGTCGACCCGACTCCGGTCGTCGGAGATGTGGGCGAGGATGATGACGTCGGAGCGCCCCTGGTCCGCGCCGCGGCTGTCGCTGCCGATCATGAGCATGTTGATCGAGCTCTTGGCGCTCGCCTGCTTCGGTGGCGCCGTGATCGTGACCGGTCGGCAGAGGTCGGCGTGCTTGACGTTCGCTGAGACGGTGTGGTCGAGATAGAGGCCATAGGCCCCGATCAGACCGACGACGATCAGGACGATGGCGCCGAGCGTCAACCACACCAGCCGGGCCCGTCGCTGATGCTGCCGGCGGCGGTGCTGCTCGGGCTCCTCGTCGGCCGAGGACAGGAGGAGATCGTCCAAGGTCACGTGGCGAATGGTAGGCGACGAGCCGGCATACCGCCGACCTGGCCTCCCGGCATGCCGGCGCGTTCCCGTGCTCACAGAGCGACTCACTGCCCCCGACACGACGGACCGGGCGAGGCAGGTGTGGCCGGTAGCTGTCCACTTCCGGTCCGGCCGGGCCTATCCCCGGTCGATCTGCATGACGATCGCCTTGGGCTCGGTGAAGAACTCGCGGGAGAAGTTCCCGCCCTCCCGGCCGACCCCGGAGTCGCCGACGCCGCCGAACGGCGTCCGCAGGTCGCGGATGAAGAAGCAGTTGACCCAGACCGTGCCCGCCTTGAGCTGCCGGGAGACCCGGTGGGCGCGCGAGAGGTTCTCGGTGAACACCATGGCGTTGAGGCCGTATGCCGTGTCGTTGGCGAGGTGGACGACCTCCTCCTCGCTCGAGAACTTGTTGACGACGACGACCGGGCCGAAGATCTCCTGGCAGTACTGGGTGGCCTCGTAGGGCAGGTCGACGATGATCGTCGGCTTGACCACCCACGAGCCGTCCTCGGCCACACCACCGGTGAGGATCTTGCCGCCCTGCTCCTCGACGGTGTCGACGTAGGACTTGACCTTGCGGTAGTGCTCCTCGGACGCGAGGCAGGAGAACTCGGTGGCGGGGTCGAGCGGGTCGCCGAAGCGCATCGACTCCGCGCGCTCCTTGAAGCGATCGAGGAACTCGTCGTAGATCCGCTCGTGGACGAACAGCCGGGACCCGGCGAGGCACACCTGGCCGGCATTCCGGAAGATGGCCTCCCCGGCCCAGTAGACCGCGTTGTCCAGCTCGGCGTCGTCGAAGACGATGTTGGCGCCCTTGCCGCCGAGCTCGAGGCTGACCGGGGCGAGGTGGGTCGCCGCGGCGCCCATGATGATCCGGCCCGTCGTCGACTCGCCGGTGAAGGTGACCCGGTCGACGCGCCAGTCGCCGGTGAGGCTCGAGCCGGCCGGGACGCCGTAGCCGTTGAGGACGTTGAGGACGCCGGGCGGGAAGACCTGGGCAGCGAGCTTGCCGAGGTAGTTGACCGAGGCGGGGGTGTCCTCGGCCGGCTTGATGATGCAGGTGTTGCCCCAGGCGATCGCGGGCGCGATCTTCCAGGTCGCCATCATGAGCGGGAAGTTCCACGGGCTGATCGCCGCGACGACGCCCGCCGGGCCGTACTCGGTGTAGGTGTGGTGCCCGGTGTCCATCGGCATGACCTCGCCGACATGGTCGCGCTGGTGGTCGGCGAAGAACCGGAAGTTGAGGACCGACCGGGCGACGTCGTGCCTGGCCTGGGTGATCGGCTTGCCCATGTCGAGGGCGTCGAGCCGGGCGAGCTCGTCGACGTGCTCCTCCATGAGGTCGGCCAGCTTGTGGATGAGCGCCGCCCGCTCCTTGCGGCCCATCCGTGGCCACGGCCCCTCGTCGAAGGCCTTGCGGGCGCTGACGATGGCGCGTTCGGCGTCCTTCTCGCCGGCCTCGGCCACCTCACCCCACTTCTCGCGGGTCCACGGGTTGACGGTGTCGAACCGCTTCCCGTCGATGGACTCGACCTCTTCGTTGTCGATGATGTGGCCGAAGAACCTGGTCTCGCTCATCGCGGCGGCCTTTCGTCTGCTGGGGTGGTTGGCGGAGGTCGAAAACTTCCCTATTGGGTGAGTTCCTGACCTGCGGAGGGGTGGGGGAGGTCGAGAACTTCCCTATTGGGTGGGTTCTTGACGGGTGGAGTCGCGTTGGGTGGGTTCTTGGCGGGTGGAGTCGGTCGTGAGCTCGGGGGCGGAGGGGGTATGCCGGTCGGCCGACGGGTCGGCGCCGGCCTGGGCTGCGCGCTTCTCGGCGAGGGTCACGTCACCGGCGGCCCAGTGGGTGGGCGGGACCTCCCGGATGACGACGCGGATCGACTCCTTCGGCGCCGAGACCGACTCGCTCACGGCCGCCGTGACGGCCGACAGGAGCGAACGCAGCTGCTCCGGAGTCCGGCCCTCGGCGAGGGTCACCTCGACGAGCGGCATCAGGCACCCCCGTTGACGAAGACCGAGCCGAGGTTGGTGAAGTGCATCCCGATCGAGACCCCGGGCGGCGCAAACACCGCGTCGGTCATCCCGCCGGTGAGGACGATCCAGCCCGCCTCGACGGCGTGACCGCGCGAGGCGAGGTCGTTGGCCGCGAGCGCGAGGGCCTCGCCGGGGTGTCCCTGGACGGCGGCGCCGGTGGCGGAGTCGACGATGACGCCGTCGACCTCGACGAGCACCCCCTCGAGCGCGAGGTCGAGGTCGGCCGGCGGCAGACCGATCGGGCCGGTGACGAACGCACCCGAGGACGCGTTGTCGGCCGCCACGTCGCCGGCGGTGAACCGGAAGTCCTTGTAGCGGCTGTCGATGACCTCCGCGCCGCCGTAGACGCTCTCGACGGCCGCCATCGCCCGGGCCGACGTCACGCCCGGGCCGGCGAGCCGCTCGCCCATGACGAAGACGATCTCGGGCTCGAGCCTGGGGTGGATGAGCTTCCCCTGGGGCACCGGGTCGCCCGCCGGCAGGATCATCGCGTCGGTGAGCCAGGCGACGAACGGGACGTGCACGCCCATTCGCTGCTGCTTGGCCCGGCTCGTCAGGCCGAGCTTGACGCCGATGAGCTCCTCGCCGCGCTCGAGACGCAGCTCGAGGGTCCGGTCCTGGATCGCGTAGCCGGTCTCGAGGTCGAGACCGTCCCACTCGTCGGTGAACGGATCGCGCTCGCGGCGCTCGTCCTCGCAGGCGAGCAGCTCGCGGGCCACCGACTCGACGTCCCAGCCGCCCCGGGGCGCCCGGCGCGCCGAGCCCTTCGTCGTCGCGGCCATCAGCGGACGCCGATCCCGGCCAGGTCCCCGAGGGCGAGCTCCTGCTCGCGCTCCTCGGCGAGCTGGAGGGCGATGTCGATGATCATGTCCTCCTGGCCGCCGACATAGCCGGCCTTGCCGACCCGCTCGAGGATCTCGTGCGCCGGCACGTTGTAGCGGGCCGCGGCGCGCTCGGCGTGGAGGAGGAACGAGCTGTAGACACCGGCATACCCCTGGGTGATGGAGGCGCGGTCCATCCACGGCAGCCGCGGGATGAAGGGGCGCACGACGTCCTCGGCGGCCGAGAGGACCTCGCCGAGGTCGATGCCGGTCCTGATGTCGAGCCGCTCGAAGGTCGCGGCGAGGACCTCGGTCGGGGAGTTGCCCGCGCCGGCGCCGAGGGCGCACAGGGCGCCGTCGATCTGGCGGGCGCCCGCCTGGTAGGCCAGGACGGAGTTGGCGACGCCGAGGCTGAGGTTCTGGTGCCCGTGGAAGCCGACCTGCGCCTGGTGGCCGATCTCGGCGATGACCGCCTCGATCCGGGCCTGGGCGTCGGACAGCACGAGCGCTCCGGCGGAGTCGACGACATAGACGCACTGGGCTCCTGCGTCGACCATGATCCGGGCCTGGGAGGCGAGCATCGCGGGCGAGGCCTTGTGGCTGAGCATGAGGAACCCGACGGTCTCCATCCCGAGCGAGCGGGCCTCCCCGAAGTGCTGGATCGAGACGTCGGCCTCGGTGCAGTGGGTGGCGATCCGGGCCACCGACGCGCCGGCCTCCCGCGCCAGGCGCAGGTCGTGGACCGTGCCGAGCCCCGGGAGCATGAGGACGGCGATCTTGGCCTGGGTGGCCTCGTCGACCGCGGCCCGGATGAGCTGGAGCTCGTCGACCTTGGAGAAGCCGTAGTTGAAGCTCGACCCGCCCAGTCCGTCACCGTGACTGACCTCGATGACCTGGACGCCGGCCCGGTCGAGGGCGTGGACCACGCCGCGGACCTGCTCCTCGGTGTACTGGTGCTGCATCGCGTGCGAGCCGTCGCGCAGCGTCGAGTCGGTGATCCGCAGGTCGCGCTCGCCGCCCGCGTGAGGGGTGTGGGCGAGCACCTCGGCCTCGCTCGGCGGGGTCGTGACGACCGGCGCATCCTCCGGGCGGATGGTCATGTCACCCATGGCTCAGACTCCTGCCTTCTCAGCGGCACCCTCGACGAGGGGGTCGGGGCTCTCCCCGAGGTCGGACGAGGACTTCCAGGTCGAGGCGATCCCGAGCCGGTGCGCCATCATGAGGTCACCGACCCGGGCGGCCGCCGAGGTGATGATGTCGAGGTTGCCCGCGTAGTCGGGCAGGTAGTCGCCGCGGCCCTTGACCTCGATCGGGATGAAGACCCGGGCGCTGCCCTTCCACAGCTCGCGCGCGGGGTCGAACTGCGGTTCGGCCCGCAGGTGGTAGCCGGGCACGTACTCCTGGATCGTCGCGGCCATCGCGTGGATCGACTCGAGGATGGCGTCCTGGAGAGGACCCGGCTCACCCGCCTCCGGCGGGATGGCGCAGAACACCGAGTTGCGCATCATCAGCGGCGGCTCGACGGGGTTGAGAATGATGATCGCCTTGCCCCGCTCGGCGCCGCCCACCTTGACGACCGCGTCGGACGTCGTCTCGGTGAACTCGTCGATGTTGGCGCGGGTACCGGGCCCGGCGGACTTGCTCGAGATCGAGGCGACGATCTCGGCATACGTCACCGGGACGACGTTCGCGACGGCGTGGACCATCGGGACGGTCGCCTGGCCGCCGCAGGTGATCATGTTGACGTTCGGGGCGTCGAGGTTGAACTCGAGGTTGACCGGCGGGCAGAGGTAGGGCCCGATGGCCGCGGGGGTGAGGTCGATGGCGAGAATGCCGGCCTCGGCGTACTTCGGGGCGTTCGCCTCGTGCGCCTTGGCGGAGGTGGCCTCGAAGACGACGTCCGGCAGCTCGTCCTGGGCGAGGAGCCAGTCGACCCCCTCGTGTGATGCCTCGAGGCCGAGGGTCGCGGCACGGCGAAGACCGTCGGAGGCCGGGTCGACGCCGATCATGTAGCGCGGCTCGATGATGTCGCTGCGCCGCATGAGCTTGAACATCAGGTCGGTGCCGATGTTCCCGGGGCCGACGATGGCCGCGGTGGCCTTCTTGGCGGGCTGGGTGCTCATCGTGGGTTCACTCCTTGACGAATCGGGCGGTGACGCTGCCGAGCCCGGCGAACGTCGCGGTGAAGGTGTCACCGGCCGCCACGGGGGCCATGGCACACAGGGCGCCGGGGAGGACGACGTGGCCGGCCTCGAGGGTGATGCCCCTCGCGCCGACCGTGTTGGCGAGCCAGACGAGGGAGTTGAGCGGTGAGCCGAGCACCGCCCCGCCGGCGCCGGTGCCGACGATCTGGCCGTTGCGGTGGAAGGTGGCCCCGGCGAGCCGCAGGTCGACGGCGCCGACGTCGGTCGGGGTGGAGCCGAGGACGACGGCGCCCGAGGAGGCGTTGTCGGCGATCGTGTCGAACAGGCCGATCTTCCAGTCGCGGATCCGGCTGTCGACGATCTCGAGGGCCGGCAGGACGAAGTCGATCGCCCGGAGGGCCTCGTGGACGGTGACGCCCGGGCCCTTGAGGGGCTTCTTGAGGACGAACGCGACCTCCGGTTCGATGCGGGGCTGGATGAACCGGTCGACGGGGATCGGCAGGTGCTCGAGGTAGAAGAAGTCGTCGAGCAGGTGGCCGTAGTCGGGCTGGTCCACGCCGAGCAGCCGCTGCATCGCCGCGCTCGTCAGGCCGACCTTGTGGCCCTTGACGGTGCGACCGGCGGTCGTCAGCTCGTGCATCTGGAGCAGCTGGATCGCATACGCGTCCTCGAGCGTCATGTCGTCGTACGTCGAGATCAGCGGCGCGATCGGGCGGCGCGACTCGTATGCCGCGAGCAGCCGGCCGGCGGCCTTGGACCGGGACAACGAGTCCACGGTGGCTCCCTTCATGTCACGCCTCACCCAGCCGGGGGGCGCATCGCACGTTACGAGAGTCGGTGGCTCCGGTGCCCCCGACGTTCCGCTCCCGGGAACGAGCGCCCGGGAGGCCCCGCGTCAGGCGGTCAGGGCCTTGCCGATCCGGTTCGCCGCCGCCTTGAGCAGGGGGACGAGCCGGTCGACGTCCGGGGCGATGGTCTCGGTCGGGCCGAAGACCGAGATCGACGCCACGGCCACCCGGCGGGACAGGATCGGGACCGCGACGGACGTGGCGCCCTCGAACGACTCGTTGGTCGACACGGCATACCCGTCCCGGCGGACCTGTTGGATGGCCCGCTGCCAGTCGGCCTCGGTCCGGATCGTCCGGTTGACCCGCGGCGGGAAGCCGGCGTCGATCCGGCTCTGCGCGGCCTCGGCGTTGAAGGCCGCGATGGCCTTGCCCGAGCTCGTGCAGTGCGCGGGGAGGCGGCGACCGACGTGGCCGAGGATGTGGACGCCCGCGACGTTCTCCATCCGCTCGACGAAGACGACGTCGCCACCGTCCGGGACGGCGAAGTTGACGGTGTGACCGGTCGCCCGGGCGACCTGGCGCAGGACCGGGAGCGCGACGTGCCGGGCCTCGTTGCGGGCCTGGGCGAGCTGGCCGAGGTCGTAGAGATGGATGCCGAGCCGGTACTGGCCCGTGACGGGGTCCTGCTCGATGAAGCCTCGCGACAGGAGGGTCTGGAGCAGGCGGTGGGCCGTGCTCTTGGCGACCCCCAGGCGGCGGGCGACGTCCGAGACACCGAGCTCACCGTCGGTGGCGAAACACTCGAGGACGTCGAGGGCGGTCCCGACGGACTTGAGGCTGGAGGCGCCGCTGCCGTGAAGCATGGCGACGCCGATGGGCTTGGGCGTGGAGGAGCACCAGGCATGCTCCTGCTCGACGATCGACATTGACCATCCCCTGACGTGTGGGTGACGCAACAGCTCCGCTGCCGTGTTGGGGGTGACAGTGCCGGTCGGCATGCCGTTCAATCAACGCATGCGTTCCACTCAGCGGAACGATGTGACGAGCGTCCTAGGCCGGGCCCTCGCCGTGCTCGGCGCCTTCGACGAGGCGACGCCCGTTCTCGGCCTCGCCGACATCGCCCGCCGCTCGGGCCTGCCGAAGTCGACGGTGCATCGGCTCGTCGGCGAGATGGTGGCCGAGCGGGTCCTCGCCCGGGCCGACGACGGGACCTACCGGCTCGGGCTGCGGCTCTTCGAGCTCGGCGAGCTCGTGCCTCAGCACCGCTCGCTCTCCGAGGCGGCGCTGCCGATCATGGAGGACCTGCGCGACGCCACCCATCATCGGATCCACCTCGCGGTCCTCGACGGGGTCGAGGTCGTCTATCTCCAGATCCTCGGCTCGGCGGGGAAGCGGATCACCTCGCGGACCGGCGGGCGGCTGCCGGCCCACGTGACCGGCGTCGGCAAGGCGATCCTCGCCTACTCGTCCGCGGCGGTCGTCAAGGAGCGGATCGAGGCGGGGCTGCCGCGCTTCACACCACGGACGATCACGACGCCGGGTGCCCTCATGCGGGAGCTGCGCGAGGTCCGCACGGAGGGGCTCGCCTACGACCGCGAGGAGTCCAACGTCGGGATCTCCTGCGTCGCGGCGCCGGTGTTCGGACACGACCGCAAGGTCCGGGCGGGGCTGTCGGTGACCGGCCCGACCCACCGGATCGACCCGGTCCGGCTCGGCCCGGCCGTCCGCACCGCGGCCCTGTCGCTGAGCCGCCGGCTGCGCGAGTCCGGCCTCTGATCCCGCCCGGCGGCTCCACCCGGCATACCCGCGTCGACAACTCACCCAATAGGGAAGTTATCCACCCGACCAGCCGACCACCGCCCGGCATACCGCGCCAACAACTGCACTATTGGGGAGTAATCGACCCGTCGCCGGCTCGACCCCACCCGGCATACCGGGCATGCCGAGCCGAGCCACCACCCCACCGATCGGTGGGACGGGTCAGCGCTTGATGAGGGGGGACTTCACGCCCCCGCCGGTCTTGTCGGACTCGTTGAAGAAGTCCTCGCGGTAGATGTCCCGGGGGAAGAGCCGCTTCGACATGAGCGTCTTCAGCGCCGCCTCGACCATCGGAGGCGGGCCGCAGAGGTAGCCCGCCTTGCCGGACAGGCTCGGGTGCTCGGCGTCGATGACATCGGTCACCATCCCGAACCCGTATGCCGCGGCGTCACCACCGCTCGCGACCACCTCGTCCGCGGTCTCCTCCGACAGGCAGGGTCGGTAGGTGAACCGGTCCGGGTTCTCCTTCGCCATCGCGGTCAGCTCGGCGACGTCGTAGAGCCACTCCCGGGTCCGGCCGCCCTGGTAGAGCGTGAGGTGTCCCTCGTAGGCGTCGTTCTCGAGGGCGTGACGCACCATCGCCTTGAGCGGCGCGAGCCCGGTTCCGCCGGCGACGAGGATCGCGTCGCGCTCGTCTCCGAGGTGGAGGACGAACCGGCCGTAGGGCCCGGACAGCCGCATCGAGTCCCCGACGGCCATCCCGGCGAAGACCCACCCGTCCGTCCCCCGCCCGCCGGCGACCTTCCGGACGTGGAACTCGAGCCGCCGGGCCTCCGTCGGCGGGCTCGCGATCGACCACGTGCGGTCGACCTCGGGCAGTCCGTCCCGCGCCGGGACGACGAACTTCATGTACTGCCCGGCGTTGAACGAGATGTCCCGGTCGAGCTCGACGACGAGCCGCTTGGTGTCGATCGCGATGTCCTCGATGGCGACGACGGTGCCGGTGAAGTCCTCGACGGGGTACATCTCGATGTCCTCGTCGACGTCGATGTCGGCCTCGATGACGACGTCGGACCGAGGCGTCGCGCAGCAGGGCAGGAGCTTGCCCTCGTCGCGCTCGAAGTCCATCAGCGCGAAGGAGCTGCTGTCCCCGTGGTCGACGTCCCCGTCGACGACCTCGGACTTGCAGGTGCCGCACGTGCCGTGGGTGCACGAGTGCGGCAGCCACACGCCGTTGCGGAGGCAGGCCTCGAGAATGGTCTGATCCTCGGCGCACTCGATCTCGCGGCCGAGCGGCTCGACGGTGACGGTGTAGGTCGTCATGACGACAGGACTCCTTCGCGGAGAGGGCAAGGACGCGTGCCTGCACGAAGCTCTGCTAGCAGAGGTTCGTACAGAACGGGGGTGTTGCAGCACCCCCGTTCGGCAGCAACCTCTGCTAGCAGAGGTTGCTGCAGGGGGGCGGAGGGAGGGGTGGCGGGGGGGTGGAGCGAGACCCGGTGGGTATGCCGCGGACGCCGGGTCCGCGGCATACCCACCGAGGTCGGGGGTCGGGTCAGGCCGCGCTCGCCATGGAGACGACGCACTTGTGGGTGACGCCGAGGGACTCCAGCGTCGCGGCGGGGTCCGGGGTGAAGGGCTCGCCCTCGATGGCCCAGGCGAACGCGTGGTTCGGGTCGAAGTCGGGGTCCTCCTCCATGAACGGGATGACCAACCCGTTCCAGAAGTCGCCCCACGTCATCGCCTTCGGCGCCCGGAAGCACGCCGCGGCACAGAACCACGGGTTGTCCTTCCACCACACGTGGACGAGCTGGTCGTCGCCGTACAGCTCCTGCCGCGAGCGCGACGGGAAGGAGTACTCACCGATGCTCTTGACCGTCATGTCAGTTGCCTCCCGTCTGCTCGGCCATGTCGTGCCAGGCCAGCCAGTTCTCGTGGTCGGGTGATCCGCGGTACTCGCCGCCGTCACCGGGCTGCATCTTGTACCAGTTGATGACGTCCGGCAGCGTCGCGCCGCCGCAGTTGCCCTGGTAGATCTGGTGGACGGGCAGCCACGCCTGGACGTACTTCTCCGGCTCGTGGTCGAAGATGTTCTTGCAGCCGTCGGAGCAGAAGTTGTAGTGCTCGCCCTCGTAGTCGCTCGAGCGCTGACAGATCGTCGTCGGGTCACCCGGCTCGGTGAAGCCCATCGGGATCTGACACACCTGGCACAGCTCCGGCAGGCCACGGACGAAGTGCCGGCCGCCGTTCTCGATGTTGCGCTTCTCCTTGTCCCACAGCGGCCGGTAGTACTTGTCGAACGTGTCGGGGTAGGTCTCGGACAGCCAGTCCAGGTGCTCGTCGGACGGCACCGACGTCGTGAACGACGCGGCGTGGCTGAACTGGTAGAGGATCCAGTACACCTGGTGGGAGACGAGCTCCTTCTCCTCGATGGCCTGCTCGACGTTGAGCGGCGGCCGGATGCCGTAGAAGGCGAGGTCCTGGAACAGGCCGTTCATCATCTGCTGCTCGAAGTAGAGCTCGAAGGCCTCCTTCCAGCTCATCACCTTGCGCGGCAGCATGTAGTCGAGCATCTGGGCGACGAGGCCGGTGACCCGGTAGCCCCGCCAGAACCACTTGTCGATCCAGTGCTGGACGATCGGGACGTTCTTCTCGTCCTGCTCGAGGAGGAACTTGATCGCCTCGAGGCCGAGGGTCATGTGCCGCGACTCGTCGGACTGGGCGGAGAAGCCGAACGTCATCGTCGGCAGGTCGCCGTTGAAGGACGCACCCGACATGAACGGCACGAAGAGCAGGTTCGTCAGGAGGTACTCGAAGGAGAACCCGATGGCGATGAGGAACTCGAACGGGCCGGCCGACATCGCGTCGTCGAAGAAGCTCTTCGGCACCGAGAGGTACCAGACCCGGTCGTGCTGGTGCAGGTAGTTCGAGAAGCCGGTGTAGTACTTGTTGTAGTTGCTGAGGGTGTGCACCTCGGTCTGGAGGTGGCGCATCTCGTCCAGGCTCTGGCACAGCGACGCGAACCGCGGACCCGGACCGTTGAGGTGGCGGGCGAGGTAGGCGAAGTTCCGGTGCGCCTGGTACTCCAGCGGCGAGACGCCCTGGAGGAAGAGCTTCATCGCGTTGAGGTAGGACGCGTCGGTGAGCGAGAGGTGACCCTGGCTCTGCGCGAAGCCGTCGAGGACGGCATACAGCCGCTTGTCCTTCTCGGCCTGGTACTTCGTGTAGGCGTCGACGGTGAGGCGGAAGGGGTCCTCCCACTTGCTCCAGTCGTGGATGGTGATCCCCTCGAACTTGGTGTAGGGGAACATCTCGTCGGTGGAGACGTAGCTCGGCTCCCAGTCGAGGTCGCGGGTCAGGGCCGAGTAGCGCTGCTTCATCGACAGCTTCTTGGGCGCCTTCGGGGCGATGGTCATCGTCGGTGCTCCTCAGTGGTCCCAGGCGATGACGATCTCGTCGTCATCCCATTCCTTGATGTGTCCGAAGTAGGAGATGATCGCGAGCTGGAACTCGTGGGTCTCCCAGTCACGCCCGAGGCGTGAGGTCACGCTCTCGGCGTTGATGACGAGCCGGCCGGGCGCCTGGACCCGGACCATGCCGGGCATGTGGCGCACGGTGCAGTCCGCGTTGTCGGCCTCGATGGCCTCGATGACCGCGCGGTTGCCCTCGCTCTCCTGGATGTCGACGCCGACCGGGCGTTCGGTGGCGGGAACGGTCGTCATGGCTCAGGCCTCCTGCATGGTGGCCCCGGCCGCGGCCAGGGTGGAACGGATCGCCGACGCGGTGGCGTCCAGCGCGTCGGTGCCGCCGGCCCCGACGAGCTCGTCGGCGCGGGCCGCGATGGGGCGCACGGCCCCGAGAGCGGCGGTGAGGGCCCGCTCGGCGACCTCGCCGAGGAGCTTGGCGTTGGCCGTGCCGTGGACCGGGTCGGTGATCCAGGCCTTGTAGAGGGCGTCGACCCAGCGGCGCTGGTCGGCGAACCAGCCGGAGAGGTGCTGGGCGAGCAGGCTGTAGGAGCCGGCGCCACCCATGAGCGCCGCCTCGTCGAGGTGGCTGTACAGCAGGCCGTAGAGGAGCTGGTCGGTGATGTCGAGGGTGATGAACCCGACGGCCCAGTCCTGCTCGACCAGCATCTCCTCGGTCAGCTTGCGCAGCGGCTGCAGCGCCGCCTCCTCGATCCAGTCGCGCTTGGCGACCTCGAGCGGCTCGGCCGTCCCGCCGCCGAAGGCGATGCCGGCCCGGCTGAGGATCTGGGCGATGCCGATCCGGTCGAACGCGGCATACCCGAGGCACTGGGTGATGCTCGTGCCGTAGCCGAACCGGCACCCGTTCGCCGAGTTCATCTGGGCCGCGGCCTCGTAGTGGCGCAGCGGGAGGACGAGGTCCTGGAGCAGCGAGGCCCACCCCTCGGGCAGCCGGTCGAGCAGGCCGCGCTTCTCGAGGTAGTCCAGCGTCGAGCCGAAGGCCTCGTGCATCTCGCTGCGACTCGTGACGTACGGCGCGTAGTAGAACTGCCGCGGGTCGGTGAAGGAGTACGGGTCGTCCAGCTTGAAGGCGCTCCACGCGGGGTCGTAGAGCTCCTTGTCGGGCGCCCACAGCGGCCGGTAGTGGAAGTTGGCCGTCGCCTGGACGTCGATCGTGCCCTCCTCGTACCGGGAGGCGGGTCGATCGCCGTACCGGTCGACGAGGTGCTGGAAGGTCTTGCGCGGCGGCTCGATGACCTGCGTTCTCAGCTCGAACTGCATCGTTGGTCTCCTGTCCTAGATGTGCACGTCGTGATGGGTCACACCCGACTCGACGAGGAGCCGGATGAGGAGGTCGGGAAGGGCGTCGGGTCCGTCGAGCTCCTGCGGCAGCTCGGACTCGAAGCCGTCACCGACGAGCCGGCCGTATGCCGTCCCGTCCTCGAACGTCGTCGAGACCCGGGCCGCCCGCCCGCGGTAGCCGACCGAGAACGCGAGCTCGCTGGGCAGCGTCTCGTCGGTGAGGGAGAGGTGGTCGTCGCTGTGGGACAGGACGGCGTTGGCCTCGCAGACGAGCTGCTCGGCCAGGGACCGGATCGCGACCTGGCGGTCCGCTCCGGTGCTGGTCGCGATGCGCTGGCTGATCCGCGTCATCGGCATGGGAGCGAGCGTGTCGAGCTCGGCGTCCTCCAGCTGGTCCTCGGGTGTTCCGACCAGCTCGGCGACGCGGACCATGAACGGGGTCATCTCCTGGCCTCCTTCCTCGGATGGACGGGTTGGGCTCCATGGCCCGGCGGGCCGTGGGATGGGGTCGTCCCGGCCGATCGCGACCGGGGCGGGTGAGTGTCGTCAGACGGCGGCCGCCGCGGCCTCGGCGACGGCGCGGTCCTGCTCGGCGCTGCCGCCGGACACGCCGACGGCACCGACGAGGGCGCCGTCGACCCGGATGGGAACGCCGCCGCCGAAGACGACGAGACGGTCCCGGTGGACGATCCCCTCCCGCAGCGCCGGCTCGCCCTCGATGAGGTCGAACCACTCGTGGGTGGGGATGCCGTTGAATGCCGCGACGGTCCACGCCTTGTCCTGGGCGATGCCGCTCGAGAGCAGCGGGGCGCCGTCCATCCGGGCGAACGCGACGAGGTTGCCCGCCGGGTCGCTGACGGCGACGTTGACCGGCACCCCGATCTGCTCGGCGTGCGCGAGCCCGGCCTCGAGCGCCGCCCGGGCACCGGCATACGTCAGGGTCGTCGTCGTCGTCACGAGCTGGGTCACGGCGCTGTCTCCCGTCGCTGGTCGAGGGGCCCGGTGGTCCCGGCAGTGGCGCCGGGCGGGCGAAGGAGGGTAGGAGCCACCGAGGTGGCGGCGGACGAGCCGCCCGCCGCCACCCGGGGGCAGGGGTCGAGGGCGGGCCCGGGGCGGACGGGGCCCCGGGCCACGCGTCAGGTGAGGACGCTCGTGAAGCGCTCGTTGAGCTCGCGGGCGTGGTAGAAGATGCCCTTGCCCAGCTGCTCCGGGGTCCAGATGTTCGTCGGACGGTCCGGGTAGGCCGGGTAGCCGCCGGCGAAGACCTCGTTGCGGTTGCCGGCCGGGTCGAAGAAGTAGATCGTCTGGCCGCGGGTGATGCCGTGCCGGGTCGGGCCGATGTCGATCGGCACGTCGTCCATCGACATCAGGTCGGCGGCCCGGCCGACCTCGTTCCAGTCGCCGAGCTTGAAGGCGAAGTGGTGCAGCTTGGCCTGCGGGCCCTCGATGAGCGCGAGCTGGTGGATCTGGTTGTTGTTCGTCAGCCAGGTCGCGATGAGGTGCGCGTCGTCGTCGAGGCTGGTCTGGACCCGCTCGGTGGCGAAGTAGTCGAAGACGTCCATGAGGAACTTCTGCATGACCGAGACGTCCTCACACGTGATGAGCGCGTGGTCGAGGGCGGGCACGCCGACGCCGACGAGGTGGCGCGGGAAGGACTCCGGGTTGTGGGTGCCGACCTCGGTCCCGAGGAGGGTCTGGCCGTGGTAGACCTCGAAGACGTGGTCGGACGGGGTGAAGATCCGGAGGCCGTCGGACACCTCGGGGTTCTCACCGGCGCTCATCCGCTCGGTCGTGACGCCGAACGCCGCGCACCTGGCCTCGATGTCGTCGATGTCGCCCTCGTGCTGGACCTTGAAGCCGAACTTGACGAGCCCGACGCCGCCCTCCTCGAGGACGACCGAGTGGTGGTCCCACTCGTCCCAGCCCTTGTAGTAGACCCTGCCGTCCTGCTCGAGGGTCTCGTAGAGACCCATCGTGTTGGCGTAGTGCTGCTTGGCCTCGGCCATGTCGGTGACCCGAACATGGGCGTAGCCCATCCTCATGACTCCCATTGGGGTTACTCCTTGGAGGTGGTGCCGGTAGTGGTGCCGCTAGCCAGCGACGCGGCCCGCTCACGGGCGCGGTCGTTGATCTGGCGTAGGAAGGTGTTGACCAGACGCAGGGTCTCGTCCCGCATCTCGATCGTGAGGTCGGACTCCGGGACGGCCCGACAGGTGAGGCAGACGCCCTCGGCGCGCTCGTCAGCGGTGAGCACGTCGTCGGCGACCGTTCGGTTGTAGCTGACCGTGCCCTCGAGCACGTCGACCTTGCAGATGGCGCAGCCGCCGCGACGGCAGCCGATCGTGTACGCGTAGCCGGCCTTGTAGAGACCACCGAGAACGGTCTCTCCGGGCTCGACGTAGATCACCTCACCGGTCGGGTGAACGGTCACGTTCGGCACGGGCGCTCCTTTGCGTTCAGCGGGCGGCTCCACCGGGATGCCGCCCAGTTCCGAGGTTCCCTGGCGGGGGACGAGCGAGCCACCGATGTTCCACGGTCCGGAACGAGAGCCGGGGGCCTCGGCCGTCGGGGTCGACGGGCCCCTCGGTGCTCGCCGACGCGACCGGGAACGCGGACGATCACCCGAGCACCCGGCATACCCGCGCCGGGGGCTCAGGTCCCGGACGAGGACGAGGACGGGGGCGGGGACGAGGACGGCGGTGGGGTGAGGAGGGTGTAGCCGACGGGGAAGACCCGGAAGCGGCCGCCCCGGGAGATCAGCCCCCACAGGCCCCCGGGCAGGAAGAGGGTGACGACGATGGCGACGAGACCGAGGATGACGAGGTACCAGGCGCCGAGGTCGGACAGCCACTGCTGGAGGGCATAGAAGATCACCGCGCCGAGGATCGGCCCCTCGACGGTGCCGAGCCCGCCGATGATGACCATGAAGATCATGAAGACGGCGTAGTTGACCGAGTAGATGGACTCGGGTTGGACCCGCAGGGTGTTCGCCGCGATGATCGCCCCGGCCAGCCCGGAGCCCATCGCGGCGACGACGAAGACGATCCGCTTGGAGCGGACGACGTCGACGCCGAGCGAGGCCGCGGCGGTGGCGTCGTCGCGGACCGCGGTGAAGCCGAGGCCGAGCCGGGAGCGCATGAGCAGGTACGTCACGGCGACGGCGACGACGACCGCGACGAGGGAGAGCCAGTAGACGTAGGCGATCCGGCGGCCGGGGGAGAGCACGGCGAAGCCGCGGAAGGTGATGCCGATCCCCCCGCCGAGGGCGGGGATCTGCTCGCTGACGAGCTTGATGACCTCGGCGATGACCCAGGTCCCGATGGCGAAGTAGCCGCCGGCGAGCCGGAAGGCGAGGAAGGAGATGGGAATCGAGACGAGGCCGGCGACGACGACCGCGATGGGGACGGCCATGAAGGGGTCGAGGCCGATCCTGTCCGAGATGATGACGAGCCCGTAGGCGCCGATCCCGATGTAGGCCTGCTGGCCGACGGAGAGCATCCCGCCGTAGCCGGCGAGCAGGTTCCACATCGTCGCCATGACGATGAGCGCGAAGAGCATCGTCAGGCTGCTCTGGGTGCCGCGGGGCAGGACGTAGGGCACGGCCGGCGCCGCGAGCACGACGAGGCCGAGGGCTCCGAGGGCGATCCACGAGGACAGGCTCGCCCGCCGCACCTGCGAGCGCGGGTGGACGACGTGCGGGTGCTCGTTGTGGGGGTGCTCGGTGTGCGGGTGCTCGCGTTCCTGACGCTCGCCCTCGCGGCGCTCGCCGTCCGGACGCTCGGTGTTGGCGTGCTCCGCCGCGGACGTGGTCATGACGTCGCCACCTTCTGCATGAGGCCGGTCGGACGGACGGCGAGGATGGTGAGGAAGACGAGGTGGCCGACGAGGACGCCGTAGGAGGGGTTGATCTGCGAGCCGATCGCCTGCGCGACCCCGAGGACGACGCCGCCGATGAGGGTCCCCCACAGCGAGCCGAGCCCGCCGATGATGACCGCCTCGAAGGCGAAGATGAGCATCGCCTGGCCGTAGTTCGGGTCGAAGTTGCCCCGCATGCCGAGGAACATCCCGGCCAGGCCGACCGTCGCCATGGCGAGCGCGGTCGAGAGCGCATAGACCCGCTTGGGGTCCATGCCCATGAGGGTGACGGTGGCCGGGTCGTCACTCGTCGCGCGCATCGCCCGGCCGAGCGGGGTCCGATTGAGGAAGAGCTGGATCCCGGCGATGACGAGGACGCCGACGACGAAGATGATGAGCGGGAGCGTGCCGATGGCGAGGTCGTTCGACACGGTGATGCTCGCGATGCCGAGCGAGCCGGTCGGCAGGCTCCGGCTGTCGGAGGTGAAGACGATCTGGAGCAGCTGGGCGATGACGACGGCGAGGCCGAAGGCCGCGAGGAGCGGCGCCAGCGAGCCCATCGTCAGCGCCCGGTTGAAGATGCCCGCCTGGAGGATGTAGCCGACGACCGCCATGAGCGGGACGACGAGCACGCATCGCGAGGAACGGCGACACGCCCGCCTGCTCGACGACGAGGAGCCCGAGGTATGCCGCGAGCACGGCGAAGGCGCCGTGGGCGAGGTTGACGATCCGCATCACCCCGAACATGAGGGACAGTCCGGCGGCGAGGAGCGCATAGAGGCCGCCCAGGAGCACTCCCTGGACGATCGCGTTGACCCAGTTCATCTCGTTGTCCTCTGCTGGTGGTCCGGACGGGGTCAGATCCCGAAGTAGGCGGTCGCGATCTGGTCGCGACGCAGCTCGGCCGGCAGCCCCTCGAGGACGGTCCGGCCCTCGAGGAGGCACTGCACCCGGTCGGCGACCCGCAGCGCCTGGTTGACGTCCTGCTCGACGAGCAGGACGGTCGTCCCCGCCGCCGTGATCGCCGGCAGCGCGTCGTAGATCTGTTCGACGACGACCGGTGCCAGGCCGAGCGACACCTCGTCGAGGAGGAGCAGCCGGGGGTTGCTCATCAGGGCCCTGCCGATCGCGGCGGCCTGCTGTTCGCCGCCGGACAGGTGGGCCCCGAGCCGGGCCCGCCGGTCGGCGACGAGGGGGAACGCGGCATACACGCTGGAGAGGTTCCACGGGCCCGGCCGCTTCGTGTGCGCGCCGACGAGGAGGTTCTCCTCCACCGTCAGGCTGCCGAAGATGCGCCGGCCCTCCGGGGTGAGCGCGATGCCGCGGCCCACCCGCCGGTGCGCCGGCAGCCGGGTGATGTCCTGTCCGTCGAAGCCGACGGTCCCGGCCGAGGGGAGGACCTGGCCGGCGATGGCCTTGAGCAGGGTGGACTTGCCGGCGCCGTTGGCGCCGATGACGGCGAGGGTCTCGCCCTCGGTGACGGCGAGGTCGAGGCCGTAGATCGCCTGGAAGTCGCCGAAGTGGACGTCGACCCCGGACAGGGACAGCAGGCTCACGACGCCGCCCCCTCGACGTCGAACGTCGAGCCGAGGTAGACCTCGATGACCTCCGGGCTGGCCATGACCTCCTGCGGGCTCCCCGAGGCGAGGATGGTGCCGAAGGCGAGGCACATGAGGTCGTCGACGACGGCGAGCAGCGCGTGGACGATGTGCTCGATCCACACGAGGGTGACGCCGGCCTCGCGCAGCCCCTTGAGCATCTCGATGAGCGGCGGCAGCTCCTTCTCGGTGAGGCCGCCGGCGATCTCGTCGAGCAGGACGAGGTCGGGCCGGGTCGCGAGGGCCCGGGCCAGCTCGAGCCGCTTGCGGTCCAGCAGCCGGAGCGCGCCGGCCGGCGTGTTGGCGAGGTGGCCGAGGCCGGTGATCTCGAGGGCCTCGGTGGCCGCCTCGTAGCCGGACTGCCCGCTGGTGCGGCCCCCGAACGCGGCGCCGACGTAGACGTTCTCGAAGACGGTCATCGTCGTGAACGGCCGGGGGATCTGGAAGGTCCGGGCGATGCCGAGCTCGCTGCGATGTCCGGCGCTCGCCGACGTGATGTCCTCCCCGGCGAAGCGGATCCGGCCCGCGTCGGCCGGGAGCACGCCGGTGATGAGGGACAGCAGCGTCGACTTGCCGGCGCCGTTGGGGCCGACGATGCCGAGCGCCCGGCCCCGCTCGACGGTGAAGGTCAGGTCCTCGGCCGTGACGACCTTGCCGAACCGCTTCGAGAGGCCCTCGACCTCGAGGATCGCGCTCATCTCTCCCTCGCCTCCTCGCGTGGGGGTGCTGGCTGGCGGGCGGCGGGCGGCATGCCCCGGCTCCGCGGGGTATGCCGCCCGCCGATCGTCAGTTGGTCGCCTCGACCGAGCCGCCGGTCGGGACGTCGAGACCCATCTCCTTGGCGTGGGCGTTGGAGACGATGACGAGGTCGTAGGACCCGGCGTCGTTCTTGCGCCACTGGCCGCCGGTCAGCGGCGTCTTCGCGATGTTCGGGAACGGGCCGGAGGTCCAGTCGAGCGTGCCGACGAGGGTGTCGAGCTTCATCGCGCCGACCGCGTCGGTGATCTTCTGCGGGTCGGTGCCGCCGGCATCCTTGACCGCCTGGGCCATGACCTCGAAGAGCGACTCCGAGAAGCCGAGCGTGACGTTCCACGGCTTGGTCGTCGAGGCCGTGTAGTCGTCGGCGAACTGCTGCGACGTCGTGCCCGTCAGGCTCGAGCTCGTCGGGTAGCTCGGGGCCCACCAGACCTCGGTGCCGAGGTTCTGGGCGAGGTCACCGAGGGCGCCGACGGCCGCCGGGAACTCGAGGGCCTTGCCGACGGTCACCAGCTTCGGGGCGTAGCCCTGCTGCTTGGCCTGCTTGTAGAAGGCGGCGAAGTCCGGCGGGGGCACGATCCCGTTGAGGACCTCGTCGCCGCTCTTCTTGAAGGCGGAGATCTGCGCGGTGAAGTCCTGGGTTCCGCTCGGGTAGAGGCCGGGGTTGTTGAACGAGAAGCCCGCCGGGCCGACCATCGCCGGCTGACCGAGCTTCTCGTCGGTGAACGCCTGGCCGTCGGCGTCGTTCGGGAACAGGGCCGCGACCTTCTTGTTCGAGCCGACCTGGTCCCACATGTCCATGTAGACGGCGGTGATGTCCTCGAGGCCCCAGAAGAAGTGGTGGGACCAGGTGAGGGCGGTCGCCGGGTCGCCGGGGTTGGCGCCGAGCCCGGCCACCCACGGCTGCCACGGGGTGTCGGCCGTGATGCACGGGACGGCGTTGGCCTCGCACTGGGCGGCGACCGGGACGGTCGTCTCCGGGGTCGCGTGGGCCATGAGGACGTTGACGCCGTCGGTGTTGATGAGCTCGCCCGCGACCTCACCGGCACGCTTGGGGTCGCTCTGGCTGTCCTTGAGGATGATCTGGACGGCATACGACGTGCCGCCGGCCTCGATCGGGTGGTCCTTGAAGTAGGCGGTCATCTGGTCGACGACGTACTGGTCGCCTTCGCCGAATGCCGCGAGCGGACCGGTGAGCGGGGTGACGTAGCCGACCTTGATGGTCGCGCCGTCCCCCGAACCCGACGAGCTCCCCTCGTCGAGGTTGCCGCACGCGGCCAGGACCAGCGTCGCGGCGGCCGCCGCGACGGCGACCTTCACGGAACGAGCTGCCATGGAAAGCACTCCAATCGCATGCGGCGGGCATCCTTGCCCGCCGGGTCCGGCCCCGGGCGGCCGAACATAGGACCCGAGGGTAGGGAGCGGCATACCGGCTGAACCGGAGCGTTCCTCACCGTGGAAAGGGCCGACATCGGCCCCGGTCCTCGCGCATCCCTCGGGTATGCCGCCCGCTCCCGCCGGTCTCGGGGCGCGGGCCGGGCACGCGGCGGCGTCCCCCGACCCGGGTGGAGGGTCGGGGGACGCGCGCGAGGTGCGGGGCTCCGGCGGGTGGGTCCGCTCAGGTGAGGACGGTCGTGAACCGGTCGTTCAGCTCGCGGGCGTGGTAGAAGATCGCCTTGCCGAGCTGGTCCGGGGTCCAGATGTTCGTCGGACGGTCCGGGTAGGCGAGATAGCCGCCGGCGAAGACCTCGTTGCGGTTGCCCGCGGGGTCGAAGAAGTACACCGTCTGGCCGCGGGTGATCCCGTGCCGGGTCGGGCCGACGTCGATCGGCACGTCGTCCATCGACATCAGGTCGGCCGCCCGGCCGACCTCCGTCCAGTCGTTCAGCTTGAAGGCGAAGTGGTGCAGCTTCGCCTGCGGGCCCTCGATGACGGCGAACTGGTGGATCTGGTTGTTGTTCGTCATCCACGTGCCGATGACGTGGGCGTCGTCGTCGAGGGTCGTCTGGACCCGTTCGGTCGCATAGAAGCCGAAGACGTCGCCGAGGAAGCGCTGCATGAGGCCGACGTCCTCGCAGGTGACGAGGCCGTGGTCGATCCCCGGGACCCCGACACCGACGAGGTGGCGCGGGAAGGACTCCGGGTTGTGGGTGCCGACCTCGGTCCCGATGAGGGTCTGGCCGTGGTAGACCTCGAAGACGTGCTCGGACGGCGTGATGATCCGGATGCCGTCGGACACCTCGGGATTCTCGCCCGCGCTCATCCGCTCGGTCGTCGCGCCGAAGGCCTGGGCCTTCTTCTCGATCTCGTCGATGTCCTCGGCGTACTGCGCCTTCCAGCCGAACTTCACGACGCCGACGCCGCCCTCCTCGAGGACGACCGAGTGGTGGTCCCACTCGTCCCAGCCCTTGTAGTAGACCCTGCCGTCCTGCTCGAGGGTCTCGTAGAGACCCATCGTGTTGGCGTAGTGCTCCTTGGCGTCGGCCAGGTCGGTGACCCGGACGTGGGCGTAGCCCATCCGCATGATGCCCATGGCTGCTCCTCGGTCGTACGGGCGGCGTCGCTGCCGGCCCCGGTCGTGGCACCGGTTCGGTGCCGTCCCAGCTGAGGCTTCCCTAACCTCACGGCCGGAAAGGGGGGTGTTCTCCGATGCGGAACGACCTAGCATCGAGGAATGCCGCTGGTGGAGCGCGAGGCGCAGCTCCGGGTGGCCGAGGGCTACGTCGCGGACGCCGACGCCGGCCACGGCCGGCTCGTCTTCGTCGCCGGTGAGGCCGGCGTGGGCAAGACGGCGTTCCTCGAGCGGCTGCGGACCGGGGCCGGGGTTCGCTCGGCGACCGGCTGGTGCGACGGGACGACCACTCCACCACCGCTCGGGCCGCTCGTCGACATGCTGCCCGACCTGCCTCCCGGGGTGTGGTCCGAGGGGGCGAGCCGCCAGGAGGTGTTCGCCCGGCTGCTTGCCGCCCTGCGAGACCGCACCGGCCCGCCCTTCCTCCTCGTCGTCGAGGACGCACACTGGGCGGACGAGGCCACCCTCGACCTGCTCCGGCACCTCGCCCGCCGGATCCACACCTGCCGTGCGGTCGTCATGGTGAGCTTCCGCCCCGAGGACGCCGCTCCCCACGACGGGCTGCGCCTGCTCCTCGGCGACACGGCCTCGGCGACCGGGACCCGACGCATCGACCTCTCGCCGCTCAGTCTCGACGGGGTGCGGACGCTGGTCGGCGCGACGGGTGGGACCGAGGTCGACGTCGTCGAGCTGCATCGCCTCACCGGCGGGAACGCCTTCTTCGTCACCGAGGCCATCTCGGCCGAGACGGACGGCCTTCCGCCGACCGTCCGAGACGCGGTGCTGGCCCGGGTCCTCCGGCTGACCGACGTGGAGCGCCAGGGGCTCGACGTCGTCGCCCTGTGCGGGGCGCGGGCCGAGACCCAGGTGCTCGAGCGGGTCCTCACCGATGGGCTGCGAACCCTCGACGGACCGCTCGCCCGGGGGCTGCTGCGCCGGGTCGGGACCGACATCGTCTTCCGGCACGAGCTGGCTCGACTCGCCGTGGTCGGTGAGATCCCGACCGGCCGCGCCGTCCACATCCACCGGCGACTGCTCGCGGTGCTGCGGGACCAGGACACCGATCCGGCGCGGGTCGCCCATCACGCCGAGGCTGCCGGTGATGCCGCGGCCGTCCTCGCGGCGGCGCCGGCCGCGGGGGCCAGGGCGGCCGAGATGGGCGCGCACCAGGAGGCGGCCCGTCAGTACCAGCGCGCCCTCGGGTGTGCCGACCGGCTCGCCCCCGCCGACCGGGCGGAGCTGCTGTGGAGCCTCGGGTACGAGCTCTATCTCACCGGACACATCGACGGCGCCATCGACGTCATGACGCGGGCCCGGACGATCTGGGAGGCGGCCGGTGAGACGGTGCGCGTCGGGGACGCGTGGCGCTGTCAGTCCCGGCTGCACTGGTTCGCCGGTCGTCACGACGCGGCGCTCGACGACGCCGAGCGGGCGGTCGCCCTCCTGGACGGGAGCGAGTCCGTCGAGCAGGCGCTGGCCCTCAGCCACCGCGCCGGGCTCGAGATGCTCGGCTCCAACCTCGCCGGCACCCGCCGATGGAGCGCCCCGGCCCTCGAGCTGCTCGATCGCCTCCCGGACGACAGCCGTCGCGAGGCGGTCCGGGTCCATGCCCTGAACAACCTCGGGACGATGGAGATCGTCGCGGGAGACCTGGCGGACGGGTGAACGGATGCTCACCGAGTCGCTGACCGACGCCAGGGCACACGACCTCCACGAACACGCGGCCCGGGCCTACTGCAACCTCGCCTCGAGCGCCGTCGTCCAGCGGCGCTTCGCCGAGGCGAGCCGCTACTTCGCGGAGGGCCTGGAGTACTGCACCGAACGGGACCTGGACTCCTGGGAGCGCTACCTGGTCGGCTGGCGGGCCCGGATGCATCTCGACCGGGGCGAGCTCGTCGATGCCCGCGCGGACGCCGAGTCCGTCCTCGCCCGGCGCGACATGGACGCCGTCGGCAGCCTCGAGCCACTCATCGTCCTCGCCCACCTCGACGCGCGGGCCGGGAGCGCCGACGCCGCCCGCCGGCGGGACGAGGCGATGCGGATCGCGAAGGAGATGCGCGAACCGCAGCGAGTCGCGCCGACCACCAACGCCGTGTGCGAGGCGGCGTGGCTGGCCGACGACGAGTCTGCCCGTACGGCCGCGGCGCTCGCGGCCTGGCCGACCGTCGCCGCGGCCGACTGCCCGTGGAACCGCGGCGCCGTCGCCACCTGGCTCCCCGCGGAGGTCGAGGTCACCGTGCCGCTCGCACCGCCGTATGCCGCGGAGCGGGCCGGTCGCTGGCGTGAGGCGGCCGCGTGGTGGGCCTCGGTCGGCTCGCCCTTCGAGGAGGGTCTCGCCCTGGCGCGCAGCGGCGAGCCCGACGCGGTGGCCGACGCGGTCCGGATCTTCGACCGGCTCGGGGCCGAGGCCGCGGCGGCCCGCGCCCGGGCGACGCTGCGCTCGGCCGGGGTGGCCGCCCCGCGAGCCACCCGGGCGAGCACCCATCCCGCGGGTCTCACCGGCCGCGAGGAGGAGGTGCTGGCCCTGCTCACTCGCGGTCTGTCCAACGTCGAGATCGCCGAGGCCCTCGTCGTCTCCCGCCGCACGGCGGAGCACCACGTCGCCGCGATCCTCGCCAAGCTCGGCGTCCACAGCAGGCGAGAGCTGGTGGCGCGCGCCGCCGGGATGGGTAGTCCTCCGGGATCATCTGGGTAGCCGATACCGATGAGGGCACGGGGGCCCGCGGCATACACCTGGAGGGTCAGCACGGAATCCACCCGAAAGGACCCGACCATGCCTCTCTACATGGACGTCCACTCGCTCGGCGACGGCGTCACCATGGATGACGTCGCCAAGGCCCACCAGGCCGACCTCGCGACGCAGGACGCTCACGACGTGAACTACCTGCGCTACTGGGTCGACGAGTCGAAGGGACAGATCTTCTGCCTCGTCGAGGCGCCCGACCCCGAGGCCGCGAACACGGTGCACCGGGACGCGCACGGCCTCGTCGCCGACGCGATCTACCAGGTGCAGGAGGGAGCCTGACCCCTCCCGACCGGGCGTGACGACGGGGAGGGTCGCTCGGCGGCCCTCCCCGTTCGTGACGCGCCGGGCCTCAGCGGCGGCCGAGGAACGCGCTCATCTTCTCCTGGGCGACATCGGAGCCGAAGAGGAGACCGGAGAGCCGGGCCATCTCCTCCCCGTGCTCGTCGAAGTCCGCGACGAGGTCGGCGGTGAGCAGCCGCTTGGCCTCGGTGAGGCCCTGCCGCGTCGAGGTCCGCAGCTCGGCGAGGACGGCCTCGACGGCACCGTCCATCTCCTCGGGCGCCGCCACCGTCGTGACGAGTCCGGCGGCCCGGGCCTCCTCGGCCCCGACCTGACGCCCGGTGAGGAACCAGTCGCTCGCCGCGCGAGGGGTGAGACGGCGTCGCAGGGGGATGGCGATGACCGCGGCGGCCAGGCCGAGCTTGACCTCGGTCAGCGCGATGGTGACCTCGCTCGAGCAGACGACGATGTCGGCGCTGGCGACGAGGCCGAGCCCGCCCGCCCGCACCGGACCGTCGACCCGGACCAGGACCGGGACCGGGACCGAGGCGATGAGCCGCTGGACGGCGACGATGCGCCGGGCGCCCTCGGCCATGTCGCCGCCGACCGCCTCGCTGAGGTCGGCTCCCGAGCTGAAGACCCGGTGGCCGCTGCGCAGCAGGATGCCGTGGAGGGACTCGTCACCGCCGGCGTCGCCGAGGTGGTCGGCGAGCTCGGTGAGGAGCCGCCGGGACAGGGCGTTGCGGTTCGCGGGGGAGTCGAGGGTGAGGACGGCGATCCCGTCCTCGTCGCGACGATGGACGAGAGGTCCGCCGGCGGGGTCGGCGGGTCGGTCGGCCGCCGGCTGCTCGCCGGCGGGATGGCCGCGTCGGTCCGGGTCGCTCATGCCCGTCATCCTGCCTCGCCCGGGCTCGGGCGTCGATGTCAGGGGTGCCTCCCACCGAGGGACAGGATCGGTACCGATGACCAGGTTGCACCATGCCCGTTCGGCACGAAGGTCTGCTAGCAGAGGTTCGTGCCGGGGGGCGGGGGTGGGCGGGGGGAGGGTGGCGGGAGGGCGGGACGTCAGCCGTAGGTGTCGCGGGGGCCGCGACCGTCGCTCACCCGACGTTGCCCCGAGCTCCAGGTCGGTCCACCCGGGCCGAGGACCCGCAGCTCGGTGACCGTCCCCTCGCCGGTGTCCTCGGTCAGCCGGGTCATCAGGGTCGAGGAGAGCAGCCGCAGCTGGGTCGCCCACGCCGTCGAGTCGGCCCGCACCGTCAGCACCCCGTCCTGGAACGCCACCGGGTCGCAGTGCTGGGCGATCTCGGGCCCGACGATCTGCGGCCAGCGGCCGATGACCGAGCCGACGGCGACGTCGACCTTCCACCCCCGCTCGGCGACGAAGGCGTCGAGCTGGTCGCCGAGCAGCTGGGGATCGCGCCCGCCGGGCGCGGCCCGCTCGGACTCGGGGACGTCCTTGCGCCGACGCCGCGGCCGGAGGCCGGGTCGCAGCCCCTTGGCCCGGGCCGCCGCCCGGGCCCGGGCGAGCGCCTCGGCCGCCGCCTCGGCCGGGTCGGGGACCGCCGGCGGCGGGCATCCCGGGGTCGGGCGGCCCCTCGCCCGGCGGACGCTCGGGCCCGGTCATGCCGGCGCGACCTCGCCGAGGGTCACGGCATACCGCTTCCCGGCCAGCGCCTCGGGCACGTCCTCGGGGACGGCGGCGGTGATGAGCACCTGCTCGCAGTCGGCGATGAGGCCCGCCAGCCGCTCCCGGCGGCCGGAGTCGAGCTCGGCGAAGACGTCGTCGAGGACGAGGACGGGGTCCTCGCGCAGGTCGTGGCGGAGCAGCTGGTATGCCGCGAGCTTGAGTCCCAGCGCGACCGACCACGACTCGCCGTGGCTGGCGTAGCCCTTCGCGGGCAGGTCGCCGAGGGTGAGGACGAGGTCGTCCCGGTGCGGGCCGACGAGCGAGACCCCGCGGTCGACCTCCTGGTCACGCACCTCGTCGAGGCTGGCCAGGATCTCGTCGTGGAGCTCCTCGACCTCGGGCACCTCGCCGGCGGCGAGCGCCGCGGCCGAGGCCTCGCGCAGCGAGGACTTGTAGGTCGCGTCGGCTGCTCCGGTGGCGGCACTCACGGCGGCATACGCCTCGGCGAGGTAGGGACGCAGGTCGCGCAGCAGCCGCAGCCGGGCATAGAGCAGGCTCGCGCCGACCTGGGCGAGCTGGGCGTTCCACACGTCGAGGGTGTGCAGGGCGCTCGCCCGGGAGTCCTCCTCGGACACCCCCTCGGGCGCGCGCGCGGGTCCGCCGCCGCCCCGCCTCGCCCGCCGGTCGCCACGGCGCAGCACGGGTGCGGCCGACTTCAGCAGCGCGCCCCGCTGCTTGAGGATCTTGTCGTAGTCCGAGCGCACCCCCGCCCATCGCGGCTGCCGGGCGACGAGGAGGTCGTCGAGGAAGCGGCGCCGCTCGCCGGGGTCGCCCTTGACGAGGGCGAGGTCCTCCGGGGCGAACAGGACCGTCCGCAGCGTGCCGAGGATGTCGCGGGGGCGGGTGAGCGGCGACCGGCCCAGCCGCGCCCGGTTGCTCCGGCCCGGGTTGATCTCGAGCTCGACGAGCGACTCGCGGCCGTCCCGGACGACGGCCGCCCGGATGATCGCCTGGGCGGCGCCGGCCCGGACGAGCGGGGCGTCGGTCGCGACCCGGTGGCTGCCGAGGCTGGCGAGGTAGCCGATCGCCTCGACGAGGTTGGTCTTGCCCTGGCCGTTGAGGCCGACGAGGGTGCTGACGCCCGGCTCGAGCGCGAGGTCGGCGGACGCGTAGCTGCGGAAGTCCGCGACGGTGAGATGCCGGACGTACACCGCGCTAGCGCGTGGCGCGGCCGCCGCGGCCGCCCTGCGTCGTCGCCTTGGCCCGGGCCTTGCGGGCGGCGCGCTTGGCGGACTTGGCCTCGCGGGTCGCCGGCTCCTGACCCGAGCGCAGCTGCTCGCCCTCGGCGAGGCTCATCACCTGGTGCCCGCCGAACTGGCCGCGCAGCGCGGCGACGGCCTGGAGGGCGGGGGAGTGGTCCTGGCGGGAGGCGAACCGGGCGAACAGCGCCGCCGAGATGACCGGCATCGGCACCGCCTCGGCGACGGCCTCCTCGACGGTCCACCGGCCCTCGCCGGAGTCGACGGTGTAGTCGGAGACATCCTCGAGGGTCGGGTTGTCCTCGAGCGCGGCGACCATGAGGTCGAGCAGCCAGGACCGGACGACCGTGCCGCGGCTCCACGCCTTGAACGCCCCGGGCACGTTGTCGACGATGTCCTTCTTCGCGAGGAGCTCGTAGCCCTCGGCGTAGGCCTGCATGAGGCCGTACTCGATGCCGTTGTGCACCATCTTCGTGTAGTGCCCGGCGCCGACCTTGCCGGCGTGGACGAACCCCTCGTCGCGGGGCCCCTCGGGCCGGAGCGCGTCGAAGATCGGCATCGCCTTGCGGACGTTGGCGGCGGACCCGCCGACCATGAGGCCGTAGCCGTTCTCGAGACCCCAGATGCCGCCGGAGACGCCGCAGTCGAGGTAGCCGATCTTCTTCTGCCGGAGCAGCCGCTCGTTCTCGGCGTCGTCGGTGAACCGGCTGTTGCCGCCGTCGATGACGAGATCACCCGGCTCGAGGAGGGTGGCCAGCTTCGCGACGGTGTCGCGGGTCGGCGCGCCGGACGGGACCATGACCCAGACGACGCGGGGGGCGTCGAGCTTCTTGACGAGGTCGGCGAGCGAGCGGGCGTCGGACACCGCCCGGTTGCGGTCGTAGCCGACGACCTCATGGCCGGCGCGGCGCAGCCGCTCGCGCATGTTGCCGCCCATCTTGCCCAGACCGACCAGACCCAACTGCATGGTGAAAGACCCCTCGAGACGTAGGTGGAAACCTCAGGCTACGCCCGCGGCATACCCGCTGGGCGGGTCCCCGACCCTCAGGAGGCGAAGCGGATCGGCATGAGGACGTAGCGGTAGGTCAGGTCGGCCTCACCGTCCGCCTCGGCCTGGCCGACGAGCATGGCCGGGCGGGTCGGCTGGGTGAAGGACAGCCGCGTGTATGCCGTGCCGACCGCGCCGAGCCCGTCGAGAAGGAACTGCGGGTTGAAGGCGATCTCGATCTCGGGCCCGGTCAGGGTCGCCTCGACGGCCTCGGAGGCCTGGGCGTCCTCGCCGGTCCCGGCCTCGATGGTCACCTGGCCCTCGCCGAAGGTGAGCCGGACCGGGGTGTTGCGCTCGGCGACGAGGGCCACGCGCTTGACCGCCTCGATGAGCTCGTGGGTCGAGACGACCGACTCGGTGTCGCTGCTCGTCGGGAAGATCGAGGCGACCTTGGGGTACTCGCCGTCGAGCAGCCGGGTCGTCGTGCGCCGCTGGCCGGCCTCGAAGCCGATGAGGCCGTCGCCGCCGGCCGCCCCGCCGAGCGCGAGCTCGATCGAGCCGGCCGCGCCGAGGGACTTCGCCGTCTCGGACAGGGTGCGGGCCGGGACGAGCGCGATGTGGCTCGGGTCGGCGGCGGACGGGCTCCACGTCAGCTCGCGGGTCGCGAGCCGGTAGCGGTCGGTCGCGAGGAGGGTCATCGTCTCGCCCTCGATCTCGACCCGGACGCCGGTGAGGATCGGCAGGGTGTCGCCGCGGTCGGCCGCGACGGACACCTGGGCGACGGCCTCGGTGAAGAGGTGGCCGTCGATCGTGCCGCTCGGCTCGGGCGAGGCGGGCAGCGTCGGGTAGTCGTCGGCCGGCATCTGCAGCAGGGCGAAGCGGGAGGACCCGCAGGTCACCTGGACCTTGCCGCCGTCGGTCGCGACGTCGACCGGCTTGTCGGGCAGGTTGCGGGAGATGTCGGCGAGAAGCCGGCCGAGGACGAGGACCGTGCCGCCCTCGGCGACGTCGGCGGCGACGGTGATCCGGGCGGACACCTCGTAGTCGAAGGCGGAGAGGGTGAGGGTGCCCTCGGCGTCGGCCGTGACGAGGATGCCGGCGAGGACCGGGACGGGGGGGCGGGCCGGCAGGCCCCGGGCGACCCAGGTGACGGCATCGGCCAACACGTCGCGCTCGACCCTGAACTTCACGGGATACCGCCCTTCACCGGCGCGGGACACCCACACCGTCACGTGGGGCGCGGTGGGGCCCGCGCCCGTAGCTTGCTTGTACCAACGTCTGGAGGCGAGCGGTCGGCGACACGCTCGGGGGTAGCACACTAGTGCCCGCCGGGGACGCGCACCACATCGTCGGGGAGATGCGGACCTGTCATTCGCGTCATACCGAGGCCGGCCCGGACGGGGTGGCGGGAACCGGTGGATCGGGGCGGGTCGAGCGGGTCGTGATCGGGGTGGATCTCGATCTAGGGAGGACTCGTGGTTGTCATAGGCGGTGTGGATCCTGTGGACGAGGCGCCGTTCACCCAGGTCAGCCCCGCCGGGCGGGGTGTGCACGGCCGGTGGAGGAGCCGGGGGAGGATCGGGCCCGGCGGTGGATGGTCGACGGGCGTTCACACGGCGTCCACCAGCGGGTCGAGCACTGTCCACCGGTGCCCCGGGGTTGTCCACAGTCATCCACAGCCGGGTGTGGACAACCGAGCAGGGCGGGGGGCCGAGCCCGACAGGTGTAGCGGCATCCCCTGGTTGTCCACAGGGGGATGGGGATACTCGTGCTCGGCGAGCGGTGGACGGGCGGCATACCTGTGGATAACTCGGAGGACGCGTGAGATCACCCACAGGTGTGCAAAACGGTGGGGATGAGGTCAGCGGGACTGCTGCTTGATCCGGTTCGTCAGCTCGGTGACCTGGTTGTAGATCGCGCGCCGCTCGGCCATGAGCTGGCGGATCTTCTTGTCGGCGTGCATGACCGTCGTGTGGTCCCGGCCCCCGAACTGCTGGCCGATCTTCGGCAGCGACAGGTCGGTCAGCTCGCGGCAGAGGTACATCGCGATCTGCCGGGCGGTGACGAGGACCCGGGAGCGGGACTGCCCCTGGAGGTCATCGAGGGTGAGGCCGAAGTAGGCCGCGGTCTGGGCCATGATCGTCGCGCTGGTGATCTGGCTGCTCGCGTCGTTGGGGATGAGGTCCTTGAGGACGATCTCGGCGAGGGAGATGTCGACGGCCTGGCGGTTGAGGCTGGCGAACGCGGTGACCCGGATGAGGGCGCCCTCGAGCTCGCGGATGTTCGTCGAGATGCGGGAGGCGATGAACTCGAGGACGTCGTCGCTCACCTGGAGCCGCTCCTGGATCGCCTTCTTGCGGAGGATGGCGATCCGGGTCTCGAGGTCGGGCGGCTGGACGTCGGTGAGCAGGCCCCACTCGAACCGGCTGCGCATCCGCTCCTCGAAGCCGGAGAGCAGCTTGGGCGGGACGTCGGAGGTGATGACGACCTGCTTGTTCGCGTTGTGGAGGGTGTTGAAGGTGTGGAAGAACTCCTCCTGGGTCTGCACCTTGCCCTGGAGGAACTGGATGTCGTCGATGAGCAGCACGTCGACGTCGCGGTAGCGCCGCTGGAAGTTGGCGGCCTTGTCGTCGCGGATGCTGTTGATGAAGTCGTTGGTGAACTCCTCGGAGTTCACGTAGCGCACCTTGACGTGCGGGAAGAGGTTCCGGGCGTAGTGCCCGATGGCGTGGAGGAGGTGGGTCTTGCCCAGCCCGGAGTCGCCGTAGACGAAGAGCGGGTTGTAGGCCTTGGCCGGCGCCTCGGCGACGGCGACCGCGGCCGCGTGGGCGAACCGGTTGCTCGCGCCGGTGACGAAGGTGTCGAACGTGTACTTGGGGTTGAGCCGGGTCAGCTCGACGAGCTCGGGGACGGCGGCGTTCGGCCGGGGCGGCGCATGCCGTAGCCCGGCGAGGAATCGCTCTCGAGGGGGACTCCGTCGCCGTCCTCGTCGCCGTAGACGAGGTCGTCGAGCTCGCGGCGCCGGGCCGCGGGCCGGCCGTCGCCGTCGAGCCCGCTGTCCGGGCAGCTCGACCTCGGCCGAGACGCGGCACCCGCTCGACCCCCTCGGCCCAGCCGGCCTCGCCGAGAGCGCCGCCCTCGAGACCGCCGTCGGGGTCCTCGTCGGTGCTCGGCTCGGCGAGGCTCGGGTCGACGGTGACGGCGAGCCGGACGTCGTGGCCCAGCTGGGCGCGGAGGGTCTCGGTGACCCGCCGCCGCAGCTTCGTCTCGACCATGTCCTTGGTGAAGTCGTTCGGGACGGCGATGAGCGCCGTGTCGTCGAGCAGGCCGACGAGCCGGGCAAGGGAGAGGAAGGCGCGGTGCTGGACCGGGATGCCGTCGGCAGTCGAGCGCGTCGAGGGTGGTGCGCCAGATCTGACTCATCGTGAGGTCCGGCACATGCATCTCCCGTTCTGTCGCGCCGACCCTCGTGAGCCGGTCGCGGATCCGTCGTCCACAGCATTGTCCACAGACTGTGGGTATGCCGCACCGTCGGTGGCGGGGCGGGCCGGACGAGCGCTGGCACGGGCGAGCGGGGCGGCGCCGAGCCGACGGGTGTGGACGGCGGAGCCGACCGTAACAACGTCGGCGAGGGCGGCGGCAAGCCCGGGCGGGCGGCGGGACCCGGCCACGCACGAGAAACCCGAGGTCGGTCGTCGGCGTGTCTCCCACGGACGCAGCCCGCTCATCCTGGCAACGTTGCGAAAATTGGGCCTGCGCCGTGGGTGGGAGTCGTGGTTTGACCGGCATCGAGCGCGCTCCCGTACCGTTGGGGCGGCCTGTCTGGTCGGCTGTTTTCGCCTGCCCGTGATGGTCCGGTTCCCGTTCGTCCTCTCGCCGTGCGCCCCCGCGGCGTCGAGTGGTGACGGGCGGCCGGGGTCACGGTCTGCCGATTGCGGCCGACCACCGGGCTCCGGGGTCGTCGGCCCCGCCGACCTCGACCACCGGGCCCCCGCCCGCCCGCCGAAAGAGTGAGCACTGTGAGCAAGCGCACCTTCCAGCCGAACAACCGTCGCCGCGCCAAGACCCACGGCTTCCGCCTGCGGATGCGTACCCGCGCCGGTCGGGCCATCCTCGCCAACCGCCGTCGCAAGGGCCGGGCCGAGCTGTCCGCCTGAGGCCGCGGTGCTGCCGGCGCCGAACCGACTGCGCGAGCGGGCGGACTTCACGTCGGTGCTTCGCGGCCGGGGCGGTGCCCGTGCCGGGTCCGGGCTCGTCGTGGTCCATGCAGTCGTCGCCGACCAGCGGGTGGGTCAGCCACCGCGGGTCGGCTTCGTCGTGTCCAAGGCCGTGGGCAACGCGGTCGTCCGCAACCGGACCCGACGACGGCTGCGTGCGCTCGTCGCGGCCCGGCTGTCCGGCATACCGTCCGGGGTCGACGTCGTCATCCGCGCCCAGCCGGCCGCGGCGTCGGCGACGTCCGCGGAACTCTCGACGGCGCTCAACCCGTTGTTGGACAAGGTGATTCGTCGATTCGAGGTGTCCACGTGAGCATCGGCCGGCTGCTGGCCCAGCCACTCATCTGGCTCGTCCGCGCCTACCAGCTGCTCATCTCCCCGCTCACCCCGCCGAGCTGCCGGTACTACCCGTCGTGCTCCGCGTATGCCGTCACCGCGCTCGAGCGGTTCGGCCCGCTGAAGGGGACCTACCTCGCGGTCTGGCGGCTGCTCCGGTGCAACCCCTGGTCGCTCGGCGGGGTCGACCACGTGCCGCCGAAGCACCCGCACGAGCATCCCGACCTCGTCTCCGCCGAGCGAGATGCCGGAGCCGACGGAGCCGGCGACCGAGCCCGCCCCCCACCCCCAGACCACCGCAGCGGCTTCGCCGCCTCGCCCGACCGGGCACCGGCACGCATAGATAAAGGACGGCATGGACTTCCTCAACACCATGCTCGGGCCGATCGAATGGATCGTCGCGTGGATCATGTACGGCTTCCACCAGGCGTTCACGGCCATCGGCATGCCCGAGGCGTCCGGCTGGACGTGGGGCCTGTCGATCGTCGGCCTCGTCATCGTCATGCGCGCGCTGATGATCCCGCTGTTCGTCCGGCAGATCATGGCCTCGCGCAAGATGCAGCTGATCCAGCCGGAGCTGCAGAAGATCCAGAAGAAGTACAAGGGCAAGACCGACCCCGCGTCACGCCAGGCGATGACCGAGGAAACGATGGCCCTGTACCGGCGGGAGAAGACGAACCCGTTCAGCTCGTGCCTGCCGATCCTCGTCCAGAGCCCGTTCTTCTTCGGCCTGTTCCGGGTTCTCAACGGACTCCAGGACATCTCCGACGGCAGCCGCGACCCGATCGGCCCGATCACCCAGGAGGTGGCGCGGCAGGCCGAGCAGGCGCAGATCTTCGGCGCGCAGCTGTCCGACACCTTCACCCACGCGACGACGACGAACACCCGGATCGTCACGGTCATCCTCATCGTCCTCATGTCGGCGACGACGTTCACGACGCAGCGCCAGCTGATGACGAAGAACATGCCGGCCTCGGCGCTGGACAACCCGTTCGCGAAGCAGCAGAAGGTCCTCCTCTACGTCCTGCCGATCTTCTTCGCCGATCTCCGGCATCAACTTCCCCATCGGCGTCCTCATCTACTGGTTCACGACGAACGTGTGGTCGATGGCGCAGCAGTTCTACGTCATCCGCCGGATGCCCGCTCCGGGGTCGGCCGCCGAGAAGGCCATGCATGCCCGGCTCGAGCGCAAGGGCAAGGCGGCGCCGCGCCCGGCGGGCGCCGTGCTCGAGGACAACACCCCGCAGACCGACTCGGCCCCGCAGCCCAAGCAGTCCCGCCAACGCCAGCAGCCGAAGGGCAAGAAGCGGAGCAAGGGCTCCGGCGGCAAGCCACGCCCGGCCGACCGGGCCCGATCCGGAGACGCCAGACACCGGACAACTGCAGACCTCTCCGGCCCCAGGGCGCAGACCCATGGCGGGGCCGACCACCGGGACCGGTTCGGTCCCCCTGCCCAGGAGTAAGACATGAGCGAAACCCCCGAGAGCGCCGTCGAGACCGAGGCGCCCGCCGAGGCGGCAGCCACCCAGGACGAGGTCGCCGAGCACGCAGCCGGAGGTGGCGGACGAGTCCGCCGCCCCGACGGCGCAGGCGGAGCAGGACTCGGCCGAGCCGGCGAGGCGCGGCGGAGGCCCGCGGCCGGAGACGGCCGATGACGACGCGAGGACGACGAGTCCGACGACGCCGAGGATCCGACGAGTCCGAGGACGCCGACGACTCCGAGGAGGCGGCGCCCCGGTCGGCCGCGACCCGACGCGCCGAGCTGGAGCGGGAGGGCGAGGTGGCGGCCGACTTCCTCGAGTCCCTCCTCGACATCTGCGACCTCGACGGGGACCTCGACGTCGACGTCGACGGGGACCGCGCGGCGGTCGCCATCGTCGACTCGGACGAGGGCCGGGTGCCGCGCCGCCTCGTCGGGCAGAACGGCGCCGTCCTCGAGGCGCTCCAGGAGCTGACCCGCCTTGCCGTGCAGTCCGCGACGGGCGTGCGCAGCCGGCTCATGCTCGACGTCGCCGGTCATCGGGCGACCCGTCGGGCCGACCTCGTGGCGCTCGCCAAGGTCGCCATCGGCGAGGTGAAGGAGACCGGCGAGCGGCGGTCGCTCGACCCGATGAGCGCGTTCGAGCGCAAGGTCGTTCACGACGAGGTGCTCGCGGCCGGGCTCGTCTCCGAGTCCGAGGGCGCCGAGCCGCGCCGGTTCGTCGTCATCCACCCCGCGTGATCCACCCCGCGTGAGGGACGACGTTTCACGTGAAACATCGATGAGCGACCCCGTCCAGCAGCCGCCAGCCGCACCCCCGGGTGCGGCTGCGCTGTTCGGTGACCGGCTGCCGCTCGCCGAGGAGTTCGTCGCCCTCCTCGCCGACACCGGGGTGAGCCATGGACTCATCGGTCCCCGGGAGGTGCCCCGACTGTGGGAGCGCCACGTCCTCAACTGTGCGGTCATCGAGGACGCCTTCCCGCGGGGGAGCACCGTCATCGACGTCGGCTCCGGTGCCGGGCTGCCCGGCCTGGCCGTCGCGATCGCCCGACCGGACCTCACCATCCACCTCGTCGAGCCGATGCTGCGCCGAGTGACCTGGCTCGAGGACGCCGTCGCGCGGCTCGGCCTCCCCGGCGTCGCCGTCCACCGCGCCCGAGCCGAGGAGCTGGCGGGGCGGCTCCGCGCCCCGTACGTCACCGCCCGGGCGGTGACGCGGCTGGCCACCCTGGCCGGCTGGTGCCGTCCGCTGCTCACCGACGGCGGGACCATCGTCGCGATGAAGGGGTCGAGTGCGGCCGAGGAGCTGGTCGAGGACCGCCCCGTCCTCGACGGCCTCGGGCTCGTCGAGGCGCGGCTGACGACCCATGGGTCGGGCGTTCTCGACCCGCCGACGACGACGGTCGACCTCGTCTTCGGGCCCGCGCTGCCGCCCGGCCGGACCGCGCCGGGAGGCCCGGCGCGGCGCTCCCCGGAGCCGGGCGACGGGCGACGGGCGGCGGGGCGACGCACCGGTCGCGGTGGCGGGTCGGCACGCCGCCGCCGGCCGTGCGCTGATCGGTCCGTCCCCACCCGTCGGGACGGGGTTGGCGATGGGGCCGGGCGTGAGGTTGGATGGACCCCGCGCCGGTGTCACGCCGGACATCCCGACCCGGGCCCGCCGAGGGTCCCCTGGAGAGTTCTCATGAGGCTGGAGCCGTGACCACCGAGCAGGACGTCGCCGCCCCCACGACCTCGCCGGGTCTCGGCTTCCCGCGCCCGTCCACCGCGGCCGCGAGCCCGCTCGGCTGGCCGACCGTTTCACGTGAAACATCGTCCGGCCCGGCTGCGCGGAGGACGCCACGCCCACCGGCGCAGGCCGCCCCGCCTCCCGTGCCGGCCTCACCACCCGTCTCGCCGGAGGACGCCGCCGATCACCGAGCCGAACCGGCCCCAGTCGCCACCCGTGCCACCTCGAGAACCTCGAGGCCCCGCCGACCCAGGACACCCAGGTTTCACGTGAAACATCACTCGACCCGGCGGCCCCGACCGTTGCCGACGACGAGCCGCCGCTGGCTCGGGCGGTCGCCGACGAGGCGCGCCGCCGGGCGGCCCTTGCCTCTCGCGAGCTGAGCCGGCCGGAGCGGACCCGGATCCTCACCGTCGCCAACCAGAAGGGGGGCGTGGGCAAGACGACGACGACGGTCAACGTCGCGGCGGCCCTGGCCCAGTCGGGCGCGTCGGTCCTCGTCATCGACCTCGACCCGCAGGGCAACGCCAGCACCGCGCTGGGCATCCCGCACCACCCGGAGACCACGAGCATCTACGACGTCCTCATCGAGGACGTCCCGCTCGCCGATGTCATCGCCGACTGTCCGGACGTGCCGGGGCTGCGCTGCGCCCCGGCGACGATCGACCTCGCCGGCGCCGAGATCGAGCTCATCTCCCTCGTGGCCCGGGAGACCCGGCTGCGCCGCGCCGTGGCGGCCTACGTCGAGCGGCTGGCGGCGGAGGGGGAGCGGCTCGACTACATCTTCGTCGACTGCCCACCGAGCCTCGGCCTGCTGACGATCAACGCGTTCGTCGCGGCCGACGAGGTGTTCATCCCCATCCAGTGCGAGTACTACGCACTCGAGGGCCTCTCGCAGCTGCTCAAGACCATCGAGCTCATCCGCAGCCACCTCAACCCCGGCCTCCACGTCAGCTCGATCCTCCTCACGATGTACGACGGCCGGACCCGGCTCTCCGCGCAGGTCGCCGAGGAGGTCCGCGAGCACTTCCCCGCCGAGACGCTGCGGACGAGCGTCCCGCGCTCGGTGCGCATCTCCGAGGCGCCGAGCTACGGCCAGACGGTCATCACCTACGACCCGAGCAGCACCGGGGCGTTGTCCTACCTCGAGGCCGCCGGCGAGCTCGCCGACCGCGGCATCAGGGCCACCCCGCAGAACAAGGAGCATGCATGAGCGAGAAGCGCCGCGCCCTCGGCCGGGGTCTCGGGGCCCTGATCCCGAGCGGAGGATCGACGGGTAGCGCCCGGCCGGTGGACGTCTTCTTCACCGACCGCGGGGAGGAAGGCGGCCCGGCGGACCCCGAGGGCGGGGCACCCGCCGAGCCCGGCGCCTCCGTCGGCGAGGCCACGGTCGCCGACCCAGCCGAGCACGACGGGTCGGACGCGGCCGGCAGCGAGCCCGGCGCGGAGCCCGGTCCGGCCGGCGAGGGACCGGACGACGCCGACGACCTCCTCCTGCCCGTCCCCGGGGCGACCTTCGCCGAGGTGCCGCTCGACGCGATCCGGCCCAACCCGCGCCAGCCGCGCAGCGTCTTCGACGAGGACGAACTGGCCGAGCTCGTCCACTCGATCAGGGAGATCGGGGTTCTCCAGCCGGTCGTCGTCCGGCCGGTCTCCGACGGCGAGGACGGGGTCCGTTACGAGCTCATCGTCGGCGAGCGGCGCTGGCGCGCCTCACGCTCCGCCGGCCGGGAGACGGTCCCCGCCATCGTCAAGGCGACCGAGGACGACGACCTGCTCCGGGACGCGCTGCTGGAGAACCTCCACCGCAGCCAGCTCAACCCGCTCGAGGAGGCCGCGGCCTACCAACAGCTGCTCGACGACTTCGGCTGCACCCAGGAGGAGCTGGCCACCCGGATCGGGCGCTCCCGACCCCAGGTCAGCAACACCCTCCGGCTGCTCCGGCTCCCGCCGCTCGTCGCGCGGCGGGTCGCCGCGGGCGTGCTCAGCGCCGGGCATGCCCGGGCGGTCCTGGGGCTGCCGGATGCGGCGGCGATGGAGCGGCTCGCGCAACGGATCGTCGCCGAGGGCCTCTCGGTCCGCAGCGTCGAGGAGATCGTCGCCCTCGGCGGGGACGAGGAGAAGCCGGTCCGGCGCAAGCCCCGGGCGGGGGCCCGCCGACCGCAGCTCGACGACCTCGCCGCCGATCTCTCGGACCGGCTGGACACGAAGGTCGGCATCAGCCTGGGCCAACGCAAGGGCAAGGTGACGATCGAGTTCGCCTCCGTCGACGACCTCAACCGGATCCTCGACGTCCTGGGGATGCGCGACCGGGGATAGCCCGGTCGTCGGTTCGACGGAACGGCTCGCGAGGGGAAACGTCACCGCCCGCGCCGGACCTCGGTGCGTCACCCGGAGACGGCGGACGACGGCGGCCACGGCTGACGCATGCCGCCAATACCGTTGTCGCGCAACGCGTTGTCGGCGACTTCACCCCACAACATGGCACTCCACCCCGGGAAGGTTCCGGGGTGGAGTGCCATGTTCCCGCTGGAGGCGGGAAAGTTGGGCCGAGGGGGGGTCCGGGAGACGAGGGCGTCAGCCGAGGAACGGCTCGAGCTCGCGGAGCAGCTTCGGCTTCGGCATGGCGCCGATGATCGTCTTGACGATCTCGCCGCCGACGTACACGTGCATCGTCGGGATGCTCGTGATGCCGAGCTTGCCGGTGATGCCGGGGTTCTGGTCGGTGTTGAGCTTGGCGACGGTGAGCTTGCCGTCGTAGTCGCGGGCGATCTCCTCGAGGACCGGGGCCACCGCACGGCACGGGCCGCACCAGGGCGCCCAGAAGTCGACGATGACGGGGACGGGGCTCTTGAGGACGTCGGCCTCGTAGGTGTCGTCCGTCGTGATGGTTGGCTCGGCCATGGCGGTGGGGGTCCTTCCGGAAGCGGTGGTCGTGATCGGTGTCCGTCGGCGCCTCAGTGTCCTCGGCGGGTCCGACAGGGGTCAGTGGGCGAGGAAGCGCTCCGCGTCGAGCGAGGCCGCGCAGCCGGAGCCGGCGGCGGTGATGGCCTGACGGTAGGTGTGGTCGACGAGGTCGCCGCAGGCGAAGACGCCCTCGATGTTCGTCCGGGTCGTCCGGCCCTCGACGAGGACGTAGCCCTCGGCGTCGAGGTCGATCTGCCCCTTGACGAGCTCGTTGCGGGGGTCGTGGCCGATGGCGATGAACAGCCCGGTCACGGGCAGCTCGCGCGTCTCGCCGGTCACGGTGTCGCGCAGGGTGATCCCGCTGACCTTGTCCTCGCCGTGGATCTCGGCGACCTCGCTGTTCCAGGCGAAGGAGATCTTCTCGTTCGCGTGGGCCCGCTCGGCCATGATCGTGCTGGCCCGCAGCTCGTCGCGACGGTGCACGATCGTCACCGACCGGGCGAACTTCGTGAGGAAGGTCGCCTCCTCGACGGCGGAGTCCCCACCGCCGACGACGGCGATGTCCTGGTCGCGGAAGAAGAAGCCGTCGCAGGTCGCGCACCAGCTGACGCCGCGGCCGGAGAGGGCCTTCTCGCTCGGCAGCCCGAGCTCGCGGTAGGCCGAGCCCATCGCGAGGATGACGGCCTTGGCCCGGTAGGTCGTACCGGAGCCGTCCGTCGACGGTCTTGATCGGCCCGTCGAGGGTCACCGACGCGACGTCGTCGGTGACGAACTCACAGCCGAAGCGCTCGGCCTGGGCGCGCATCTCGTCCATGAGGTCCGGACCCATGATGCCGTCGCGGAAGCCGGGGAAGTTCTCGACCTCGGTCGTGTTCATCAGGGCGCCGCCGGCCGTGACCGCGCCCTCGAAGAGCAGCGGCTGGAGGTTGGCGCGGGCGGCATACACGCCCGCCGTGTACCCCGCGGGTCCCGATCCGATGATGATGACGTTGCGCACGTCGGTCGACGTGTCGGTGCTCACTCCTACAGCCCCTTGTGGTCAGGTTGGATTCGGACCGCAACATGCGGTGGTGGTGCAACCGATCCTAGGGCGTGGTTTGTTCCCCGGCGGGCGCGACCCACGGGTTGGTCCCGATCCGTCACCCGGCGTGGGGCCCGCGGCCACTCAGGGGACGGTGACCGGCCCCGCGATGAGGTCCGGCGCGTCGCGACCGCAGCGGAGCCCGACGGCGTATGCCGTGCTCGTCCCGTCCGGTGCCTCGGCGAGGACGACGGCCGCGGGGGCGTCGTCGACGGTGGCGACGTCGACGACGACGGCCGAGGTCGTCGGGGACGCCGATGGCGGTGGCGCAGGCCCGGGCACCGGCGGGAGACGACACGCCCGAGGAGCCGTCGTCGGCCGCGGCGGCGCCCTCGGCGCGGGCCGCCCCGACGGCGGGGGAGTCGCGCAGGGCGGAGGCCTCGCCGGCCAGCCCGGCCGCGGCATACGCCGTGCCGGTGTGGAGCACGACGACGCTCTCGGCGCCGGGTCCGGCCGCCGCTGTGGGCTGGTCGGGCGCCTCGGCGAGGGCCCGGGACTCGTTCCCGCCGCCGGCGGACTCGTCCGAGGCGGCCGGTGCCGGAGGCCTGGACCGAGGCGACGATGGTGCCCGGCAGCCCGGTGCTGAGCAGGGCGCCGCCGGCGACGACGACGGCCGCGGCGGCCGCGGCGACGAGGACCGGCCGCCGGGGCAGCCGTCGTCGGCGACGCTCGGCGAGCTCGTCGAGGGCCGGTCCCGCCTGCTCGGCGGCGAGCGAGGCGGTGATCCGGTCGACGAGGTCGTCCGGCATCGGTCCGGGATCGGGCAGGGAGGACAGCAGGGCACGCATCCCGGTCGGGTCCTCGTCGAGGGCCTCGGGATGGAAGTCGTGCGGCGCGGTCACGGCGTCCTCCGCTGTGCGGGTCGTGCGGCACCCGCCGCGGCGGCGGCGGGGGGCATGCTGCCCTGATCGGACAGTGAGTATGACGTCACGCCGACGCCTCGGGTTCCCGAGCCCGGTCCTCGTCGTCCCCGACGACCCCGCGGAGGAGGTCGGCGAGGGCCGCGCGGCCCCGGAAGCAGCGGGACTTGACGGTTCCCTCGGCGACCTCGAGCACCTCGGCCGCCTCGGCGACGCTGAGCCCGTGCATGTCGACGAGGAGGAGGGCGAGGCGCTGCTGCTCGGGGAGCCGGGCCAGGGCGGCCCGGACCTCCAGCCCGGTCTCGGCCGAGGAATGCCGGTCGTGCCGGTCGGGCAGGTCCACCTCGGCGAGGTCGCCCGCCCGACGCACCCCGCTGCGCTCGCGCCGCAGCCGGTCGAGGCAGGCGTTGACGACGATCCGGTGCAGCCACGTCGTCACCGCGGCCTCGGCGCGGTAGGAGCCGGCGCGCCGGAAGGCCGAGATGAAGGCCTCCTGGACGCAGTCGGCGGCCATCTCGCGGTCGTTCGTCGTCCGGACCGCGACGGCCCACATCCGGTCCCGGTGCCGGCGGAAGATCTCGCCGAAGGCGTCCCCGTCGCCGTCCTGGCACCGGGCCATGAGGGCCCGGTCGTCGAGCTCGGCCAGGGCCCCGGCGGAGCCGCCGCCCGGAGCGGCCGCCGCGGGCGCGCCCCGGGGCGTCGTGCCGCCCGGGCCGTCAGCCACGCGGGATGACCTCCGCGAGGTGGGCGCGGTACTCGCCCTTCGAGTCCTGGGTCAGCTTCGTGAACCACACGATGACGTACTGGCCCTTCGCGCCGCCCTTGACCGGGAAGGTGACCGTGCCCTGGGCGTCCTTCTTCTCGCCGATGGCCGTGGCGCTGCTGAGGGAACGCTCGTCGGAGACGTAGACGGTGACGTCCGCCGCGGTGGGCAGGATGAGCTGGATCTCCTTGGCGGTGACGTTGGGGCCGAGGTCGACGATGACGCCGACCCCCTTCTTGAGGCCACCGAGCTCGGCCGTGTTGTAGCGCTCGGACGTCCACTCCGTCTTCGGGTTGTCATCGAAGACCCGGGCGGCCTGGGAGTCGTTCTCGTGCTGGTCCCCGAGCGGGTCGAACCCGTCGGCGCTGAGGATGGCGAGCGGCTCCATCGGCGTCGACCCGTCCGAGGAGGACGGGGAGGGCTGGCTGCTCTCGCTCGGCGTCGGTGAGGCGCTCGCCACCGGTGCTCCGCCGCCGCTGAGGTCGACGCTGCTGTGGGAGCCGATCTGCGAGACGCCACGGATGCCGACGATGAGGGCCGCGACGACGAAGACGGCGACGATGACGAGGGCGAGCCGGGACTCGTCGCGGTTGAGCGGCTCGGAGGGCATCATCGGGGCGGGGGCATCCTCGTCGTCGGTGGCGGTGAGCGTGGCGGCGCGCTGGCTGACCGTGCGGGCCGCGGCCGTGATCCTGTCGGTGGCCCGGCCCATCGCTCCCGCGGCCGCGGTTCCGGCCCCGGCGAGGGCGGCACCCGACTTCGCCGCGACGGTCCCGGCTCCGGCGGCGGCCGCCGACGCACCCGCCGCGGCGCCGCCGGCGAGGGTGGCCGCCCGGACCCGGCCGGCCCGGCCGGCGCCGGGCCCGTCGGCGGCCGTCCCCGGGTCGGCAGCTGCCTCGGGCGGGGCGGAGCGCGCGGGCAGGACGATGGTGTGCTCGGCGGTGTCGTCGGTCGTGCGGACCGATCGTGCCGAGGACATCCCCTCGTTGGCGGAGGTCCGGGCGGGCAGGACGACGGGGGTGTCCGGCCACGGGGCGATCTGCCGGGCGTAGTCGCCCGGCGAGAGCGGCCCCTGGTCCTCGTTGAGGGTGAGCCGGCACAGGGCGTCGAGGTCACGGGGGACCCCGGAGGCCAGCTCGGAGGGGGCGGCCCAGGCGCCGGCGATGCGCGGGGCCCGCGACATGGTGGGGAGCTCGTCGAGCCGCGGCCACAGCCCGGTGAGCCCGGCATACGCGACGGCCACGACCCCCACGGCATCGAGCCGGGACGGCCTCGTCGGCCTCGACGTCGTCGGTGCGGGCGATGACGCCGGCCGTCGCGACGCCGCGGACCTTGACCTCGCCGTCGGGGGCGCGCAGGACGTCGTCCGGGGTGAGGGCGAGGTGGTGCAGCCCGCGCTGGGCGGCGGCGTCGAGAGCGGTGGCGACCTCCCCGGTGAGCCGGCGCACCTCGTCGGCCGGCAGGCCGCCGGACTCGACGAGGTCGGTGAGCGCGACGCAGTCGGTGAGGTCCTCCTCGACGACGAAGGCGAGCTCCTCGTCGCGCCCGACGTCGAGGATGCGGGCCAGGCGCGGCGAGTCGACGGCCGCGGCGCGCCGGGCCGCGTCGAGCAGCGGGGCGCTGCGGGGGTCGTCGGCCGGGAGGCAGAGGATCTCGATGTGCCGGCCGAGGGTCGCGTCGTGCGCCGTCCACCGCTCGGTGCCGAGGCGCGAGCCGAGGCGGCGGTCCGTCGCGTAGCGTCCACCGAGGACGCTGCCGGGTCCCACGCCGTCCACCGGGGCTCCTTTCGATCGGCGGGTCGCCCCGGCGTCGCCGGGGCCGGTCGGTGCGAAGCGCGCGGTCGATCGCGGCACGCGCCGGGGGTGCCCGCCCATAGTAGGCGGAACGCCTTGACGCCCGGCGCAGCCGCGGGCAGGGCGGGGGGCTCGGCGTGGTCGGGTGGTCGGGCGGTCGCCTGACCCGCTCAGGACCGGCTCAGGACCGGCGCAGCCGCCGCCGGACGGGGTTCGAGCAGCTCGGCGATCTCCTCGACGCCGAGCAGGTGGGCGGCCAGGAGGGTGCCGCCGAGCTCGACGACGCCGACGACGGCGAGGACGACGAGCCCCACCAGCCGGCTCGGCGCCGGTCCGAGGGTGCCGGCGAGCGCCCAGAGGCCCGCCGCGATGACGACGGCCGGGACGGCGAGCTTGAGCAACGTCGCCGCGACCGAGCGCAGCCCGAGCAGGCCGACCCGTCGGCGGATGAGCGAGAACCCGACGACGGCCCCGCCGACATAGGCGATCGACTGGCCGAGCGCGACGACGATGCTCGTCCGGGAGGGGGCGAGGGTCGCGGCATACAGGGTGACGACGGTGGCGACGGCGGTCACCGTCACCTGGACGCGGAACGGGGTCCGGGCGTCCTCGTGGGCGTAGAAGAACCGCTCGGAGAGGTAGAACCAGCCGAACGGGATGACCCCGAGCAGGAGCGGGCGGACCATCGAGGCCAACGCGTCGGTCTCCGCGAGGGAGTTCGTGAAGTAGAGCGTGCGGGTGATCGTCGGGGCGAAGGCGAAGGCGATGGCGACGAGGGGGACGAGGAGCAGGGCCGGCATCCGCACGCCGCGGCGCACGTCGGCGACGAGCGCCGCCTGGTCGCCGTCCCGGGCCGCGTGCGCCATCCGGGTGAACAGGGCCGTCACGAGCGAGACGGTGATGAGCGAGTGGGGCAGCATGAAGATGAGGAACGCGTTGTCGAACGTCGCCCGCGACGGCGTGGCCGACCCGCTCGACAGCGCCGACGCCGCGCCGCTCGTGACCCGCGAGGTGACGACGAAGCCGAGCTGGCTGACGACGACGGCCGCGAACGTCCACGTCGCGACCTGCGAGGCCGAGCCGAGGCCGAACCCACGGAATCCCCACCGTGGCCGGTAGCGGAAGCCGATCCGCCGCAGCGGCACGATGAGGGCGAGCGCCTGGACGGCGATCGAGAGGGTGGCGGTGCCGCCGAGGATCCAGATCAGCTGCGGCGTCCAGGCGTCCACGGGCACCGGCACCTCGTCGGCGGCCGCCCGGAACCAGAGGAGCCCGGCGATGGCGACGACGTTGGCGAGGGCGGGGACCCACATGTAGGCCGCGAAGCGCGAGTGGGCGTTGAGGATCTGGCCGAAGAGCGTGTAGAGACCGTAGAAGAAGATCTGCGGGAGGCAGATGACGGCGAAGGCCGTCGCGAGCCGGATCGTCTCGGGGTCGCTGTCGAGGTAGAGCCGGACGAGCAGGGGGGCGAGGGCGGTCGTCACGACGGTCGCCACGGTGATGAGGACGAACGCCGCCGTCATGAGCCGGTTGATGAAGTCGGCGCCACCGTCCTCGCGTCGGGTGGCCCGGACGATCTGGGGGACCATGACGGCGTTGAGGATGCCGCCGGCGAGCAGCAGGTAGAACTGGTTCGGCAGCGTGTTCGCGGTCTGGAAGGCGTCGGCGCTGTGGCCGGTCGCGCCGATGACGCCGGCGAGCAGCGAGGCGCGCAGGACGCCGAGCACCCGGCTCGTCATCGTGCCCGCGGCCATGACCGCACCGGACCGGGCGACGGTGGCCCCCGACGCCGCTCACGCCTCGCCCCCCTCCGCGCCGACGGGCACCGGCTGCGGCGTGCCGCCTCGCTCGCGGCGGCGCCGGCGGACGTTGCGGAGCACACCGAGGACGAAGGCGAGCCCGGCGAGCCCACCGAGGACCCAGAAGATCCAGCTCCCCGTCGGGGTCACCGTCACCCGGACGACCGCCTCGCGGCCGACCTCGACCCCGGTGGGGCCGAGGATCCGGGCCGTGAGCTGCACCTGCCCCGCGGCGAGGGCCGTGGCGTCGGCCGCGATGGCCGCCCGGCTGTGCGGTCCGATCCGGACGGTGCTCGGCGGGGAGTCGATCCGCAGCCGGGGGCTGTCCGGCACGAGCTCGACGGTGAGGTGGTCGACCTCGACGTCGAGGTCGTTGACGACGGTCAGCTGCACCCGCCCCCGGTCGGCGAGGAAGGTGATCGTCTGGGGGGCGACATGGACGGCCGACGTCGTCGCGTCCACCTCGTCGGCGACGCTGGAGTAGAGGCCGGTCCAGGCCGGGCCGACCCCGCGCCACTCGGCCGAGAGGAGCTCGTCGAGGGCGCGGGACCAGCGGGGCCCGACGAGGGAGCCGTCCGCCCGGATCTGGGCGCCCACCGTCGCGTCGGACCGGACGCGGGCGTACTCGACGGCGGAGGCGGTGCGCAGCGGCGTCGTGCCCGACCCGAGGACCCCACCCGGAGTCACTCGCGGCGCCTTGGCGGCCGCCGTGACGAGGGCGCCGAGGGTCGTCGACGACAGCCACGGGACCGACCCCATCGCCGACATGAGGGTGGCCGCATCCGACACGGACGGATCGGCGTCGCGGGGCAGGGTGAGCAGCAGGGTCCGCGACACCCCGGGCCGGTCGCCGAGGACGACGGCACTCGTCGCAATGACCTGCTGGGTCGCGGCGCCGACCCCGGCTGGGCTCTCCGGGTCGATGGCCGCGGCCAGGGCGGGCGTGGCGCTGTCCTCGGTGACGAGCAGCCGGGTCCCCCCGCGGGTGCGGGCGACTGCCCCGACCGCGGGGGCGACGGCGTCGAGGGCGGACCGGGGCACGACGACGGCCGGTGGTGCGGCATACAGGCTCGTCACGGCACGCTCGGTCCGCGCCGTCCACGGGCCGGCGGCCGGCCAGGCGACGTCGGCCCGCCCGTCGACGGCCGCGGCGTCGGCGACGCCGGAGCGGACGAGGGAGCGCAGCGCGGGGGCGAAGCTCGGGGCGACCGTCGCGGCGGCGACGTCGGCGTCGGCCTCGGGAAGGATGACGGGACCGTGGTCCGGAGCGAGCCGGGCGAGCCGCTCGGCGAGATCCGTGCGCAGCCGGGCCTCCTCGGGCCCGGCGGCCACCTCGGTCGCGAGGTCGGCGGCCGGCCCGGACGGCGAGGCCGTCGGCGAGGCCGTCCCGGCGCCGGCGGTGCCGGGCGGGACGGCGGCCGGGTGGAGCAGCAGCGGGTCGACGGCCCACGTCACCGAGGTCGTCTCGGTGGCGCTGATGAGCCGCTGGAGCCGGGAGTCCGGCCCGATCGCGTCGGTCCAGGCCTTCTCCCGGTCGGAGCCGGCCGGCCCCCACAGCGCGGGGTCGGCCCCCAGGGTGAGGGGGACGAGCCAGGCGGTGCGCAGCGGGACGTACTCCTTGATCCGCTGGTAGGCGAGGAAGGTGTGGTTCACCGCCGGCCCGGCCTCGACGCTGACCGGGATGACCCCCCACGTCGGCTGGGCGATCGAGGTCACCCGCGGGACCCGGAGCCGGTATGCCGTGTAGCCGCCCGCCGGGATCTGTCCGGTGAGCCGCTGACCGGCCAGGACCGACCCGGTGGCGTGGTTGTCGCCCTGCGCCCAGCCCGTCACCTGCGCTCGGGTCGTGATGGTCTGGACGCCGCGGACGAGGCGGACCCGGGGGACCGTCACGGGGGCGCTGCCGGTGTTGTGGACGGTGCCGGTGATCGTCACGGCCCGGCCGGGACGGGCCACGGCGGGGGTGACGGAGGTGACCCGCACCTCGATGCCGCCCGTCGTCACCTCCGTCGGCGCGGACCGGGTGGCCGACCGGCTCGCGGCCTCGGCGGACCGGGTGGCGGCGGGCGCGGACGAGGCGGAGGGCGCGGCATACCCACCGTTCGGGGGGGTCACGCAGGCGGAGAGGGCGGCGCACAGCGCGATGGTGAGCGCCAGGAGGGCGGTGCGCCCGGCCCGGCGACCGACGCGCGGCATCAGCCCTCCCCGGCGAGGCGCTGCCAGGCGACCCGGGCGATCCGGCGCTCGTTGGGGAAGGTGAGGTGGCGGTGCGCCTCGCGGAGCGGGAGCCAGGCGACGTCGATGGCCTCGTGGTCGGGGTCGTTCTCGATGGTGAGGTGGCCCCCGACGGCCTCGAGGAGGTAGTGGTGGACGTACTTGTGGATCCGCCGGTCACCGGCGGCGAACCAGTAGTCGATGGTGCCGAGCTCGATGAGGACGCGGCCCTCGATGCCGGTCTCCTCGGCGACCTCCCGGGCGGCGGTCTCGGGCAGGGTCTCCTCACCCTCGATGTGCCCCTTGGGCAGGCACCACTCGACCCGGCCGGCCCGGTTGCGGCGGGCGATGACGGCGATCCGGGCCTCGCCCTCCTGGACGTCGACGACCACCCCGCCGGCAGAGCGCTCCTCGACCGCCGGCAGCCGACGTGAGACCCGAGGGGGGTCGGCTGCAGGGTGACTCACACCGCCACTGTAACCATCCGTTCACCCCCGCCTAGTCTTGTTCTCCGTGTCGTCCCAGCAGCCATCCGCCTCCCTCATGAGGCAGGCCGTCGCCCAGCTCGCGCCGTCGCTCGACCTCCTCGAGGACCTCGGTCGGCGGTTCACCGCGGCCGGGCACGAGCTCGCTCTCGTCGGGGGGCCGGTGCGGGACGCGTTCCTCGGCCGGACCCCACCCGACCTCGACTTCACGACGAGCGCCCGCCCCGAGGAGACCGAGCGCCTCCTCGCGCGCTGGGGATCGGCGACCTGGGACATCGGCCGGGCGTTCGGGACGATCGGCGCCCGCCGGGGCGACCAGGTGATCGAGGTGACGACCTATCGGGCCGACGCCTACGACCACGTGACCCGCAAGCCGGTCGTCGCGTTCGGCGACCGGCTCGAGGAGGACCTCTCCCGTCGCGACTTCTCCATCAACGCGATGGCGCTGCGGCTGCCGGACCTGTCGTTCGTCGACCCGTTCGGCGGGCTCGACGACCTCGCGTCCCGCACCCTGCGCACGCCGGGCGCGGCCGAGGTGAGCTTCGGGGACGACCCGCTGCGGATGATGCGGGCGGCGCGGTTCGTCGCCCAGCTCGGCGTCGTGCCGGCGCCGGAGGTGTATGCCGCGATGCGCGAGATGGCGGGGTCGCTGTCGATCGTGTCCATGGAGCGGGTCCGCGACGAGCTGACGAAGCTGCTCCTCGCGCCGCATCCGCGGGCGGGGCTGTCCCTGCTCGTCGAGTCGGGGCTGGCGGACCTCGTCGTGCCGGAGCTGCCGGCGCTGCGCCTCGAGATCGACGAGCACCACCGGCACAAGGACGTCTACGAGCACTCGCTCACCGTCCTCGAGCAGGCCATCGACCTCGAGGGCCCGGCCGACGGTCCCCCGGAGTCGGTGCCCGGGCCGGACCTCGTCCTGCGCCTCGCCGCGCTCCTCCACGACGTCGGCAAGCCGGCGACCCGGCGCTTCGAGCCGGGCGGGGGCGTCAGCTTCCACCACCACGAGGTCGTCGGCGCGAAGCTCGCGGCCCGCCGGCTCAAGGCGCTGCGCTTCGACAAGGAGACGATCAAGGCGGTCGCCCGGCTCGTCGAGCTGCACCTGCGCTTCCACGGCTACGGCGAGGGCCAGTGGACCGACTCGGCGGTCCGCCGCTACGTCACCGACGCCGGACCGCTCCTGCCCCGGCTGCACCGGCTGACCCGGGCGGACTCGACGACCCGCAACGTCCGCAAGGCCCAGCGGCTGTCCCGGGCCTACGACGCCCTCGAGGAGCGGATCGCCCGGCTCCAGGAGCAGGAGGAGCTGGCGGCCGTCCGGCCCGAGCTCGACGGCAACGAGATCGGCGAGGTGCTGGGGATCCCGCCGGGGCGGGTGCTCGGCCGGGCGTACCAGTACCTGCTGTCGGTGCGCCTCGACGAGGGGCCGATCGGCAAGGACGCCGCCCGGGAGCGGCTCCTCGCCTGGTGGGCCGACCAGCCCGAGTCCCGCCCCTGACCCGGCGCCCCTCGCCTCGCCCCGTCCCGTCGGTCCCCACTTTCCCGCCCGATACACGACACACCCACCGTGGGCGGGAAGATTTCCCTTGCCTGGCTGGTGTTTCTCTTGCCTGACGCCTCGGGCGGTGGCGCCCGGGCGCTCGGCGGCGCCCGGCCGCTCGGTGAGGTCAGCGAGGTCGGCGGGCCCGCGGCATACCGGCTAGTCGACGATGGCCAGGATGTCGCCCTCCTGGACGACGTCGCCCGGCTCGACCTTGACCTCGGCGACGACCCCGTCGACCTCGGTCAGCACGGGGATCTCCATCTTCATCGACTCCAGCAGTGCGATCTCGTCGCCGGCCCGGACCCGGTCGCCGGCCGAGACCGAGAGGGTGAGGACGTTGGCGACGAGGTCGGAGACGACGTGATGGCTCATGAGCGCAGACGCTAGTGCCTACCCTCCGGTATGCCGCGTCCGCCCCGGTTCGAGGTCATCCACGGCCGCGGAGGCAGGATCGGGACGGCAACAACTTCCCTATTGGGTGAGTTCTTGACCGGCCGGATGGCGCCCAGCGCCGACCCCCAGGCAACAACTCCCCTATTGGGTGAGTTCTTGACAGGGGGCGGAGACGGCGATGGGCGGCATACCCCTCGATACGGAAGGGGTATGCCGCCCATCTCACCGAGCAGCGGGTGCGGCCCGTCCCGAGCGGGGTCGGGTGCTCGGGCGGCCGCGCTACCTCACGAGGAGACCCCAGGAAGACCGTCAGCGGGACTCCTCGCCGCGGATGAAGGCCTCGAGCTTGGCGCGGCCCACGTCGTCCGGGCGCTGCTCCGGCGGGGACTTCATCAGGTAGGCCGCGGGCGAGAGCAGCGGGCCGCCGATGCCGCGGTCCTTGGCGATCTTCGCCGCGCGGATCGCGTCGATGATGATGCCGGCGCTGTTGGGGGAGTCCCAGACCTCGAGCTTGTACTCGAGGTTGAGCGGGACGTCGCCGAAGGCGCGGCCCTCGAGGCGGACGTAGGCCCACTTGCGGTCATCGAGCCACGCGACGTAGTCGGACGGGCCGATGTGGACGTTGCGGTCCTCCTTGACGCCGGCCAGCGGGCCGTCCTGAAGGTTGGACGTCACGGACTGGGTCTTGGAGAGCTTCTTGGACTCCAGGCGCTCGCGCTCGAGCATGTTCTTGAAGTCCATGTTGCCGCCGACGTTGAGCTGGTAGGTCCGGTCGAGCACGACGCCGCGGTCCTCGAACAGCCGGGCCATGACGCGGTGGGTGATCGTCGCGCCGACCTGGGACTTGATGTCGTCACCGATGATCGGCACGCCGGCCGCCTCGAACTTCGCCGCCCACTCCGGGTCGGAGGCGATGAAGACGGGCAGGGCGTTGACGAAGGCGACGCCCGCGTCGATGGCGCACTGGGCGTAGAACTTGTCGGCCTCCTCGGAGCCCACCGGCAGGTAGGACACGAGGACGTCGACCTCGCGCTCCTTGAGGACCGACACGATGTCGACCGGCTCGGCCGGGGACTCGTCGATCGTCATCCGGTAGTACTTGCCGAGGCCGTCGTACGTGTGGCCGCGCTGGACCTCGACGTTCTTGAACGGCACGTCGGCGATCTTGATGGTGTTGTTCTGCGACGCGACGGTGGCCTCGGAGAGGTCCTTGCCGACCTTCATGTCGTCGACGTCGAACGCGGCGACGAACTCGACGTCCCGGACGTGGTACGGCCCGAACTGGACGTGCATGAGGCCGGGGACGCGTGCGGCCGGGTCGGCGTCCTTGTAGTACTCGACGCCCTGGATGAGGGACGTCGCGCAGTTGCCGACGCCGACGATGGCGACGCGGATGGAGCCCATGGCTTTCTCTCCTCAGTCTGCTTGCGGATAGGTTGTGCTGCTGCGGTGGTGGTGGTGCGGTCGGGCCGGGACCGAGGGGTATGCCGCATGCCGGCGGCCGGTCCCGGGTCGTGCTACGGCATGGGGCCGGGGTCCGAGGGGTGTCGGCGCTCGGCGTCGATGAGCTCGGTGAGCCAGCGGACCTCGCGCTCGGTCGTCTCCTCGCCGTGCTGCTGCAGGGCGGTGGTGTAGGCGTCGAGGCGCTCGCGGCTGCGGGCGGCGTTCTCGCGGAACCGGGCGAGGTTCTCCTCGAGCCGGGAGCGCCGGCCCTCGAGGATCCGGATCCGGACGTCGGCCTCGGTCCTGGCGAAGAAGTGGAAGCGGACGTCGAAGCCGTCGTCGTCGTAGGCCTCGGCGCCGGCGGTCGCGAGCATCTCGTTGAACCGCTCCTTGCCCTCGGCGGTCAGCTCGTAGGCGATCTTCGCCCGCGAGCCGGGGCCCGCCGCGACGGGCGCGCTGCTGTCCGCCGGGGTGATGAGGCCGCGGTCCAGGAGGGTGCGCAGTGCCGGGTAGAGGGTGCCGTAGGACAGCGCGCGGAACGGACCGAGCGCCTCGTTGAGCCGGCGGCGCAGCTCGTAGCCGTGGGTCGCCCCGTCGTGCAGCAGGCCGAGGATCGCGAACTCGAGCAGATGCGAGCGTCGGGTCATCGGTGCCTCCTCTCGGGTCGGAACGGCGGCGAACTGGTGCGGGTTGTCGGGAACTTTACACCCCGATATATCGGTTCGATACATCGAGCCGGCATATGCCGGTCCTCCCCGCCTCGCAGGGGGGAGCGCCCCGCCCGTCCTCCCGGGTGGGTCCCGGCGCCGGTCACGGCGTCAGGGCCCTCACAGGAAAGCGGTCATACTGGAGGGGTCCGGCGCGCCCTGCGGGACCGGTCCGCCCTGCCCCCCACCCGGAAGACTTCATGAGCGAGAGCCAACCCACGACCCGCCTCGAGGCCAAGGCGGCACAGTCGCCGAAGCGGCGCTCCGGCAAGCGCGGGGGGCGCAAGAAGATGAGCTGGCCCAAGCGGATCCTGCTCGTCCTCGCCGGGCTGTTCGTCCTCGGCGTCGCGGGGCTCGGCGTCGCCTATGCGCTCGTCGACCCGCCGAAGCCGAACGACTACGCGACGGCCCAGGCGTCGATCATCTACTACGCCGACGGCAAGACCGAGATGTACCGCATCTCGAAGATCAACCGGCAGTCGGTGCCGCTGGACCAGATCTCCGAGCCGATGCAGCACGCGATCCTCGCGGCCGAGGACCACAACTTCTACAACGAGTCGGCGATCAGCCCGACCGGCATCGCCCGGGCGGTCTGGGTGGCGATCAAGGGCGGCCAGGCGACCCAGGGTGGCTCGACGATCACCCAGCAGTACGTCAAGAACTACTTCCTCAGCCAGGACCGGACGCTCTCCCGGAAGGCCAAGGAGCTGCTCATCTCGATCAAGATCGACCGGCAGCAGTCCAAGGACCAGATCCTCGAGAACTACCTCAACACGATCTACTTCGGCCGCGGCGCCTACGGCATCCAGACCGCGTCGCAGGCGTACTTCCACAAGCCCGCCTCCGAAGCTCACCGCCTCCGAGGGGGCCCTGCTCTCCGCGATCGTCCGCGGACCCTCCTACTACGACCCGAGTCTCGGCGAGCAGGAGAAGGCCAACGCCCAGGAGCGCTGGGGCTACATCCTCGACGCGATGGTCAAGAACGGCTGGCTCACCCAGGCCGAGCGGGACTCGGCGAAGTTCCCCAAGACCTATCCCTACCGGCCGCCGAGCGTCTCCGGCCCCAACGGCTACCTCATCCCGATCATCAAGGACGAGCTGCGCAACAAGTACAAGCTCACCGACGACGACATCGACCGCGGCGGGCTGAAGATCGTCTCGACGATCGAGAAGCCCAAGCAGCAGGCGGCGATCCAGGCCGTCAAGGACAAGCTGCCCAAGGGGCAGAGGCTCCACGTGGGGCTCGCGACGGTCAAGCCCGGCGACGGTGCCGTCCTCGCGATGTACGGCGGCGCCGACTACTCGAAGGTGCAGTTCAACACGGCATACGACGCGACGATGCAGAGCGGGTCGACGGCGAAGATCTTCACCCTCATCGCGGCGCTGCAGAGCGGCAAGGTCAACACGAAGAGCACCTTCCCCGGCAACAGCCCGATCTACTTCCCCGAGTTCGCCGACCCCGGCGCCTCGACCGCGCTCGGCCGCAAGGGCGGGGTCGTCAACTTCGGCAACGCGAACGAGGGCACCCAGAACCTCTGCGGCGCAACGGCCCTGTCGACGAACACGATCTTCGCCCGGCTCAACATCATCGGCACCCCGGAACGGACCGCCGAGGCGGCCAAGACGGCCGGGATCACGACGCCGTTCGACAGCAACTACGCCAACGTCTTCGGCACGAACAACGTCAAGGTCCTCGACATGGCCAACGCCTACGCGACGATCGCGGCCCAGGGCGCCAAGGCGACCCCGTACTTCGTCAAGCGGGTGACCAGCTCCGACGGCGCCCTCGACATCAAGGCCAAGCCGAAGACCACGCAGGTCTTCGACAAGGACCTCATGGCGGACGTCATCGACTGCATGCACCAGGTGACGACCCGGGGCACCGCGTCCTACGTCTCCTCCTACCTCAGCCGCCCGACGGCCGGGAAGACCGGGACGACGACCGACAACTACTCCGCGTGGTTCGACGGCTTCATCCCGCAGATGGCGACCGCCGTCGGCATCTACCGCGGCGACGGCAGCCGCAAGGACGCCAACCGGATGAACGCCATCAAGGGGGTCGGCGAGCTGTCCGGCCCGACGGTGCCGGTGTGGCTGTGGACCGAGTACATGCAGAAGGCGACCGACGGCATGAAGGTCGTCGACTTCCCGAGCCCGGCCCACATCAACCCCAACGCCGAGTACCGCTCCACCCCGACGAAGAAGCCGTCGCCGACGACGACGAGCGCGCCGCCCACGACGACGTCCGCCGCCGCCGACGACCTCGGCCCCGCCGAGCCCGACCGACACCCCGACGCCATCGGACACGCCGTCGACCGGCCTGCCGACGGCGACGGTGACCCCCGGCCGGGGCGGCAGGCCGACGCCGAGCGCGAGCGTGGCCGAGCGCGGACCGGGCCGGGACCGGACGGTCCCGTAGCATCCCGCCCGTAGCGAGCCGTGACCGAGCGCACCCTCGACCGCCTGCTGCCCGAGGGGCTGCTCGGCGTCCTCGGCGGTCCCGGGACGCCGGCTGCGCCCGTCGCCCCGTCCGGCGTATGCCGTGGCCGTCCTCGTCCTGCTCGTCGCCGCCCCCGTCGCCCTCGCCGTCACCCGGCAGGGCTACTGCCTGCAGCACGGGTGGGACGGGTCGGCGCCGCTGTGGCGCCAGTGCTACTCCGACCTCGCGACGTCGATGGAGACGAGCGGCATCGGCGGAGGGCTCACGGCATACCTCTCCTCGACCGGCGGGGTCCACCTCGACCAGCCGGTCCTCTCGGGCGCCGTGATGAGCCTGCTCGGGGGCATCGCCCCGGGCGCCGGGCTGACCCAGCAGCGCTGGTTCGTCGCACTGTGGGCCGTGCTCGCCGTGCTCCTGCTCGGCGCGGTCGTCTGGTTCGTCGCGACGACGCGCCGGGTGCGCGCCGACCCCGCCCAGGTCGCGCTCGCGCCCGTCGTCGCGCTCACCGTCCTGCTCTCGCCGGACGTCCTCGGCGTCGCGCTCGCGAGCGCCGGGCTGTGGGCCTGGAGCCGGCGGCGGCCGGCCACCGCGGGGATCGCTGCTCGGGGCCGGCCGTCATGGCCCGGACCTACCCCGCGATCCTCGTCGTCGCCATCACGGCTCTCGCCGTGCGGTCCGGGCAGCGCGACGCCCTCGTGCGGTTCGGGCGAGCCCTCGTCCTCACCGTCCTCGGGGTGCTCGCCGTCTTCCTCGTCACCGACCCGTCCGCGCTGACGAGGCCGTACGCCACGTGGTGGCATGCCGGGGCCGGTCTCGGCTCGCCGTGGTACCTCTTCACCCTCGCCGGCTTCCCCGTCGGGGCCACGGCGGTCTCGGTCATCGCGATCCTCGGCTGGCTCGTCGCGGCCGCGCTCGTCGCCGTCCTCGCGCTGGGCGCACCCCGCCGACCGAGCCTCGGGGCCCTCGCCCTCGTCGCGGTCGGCGTCGTCCTGCTCACCGGCAAGTCCTTCCCCGTCCAGTCCTCGCTCTGGCTCGTGCCACTCGTCGCCATCGCCGGCGTCCCGTGGCGGGACCACCTGTGGTGGGCCGCCGCCGAGGCCGCGCACTTCGTCGCCGTCTGGCTCTACGTCGGTGGGCTGCAGGTGCCGGACCGGGCGCTGCCGGGCGGCTGGTACGCCCTCTTCCTCGTCCTGCGCCTCGTCGCCGTCGGCTACCTCGTGTGGCGGGCCTGGGACGGCACCGCCGGGCGCGTCCCGATCCGCCGCTCGGCCCCCGCCGCGAGCGCCGGCCTCCCGAGCCACCCCCCACCCGGCGAGCCGCTCCCCTAGCGTCCGCGTTTCTGGTCGCTGGGGCGACCAAAGACGCGGACGCAGCGGAGCTCGTAGCGTCCGGGTTTCTGGCGCCGGGGCGACCGAAGACGCGGACGCAGGGAGAGGGCGGATGGCGGGAGGGAGCGGATTTCGGTTCGGGGGCGGCCAGCCGGTACCCTTGCCAGGTTGCCCGTCGGCCTGTGGACAACGACCCGGGCCGTGGCAGCGAGATGCATACCCTCCTGTCACGGAAGGACCGTGACCGCCACAGACCAAAGGAGGCGGGTTAACGCATGCGTCAGTACGAACTCATGGTCATCCTCGACCCCGAGCTCGACGACCGGACGGTCCAGCCGTCGCTGGACAAGTTCCTCAAGGTCGTGACCAAGGACGGCGGCTCCGTCGACACGATCGACATCTGGGGCCGACGTCGTCTCGCCTACGAGATCAAGAAGAAGTCCGAGGGCATCTACGCCGTCGTCAACTTCACCTCCGAGCCCGCGACGGCCAAGGAGCTGGACCGTCAGCTCGGCCTCAACGAGTCGGTCATGCGGACCAAGCTCATGCGCCCCGGCGCCTGAGCGACCGCGACTCCGCCCGGACTCCGACCGACAGCCAAGGAGGCAGACCTCATGGCAGGCGAAACGATCATCACCCTCGTCGGGAACCTCACCGGTGACCCCGAGCTCCGCTTCACGCCCTCCGGCGCCGCGGTGGCGAACTTCACCGTCGCCTCGACGCCCCGCACGTTCGACCGTCAGACGAACGAGTGGAAGGACGGCGAGACCCTCTTCATGCGCTGCTCCATCTGGCGCGACGCGGCCGAGAACGTCGCCGAGTCGCTGACCCGGGGCGCGCGGGTCGTCGTGACCGGGCGGCTGAAGTCCCGCTCGTACGAGACCAAGGAGGGCGAGAAGCGCACCGTCCTCGAGATGGACGTCGACGAGGTCGGCCCGTCCCTGCGCTACGCCACCGCGAAGGTCAACAAGACCCAGCGTGGCGGCGGTGGTGGCGGCGGCTTCGGCGGTCAGTCCTCCGGTGGTGGCGGCGGCTTCGGCGGCTCCCAGGAGGACCCGTGGGCCACCGGCGCGACCGCCCCGCAGCAGGGCGGCGGCCAGCCCGCTCCCCAGCAGGGTGGCGGCGGCCAGGGTGGCTGGGGCAACGCCCCGTCCTACGACGAGCCTCCCTTCTGATCCCGACCACCGCAGCACCGGCGGTATGCCGCTCGGCCCGCGGCTGACGGCATACCCGACCCCAGACAGCACCCCCATCCCTGGTTCGCCAGGGCTCATCCGACACAGGAGAGCACCACGATGGCCAAGCCCGCCATTCGCAAGCCCAAGAAGAAGGCCAACCCGCTCAAGGCGGCGAAGGTCGAGAACATCGACTACAAGGACGCGGCGCTGCTGCGCAAGTTCATCTCCGACCGCGGCAAGATCCGCGCGCGGCGGGTGACCGGCGTGTCGGTCCAGGAGCAGCGGCTCATCGCCAACGCGGTGAAGAACGCCCGCGAGATGGCCCTGCTGCCCTACTCCAGCTCGTCCCGCTGACCGCGCAGACGCAGCAGACGAAGCCACGAAGGAGCCGACATGAAGGTCATTCTCACCCACGAGGTCTCCGGCCTCGGGACCGCCGGTGACGTCGTCGACGTCAAGGACGGGTACGCCCGCAACTTCCTCTTCCGCCGCAAGCTGGCCACCGCGTGGACCAAGGGCGGGCAGAAGCAGGTCGACGCGATCGCCAAGGGCCGCGAGGTCCGCGCCGTGAAGTCGCTCGAGGAGGCCCAGTCGATCAAGGGCAACCTCGAGGCCTCCCCGGTCACCGTCACCGCCCACGCGGGCGCGTCCGGGCGCCTCTTCGGCGCCGTCTCGACGGCCGACATCGCCGAGGCCGTCAAGGCCGCCGGCGGCCCGGAGCTCGACAAGCGCCGGATCGAGGTGCCGACCCCGATCAAGACGGTCGGGACCCACCGCGCCCTCGTCCGCCTCCACCCGGAGGTGCAGGCGAACGTGGCCCTCGAGGTCGTCGCCGGCTGAGCCAGCCCGAGCCCACCCATCGCGAGAAGGGGCGTCACCCGTGAGGGGTGGGCGCCCCTTCTCGCTGCCCGGTGGGCGGGGAGGGGCGCGCGGCGGCGCCGTCCGTCAGAGACCTCCGTGCCGCCAAGGGTGACACCGGCCCGCACGGGAGCTGCTTCGGGTCCTGTGCGGGTCGGTGTCCGCGGCGTGGCTGCCCGAGCGCACCGTCGGTGAGACGTCCGCCACGACCCCCGGGCGAATGCGTGACGTCAGGCGGCGCGCCTGGCAGGGTCGTCGGCGGCCGGGACCGTCAGGGCGGGTCCGCGGGACGATGGGGGAGGCAACGTGTGCGGCGCGTGAAGGCATGGCGGGTGGGGATCGTGGCGGCAGCGACGGTCCTGTCGACGGCGAGCGTGGCCCACGCGGTCGATCCCGAGGGCACCGTCCTCCTCGCCAGCGGGTCGAGCGGACGCCCGGTCGAGACGGCCGCAGAGTCCCTCACCGACCGTGGTGTGCTCTGGCAGACCCGCAACGCGCCCCCCGGCGACTACCAGGTCGTGCCGCTCGGCGGGGGGTCCGCGGCCGACCGGTTCACCCTCGACAGCGGCTCCGCGACGTCCTGCGACGGCGCCTCGATGGTGACGGCCCCCGGAGCGGACCCGACGAACGGCGCCCCGGCCGTCCAGTGGCACGACGTCGCCACCGGCGAGTCGGGGACGGGCCTGCTGCACGGCTCCTACCTCGGGCCGACGGCGGACGGCTGGATGTCCTTCGTCTTCGTGGCGAGCGCTCCCACCGGTGAGCTGCGGCGGGCGGTGACCATGGTGGACGCGCGGACCGGGACCGAGACGGTCCTGGGCACCGTCACGAGCGCCACCACCACGGACGACACCCTGCGGTCCACGTCGTACGTGTGCGATGCGACCGGTTATGCCTTCGTGGCCGAGAGTGGGCAGCCGTTCTCCGACCACGGGTATGCCGTCGTGCGCGGCGGCTTCGGCGGGGGCGAGCCCGTCACCCTGGCCTCAGGCACGGTGTTGGGGTCCGGCTGGCCGTGGTCGGTCCTCGCGGTGTCCGGCGACACCGTCCTCTACACCTACGAGACGGTGACACGCGGGCCCAGGTCATCCGGAGGGTCTCCACCCCCGGCGGGTCGACGACGGTCCGCAGCGCGGTGGGTGAGAGCGTCCTGGCCGCTGCGGCGTCGCCGACCACCACGGCATACATCATGCGCAGCGACGACGCCGCCGGCACGCTGCGGCTCTACGTGCGGCCGACGACCGGCGCCGCCGTGGCCGTATCCGGTATGCCGACCGCCCGGGAGGTTGGGATCTGGCCCACCGGCGACGGCTTCGTCATCGGCGTCCGGGCCCTCGGCGAGTACGACCTGCACGGGAGCACCCTCTCCGCGGTGGGCCCGGTGGCGACCCTGCCGATGACGGCCGCCGACGTCGGGCTGTCTGCGGGTCGGGCCGTCTGGCTCGACGACGAGGCGAGCACGAGCACCGACCAGCTCTGGACGCGGACGGTCACCGGCTCCCCACTGGCTCCGGGCCCGGCTCGCCTGCTCGGGCGCGTCGTCTCCGAGGGCTTCAGCGCGTCGAGCGGTCGTCTCACCACGTGGGCCGACCCGAGCGGGACCCTCATGGTCGACGATGGAGAGACGACGACGGCGTCGAGCGTCCCGATCGTCGTCGGACCCCTCGCGATGTCGGGTCATCGCGTCCTCTCCTGGTCCTCCGTGATCGACCTCACGACCGAGACGGCGCGGAGGATGCACGTCGATGCGATCTGGGGCGACACCGGGGTCGTCATGACCAACGACTCAGGCCTCGACCTCGTCGACCTGCGGGCAGGGACCCGGTCGTCGTGGCTGACCAGGGAGCAGGCCGGTGTCCCCGCGACGGGGTACCTCCACACGCTGGCCATCCAGGGTGATCTCGTCGCCTGGACCTGGGGCGACCCCCACGGCAGCGGCCCGAGGGCCGGCCTGGGGTGGCGCAACCTGCGCACGGGGGCACAGGGGTCCTACGACGGCACCGACATCGGGTTCCTGAACTCCGTGTCGGTCTTCGGTGGGTACATCGGCCTGTCCCGGACCACGTGGAGCGAGCCGCTGACGACGACCTACGTCGTCCTCGACGCACACGACGGGTCCGTCGTCCAGACCTTCCCGATCCACTCGGGGGGCCTGGGGGCGCCGGGCCTCGCCTGGATCGACGAGACGACCCACGAGCCGAAGCTGACGCCGCTGCCCGACCAGCACCTCGTGCCGCGCCACGAGGGCAACCCGTTCGCGCCGACGTTCCTCAGCACCGGGGCCGGGCCGTGGGAGGGCCAGTGGGTCTTCACCGAGCCGCTGACGACCTGCACCGTCACCATCGCGCCGTCGCCGGCGGCACCGTTGCAACCCTGCCCTGTGACGCGGGGGACGCCGCCGTCGGTGAGGCCGTCGTCTCCTGGGACGGCAGGGACGGTGACGGTGCCCTCGTCGCCGACGGCGACTACACGTGGACCGTCGTGGCGGGCGACGCCGACGGCGCCGCCGTCGACGTCGACGGGATGTCGACCGACCTCACCGGTCCGATCTCCGTGCGCACCTTCGCGCCCGGCACGACCTATGTCCCGCTCAAGCCCGCCCGCCTGCTCGACACGAGGACCGGGCGCGGCGCCACCACGGGAGCCGTCCCGGCCCGGACCGAGGTGCGGCTGCAGGTGACCGGTCATGGCGGGGTGCCCTCCTCGGGCGTCGCCGCGGTCGTTCTCAACGTCACCGTCACCCGCGCCCACGGGGGCGGCTACGTGTCGGTGTACCCGACGGGAGGGGCGCCACCGAGGGCGTCGACGGTCAACTTCGCCCGCGGCCGGACGGTCGCGAACCAGACGATCGCGAGGGTGGGCACGGGTGGCCGGGTCTCGCTGCGGCCCAGCGCCACGACCGACCTGGTGGCGGACGTCGCCGGGTACTACCCGACGGGTGGCTCGTTCACCCCGCTCACGCCGGCCCGGCTCCTCGACACGCGGAGGTCCGGCGGCCTCTCGCCGACCGGGGGACGGACCAACGTCCCCGTGACCGGGGTCGCCGGCATACCCGGCTCCGGCGTGGCGGCCGTCGCGCTCAACGTCGCGGCGGTGAACCCGTCGGCCAACGGCTACCTCACCGTCCACCCGGGCGGGTCAGCCCGGCCGACGGCCTCCAACGTCAACTTCCAGGCCGGACGGGACTATCGCCGGGATGGTGCTGGCGAAGGTCGGTACCGGCGGGCTAGGTCGAGTCTTCGCCAGCCGGTCGGCCGACGTCGTCGTCGACGTCATGGGATGGGTCCCGGTCGGCGGAGACTTCAGGCGCTCGATCCCGCCCGCATCGTCGACACCCGGTCCGGGCTCGGCGCGACGACGGCCAAGGTGGCCGCCCGGCACACCATCAGCGTCGACGTCACCGGTCCCGGCGGCGTGCCCCTCCGGGGCGTCCACGCGGTCCTGCTCAACGTCACGGTGACGGCTCCCGAGGCCGGCGGCTACCTCACCGTCTACCCCGGGGGCACGTCCCGGCCGACCGCGTCCAACCTCAACTACGTCAAGAGCCGGACGATCGCCAACAGCGTCATCGCCAAGGTCGGCTCGGACGGCACGGTGCGGGTGTACGTGTCCTCCGCCACCCACGTCGTCGTCGACGTGGGTGGGTGGTGGACCCGGTGACCGGCCGGGCGGGTCCGCCCCTCGGAGCCGTCGACCGCCTGTCGGTCCCCGGCGCTGTCGGTCCGCCTCCCTAGGGTGGCGCCCATGGCGAGCAGCGGACGAGCGGTCAAGGCCACCGGGCGGGCACCGGCATACCGGTGCTCCGAGTGCGGCTGGAGCGCACGATCAAGTGGGTCGGCCGCTGCGGCGAGTGCCAGGCCTGGGGGTCGGTGACCGAGGTCGGCGCCGTCCCGGTCCGCACGACGCCCGCCCGCTCCGTCGACCGGCCCGCACTGCCCATCGGTGAGGTCGACGCACGGCGTGCCGTGGCGCGCAGCACCGGCGTCCCGGAGTTCGACCGGGTCCTCGGCGGCGGCATCGTGCCGGGCGCGGTCGTCCTCGTCGCCGGCGAGCCCGGGATCGGCAAGTCCACGCTCCTCCTCGACGTCGCGGCCCGCGCGGCCCGCGAGGGGTATGCCGCGGCCGACGGTGAGGTGCCCCGGGTCCTCTACGTCACGGGCGAGGAGTCGGCCGCCCAGGTCCGCGCCCGGGCCGAGCGGATCGAGGCGATGGCCCGCTCGCTCTATCTCGCGTCCGAGACCGACCTCGCGACCGTCCTCGGCCAGATCGAGCAGATCGGCCCGCAGCTCGTCGTCGTCGACTCGGTCCAGACGGTCAGCAGCGCCGAGGTCGAGGGCGCCGCCGGCAACGTCGCGCAGGTCCGCGAGGTGGCCGCCTCGCTCATCGAGGTCGCCAAGAAGCACGGCATCGCGGTCCTCCTCGTCGGCCACGTGACGAAGGACGGCTCGATCGCCGGCCCGCGGGTGCTCGAGCACCTCGTCGACGTCGTCGTCGCCTTCGAGGGCGACCGCCACTCCCGGCTCCGGCTCGTCCGGGCGGTCAAGAACCGGTTCGGCCCGACCGACGAGGTCGGCTGCTTCGACCTCTCCGACGTCGGCATCGTCGGGCTCGCCGACCCGTCGGGGCTCTTCCTCAGCCATCGGACGGCGGAGGTGGCCGGCACCTGCGTCACCGTCACCCTCGAGGGTCGTCGCCCGCTCATCACCGAGGTGCAGGCCCTCGTCGCCGAGTCCGCGCTGCCGACCCCGCGCCGGGCGACGAGCGGGCTGGACTCCTCGCGGGTGGGGATGATCATCGCCGTCCTCGAGCGCCGGGCGAAGGCGCCGATCAAGAAGCAGGACGCCTACCTCTCGACCGTCGGCGGGGCGCGGCTCACCGAGCCCGCGGCCGACCTCGCGATCGCCCTCGCCCTCGGGAGCGCGATCCTCGACACGCCGCTGCCGACCCAGACCGTCGCGTTCGGCGAGGTCGGCCTCGCCGGGGAGATCCGCCCGGTCACCGGGTCGCACCGTCGGCTGGCCGAGGCGGCGCGGCTGGGCTTCACCAGGGCCATCGTCCCGCCCGGCGTCCTCGGCGCGGGTCCGGTCCCGGACGGCATCCGGGTCATCGAGGTCGCGACCGTCGCCGACGCCGTGCGGCTCGGCATCCCCGATCGCGGCTGATCCGTGGCGGACGGAGGGGACGCGGGTAGGATCACGGACGGTGACCGGCGGCCCGGCATACCGGATGACGACGCCGCGACCGACCCGGTCGCCGGGCCCGCCACGGCGGGCCGGGCACGCCCACGGGGCCCCGGCAGGGAGGGTTCCGCACGACGTCGGGAAGGGCAGGACGTGGCTGCGAGCGACGAGGAGTCCGTGCGCGCCACCCTCGCGGCCGTCGCCCCCGGCACCGAGCTGCGCGACGGCCTCGAGCGGATCCTGCGGGGCCGCACCGGCGCGCTCATCGTCCTCGGCAACGACAGGCTCGTCGAGCAGGTCTGCACCGGCGGCTTCCCCCTCGACATCACCTTCTCGGCGACCCGGCTGCGTGAGCTCGCCAAGATGGACGGCGCCATCGTCGTCGACCGGGAGGTGACGAGGATCGTCCGGGCCGCGACCCAGCTCGTGCCGGACCCGAGCATCGAGACGAGCGAGTCCGGCACCCGGCACCGCACGGCGGAGCGGGTCGCCAAGCAGACCGGCTTCCCCGTCGTCTCGGTCAGCCAGTCGATGCGGATCATCGCCCTCTACGTCGCCGGGCGGCGGGTCGTCCTCGAGGACTCGAGCGCGATCCTCTCGCGCGCCAACCAGGCGCTGCAGACCCTCGAGCGCTACAAGGCCCGCCTCGACGAGGTCACCGGCACCCTCTCCGCGCTCGAGATCGAGGACCTCGTCACCGTTCGCGACGTCGCCAACGTCCTCCAGCGCCTGGAGATGGTCCGGCGGATCAAGGACGAGATCGCCGACTACGTCGTCCAGCTCGGCACCGACGGACGGCTGCTCAGCCTCCAGCTCGAGGAGCTGACCGGGGGGCTGTCCGACGACCTCGACCTCGTCGTCCGCGACTACATCGGCGACTCGCGCGCCGGCTACACCCTCGACGAGGCGATCTTCAACCTCCAGTCGATCCAGTCCACCGAGCTCATCGACCCGGCCGCCGGTGCCAAGGCGCTCGGCTTCACCATCGTCGGCGACGCCCTCGACGCCTCGGTGAGCCCGCTCGGGTTCCGGCTGCTGTCGAAGGTCCCCCGGCTGCCCGGCACCATCGTCGAGCGCGTCGTCGAGCATTTCGGCGGCCTGCAGAAGCTCCTCGCCGCCAACGTCGACGACCTCATGGACGTCGACGGGGTCGGCGAGGGCCGGGCCCGGCTCGTGCGCGAGGGCCTGTCGCGGCTGGCCGAGAGCAGCATCCTCGAGCGGTACGTCTGAGCGGGGCGCCCCGCGTCGTGGTGGCCGCCGTCTCCCCCCTGGACCTCGCCGTCCTGCACGAGCGAGTGCTCTCCTGGTATGCCGCGAACGCCCGGCCGCTGCCGTGGCGGGACCCGTCGTGCTCGCCGTGGGGCGTCTTCGTCTCCGAGATCATGGCCCAGCAGACGCCGCTGTCCCGGGTCGAGCCGGCCTGGCGGGAGTGGATGGACCGCTGGCCGACCCCGGCCGACCTCGCCGCCGCGACACCGGGCGACGTCGTCCGGGCCTGGGGGCGCCTCGGCTACCCCCGCCGGGCCCTGCGGCTGCGCGAGGCGGCGGTCGTCATGGTCGAGCGGCACGGCGGCGCGGTGCCGGTCGACGAGGCCGACCTCCTCGCGTTGCCCGGCGTCGGTGCCTACACGGCGGCGGCGGTCGGGGCCTTCGCGTTCGGCCGGCGCACCTGCGTCGTCGACACGAACGTCCGGCGCGTCCTCGTGCGGGTCGTCCAGGGCCGGGCCCAGGCCGCCCCGTCGCTGACCCGGGCCGAGCGGGACCTCGCGGGGGCACTCGTCCCCGCGGACGCCGCGGACGCCGCCGTGTGGAACGTCGGGGTGATGGAGCTCGGCGCCCTCGTCTGTACCGCGCGCGGGCCGGACTGTGCGGCCTGCCCGCTCGCGGACCGGTGCGCGTGGGTCCGCGATCGGCCGGCCGGCCTACGACGGGCCCGCTCGTCGCGGACAGGCGTGGGAGGGCACCGACCGGCAGGTCCGGGGACGGATCCTTGCGGCGCTGCGCGACGCCGACGCGGTGACCCGCGCGGAGCTCGACGCCGCGGGCGCCGAGCCGGCCCAGGTCGACCGCTGCCTCGACTCCCTCGTCAGCGACGGGCTCGTCGAGCCGCTCGGCGGTGAGCGCTTCGCGCTGCCCGGCCTCGCGGAGGCGACGTCGTGAGCGAGGACCCCACCCGCCCGCTGCCGTCGGAGCCGTCCCGGCCCGGCTCCGGGACGCCGCCCGGTGCCGACCTGCCGCGCCCGCCGTCCACGCGCAACCCCTCGAGCCTGCGGCGGGGCGCCTCCCGGGCGGGCCGGGCGGTCGGCCACGGCGCGAGGAACCTCGCCCGGCTCGCCGGCGACGGCACCCGGGCCGGTGCGCGGCGGGCCCGCGCCTACACCAACTCCGCCGGAGCCGGCGAGACCGGGCTGGCGCGGCTCGTCGAGCTCCACTTCGTCAGCATGGTCGGCGACGCGGCGCTCACCGTCTCGCTGGCCGGCACGATCTTCGCGATCCCCACCGACCAGGCCCGTGGGCAGGTGGGGCTCTTCCTCCTGCTGACCATGGCGCCGTTCGCTCTCCTCGCGCCGTTCATCGGCCCACTCCTCGACCGGTTCCGGCACGGCCGACGATGGGCGATCGGCACGACGTTCGCCGCCCGCGCCTTCCTGTCGTGGGTGCTCGCCGGGGCGGTCGCGACGGGTCGGCGTGGGTCTTCCCCGTCGCGCTGGGCTGCCTCGTCTCGTCCAAGGCCTACGGCGTGACCCGGGCGGCCGCGGTGCCGCGACTGCTCCCGGAGGGGTTCACCCTCGTCAACGCCAACTCGCGGATCGCCCTGGCCGGCGTCGCCGCGATGGGCGTCGGCGGGGCGATGGCCGGAGGCCTGTCCCGGATCGGCCCGGACTGGTCGCTCCGGTTCGCCTTCCTCGTCTATGTCGTCGGCACCGTCCTGGCCATCCGCCTCCCGGCCCGGGTCGACTCCTCCGCGGGCGAGCAGGACATCGAGGACACCGTCGTCATCCCGAGGCCGGACGCCGCCCAGATCGCCGCGGCGGCGCGCACCGGTGGCGGCGGCGCGATCCTCGCGCGGCTGCGGGCCCGGATCGTCGCGCTGCCGACGTCGGTCCTCGTCGCGCTGGTCGGGGCGATGGGGGCGCGGCTGCTCACCGGGTTCCTCACCATCTTCATGGCCTTCCTCATGCGCGAGCACCCGCTGCCCGGGATGTCGGGCACCCTCGTGCTGGCCCTCGTCGTCGGCGCCGCCGGCGCCGGCAACGCGCTGGGCACGGCCGTCGGCAACGCGCTCAAGGAGCGCCGACCCGAGGCGATCATCGCCTCCTCGCTCATCCTCGACGTGGCCATGGCGGTGACGACAGCCATCGTCTACAACGTCTGGACCCTCGTCGCCCTCGGCTTCGTCGCGGGCCTGGCCGCCCAGCTCATCAAGCTCGGGTTGGACGCCACGATCCAGCGCGACGTCTCGGACGAGGTCAGGACCCGGATGTTCGGCTGGTCCGAGACCGTCCTGCAGATCTCCTGGGTCGTCGGTGGCGGGGTGGCGATCCTCCTGCCGCTCATCGCCCACGTCGGCTTCGCCACGATCTCCGGCATGCTGCTCATCGTCGTTCTCGTGTCGGTCCGGATCCGGATGGCCCGCCGTTCCCGGCCGCCGGCCACCTGACCCGGGGCCGAGCCGACCGGCTGGCCGACCGCCGAGGGTGCCGCCGGAAACCGCTGTCCGGGGCTGCTGCTGCCGTGGGACGATCATCGCCATGACCACCGTGACCCACCGCCGCACCGAGGAGCTCGAGGCCTTCGTCCCCGAGCTGCGGGCCGCTCCCAAGGATGTCGGCACCCTCGCCCTCGTCGTCCGCCGACCGCGGACGGGTGAGCGCGAGGTGCTCGCGGAGGGCGAGCTCGACCCGGCCGTCGGCCTCGTCGGCGATGGCTGGCTCGCGCGAGCCGCCGGTGTCGGCGACCCCGACCCGGACACCCAGCTCAACGTCATGAGCGCCCGGATGGTGGCCTTCCTCGCGGGCGAGCCCGAACGGCGCCCCCTGGCGGGTGACCAGCTCTACCTCGACCTCGACCTGTCCGAGGACAACCTCCCGGTCGGCACCCGGCTCACCATCGGCGACCCGGCGGCCGGTGGCGCCGTCATCGAGGTGACCGCGATCCCGCACACCGGCTGCGCGAAGTTCGTCGAGCGGTTCGGTGGCGAGGCGATGCGGTTCGTCAACGGCACGACCGGCCGCCCGATGCGGCTGCGCGGTCTCAACGCCCGCGTCGTCCGGGCCGGCCGGGTGCGTCCCGGAGACCCCGTCGGCGTCGAGCGGCCGGCCTGACCCGCGCCGCCCTCCCTCCGTCCGTCAGGTCACGACGCGCCCGCTCGGGCGCGGCATACCGATTCGTCCCGAAACGACGGCACGTCGCATTGCTCCGGGCTAGCGTTGCTGGCACGCTGCACGCGCCCCGGGGGATCGGGCCCCCAGGGCACCCGAGTGGAGGAACCCATGCTGGCGGACCGCCGGACCCGGTCGATGCCCGACCCACCGAGGACGCGGCCGCGACGGTATGCCGCCCGGCTCCGGCGCGCGACCGCGCTCGCCCTCGGGCTGGCCATGCTCGCCGCGCCGGCGGCGCGGGCCACCGACGGCCTCGACGTGCGCTCGACGAACACCTACGTCGTCGACGCGAAGAAGGAGCTCGTCCGGGCGAAGCTGACGATCACCGTCCGGAACACGAAGGCCAACGTCAACCTCGGCGGCGGCCGGTACTACTACTACTTCTTCAAGTCGGTCTACCTCCCGGTGCCCGCCGATGCGGAGCAGGTCAAGGCCACCTCGGGCGGATCGTCGCTGCCGGTGAGCCTCAAGAAGAGCGACAGCCCGACGCTCAAGATCGCGACCATCACCTTCCCGCAGGAGCTCCTCTACGGCCAGACCCGCAAGATCACCCTCACCTTCGTCGCCAAGGGCGCCAAGCCCCGGTCCAAGGACAAGACCCGGGTCGGCCCGGGCTACGCGACCTTCGCCGTCTACTGCCTCGGCGACCCGGGCCACACGACGACGAACGTCGTCCTGCCGACGACGATGGACTTCGACGCGACGACCGACTCCTTCTCGCCGACCTCGACGAAGGGCGCGGTCACCTACACGAGCACCGAGACCAACGACGCCAACGGCTTCTGGGCGGTCATCTCGGCCCGCAACCCCGACGTCGCGGCGACGACGCAGGTGAAGATCGGGGACGAGGACGTCGAGGTCATGGCCTACCAGGACGACCCGGGGTGGGCGCCCTTCGTCAAGAAGGGCATGACCCAGGGCATCCCCGTGCTCGAGAAGCTGACCGGCACGACGTGGCCGGGCGGGCTGACGAAGGTCCGCGAGGACAGCTCGGTCAACGTCCGCGGCTACGACGGCTGGTTCGACTCGCGCAGCGACGAGATCGTCATCGGTGAGGATCTCGACCGCGAGCTCCTCTTCCACGAGCTGAGCCACGCCTGGGCCTCGTCCAGCGCCATCGAGCAGCGGTGGATCTACGAGGGGCTCGCGCAGACGCTCGCCGCCCGCACGGTGCGTGATCTCGGCGGCACGAGTGCGAAGCCTCCGGCGGTGTCCCGGACGTCCAAGGCCGCGGTCGCACTCAACGCCTGGAAGGAGGACTCCGGGCGCTCCCAGAGCGACAACGACTACGGCTACCCCGCGGCGTACCGCGCGATGCGGGACCTGCTGAACGGCTCCGACGAGGCCCGGACGAGCGCCCTGCTCGCCGCGGTCCTGGGCGGCACGAGCGCGTATGCCGCGAGCACCGACAAGGGCTCGATGGACGATGTCACCGACTGGCGCCGCTTCCTCGACCTCCTCGAGACGACGGGCGGCAACACCCACGCCGAGAAGGTCTACCGGACGTGGGTGCTCACCGCGGCCCAGAAGAAGCTGCTCGCGACGCGGACGACTGCCCGGGCGGCCTACGAGAAGCTCGACGCCGCCGACGGCGACTTCGCCCCACCGCTCGGGGTCCGGTCGGAGATGACGTCCTGGGAGTTCCCCACGGCGATGGTCGCCATGACCTCGCTCCGTGACGCGGCGGACGCGGCCGTGGCCCTCCAGGACGCCGCGGAGCAGCACGGGATGGAGGTCCCGCAGTCGGTCCGCGCGCTCTACGAGCAGGCCACGACCGGCTCCGACTACGACGCGCTCGTCGGGACGCTCGACGATGCGACGCAGGCGATCCGCGCCGTCGCGGCCTCCGACGCCGCCGCGGGGTCGTCGTCGAACCCGCTCCACGCCCTCGGCGCCACCCTCCTCGGCGTCGACCGCAAGGCCGTCGCCGCGGACCGCCTGCTCGCCGCGGGCGACGTCGCCGGGGCGCTGCGCGAGGCGAAGGCCGCCTCGGACGCCGCGGGCTCGGCCACGTGGCTCGGCCTCGCCCTTGTCCTCGGCGTGCTCGTCCTGCTCGGCGGTGTCGTCGCCCTCGTCCTCCTGCTCCGGCGGGTGCTGCGCCGCCGGCCGACGCCGGTCATCCCGGCCCCCCCGGCCATGGCCATGGCCGGCGCGCGGGCGGGGATGCCGGGAGTGGACGGGCGGGCCGCGGGGTATGCCGCGCCCGGTGGGCCGATCCCGGGGGCACCCACGCCGGGGCCCATGGCGGAGGGCCCCGTGCCGGCCGAACCTCCCCCACCGACGACGGACCCACCGCCGTGGCAGCTGCCGGCCACCGGCTGGGGTGGCCCCGACGGCCCTGCGTCCGGCGAGGCCCCACCCGCCGCGGAGCCCCCGCCCCGCGCAACCCCCTAGGTTGCGCTGAGCCGCACGGTGGGGGCCGGTCGATGGTCGCACCGAGCGTCCCGCACGGCCGGGAGCCCCGGACGGCGGCTCAGAGGACCCGGAGCATCCGGGTGTTGCCGAGCGTGTTCGGCTTGACCCGCTCGAGGTCGAGAAACTCCGCCACGCCCTCGTCGTAGGAGCGCAGCAGCTCGGCGTAGACCTCGGGACTCACCGCCTGTCCCTCGATCGGCGCGAACCCGTGGCGGGTGAAGAACTCGACCTCGAAGGTCAGACAGAACAGCCGCGCCACCCCGAGGGCTCGGGCCCGGTCGACGAGGCCGGCGAGCAGCGCCGACCCGATCCCCGCTCCCAGAGCCGACTCGGCCACCGCAAGGGTGCGGACCTCGGCGAGGTCCTCCCACAGCACGTGCAGCGCACCGCAGCCGATGACGACCCCGCCGCGCTCGGCGACGACGAAGTCGGCGACGGACTCGTAGTAGCCGACCGCCTCCTTGTTCAGCAGCACCCGGCGCTCGGCGAGCGGTGCGACGAGCGCGCGGATCGACCGCACGTCGGACGTGCGCGCCGGCCGCACGGTGACGTCGGCGGCATACCCCGCCGGGCGGGGGGAGGAGAGGTCGGTCACGGGCTCCAGCCTAGGCTCAGCCCCCGCTCGCCACCCCCAGCGTCCGCGCGAATGGTCGCCATGGCGACCAGAGACGCGGACGCTGGCGGAAGGGCGGGTGGTGGGGGGGCAGGCGAGAGGGCCGGTATGCCGCGGGTGCGGCATACCGGCCCTCGTCGCCGATGGGGGTGCTCCCCCGCGGGTCACTCCCCGGCGGAGCCGGTGGTCGGACCGGCCGGCGGCGCCTCGGTCCCGGCGGTCACGAGCGCGTCGATGCCGCGCGCGTGCGGGGTGCCCTCGAAGGTGAAGCCCTGCTCCTTGCCCTCGCCGGTGACGTCGACGGCGACGATCTCCCCGGCCTTGAGCTCGCCGAAGAGGATCTTCTCGGACAGGACGTCCTCGATCTCGCGCTGGATCGTCCGGCGCAGCGGACGGGCGCCGAGCACGGGGTCGTAGCCGCGCTTGGCGAGGAGGTCCTTGGCCGCGGGCGTCAGCTCGATGCCCATGTCCTTGTCCTTGAGCCGCAGGTCGAGCTTGGCGATCTCGAGGTCGACGATCTGGACGATCTCGCCCCTCGTCAGCTGCGGGAAGACGATGACCTCGTCGACGCGGTTGAGGAACTCCGGACGGAAGTGCTGCTTCAGCTCGTCCGTCACCTTGGCCTTCATCCGGTCGTAGTCGCTCCGGCTGTCGGGGCCGGCGCTGAAGCCGAGGCTGCCCTTGGAGATGTCCCGGGTGCCGAGGTTCGTCGTCATGATGATGACGGTGTTCTTGAAGTCGACCATCCGACCCTGGGAGTCGGTCAGCCGGCCGTCCTCGAGCACCTGGAGGAGGGAGTTGAAGATCTCCGGGTGGGCCTTCTCGACCTCGTCGAACAGGACGACGGAGAACGGACGCCGGCGGACCTTCTCGGTCAGCTGGCCGCCCTCCTCGTAGCCGACGTAGCCGGGCGGGGAGCCGAAGAGCCGGCTCACCGTGTGCTTCTCGGAGTACTCGGACATGTCGAGCTGGATGAGCGCGTCCTCGTCGCCGAAGAGGAACTCCGCCAGCGTCTTGGCGAGCTCGGTCTTCCCGACGCCGGTCGGGCCGGCGAAGATGAACGACCCACCGGGACGGCGCGGGTCCTTCAGACCGGCACGGGTGCGCCGGATCGCCTGGGAGAGGGCCTTGATCGCGTCGTCCATGCCGACGACCCGCTTGTGCAGCTCGTCCTCCATGTGGAGCAGCCGGCTGGACTCCTCCTCGGTCAGCTTGAACACGGGAATGCCGGTGGAGGCGGCGAGGACCTCGGCGATGAGCTCCTCGTCGACCTCGGCGACGACGTCGAGGTCACCGGACTTCCACTCGCTCTCGCGGCGGGCCTTCTCGGCGCGCAGGTTCTTCTCGTCGTCGCGCAGCCGCGCGGCCTTCTCGAAGTCCTGCCCGTCGATCGCCGACTCCTTCTCACGGACGACGGCCGAGATCTTCTCGTCGAACTCGCGCAGGTCCGGCGGTGCGGTCATCCGGCGGATGCGCAGTCGGGCGCCCGCCTCGTCGATGAGGTCGATCGCCTTGTCCGGCAGGAAGCGGTCGTTGACGTAGCGGTCGGCCATGTTGGCGGCCGCGACGAGCGCGCTGTCGGTGATGGACACCCGGTGGTGCGCCTCGTAGCGGTCGCGCAGGCCCTTGAGGATCTCGATCGTGTGCGGCAGGGTCGGCTCGTTGACCTGGATCGGCTGGAACCGGCGCTCGAGCGCGGCGTCCTTCTCGATGTACTTGCGGTACTCGTCGAGGGTCGTCGCGCCGATGACCTGGAGCTCACCCCGGGCCAGCATCGGCTTGAGGATGCTCGCGGCGTCGATGGCGCCCTCGGCCGCACCGGCCCCGACGAGGGTGTGGATCTCGTCGATGAACAGGACGATGTCGCCCCGGGTGCGGATCTCCTTGAGGACCTTCTTCAGCCGCTCCTCGAAGTCACCGCGGTAGCGGCTGCCGGCGACGAGCGCCCCGAGGTCGAGGGTGTAGAGGTGCTTGTCCTTGAGCGTCTCGGGGACCTCGCCCCGGACGATGTCCTGGGCCAGGCCCTCGACGACGGCCGTCTTGCCGACGCCGGGCTCGCCGATGAGGACGGGGTTGTTCTTCGTCCGGCGGGACAGGACCTGCATGACCCGCTCGATCTCCTTCTCGCGCCCGATGACCGGGTCGAGCTTGCCCTCTCGGGCGGCCTGGGTGAGGCTCCGGCCGAACTGGTCGAGGACCAGCGAGCCGGCCGGCGTGCCCTCGGCCGCGCCACCGGTGCCGACGCCGGCGGCCGCGCCCTCCTTGCCGCCCTGGTAGCCGGAGATGAGCTGGATGACCTGCTGGCGGACCCGGGAGAGGTCGGCACCGAGCTTGACGAGCACCTGCGCCGCGACGCCCTCACCCTCCCGGATGAGGCCGAGGAGGATGTGCTCGGTCCCGATGTAGTTGTGGCCGAGCTGGAGCGCCTCCCGCAGGCTCAGCTCGAGGACCTTCTTGGCCCGCGGGGTGAAGGGGATGTGACCGGTCGGGGCCTGCTGGCCCTGGCCGATGATCTCCTGCACCTGCTCGCGCACGGACTCCAGGGAGATCCCGAGGCTCTCCAGGGCCTTGCTGGCGACCCCCTCGCCCTCGTGGATGAGGCCGAGGAGGATGTGCTCGGTCCCGATGTAGTTGTGGTTGAGCATCCGCGCCTCTTCCTGCGCGAGCACAACCACCCGGCGGGCCCGGTCGGTGAACCGTTCGAACATCTGTCACTCCTCAGCTCGGTCAGTCACGTCGATGCTAGCCGTGTGACCTGTGCGCCTGTCTTGGCTTTCGGCACGGACGACCTTCGCGCGCCGACTGCCCAGCACAACGTGGCATACGGTCGAAAGTGTTCCGGACCCGCGCGGAACGGGCCGGTGTTCGCTCTCGGCGGACGGCTCGTACCCCTCCGGGGGCCCGAACTCACCCTTTCGGGTGGTCTCGGGTCGAATGCGGTGGTGCTCGCGGACGCGACCGGTATTCCGGTCGCGTCCACGAGCGCCCTGCCGGGGATCCGCCGCCGAGCGCTCAGCCGTCGCCGGGGTGCCGTCGGCTCCCCCGAGTGGCATCCCGGTGGCGGGACGGACGCGAGCCGGTCGCCTCAGCGGCGGCGCTGGCACCTCCCGCACCAGAAGAGGTTGCGCCCCGCGACGACCTGGGTCCGCACCCGGGAGCCGCAGACGAGACACGGCATACCGTCGCGCTTGTAGACATAGGACTCGCGCTCGGTGAGGTGAACCGGTATGCCGCTCGCGAGCGCCGCCGTCACCTCCTCGACCTGGTCGGCGACGGTGACGATCCGGCCGGTCGCGACGCCGAGCGGCATGAGGGCGACGAGGTCGTCCCAGATCGTGCGCCAGGTGCTGCGCCGGATCTCCCGCCCGGGCCGGAAGGGCGAGACCCGATGGCGGAAGAGCACCTCGGAGCGATAGACGTTCCCGACCCCGGCGATGACGCCCTGGTCCATGAGCAGCTCGGCGATGGTGCGGGTCGAGCGGGACACCGTGGCCCAGCCGAGGTCCGGGTCGGCATCCGGGCGCAGCGGGTCCGGTCCGAGGCGCGTGGTGACGGCGAGGACCTCCTCGGGGGCGAGCACCGCACAGAGGGTCGGGCCACGCAGGTCGGCGACGTGCTCCTCGGTGGCGAGCCGGAGGCGGACCTGACCGACGACGGGCACCTCGCCGGTCCAGTCACCCGCGTCGATCGTGAAGGTCCCGATGAGACCGAGATGGACGTGGAGCACCGCGTCCCCCGCGAACTCGACGAAGAGGTGCTTGCCCCATGAGTGGGCCTGCAGCACCTCGCGCCCGTCCAGGAGCGCGGCACCGTCGGCGAAGCGGCCCTGCGGGCTGGTCACCCGGGGTGCCGTGCCACCGAAGGCCGCGTCGAGGTCGCGCGCGAGCCGGAACAGCGTGTGACCTTCGGGCATGGTGCCGAGCGTATGCCGGAACTCCGACCGGCGAACTCAGAAGCCTCCGGCGCGGGTCGATAGGGGGATGCCGAGAAACCCCCGAGGAGCACGCCCATGACCCGCCTGTTCGCGCGGATGCGCATCGCCACTCGCCTCGTCGCCGCGCTGAGCGTCGTGCTCGTCGTGTTCGCCGGGGCCGCCGCCATCGCGTGGACCGCGATGCGGGTCCAGGAGAGGGCCGCCGTCCACGTGAGCCAGCTCGAGGAGCTCGCCCACGAGGTGCAGGAGATCAAGTACTTCAACTCCGACGTCAGCGGCTGGCAGGTCGCCTACGCGTGGGAGGCCGCCCTCGGCGACCCGAAGGCGGCCGTGAAACCGGATGCCGTGAGCCGGGCGGGCTACCTCGAGGTCGTCGGTCGACTCACGACGCACCTGGCCTCGATCCACACCGGGTACATGAGCCCGGCCCAGCGCAGCTCGTTCGAGACGCTGCGCTCGGACTGGGACGCGTTCCTCGCCATGGACAACTCCATCGCCGCGATGTTCGCCACCGGGGACCCGGCCCAGGTGGCCAAGGCCAACGAGACGATCGGTGGCGCCTCCTGGGACATCTACTACCGGATCATGGAGCGGACCCAGCAGCTCGTCGACTCGACCCGCGCCGAGGCGAGGGCGGCCTCGGCCGACGCCGCCGCCTCGGCCGACGCCGCGCGGACCCGGCTCGTCATCGCGCTCGGCGTCGCGGTCTCCCTGGCCGTGGTGCTCGTCTGGTTCCTCGCCGTGAGCATCACCCGCCCGCTGCGACGGACCGTCGCAGCCCTCCAGGCGATCGGTCACAAGGACCTCACCATCGAGGTGGACGTCCTCGACGGTGGCGAGCTGGGCGAGATGGACGCGGCCATCGGCGAGGCCCTCGTCGGGCTGCGCGAGACGGTCCGGGTCATGCGCGACGACGCCTCGACACTCAAGGCCGCCGCCGCCGAGATGCAGACCGCCGAGACCCGGATCCTCGAGCACGCCCACAGCGCGGCCGCCCTCGTCAACGACGCCGCTGCCGCCTCGTCGCAGGTGAGCGACAACGCCGCGTCGGTCGCCGCCGGCACCGAGCAGATGGGCGCCTCGATCCGGGAGATCGCGACGAGCGCGAGCGAGGCCTCCCGGGTGACGACGACCGCGGTCGAGGCCGCCGGCGTCGCCGCCGCCCGGGTCCACGAGCTCGGCAGAGCCTCGGAGGAGATCGGTGAGGTCGTCCACGCCATCACCGCCATCGCGGAGCAGACGAACCTCCTCGCCCTCAACGCGACCATCGAGGCTGCTCGGGCTGGCGAGGCCGGCAAGGGCTTCGCCGTCGTCGCCAGCGAGGTCAAGGACCTCGCCCAGGAGACGGCACGGGCCACCGAGGACATCGAGACCAAGGTCGCGAGCATCCAGTCCGAGATGACCGGCGCGGTCGACAGCATCAACGACATCCGCGACATCGTCTCCCGGATGAGCGAGCACGTGACGACGATCGCGGCCGCGGTCGAGGAGCAGACCGCCACGACCTCGACGATGGCCGCCTCGGTCCACGGGGCCGCCGCCGGCACGTCCGGCATCACCGACAACATCCGGGCCGCGGCCCAGCAGGTCGAGGCGACCGACGCCGCCGTCGAGGAGACGATGGCCAGCATCGAGCAGCTGACGAGGATGGCGGCCGAGATGGACGTCATCGCCCACACCTTCGCGGTCTAGCCGTGGTCGGCCCGTCCCGCGGGTCGGTCCGCCCCTCCCGGGGCGGAGGTCATTCCTCGATGTCGATGGGGTAGACCTCGTCGCCCGCCGGTCCGGTCGTGAAGCCCCAGCCCTCAGGAAGCGCGAGATAGGGCAGCAGGTCCGGGCGGCGGGCCGCCGCGTCCTGGAGGCTGACCACCTCGAAGCCCGGGCCGTCGGCCACCTCGTCCATCGAGTCGTACCCGGCGAACACGACCCACCCGTTGTCGCCGCGGTCCGGCTCCGGTGCGAGCCGGCCGCCGTGGAGCGGGTTCTGCTTGACCGTCAGGTCGGCGGCGACGACCAGCCGGCTGAACAGCCACGGCGGATGCGGCCACACCCCGGCGCGGCGGCATACCTCCGACTGGTCGTCGCGGACCGACGGCCAGCGGGTGGGGTCCTCGGGGCGGGTGTGCTCGGCCTCGTCGACGAGCGGCAGGCCGACCGACTCGAGGTCGGCGAGGTAGGCATCGAGGTCGCCGTCCTCGCGGGGCGGGCCGGTGGCGATGACGTGGCTCGCCGGCAGGGCGATCCGGGAGCCGGGGCACAGCCGGGTGTACGCGGCATACGGGTTGTTGTCGAGCATGCAGTCGAGGACGTCGCCGTCGCGGCCGAGGACGACGAGCCACATCCGTTCCGTCGTCAGGGTCACGGTGGGCCGGCCGTCGGCGGCGTAGGACGCCGTGCGGTCGCGGACCGGGTCGGCGAGGTCGGCGAGCCGGAACATCGCCCGCACCAGCCAACCCCGTTCGAGTGCGGCGAGCTCCTCGACCGCAGGCATCTCGAACGTGTCCGGGTGCTCCCGGGCGACGGGGCGGGGGTCGACGAGGGCCCAGCCGCCGTGGCCGAGCACCTCGTCGAGCGAGGGTCCCGCATCGTCCGGGGCCGGCGTCGTCACGTCAGCCGGCCTTCTTCTTCGCCGGCTTCTGGGCGCTCTTCTTCGTCGCCTTGCGCTTGTCCTTGTCCTCGGCGGCGGGCGACTCGCCGCGCGAGGTCTTGGCCCGCTCGACCGACTTGGCCAGCGCCGCGAGGAGGTCGACGACCTCGCCGGACTCCTCGGCGGCCTCGGGCGCGACGGTGACCTCGCCGCCCTCGACCTTCGCCGTGACGACCTGCTCGAGGGCGGTCGCGTAGTCGTCCTCGAACTCCTCGGGCTCGAAGTCGCCCGCCAGCTGCTCGATGAGCAGGTGGGCCATGTCGAGCTCCTTCTTCGTCGCCTCGGTCTCCTCCTCGAGCCGGGCGAAGTCGGGACTGCGGATCTCGTCGGGCCACAGCATCGTCTGCATGACGATGACGCCCTCGCGCACCCGCAGGACGGCCATCGTCATCCGGGTCCGGATCGAGACGGTGACGATGGCCATCCGGTTCTCGGACTCGAGCGCGTCGCGGAGGAGGACGTAGGGCTTCGTCGCCGCCTTGTCGGGCTCGAGGTAGTAGCACTTGTCGAGGTAGATGGGGTCGATCTGGTCGGCGGGGACGAACTTCTCGACGCAGATCTCCTTGCTCGACTTGCTCGGCAGCTCGGCGAAGTCCTCGTCGGTGAGGACGACCATCTCGCCGTCCTCGGTCTCGTACCCCTTGGCGATGTCGTCGTAGGAGACCTCCTCGCCGTCGATCTGGCAGAACCGGCGGTAGCGGATCCGGCCGCCGTCGGCCCGATGGACCTGACGGAACTGGATGTCGTGGTTCTCGGTGGCGGAGTAGAGCCGCACGGGCACGTTGACCAGCCCGAAGGAGACGGCACCCTTCCAGATCGCTCGCATGTCCTGCCCCTCTCCCGCATCGACCGGCGCGAGTCCACCTGCGCGAGTACGCAGACCTCCAGCCTACGTGCGTCAGGATGGGCGTATGCGTCCGATGCTCGCGGTTCCTGCCGACACGGTTCCGGCCGGGCCGGCGTGGGTCCACGAGGTGAAGTGGGACGGGATGCGGCTGCTGGCGGACGTCCGGGACGGTCGGCTCACCCTCACCTCGCGGACCGGCCGCGACGTGACGGCGACCTTCCCCGAGCTCGAGCCGCTGGCCGCGGCATACGAGGACATGCTCCTCGACGGCGAGGTCGTCGCCCTCGACGGCGGCCTGCCCTCCTTCCACGCGCTCGCCGAGCGGATGCACGTCGCCGACCGGGGCCGGGCCCAGCGGCTCGCGGCCACCCGGCCGGTCACGTTCATGGTGTTCGACCTGCTCCGGCTCTTCGGGTCGGACCTCACCGGCCAGCCGTGGAGCTCCCGGCGCGAGCTGCTCGACCGGCTCGAGCTCGCCGGTTCGCACTGGCAGGTGCCCCCGGTCTACGACGACGGCGAGGGCCTGTTCGAGGCGACCCTCGAGCGCGGCCTCGAGGGGGTGGTGAGCAAGAAGCGGTCGAGCCCGTATGCCGCGGGCCGCCGCTCCGCCGACTGGCGCAAGCTCCCGCACCGCACGACGGTCTCGGCCGTCGTCGGTGGGTGGCGGCCCGAGAAGGACTCGACGACGCGGCTCGGTGCCCTCCTCGTCGGGCTCCCCGACGCCGAGGGTCGGTGGCTGTATGCCGGTCGGGTCGGGTCCGGGCTCGCCGGCAGCGCCGGGGTCGCCCTGTCCCGGCGGCTGGCGCCGCTGCGCAGGGACGAGCCGCCCTTCGTCGACGAGGTGCCCGCGGTCGACGCCGCCGGGGCCGTCTGGGTCGAGCCGTCGCTCGTCGTGGAGGTGCGGACGCTGGGACCGACGGCGGGCGGCCGGCTGCGCCAGCCGGCATACCTCGGGGTCCGCCACGACCTCACCCCCGCCGACCTCGTCGAGGTCCACGATGGCTGAGCAGGGCGCGGTCACCCGGGTCACCGTCGCGGGACGCACCCTCAAGGTGAGCAGCCTCGACAAGGTGATGTACCCCGCGACGGAGACGACGAAGGGGGAGATCCTCGACTACTACGTGCGCGTGCACGAGGTGCTGCTGCCGCGGCTCGCCGCCAGGCCGGTGACCCGGGTGCGGTGGCCGCACGGCGTCGAGGACGTGAGCTTCTTCGAGAAGAACCTGCCCTCGGGGGCGCCGTCCTGGCTGCCCCGGGTGCAGGTCGACGACGTGACCTACCCCCTTGTCGAGGACCTCGCCCACCTCGTCTATCTCGTCAACCTCAACTCGCTCGAGCTGCACGTGCCCCAGTGGACCGTCGACGGCGACGGCACGCGACAGCCGCCGAACCGGCTCGTCATCGACCTCGACCCCGGCGCCCCCGCCGGGCTGCGCGAGTGCGCCCGGGTGGCGCTGCTCGTCCGCGAGCGGCTCGAGGCGCTGGGGATGGAGCTGTCGCCGGTCACCTCCGGGAGCAAGGGGATGCAGCTGTATGCCGCGCTCGGCGGGGACCTGTCCTCGGACCAGGTCCGCGACCTGGCCCAGCAGCTCGCGCAGGAGATGACCCAGCGGCATCCCGACCTCGTCGTGTGGAAGATGAGCAAGTCGCTGCGCCCGGGCAAGGTCTTCCTCGACTGGAGCCAGAACGTCGCGGCGAAGACGACGATCTGCCCCTACTCGCTGCGGGGGCGGGAGCTGCCGACGGTCGCGGCGCCCCGGACGTGGGACGAGGTCGAGGCCGGGGCCGAGGATCCCGAGGCGCTGACCCAGCTGATGATCGAGGACGTCCTCGATCGCCTCGACCGGGACGGCGATCTCCTCGCCGGCCTCGGCTGACGGAGCCGCCCGCCGCGGCTTTCTGCCCCCCGGCCCACTGCACGAACCTCTGCTAGCAGAGGTTCGTGCAGAACGGGGGTGCTACAGCCTGGCCGTTCGGTTGCAAGGTCTGCTAGCAGAGGTTCGTGCGGAAGGGGCGGGTCGGTGGGGGAGGGCATTCACGGGACCGGCGCAGGATGCGGCCATGCGCAAATGCGTGATGGCGGCGGAACCGGTGGGTTCCGCCGCCATCACGGCTGAAGCCTTCGCCGCCCGAATCGGCGAGGACGTCTCGGGTCAGCCGTGCGCCTTGTCGTAGGCCTCCTGGACCTCGGAGGAGATCCGGCCCCGGTCGCTGACCGTGTAGCCGTTCTTCCGGGCCCATTCCCGAATGTCGGAGAGGTTTCGACGCTTGCCCCCGCCGGAGCGGGCTGCGGAGCGGCCGGTCGAACGCCGGCCACCGGAGCGGCGCGCATGCCCGATCCACGGAGCCACGCTGTCGCGCAGCTTGGCGGCGTTGCCACTGGATAGATCAATCTCGTAGGTGACCCCGTCGAGACCGAAGGTCACGGTCTCGTCGGCGGGCTCGCCGTCGACATCATCGACCAGCAGCACGGAAACGCGCTGAGCCATGGACATTGTCCTTTCGAATGTCGGGTGGTGCGGTAGGTAAAAGATACCAATCCGACGTTCGACGTCAATTTGTGTCTAAGAACTCGGCGGCGTGTTGTCCGTTTTTTCTTTAGCCTGCTCCGCGGAATCGCCGTCCCGGGCGTCCGCCCGCCGGTCCTGTTCTGCCTCCCATTGGGCCTGGGCCACCCGCTCGCGGTGGTCGCCCTGGAGAATCGCCTTCATGAGGAAGTAGAAGATCGTCGCGACGACGATCGTCGGCAGGATCGCGGTGAGATAGGGCCAGATCGAGTCCCACATGGGTCAGGCCTCCGGCTTGAGGTGCGGAAAGAGGATCGTCTCGCGGATCGAGGCGTCGGTGAAGAGCATGACGAGCCGGTCGACGCCGAGGCCGAGCCCGCCCATCGGTGGCGCGCCGTACTCGAGGGCGCGCAGGAAGTCCTCGTCGAGCTGCATCGCCTCCGGGTCGCCGCCGGCCGCCCGGACGGACTGGGCCGTCAGCACCTCGCGCTGGATGACGGGGTCGACGAGCTCGGAGAAGCCGGTGCCACGCTCGACACCGGCGATGAGCAGGTCCCACGCCTCGATGAGGCCGGGCACCGAGCGGTGCGGGCGGGCCAGCGGCTGGGCGACGGCGGGGTAGTCGCAGAGGAAGGTCGGCTGGACCAGCGTCGGCTCGACGAGCTCGGAGAGCAGCTCGAGGAAGACCTTGTCCTTGTCCCAGGCCGGGTCGACCGCGACGTCTCGGGCCGCGGCATACCGGCGCAGCGTCTCGACGTCGGTCTCGAGGGTCACCGTCTCGCCGAGCACCTCGCTCACCGCGTCGTAGACCGGAAGCCACCGCCACTCCGCGTCGAGGTCGACGACACCCATCGGCGTCTGGACCTGGCGCGAGCCGAGGGCGTCGGCGACGGCGAGGTAGAGGTCGCGGATGAGGGCGCCGATCGTGCGCTGGTCGCCCCAGGCCTGGTAGGCCTCGAGCATCGTGAACTCGGGGCTGTGAGTGGCGTCGACGCCCTCGTTCCGGAAGATCCGGCCCATCTCGTAGACGCGGTCGACCCCGCCGACGACGGCCTTCTTGAGGCTGAGCTCGAGCGCGATCCGCAGGGTCATGTCCTGGTCGAACGCGTTGAGGTGCGTCCGGAACGGCCGGGCGGCCGCACCACCGTGGATGAGCTGGAGCACGGGGGTCTCGACCTCGATGTAGCCCTGCTCGTCGAGGACCCGGCGGATCGCCGACAGGGCGCTCGCCTTGGTCCGGACCATGTCGCGCGCCTCCTGGCGGACGATGAGGTCGGCGTACCGCTGCCGGACCCGACTCTCCTCGGACAGCTCCTTGTGCAGGACCGGCATCGGGCGCAGCGCCTTGGACGCCATCTCCCACGAGCTCGCCAGGACCGACAGCTCGCCGCGCCGGCTGCTGATGACCCGGCCGCGGACGAGGACATGGTCGCCGAGGTCGACCTCGGACTTCCACCGGGCGAGGGCGTCCTCGCCGACCTCGGCGAGGCTGAGCATGACCTGCAGCCGGGTGCCGATGCCCTCCTGGAGGGTGGCGAACGCGAGCTTGCCCGTGTTCCGGATGAAGACGACCCGACCGGCGACGCCGACGACGTCCTCGGTCTCCTCGCCCGCGGTGAGGTGGCCCCAGCGCTCGCGGACCTCGGCGAGGGCGTGGGTGCGCTCGACGTGGACCGGGTATGCCGCGCGGCCGGCGGCGAGGATGGCATCCCGCTTCGCCCGGCGCACCCGCATCTGCTCGGGCAGGTCGGCCTCGGGAAGGCCTGACCCGTCGGCGGGTGGGGCGTCGGGCTGCTCGGTGGCGCGGTCGGTCACGCGCTCCAGGGTACGAGGCGGCGGCGAGGGCCGGTCCCGGTGTCCGTGTCGGCGCCTCGCGGGCGGGCTGCGATCCTGCAAGGATGGGCCGCTCACCGGGGTTACGTGGGGAGACCGGAGGAGAACGGGATGCGCATGCTCACGACCAGCCGGGCCGGCCTGGTGGCCCTGGCGACGGCCCTCACCGTCATCGGGGCGACGGGTCCGGCAGCCGCGACGGCGGTGACGGCTGCCGCCGGCGGGTATGCCGCGGAGCCGGCCGCCCGGGTCCCGGCCGCCGTGGCCGCGACGATCCCGGACACCGGGTCGCAGGTCTCCGGGATCCCGCTGGCCCACACGAGCCGGGGGACCGTCTTCGCCGAGGAGGGCACCTCGCGGGTGGCGATCCTCTCCGACAACGGCAACGCCTCGGTCTCGGTGCCCGGCTTCGACCCGTCGCTCATCGTCAGCGCGTACGGCTGCGGGTCCTCCTTCGTCGTCGACAACGGCGCCTTCGCGCCCGTCGCGCCGCAGGGCGCGGCGGTCGCGGCGGCCGGGACCTTCCAGTGGCGGGACGTCACGTCGGGCGCGACGGCCTCGCGGACGCCGTCGGCGGGCCGCGAGCTGGCTGGGGCGACGCCGGACGGGTGGGTCGAGTTCGACCTCTCCACCCAGGACCTCGTCGCGGTCAAGGCATCGAACCTGCACGAGACCAACCTCGGCACGGGCTTCCAGTGGGCCTACGGGTGCGACGAGACCGGCTACGCCAAGGTCGAGCCGATCGACAACGGGACCACGGCGCCACCGGGCGCCGCCGTCTCCTACTGCACCTGGGCCGGGGGCCCGTCGAGCTGCGTCCAGGTCGCCGACAACCCCGATGCCTACGAGATTCTCTCGGTCAACGGCACGACGGTCACCTACCAGACGCTCGCCTTCAACGACACGACCGGCGACTCCGAGTTCAAGGCCTGGCGGGTGACGAAGGGCGGGTCGCCGTCGCTCGTCTATGCCTCGACCGACGGCGACATCACCTCGGCGATGGGGATCGGTTCGGGCACCGCCTTCTTCCAGGCGGCCGGCCCGACGACCCCGGACCCCGGGCTCGTCGGCTGGACCCCGACCGGCGGCGGCGCGACGACGTGGAAGGCGCCGGGCGACCTCGGCACCGGCAACCTCGGCCCGATCGTCGTCCTCGGCTCGGGCGGGCCACTGCTCGCCTCGGTCGGCTTCGACGGGGGCGGGATCGGCCGGGTCGGCAGCGGCGGGGTGAGCGCCGTCGGTCCCTGGTGGATGGACGGCCACCCGTCCTACACGCCGATGCGGCCGAACCGGATCCTCGACACCCGGGTCGGGATCGGCGCCGCGAAGCGGATCGTCTCCTCCGGACGGACGGTGTCCCTCCAGGTGTCCGGGACGCCCGGCATACCGTCCGGAGGGCGTGGCGGCGGTCGACCTCAACGTCACGGTGACCGGCGGAACGTCGAGCGGCTACGTCACCGTCTACCCGTCGGGGACGTCCCGGCCGACGGCGAGCAACCTCAACTACCGGCCACACCAGACCGTCGCCAACCATGTCATCACGAAGGTCGGCTCCGACGGCGTCGTCAGGCTCTACGTCAGCGGCGCCACCCAGCTGATCGCCGACGTCGCCGGGTTCTATCCCGCCGGCTCGTCGTACACCCCGCTGAGGCCCTACCGGATGCTCGACACCCGCACCGGTCGCGGCGCGCCGAAGGGCATCGTGCCGGCCGGCGGCACCCGCACGGTGACCGCGCTCAACGTCGGTGATGTGCCCGGCGCCGGCGTCGACTCCGTCGTCGTCAACCTCACCGACACCGGCTCGACGGCGGGCGGCTATCTCACGGCATACCCCTACGGCACGAGCAAGCCCAAGGTCTCCAACCTCAACCACCCCAAGGGGCGCACGGTCGCCGGCCTGGCCATCGTCAAGCTCGGGACGGGCGGGAGGATCTCGATCTACACGAGCGCGCGGTCCCACCTCATCGCCGACATCGTCGGCTGGGTCCCGACCGGCGGCGAGTACACCGGCCTGAACCCGCAGCGGATCCGCGACACCCGCTACGGCATCGGTGGCAACACGGCCATCCGCCCGGCCGGCTCGATCATGACCGTCCAGGTGACCGGGCGCGGTGGGGTGCCGCCGGCGAACCAGGTCAAGGCGGTCATGCTCAACGTCACGGTGACGGGTACCCAGGGCGGCGGCTACCTCACCCTCTTCCCGTCGAACGTCTCGAGGCCGAGGGCGTCGACGCTGAACTTCACCAAGCGCAGCACCGTCGCCAACTCGGCGGTGACGGCGGTCGGGACGGACGGGGCGGTGAAGATCTACGTCTACGCGTCGACGCACGTCATCGTCGACGTCTCCGGCTGGTTCGCGAGCTAGGTCGCCGGCGCGAGCCCACGGTCCGCCCGGTAGGCATACCATGATACGAAAACGTGCCCTCGGTGGTGCCGGGGGTCGATGATGGCATCGGCCGGCCCCGACGAGGGGCGGGACGCCGAGACAGCAAGGAGCAGTCATGGGCACGCCCACCCGCATCACCCACCTCATCGCCGGCAAGCCCTGGGAGGGGACCGCCGAGCGGACCGGGCCGGTGTTCAACCCCGCCACCGGCGAGCAGACCGGCGAGGTCGACTTCGCCGACGCCTCGCTGGTCGGCGAGGTCGTGGCCACGGCCAGGGCCGCCTGGGCGACCGAGCTGGGCCAACGTCTCGCTGACCCAGCGGGTCCAGGTGCTCTTCCGGTTCCGCCAGCTCCTCGACGCGCACAAGGAGGAGATCGCCGCCCTCATCACCGCCGAGCACGGCAAGGTCCTCTCCGACGCGGTCGGCGAGGTCACCCGCGGGCTCGAGGTCGCTGAGTTCGCCTGCGGCATACCGCATCTGCTCAAGGGCGGCTACACGGAGAACGCGTCGACCGCCGTCGACGTCTACTCGATCCGGCAGCCGCTGGGCGTCGTCGGCGTCATCTCCCCGTTCAACTTCCCGGCGATGGTCCCGCTGTGGTTCATCCCCATCGCCATCGCGACGGGCAACGCCGTCATCCTCAAGCCGAGCGAGAAGGACCCGAGCGCGGCCATCGCCGTGGCGAAGCTGTGGACGGAGGCCGGCCTGCCCGACGGGGTCATGAACGTCGTCAACGGCGACAAGGAAGCCGTCGACGCGATCCTCACCCACCCCGACATCAGGTCGGTCTCCTTCGTCGGGTCCACCCCGATCGCCAAGTACGTCTACGAGACCGGCACCGCGAACGGCAAGCGGGTCCAGGCCCTCGGCGGCGCGAAGAACCACATGCTCGTCCTGCCCGACGCCGACCTCGACCTCGCCGCCGACCAGGCGGTCAACGCGGGCTTCGGCTCGGCCGGTGAGCGCTGCATGGCGATCTCGGTCCTGCTCGCCGTCGACCCGATCGGCGACGAGCTCGTCCAGAAGATCACCGACCGGATGGGCAAGCTCGTCACCGGCGACGGCACCCGCGGCTGCGACATGGGCCCCCTCGTGACGAAGCAGCACCGGGACAAGGTCGCGTCCTATCTCGACGCCGGCACGGAGGCGGGCGCCACGCTCGTCGTCGACGGCCGGACGGGTGACTTCGACGCCGACGGGGACGGCGGCTACTTCCTCGCCCCGACGCTCTTCGACAACGTCACGCCCGAGATGAGCGTCTACCAGGACGAGATCTTCGGGCCGGTCCTGTCGGTCGTGCGGGTGTCCTCCTACGAGGAGGGCGTCAGGCTCATCAACTCCAACCCCTACGGCAACGGCACGGCGATCTTCACCAACGACGGTGGGGCCGCCCGCCGATTCCAGAACGAGGTCGAGGTCGGGATGATCGGCGTCAACGTGCCGATCCCGGTGCCGATGTCCTACTTCTCCTTCGGTGGCTGGAAGAACAGCCTCTTCGGTGACACCCACGCCCACGGCATGGAGGGGGTCCACTTCTTCACCCGCGGCAAGGTCGTCACCTCGCGCTGGCTCGACCCGAGCCACGGCGGCCTCAACCTCGGCTTCCCCCAGAACGCCTGATCGGCCCGGCGTGACGAGCACCCGGTCGCATCGCCGCACGTGATGCCATCGGGTGCCCGTCATCGGTAGGTTCGGAGGGTGCGAACCCTCCCGACGCCCCGGACCCCCGATGCCATGGCCGCGCCCCCACTGCGGTGGGGGGTGCTCGGCACCGGCTGGATCGCCGAGAAGTTCGCGGTCGCCCTCCACCGCCACACCCGCCAACGGGTGTATGCCGTGGGCTCGCGTTCCGTCGAGTCCGCCCGGCGGTTCGCGGACGCGGTCGGGGCGGAGGCGGCATACGGGTCCTACGACGAGCTCGTCGGCGACCCGGCCGTCGATGTCGTCTACGTCGCGACCCCGCACCCCATGCACCTGCCCAACGCGCTGCTGGCGGTCGAGGCCGGCAAGCACGTCCTTGTCGAGAAGCCGATCGCGTTGTCCGGCACCGAGATTCGACAGCTCGCAGAGGCCGCGCGTGGGGCCGGTGTCTTCTGCATGGAGGCCCTGTGGAGCGTCTTCCTGCCGCGTTTCGACGTGGTCCGGCAGCTGCTCGACGACGGGGCGCTCGGCCACCTCGACAGCATCATCGCCGACATGGGCCAGTTCTTCCCCGAGGGGCATCGCAACTTCCGGACCGACCTCGCCGGTGGCCCGCTGTGGGACCTCGGGCCCTACCCCATCGGCCTGGCGCTGTGGGCGATGGGCGCCCCGAGCCAGGTCCACGCGGTGGGGACGCCCACGGCGGGGGCATCCGCCGAGGGGCTGCTGTCCGACACCGAGGTCAACGGACAGCTCGGCGTGACCCTCCGCCAGGACGCCGGCACGATCGCCACGCTGCATCTCAGCGTCCTCGGCGAGACGCCGAACGCCGGGGCCTTCGTGGGCTCGGACGCGCTGGTTCAGCTGGCCGAGCCGTTCTACGTCCCCGGGCCGCTCACGGTGACGACCCGGTCCGGCGAGGTGCTGACGCATGACGAGCCCGCCATCGCCCACGAGGGGCTGCACTACCAGGCCGCCGAGGTCGCCCGGCTCGTGGCGGACGGGGCCACCGGGTCGCCGCTGCGCCCGCTCGAGGACTCGATCCTCATGCTCGACACCTTCGACGAGATCCGCCGCCAGGTCGGCATCCCGCTGCCCTGATGCCCCAGGGGGCCGGCAGGCCCGGCGCGAGGGGTGGGGTTCTGCCCCTTCAGGCCACCTGAAGGGGCAGAACCCCACCCCTCGCGGGGTGCGAGAGCGGTACCGGAACGCCTCGACCCGGTGCCGCCCCGCGATCTCGGCTAGTGGTCGCCCGCCATGAGCCGGCCGATCTCGGTGCGGTCGGCGTGCTCGGGGTCCATCTCGGCGACGATCTTGCCCGCGTGGATGACGGCGATCCGGTCGGCGAGCGAGAGGACCTCGTCGAGCTCGGCGGAGACGAGGAGCACCGCCGCCCCTGCATCGCGCGCCTCGACGATCCGGCGGTGGATGAACTCGATCGAGCCGACGTCGACGCCCCGGGTGGGCTGGGCCGCCATGAGCAGCCGGGGACGGAAGGACATCTCGCGGGCGACGACGACCTTCTGCTTGTTGCCGCCGGACAGCGAGCTGGCCGGAAGGGTCGTCGTCGGCGTGCGGATGTCGAACTCCTCGCGCAGCGACTCGGCGTTGGACCGGACCTTGTCGAAGTGCCGGACGCCGTTCGTCGCGTAGGGCTCCTGGTCGAACTCGTTGAGGACGAGGTTGTCGGCGATCGTGAACGAGGAGATGAGTCCGTGCTTCTCGCGGTCCTCGGGGATGTGGCCGACCCCCGCGTGGTGGGTGTCGTGCGGGTTGGCCCTCGTGAGGTCGAGGTCGGCGAGCCGCATCGTCCCGGCCGTCACCTTGCGCATCCCGGCGAGGGCCTCGACCAGCTCGCGCTGCCCGTTGCCCTCGACCCCGGCGACGCCGACGATCTCGCCGGCCCGGACCGTGAGCGAGAAGCCGTCGACAGCAGGGAGGTGCCGGTCGTCCCGCACATGGAGGTCGGTGATCTCGAGGACGACCTCGCCGGGCGTGGCCGGAGCCTTGTCGATCCGCAGGACGACCTCGCGACCGACCATCAGCGTCGCCAGCTGGCGGGCGTCGGTCTCCCTGGCGTTGACCTCGCCGACGACGGCGCCCTGACGCAGGACATAGACCCGGTCGGCGACGGCGAGGACCTCGCGCAGCTTGTGGGTGATGAAGACGATCGAGGTCCCGGCGTCGGCGAGCCCGCGCATGACCGACAGCAGCTCGTCGGTCTCCTGCGGGGTGAGGACGGCCGTCGGCTCGTCGAGGATGAGCAGGTCGACGTCCCGGGAGAGGGCCTTGAGGATCTCGACCCGTTGCTGGGTGCCGACCGGGAGGTCCTCGACCTCGGCGTCCGGGTCGACCCGCAGCCCGTGCCTCTCCGACAGCTCCCGGACCATCGTCCGCGCCGCGTCGATGCTGATGAACCCGACCCGGGTCGACTCGTGGCCGAGGATCATGTTCTCGGCGACCGTCATGACCGGCACGAGCTGGAAGTGCTGGTGGACCATGCCGATCCCACGGTTGATGGCGTCGCGGGGATCCTTGATCTTCGTCTCGTCACCCTTGACCCGCACGGTCCCGGAGTCGGGGGTGATGAGGCCGAAGATCTGGTTGACGAGCGTGGACTTGCCGGCGCCGTTCTCACCGAGCAGGGCGACGATCTCGCCCCGGTCCACGTGCATGGTGATGTCGCGGTTGGCGTGAACCGAGCCGAACGACTTCGACAGGTTCTCGATGTCGAGCAGGACCTCGCCGGGCATCATTGGTCTCCCTTCACGTAGGGCTGTCCATCGGCCGCCGGTGCTCTCACCCGTCCGGCCGCGACCGCGAGGACGATGAGGGTGACGATGAATGGCAGGGTGCCGGTCAGCTGGGGCGGCACGTTGATCTGCCCCCCCGACTGGATCTGGTCGGCGACCGCGTTGACGAAGCCGAAGAAGACCGCCATCGCGAAGGCGCGCAGCGGGCGCCACGCACCCATGATCATGATGGCGAGGGCGAGGAACCCGCGCCCGGCGACCATGTTGCGCTCGAACGAGCTCGACGCGTCCATGGACAGGTAGGCCCCGGCGCAGCCGGCCAGCGCGCCGGCGAGGGTGACGTTGACGAGCCGCAGCCGCTCGACGTTGACGCCGGCCGTGTCCGCCGCCGACGGGTACTCGCCGACCGCCCGGGTCCGCAGGCCCCACCGGGTCCGGAAGAGGCCGAAGTGGACGACGATCGCGATGATGATCGCGAAGGTCGCGAAGATCGACGTGCCCGAGAAGAAGACGTCGCCGATGAGCGGGATCGAGGCGAGCCCGGGGATGTCGAACTTCGGCATGAGCCCCGGCAGCAGCTGGCCGGGCTTGTAGTAGAACGACGTGATGCCGGTGGCGACGATGTTGAGGACGACGCCGGCGATGATCTGGTCCATCTGCCACTTGACGGACGTCCAGGCGAGGAAGCCTCCGAGGATGAGCCCCGAGCCGATGCCCGCGAGGACGCCGACGACGAGCGAGCCGGAGTATGCCGCCGCGAAGAACCCGGCGAAGGCCGCGACGAGCATCTGCCCCTCGATGCCGATGTTGACGACGCCGCTGCGTTCGCCGATGACGCCGACGAGCGAGGCGAGGACGAGCGGGATGGCGTAGGACCAGGCCGAGACGTACATGCTCGGTGCGATGTCGTGCTTGGCGTAGTAGAAGATGTATGCCGCGACGAGGACGACGCCGCCGACGATGACGGTGGTCCTGTTGCGGGCGATCCAGTCGGTCATCGTCACTCCCCCCAGCTCGTGGCCTGCGCGGAGACCTTGTCGGCCCGGCTGCGGAAGATCCACTTGCCGAGCACCGGGATCGACACCATCAGCAGGGTGATGGCGAGGAGCAGGTCGACGATCTCGGGCGCGATGCCGGTCGCGAACTGCAGGCCGGGAGCCCCGGCGCGGAGCATCGCGACGAGGAATGCCGCGGGGATCGTGGCGAGCGGACGGCTGCGGGCGAGCAGGGCGATCGTGATCCCGTCGAAGCCGAGGGTGCCGCCGATGGCCGGCTCGAACCGGTGGAGGGTTCCCTCGGCCTCGAGGGCTCCGGCGAGACCGGCGAGCCCGCCGCCGAGGACCATCGACATGACGATGATCTTGTTGATGGAGATCCCGGCGTACGCCGCGGCGTTCTTGTTGGCGCCGACCGCGTTGAACCGGAAGCCGAGGGTGCTCCGGGAGAGCATCCAGCCGCAGGCGATCGCCGCGATGACCGCGATGATGAAGCCGATCGGGATGCCGAAGATCGCGCCGACGCGGGCGCTCTCGGGGATGAGCTCGGTCTGCGGGATGCCGCTCGTCTTCGAGGACTCCGCGGCGAGCGGGAACAGGACCATCCACCACGTCACGCCCGCCACGATGTAGTTGAGCATGATCGTCGTGATGACCTCGTGGACCCCGCGGGTCGCCTTGAGGAGACCGGCGATCGAGCCGACGAGCATGCCGGCGGTCGCGCCGGCGACCATCCCGAGCAGTGCGCCGCCGAACCCGAGCCCGCCCGCGGCATACCCGATCCAGGCGCCGATCATCGCGCCGAAGATGAACTGGCCCTGGCCGCCGATGTTGAACAGCGACACCCGCAGCGGCAGGACGACCGCGAGACCGGTGAGGACGAGGGGCGCGGTCTTCTGCAGGGTCCGGGTGAGCCCGCCGTCGACGAGGATCGCCTCCTTGACGAGGGTCTCGTAGGCGTACCAGGGGTTGACGCCCTGGAAGCGGATGAGGACGGCACCGATGAGCATCGCCGCGACAAGGGCGATGACGATGACGATCCCGCTCTGATGGCGGAAGAGCCAGGCGATGCCGCCGGGGGACTCGCTCGGTGTCTGCTGCGGGGGACTGGCCTCGGGTGGCGCGCCGGTCGGCTCGGCCGACGTCGCGCCCGGCTCATGGTCGGACATGGGGCTCCATCATCGCTTCGGTGAGACGGCGTTCCGCCCACACTCTGGCAGGAAACGGCGCGCTGGTGACGCATCCGGTGGGTCAGTTTGCCAGCGGACTCCGGGTGCCCGACACGGGCCCGGCATCGACGGGCGCTACGACGCGGACGGGGCGGGCGCCGGGGGTGTCCCGGGCGCCCGCCCCGTCGCGTTCAGGCGGTGTGCGGCAGCGGCATCAGAGCTTGACGCCGGTGTCGAGCGTGCCCGCCTCCATCTTCGAGACGATGTCGGCGACCTTGGTCTTGACGTCGTCCGGGATCTTGCTCTCGAAGTCGTGGTACGGCGAGAGGCCGGCCTTGCCGAGCGTCTGCAGGCCCTCGAAGTTCCCGTCGTGAGCGACCTTGACCGTGTCGGTCACACCCTGCGAGATGAGCTTCTCGGCGGAGGTGATGAGGCACGGCTGGGCGGCCGGGACCGTGAGCCACTGGTCGGTGTCGACGCCGATGCAGAACGTCGAGGTGCCGGCGTTCTTGTTCTTCGCGACCTCCTGCAGCGCACCGTTGCCGGTGTTGCCGCCGGCGCCGAAGATGACGTCCGCGCCCTGCGAGAGCATCGTCTTGGCCTGGCCCGCGCCCCACACCGGGTCGTTGAAGGCGTTGTCGGCGGCCGGGTGGTAGACGGTCGAGACCTTGACGCTCGGGTTCGCGGCCTTGGCGCCGTTCTCGAAGCCCTTCGCGTACTTCTGCACCGGCGGGATCTCGAGACCGAGGACCTGGCCGAGCTTGTTGGTCTTGGTCATCAGGCCCGCGAGGTAGCCCGCGCCGTAGCCGGCCTGGTCCTCCGGGAAGATGAGGCCGGTGAGGTTCGTCGCGGTGACCTTGGACGAGTCGTAGGTCTGGTCGACGCCGATGAACTTCGTGTTCGGGTTCTCGGAGGCGGCCTGAGCCGTCGCGTCGGTCATGAGGAAGCCGACGGTCACGATGACGTCGTACTTCTTGTTGGTGAACTGCTGCATGTTCGGCAGGTAGTCCTTGGCGTCCTGGGTCTCGATGTACTTGTAGTACCCACCGAGCTCCTCGGCGGCCGCCTTGGCCCCCTCGTGAGCGGACTGGTTGAACGACTTGTCGTCGACCTTGCCGGTGTCGGTGACGAGGCCGACGCAGAAGACGTCGGCACTGCCGCAGTTCGAGTCGTCCTGGGGGGCGCCGGAGGAGGCGCCGGTGTCGGTCGAGTCGGAGGAGCCGGTGCTGCCGGTGCTCCCGCCACACCCGGCGAGCGCGAGCGCGAGGACCGCCGACGACGCGACGAGGTAACGCTTGGCCTTCATATGGGGTTCTCCTTGCAGGGAAACTGGTGTGCGCACTCTATCCCTGGAAGGTGGGCTGCCAGCGCCACGCAGGGCGTCGTTGCAGGGTCGTTACTGAGGCGTTCACCACCCTGGTGCGCAGGACCATCCGGCGTCGACGACGAGAGTGGTGCCGGTGATGCCGGAGGCGACTCCTGAGACGAGGAACGCCACCGCTGTCGGCGACCTCCTCGGCCGTGACCGGGCGCCCCAGCGCGGCCGTCTCCGACCACCGCGACACGCCGTCCGGCCAGTCCTCGGCGAGCCCGGCGCGGTCGATGAGCCCTGGGGCCACCCCGACGACGCGAACCCCACGCCGACCCAGCTCGTATGCCGCCGCGGCGGTGAGGTGGTGCAGCGCGGCCTTGGACGCGGCATACGGGGCGTGGCCGGTGGCCGGCCGCAGCCCCTCGATCGACCCGATCGTGACGATGGCGCCCCCGGCGGGCATGCGGGCTCCGGCGGCGTGGAGGAGCACGGCGCTCGGGCGCAGGCCGGCGGCCATGACCCGGTCCCACGTGGCCGCGTCGAGGTCCGCCCAGGGGGTGAGGTCCTGGGCAGCCTGGTTGAGCACGACGACGTCGAGAGGGCCGAGGGCCGTCTCGACGTCGTCGAGGAGGTCGGCGCAGGTGCGGTCGAGGTCGTCCGCGTCGGCGACGGCAAGGTCGGCGCGGACGAGGTGGGCCCGCCGTCCGGCGGCCTCGACGGCGGCCGCGGCCGCCAGGGCCCCGGCCTCGTTGTCGCGCCAGTGGACGGCGACGTCGTGGCCGGCCCCGGCCAGGGCGGCGGCGACGGCCCGCCCGAGGCCCCCGCTTGCGCCGGTGACGAGCGCCGTCATCGGTCCTGCCTCGTCAGGGTCGTGATCTCCTCGGCGTGCTCGGGGTATGCCGCGAGCAGGCTCGCCCGGTCGCCGAGCGTGAAGTGGTCGTCCTCGAACGCCGGGGCGCACCAGCAGGCGAAGAGGGTCCAGTCGCCGAGGGTGCGGGCACCCTGCCAGGTTCCGCGCGCGACGAGCAGCTGGGGGTGGTCGGCGTCGAGGACCGTCCGCTCGGCCGAGCCGTCGGGGTGCAGCCGCAGCATCGTCAGGGGGGCGCCGTCGAGCCACTGCCAGCCCTCGTCGATCTCGAGGCGGTGCAGCGCGGAGAACCCGTCGGGGGTGTCGCTCACGAGGGCGAGGATGCTCGACAGCCCGGCGACCCTCGGCCCCTGGACGAGCCAGCCACCCTCACCGGGGATCGGCGTCATGCCGAGCGCCTCGATGATCTCCGTCGCCGTCCGCATCACGCCCCACCCTTCCCTGCACGAACCTCTGCTAGCAGACCTTGCTGCAGAACGGGGGTGTTGCACCATACCCGCGCTGCAGCAACGCTGAGGCCGTCGAGGCCGTCGAGGCGAGCGGCCGCGGCGGTCACGCACCGCGGGCGGCCTCGCCGGCGACGGCGCCGCGCTCGCGGCAGGCGGCGAGCAGGGCGGCGGCGTCGACCCGGGTGCTGCGCCGGTCGCGGACGACGGGCTCGCCGTCGACGAGGACGTCGGTGACGTCGCCCCGGCCGGCGGCGAAGACGAGCAGCGCCGCGACGTCGTGGACCGGGGTGAGGTGCGCTGCGTCGAGATCGATGAGGGTGATGTCCGCGCGCTTGCCGACCTCGAGCGAGCCGACGAGGTCGCCGAGCCCGAGCGCGCGGGCGCCGTCGATCGTCGCGGCCCGGAGGACCTGCTCCGCCGGGGCCGTGTCCGGTGCGCCCGAGGTGAGTCGCGCCAGGAGCGCGGCCTGGCGCATCACCTGCCACATGTCGAGGTCGTTCGAGGACGAGCAGCCGTCGGTCCCGAGGCCGAGGGTCACGCCGTCGCCCCGCCAGGCCAGCCAGTCCAGGGCGCCCGAGGCGAGCTTGAGATTCGAGCCGGGACAGTGGGCGACCGCCGCTCCCGCCCGGGCGACGCGGGCCCGGTCCTCCCCGTCGAGGTGGACGCCGTGACCGAGGACGACGGGTATGCCGCCGTCGAGCCAGCCGGCGCGGTCGAGCAGCGCGGTGGGGCTGGCGGCATACCGGCCCTGGACGTCGGCATTCTCGGCGGCGTTCTCGGACACGTGCGTGCACAGCAGCGACCGGCGCTCCCACCCGGCGACGACGTCGCGCAGCTCGCGCAGATGCTCGGGCGCGACGGTGTACGTGCCGTGCGGCAGGGCCGCGGCCGGGACGGTGGGTCCGCCGATCTCGTCGAGGAGGCCGGGCCACGCCCGCAGGCCCTCGATGCGCTCCTCCCAGCTCAGGCCGTCCGGACCCGGGAAGTCGAAGAACACGGGTCCGCCGACGTGCCGGCTCCCGACGGCGACGGCGCCGCGGTGGGCGGCCTCGTGGTGGAAGTACATGTCGAGCTGGGTCGTGCAGCCGCCGAGCAGGCTCTCCAGCGCGCCGAGGCGGGCGCCGAGCTCGACCGTCCCGGGGTCCATGACCGCGGCCTCGGCCGCCCAGACCTTCGCGAGGAAGCCCTGGAGGTCGACGTGCTCGGCGAGGCCGCGCAGCAGGGTCATCGGGAGGTGGGTGTGGAGGTTGACCAGGCCCGGCAGCGCGAGCTTGCCGCGGCCGTCGATCACGGTCACGCCGTCGGCTCCGGGCTCGGCGGCCACCGCCTCGGCGGTCGTGACGGAGGTGATGACGCCGTTCTCGATCTCGAGGGTGGCGTCGCGCAGGATGGTGTCGGCGTCGTCGACGGTGACGAGATAGGTGAGGTGTTCGATCCGGAGGCGGGTCATGCGTCGGGCGCCTCGTCCGGGGTGTCGGCGAACGTCGCCCGGGTGTGGACGAGCTCGTCGAGGACGGCGAGGACCTTCGCCTTGCTCGTCTCGAGGGCGGCCTCGATGTCGGCCATCGTGATGGGCTCCTCGCTCACCCCGGCGGCGGGGTTGACGACGAGGCTGACCGCGGCATACCGCAGCCCGGCCTCGACGGCGAGCGTGACCTCGGGGACCCCGGTCATCCCGGCGACGTCGGCGCCGGCGAGCCGGGCGAGCCGGATCTCGGCGGGCGTCTCGAAGCGGGGGCCCTCGAAGCACGCGTAGACCCCGCCGTCGCGGATCGGCTGCCCGACGCCCGAGGCGGCGTCGAGGATCTCGCGACGCAGCTCCGGGTGGTAGGCCGCGAGCATGTCGGTGTGGACGACTCCCTCGGGGGTCGTGCCGTCGAAGAAGGTCCCGACCCGGGCCCTGGTGAGGTCGAGGAAGTCGTCGAGGCAGAGCAGGTCGCCGGGCTCGAGGTCGGGGTCGATGCCGCCGGTGACGTTGACGGCGACGACGTCCCGGCAGCCGGCGTCGGCGAGGGCGCGGATGTTCGCCCGGTAGTTGACGAGGTGCGGCGGCACCGAGTGCCCCGCGCCGTGCCGGGTGAGGAAGACGACGGGGTGTCCGTGCCAGGTGCCGCGGGTCAGCCGGGCCTGGCCGTATGCCGTCTCGACGGTCTCCGTGACGGGGTCCTCGAGGTCGGCGAGCGAGTAGAAGCCGGTGCCGGCGATGATGCCGAGCGGGGTCGGGGTGCTCACCCGCGTCACGCTACCGGCGCCCCCCGCTGTGTCCGCGGATGTGGTCGCCCCGGCGACCGGAAACGCGGACGCACCGGATCCGCCCTCCGCTGTGTCCGCGGATGTGGTCGTCCCGGCGACCGGAAACGCGGACGCAAGGAGTGGGGGCGGCGGTGGGAGGATCGGGGCATGACGAGCGGGTGGCATGACGAGGCGGGGGCATGACGAGGCGGGTGGCATGACGAGGCGGGTGGCATGACGAGGCGGGTGGCGATCGCGGCGACCGGGCCGGCGTCGCTCGGGGCCGGGCTCGCCGTCGCGCGCGAGGGCGGCAACGCCGTCGACGCCGCCGTCGCCGCGGCCCTCGCGACGATGAGCACCGAGCCGGGGATCGTCAGCCTCGGCGGCGGGGCGTTCATCTCGGTCTGGGCGCCGGGCGCCGACCCGATCCTCATCGACGGCAACGTCGAGATGCCCGGCCGCGGGGCCGACCCGGCGCGGTTCGGGGCCGGGGTCCGCGAGATCCACACGGCATACGGCGGCGGGGTGACCCTGTATGCCGGGTACGGCTCGGTCGGCGTCCCGGGGGCGCTGCCCGCCTGCCAGCTCGCCGTCGAGGAGCACGGCGGGGCGAGGTGGGCGGACGTCGTCGCCCCGGCCGTCCGGGCGTGCCGCGACGGCTACCCGGTCGGGAAGGCGACCGCCCACTACCTCGGCTTCGTCGCCGACAGCCTCTTCGCGCTCGACGACGAGGCCCGGCGGCTCGTCACCCGCGACGACGGCACCCCGCTGCGGGCCGGCGACACCGGCCGCAACCCCGCGCTCGGCGACGTGCTCGAGCTCATCGGCCGCGAGGGGGCCTCGGTCGCGACGATCGGCGAGGTCGGCCGGGCGCTCGTCGCGGTGATGGACGAGCGGGGTGGCCTCATCACCCACCAGGACCTCGCCGAGTACGACCCGGCCATCCGGACGCCGACCCGGCGCCGCGTCGGCGAGTGGGACCTCGCGTTCAACCCGCCACCGTCGGTCGGCGGCCCGATGCTCGCGGCGATGATGGGCGAGCTCGGTCGGCGCGGCTACTGGCACTGGCCGGACGTCATCGAGATCCAGCGCGCGGTCCTCGGCTACCGGCTTCGGGTCCACGACCTGGCAACCGACCTCGACGCCGCCGGGCACGAGCTGCTCCGATCCGTCGAGCGTCATGGCCTGGCGGGGCTGCCGACCTCGGCGAGCACGGCCCACATCTCGGCCGTCGACAGCGACGGTCTCGCCTGCGCGGTGACGACGTCCGCCGGCTACGGCGCCGGGGTGACGATCCCGGGCACGGGACTGCTCCTCAACAACGCCCTCGGGGAGCCCGAGCTGAACAAGCGCGGCCTGCACCGGCTCGCCCCCGGCACCCGGATGGCCTCGAACATGGCGCCGACGACCGGGCGGACGGACGACGGCCGGGTCCTGGCCATCGGCAGCCCGGGCGCCGACCGGATCACGACGGCGCTCATGCAGGTCCTCGGCCAGGGCTGCCTCCACGACGCCGACCTCCAGCACGCCATCACCGCACCGCGGGTCCATGTCCGGTTCGACGCGGCCGGCGAGCCGGTCGTCGAGCACGAGAGCGACCCGGGGATCGCCGAGGCCATCGCGGAGCTCGGTCTGCCGAGCACCGACCACGGCGAGCTGTCGATGTACTTCGGCGGGGTCGGTGCGGCATACCGGCTCCCGGGGGGCGAGCTGATGGCGGCCGGCGATCCGCGTCGCGAGGCGGCCGTCGGCGTCGCCTGACTCAGCGGGTCGCGCCGACGACCATCCACCGGTCCGTGCGCACCCGCAGCCAGAACAGCGCGCCGCGCACCGCCATGAACCCGGTGAACGCGAGCCACAGCCAGATCACCGCGTGCGTCTGTCCGGCGACCGGGTCGGGGTCGGACAGCAGCCAGTCGCCCATCGCGCGGACCCCGAGGACCATCGGCAGGTATGCCGCGAGCGTCACCACCATCGCTCCGGCCAGCCATCGCCCGTCGCCGGCCCCGATGAGGACGCCGTCGACGACGAAGACGAACCCCGACAGCGGCTGCCCGAAGGCGACGACGAGCAGCGCCCCGGCGATCGCGGCCCGCACGGCGGGGTCCTCGGTGAACAGGGCCGGCAGCCACGGCCGGGCCAGGAGCACGACCAGGGTGAGGACGAACCCGCCGAGCATCCCCCACCGGAGCATGAGCGTCGTCGCCGAGCGGGTCCGTGCGAGGTCGCCCGCTCCGAGGGTGCGTCCGGTGATGGCCTGTCCGGCGATGGCGATCGCGTCGAGGGCGAAGGTGAGGACGCTCCACACCGTCATCGCGACCTGGTGGGCGGCGAGCGGCACGTCGCCGAGGCCGGCCGCGACCCACGTCGTCATGAGGAGCACCGCGCGGAGCGCGAGCGTCCGCACGAGCAGCGGCACGCCGGTCCGGGCCGCCGCGAGGACCCGCACCGGATGCGTGTGCAGGGCGACGCGCTCGCGCGCCGCATGCCGGACGAGGGCCGCGCCGAGGCCCAGCGCCATCGCGGTCTGGGCGATGACCGTGCCCCAGGCCGAGCCGGCGATCCCCCAGCCGAGGCCGTAGACGAGCAGGAAGTTGAGGCCGATGTTCCCGCTGAAGCCGAGGAGCGAGGCGACCATCGGCGTCCGGGTGTCCTGGAGCCCGCGCAGCACCCCGGTCGTCGCGAGGAGGACGAGCATCGCCGGCAGCCCGAGCGCGGAGATCCGCAGGTAGGTCGCGGCCGCGGCGAGCGCGGCGTCGGAGGCGCCGAAGAGCCGGCACAGCGGCTCGGCGAGGACCTCGACGACGACCGTCGTCACGGCGCCGAGGACGACGGCCAGCCAGATCCCGTCGATGCCCGCGGTCAGCGCGCCCGCCCGCGAGCCCGCGCCGAGCTGCCGGGCGACGACCGACGTCGTGCCGTAGGCGAGGAAGACGAAGAGGTTCGCGGCGGTGAGGAGCATCGCGCTCGCGACCCCGAGGCCGGCGAGGGAGGCCGTGCCGAGGTGGCCGACGATGGCGGAGTCGGCGAGGAGGAAGAGCGGCTCGGCGACGAGGGCGAGGAAGGCGGGGCCCGCGAGGCGGGCGATCTCTCGCTGGTCGGTGGCGTCCTCCGCCCGACCGGTATGCCGCGGGCTCACCCGACGCAGGCTAGCCGCACCCGGACGGGCGAGGGCTGCTCAGGCGGTGCGTCGCGGGAGAAGGCGTCGGGCCGCGGAGGCGGGCCGGGCGAGGTGCGTGGCGAGGACGCCGACGAGCGCGGGCCGCCGGGTGAGGGCGACGAGCCCGGCCCCGGCGGCGACGAGGGCGAGGCCGAGCACGGCCAGGGGCACCCGGTTGCCCGCGGGGGCGGTGTCGTCGGCACCATCCAGGGCGCGGGGCAGAACCGGCGCGCCGGCGAGGACGCGGTCCTCGGGCGTCGGGTCCGCCTCGCCGGCGGCCGACGGGGCTGGAGTGGCCGTCGCGGTGGCCGAGGCGGGGGCGGGGGCGCTCGGGTCGGAGGTCGGGCCGGCGGTGGGCCGGGCCGGGGTCGAGCGCGAGGCGGCACCGTCCTGGGTGGCCGCGGGCGCCGGCGCCGCGACGACGGCCTTGCTGATGGTGAAGTCGCGGTGGCCGGTGCCGGTCGGCATCCCCGCGCCGTCGGTGCAGAAGACGACGGCGGTGGCGGGGCCGCGGGTCGGCGCGGGTGCGGTCGAGCCCGGCGGGCGCGACAGGGCGACGGGGAAGGAGACCCGGATCGTGCCGGTCGAGCGGACCGGAGAGGACGCCGTGCCCGCGAAGGGATCGTTGTCGCCCTGGAAGAGGTAGACGCCGCCGCCCGCCGACCCGGTCGGGCAGGCGGCGGTGACGGTGACCCGGCCGCCCAGCGGCTCGGTGCCGGGGCTGACCGTGACGTTGGCCCGGCCGCCCTCGGGCACGGCGAAGAGGAGCGTGGTGGCCGTGGCCGTCGCGAGCGTCGAGCCGTCCGCTCGGCAGGCCAGGGTGAGCGTCGCGTCGCCGATCTGGCCGGTCGCGGTGACGGCGCCGGCCCACTCACCGGCCGTCACGGCATACGAGGCGGAGAACAGGCTCGCGCCGCCCTGGGTGAGCCCGAGGACGGCGGTCGTCGCGGCCCCGGGGCAGGTGCCGTTGACATTCGTCGCCTGGCCGGCGGTGACGACGGAGGGCGCGGTGATGGACGCGCCGGTGCCGGCCATCGGCGGTGGGTGCCGCGAGCAGCGCCAGACCGGTGCCGATGACGGCAGCGGCACGCGGTCTGGGCGGCTCGGCGCAGGGACATGGTTCCTCGGGGCAGGGGCGCGGTGTCTCTACTCGCACGACCCTAGGAACGACCCCCCGCGGACGCATCGTCCGTTCGGGCCGAGAGCCCTCGCCGATCGGCCAGGAATGCGGCCGACGCGGCGTGCCCGCGGGTACGCGGACCTCAGAGGTGCTTGAGGGCCTCGCGGCGCGACAGCGGCGAGAGCCGGTCCCCGCGGGCGGCGACGAAGGCCCGCACCCACTCCGGCGCGACCCGCGCGTGCTGGCGCAGCGCCCAGCCGATCGCCTTGCGGATGAAGAACTCCGAGCCGTATGCCGTGCCCTCGACGTTCGCGTCGATCGCGGCGGTCAGCAGGTCGAGGTCGGTCGACTCCTTGTGGCCGAGCTGGCAGATGATCGCGCTGCGCCGCAGCCACAGGTCGTCCTCGACGGCCCAGGCCCGCAGGAGCGGGGTCAGCGTGGCGCGGTGGGTTCCGAGGATGCCGCCGACCTGCTCGGCGGCGAGCCCGTCGACGAGGTCCCACCAGGCGCCGGTGACGATGAGGTGGCGGTAGAGCGGGATCGTGTCCGGGTCCTGCCAGGAGCGGTAGTGGCGGTGCGCGGCGAGCTCGATCGCGGCATACCGCTGCTCGCGGTGGCTCGCGTCGTCCCAGAGCGCCCGGACCGTCGCCTCCCAGGAGCGGCGGTCGGTGATCCGGTATGCCGGGTCGTCGAGGACCGGTCGGAGCGTGCGGCGCATCGTCGGCATCGTCAGCCCGTAGTAGGGCATCGCCGACTTCATGTACCGCTGCTGGGCAGCCGCGTTCTCCGGATTCGCGCCCGCGGCGAGAACCCGGCTCACCTCCTCGATGAGGTCACGACGAACGCTCTGCGGCAACGGAACTGGCCCCCCGGCGCGGTCCGACGCTCGGACTCGGCTCAGACGAGCCCGAGGTGGCCGGCCTCCTCCCACAGCTCGTCGCGCACGTCGGGGTGCGCGGCGTCGCGGATGATGTGGCGGGCCTGGGCCTTCTCGCTGTAGCCGAACAGCTCGGCGGCGCCGTTCTCGGTGACGATGGCCGTCTGCTGGAAGGACGTGACCGGCTCGTCGACGAGCGGGACGACGGTCGAGACGTCGGCCTTGGGGTGCCAGCTGCGCAGCGCGATGAACGACTGGCCGCCCGGGGAGTGGATCGCGCCGACGATGAAGTCGGTCTGGCCGCCGAAGCCGGAGAAGATCCGGGCGTTGATCCGGGAGGCGTTGGCCTGGCCGAACAGGTCGACCTCGAGGGCGGAGTTGACGCTCGTCATCATCCGCTGCTGGGCGATGAGCCCGGGATCGTTCGTGTGCTCGGTGCGCATCATCCGGACCCGGTGGTTGCCGTCGAGCCAGTCGTAGAGCTCGCGAGTGCCGAAGAGGAAGGACGCGGTGAGCGGGTGGTCGGGGTCGAGGGCGCCCTTGCGGTCGAGCTCGAGGACGCCGTCGGAGAACATCTCGGTCCAGATCCGTAGCCCCTTGCGCTCGCCGAGGGCGAGGAGGGTGGCGTCGGGGATGCCGCCGATGCCCATCTGGAGGGTCGCACCGTCGGGGACGCGCGCGGCGACGATCTCGCCGATCGCGCTGCTGGAGTCGTCGAGGGCGAACGGCTTGGGCTCGGTGAGCGGGCTGGAGACCTCGATGGCGAGGTCGACCCAGGACTCGGGGATCTGCGCGTCGCCGAAGGTGTAGGGCATCTGGTCGTTGATGACGGCGACGACGAGACCGGAGCGGGACCGGGTGCCGGCGATGGCGGCCGGGAGGACGTTGACCTCGATGCCGAGGCTGAGCATCCCGTCGCGCGGGGGCGCGCAGTGGAGGACGACGACGTCGCCGGGGATGACCCGGTTGAGCAGGACCGGGACGAGCGAGAGCCGGCTCGGGACGTAGGACAGGTTCGGGTGCTTGCGCATGCCGGCGCCGACGAAGCACGTCTCGGCGGTCACCCCCTCGCGGGTGGGGATGCCGGGCGGCGCGTTGAGCGCGTGGAGGATGTACTCGGGAAGGGCCTCGTCGACGGCCTGCACGCCCTCCCAGGGGATTGCGACGTTGCCGCTGACGACGACGCGGGGCTTGCCGGGGATGGTGGAGAGGTGTCTGGTGAGTTCCTCTGTCGACACGATGCGCATGCCCCCATCGTCCCGTATTTCGGGGACGGGGGACAGCACAGGGGTGCCTAAGTGATGTCGGTCTCGTCGGGGTCGGGCCCGGGGTCGCGGCCTACCCTGGAGCGATGTGCCGGAACATCAGGACGCTGCACAACTTCGAGCCCCCCGCGACGCGGGACGAGGTCCACGCGGCGGCGCTGCAGTACGTGCGGAAGGTGAGCGGGGCGACCCGCCCGTCGCAGGCGAACGCGGCCGCGTTCGACGCCGCCGTCGAGGAGGTCGCCGCGGCGACGCGGCGGCTGTTGGACGCCCTCGTGACGACCGCCCCACCGAAGGACCGGGAGGTCGAGGCGGCCAAGGCGCGGGCGCGGGCGCAGGCCCGGTATGCCGGGTGAGCCGGACCCGCGCGGGGCTCTCCTCCTCGTCACGGCATGGGAGCGATGTCAGCCGGTGCGTCGACCCCGTCGGGTGAAGGCGCTGGTCAGGTGCCCTGCCGGGGGGTCGGTGGACCCTTCGTCGGGCCGCGCGGTCGTCCGTTCGGCGCCGCGGGCATCATCCGAACGGATGACCCCCTGTGGATGTGACACGCCCGAAACAATCTTGGCTGCACAGGTCGTGGACGACGTCTGTGCAGGTCAGCGGCCTGTCCTCTCGGGTCGGGTCGGCTCGATCCACAGGGTTCTCCACGGACTGTGCACACCGATGTCGGGCGTTTTGCACACGTTGTCCCCAGCCGGTCCACAGGCCCGGCTGGGGCGGCATACCGGCCGGGTCTACGGTGACTCGGGGTCACGGACGAGGCCGGTGTCGGCGGCGGCTGGTACCACTGGTTCGTGACGGCGCACGTGTCACATGAGCCCCACTGGCGGGGGCCGCGAGAAGGGGTTGGTCGGTGTCGGTCACGGAGCTGAGCCCGGGCTACGGCGGTGGGTACGAGGGCCCCGTCGACGACCGGGTCCCTCCCCAGGACCTCGGGGCGGAGCAGTCGGTGCTCGGCTCGATGCTCATCAACAAGGACGCGATCGCCGACTGCCTCGAGGTGCTGCGCGGCCACGACTTCTACCGGCCGGCGCACGAGCTGATCTACGACGCGATCCTCGACCTCTACGGCCGGGGTGAGCCCTCCGACGCGATCACCGTCGCCGACGAGCTCGGCAAGCGCGGCGACCTGACCCGGGTGGGCGGTCAGGCCTACCTCCACCAGCTCATCCAGTCGGTGCCGACGGCGGCCAACGCCGGCTACTACGCCGAGATCGTCCATGAGCGGGCCGTGCTGCGCCGGCTCGTCGAGGCCGGCACCCGGATCGTCCAGATGGGCTACGCCCAGGGTGAGGGCGACGTCGACGACATCGTCAACCGGGCCCAGGCCGAGGTCTACGGCGTCTTCGAGAAGCGCGGCGGCGAGGACTACGTCGTCCTCGGCGAGCTCCTCGAGCCGACGATGACCGAGATCGAGGCGGCGGCCGGGCGCACCGACGAGATGATCGGGGTGCCGACCGGGTTCATCGAGCTCGACGAGCTGACCCACGGGCTGCACCCGGGCCAGATGATCGTCGTCGCGGCGCGCCCCGCCGTCGGCAAGTCGACCCTCGGCATCGACATCGCCCGGACCGCGGCGATCAAGCACAAGCTCGCGACGGCGGTGTTCTCGCTCGAGATGAGCCGCACCGAGATCACGATGCGCATCCTCTCCGCCGAGGCGACGATCCAGCTGCAGGACCTGCGCAAGGGCCTCAAGGGCCAGGAGCAGTGGACCAAGCTCGCCCGGATCATGGGCAAGATCTCCGACAGCCCGCTCTTCATCGACGACAGCCCGAACATGTCGCTCATGGAGATCCGGGCCAAGTGCCGGCGGCTGAAGCAGCAGCACAACCTCAAGCTCGTCGTCATCGACTACCTCCAGCTGATGAGCTCGGGCAAGCGGGTCGAGTCGCGCCAGCAGGAGGTCGCCGAGTTCTCCCGGGCCCTGAAGCTGCTCGCCAAGGAGCTCGAGGTGCCGGTCATCGCGATCAGCCAGCTCAACCGTGGCCCGGAGCAGCGCACCGACAAGCGGCCGCAGATGTCCGACCTGCGTGAGTCCGGCTCGATCGAGCAGGACGCCGACGTCGTCATCCTGCTCCACCGCGACCGCTCCGACCCCGAGCGGGACGGCGAGGCCGACGTCATCGTCGCCAAGCACCGCAACGGGCCGACGAAGGACATCGTGCTGGCCTTCCAGGGCCACTACTCCCGCTTCAACAACATGGCCCGCGACTTCTGAGCGATCTGCCGGCGAATCGAGCGGAGGAGGGGCGGCGGAGGAGGAGCCTTCGGGGGGCAGCGGCCCTCAGAACCACGTGGACCTGCGGTACTCCTCGTACTCGGTGCCGAACGCCGCCGCCAGCACCCGGTCCTCCCGAGCGGCCCGGACGAGCTGAATCGGGATGAGGATCGCCCAGATGGCCAGTCCCTTCCAGCCCTGCAGCGCCAGCAGGACCAGGAGGAAGGCGCCGGTGCCGAAGACGTAGATCGGGTGGCGGATCCGCGCGTACAGGCCCGTCGCCACGAGGTGCCGGGCCTCGGGCTGCACCGAGAATGCCGCGCCGAGCTGCCAGCGCGCCACGAACCAGAGGACGGCGCAGACCACGGACAGGGCCAGCGGGACGAACCAGACGGCATCCCGCAGGTCGGCCACGACCGCGAGCGCCAGCAGGACCAGGTAGAACGCGTACATCCCGACGTCGACCGGCCGAAGGTCACCCATCACAGCGCTCAGTCCAGCAGAGCGCCGGCCCCGAGGGGCTCCGGTGTGATGGGCCCCACGGACCGATGCCGGAGGACCCCGAGCCTTCGGGCACCCGGGCGGGAGGGCACACTCGGGGCGTGGACGACGAGCACACCCACGAGCACACCGACGAGCCCACCCACGAGCACGCCGACGGGCACGGGTCGGCGGCCGAGCATCCGGGGGAGGACCATCCGCACCAGGGCCGGCCCGGCCCGGCGGAGTGGGACGCCCGATACCGCGAGGGCGAGCACATCTGGAGCGGCGAACCCAACCACGCCCTCGTCGCCGAGACGTCGGGTCTGCCGCCCGGCCGGGCCCTCGACGTCGGGTGCGGCGAGGGCGCCGACGCCGTGTGGCTGGCCCGCCGCGGCTGGCGCGTCACCGGCCTCGACCCCTCCGGTGTCGCCCTCGACCGCGCCCGCGCCGCCGCCGACCGCGCGGGTGTCCAGGTCGCGTGGGTGCACGCCGGCCTCGCCGAGGCCTCCGACGTGGACCTGCCGGACGGCGCCTTCGACCTCGTCATCGCCTTCTATGCCGCGCTGTTCCGGGATGCCGACCCGGTCGCCGCCCTGACCCGTCGGGTTGCCCCCGGCGGAACGCTGCTCGTGGTCCACCACGCCGAGGTCGATCGCGAGCGCGCCCGGGAGCACGGGATCGACCCCGACGACCTCCTCTCGCCGGACGACCTCCCGGGGGCGCTCGGAGCGGGCTGGGAGGTCGAGGTACACGAGCGTCGCGAGCGCGCCATCACCGGCGGGGCCGGCGCCCACCATCACGCCGACCTCGTCGTCCGGGCCCGACGCCGGTGAGGCGGCCGCGCCCGCCGGTCCACCGGAGGGTCAGGTGGCGCCCACGGTCCGCCCAGCCACCCGTCAGGTGTCGGGCCTAGCGTCGGGGCCGTAGGGAGGATCCGGAGACCCATCGAGGGGCCTCACCCGGGGGCCCGCCATCGCGACCTCGTCCCCGGGTGGTCGCTCTCCTCGGCGGTCACCGGACCCTCGACAGCTCGACCAGGGTGGAACGGCCCTGGGGACGCGGCCACGTCGACAGCGCCACCGGACACCACCCGGAGAGGAACGACATGGCCATGACCCATGACGGCGCGATCGTCCACCACCCGGAACGGCGGGAGGTCCACGAGCCGCTCATCGAGAGCTGGGCCTGGACCCGGGCGCTGTTCGCCGAGCGGAACGCCGTCTCCGGCACGATCTGGCTGGTGGTGCGGCTGGTCCTCGGCTGGAACTGGATCTCCGGATCGGTGGAGAAGTTCGGGTCCTACTCCAGCGGCTGGGCCAACGGCTCGGCCGTGCAGGGCTTCGCCAAGGGAGGGCTGGCGCAGATGAGCGGCGCCCACCCGTCCGTCATCGGTGGCACCTTCGGGTGGAACAAGGCCTGGCTGAGCTGGGTGGCCGACACCGGCTACCGGTTCATCGGCCCGATCATCCCCTTCCTCGAGCTCGCCGTCGGCGTCCTCCTCGTGCTCGGCCTGTTCACCGGTCTCGGCGCCGCCCTGGGCCTGCTGCTCAACCTCAGCTTCCTCTTCGCGGGCTCCGACGGGGTCAACCCCGTGTATGCCGCGGCCGCCCTCGCGATCATCGCCGCCTGGCGGGTGGCCGGACACTACGGCCTGGACCGCTGGGTCCTGCCCACCGTCGGCGTGCCGTGGAGCCGGCCGCGCGCGAGCGGGGCCGAGGCGCCGCACGAGGGCTGACGGAGGCGCTGCGCGAGCCGGGGGCGAGGGTCAGGAGCCCGCCGGCTCGCGGCGCCGCCCGGCGTCCTTCGAGGTCCGCTTCGCCGCCTTCTTCGCGGCATTCCGCTCGGTCCGCCCCTCGACGTCGCGCTCGCGCATCATCGCGACGAGGACCGTCCCCGCGGCCGGCGGGTCGCTGCCCTCGGTGACGACCCGCAACCGGCCCTGCCGATGGGTGAACATGAGCACCGCCTCCGGGTGCTGCGCCCGGAAGTCGGCGACGTCGAACTTCTCGGACAGCGTCGTCCGGCGCACGGCATACCCGCGCTCGCCGAGCTCGACCATCCGGGAGTGGGTGACCGCGGGGGAGAAGGGGTACCGCGCCACGAGATGCGGCGCCGGCCGCCGGGTCTCGGACATCTCCGCGTCGGGATCGTCACCCCGGCGCAGCTGCCACGACGCGGTCCGGCCGACGATGTGCGCGAACTCGGCCGCCGCGGTCGAGTTCGTCGAGTCGATCTCGGTCGCACCGATGAAGTGGCCGATCCCGCCGAGCTCGAGCTCCCCGACGGCGAACTCACTGAGGATGTTCGTCGCCACCGTCGACAGGCCCTTCATCCGGGCCGGGGCGAGGTCGTGCCGGTGCTCGGCGATGACCATCGTCGGCACGTCGAGCTCCTCGAGCTGCTGGGCCGCCTGGACGACCCAGGGGCTCGCCCCGGCGAAGAGCACCCCCTGTGGCGACGAGCTCGCCAGCCCGAGCCGCTCGGCGAGGCGACCCACGCCGAGTCCGTACACCGCGACGGTGCCGACGATGAGGATGAAGACGATCGGGACGAGCTGCTGGGCCTGCTCGCCCAGCTCGGCGAGCGAGGCCGCCTCCGCCGCCAGCCGGCCGGCGGCATCCCCCACGACCGCGGGATCGCGTGCCAGCTCCGCCCTCGCCTCGGCCGCGTGCTGCAGCTCGAGGGCGAAGACGCTCGTGACCGCCGCGGCGACGATGCCGCGCGGGGCCATGAACGCGAGGAGCAGGCGCTCCTGACGGGTCGCCGACGTCCCGGTCAGCCCGAGCAGCACGCTGAGCGGCCGGACGAGCAGGACCGCGAGGACGAGGAAGGCCAGCGCCTGCGGGGCCGCGTCGGCGAGCTGGGCCACGCTGACCCGGCCGGCGAGCAGGACGAAGAGCACCCCGATGAGCAGCACCTGCAGGTGCTCCTGGAACTCCCGGACGACGGTGAGCCGCAGGCCGCGCTGGTTGCCGAGGACGACGCCGAGGACGGTGACGGTGAGCAGCCCCGCCTCGTCGGCGAGGAGGTTGGACGCGACGAGCGCGGCGACGGCGATGGAGAGGAAGAGGACGCCCTGGAGGTAGTCGGGCACCCAGTGCCGCCGCACGGCGGCCCCCAGCGCGAAGCCCACCGGGATGGAGAACCCGACGGCGACGACGACGGTCAGCGCCAGGGTGCCGAGGATGACGGCGAGGGTGTCGCCCTCCCGCCCGGCGAGGATCGCCTGGAAGACGAGGACCGCGAGGATGGCTCCGATCGGGTCGACGACGATCCCCTCCCAGCGCAGCAGCGAGGAGACCCGTCGGGTCGGTCGCATCTGCCGGAGGATCGGGTTGATGACGGTCGGCCCGGTGACGACGACGATCGCCCCGACGAGGATCGCGAGCCGCCAGTCGATGCCGACGAGCCACGCGGCTCCGGAGAGCAGGACGAAGGCGATGGCGACGACGACGGTCGTCAGCCGGATGACCGGTCCGCTGATCCCGCGCAGCTCCTTGAAGCGCAGGGTCATGCTCCCCTCGAAGAGGATGATGCCCACCCCGACCGACGCCGCCGCGCTGACGACGTCGCGTCCCATGACGGCGTCCGGCGCGGCGACCTGGCCGAGGGTGAAGCCGGCGGGGAGCAGCAGGAGCAGGCTCGGGACGCGCACGGCCCACGCCACCCACTGGGCGGCGACGGCGATGACGAGGACGACGGCGAGGTAGGCGGGGAGCGACAGCGCGGGAGCGACGTCGGTGGCGAGTGCGGGCAGGGTGAGAGCGGCGAGGCTCGACGGCACGAACGGCCCCTCTCGGTCTCGTGGCGGCGGTCATGACCTGGCTGCGATCTCCCATCGTGGCAAATGTCGCCGTCCCGCGGCACCGGGTCCGGCCGGCGAACCGGCGCGGGGCTCCGGCGGGCTCGGCGCGGCATACGGTGTGATGTGGGTCACCCGTCGCCCGCCCGGCCGACCCCTGGCAACGGCGGGCGCGCGGCCGATGGGGAGACATGACGACGTGGCCGCTGGACGTCCCCGCAGAGACGGGCCGCGGTCTCGGCCGCCGGATCGAGCTGCGCCCGGGGGCCCACGAGAGCGCCGTCTCGCGGCACCTCCTCTCGCTCAGCGTCGTCGGGGACTGGGCCGTGCGGGTCTACGCGAGCCGTCTCCTCGGGCACGTCGACGTCCACATCGCCGGCCAGGACCGACCCGTCGTCGTCATCGCCGGGGTCCCCACGTCCGGTCGGGACAGCCTGCACGGCTTCGGCGGCGGCGCCCTCGCCGAGGCCTTCCACTCGCGCTCGACCGTGTTCGAGGACGTCGTCGACTTCCTCCTCGGTATGCCGCGGGCCTGGGAGCCGCACGCCGACCTCGCCGCCGCGGCCCTCGCCGGCGGCACGCCCGTGAGCGCCGTCACCGAGCACCTCGCGACGCGCTGCGCCTCCTGACGCGCGCTGCGCCTCCTGACGCGCCGCGCCTCCTGACGCCCCGCTGCGCCTCCTGACCCGCTGCGCCTCCGACGGAGCGTCCCGGCGCAGGACCGCCCGAGAGCGCGGTGGTCGACCCCGGCTCAGCCGGTGGCCGCCGCGCCCTTGCGGGCCCGCACCCGCGCGAGCACCTCGGGGTCGGCCCGGAAGTCGATCCGGCTCACCATGCCGTCCTCGATCGTGAAGTCGAAGGCGACCTTGGCCTCGCCGCGCAGCATCCACGCGGCGCCCGGCCGATCGCCGACGAACACCGAGAGCGCCGACTTCGCGGCGCCGTTGAAGAACTCGGCGACCGGGCGCCGCCCGTCGATCCGCTCGGGGGTCCCCATCGTCAGGGCCACGGCGTCGCCGACGACGACGGCGTCGGGCGCGAGCAGCTCGAGCAGGCGCCCGAAGTCCCCGCCCCGGGCGGCGGACAGGAAGGCGTCGACGACCTCCCAGTCCGCCAGGGCGTCCTCGGGCGCCGGCTGGACGACCTTGGCCCGCGCCCGGGACGCGAGCTTGCGCGCCGCCGCCGGGCTCGCGTCGAGGATGGCGGCGATCGTCGCGAAGTCGAAGCCGAAGCTGTCGTGGAGGACGAACGCGACCCGCTCGCCGGGGGTGAGCCGGTCGAGGACGACCTGGAGGGCGATGCCGACCGTGTCGGCGAGGGCCACCTCGTCCGCCGGGTCCGGGGCGATCGCGGACTCGGTGAGCAGCGCGTCCTCCTCCGGCGTGGGTACCTTCTGGCGGAGCCGGTCCAGGCACAGCCGGGTCGTCACCGTCGTCAGCCAGCCGGGGAGGTTGTCGATCTCCTGCTCGACCCGGTCCAGCCGCAGCCAGGCCTGCTGGACGACGTCCTCGGCCTCGACGTCGTCGCCGAGCACCCGGGCGGCGATCCGCACGAGGCGCGGCCGCTCGGCCTCGAACCGGTCCGTGAGGTCCGTCGTCATGTCACCTTCCTATCGTCGGTCCCGTCATCACGGTGACGGATGTCGCGGACGCGATGTGACGAGAGGATGTCGAGCATGCCGGAGAAGAACGCGGGTCAGGAGCACGCCCCCGCGAGGATCGACGATCTCATCGCCGGGCTCTCGGACTGGCGAGGTGAGCGCCTGGCCGAGATCCGCCGGGTCATCCACGAGACGCTGCCGGACGTCGTCGAGACGTGGAAGTGGATGGGCAGCCCGGTCTGGGAGCGCGACGGCATCATCGCCGTCGGCAACGCCCACCAGGACAAGGTCAAGCTGACCTTCCCGAAGGGCGCCTCCCTCGCCGACCCGGACGGGCTGTTCAACGCCGGGCTCGGCGGACGGTCCTGGCGGGCCATCGACCTCCACGAGGGCGACGCGCTCGACCCGGTGGCCTTCTCCGCCCTCGTGCGCGCGGCGGCCGACCTCAACGCCGCCCGGCGCTGACGGCGCCGGTGCCGACCGGGGTCTGACGTCTCGCCCGCTGGGTGCTCGCGGGGGCGTCCGGGATCACGGGCGGTTCCGCGAGCACCGGCCCGGAACCGATACCCCTAGGGGTATAGTGGAGCGCGCCCTGCCCGCCACGTCGCCCCGAGGACCGACCCGCATGACCGCAGCCGACCTCACCCTGCTGGGCGCCTTCGTCGGCGGGCTGGTCTCGTTCCTCTCGCCGTGCGTGCTGCCGGTCATCCCCGCCTACGTCTCGGTCGTCACCGGGCTCAGCGTCACCTCGGTCCAGGAGGGCGGACGCTCCCACCTCGGCCGGACCCTGCGGACCTCGCTCGGCTTCGTCCTCGGCTTCTCCGCCGTCTTCGTCGCCCTCGGCCTGTCCGTCACGGCCGTCGGCGGCGCCCTCCTCGGCCACCGGGACCTGCTCACCCGGATCTCCGGGCTCGTCGTCCTCGCGATGGCGCTGTTCCTCCTCGCCTCGCTCGTCCTCAAGGCGCCGTGGCTCTACCAGGAGAAGCGCTGGCACCCGCAGCTCGACCGCTTCGGGCCGTTCGCGGCGCCCGTCGCGGGCGTGGCGTTCGGCTTCGGCTGGACCCCGTGCATCGGCCCGGTCCTCACGAGCGTCCTCGCCCTCGCGGCGAGCAGCGGCGAGGCGGGCCGGGGGGCGGCGATGCTCGTCGCCTACTCGGCCGGGCTGGCCGTCCCCTTCCTCGCCGCGGCCCTCGCGCTCGACCGCTTCGCCGGTGCCTTCGGCCTCGTCAAGCGCCACTTCCTCGCCATCACGGCCACCTCGGCCGTCGTCCTCGCCGGCTTCGGCATCCTCCTCGCCCTCGACCGCATGTCCCTCGTCACGACCTACACCCAGTCCGTCCTCGAGGCCGTCGGGCTCGGCGGCCTCCTCGGGCTCGGCTGAAAGGCACTCCCATGACCACGACACCCCGTCCGACCCGCGCCGAGCAGCGCGAGGCCCGCAAGGCCGAGATCGCGGCCGCCACAGGCCCGTGAGGAGCGCCGGCGCAGGGTCAAGGTCGCCGCCGTCGTCGGGTCGGCCCTCGCCGTCCTCGGCGCCGTCGCGGCCCTTGCCCTCACGAGCGGCGGGGGCACGCCGAGCACCGACGCCAGCGGCACGGCATACAGCGCCGACAAGGAGGCCTTCCGGCTCCCCGGCCTCCTCGACTCCGAGACGGTGAGCCTGGCCGACCACGCGGGGAGGCCCGTCGTCGTCAACTTCTTCGCCTCGTGGTGCGTCTACTGCAACGAGGAGCTGCCGGGCTTCGTCCAGGTCGCGCGAGGCGAGTGCGGGGTCGGTCGACTTCATCGGCGTCGACACCTCCGACCCCGGCGACGGGGCCGCGATGGCCGAGCGCTTCGACCTCGCCGGCGCCGGGTTCGCCCTCGCCAAGGACATCGGCGGCGACCCCGCCTCGGACCTGTGGACCTCGTTCGGGTCGCAGGGGCTGCCCGTCACGGCCTTCTACGACGCCTCGGGGAAGCTCGTCGACTTCTCCGGTGGCATGCTCGACCAGACGGCCCTCGAGCAGCGGCTCGCGGACAACTTCGGCGTCGACGTCACGGCGCAGAACGCCGCCGACCTCGCCGCCCCGGTCATCCCGCTCATCCCCCAGGGCGCCTACGAGATCATGCGCAGCAACCCGGGGCAGGTCGCCTTCGTCGTCCTCGATGTCCGGCCCGCCGAGGACTTCGCCCGCGGCCACCTGCCCGACGCGGTCAACCTGCCCTTCTCCGGGCGGGACTTCGCGACCGCCATCGCCTCCCTCGACCCGTCGGCGAGCTACGTCGTCTACGACGGCTCCGGCAGCCAGTCCGGCGCGGCCGCCCAGGCGATGCACGACGCCGGCGCGAAGCACGTGTACGACATCGAGGGCGGGTATGCCGCCTGGACCCAGCAGGGCCTGCCCACCACCTCCTGATCCACTGGCCCCGCCGAAGGGTGGCGATCCGCCCCCGCCTCTCCCGCCGAAGGGTGGCGATCTGCCCCTTCGGGCGGCCTGAAGGGCGGCAATGCCGCCTCTCGCGGGATGCTAGGGTCCGCCTCGAAGGGGCGGATCGCCACCTCTCGCGGTGGACGACCGGACCAATTGCCACCCCTCGTGAGGTGGGGCCGGGTCAGTTACTTCCCTATTGGGGAGTTGTTGACGCGGTGAGGGGCGCCCGGGGGCCACGGACTCTTGAAACACTCAAGAAAAGCCGCCATACTGCCCGGGTGCCGGAGACACCCGAGTTCGAGCAGACGCTGCGCGAGTCGTCGCTGCGGGTGACCCGGCCGCGGCTGGCCGTCCTGGCCGCCGTCCATGCCCATCCCCACGCCGACACCGACTCGATCATCGGGGCGGTCCGACGTGAGCTGCCCTCGGTCTCGCACCAGGCCGTCTACGACGTCCTGCGTGCCCTCACCGGGGCCGGCCTCCTCCGCCGGATCCAGCCCTCGGGGCTCGTCGCCCGCTACGAGGCGCGGGTCGGCGACAACCACCACCACGTCGTATGCCGCACCTGCGGGGCGATCGAGGACGTCGACTGCGCGGTCGGCTACACCCCGTGCCTCGTCGCCTCGGACGACCGGGGCTACGCGATCGACGAGGCGGAGGTCATCTACTGGGGCCAGTGCTCCGACTGCGCGCCCGACGTCGTCGCGGCCGCGGCCGGGGCGACCGAAGGCCCCTCGGCGACCTGACCCGCGCCGCGCACCCCGCGGCATACCTCTCATCCCGTCCCATCGGCACGACAGCACAGGCAGCAGGACATCTCAACGACGAGCCATCCCGTTAGGAGCTGATCACATGTCCGACACCGAGAACCCGGTCATCCCGGCACCCACCCCCCCGGCCACCCGGCCGTCGACGAACCAGGACTGGTGGCCCAACCAGCTGAACCTCGCGGTTCTGCACCAGCACTCCCCCCGGTCCAACCCGATGGGCGAGGACTTCGACTACGCCGCCGAGGTCGCGACCCTCGACTTCGACGCGGTCAAGCGCGACCTCACCGAGCTGATGACGACCTCCCAGGACTGGTGGCCCGCCGACTACGGCCACTACGGGCCGCTCTTCATCCGGATGAGCTGGCACTCCGCCGGCACCTACCGGATCGCCGACGGCCGCGGCGGCGCCGGCGACGGCGGGCAGCGCTTCGCCCCGCTCAACAGCTGGCCCGACAACGCCAACCTCGACAAGGCCCGCCGGCTGCTGTGGCCGATCAAGCAGAAGTACGGCCGCAAGCTCTCCTGGGCCGACCTGCTCGTCCTGGCCGGCAACGTCGCCATCGAGTCGATGGGACTGGAGACCTTCGGCTTCGCCTTCGGCCGCGAGGACATCTACGAGCCGGAGGAGATCTACTGGGGCCCGGAGGACACCTGGCTCGGCGACGAGCGCTACAGCGGCGACCGCGAGCTGGCGAACCCGCTCGGCGCCGTCCAGATGGGCCTCATCTACGTCAACCCCGAGGGACCGAACGGCACGCCGGACCCGGTCGCCTCGGGCCGGGACATCCGCGAGACCTTCGCCCGGATGGCGATGAACGACGAGGAGACGGTCGCCCTCGTGGCCGGCGGCCACACCTTCGGCAAGACGCACGGCGCCGGCGACCCCTCGCTCGTCGGGCGGGAGCCGGAGGGCTGCCCCGTCGAGCACATGGGTCTGGGCTGGAAGAGCGCCCACGGCAGCGGCGTCGGCACCGACGCCATCACGAGCGGCCTCGAGGGCGCCTGGACGCCGACGCCGATCCAGTGGGACAACAGCTACTTCGAGACCCTCTTCGGCTACGAGTGGGAGCTGCACGAGAGCCCGGCCGGGGCCAAGCAGTGGCGGCCCAAGGACGGCGCCGGCTCCGACGCGGTGCCCGACGCGCAGGACCCCGCCAAGCGGCATGCGCCGATGATGTCGACGGCCGACCTCGCCATGCGCTTCGACCCGGTCTACGAGAAGATCTCCCGGCGGTTCATGGAGCACCCCGAGGAGCTCGCCGAGGCGTTCGGCCGGGCCTGGTACAAGCTGCTCCACCGCGACATGGGTCCGGTCTCCCGCATGGTCGGTCCCTGGGTCCCCGAGGCCCAGCTGTGGCAGGACCCCGTGCCCGCCGTCGACCACGAGCTCGTGTCCGACGCCGACGTCGCCGCCCTCAAGGCCGCGATCCTCGAGACCGACCTCACCGTCCCGCAGCTCGTCCGCACCGCGTGGGCGTCGGCGTCGACGTTCCGGGGCACCGACATGCGCGGTGGCGCGAACGGCGCCCGGATCCGCCTCGAGCCGCAGCGCAGCTGGGAGGTCAACGACCCGGCCGAGCTGGGCGGCATTCTCGACACCCTCGAGGGGGTCCAGCGCTCCTTCAACGACCGCCAGTCCGGCGGAACGCGGGTCTCCCTCGCCGACGTCATCGTCCTCGGCGGCTGTGCCGCGGTCGAGAAGGCCGCACGGGAGGCCGGTCACGACGTGACCGTGCCGTTCACCCCGGGCCGCACCGACGCGACGGCCGAGATGACCGACGTGGACTCCTTCGCGGTGCTCGAGCCGCGGGCGGACGGCTTCCGCAACTACCTCCGGCCGGGCGAGAAGCTGTCCGCCGAGACCCTGCTGCTCGACAAGGCCAACCTCCTCACCCTGTCGGCGCCGGAGATGACGGTCCTCGTCGCCGGGATGCGGGCCCTCGGGGCGAATGCCGCGGGCAGTGCCGTCGGCGTCCTCACCGACCGTCCGGGCGTGCTGTCGAACGACGTCATCGTCAACCTGCTCAGCCCCGGGATCGAGTGGAGCCACTCGCCGACCGAGGAGAACGTCTACGTCGGCACCGACCGGGCGAGCGGCGAGCAGCGGTGGACGGCGTCGGCGGCCGACCTCGTCCTCGGCGCCCACTCCCAGCTCCGGGCGATCTGCGAGGTCTACGGCGCAGACGACGCCGAGGAGAAGTTCGTCCGCGACTTCGTCGCTGCGTGGGTCACCGTCATGGACCTCGACCGGTTCGACGTCGCCTGACGGGTCGACCGCGCCCACCCGTCTTGGGTGCTCGCGGAGGTGTCCGGGTTTTCGGTCCCTTCCGCGAGCACCGGCCGAGGCTCCCAGCGGGTGCTCGCGGAGGTGTCCGGGTTTTCGGTCCCTTCCGCGAGCACCCGCCCGGGACGGCGGTCAGCCGTCAGCGGCCGTGGGGTGCTCGGCCTCCCGGACCGGAACCTCGTGTCCCGCGAGGAAGACCCCGGTGGGGTCGAGCCGGCGGCGGAGGTCCCCGAGCCGGACCCAGGCGTCGTGGCCGTAGGCCGTCTGCGGGTCGACGGGCCGCTCGACGAGGTTGAGGAAGGTCTGCCCCGTCTCCCAGCGGGCCAGGGACCGTCGGGCGCGCTCGGCGTCGACCCGGCCGGCGACCGCCATCTCCCGGGTCGCCGCCACGGCGATGAAGAGCCCCACGTATGCCGCGTCGATCCGGTTCACCACCCCGCCGCCGGCGACCGGACGGCCGACGGCGCCGCCCAGCTGGCGCAGCTCGGCGAGGAGCAGCGCGGTGTCCGCCCCGGGACCGACCGCCTCGACGAAGGCGGCGATGCCGTCCTCGTCGAGGTCGCAGAGCAGGGTGCCGCTGCCGACCGAGGGCGTCGGGCCCTCCGGGTCCATGTGCAGCCGGCTCAGGCCGGCCGCGGGCATCCGGCCCCAGGTGTCCATCTCCGGCTCGAGGTCTCGGAAACACGCGACGAGCTCGGCGCCCCGCTCGTCGTCGCCGAGGACGACCCCGTCGAGCACGACGACGGCGCGGCCGCGCAGGAACGGTGGCAGCTCGGGCAGCGGCGGGAAGCGCATCGCCCGGAGCGAGGTCGTCACCTCGTCCGGCGCCTCGCCGCACCAGGCGACCCATCGGCGCAGCACCGGCTCGAGGTGGGCGATGTCCCAGAGGAAGGCTCCGGCATACGCGTCGGTGATGGGGTGCAGGCGCAGCTCGAAGCCGGTGACGACACCGAAGTTGCCGCCGCCGCCGCGCAGCGCCCAGAACAGCTCCTGGTGCTCGTCGGCGCTGGCGCGCCGGAGCTCGCCGTCGGCGGTGACGAGCTCGACGGCGAGGACGTCGTTGACGGCGAGGCCCTTCGAGCGGGCGTACCAGCCCAGGCCGCCGCCGAGGAGGTAGCCGGCGACGCCGACGTCCGGTGAGGACCCGTGCTGGGCGGCCAGCCCGTGCTCGGCGGCCGCCTCGACGACGCTCTGCCAGATGGCGCCGCCACCGATGTGGGCGATCCGCTGCTCGGCGTCGATCCGCACCGAGATCAGCTCGGTCGTGCGCAGCAGGACGACGTCGGCGAGGTCGTGTTGGGCGAGGACGGCGCCGGCGTGACCGGTGCTCTGGGGGGCGACCCGCAGCCCCAGGGCAGCCGCGGCCCGGACGACCTCCCGGACCTCCTCGGTGGTGCGCGGCGTGGCGACGGCGGCCGGGCGCAGGTCGGCGGCGACGTTCCAGGGCATGCGGAGCCCGTCGTATGCCGCGTCCCCGGGAACGGCGACGACGTCGCCGAGCCGGTCGCGCAGGGCCGAGGCCCGGTCGGATGCGGCCGGGGCGGGCTTCTCGTGGGTGTCGATGGTCATGACGGGTCCCTCTCGTGGATCGGATTGCGGTGGCGCCGTGGTGTTGACGGCACCGTCGTCCCGAGAAGAGTGGGGCCGGCCTGCGGGCGCGGACCATCCCGCGTCGTGAGGGGGTTTCGGACCCAGCCGTGAGAGGGCGGCATACCCCCACATTTATGGGATGGCGCCCGCGCCCGCGGCTGAGCACACTTGGTGAGGTGAGCCTGACTCTCATGGGGCAGCGGGTGCTGCGCGACGTCGAGGTGGTGGCGCGAGCGGGGCTCGACCTCGACACGTTCTTCGCCGAGGCCGTGGCGTCGGTCGAGCGGGCCGTCCCGCACGTCGCCGCCTGCGTCGGCACCTTCGACCCGAGCACCCTGCTGCTCACCGGGTCCCACAAGTACGGCGATCTGCGGGGCCAGGACGAGCACGACCACGAGTGGGGGGTCGTCGAGTACGGCTGGGGCGAGGAGACGGCGTATGCCGAGCTCGTCCGGCGCGGCGTGACGGCCATGGGCCTGCACGCCTGGACCGACGGACGCACGACCCGATCGCAGCGGATGGCGGACTTCATGACGCCGCACTTCGGGTATGCCGACGAGGCCCGGGTCGTCATGCGCGACGGTCAGGACGCCTGGGGTGGGCTCGCGCTGTTCCGGGCCGCCGGGGAGCGGCCGTTCTCGGCGGACGAGGTCGAGCTGCTCGGGGCCCTGTCGACGTCCCTGACCGTCGGGGCGCGCGCGGGCCTGCTCGTGGCGCTGGCGGCGGACGTCGCGCCCGGGGCCACGGGGCCGGCGGTCTTCATCGTCGGCGCGGACGACACGGTGCAGCAGATGAGTGCCGGAGCACAGGAGCGTCTCGCCGAGCTCCGGGGTTCGGACGGCCACAGCCGCCCCGATGGCGTGATCTCCTCGCTCGTCGTCGCGGCCCGGCGCTTCGCGGCGGGTGAGACCGAGCGACCGCCCCGGTGCCGGGTCCGGTCACGCAGCGGCATGTGGCTCGTCCTCCACGCGACGCCGCTCAGCGCTCGTGGTGACGCCGTCGGGGATGTCGTCGTCACCATCGACGAGGCGCGGCCGCCGGAGATCGTGCCGCTCGTCGTCGCGGCCTTCGACCTCACCCCACGCGAGCGCGCCGTGACCCAGCTCGTGCTCCAGGGCGTCGACACCAAGGAGATGGCGACGACGCTCCACCTGTCCGCCTACACCGTCCAGGACCACCTCAAGTCGGTCTTCGCCAAGGCCGAGGTCGGCAGCCGGCGAGAGCTCATCGCCCGGATCTACTTCGACCAGTACGTCCCCCGGCTCGGAACGGACATCGGGCCGACGGGATGGTTCGCCTCGGCCGAGTGACGCCGCGGCGTCAGAAGTCCATGGAGGACTCGTGCGACCCCGCCGGGTCCTGGCCGCGCCGCCGGGTGAGGTGGAAGCGTCGGGACAGGCGGATCGCCGGACGCAGCAGCATCAGGACCGAGCCGACGACGAAGAGCCAGGTCGCCGCCACGGTCGTCGAGGACCAGAAGAAGAGGATGCTGCCGACGATGAACAGCAGCGCCGCGAGCGTGTCGTTGGCGATGGACAGCGTCTCGTAGCGGCGGCGGATGACCAGCTCGTCGTGGCCGATCCGGATCAGCAGGTCGGTGGGGTCATGGGCATCGGACGACACGAGCACTCCAGCCAGGTGGGGGACGGGCTCGATCGACGCTAGCAAGCCGGTCCTCGCCGGCCGAGGTGGGTGCTCGCGGAGGTGTCCGGGTTCCCGGTCGTCTGCGCGAGCATCGCGCCACCGGTCACCCGCGGTGCGCGGGATTGGTGCGGGGGGATGGGGGTCGCCCATGGGCGACCCCGTCCGCCGGCGCGTCCTCGCGTCGGTGCTGCGTGCGGCGGTGCCGTGGTGGTCAGCGGGAACCGGGGGCCCGGAGTGCGGCGCCGCCGCCCGGGACCCAGCACCAGCCACGCTGTGCGTTCATGTCCGTCCTCATGTCCAAGGAACGGGGTTGGGGGCCGCTCCGTTACACATCGTCGCAGGTCAGGGGCGCCTTACCCGCGGGGGGGAGGCCGCTGCGGTCACGTCCCGGCGGTCGCGGAACGGTCCCGCGGCGCCCCTCGCCTCGGCGTGGGGTCGCTCGTCCGACCGGGCGTCGCCCGGGTCGGGGCTCGGGTCGCGTCGCCGTCGTGGCGGCCGGTGGCGTCGGCGGGGGAGCGACGGGGTGCGTCGGCGTCGGCACGACCGGGTCGCGTCGGCGTGGCCGGTGTCGGGTGGGTCGGCGTCGGGTGGGTCGGCGTCGGGACGGCCGGGCGGGTGGGGCGACTCGGGGTCGCGGGCCCCGCCGGGGTCGGCACGACGTCGCCGCAGAAGTCGGCGATGCTCAGGCCGCCCGCCGCATCGACGAGCACCCGGTATGCCGCCGCGTCCTGGTCGAGCCCGCCGCGGAGGAAGGCCTGGCACAGCCCGGGCATCGCCGGGTCGGGCGCCGCCGGCATTCCCGGCGACGACGGCCGTCGGGGTCGTCTGCAGCACGGTCGTCGTCGCCGGTGCCGGGATGCCGGGCGCGCTCGGCGGGCCCGGCACGTCACTCATCCGGCGGGTCGACGGGGGCCGGCTCCGCCTCGGGTGCGGGGGCCCCGATCGCCCGGTGGGCCAGGTCCTGGAGGCCGGCCGGGAGGGTGCCCGTGTAGGCCGCCGCTGCCATTCCGCCGACGGCCACGAGGCCGCCGGAGGCCAGCAGGGTGGCGACGGGCACTGCGGCGAGCCGTCGGGCCAGACGCGCCCAGGCTCGGGGGGTGGGTGCCTCGGACCGAGCGACGAACGCGGCCATCGCGGCGTCGAGGCCGCTCAGCTCGTCATCGGTGGCGGGGGCGCGGATCGCGAGGAGCACGTCGGCGAGAGCGGCGTCCGCGCCGGCGAGGTCGGCGCGTCGGGACTCGTCGAGGATGCGCTCGAACCGGGCTTCGGCCTCGGCCGTGCCCGGAACCCAGCCCCCTCCATGTCCGGTCATCTCACGTCGAGAACGAGGTCAAGGGCGTCGTCGTTACGGGCCACGGCGACGCCCCGGCGTGCCGACCGGCCCCCGACGCCGGCCAGGGGCACGGAACTGGATGTAACGCAGGGGGGCCCGACTTCGTCTCCTCACCAAGACGCCCCCGACAGGAAGACCGTGTCGATGTCTCTCGTCACCCTCGTCCCGGCCAAGGTCCTCGCCATGACGGCGACGTCCGGCCTCATCGTCCTCGGCGGCGGTGCCACCGCCGCCTTCGCCGGAGACCTCCCCGCCCCGCTCCAGACGGTCGCCCATCGCACCCTCGGTGCGCCGGCGCCCGCGCTCGCCGCCGACGAGGCGGGCGCGGAGACCCCCGAGAGCGGCGACCCCGCCCCCGAGGACCCGGCCTCGACCGACGACCCCACGGCGACGGAGGAGCCCACCTCCACCGACGACCCGGCGTCGACCGAGGACCCCGAGGCGGACGGCACGCCGTCGGCCACCCCGGTCGGGCCGGATGGGACCGGGCCCGCGGCATACGGACTGTGCACGGCCTACACCCACGGCGGGCTGGCCCCCCGCTCGGTCGCCTACGGCAACCTCGCCGTCGCGGCCGGCGGCGAGGAGGGTCTCACGGACTACTGCGACGCGGTCATCGCGGCGAAGAAGGGCGTGCCCGCGGACACCGAGGGCGACGCCACGGACGACGCGGCGGGCGACCCGAGCGGCGACGGCACCGAGACCCCCGACGCCGTCGCGCCGTCCAGCGCTGAGCGCAGCCACCCGGCCACGACCGTCAAGACGAAGGCCAAGGCCAAGAGCCAAGACAACACCAGGCCAAGACCAAGACCAAGGCCACGAAGCGCCCCCACGGCCGCCCCGGCGCCTGAGCCTCGTCCCGGCCTTCTGCCACCCGGCCCGTGAGGGGGACGGTGGGATGCGTCGTTCCCTCCGACGCATCCCACCGTTTCGACCACCCGGCCCATCCGGCCGGGGTGGTCGCCTGATGCCCGGGGCCCGTAGCGTCGGGGCATGCCCGGCACCCCCCGCCTCGTCCGGTACTGGGACCGCCAGGCCGGCACGTACGACCGGCGGACCGCCTGGGCCGAGCGTCGCCTCCTCGCCACGTCGCGGCCATGGGTGTGCGGCCGAGCCCGCGGCGAGACCCTCGAGATCGCCGTCGGAACCGGGGCGAACCTCGTCCACTACGCCGCCGACGTCGAGCTGACCGGCATCGACTGGAGTGAGCGGATGCTGGAGGAGGCGCGCGCCGAGGCGAGCTCGGATGGGCCGCCCACTGCGGCTGCGGCGGGCCGACGCCACCGACCTGCCCTTCGCCGACGCGACCTTCGACAGCGTCGTCGGCACGTTCTCGATGTGCTGCATCCCCGATGTCGACCGGGCCCTCACCGAGGCGGTCCGGGTCCTCCGGCCGGGCGGGCGGCTCCTCCTCGCCGACCACGTGGCGTCTTCGTCGTGGTGGCTTCGGGCCCTCCAGCGGACCGTCGACCTCGCCACCGTTCCGCTCGAGGGCGAGCACTACACCCGCCGGCCCGGTCGAGAACCTCCGCCGGCTCGGGGTCACCATCGAGGAGACCGAGCGGCACAGCCGCGGGCATCATCGAGCGGGTCCGCGCCCGGGCCGGGTAGCCGCCTTCGAGGGTGGGTGCTCGCGGGAGGGTCCGGGTTCCCGGACGTCTGCGCGAGCACCCGGGGGCGCCGGTCGACCGGGTGGGACCCCGGACCCTCAGGCGGCGAGGTCGAGCAGGTCCGGGTCGGACCAGGCCGGGGTCGGGGACCGTCGCCGCGGGTACCGTCGGGTCGGGCGGCACCGGCGAGAGCGGCTCACGGCCGGCCCCGCGCTCGCGGCGGACCGCGACGGCCGTGAGGACGCTCGCCGCGGCGACGAGCACGATGACGCCGAAGGCGACCCCGCCGACGAGGCCGTCCCGCAGGCTCTCGACGAGCCAGAGGGCCCCCTCGACGGCGGCGATCGACCAGGTCGTCGCCGACACCCCGGCCAGCGAGGCGGACCGCCAGACCCCGACGGCCTGGGGCGTGTAGGTGAGCAGGGCGCCGGCGCCCAGGACCGACCCGAGCGCCGGGCGGTCGAGGAGCACGACGCCGGACAGGACGAGGCTCCAGGCGAGCGGCGGCCACCACGACCGGCCGGGCCGGATCGACCGGAACGCGAGAGCGACGACGGCGAACCAGACGACGCCGGCGGCGATGTTGACGGCGAACAGTCCCCAGGACCGGCTGTCGAGGAGATAGACGGTCCAGCCGAGGTAGTTCACCGATCCGAAGAGGAGCGAGGCGGCGGACAGGCCGGCCGGGTCCTTGAACCGGACGAGGCGGAGCAGCTGGGGGACGAAGAGGAGCACGCTCGAGGCGGTGAGGGCGCCGAAGAGCAGCACGGAGATGACCGAGTTCATGGCGGGAGCAGGCCGGCCTGACGGGGCCGGCGCCGGTGGAAGCGGATGAGACGAGATATGGGTGGCGACGTGGTCGGACCGTGCCGCCGTAGCGGCCGGGTGCCGAACCCCCAGGTTTCGTCGTACTTCCCCGGCTTGGGGCCCTCGAAGTCTGCCGTAGCTGGTGCTGTTCGCCAGGAGAATCGTAGGGCCTGGCGAGGGGTGCTCATGACCGCGCGGGGTCAGCCGATCGGATGATTCTTTCCGCGGGTTGACCTGCGGGTATGCCGCCCGCGCGGCCGGGCGCTCAGCCGGCGATCCGGACCGGGATCCGGCGGGTCCCGAAGTGCTCCGCGGCCGCGGCATACCGGCCGGGCAGCGGGGTCCCGCACGACCGGCACCGGCCCTGCTCGTCGAGCCGGTAGGCGCTCACCGTGTAGCGGTCCCGCGCGATGACCGCGTCGCCGCAGGAGGGACAGAAGGTCACGCCGCCCGCGAGATGGTCGACGTTGCCGGTGTAGACGTAGCGCAGCCCCTCGGCGAGGGCGAGGTCGCGGGCCCGGACGAGGGTCGAGAGCGGCGTCGGCGGCACGTCACGCATCCGGTGGTCGGGGTGGAAGGCGGTCAGGTGGTGCGGCACGTTGGGCCCGAGCTCGCCGCGGACCCACCGGAACATCGCCCGCAGCTCCTCGTCCGAGTCGTTGTGGCCGGGGATGAGCAGCGTCGTGATCTCGACCCACACGTCGGTGTCGTGCCAGAGGTAGGCGAGGGTGTCGAGGACGGGCGCCAGCCGGGCTCCGGTCAGCCGCTGGTAGAAGTCGTCGCTGAACCCCTTGAGGTCGACGTTCGCCGCGTCGATGACGGAGAAGAGCTCGCGCCGCGGCTCCTCCTCGATGTAGCCCGCCGTGACGGCCACGGTCCGCAGGCCCTGAGCGTGGCAGGCCCGGGCGGTGTCGATCGCGTACTCCGCGAAGATGACCGGGTCGTTGTAGGTGAAGGCCACGCTCCGGCAGCCGTGGGCCGACGCCGTCGCCGCGATGGCGTCGGGTGAGGCCTGGTCCATGAGCCGGTCCATCTCGCGGGACTTCGAGATGTCCCAGTTCTGGCAGAACTTGCAGCCGAGGTTGCACCCGGCCGTCCCGAAGGACAGGACCGAGCTGCCGGGGTAGAAGTGGTTCAGCGGCTTCTTCTCGATCGGGTCGATGCAGAACCCGGACGAGCGGCCGTACGTCGTCAGGACCATCTGCTCGCCCTCGCGCATCCGGACGAAGCAGAAGCCACGCTGCCCGTCCCGCAGCCGGCACTCGCGGGGGCACAGGTCGCACTGGACCCGTCCGTCGTCGAGCGCGTGCCACCAGCGGCCCGGGTATGCCGCGTTGGCCTCGTCGGGTGCGTATGTCGCGTACTCCTCGTCCGCCGCGTTCACCGGGTATGCCGCCCGGCCCGTTCCGTCGCTCATCTCAACGCTCCTCGTGGAACTCGGTCACGGTGTAGCGGCTCAGCCGCACCTCGTCGCTCCAGTAGTCCGGAGGGAGCCCGGCCTTGAGCCGGAGGTGGGCGAGGAAGGCCGCCGGGTCCGGGACCTTCGTCCAGACCTGCGGCAGGAAGGTCGAGCGGCGCGCGCCGACGTCGAGAACGACGCCGTCGACGCCGGGACGCAGTCGAACGAGCGCGTCGGCCTCGTCGCGGACCGCGAGCGGCGCGAGGGGGGAGAGCACGGAGACCTCGACCGCCGTGTCGGCCAGCTCTGCCCGGGTGAGCGCCGGGAACCGCCGGTCGCGGAACGCGGCGGCCCGCGCGTTGGCGACGACGTCGGCCCGCAGGGTCCGATGGGGCACGACGGAGCCGATGCAGCCGTGCAGGGCACCGCGGGTCGTCAGGGTGACGAAGCAGGCACCCTCCCGGTCGAGCCAGTCCTCGTCGGCGCCCGGCTCCGGCCCGGCCGCGCCCTCGGGCAGCAGGGCGGACTCGATCGACCACCGGGCGAGTGCCAGCAGGGCCGGGCCCGCGTCGGCCGGCAGGGCCCAGGTGACCGGGTCAGGCCGGGGTGGGCTGGGAGAAGGCGATCGCGGCATACCCCACCACCCTCCGCCGGTCGCCGGCGGTGTCGCCGGAGGTGCACATCCCGAGCAGGGATGGCCGAAGCCCGTGCCGCCGGGCGCTGACGAGCAGCCCGTTGGCGGGGGTCGCACCGCACGCCTGGTCGTGGGTGAGCCACCCCTCGAGCCGGAGGATCTGCCGGACCGTCTCGCGGTCGGTCTCCTCGGCCTCCTCCTGCGGGTGGTAGTGCGACAGGTCGCTGCTGACGATCGTCACCGTCTCGGGCCCGCCGCCGAGGGCGTCGATGACGTCGGCGACGGCGGCCGGGGCCGCCCCCCCGACGGCGAGCGGGACGACGGTGAACTCGTCGAGGACGACCTGGAGGAAGGGCAGATGCACCTCGAGCGAGTGCTCGAGGGCGTGCGCGGCCGGGCTGTCGACGATCTGGGGGTAGCCCTCGCGCAGCCCCGGGACGACCGTCTCGACCGGCACCCTCCCGAGCGGGGTCTCGAGGGCACCGACCCCGGGCAGGGCGAGCCCGTCGACGTAGTGCCGGTGGGTCGGACCGAGGAGGACGACGCGGCGGATCCGGTCACGCAGCGGCGCGAGAACGGCATACCCGAGGGCGGCGGTCGAGCCGGAGTAGATGTAGCCGGCGTGCGGGAGGATGAGCGCCCGCGGCTCGGGCAGCCGATCCGGGAGCCGCGCCCGGGCGTCCTCGACGAGGGCCCGGACGTCGCGCTCCAGATCGGAGCGCCGGCCCGGGTAGAAGGCTCCGGCCACGGCGGCCGGACGGACGTCCAGCACCATCCCAGTGTCAACCCGGCCCGGCCGCGACGACACCGGGGGGTGGGCGCCGATGATGTCTGCCGCGTCACGTCGCGGGGGTAGCGTCGGTGCCGATGACGCACACCTCGGAGCCGGAGCTGCTCGTCCTCCATGCCCTGCGCCTCGTGGGGATGGCCGAGGGTGCCGCGGTGGCGAGCCGGTTCGGGTTGGACCGGGACCTCGTCCAGGAGCTGCTCGAGGACGACGAGGCCTACGGCTGGGTCGAGCGGGTCGGGTTCGCCGGGCTCGGCGGCTGGGCGCTGACCGAGTCCGGCGCCGCCGAAGTGGAGCGCCGTCTCGCGGTCGAGCTCGACGAGACGGGGGTGCGCGACACCGTCGAGTCGGTGCATGCGGCATTCGCCCCGCTCAACGCCCGGCTGCTGCGCGCGGTGACCGACTGGCAGATCCGGCCGCTGCCCGGCAACGCCCTCGCCGCCAACGAGCACGACGACCCCCGGTGGGACGACCGGGTCCTCGACGACCTCGCCGCCGTCGGTCGCCGCCTGGAGCCGCTGGCGGCCGAGCTCGTCGGGGTGCTCGCCCGCTTCGACGGGTATGCCGCGCGCTTCGGTGCCGCCGTCGGCCGGGCCGAGCGGGGCGAGCACGGCTGGATCGACGGCCTCGGCCTCGACTCGTGCCACCGGGTCTGGTTCGAGCTGCACGAGGACCTGCTGGCGACGCTCGGCCTGGAGCGCGGCGCCGCGGAGCCCGCCTCCGGCTGATCCCGCCGCCCGCCGCTGAGCCCGCCGAGGGGTGGGGATCCGCCCCTTCCGGCCGCCTGATGGGGCCGATCGCCACCCCTGGCGGTTGCCCCTGGGGGCCGATCGCCACCCCTCGCGGCGCGCGCGAGTGCGGCCAGGGGGGTCACGTCCGTGCGGCGGCGAGGGCCTGGCGAAGGCAGAGCGTCCCGCTGACGAGCAGGAGCAGCCCGCCGAGTCCCCCGACGACGGAGGTCGTCGCCCAGCCGAGCGTGACGTGCAGGACGATGCCGAGCGCCGCGACCACGAGCCCGAGGGCCGTCGTCACGTCGAGCAGCCGGATCCGGTAGAGCCGGGCGAGCGGGACGAAGTGCGCGGCCATGACGGCATACGTCCAGACGACGATGTAGTCGGGATGGCCGGTCCGGCCGAGGGCGATGTTGCCGGCGATGATGAGGACGAACTCGGCGGTCACCCACGTGGCGTAGACCCGATTGGCGTGCCGGGTGTCGACCTCGTGGCGTCCCGGGCCGGGCAGCCCGCGGCGCCGGACGACGCTGACGACGGCGAGGACCAGCCCGAGGACGGAGCCGATGCCGAGGAGGACCCCGAGGAGGGTGCTCGCGGCGGCCTGGCCCCAGCCGAACCAGGCGAACGAGGCGACGCCGAAGACGATGCCGCAGGCGGCGAGGTCCTTCGGCAGGGTGGCCTCGAGAGGGCCGAGGTGGCGAGGGCGCGGCGGTCCGTCGGCAGGGTCGTCGCCGGGAGCGTCGGCGGGCGGAACGGCAGTGTCGTCGGCGTGCATCGGCATCGGTCCACCCTCGCACGAGCCGCTCGCCACGCCGAAATCTCGTCGGGCCGCTGCAGCAACAGGGTTCCGATGAGATGTCGGCGGGGTGAGGGCGGTCAGCCGCGTCGGGCCCGGGTGAGCAGCACGTTGAGTGCGGTGGCGACGACGAGGAATGCCGCCACGTAGCCGAGGGTCTGGGCGGGCGAGCTCCACCGCAGGCTCGACCCGGCCATGATGATCGCGAGGACGACGGTGACCGCCGCCGCGCGTCGGTTGAGGTAGGAGGACACCGCAGTCTCCTTCGGCTCAGCACGTCGTCCGATGGGTCTGGTGCAGATCGCCAGCGTAGGTCAGCTGGACCTCGGCGCCGCAAGGGCGGCAACTGCGAAAGGCGGATTCACAGCATTTCCAGGGCATTCCCAGTGGATGCACCTGCACAACCCATGGTCCTGGCAGGTCGAGGGAGCCGGGGTCCTCCGCCGGCTACTCGCGGGTACGCTGGCTCCACGCGGGCCGCCGATGCCCGGGTTCTCGACCACGACGACGTGCACGAGAGGGGCCTGATGAAGGTCGACCTGACCGTCCTCGCCATCCCCGGCTTCATCGGAGCGATGGCCGCCGAGTACGCCTGGCAGCGGCGACATCCTGCCCCGGCCGGCACGAGCAGGCCGGGCGACTACGAGCTCGCCGACACGATCGCGAGCCTGACGATGGGCGTCGGCAGCCTGATCGCCCCGCTCGTCGCGAAGAAGATGCTCGACCCGCTGACCCCCGGCGTCGGGCGCTTCGGCAAGGCCCTCATGGGCACCGCCGTCGCCGCGACCGCCCTCACCTCCGTCGCCGACGTCGTCCGTCGCCGGTATGCCGCGGGCGGCCTCCCCGAGCCCGGCACCATCCCGACGAGCGGCCCCTTCGCCCCACGCCACCTCGTCACGCAGGACCCCGAGGCCGTCGACGGCGGGGCGAGCCGCGAGGCGAGGGCCGGCACTGCGGCATACGACCTCCGAGCCGCCCGCCTGGCGGAGGCTGCGCGGAGCCTCGGCGGTCACGGCCGTGGGAGCCACCGCGCTCGCGGCCGCGACGACCTGGGCCGCCCAGACGAGCGGGCAGCGACTGTTCCGGCACGCTCGGCGCGACCTCGGCACGGGGATGGGCGCGACGGCCCTGGCGATCCTCGGCTGGGACTTCATCTACTACTGGAACCACCGGCTCGACCACGAGACCCGGTGGCTGTGGGCGATGCACGTCGTCCACCACTCCAGCGAGCGCTACAACCTCTCGACGGCGCTGCGCCAGCCGGTCGCCGAGGGGCTGACGATGAGCGTGCCCTACGGCCTGCTCGCCCTGCTCGGCATCCGGCCGTCGGTCATCGAGAACGCCCGCGCCCTCAACCTCATCTACCAGTTCTGGATCCACACCGAGGTCGTCCGCTCCATCGGTTGGCTCGAGAACGTCCTCAACACCCCGAGCCATCACCGGGTCCACCACGGCTCGAACCGGCAGTACCTCGACCGCAACCACGGCAGCATCCTCATCGTCTGGGACCGGCTGTTCGGGACGTTCGAGCGCGAGGACGAGCCGGTCGTCTACGGCCTGACGACGAACATCGAGACCTACAACCCGCTGACGATCGCCACCCACGAGTGGCGCGACATCGGCGCCGACATCGCCGCGTCCGACACGTGGCGGGAGCGGTGGTCCTTCCTCCTGCGCGGGCCCGGGTGGGCCTACCGCCGTCGTGCGGAACGGGCGGCCCTCGCCGCGGCCGCGGCCCCCACGGTCACGGCCGGGCCGACCGCCGCCGTCCCCATGGCTTGACGACCGAGAGGACGACGGCGACGAGGAGAGCACCCCCATCGCGACGTCGATCCCGAGCCACGACCCGGCGCCGACGATGTGGGTGACGAGGACGGCCTGCCGGGCGCGCCTCGGCAGCCGTCGGGCGGTCGCGGATGCCGACCGGGGCTGGGTGGTGCTGATCGTCGAGGCCATGGGCTCCACCCTGCGCCGGCAGCGGCCCGGGCGAAGCCGCCCGGTGGGGTGATCCGGTCCACCCCGTGCGGCGTATGCCGGTCCGTCGGGATGCTCCCGAGGGCAGGGTCGGAGGTCTCCGACGCCGATGCGCGGGAGCTCGTCGACCGGATGCGGTTGGCCGAGCTCGGCGACGGTGGGTCCGGCTATCCCGCCGGGCCGCCGCGCCGCCGCTGCTGCCGCTGACGCCGGGCCCGGTCCCGCTCGCGGCGGACGGCGTCCCGCATCGGGGGGACGTGGACGCCCTCGCTCGCCAGCCTGGCCCGGACCTGGCGGCGGGTGCGGAGGAAGCCGACGACGCCGACGAGCCACACGGCATACTGCACCGACCACCCCGCCCGGAAGGCGGACAGGTCGTAGCGGCCACCGCCGACGACGTCGATGACGACGCCGATGAGGAGGATCGTCGTCAGGGAGGCGACGAAGCCGCCGACGTTGACGATGCCGGTCGCCGTCCCGAGCCGGTTCGGTGGGTTGAACGTCCGCGCGTAGTCGAAGCCGATCATCGACGCCGGCCCGGTGACCGACATCGACAGGACGAGCAGGACGAGGAGCCAGCCCGGGGCGGGCCCGGGCAGGGCGAGCACGGCGGTCCAGGCGACGACGACGGCGGCGATGATGCCGAGGACGAGCCAGGAGCGGCGCAGCGGGTGCCGCGCGACGAACTCGCCGAGGAAGGGCGCGGCGGCGACCGAGGCGAGGACGAAGAGCGTCATCACCGCCCCGGCGAAGCGCGGTGAGCGGCCCTGCGCCGAGGTGAGGAACGGGTAGCCCCACAGCATGACGAACGTCGTCCCGGAGAACTGTGTCGTGAAGTGGGTGAGCAGACCGAGCCGGGTGCCCGGGTGCCGCCAGGCCGACAGGAGGTCGTCGCGCACCTGGGCGAGGGACGGCGCGTGCCCGTCGTCGTGCGACCCGTCGGGGGAGTCCCGGACGACGAGGACGACGAGGACGGCGACGAGGACGCTGAGCGCCGCCGCCGAGAGGAACGCCGGGGTCCAGCCCGGCCCGTGCAACAGGGCGACGAGGGGGATGGCCGACAGGATCTGCCCGCCCTGGCCGACCATGCCGGTCAGCTGGGTGAGGAGGGGGACCTGTCGTGGCCGGAACCAGGCGGAGACGAGCCGCAGGACGCTGATGAAGGTCATCGCGTCGCCCGCCCCGACGAGGACGCGGGCAAGGACCGCCCACGTCATCGAGTGGGCGAGCGCGAGGGACACCTGGCCGACGGCCATGAGCACGGCGCCGCTGACGACGAGGACCCGCGGGCCGAGCCGGTCGACGAGCACCCCGACGGGGACCTGCATGACGGCATAGACGAAGAGCTGGAGGACGGCGAAGGTCCCGAGCGCGGCGGCCGACACCGAGAACCGGTCGGCGGCGGCGAGACCCGCGACGCCGAGCGACGTGCGCTGGAGCACGGCCACCGTGTAGGCCGCGACGGCGACGCCCCAGATGAGCCAGGCGCGGGTCGGGGTGCGGGTCACGCCTTGCCATGCTGCCATCCGCCGGTATGCCGCGCCCCCGCCGTCCGGGCACTGGTCGGCGACCGGGGCGGTCGGGCGACGTCGCCAACCAGACATCGCCCGGCCGTTGACCGGCCCGTCGCGAGGGTCGATCCTGGCCATGTGAGCAGCAGGTCGGCTGCATCGGGCCGACCCCTCCGCAGGTTCGCCGGGGCCGTGGCTGCCACCCTGGCCCTGCTCGCCGCCGGGTGTGCCGATTCCCCGTCGCCCGAACCGGTCGCGTCCTCCCCCATGAGCGCCTCCCTGGCCCCGTCGACGACACCCTCTTCCGGTCTGTCGACGACCGCGTCCCCGTCGCCGTCTCCGAGCACCGGTCCGAGCGCTCCCTCGACCTCGGCACCGCCCTCCCCGACGTCGCCGACGACCCGGGAGACGCCGACGCCGACGCCGACGACGCCGACGACGACGACGACGCCGGCCGGGTGCGGCATACCCGCTGCGCTCCTCGACCGCGACCTCACGACCGTCTCCACGGCCCGGGTCATCGCCCTCACCTTCGACGCGGGCGGCAACGACGCCGGCGTCCCGGCGATCCTCGACACGCTGCGGGACAGCGGGACCCCCGCGACGTTCTTCCTCACGGGTCGCTGGGTGGAGGTCTACCCGGGTCGGGCCCGGACGATCGCCGCTCGGTACCCCGTCGGCAACCACACGATGACCCACCCCGACCTGACGACCCTCACCGACGCGGGCGTCCGCTCCGAGGTCGACGCGGCGCGCGCGACGATCCTCGCGACGACCGGCCAGGACCCCCGGCCGTACTTCCGCTTCCCCTACGGTGCCGTCACGGCGCACCTCATCGACGTCGTCAACGCCCGCTGCTACGTGCCCTTCCGGTGGACCGTCGACTCGCTCGGCTGGAAGGGGACCTCCGGCGGGATGACGGTGGACGCCGTCCACGACCGGGTGCTCGCCGCCGCCCGGCCCGGTGCGATCGTCCTCATGCATGTCGGGGCGAACCCCACGGACGGGACGACGCTCGACGCCGACGCCCTGCCGGCCGTCATCCGGGACCTCCGGGCCGCGGGCTACCGGTTCGTCACGCTCGAGGCCGCGCTGCCGCAGTCGCCGTGAGCGGGAGGTCGAGCGGCCCGGGACGCCGAACCGCCGCCCGGCTCGAGGAGCGGGGCGGCGGTCCGGGGTGGTTCCGAGGTCAGCCGATGACGGTGATGTTCGCCGCCTGCGGGCCCTTCTGGCCCTGCTGGGTCTCGTACTCGACCTTGGCGTTCTCCTCGAGCGAGCGGTACCCGCTGGAGTTGATGGCCGAGTAGTGGGCGAAGACGTCGGCCGAGCCGTCGTCGGGGGCGATGAAGCCGAAGCCCTTCTCGGCGTTGAACCACTTGACGGTGCCTGTTGCCATGAAAAATTCTGCCTTCTGCGAAGTTGGAGCGGCCCGACGGTCGGGGCTCCGCGTTGGTGATGCCTGTGATCCCTCTGCCCAGAAAACGGCTCAACCCCGGCGGGATCATGCTGCACCTGCAACAACGGAAAAGCTCAACAACTGGGATCCATGGTACCCGGTGCGACACTGCCGTCATGCCGAGCACGATCCCGGACGTCTGCGGAGCCCTCGCAGCGATCTTCCCCGAGGGCGGGTTCGCCGCCGCAGACGTCGAACGCCGGGTCGCCGTCACCGGGCCGGGGACCTGGTGGGCCGGGCCGCTCGACGTCGAGTCCCTCGTGCGCTCGAGCGTCCGGGTCGCCCTGGCCGCCGCGGCCGAGGTGGCGGACCGTCGAGGGCGCCGGTGCACCCCGACGACGACGTCGGAGCTCCTCGCGGCCAACGCCGGCTCCTACCTCCAGCTGCGCATCGACGGTCGACCCCTCGTGCCCTTCGCCGACTACAGCGGCTTCTTCGCGACCGCCGACGGCTGGGTTCGCCTGCACGGCAACTACCCCCATCACGCCGCGGTCCTCGAGCGCGAGCTCGGGATCCACGACCGCGCCGGGCTCGCCGCCGCGCTGCGCGACCAGCCGTCAGCCGACATCGAGCGCCGGGTGCGCGCCGCGGGTGGGATCGCCGGTGCCGTCCGGACCGCGGCCGAGTGGCGTGCGACAGCAGATGGCGGCGACCGTCGACGCGAGCCCGTGGATCGACCTCACCGGGTATGCCGCGCCCGACCCCTCGCCCGCCGCGACCCGAGCGCTCGCCCCGGCGGCGGACCTGCCGCTGGACGGTGTGCGGGTCCTCGACCTCACCAGAGTCATCGCCGGGCCGACCGGCTCCCGGCTCCTCGCCCTGCTCGGCGCCGACGTGCTGCGGGTGGACCCGCCCCACCCCGCCGAGCTGCTCGACCAGTACCTCGACACCGGCGCGGGCAAGCGGTCGGCCGAGGCGGACCTGCGAGATCCGTTGCTGCAGAGCCGCGTTCATGACCTGCTCGATGACGCCGACATCCTTCTCCTGGGCTACCGCCCCGGTGCGCTCGCGGCATACGGGCTCTCGGGCCCGGCCCTCGCCGAGCGGCATCCGCATCTCGTCCACGTCTCGCTCTCCGCGTGGGGTGAGGACGGCCCATGGGGCGAGGAGCGCGGCTTCGACAGCATCGTCCAGGCCTGCACGGGGATCGGCGAGACGTACTCACGGGTCGATGCCGACGGGGGATGGATGCCCGGTGCCCTACCCGTGCAGGCGCTCGACGTCGCGACGGGCTATGGCGTCGCGGCGGCGGCGATGGGCCTGCTGGCCCGGCGTCCCGAACGCGGCGGTGGTGGGGCGCGCCTCTCCCTCGCGCGCACCGCCCATGCCCTCCTCGACGCACCGCCCCCGGTCGGGGAGCGGGTCGACCTCGCGGTCCCGACGGCCGAGACCGACTCGCCGCACGGCCGGCTCCACCATGTCCTCGGCCCGGCCCTCCTCGACGGCCGGCCGCTGTCGCCGGCGCCCCCGGGCCGCTACGCCGTGGCCGACCTCGCCTGGCGCTGACCGCGCCGCTCTGCGCGCAGCTCGCGCTCGAGCGCGTCGAGGACGAGGTCGAGACCGATGGTGAACTCGTCGGCGAAGGAGTATCCCGGCAGGAGGGCGTAGTCACGGGCGAACTCGGCGAAGTGGGGGTAGGCCCCCTCCGGCATCGCGACCATGATGTCCTCCGCCACGTCGGACAGCTCCTCGGCGGTCGTGCCCGGCAGGCTGAGCTCCTGGAGCATGAAGCCGTAGAGATGGGCGTCGACGAGGGCGACGGCGTGCGAGACGAGGGCGAGGGAGAACCCGCCACCGCGGAGGCAGCCGAGGACGGCGTCGTGGTGGCGCATCGTCGACGGCCCCGGGGTCCGCCGCGAGTCCATGAGGCCGAGCGCCCAGGGGTGCCGGGTCATCACCTCGCGTCCGGAGACGCAGCGTGCCCGGATCTCGGCGCGCCAGGGCCCGTCCACCCGCGGGAGGCGGATCTCGCCGAACACGAGGTCGACCATCCCGTCGAGGAGGTCCTCCTTGTTCGAGACATGGTGGTAGAGCGACATGGCCTCGACGCCGAGATGCCTTGCAAGAGAACGCATCGAGAGCCCGTGTATGCCGTCCGCGTCGGCCAGCTCCAGGCCCGCCCGCAGCACCTCGTCCCGGGTCAGTCTTCCGCGCGCTCGGGGCGCCCGTGCCATGTCCACGTCCTTTCGAGGTTGACGAACTTACGCCGTAAGGCTAGCCTGGCCGAATCATCTTACACCGTAAGGCAGGGAGACAGGCATGAAGGCGATCGTCCAGGAGCGCTACGGCGGCAGCGAGCGGCTCCACCTCCGCGACATCGAGGCACCGACGCCCGGCGAGGGCGAGGTCCTCGTCCGGGTCCGCGCGGCCGGGCTCGACCAGGGCACCTGGCATCTCATGGCGGGCCTGCCGTACGTCATGCGGCTCGGCTTCGGGCTGCGCGGGCCGAAGGACCCGGTCCCGGCGCGTGACCTCGCCGGTGTCGTCGAGGCCGTCGGCCCCGGCGTGTCCGGCCTCGCGGTCGGGGACGAGGTCGTGGGGATCGGTCGTGGGGCGCTCGCCGAGCTGAGCATCGCCAAGGGCGAGCTCCTCGTGCCCAAGCCGGCCGGTCTCTCCTTTGCCGAGGCGGCGGCCCTGCCCATCTCCGGCCTCACCGCACTGCAGGCGGTCCGCGACGTCGCGAAGGTCGGCCCAGGTCAGCGGGTCCTCGTCATCGGCGCCTCCGGTGGTGTCGGCTCGTATGCCGTCCAGGTCGCCGTCGCCCTCGGGGCGCGGGTCACCGGCGTGGCCAGCGCCGCCAAGGCCGACGTCGTGCTCGGCCTCGGGGCCGAGGAGGTCGTCGACTACCGGTCCACCGACGTCACCGCGGTCGACGAGCTGCGTGGCAGGTTCGACGCGGTCATCAGCACGGGCGGGCTCACCCCGGTCCGGCGGCTGCGTCGGCTCCTCACCCCGACCGGCACCCTCGTCCTCGTCGGGGCCGAGGGTGGGGGCCGGATCCTCGGCGGGGTCCACCGCCAGATCCTCGCCGCCCTCGCCTCGACCGTCCGGCGGCACCGTAAGGCGCCGTTCTTCCTCTCCTCCGAGAGCCGGGCGGGACTGGCCGACCTCGTCGCGCTCGCCGCGGACGGGTCGATCCGACCCGAGGTGGACCGGACCTACGACCTGGTCGACGCGCGTGCGGCGATGGACCACCTGCGCTCGGGCTCGGTGCGCGGGAAGGTGACGGTCTCCGTCTGAGGCCGGGCACGGCATACCGACCCTCGACCGCGCCGGTCGCGGGTCGGTGCCGGCCCTACCCTGGGCGCATGACCGACCCCTCCGTGCCCCGCGGCCGGGCCGCCGCGCATCCGCTCGCCGCCGAGAGCTATGTGTCGCTGACGACCTTCCGCCGCTCCGGCCAGCCGGTCAGCAGCCCGGTGTGGATCGCGCCGGCCGTCCCGGACGACGGCGACCTCGTCGTCATCACCGTCGACGACACGGGCAAGGTCAAGCGGCTCCGGCACACGCCGGACCTCGAGCTGCGTCCGTGCGACCGCCGGGGCCGGGTCGCCGACGACGCGCCCGTCTTCCGCGGCACCGGCCGGATCGTGAGGGACCCGGCCGAGGTCCTCGCGGTGAAGCGGGCCATCGGGGCGAAGTACGGCCTCGGATACCGCGTCTTCACGGCGGTCGAGGCGGCCTGGATCCGGCTGCGGCCGCGCCGACACCCGAGAGCGGGCGTCCTCATCACGCCCGCGCCGGCCGCCGGGGAGTGACGCCGGAGCCGACCGGCGGGACGGGCGGTCAGCGGGGAAGGACGGCGACGAAGTCCCGGCTCGACGGCTGCAGGTAGCGCGACGGGTTGGGCACCTGGCCCGCCAGGATCTTGTGCGGGACGGCCGCGTCCGACGTGGGATGCGTGTAGGTGAGGTAGTTCGTCCAGTCCTTGTTGATGTCGAGCTCCATCGCCTCGGTGGCACCGGCATCCGCGAGCACCGCCGCGAGGCTCTGGACGCTCATGGCCGGACCGACGGCGAAGACGACCGACCCGTCGGCCCGGGTGCCGATGCCGCTGCGCCACACGAACGCCTTGTTGCCGACCGTGCGGCCCCACACGCTCGTCGAGGTGTTCGCGACGAGGGGCGTCGTCACGCCCTGGTCGATCAGCAGGCGGAGGTTCTGCCGCACGGCGGCGACGTGGCCGGTCGGGGCGCCACCCGGCCAGGACTCGACCCGCAGACCGCCGCCCTTCGTGAGAACCATCGAGGCGGCCCCGCGGACGAGCCGCTAGCGGCTGGTGGCCGTTCTGCCAGTAGCCGCCGTGGGCGTCGGTCATCCGGAAGCCGGCGTTGAACGTCGCCAGGACGGAGCCGCGCTGGCCGGCGGGGATCTGGTCGGCCACGCCGGGGACCCGTCCGGGCTCCTGGAAGCCGGGATGCAGGGCGAAGGAGACCAGGTGGGGGTCCATCCAGATGACGGCGGTGAGGTAGGACGTGTGGGTCGTGTCCGGACGGAGGTAGGCGACCTCGGCGGCGAGGTGGCCCCCGACGCGCAGGAGGGGATGCCAGGCGCCCTCGTGCGGAAGGGGGTGCGTGGCGATCGGGGCGAGGGCGGCCGGCCGTCGATCGGTCACGGTGCGCGGATGGCCGGGTGGGCTCGGTGCGGCGTTCTCGGTCGCCGTCGGGATGCCCCCGGCGACGGTGCCACCGGTCGACGGCTGGGTGAGGTCGTACTGCAGCCGTTCGAGGTCGGTGACCGCCCAGTCCATCCCGTGGCCCCGGGCCCACTCCGCCACCCTGGCCGCGACGGTGTCGGTCCCCGGGGCGATGAGGGCCTGGGAGAGCGACCACGTCGGCCAGGCGAGGACGAGCGCGAGAGCGGCCCCGGTCCAGCCGAGGGCACGACGGCGGAGGAGTCGTGGCATGTCGTCGATGGCCTTTCGTCCCGCGCGCCCAGGAGCGGCACCACCGTCGTTGGTGCCGGTGAGGGGAACCTAGGCGGGGCTGCTGGCCGATGGCTGGAAGCCGCCTGGAAGTTCGGCCGCGAAGGGCGGTTGGGCGCCGGCGCGGGTGCAGGTCAGGGCCGCGACCTCCACGGCCGCGGTGAGCACCCCGTTCAGCGTGTCCTCGTCGAGGACGAGGAGGTCCTCCCGGCGGCGACGTCCGCCCCGGACGAGGCCGCCGAGCACGCCGGACATCAGTGCGTCGCCGGCGCCGACGGTGTCGACGACCTCGACGACCGGGGCGGGCACCCGGGCTGCCGTCCGCGCGGTGCGGGCCCACGCCCCGCCGGCCCCGTAGGTGACGATGACGAGCGCTACGCCCGCGGCGAGCCATCGCTCGGCGACCTCCTCGGGCGGCTCGCCGGGGGCGAGCCAGGCGAGGTCCTCGTCGCTCACCTTGACGATGTCGCTCGCCGCGACCCAGCCGGCAAGGCGGTCGAGGTATGCCGCGCGGTCGGCGATGACTCCGGGGCGGACGTTGGGGTCGAGGGAGATGAGCCGGCGCCGGGCCTCTCGGCGGACCAGCCGGTCGAGGGTCGTGGCCTGCGGCTCCTGGGCGAGGGCGATCGACCCGACGTGGAGCAGGGCGTCCTCGGGCAGGTCGGGCAGGTCCTCGACACGGAGCATCCGGTCGGCCGCCTCGGCGGTGTGGAAGGCGTAGCCGGCCCTGCCGTCGACGATGTCGGCGACGCCGAGACCGGTCAGCTCATGGGCCGGGATGAGATGGCTGTCGAGGACACCCGAGCGGGCGAGGTGCTCGCGGATGAGCCGGCCGAACTGGTCACCGGACACGCGGGCGAGCAGGGACGTCGGGATGCCGAGCCGGCCCAGCCCCACGGCGATGTTGAGGCACGACCCACCCGGGTGGGGCTCGTACGCCGGGGACCCGGTCACGCTCGTCGTCGAGGTGAGGTCGATGAAGGCATCACCCGCGACGACGACCGCGGGCTGGGTCATGGCGACGAGGCCCTCGGCCGCTGCCGCCTCGAAGGCCTCCGCCGCCTCGTCGGTCATCGGGTCCGCGAAGAGCTGTTCGGCCACGCTCGGCGCCATCGTGAACGCGTCGACCCCGCGGCGGGCCAGGCGGACCATCGACGCGACGTCCCGGATGCTGGCGAGCAGGACCCGGGTCCGCGCGTCGGTCGCCCGCAACACCTCGTGCATCTCGAGGACCGCGGCCTCGCCGTCACGGCCGGCGTCCTCGAGCCGGCCGAGGTACGGCGCGATGTAGGTCGCGCCCGCGGCGGCGGCGACCATCGCCTGGCCGGGGGAGTAGACCGCGGTGAGGAGCGTCGGGGTGCCGTCCGCGGCCAGCCGGGCGCACGCGGCCGACCCGGCCGCGTTCGCGACGACCTTGACGACGACACGCTCGCCCATCTCGCGCAGCCGGCGTCCGCGCGCGACGAGGGTTGCCGCATCGGTGCCCCAGGCCTGGAAGAAGATCTCGCGGGCCCCCGCCTCGCTGGCCCAGCGATGGATGTCGGGGATGTCGTCGACGGTGCGGCCGGCCCGGCGCAGGATCGTCGGGTTCGTCGTCATCCCGGCGAACAGTCCCGTCGCGAGGAGCGGCTCGGCGGCCGCGCGGTCGGCCGTGTCGAGGTAGAGGTCCACGACGACCCAGCCTTCCACAGCGGTCCACCCCTCGCCCGTCGACCGTGACGAGGGCCTCCCGGACCGCGTGGTGCAGCGCCGGTCCAGGCCGGAGCCCTCGTCGGCGACCACCGGCGTGCGGCGGCGTTGCATAGAGTGGCGACCGTGCGGGTGTGGCTGCAGCGGGTGTTGTGGGACAAGGTGCCTCGCGACCACCGCGAGAGCACCCGCGACCTGCGCCGCCGCCAGGTCGTCACCGTGGCGGTCGTCCTCGTCGGCGCCGTCGTCCTCGGCCTCTCCCTGCGGATCGAGCCCGGCAACGCCCTGTTCTATCCCGCGACCTTCGCCCTCGCTGCCGTGTGGACCGTCGGCGCCTTCGCATCCGGCCCGCTGCACCTCGGCCGGATCCACTGGCGCGAGGAGCTGCGCAGACCGGTCCTCACCCCGATCCTCGTCGGGCTCCTTCTCGCCGGGGTCTTCGCCCTCGGCGGGCTCGCCGTCCGGGAGATCCCGTCCGCTCGACGCCCAGGTCCGGGACGTCCTCGCCCACGCCGACCAGGGTTTCGGACCGCTCGTCGTCGCCGTCACCGCCGTCAACGGCATCGCCGAGGAGCTGTTCTTCCGTGGGGCGGCGTATGCCGCGATCCCGCGTCACCCGGTCCTCGTCACCTGGGTCGCCTACGCCGTGGCGACCCTCGCGACGGGCAACGTCATGCTCGCCTTCGCGGCGCTCGTCCTCGGCCTCGTCGTCGGCCTCGAGCGACGCGCCTCGGGCGGGGTCCTCGGACCGATCCTCACCCACGTGACGTGGTCGCTGTCGATGCTCGTCGTCCTGCCGGCCGTCTTCTCGTGACGGCGGGCGCCGCTCAGCCGGAGCGCTTCTCCGCGTCGCTCTCGGCGGTGAGCGCTCGCTCCCGCTCCTCGAGGGCGAGGCGGACCGCCTCGGCATACCCCATCGGCTCCCCGGGGACGACGTCCCGGATGGAGGTGTCGGTGACGAGCACCTCGGTGCCGATCGAGTCGATGAGGTTGCGTCCCGTCGTCGGGTCGACATCGGTGACGAGCGCGAGCCAGAAGGAGCTGAGCCGGGGGGTGAGGACGGGCACCTCGATGACCGGCACGTTGCGGCCGTTGGCGATCTCGGCGGCGACCTGGAGCATCTCGAGGTAGGTGACCTGGTCCGGGCCGCCGATCTCGAACACCCGGCCGATCGCGTCGGGCTCGTCGATGACGCCGGCGAGGTAGCGGATGACGTCGTCGAGGGCGATCGGCTGGGTCCGGGTCGCGACCCACTTGGGAACGACCATCGCGGGGAGGTTCTTGACGAGCTGGCGGGTCAGCTCCCACGAGATCCCGCCGTGGCCGACGACGATGGCCGCCCGCAGCACGGTGACGGGGACCCCGCCCGCGCCGAGCAGCCCCTCGACCTCGCGGCGGCTGCGCAGGTGCGGCGACAGCTCGTCGTCGTCGCGGCCCAGGCCCCCGAGGAAGACGATCTGGCGGACGCCCGCCCGGGCCGCCGCCTCGCCGAACTGGTATGCCGCCTCGGCGTCCCGACGCTCGAAGTCCGCACCGGAGAGGGAGTGGACGAGGTAGATCGCGACGTCGACACCGTCGAGGGCGGCCGTGAGCGAGCCCGGGTCGTCGACGTCGCCGTAGACGGCCTCGCCCGGCCCGGTGTAGCCGTCGGGTCGACGGCTCATCGCCCGGACGGCATACCCGCGGTCCACGAGCTCGGGGGTGAGGCGGCTCCCGATGAAGCCGGTCGCCCCGGTCACGAGGACCGTCGTCGGTGTTGGGTTCGCCACCGCCTCACTCTATGCGGCGGGTGCCGCCACGGGGCGCAGGAAGTGAGGCTAGGGTCTGCGCCATGCTCACCCCCCTCGCCGGGACCCGTTCTCTCCGGGTCCTCGCCGCCATGTCTGCCGCGGCCGCCCTCCTCGCCGCCGCGGGATGCTCCGGAGGCGGCTCGGCGCCGGTCGCCACGACGAGCAGCACGACGTCGTCGACGCCGACGCCCACCCCGACGCCGAGCCCCACCCCGAGCAAGCTCGTCGGCGGCCCGGTCCTCGCCGTCAAGATCGACCACACGACCTCGTCCTACCCCCGGGTCGGGTTGAGCAGGGCCGACGTCATCTACGTCGAGCCGGTCGAGGGCGGCCTCACCCGCCTGCTCGCCGTCTTCTCCTCCTCCATGCCGGCGAAGGTCGGGCCGGTGCGCAGCGCCCGGGAGAGCGACGTCGACCTCCTCGAGAACTACGGCAAGGTGGCCTTCGCCTACTCCGGCGGTTCGGCGTACACCCTGGCCCGGATCCGGAAGGGGCCGCAGGTCAACCTCAGCAACGACGAGTCCTCCCGCGGGTTCTACCGCGACCCGAACCGCCACTCGCCGTACAACGTCATCGGCGTGACGAAGGAGCTGCTCAAGCGGGCCGGTGGCAGCGTCAAGCCCAAGGACCCCGGGTTCCGCTACTTCGACAAGCCGGCGGGTGGCTCGAAGGCCATCAGGGTCTCGACCTCGTGGCCGTCGGCCCGGATGACGCTGACGTGGAAGGCCAAGAGCCGGGGCTACGCGATCGAGTCCGACGGCCGCCTCGAGAAGGACGCGCTCTACAACAACAAGACGGTGCTCGCCCAGAACGTCGTCGTCCAGTACGTCACGACGACGATCTCGGGAAACCGCGACGTCAACGGCAACCCGACGCCGCTGGAGAAGGTCGAGGGCAAGGGCCGGGCGATGTTCTTCCGCAACGGGACGATCTGGCGCGGGACGTGGTCCCGCCCGAAGGCGAGCTCCCCGACGACCTTCACGACGGGGACGGGTGACGAGATGACGTTCGCGCCCGGCCCGATCTGGGTGCTGCTCGTCCCGAAGGGCCAGAGCGTCAAGGTCTCCTGACCCGGGCGACCGCCCGGCCGGTTCGACGTGGTCCGAGACCCCCTGAGGGTCGGAGAACCTCGAATGCCGCAGGGCGCCCCTAGACCTGGCCGGTGGGCTCGAGCGCGGCGGGGTAGGGAGGCGGCGCGACGTCACGGCTCTCGGCGTGCAGGTGCCAGGTCCACAGGGCCAGCCCCAGCGCGACGAAGACGAGAGCCGCACTCGCGAGCTGGGTGACCGACCCGGTGACGAAGGGGATGAGCGCCGACGTCGTCGCGGCGTTGAGGGTCAGCTGGATGAAGGTGCCCACCGAGGCGGCCGCCCCGCGCCGGGACGGGAACATGTCGAGCATCGCCAGCTGGACCGTCGGGAAGGCCGTGGCGACGCCGAGCGAGAGAACGGCGGGGCCGATGACGGCATACGGAACCGTGGCTCCGACGGACAGCGTCGAGACGAGGACGTTGCCGATGCCGGCGACGACCGCGAGGGAGAACCCGATCGTCACGAGGCGCCGGCCGCTCATCCGCCCCGCCGCGCGGGCGCTCACCCAGGAGCCGAGGACGACGCCGCTGATCATCGGCACGAAGAACATCCAGAAGTCGAGGGTCCCCCGGTGGAGCAGGTCGACGACGAAGATCGCCGCACCGCCGATATAGAGGAACTGGCCACCGAAGGCGAGGGCGCCGGCCCAGGCGACCCGATGGAACCGACCCGAGCGGGCGATCTCGACGAGCCCGGCGACGAGCGGGCGGACCGCGAGGGACGAGCGCCGCTCGACCGGATGGGTCTCGGGCAGGACGGCGAGGACGGCCAGCGCGAGGACGACCCCGCCGATGGACAGGAGCCAGAACACCCACGGCCACGGCCCGGCCTGGAGGATGAGCCCGCCGACCACCGGCGCGAGCGCCGGGGCGAGTCCGAAGATCATCGCGACCCGGCTCATCAGCCGCTGTGCCTCGGCCCCCTCGAACAGGTCCCGGATGACGGTCCGGCTGACGATGACCCCGCCGCCGGCGCTCAGCCCCTGGAGCACCCGGAACAGCAGGAGCACCGGCAGGCTCGGCGACAGGGCGCACCCCACGGAGGCCGCGGCATACACGACGACGCCGCCGATGATGACCGGCTTGCGTCCGACGGCGTCCGACAGGGGGCCGTGGAAGACGCTCATGACGGCGAAGGACAGCAGGTAGGCGCTGACGACGAGCTGCATGGCGTCTGGGCCGACGCCGAAGTCTCCCCGCATCGCCTGGAACGCCGGGAAGGGGGTGTCGATGCTGAAGGGTCCGAGCATCGACAGCCCGGCGAGGACCATCGGCACGGCGACGGTCAGGCGGAGCGAGGCTCGGCGTGCGGTGGTGCTGGGGCGGGTCGACATCGGCTCCGAGCCTGGCACGGTCCGGCCGGGCGGTGCGCGACGGTCCACGCCCGCGGGTGCGGGCGCGCCGGGCCTGCGCCGGCGCTCACCCCCGGGGGCCGGGCTGAGCCGGTCGTCACCAGCCGAGGACGCTCGCGTGGTCGACGTCGGCGAGCGGCTCGTCGGCCGCGGCGGCGAAGGCCGCGAAGGCGTCGAGCGCCTCGAGCAGCTCCTGCCGGCGGGCCTTCGGCATCGACCGGACGATGTCCTCGATGGCGGCCCGACGGCGGTCGGTGACCCTGCGGACGAGCCGGCGGCCGGCCGCCGTGAGGTCGATCTGGACCTCACGCCGGTCGTTCTCGTTCTCCCGTCGGTCGACGAGGCCGCCGGCCACGAGCCGGTCGACGGAGCGCAACGCCGTCGAGGCCTGGACCCCGAGTCGGCGGGCCAGCTCGACGAGCCGGGTCGAGCCGTGGGCCGAGAGGACGACGAGGGTGCGGAACTGGTTGGGCGTGACGGCGTCCTCGATGTCGGCAAGGGACCGCACGGAGACGCCGACGAGCGCCCGCGATGCCGTGAGGATCCCCGTGATGAGGTCGTCGAGCCCGTCGTCCGGGATGTCGGGCTTCCGCGACCGCGGCGTTCGCCCACCCGACGAGCGCGGTTGGCGTTGCATGAGGCAATCATTGCATAATGCAAGTCATGCCGACCCAAGCCCCCGCGGATGCCACCGCCTCAGATCGCGTGTCCCGGATGCTCCCGATCGCCCGGGAGCGCTGGGTCGCCCTCGGGGTCTGGCTCCGTGCCTCGACGAGCGGGCTCGTCGGCATCGCCATGGTCATCGGGGCCGGGGCGGCCGCCTTCGCAGTCCTCTTCCGCTGGCTGATCCGGACGTTCACCCTGCTGCTGTCCGGCCACGAGGACTACGCCGCCGTGCCGGGCGCCGACAACCCGCACTTCCCGTGGCTCGGCCGGTGGTTCGTCCTCCTCGCGCCGGTCGTCGCGGGCCTCCTCTACGGCCCGCTCGTCCACTTCTTCGCCAAGGAGGCTCGCGGCCACGGGGTCCCCGAGGTCATGTATGCCGTGGCCCGGCGCGGCGGTCGGATCGCCCCGCAGGTCGCCGGGGTCAAGGCGCTCGCCTCCGCCCTGTGCATCGGCGGCGGTGGGTCCGTCGGCCGTGAGGGGCCCATCGTCCAGATCGGCTCGGCGCTCGGGTCCACCATCGGCCGGATCATCCACGCCTCCGAGGGCCGGATGAAGGTGTTCGTCGCCTGCGGCGCGGCGGGTGGCATCGCCGCGACGTTCAACGCGCCCCTCGCCGGGGTCTTCTTCGCCCTCGAGCTCATCCTCATGGACTTCACATCCCAGGCGTTCGGCATGGTCGTCGTCTCGGCCGTCGTCTCCTCGGCCATCGGCCGGGCGGCGTTCGGGGATGTCCCCTTCCTCAAGCTGCCGACCTTCACCGTCCGCCACCCCGCCGAGTACCTCCTGTATGCCGTCCTCGGCATCCTCGCGGGTGGGGTCGGGGTCCTCTTCAGCAAGGTCCTCTACAAGATCGAGGATGCCTGCGACGCGGTCTGGCGCGGCCCGGAGTGGGCCCGCCCGGCCGTCGGGGGCCTGCTGCTCGGCGTCGTCCTGCTGCTCCTGCCGGAGATGTACGGCGTCGGCTACCCCGTCATCGGCAACGCCGTCGACGGGACCTACGTCATCGGGTTCCTCCTTCTCCTCCTCGTCGGCAAGATGCTCGCGACGTCGCTGACCATCGGCATCGGCGGGTCCGGCGGCGTCTTCGCCCCGAGCCTGTTCATCGGGGCGATGCTCGGCAGCGCCTTCGGGATCGCCATCGACGCGATCTTCCCCTCGATCGCCGGGCCGCTGGGGGCCTACGGTCTCATCGGGATGGGTGCCGTCTTCGCCGGCGCCGCCCGGGCGCCGATCACCGCCGTCATCATCATGTTCGAGCTGACCGGCGAGTACTCGATCATCCTGCCGCTCATGGCGGCCATCGTTCTCGCCGCAGGGGTCAGCCACCGCCTCTCCCCGGACACGATCTACACGCTCAAGCTCCGTCGTCGCGGCATCGACATCACCGCCCCGGCCCCACCGCCGCGTCCCAGCCTCGGCAGCCTCGCCGCGGTGATGAAGCCCCTGCCGACGGGCATCGACGCCCGCACTCCGCTCGTCGATGCGGCGGCTCGCCTGTCACGCACGCCCTATGGCGTCCTGCCCGTCTCCAACATCGACGGCGGCTATCTCGGGATCCTCACGGCCCGGGCGGTGGCCGAGGCGCTCGCGGACGGGCACCACGACACCGAGCGGGCCGCGATCATCACCGAGCTCCCGAAGATCGTCGAGGAGGGCGACACCCTCGAGGCCGCGGTCCAGGCGCTCAACCTCTCCGGCTGCGGCGGCATACCCGTCTTCTCCAGGGGGGGCGGCGAACCGGTGGGCTGGCTCACCTACCGCGACGCCCTCGCGGCGCTGCGCACGACCTGAGCGGGCCATGTCCGGGGCGGCGGCCCCGGGAATGGCCCGAAACGGAGGGGTGGAGTCAGACGGCCTGGAAGAGCGCGTCGACGTCGACGCAGGGGTGGTGCTCGCGGCTCGCGAGCCGGACGTAGGTCCGGGCCATCTGGTCCTTGCCCGCGCCGAGGACCGCGCCGACCTGGCCGAGGTCGTCGGCCAGGTCGCTCGGCCGGAGCCTCGCGGACGAGGAAGCGCCACAGCGCCGCCTCGAGGGTGTTGAACGCGACCTGGATCTCGTCGATCCCGAAGCCGGCGTGGAAGCGTTCGGTGGCGATCTGCTCGGCGTGCTGGACGATCCGCATCGGCGAGGCGTGCGCGAGGCTCTCGAGCGTCGCCTCGAGGAGGTGGCCGATCCGGTCGCGGGTGAGCGTCCGGGCCGAGCACGGTGTAGTGGTGCAGGCGAGCCTGCTCGACGGCGGTGGCCGCCTCGTGGACGAGCTGGTCGGCGTTCGCCCGAACGCGTGCGACGAGAGTCATGACTTGGGCCTTTCCAGTGGCTGCCCGAACGTCTCAATTCTAGTGCCGCTCGGGGGTGCTCCCGACCATGCCTGCGCGTCGCTCGACGGCGCGAATACCGTTGTGGGAGAACCGAAAACTGCCGAATGTGACCCGCGTCATCTCCCTGGGTCCGCCTGTGCGATTCCTCACGTCCCGAGGAGGTGACCGGCGCTACATGGCCTCCTTGATGCCGCGCCGGATGAGGACGACGTTCATCGGCCAGGCGGTGACGAACCCGAGGGCCATGCCGATCTGCATGAGGAACCAGTACGCGGCCTGGTTCGGCTCGAGCGGATGGTCCGGGAAGAGGCCGAAGCGCATGATCGCCATCCAGCCGAAGAGGCCGACCTCGAAGGCGGTCAGGGACAGCACGTCCGCCTTGGCCGCCGCGACGAGGCCGTCGCGCAGACCGAGCCCGCGCATCGGCGCGATGGCGAAGTACTGGAAGACGATCCCGAGCGCCAGGGCGAGGACGTAGTCGCCGACGAGCTCGGCGGCGAACGCCGTGCCGAGCAGCTCGATCCCGAGAAGGAAGACCGCCGACTCGGCGATGATGTCGCCGAGCGTGCAGCCGCCACCGCAGTGGGCGACCCCCTTGAACGTCGAGGCCCACCCGGGCTGGTCATCCGGCGCCGCCGAAGGGTCCTCGTCGGCGCCCGCCCGAGCGGCACGCCCGTACCGCCAGTAGGCCCACACGGCGAGAGGCCCGAGATAGAGGGCAGTGATCGGCCAGACCGCTTCCATGATCCACATGTGCTGACGGCGCCGGCCACCGTAGATGTCGGCGAGGATGGCGAGAGCACACAGGCCCGCGAGAGCGAGTGCCAGCCAGGCAAGGACGGTCAGCCAGGTCGGTGCCATGGACAGCGCCTACCCCCCGAGGCGGGACGCGATGCGCGCAGACGCCGATTCGCTCGATGTCCCGCGACCCCGCTCCGGATCCGTGTGGCCGCGGCTGCGCGGGGTAGGAGACCCATGAGCCGGTGTTCGCCGACAGGGGTGGCGGCACCGGCTCAGTCCACCGACGGAAAGGTCCATCACCCATGTCCACACCCTCCTTCGCCGGCCAGATCGTCGCGGTCACCGGGGCGAGCGGTGGCATCGGCCGCGCCTCCGCCATCGAGTTCGGCCGGTCCGGCGCCACCGTCGCGCTCATCGCCCGCGGCGAGAGCGGCCTCGAGGGCGCCGCCCGCGAGGTCGAGGCGGTCGGCGGCACCGCGATGGTCGTCCCGACCGACATGTCCGACAACGACCAGGTCGTCGCCGCCGTCGACCGGATCGAGCGCGAGCTGGGCCCGATCGACGTCTGGGTCAACGACGCCTTCACCTCCGTCTTCGCGAAGGTCGACGACATCGAACCCGCGGAGTTCAAGCGGGTCACCGAGGTCACCTACCTCGGCTACGTCTACGCGACGATGGCCGTCCTGCCCCGGATGAAGGAGCGCGGCCGGGGCACCATCGTCCACGTCGGGTCGGCGCTCGCCTACCGCGGCATACCGCTGCAGTCGGCCTACTGCGGCGCCAAGCACGCGACCCAGGGCTTCCACGAGTCGCTGCGTTGCGAGCTGCTCCACGACAAGAGCCCGGTCCACGTGACGATGGTCCAGATGCCCGGCGTCAACACCCCGCAGTTCCGGTGGGTCCGCTCCCGGCTGCCGAAGAAGGCGCAGCCGGTGCCGCCGATCTACCAGCCCGAGGTGGCCGGCCGCGCCGTCGTGTATGCCGCGGCCCACCCGAAACGGCGCGAGTACTGGGTCGGGGGCAGCACCGTGGGCACCCTCGCCGGCAACGCCATCGCGCCGGGGATCCTCGACCGCTACCTCGCGAAGACGGGCTTCTCGTCGCAGCAGACCGACGAGAGGCGCCCGGCGGACAGCCCGGAGAACCTCTTCGACGCCGTCGACGACGGTCGGGACTGGGGCACGCACGGGGCGTTCGACGACATCGCCAAGCCGAACTCCCGTCAGCAGTGGTTCTCCCACCACCACGGCCTGCTCGCCGCGGCGGGCGCCGGCGCCCTCGCCCTGGCCGGCTCGGTCGTGGCCCGGGCGGCCGGCTCGGACGACTAGGGTCCGGACGGTCTCAGTCGGCCCCCGCCGGGCGGTGTGCCACGGCGACCCGGCCGTTGGCCAGAGACCTGGCGCGACCGGGAGGGGTGGCGTGCTCGCTCACGCCCTCGAGCAGGCTGACATCGCTGTCGACGGCCCAGCCGTGAGCGGCGAGAAGTCCCGCCATCCGCGCCGGCGACCAGAGGGATCTCCAGGGTTCGCCGGCCAACGGTGACGGGGCGCCCGAGAGTCGGGAGGCCAGCCCAGCCACGCGCCTCCCGACCCGCGCCGTGAGCGAGCGCGACTGGTACTGGGCGACGAGGATGCTCCCGGCGGCGGAGATCCCGGTGAGCGCGTCGAGCGTGGCAGAGACCTCCGCCCGCGAGAGGTAGGGGATCACGCCTTCCCACACCCACGCGGTCGGTCGGAGCGGGTCATGGCCGGCATCGGCCATCGGGGCGCCGAGCGGCTCCCGCGTCAGGTCCACGGGCACCAGACGCAGGTCGCATACCGGGGCGGGCAGGCCGTCGGCGCGACGGCGCAGATCGGCCTGGGTGGCCGGGTGGTCGACCGAGAACACCGGGAGACCGCGCAACGCCGCCAGCCGCCAGGGCCGGGCGTCGAGCCCGGCACCGAGCAGGACGACCTGCCAGTCGGCGCCCTGCCCGACCGCGTCGCTCACCGCGGCGTCGATGAGCACGGTTCGCGGCGCCATGACGTCGGCGCACGCGCTGACCGACTGCACAGCGAACCGCGTGCCGCCCTCCTCGGGTCGCTCGCCGCGTCGGGCGAGCCGGACCGGAACGAGCTCCTCCTCGGACAACAGCCGCTCCGCGACGGGGTCGGCGAACCGCCCGACCTCGAGCCGTCCGTCCGCCGCCGCGCGGCCCTGGCACACGAAGACCGCCGTGCGACTGGCCTGTCCCGGTTCCACGCCACGACCCTACGCGGGCTCGCTCGGCGCCGGTCGACGAGCGGGGTGGCCCCACTGACGCGGGGCCACCCTGGCCGGTTGCGATGGGTCGAGATGCTCAGGCGTCGTCCCGAGCGGCGAGTGCGGCGACGGCCTCGGGACGGAACCCCTTGAAGGTCATCCAGATGCCGACGCTGAGCTCCCAGGCGGCGATGGGCAGCGTGAGCAGCAACGAGGCACCCGAGACCTGGTCGAAGACACCGAACAGGTTCGCGAGGAAGGCGGCGAACAGCAGGGGCGCGCCGACCAGGCCGACGGTCGGGATGATGCGCGGCACCAACCGCGAGGTGCGGAGCAGGGTGGCGAACAGCACGGCATTGAGGGCAGGCATGAGGCCGGGACCGAAGAGGAAGGTCCAGTTGCGGACGTCGACCAGGGCGTTGGCGGTGACCGTCACGGAGGCGGCGTCGGCACCGGAGCCGGCGAGGTCCTGGCGCATCGTGACGACCGCGAGGAGGCTGACGACGCCGATCATGATGACGGCCGCCTCGATGAGGCGAGAGGTGACGAAGCCGAGGGCCATCGATCCGTTCTTCCGCTTCACCACCGAGTACACGGCGACGGCCGAGCCGACGGCGGTGAGGGCGTTCACGGTGTCGAGGAGACAACCCCAGATCACCCGGGTGTCCTGGCCCGCGCCGGTGACATAGCCGGCGTCGTTGAGGATGGGCCCGATGAGGATCAATGCGGGGATGGAGGACAGGAAGGTGAGGAGGTAGAAGATGCCGGCGGCCCTGGCGTGGTTGCGGGTGGGGTCGGGGCGGACGCCGGGGACGGTGGCGGTGGTCGCGGTGATGGTCATGTCAGGCTCCTGTGGGTGTGCGTGTCGGAGGTGGGACGTGGAGGCGACTCGACACCCGACCGGACCTGGGTGACCGAGATCAGGGGGAGAGCCGAGATCGCGAAGCTGGTGCAGGAGGCCGTGCAGCGCGGCCTGGTCGACGACCGGCCCGGCCAGCAGGGTGTAGCCCTCGCCCGTGGTCAGGGTCATCCCGTCGAAGCGGGCGGCCCATCGGGAGTCGAGGCGCCCCTGGAGGCGGACCTCGTACCACCCGGATCCGTCCGGCGTGGTGGCTGCGGTGTTCATGTCCCGCAAGCTAGAAGGCGACCTGGTGAGCGGGGATCACATCATGTGGTGAGCGCGGTGGTGATTCCGGCAGGGCCGCTCAGAGCAGCCCGAGCTCGCGCGCCCTCGTCACCGCTGCCCGGCGGCTGTTGACGCCGAGCTTGGCGTAGATGTTCTTCGTGTGCGTCCGCAGGGTGTTGAGCGAGATGTAGAGGCGGGGCGCGATCTCCGGGCCGTCGAGGTCGGTGGCGAGCAGCCGGAGCACGTCGAGCTCGCGCTCGCTCAGCGGGTCGACGAGCGCCTGGTCGCACCGGTCCGGGCGGGGCGCGGTGGACCGCCGCCAGCAGGCGCCGCGGGTAGGACCACGACGGATCCCGGCGGACGAGTGCCTCCAGCAGCGCGGACCATCGGCGCGCCCTCGGCGACGAAGACCCGCACATAGCCCTCGGGTTCGGCCAGCCGGAGCGCCCGCTCGAGCGGGGACAGCGCCCCGGGCAGGTCGTGACCGCCGTGCCGGCGTGATGCGCCAGCGCCTGCAGGGTGAGGATCTCGATCAGGCTGCCGACCCGTCCCCCCTCCTCGGCCGCGACCCGGAGCCGGTCGAGCAGACCCGGCTGCGGCCGCCGACCGGCGCCGGAGGCGTCCGGCCTGGCCCATGAGGATCCGGGCCAGGGTGACGTGCTCGTACTCGCGGACGTAGCCCAGCTCGTCGTCCGGTGCGAGGTGTCGTGCGCGCGCCCAGTCGTGCGCCTCGTCGAGGCGGCCCTGCGCGACGAGCACCCGCGCCCGCTGTGCCGCGACGGGTCGGACGTCCGGGGAGTAGTCGCCGACGTAGACCCGCTCCGCCTCCTCGAGCAGCGCCACGGCACCGGCCAGGTCTCCGTCGCGCCTCCCGCAGCCGCGCGCGGACGACCCGCCAGCGGTAGGGGAACTGGGGCAGACCGAGGCGTTCGCCCAAGCGAGTCCACGCGCCGCAGGTGGGCCGCAGCGGCATCGAGGTCGTCGCGCTCGAGGGCGATCTGGCTCAGGCCGAGCACCATGTCCGCCGTGCCACGCACCGGGCCGCCGGTCCTCGTGGGCCGCCGCAAGCGTGAGCGCGTCCTCGTAGGTCCGCTGGGCGTCGCCGAGCCGGCCCTGGGTCAGCCGGAGGTCGCCCAAGGTGATCGAGCAGCCCAGCACGTCGGAGATGTTCCCGGCGCGCTCCAGGCCTCGGACGGCGGCGGCATAGCCGCGGTGGGCCGCCTCCAGGTCTCCGCCGGCCCAGGAGGCGAGCCCGGCCAGGGCCGACGCGGCCGCAAGCGTGAGGTCGTCACCGGGCGCGGCCTTGGCGATCGCCCGGTCGGCGTGGACCACCGTGCCCGCCGGGTCGCCGTCCACGAGGGCGAGCGCTGCTCGGTAGGTCTCCACGGCCCCGGGCAGGCGGGCCAGCTCGACCTCGTCGAGCACCACCATGGTCGCCGGTGGATCTGCCAGCACCCGCTCCAGGTCGTCCAGTCGGGGTCGCACCGTGTCGATGTCGTTGCCGCTCATCAGCGCGCCGATGAAGGCCACCGCGAGGACCGGACGGCGCCGCACGACGTCGTCCGGGAGGTGCTCGATCCAGCCCCGCACCGTCGCTTCCTCACGCCGTCGCAGCAGGCCGAGGGCGAAGTGCTCGATGATGTCAGCGGCCTGCTCGACGTCGCCGGCGTCCCGTGCGTGTCTGACGGCAGGCAGCGGCTCGCCGGCCGCGGCATACCACTGCGCCGCTCGTCGGTGCAGGGAGGCGAGGTCGTGTGGCCGCTCCTCGATGAGGTGCGCGCGAAGGACCTCGGCGAACAGATGGTGGTAGCGGTACCAGTGCCGGCCGTCGTCGAGCGCGATGACGAACAGGTTCGAGCGCTCCAGCGACTCGAGCACCGCCTTGCCGTCGCTGCCGCCGGTGACGGCGTCGCAGAGCGGACCGCTGAGCCGGTCGAGGATCGAGGTGTCGAGCAGGAAGGCCCGCAGGGCCTCGGGTTGGCGCCCGAGCACCTCCTCGACGAGGTAGTCCACGACGTACCGGTCGTTCCCGGCGAAGCCGGCGATGAAGTCGGCGGGGTCCTCCCGGCCCCGAAGAGACAGGGCGGCCAGCTGGAGAGCGGCGACCCAGCCCTCGGTCCGAGCCTCCAACGCGGCGATCTCCGGTGCTTCGAGGTCGAGCCCGGCGACCGTGTCGAGGTATGCCGCCACCTCCTCGAGCGTGAAGCGCAGGTCCGTCGCCCTGACCTCGACCAGCTCGCCTCGAGCCCGCAGCCGGGCCAGGGGCAGGTCGGGGTCGGCGCGCGTGCCGATCACGAGCTGCACGTCGGGGGGAAGGTGCTCGAGCAGGAACGTCATGTCGGCGGCGATCCCTGGGCCGTCGACGAGGTGGTAGTCGTCGAGGACGAGGTCCATGCCGTCGGGCAGGTCGCCGAGGTCGTTGAGCAGCGTCGCGAGGACCGACTCCATCGCTGGGTGCGGGCCCTGCAGCAGGGGCAGCAGCGCGAGACCCGTGCCCGGCGCCGCCGCGTCGAGGGCGGTGACGACATAGGTCCAGAACGACGCGGGCTGCTGCTCGGTCTCCTCCAGCGACACCCACGCGACCGGTCGGCCCGCCGCCGCCGAGGACCGTGCCCACGTTGCCAGGAGTGTCGTCTTGCCGAAGCCGGCCGGCCCGGACACCACCGTCAACCGCGGTCGTGCGCTCCCGCCCAGTCGATCTTCCAACCGCGAGCGGGCCACCAGGACGTGTCGCTCCTGCGGGACGTAGAGCTTGGTCCTGATCAGGGGAACCGGCATCCCGCCCCCTCACGTCCTCCGCCGACAGATCGTCCCGACAGTAGAGCACGGCCCGGGCGGCGACGTCTCGCGCCGGTCGGCACCCCGCAGGACGACTGGGCTGCGCCCGCCTGTGTCCAGTGTCACCCCTCCGGGAAGGAGCCGGGACGGGATGACCTCGGCGTCGGACTACTGTGGAACAGAACCGGCGGGGCACCGCAGCGGCCCCTGGGAGGCGAACCGTCATGACCTTGACGTCGATGGGTTCAACCGACCCGAGCAGCTATCCCGAACCCGCGCCGTCGGTGGCGCGGATGTTCTACGACAGGGTCGAGGCGACCCCCGACGGTGAGGCGTTCCGGTTCCCCGCGGGAGCCGGGTGGACGTCGGTGACGTGGGCCCAGGCAATGGAAACCACCAAGACCCTGGCGGCCGGCCTCCTGGCGCTCGGGATCCGGCCGGAGGAGCGCGTCGCGATCGCGTCCAGCACGCGGATCGAGTGGTTGTACGCCGACCTGGCGGTCATGTGCGCCGGCGGGTCGACGACGGCGGTCTACCCGACGACGGCGGTCGACGACGTGGCCTTCATCCTGGCCGACAGTGACACCCGCATCGTGTTCGCCGAGGATGACACACAGGTCGCCAAGCTGCGCGCTCGACGCGAGCACCTGCCCGACCTCGTGCGCGTGGTCACCTTCGACGGTGAGACGGACGGCGACTGGGTGCTCGGCATGGCGGACCTCGAGGCGCTCGGCGCCCGGCACCTGGTGGAGCACCCGTCGGCGGTCGACGACGCCGTGGCGGCCGTGCGTCCCGACGACCTCGCCACGTTGATCTACACGTCGGGGACCACCGGGCGCCCCAAGGGGGTGGAGCTGACCCACCGGTGCTGGACCTACATCGGTGCCGGCGCCGAGGCGATCGGGATCCTGCGCCAGGACGATCTGCACTACTTGTGGCTGCCCCTGTCGCACTCCTTCGGCAAGATGCTCGCGGCCGTCCAGCTCCAGATCGGCTTCCCCACGGCCGTCGACGGACGCGCCGACAAGATCGTCGACAACCTCGCGGAGGTGCGGCCCACGTTCATGGCCGGTCCGCCCCGGGCCTTCGAGAAGGTTCACGGCCGCATCGTGCAGACGATGGCCGAGGCGGGCGGCATCCGGGCGCGGCTCTTCGCCTGGGGCTTCGACGTGGGTGCGCGGGCCGCTGGGGCCCGCGCCGAGGGCAGGCCGATGGGCCGGTTGCTCACCTGGCAGTTCGCCGTCGCCGACCGCCTGGTGCTCGCCAAGGTCCGCGGTCGCCTCGGTGGACGGATGCGCTTCATGGTCTCGGGCAGTGCCGCACTCTCCCCTGACATCGTCAGCTGGTTCCAGACGGCCGGAGTGACGCTGATCGAGGGGTACGCGTTGACCGAGACCGGAGGCGGCGCGTGCATCGGCGACCCGGAGCATCCGGTTGCGGGGGTCATCGGCCCTCCACTCGTCGGGTCCGAGCTCGCCATCGCCGCCGATGGCGAGATCCTGCTTCGGGGTCCGAACGTCATGAGGGGGTATCACAACCTGCCCGAGGAGACGGCTCGCGTGCTCAGCTCCGACGGCTGGTTCTCCACCGGCGACATCGGTGAGCTCGACACCGAGGGCCGGCTGAGGGTCACGGACCGCAAGAAGGACCTCATCAAGACCTCGGGAGGCAAGTACATCGCCCCCCAGCCGATCGAGGCCCAGCTCAAGGCGCTCTGTCCGCTCGCCAGCCAGGTCCTCGTGCATGCGGAGCGGCGCAACTATGCCAGCGCCCTCGTCGCCCTGGACCCCGACGCCCTGGCGCAGTGGGGGCGCGCGCGGGGTCTGGAGGTCGGCGACTTCGCCCAGTTGGCTGCGGACCCGTCGGTTCGCGACTATGTCGGCAACTGCATCCGGGAGCTCAACCTCCAGCTGAACCGCTGGGAGACCATCAAGGACTTCCGGATACTCGACCACGACCTCACGGTCGAGGCGGACGAGCTGACGCCGAGCCAGAAGCTCAAGCGCAAGGTGCTCGAGTCGAGGTACTCCTCGCTCCTGGACTCCATGTATGCCGGGTAGGCCGCGATAGCGGATTGGATCGAGTCCTCCTCATCCGAGACCGGACTGGCAGCCGGTCGGGACGCGCCCCGCGGCGAGACCTCAACCCAGCTCCGGAAACGCGGTCCCTCGGGCCGGTCTGCAGGCGGTGGTGGCATCGTGTGGTGAGTGGCGCGTCGAGCCCCCGGGATGGCCCGGGCAAGGAGGGCGGGGCCGCCCGTGCCGGAACGTGGGCCTGGATCGCCTCGACGCATCGGTCTGTGGGGCGTGGTGGCGATCGGTGTCGGTGGGATGGTCGGCGGCGGGATCTTCGCGGTCCTCGGGCTGTCGGTGCAGATCGCCGGTGGTGGAGCGCCGATCGCGTTCCTGGTCGCGGGACTGGTCGCGCTGCTCACTGCGCGGTCCTATGCGCTGCTGTCGACGGCATACCCGAGCCGCGGGGGGACGGTGACGTTCGTCAACCGTGCGTTCGGGCCGGGACTGTTCTCCGGCGGCATCAACGTGCTGCTCTGGCTGAGCTACATCGTGATGCTCGCGCTGTACGCCCAGGCGTTCGGCAGCTACGCGGCGAGCTTCCTGCCGGACGCCTACCACGGGGTCGGTCAGCACGCCTTCCTCTCCGCCGCCGTGGTCCTCATCGCGGTGCTCAACGTCGCCGGGGCCTCGACGGTGGCGCGGGCCGAGCGCTACGTGGTCGCCGTCAAGCTGGCGATCCTGCTGCTGTTCGTCGCGGTCGGGCTGTTCGGAGTCTCGACGGCCCGGCTCGGCCCGGACCAGTGGAGCCCCCCGCTCTCGCTCGTCGCCGGCGGCATGATCGTGTTCCTCGCCTATGAAGGCTTCGAGCTGATCGCCAACGCCGCCGAGGACGTCGACGACCCGGGACGGACGCTGACCCGGGCCTACTACATCTGCGTGCTGTCCGTCATCGTGCTGTACGTGCTCGTGGCCGTCGTCGCGGTCGGGTCCGTCCCGGTCTCCACGCTGGTGGATGCGAAGGACTACGCCCTCGCGGTCGCTGCGCGTCCGACGCTGGGGTCGGCCGGGTTCGTCCTCATCGGCGTCGCCGCAATGCTCTCGACCGCGTCGGCGATCAACGCCACGCTCTACGGCTCCGCCCGGATGACCTACACCATCGCCAAGGCGCGCGAGCTCCCGGCGCAGCTCGAGCGCCCGATCTGGGACCAACCACTGGAAGGACTGATCATCACCGCCGCCGCGACCCTCGCCCTGGCGAACGTCCTCGACCTGGAGAGCATCTCCACGATGGGCAGCGCCGGGTTCCTCATCATCTTCGCCACCGTGAACGTGGCGGAGGCGCGAACCGCGAAGCAGCGGGCGTCGAGGAGGTCGTGGCTCTCGATCGTCGCAGCGGTGGCGTGTGTCGGGGCCCTCGCCGCGTTGCTCGCGAAGAGCAGCCTCGGCTCCGCGGCGGTGCTCGTCGTGATGGTGGCTCTGTCGTTCACGATCGAGGCCGTGTTCCGGCGGCTCACCGGGCAAGGAGTGCGGGCCTAGCGTCGACGCCACGTGGCGGTGGGCCGACACCCCGCCGTCCCCACGACGGCGTCAGTCGAACACCACCGCCACCTTGCCGCACCGGCCGGTGGACATCAGGGCGTACGCCTCGTCGGCCTTCTCCAGCGAGAAACGGTGCGTGACCAGCTCCTCCGGGTGGATGCCCCAGCGCACCAACCGCTCGACCAGCTCTTCCATCAGCCAGATGCTCGTCACCCACGAGCCGTAGATGGTCTTCTGATCGTGGATGACGTCCGGGCTGGGTTGGAAGTCAACGGTCCCGCCTTCGCCGATGAGGACGATCCTGCCCCACTTGCGGGCGGCCTGGATGGCCGTGAGCCGGCCCTTGTCGCTGCCGCTGGTGTCGACGGCGCGTTCCACGCCATGTCCGCCGGTCAGCTCTCGCACCCGCGCCACGTTGTCCGGCCCGGCCTGGAGAACGTGGTCGGCCAGCCCCAGGCGTTGGGCCAGCTCGAGCCGCTCCTCCGTCACATCGATGCCGATGAGCGTGGTGGCCCCCATCGCCTTGGCCAGCATCAACGCGGCCAGACCGACCGGCCCCAGCCCGACCACCAACACGGCGTCGTTGCCGCAGATGCCGATCTTCTCCAACCCTTCGTAGACCGTGCCGAAGCCACAGGCCACCTGTGCACCGTCGACGAAGCTCAACTCATCCGGCAGGGACACGAGGTCCTTCTCGTCCGCGACCAGGTAGGGCGCCATGCCGCCGTCCCGCTGCCAGCCGTAGGCGGCCCGATGCGGGCTGGTGCAGCTGATCATGTAGCCCCGTCGGCAGTCGTTGCAGACACCGCATCCGGAGATGTGGTAGATGATCACCCGGTCGCCGGTCTTGAAGCGCTTGAGCCCCGGCCCCTCGGCCACGACCTCGCCGCATGGCTCGTGGCCGGCGATCACGCCCTGGTACCCCTCGGGCCCCTTGCCCAGATGCTCGTGGTAGATGGCGCGAATGTCACTGCCGCAGATCGTGGACGCCTTCACCCGGATCAGGACCTGTCCGTGGCCCGGTCGTGGGATGGGAAACTCGTTCAGCTCTACGGTGCTGTTGCCGGGAAGCACAGCGCCCAACATGGTGTCACTCATCGGGTTATCTCTCCATGAACATCCCACAGGTCATGCCAGTCCTGGTCGTCTCGCCAGAGGAAGACCTGTCCTTTGATCAACCGACAGTCTCTGTCGATGGCCGCGATGGCCTCCATCTCCGCCTCGGTCAACGGGTCGCCGACGACGCCGGCGAGGTTGCCGGCGTAATGCTGGGGGGTGGTGGAAAAGGGGATGGGCACCTGCCCACGCTGGACGGCCCACTTGAGGCACACCACCGCTGGATGGACCCCCAGCCGCTGGGACATCTCCACGATCACCGGGTCACGGGTGGGCGACGTGTCCTCCGGGGTCGTGTCTCGAGCCGGCCGGTTGGGCGAGCCGATGGGACTGAAGCCGATGGGGACGATCCCCTGGTCGACCACGAACTCGAACAGCGCCGGCTGCTGGAAATGAGGGTGCAGCTCCATTTCGTTGGCGGCAGGCTTGATGCGCGCGTCCCGCAGCACCAGCTCCAGCTTGGGAATGGTCATGTTCGAGGTGCCGATGTGCCGCACCAAGCCCAGGTCCACCAGCGTCTCCAGCTGCCGCCACGTCGTCATGTAGTCGTCGTGGATGTACGGCTGGGCGTTGCTGTCCCGGGACGTGGCATCGACGCCTGGCGCGTGGTAGTTCGGGAACGGCCAATGGATGAGATAGAGGTCGAGATAGTCCAGCTGCAGGTCGGCCAGGCTCTGCTTGAAGGCCGGGATGACGTCCTCCTCGGCGTGTTTGTCATTCCACAGCTTGGAGGTGATCCACATGTCCTCACGGCGGACGCCGCTGCTCATCGCCTCGCGCAGGGCCTCGCCGATCTCGGCCTCGTTGCCGTAGACGGCGGCGCAGTCGACATGGCGGTAGCCCAGGCGGACGGCCCCCTCCACCGCCTCGGCGACCTGCGCGGCTGGGACGTGGTCGGAGCCGAAGGTCCCCATCCCGATGGCGGGCATCGTGGCCCCGGTGTGGAGCGTCTTCACGGGGACCGACGCCGGGTCCACGGGGTCGAGTCGGGCACTCATCGGTGGAGCTCCGCCGGGAAGGCCGCCCCAGGCAACGGCAGATCGTCCATGGTGGCCATCATCCCGCGACCGCCCGGTGCGTGGGTACCTTCGGCGGCCCGCCCCGGAATCGAGCCGTCGTCCGCGACGAGCACGTCGTAGGCATGCCGATCCGCGAAGTTCTCGACGTGGTCCACGGCTCGGTCCGAGCCGAAGGCGGCGAAGGCGCCGCTCGGTCCTCTCTCCCGCAGGGCTATTCCCGCAGCGAATGGCGTCGTTCCGAAACGCCATTGGACGCCCTCGGCGACCGGCGGGATGGTGGCTGCCACGCACCACCGGCCCGCACCCTGGGGAGCGCCGATGTTCGACCTCATGAAAAGGGCAAGAATCGCCGCCCTCGCCCTCCCGATCTGCCTGGCCCCCCTGGTGGTCCCCGCCACCGCGTCGGCGACCCCGCCACAGGCTGAGGAGATCGCCGTCCTCGCCTCGATCTTTGCCGACCCCGACAACCACCTGATCGGGTTCCTCAACAGCTCCCGGGAGGATTTCTGCGCCTGGCTCGGCGGAGGGGCCGAGGGACCGCCTCCGCTGAAGGACCCGGCCTCGCCTGCTTGGGTCCACGAGCGCGGCGACGGGGGAATCGGTGCCGTGGCCGCCGACACCCTGTACCTCGAACTCTGGCGCCTCGGCGACGGAGCCAGCGCAGAGGATCCAGAGGACGCATGTGCCGACACCATGACGCTGCTGGGAGTCGGAACCGCCGACATCATCGCCGTTGACCACCTGTTCGACTTCATCGAGCACGGGGCGATCGGTGCCCAGTGGAACTTCCGGGCCAGGCTCACCGGGCCAGACGGCACCAGCTACCGGTACCAGTACTTCAGCATCGAACTGCACAACCCCGACGGCACCGTCAGGCACGACGACATGCAGCGCACCACCCTCGTCACGATGCCCTGACACGCGCGGAATCCACCATGCGGGCTCACGGCCCGGTCGCGCTGGTGTGGGGTCGCGGGCCTGGTCGGTGGGCGAGGGAGGGTGGTCGGTTCGCTGCCGCCCTAGCGTGGGCGAGGAGAAGCTGCCGACGTCGCCGGGGGTGCGTCGGAGCCGCTCAGGCGTCCGCATCGCCGTCTCCACCCAGGGTGCGTCGTCGGACGTGCCCCTCCACCCATGCCCCAGGCACTCAGGACTGCGTCGCTGCCCGGGATCGAGGCCGGCCGGGCTCGGTCGTGCGGTGGCCTCCCCGGCTCCGCGCTCACCCACCGGTCGCGCGGCACCAGGTCGGCGGCCCGCTCTCCCGCATGCGCACGAGCGTCTGGGGCCGCTGTGGCGCTGGCTGGAGGGCGGGTCCGATGGGACAATCGGTCGACGCGATGCCGGGAGGGAATGGTGGACGTCGAGCTGAGGCACCTCCGGTGGTTTCTCGTCTTGGCCGGCGAGCTCCACTACGGCCGTGCGGCAGCCCGCGTGCATATCTCCCAGCCGACCCTGAGCAAGGCGATCCAGCGGCTCGAGGCGGCGGTCGGCGTCGACCTGTTCGAGCGCGACCACCGGGGGGTCGCACTGACCCCAGCCGGCGCCGCCTTCGCAGTGTCCGCAGAGCTGTCGGTGCGCGCCGCGGACGACGCGGTCACCGCGGCCAGGTCGGCGGTACCGGGCCCTTCGGTGCGGATCGGCTACGGTGTCGCGTTCGACGTGCTCACCCGAGTACTCCAGCGCGTCGCCGAGGGTGATCCCGGGCTGCGGGTCGAGCCGGTCAGCTACCTCTATCGTGACCTCTCCGCGGGCCTGGGGAGCGGCGAGGCCGACATTGCCTTCACGATGCCCTACCTCGACCTGCCCGGGATCGACTTCCTCCCGCTCGGGGCAGAGGAACGGGTGCTGCTGGTCCCCGAGGGCCACCCGGCCGCGGCAGCGCCGGTCAGCCTCGACACGCTGCGGGCGTTGCTCGACGCCGAGACGTGGCTCCTCCCCAGCAGCGACCCCCCGGTGGGCTCGACCGGCTACCGCCGCTTCTGGGCGGGCCTGGACCAGCTCGGCGGCCCCGAGCCGCCGGTGACGGTGACCTTCGGCAGCAACGAGGAGCTGGCGCAGCTGCTCGCCGCAGGCCGCGGCGTGGCGCTCGGGTTCGCCAGCCTCGTGCCGAGGTACACCCTGCCCGGTATTGCCGCGGCCCCGATCCCCGAGCTGTCGCCGGGGCTCATCGGTCTCGCGTACCGTCGCCCGGCTTCCCCACCCGTGCGGCGCTTCATCGCCCTGGCCCGCGGCCTTCGGGCGGATGTGGCTCCGGTGGGAAGGGTGATCGGCGGTACCACGGTCATCCGCTGAGCGTCATGTGACAGCAGCGACCTGACGGAACGCGGCCCGTCGCGGCCCGCCCGTCCGGCTGTCGGGGACGGCAACTGGCTGGTCACCGACGGCGTTGTCACTGCTCGCGCGTCTCGTTGTGGAGGGCAGCATCCGGGCACAGGCAACGAGCCACCCGATCCTCGGCAGGCCTGACTGGGGCCGGGTGGTTCGGCGGTAGGGGAGGGACAGCGCGGACCGGTCAGACGAGGCGGTTCTCGTGGGCGAAGATGGCGGCTTGGACGCGGTCGCGCAGGCCGAGCTTCGTCATCACTCGGCTCAGGTGCGTCTTGACGGTCGTTTCCCCGATGTAGAGTTCCGCGGCGATCTCGGTGTTGGACAGGCCGCAGCCGACCAGGCGCAGCACGTCGGTCTCTCGCGTGGTGAGCCGGTCGAGGCGGGCCGCTGCGGGGCGGACGGGAACGCTGGCGAAGCGGTCGATGAGCCGCCGGGTGACCGCGGGCGCAAGGAGGGCGTCGAGCCCACGGGCAGCCTGCCGAACGGCGGCGACGATGTCTTCGGCCTCCATGTCCTTCAGGAGGAAGCCGGCGGCGCCGTTACGCATGGCGCGGTAGACGTACTCGTCCAGGTCGAACGTCGTCAACATGAGGACTCGGGTCGGGAGCTCGGCGCCCGAGATCTGTTGCATCGCCTCAAGCCCGTCGACGCCAGGCATCTGCACGTCGAGGAGCACCACGTCGGGGTGGCGCTCACGGATGAGGGGGACCGCGGCTGCACCGTCCCCGGCCTCGCCGACGACCTCGATGTCATCTTCGCCGTCGAGGATGATGCGCAACCCGCTGCGGACCAGGGGCTGGTCATCGACGATGACCACGCGGACGGTCATGGCGCAACGTCGACGTCGGCGGACAGTACCGGTCGGCTCGAGGTGGGCCCGCTGTCCGGGACCAGCGCGCACACGCGGAACCCGCCGGCGCCGGTCGGGCCCCACGTGACGTCACCACCTCTGGCCGCCACCCGTTCCCGGATACCGGTCAGGCCACGCCCCGTGCCGTGCCCAGTGCCTGGCCACTGGCCCTGAGAGTTGTCGATGGTGACCTCGGCCCCCGTGGCGCAGCGTCCAACCCGGACAGCCACCCGGGCCCCGGGCGCGTACCGCATGACGTTGGTCAGCGCCTCACGGACGACGTGGTACGCGGCCTCGCGCTGCTCAGGGGCGAGGTCGGACAGGCCGGCGAGGTCCGCATCGACAGCAAGGCCCGTCGAACGCACCCGTCGCAGGAGTGCCGCCAGGTCGGTGTCCTCGGTGATGCCGTGGCGGGCCACGTCGCGGACCGTCCGCATCACCTCGCTGGAGCGCATGGGGTCCGTCGTCGCGAGGCGGCGCGCGGCCCCGGCCTGCAGGGCGATCACGGTGAGGGTGTGACCGATCGAGTCGTGGACCTCCCGCGCCAGTCGCATCCGCTCCTGGACGAGCGCGCGCTCGGCGACGGCATTCTCCTGCTCCTCCAGCCGCCGCGTGGTGGCCCGGGTCTCCTCGACGAGCCTGCTGGCCTCCTGCACCGCCATCCCGGCGAGCCAGCTGAGGAGGATGAACGTCGACTCGCCGAACCGGCCGGTGCCGCCGACACCGAGGATCTGCCCGACCCAGCACACGGCGAGCCCCACGGCAGCCCACGGCTGGCGGCAGAGCGCCCCCACCGCGAATGCCGTCCCGAAGGCCACCGCCGCCTCACTGACGGTCCCGTCGAGCGGCACGATCAGGTGCGAGTACGCGCTCGTGGCTGCCCACGCGAGCACGACCGCGACCAGCGGTCGCCACCAGACGAACGAGAGTGGCAGTCCGACGAGAAGCACACCGAGCGCAGCCGCCCAAGACGGTGCCGGGCCGCCCGGAGTGCTGGCCACCTCAGTCGAGAGCCCGAGGGCGACTGCCGCGCCCCCGAGGACCGCCCAGGGCTGGGCGCGGGCGCGCAGCGTCGGGAGGTGGTGGGGAGCCCGCGGCTCCTCTGCGTCTGCCGGTTCCGCCGCGGCGGTGAGCATCAGGACCTCCTCGCGGGTTCGGGCCAGGAGATCGCGAGCCTTCGCCTCCACGACGCCCGGCTCGGCCTCGCCGTCGGCGAGGGTGCGGACATCGGCGATGAGCGTCCGCTGCACGCGCTCGCTGGCCCGCAGCCGCTCGGTCAACACGGCCGACTCCCGCCGGGCTCTCTGGGCCTCGAGGATCTGGCGGTGCCGCTCACGCAACATCACCAGCCGATCCCGCCGAGCGCCCACCGCCCGCCCCGCAGCCGTCGGGAGCGCCCCGACGAAGACGGTGACGAACAGGACGCCGCCCAGGCGGGACCACCCGCCGCTCGGCAGGTCAGCGACGACGACGATGATCAGCGGCAGAAGGAACCCGAGCAGGACCGAGGGCCCGCGCCGATACGCGCCGACCGAATACGCCGCAAGCATCACCGCGAACAGCCACACCCCACCCTCGTCCGACACCTCGGGCCACAGCATCTGCGTCGAGACGATGCTGACGACGGCGACCCCGGACAACACGGCCAGCACCGTCCGGGGACGTGTTCGACGCACAGCCAGGACGAGGAGCACGACAGCTGCCGAGACGTCGGCGGCCAGCTTCCCGACGTGGCCCACGTCGCGCGCCACGGCCTCGACCACGGCCGCGACCACCAACGCCCCCGCCACCACCGCATCGGACCTGGTCACCCCACGCACCCGATCAGCGTAGGAGAAGGGAGCCGCTCGGGGAGTCCTCCTGGAGGAGGACCCCGGAAGGACGAGGTCGACGGGCCCATGGGGTGATGCGCGCAGTGGGCCGGGATTCCTAGCGTTCCGGAGACACACCATCCGGTCCTCGAACAGGAGTCAGCATGACCACTGCACCCAGCACCACGCCTCGCGCGAGCGCCACCGCCAGACGCGACCTCGTGTGGCTTCGACTCGTCCAGCTCGGCACCCCGGTCGTCATCGTCGGGATCGTCATCCTCGGGGTCGTCATGCTCCTCTTCACCACCGTCGACGAGGGCGAGTTCCGATACGCCGCGGACTACTGGCTCACCGGCGCCGGGCTGCCGATCGCGCTCGGCGGCGTCACCATCTCCTGGGGCGTCCACCGCCTCCACCACGGTTCCGACGGCAGGCTCGGTCTCGTCGGGACCTGGCTGGTCACCGTCGGCCTCACTGAGCTCTTCATCCAACTCGGCGCGTCCGTCGTCGCCGGCGAAGAGCTGCGGTGGGGACCGATGTACATCGTCGCGGCATTCGTCACCTACCTCGGCCTGGCCCTGCAAGCGGCGGGGTCTTGGCGCGCCGGCCTGCTGCCACCCTGGATGCTCGGAATCTGGCCACTCGTCTGGGTCTTGGGCTCGTTCACCAGCCTCGGCCCCACCCCCCTCCTCCTGGCCCTCTTCCTCGTTCTCTTCACGACCACTCTCACCCGCCGCGTCCGCGCGCGAGCGTGAGCACGACCCCACGGGGCCGCCGAGCCGATGCAGGTCGTCGCGGCCGTGCTCACCGCGGACGAGCCGGGAAGTGCCTGATGACACTGCCTCGCAACCGAGTCGGGCCGCTCCGAAACCACCCGGGCGGCACTGGCGAGGTCCGCTGCGCGAAGGTCCACCTCGGCGCACTGGAACATGGGGCCCCGTGGGGCGGCATACCGCTTCGGTGAGACGCAGGCTGGTCACGCGACGGCGAGGATGGCGCACCACGAACACAGTGGGCGTCCGGCCACCCAGACTTCGCGCCTCGGGGTCGCCGGCGGGATGGACGCCGCGGTGTTCCTTGGGGGGCGGGGGATGGTGCGTCGGGCTCAGCTGCTGGCCGCCGGACCTGTTCGGGTGACGGTGCGGCCGTAGCCGGGTCGCCCGGACCGGTCGAGCTCGTGTCGCTCCTCGGTGTAGAGGTGGATCTCGATGCCGTTGGGATCGTTCAGCACCACGAGCCAACCGACACTGGCGTCGATGATCGGCGACCGGGGGACGCCGAGCCGCTCGAGATGCCCGGTCCACTCCTCGAGCGCGGCACGGTCGCGCACCGTGAAGTTGACGAGGTTGAAGCCCTCGACACCCGCGGCGTGCGCTGGGCTCTCACGAAGAGCCAACCAGGTCGCACCGCAACCGGGGAGGTGCCCGCTGATGCCGCGCACGGTCCCGTCGGCATCCGGGAACTCCAGCTCAGGCACGAAGCCGAACACGCGTTCGTACCAGGCGCGGCTCTCGGTCAGATCACGCACAGGTAGCTTCACCGCGAAGAAGCCTTGAAGCTCGGTCGACATGGCATTCCCTCATATTCGCCGCAGTAGTACTGCAATGAATGCTAAGGTCCTCCTCATGGCACGCGTTGTCAAGAGGAACTACCGATCCCCGACCCGGGCAGCCGGCGCGGCCGCGACCCGCGCCGCGATCCGCGCTGCAGCCAGCGAGCTCTTCCTCGAGGCCGGCTACGCCGCCACCACCATGAAGGCGGTCGCCGCGCGGGCCGGCGTCGGCGAGCGCACCCTGTACGACAGCTTCGCCAGCAAGACCGCCCTCTTCGAGCACGTGGTCGGCGTGGCCATCGCCGGGGACGAGGACCCGGTGCCGGTGGCCGAGCGACCGGAGTTCCACGAGGCCCTCACCGAGTCAGACCCCCATCGCGCCGTGGCCCTGTATGCCGGCTACGCGACCGCCCTGCTCGAGCGCGCGGGCCCCCTCATCACCGTCGCGATCGAGTCCGCCGGAGCCGACCCTGCCCTACGTCGGTTCTCCGACGAGGGCGCAGCAGCGACGCGAGCCAACACCACCACGTTCGTGCAGGCGCTGGCCGACCGAGGGATGACGCGCGGCGACACCGATGATCTCGCCATGGCCGCGTACGCCCTCACGACTCCCCTCGTGCACCGGAACCTCCGCCGCGACCTCGGATGGTCGGCCAACCGCTACCGCCGATGGCTCGAGGCGGGACTCGGGCGCCAACTGCTCGGGGTGGCAGGCCCCTAGCGGCCTCATCCGGCGTCGAGCCAGGGTCCGGGTCGGGCCTGGCGCCTGCCCACCCCGCGCCGAACGGAGCAGTCTCCGGGTCATGGCCGTCGCGGGACCGGTGGTCCCGATGGGTGCCCGCGGAGGGGGTCCCAGGACCGGAACGTGCTCAGAGACACGGTGCGTCTCGGCCCGGGCACGACTCGGTCGCAGACGTATCCGGGGCGGAGTGCAGCGGGTCCGGGGTGGGCTGCTGACTCCGGGTCCGCGCCGTCGCTGAGGCGGAGGGCGGCGGCCTGTGCGACCAGGCAGGACAAACACCAGCCAGGCAAGACAACGGAAGTCTTGCCAAGGTGGGGTTTCCACCATCGGGCGGGAAAGTTGTGACGGAAGCGGCGGACGGAACTGGGGCGAGCCGGCTCAGTGCTGGTAGGTCCCGTGGATGATCGCGCGGCCGAGGGTCTTGAACGCGAGGTTGAAGGACACCACCGCGGGCGAGGCGTTCTCGTCGACGCCGAGGCTCGGCTCGCTCACCGCGTGGACGACGAAGAAGTAGCGGTGCGGCATGTCGCCCGCGGGCGGCGCGGCGCCCATGAAGGCGTGCTCGCCGCCGTCGTTGCGGCAGTGGAACGCCGACCCCGGCAGCGGTCCGGCGGCCGCGCCGGTCGGGAGCGAGGTCGTGTCGGCCGGGAGGTCGACGAGCACCCAGTGCCAGAAGCCCGACGGCGTCGGGGCGTCGGGGTCGAAGCAGGTGACGACGTAGCTCTGGGTGCCCTCGGGTGCGCCGCTCCAGCTGAGCTGGGGCGAGGTGTTCCCCGCGGATGCGACCTGGTCGTCCTTGAGCGGGGCGCCATCGCTGACGTCCTCGCTCGTGACGGTGAAGGACTCCACCGCCGGAAGGAGCTCGTAGGGGTTGGGGGCGACCGGACGGTCCAGGCTCATGGCGTGCCTCCTACGGGGCGCATCGATAGATTCCGGGCATCTCTGAGGCTATTACCCCCACCTGGGCCGATGTCATGCCCGGGGTCGAGGCTGCGGGGTGCCCCGGGGCGGACGAGCCGTCGAACGCCGTCCGGTCGAGGCGGGAGACCTCGGCCGACCGCTCGCGGTCAGGGGACGGCGGCCGTCTCGGGCAGCTCGGCCCCGCGCCGGCGCGCCATCGCCGCCAGCGTCGCGGCGCCGACGAGCGCGGTCGTCCCGCAGATGGCCCAGACGGTCATGTAGCCGCTGAGCGGAGCATGGACGGCACCCTCGGTGTCGATGGACCCGGTGGCGGAGAGGGCGATCGCGAAGACGCTGCTCGCGATCGCGCCGCCCAGGGTCTTCGTCGTGTTCGTCATGCCGGTGACGAACCCGGTGTGGGTGTGCGGCGCCTCGGCCGCGGCGGCCGCCGGCAGCGCCGCGACGAGGGCGCCGGAGCCGAGGCCGGCGATGACCATGTTCGACAGGAGCTGGGCGAGGCTGTCGTGGCGGACGAGGAAGAGGAGGTAGCCGACCGCGACGAGGAACGCCCCGAGCGCAAGGGTCCACCGGGCCCCGATCGGGCGGGCGAGGACCGGCAGCAGGAGGGCGCCGACGGCGAGCGCGAGCACGTAGGCGGCGATGATGTAGGAGACGCTCGACCGCCGACGCGCCCAGGCCGTAGCCGGCGACGGCCGGGTCGGTCCGGGCGAACGTCGAGAGGGGGATCTGGGCGCCGAGCAGCGAGGCCCCGATGAGGGCCGCCGTCAGCTGGATGGGCCACTGGGTCGGGGCGCCGAGGACGCGGAGGTCGACGAGGGGGTCGGCCACCCGTCGCTCGACCCGGGCGAAGGGCACGAACGCCGCCAGCCCGGCCACGAGGACGACCCACGGCCACGGGCTCGACGGCCCCTGCAGTCGCAGCACCATGAGTCCGGCCATGACGAGGGCGATCGCCACGGTGACGAGCCAGAAGCCCTGCCAGTCCACCCGGCCGGTCGTCGCGACGGGGACGTGGGGGACGCCGTAGTAGATCGCGAACCAGGCGATCGTCACGACGACCGCGGGGAGCGCGAGCAGGCCGGTCATGCCGACGACGTCCGCGAGGGCCCCGGACGTCACGGCCGCGACGATGACGCCGAGCTCGAGGGCGGCGACGAGGACGCTCGCACCGAGCCGGGTGCGGCGCGGCTCGCCGCCGGTGCGCCGATGGATGATCGCGACCTCCATCGGGAGCCAGACGACGTAGAAGCCCTGGAACGCCCAGGCGACGAGGAAGGTCCAGAAGGTCGGCGAGACGGCAACGGCCCACGAGGCGACGGCGGTGACGACGGTCGAGAGGAGCAGCACCCGGCGGTGCCCGATGAGGTCGCCGAGCCGGGCGAGCATCGGCAGGACGAGCGCGGACACCATGAGCTGGGCCGCCTCGAACCAGTTGACGTCGGCGTCGTTGATCGACAGGTGCCGGGCGATGTCGGTGAAGAGCGGGGTGTAGTAGCCCTGGAGCACGCCGCTCGCGAGCTCGACGACGACGAGGAACCCGACGATCGTGGCGATCCGCGCGGTCGGCAGGCTGATCGTGTCCGGTGCCTTCTCGGTCATGTGCGTTCTCCCCCCGTGCCTCTCAGAGGCTCTCGATGAGCCGCTCGTACCAGCGGATGCCCTCGAGGAAGGAGCTCACCTCGAGCCGTTCGTCGACGTTGTGCAGGCTCTCTCGCTGGCTCGGCGTCATCCGGAACGGGTTGAACCGGTAGACCCGCGGCCACACCCGGTGGAAGTGCCGCGCGTCGGTGGCGGCCATCATGACGTAGGGCACGGCGACCGCGTCCGGCATGACCTCGCCGATCGTGTCCGCGATGAGCCGGTATGCCGCGTCGTCGGTCGGCGAGAGCGGGCTCGGCTCGTCCGCGGACCGGACCGTCACGGTGACCTGCTCGTCGTCGATGACCCGGCGCACCCGTTCGACGGCGGACGCGACGGTGTCGCCGACCATGACCCGCATGTTGACGGTCGCGCTCGCCGTCGCGGCGAGGACGTTGGCGGCGGGGGCGCCGCGCAGCTCCGTCACGGCCGTCGTCGTCCGGGTCATCGCCGCCGTCTCCGGGCCGAGCCGGGTGAAGGCGAGCGCGAGCGGCCGGCGCAGCCGCGCGGCATTCCGGGCGGCGAGGGCGACCGGCCCGCTCGCGTGCTCGCTGACGATGCGGAGCATCTCGACGGTCGGGTCGGGCAGCCGCGCCGGGAAGGGGCGCCGGCGCAGTCGGAGGATCGCCCGCGCCAGCCGCTCGCCGGCGCCCAGCCGGGGCGGCATCGACGCGTGCCCGCCGGTCGACGTCGCGTGGAGCTCGAGGTCGACGATGCCCTTCTCGGTGACGCCGACGACGGCGAGCGGGCGCTCCACGCCGGGGAAGGCGTCGCTCGCGACCGTGCCCCCCTCGTCGAGGACGAACCACGGCTCGACGCCGCGCTGGCGGAGCTCCTCGACGGCGGCCTGCGCGGCGACGCCCGTGACCTCCTCGTCGCACCCGAAGGACAGCCACACGTCCCGGGCCGGGACGTGGCCGGACTCGAGGAGCCGCTCGACGGCGACGCAGATGGCGACGGCGCTGCCCTTGCAGTCGAGGGTGCCGCGGCCCCAGATCACCCCGTCGGCGACGACCCCGTCGAACGGCGGGTGGGTCCACGTGTCGTCCGGGTTGATCGGGACCACGTCGAGGTGCGCCATGAGCACGAGGGGGGCCGCGTCGGTGCGGCCCTTCCAGTGGAACAGCAGCGCGTCGCCGGCGATGCGCATCGGTGGCGCGACCGCGTGCAGCCGCGGGAACCGGGCCGCGAGGTCGGCGATGAGGGCCTCGAACGGTCCGTGGTCGGTCGTCTCGGGATCCGGGCTCGCGACGGTCGGGAAGGACAGCGCGGAGCGCAGCGCGTCGACGGCGGTCGCGTCGGTCAGGGGCACGGGCGCCAGGGTATGCCGTGCGCCTACCGAGCGGTAGCCCCGCCGGCCGCGGTGTCGCCGCCGGGAAACCCGGATGCGGCCCGGCGGCCGCTGTGCTGTCCTCGTGTCATGGCTCGTCACCTGCCGCAGCTGCCGCCGACCCTGTCCCCGGGCGACCGGGTCGCGGTGCTCTCGCCGTCGTGGTGCGCGCCGGAGCACCATCCCGAGCTCCACGAGCAGGCGATGCGACGGATCCGCGACCTCCTCGACCTCGAGCCGGTGGAGTACCCGACGACCCGACGGCAGGGGACCCCGCGCGAGCGGGCCCGCGACCTCATGGCGGCATTCGGCGACCCGACCGTCCGCGCGGTCTTCGCGACGATCGGCGGCGAGGACCAGATCACCGTCATGCCACATCTCGACGCCGACGTCGTGCGGGCCGACCCGAAGCCCTTCTTCGGGTACAGCGACAACACCAACCTGCTCAACTGGCTCTGGTCCCACGGCGTCGCGGCCTTCCACGGCGGCTCGACCCAGGTCATGCTCGGGCCCGGCCCCGCGGTCGACGAGATCCACCTCGCCGGCCTGCGCGCCGCGCTCTTCGGCGGTGGCGACCTCGAGATCACCCCGCTGCCCGGGTCGCGCGACCTCGGCATCCCGTGGACCGACCCGCGCTCGCTGACCGACCCCGCGCCCAACGACCCGACCCCCGAGGGCTGGTCCTGGCACGGGCGGGCCGACCCGGTCCGCGGGCCCACCTGGGGCGGCAACCTCGAGGTCCTCACCTGGATCCTCGCGGCCGGGCACCACGTCCTCGAGCCCGCGGCATACGACGGTTGCGTCCTGCTCGTCGAGACCTCCGAGGAGCTGCCGACGGCCGAGGAGGTCTTCCGGATGCTCCGCGGGCTCGGCGAGCGCGGCATCCTCGGCCGTGTCGGGGCCGTCGTCGTCGGCCGCCCCGAGGCGGCGAACCTCGAGGTCCGGCCGGTGCCCGAGGAGCGCGCCCGGTTCCGGGCCGACCAGGCCGAGGCGGTGCTGCGCGGGATCGACGCGTATGCCGCCGGTGTCCCCGTCGTCGTCGGCGTCGAGTTCGGGCACACCATCCCGCAGTGGGTCCTGCCCTACGGCGGGGAGGTGACCGTCGACGGCGCGGCCCGGCGGCTCGTCGCTCACTTCGGCGACCCCCGGCCACGGCCGGGGTGACCGACCCGCTCGGCGCCGCTTCGCCCGTCGAGACCCCGCTGCTGCTCTCATGGAGCCATGACCAGTGACACCGTGACAGCGCCCGTTGCCCGGCGCCAGCACCCCGCCGTCGTCGCCCAGGCAGAGCATCGGGCGGCCGACCTCCAGCTGCGGATCGCGGACGCGATCACCCACTTCGCCGGGTCGATGTGGTTCGTCTACCTGCACGCCGTGGCCTTCGGGCTGTGGATGCTCGTCCTCGAGAAGAGCCCGTGGCCGACCCTGACCCTCATCGTGTCGCTCGAGGCGATCTTCCTGTCGACCTTCGTCATGATCGGGCAGAACCGGCAGGCCGACTTCGCCCAGCGCAAGGCCGACCACGACTTCGAGGCCAACGAGCTCGAGCTGCGGACGAACACCGAGATCACCCGGCTGATCCACGAGCTGACCCGGGAGATCCATGCCCAGGTCTGTCTCGAGAACCCGCCGAAGTCCCCGCCGCCGGCCACCGCGGGGGGTGAGGCGGACCCGTCCTGACCGCGTGAAGGTGGGTGTCCTCGGTCCGACCGAGCCGGACCGTCGCGAAGGGTGGCGATCCGCCCCATCAGGCGCCCTGAAGGGGCGGATCGCCACCCCTCGGCGCGAGGCTAGAGGCCGACGCTGCCCTGCATGATCCCGCCGTCGACGAAGAGCGTCGTCGCCGTCGCGTAGCCGCCCCGGTCCGAGGCGAGGAAGACGACGGCCGAGGCGATGTCCTCGGGCCGGGCCACCCGCCCCACCGGGATCGCGGCAGTGAGCCGCGCCAGCTTGTCGGGGTCGCTCGTCGTCCCCTCGTTGATCGGGGTGTCGACGGCACCGGGGCCGACACCGACGACCCGGATCCCGTGCGGCCCGAGCTCGACCCCCGCGGTGCGGGTCAGCATCCGCATGCCGCCCTTGGAGACGCAGTACGGGGCGTTGCCGGGCATCGGCCAGTCCTCGTGGACCGAGGAGATGTTGACGACGACGCCCCCGCCGCCCTGGGCGATGAACTGCCTGGCCGCGAGCTGGGTGCCGAAGAAGGCGCTCTTGAGGTTGACGGCGATGACCCGGTCGTAGTCCTCCTCCGTCGAGTCCAGGACGGAGGTCCGGGTCTCGATCCCGGCGTTGTTGACGAAGACGTCGAGCCGGCCGTACTCCGCCACGGCCCGGTCGATGAGCCGCTGGACGTCGGCGACCTTGCTCACGTCGGCATCGACGCCGATGGCCTCGCCCCCCGTCGCGGTGATCTCGCGGTCCAGCTCGGCCGTCGCCTCGGGGTGGGCGACGTAGTCGATGACGACGTTGGCCCCCTCCGCGCCGGCCGCGGCGGCGATGGCCGCCCCGATCCCGCTGTTGCCGCCGGTGACGATGACGGTCTTGCCCTCGAGCATGGTGGTCCCTTTCCCTCGTGTCGTCCGGACGCCGCGTCCTCAGCCCGCCGTCGATGGCGAGCCGTCGGGACGGCCGGGAGTCGTGCAGATGAGATGGGCGACGAGCGCGGTCCATCCGGTCTGGTGCGAGGCGCCCAGCCCGACACCGGTGTCGCCGTGGAAGTACTCGCTGAACGTCGGGTGCTCGCTCCCACCGTGGGCCCGAGCCGTGGTCGCGCGGATCGCTCGGCCGGCGCCCATCGGCTCCGGGACGGAACAGGTCGATGAGCCGGGCCTCGAGCTCGCTGGCGACGTCGGCGAGGGCGAGCCGGCGTCCCGACCCGGTCGGGACCTCCACGGTCAGGTCACGCCCCGCGCCCGCGGCATACGTCCGCAGCGCGTCGACGAGCAGCGCGTTGACCGGCAGCCACACCGGGCCGCGCCAGTTCGAGTTCCCGCCGAAGAGGCCCGAGCTCGACTCGGCCGGGTCGTAGCGGAGGCTCATCGTCGTGCCGGCGACGTCGGTGGAGTACCCGTCGCGGTAGGCCGCGGACAGGCTGCGGATCCCGTGCGGCGAGAGGAACTCGTCCTCGTCGAGGAGCCGGGCGAGGAGCCGCTCGTAGCGCGTCCGGTCGACCAGGCTCAGCGTCGTGTGTCGCCCCTGCGAGCCGTGCCGGGCGGGGGCGACGACGAGTGCGTCCATCTCGTCGGGGTGCGCGCGCTGGAGCCAGCGGAGCCGCTCGGTGAAGTCGGGCAGGTCCGACTCCACCCAGGCGGGGGCGATGGCGACGCCGAGCAGGGGGAGCAGGCCGACGAGCGAGCGCACCCGCACCGGGGCGACGGCGCCGTCCGGGCCGACGAGGACGTCGTAGAAGAACCCGTCCTGGTCGTCCCACAGCGTGACCTTCTCGCGGCCGAAGGACCGGGTCGCCCGGGCGATCGAGAGGAACCGCTCGAGGAACGTCGTCGCGACGTCGTCCCAGGCCTGGTCGTGGCGCGCGAGCTCGAGGGCGATGCGCAGCATCGACAGGCAGAAGAAGGCCATCCAGCTCGTCGCGTCGGACTGCTCGAGCCGCCAGCCCGCGGGCACGTCCTTGGACCGGTCGAAGGCGCTGATGTTGTCCATCCCGAGGAACCCGCCCTCGAAGAGGTTGGAGCCGTCGGCGTCCTTGCGGTTGACCCACCAGGCGAAGTTCATGAGCAGCTTGCCGATGATCCGGACGAGGAAGTCCTGGTCCCGCGAGCCGTCGAGGACGTAGACCTGCCAGGCCGCCCAGGCATGGACCGCCGGGTTGACGTCGCTGAACGACCACTCGTATGCCGGGAGCTGCCCGTTCGGGTGTTGGGCCCACTCCCGGCACATGAGGACGAGCTGGCTCTTGGCGAAGGCCGGGTCGACGTGGGCAAGGGCGACGCAGTGGAAGGCGAGGTCCCATGCCGCGAACCACGGGTACTCCCACTCGTCGGGCATCGAGATGACATCTGCGAGGTAGAGGTGGCGCCAGCCGGTGTTGCGCCCCTGCGGTTCGGGCGCGAGTCGTTGGGGCGGCGGCGGGGGGCCGGCGGGGTCGCCGTCGAGCCACGCCCCGACGTCGTAGCGATAGAGCTGGCGGCCCCAGAGCAGGCCGGCGTAGGCCCGGCGGGCCACGTGCCGGTCGGCCGCGGGTGCTCGGGCGGGGATGACCGTCCCGTAGAAGGCGTCCGCCTCGGCGCGGCGGTCGGCGAGGACGGCGTCGAAGCCGGGTCCGAACGGGTCGGTGCCGCCCACCTCGGCGGTGAGTCGGAGCCGGACGGTCACCGTCTCACCAGGGGCCACGGCGTCCCAGTGGTAGCGGGCAGCGACCTTCGTCCCGGTCCCCTCCGGGTTGACGAGCGAGCGGTCGCCGCGCACCACGGCCGCGTCGACGCCGTCCTTGGGGTATGCCGTTCGGTTGCGTTGCGCACCGAAGAGGGCGATCTCGTTGGTCTCGTTGTCGCAGAAGAGCAGCTCGGGAGCGCCCTCGGCGTAGAGCCGGTAGCGGCCGAGGAAGCCGTGCACGGCCTCGATCGCCGTCGCGCCGGCCGCCTCGGTCTCGGGCGGGGCGACCCGGCGCAGGCTCGGCACCCGGTCGTCGCGGCCCCATCGCCAGGTGTTGCGGAACCACAGCTGGGGGACCAGGTCGAGGGGCGCCGGGTCGGGCCCGTGGTTCGTCGCCTCGAACGTCACGCAGATGTCGTCCGGTGCCGCCTTGGCATGGGTGACGACGACGTCGAAGAACCGGTCGTCGTCGAGGACGCCGGTGTCGGCGAGCTCGTACTCGGGTCGGCTCCGGTCGCGGCGGGCGTTCTCCGCGCGGAGTGCGGCATACGGGTAGGCGGTCTGGGGGTAGCGGTAGAGCATCCGCGCCCAGCTGTGGGTCGGGGTCGCGTCGAGGTGCCACCAGTACTCCTTGGCGTCCTCACCGTGGTTCCCCTCGGCGTTGGTCAGCCCGAAGAGGCGCTCCTTGAGCCGGTCGTCGCGCCCGTTCCACAGGGCGAGCCCGAGGTTGAGGAAGCCGTAGCGGTCGGACAGGCCGGCGAGGCCGTCCTCGCCCCAGCGGTAGGTGCGCAGGTGGGCGTGGTCGAACGGGAAGAAGGCCCAGGCGTCGCCGTCCGCCGAGTAGTCCTCGCGGACCGTGCCCCATTGGCGCCCGGCGACGTATGGGCCCCAGAGCCGCCAGGGGTCGGCATCGCCCGGCGACTCCGCGAGGCGCGCGTGCTCGGCGCTGGGGTGCGGGGCCGGCCCACCCCCGTCGGTTGTCACCTGGCCGACGGTACGAACCCGTCCTGGACATCTCCTGGACGTCCTCTGGGCGGCTTCGCCGCCGGCCAATGTGGACCTCTGTGCCCGAAATCGGGCAGGAAATGGACGAAACCGGATCGATCCGCGATGATCGACGCCATGACCGACCCCGATCTCGTCGCGCACGTCGCCGCGAGCACCGGCCTGCCCCCGCGGGAGGCCGCCCGGGTCGTCGAGGACGTCCTCGCCGTCCTCGGCGAGAGCGTCGAGGAGTATGTCCGGCGCCGGCACACGGCCCTGCAGCGGACCGGCGCCCACAACGCCGAGATCTTCCCCGCCCTGCGGGCGGAGCTCGCCGCCCGCCGCTTCCGCGCCCCGGACCTGACCGAGCGTCAGCTCCGGCGCCTCGTCTACGGCTGACCCCGCCGGGTCGCGCCCGGTATCCCGTCACCCCATCGCCCGAGGGAGCTGAACCCCATGTGTGGAATCGTCGCCTACGTCGGTGGCCAGCAGGCCGCCCCCCTGCTGCTCGAGGGACTCGGCCGGCTCGAGTACCGCGGCTACGACTCGGCCGGCCTGGCCGTCCTCTCGCCGTCCGGGAGTGCAAAGGTCGTCCGCACCGTCGGCCGGGTCCGGGACCTCGAGGAGGCCATGCCCAAGCGGGTCGCCGGGTCGGTGGGCATCGGCCACACCCGCTGGGCGACCCACGGGCCCGCGACCGAGGAGAACACCCACCCGCACGGCAGCGAGTCCGGCCGCGTCCTCGTCGTCCACAACGGCATCCTCGACAACGCGGCGGCGCTGCGGCAGCGGCTCACCAGCGACGGCGTCACCCTCACCTCCGACACCGACACCGAGGTCCTCGCCCACCTCATCGACCTGGCCGACGGCGCGACCCTCGAGGAGAAGGTCCTCGCCGCGCTGCGCCAGGTGACCGGGACGTATGCCGTCGCCGTCCTCTCCGTCGACCACCCGGACCGGGTCGTCGTCGCCCGCAACGGCTCGCCCCTCGTCCTCGGGATCGGCCAGAAGGAGATGTTCGCCGCGAGCGACGTCGGGGCGCTGGTGCGGCATACGAGCCGGGTCGTCCACCTCGACGACGGCGAGGTCGCGACGGTCACCGCGGACGGCTACCGCACCATCACCCTCGATGCGGCCGAGGTGACGAAGGCGACCGAGACGATCGAGATGAGCGCCGACGAGCTCGAGATCGGCGGCCATGCGCACTACATGCACAAGGAGATCTGGGAGCAGCCGGAGACGGTCCGGCGGATGCTGAGCGGACGGCTCGACGAGCGGTTCGCGACGTCCCGGCTCGACGGGCTCAACCTCGACCCCCGCGACCTGCGGGCCTTCCGCCGGGTCGTCATGCTCGGCTGTGGGTCGGCCTACTACGTCGGGCAGCTCGGCGCCCATCTCGTCGAGGACCTCGCCCGCATCCCGGCCACGGCGGAGGCGGCGTCGGAGTTCCGCTACCGGAACCCGATCATCGAGCCGGACACCCTCTATGTCGCCGTGAGCCAGAGCGGCGAGACGGCCGACACCCTCTTCGCCGTCCGGGAGATCCAGCGCAAGGGCGGCCGGGTCATCGGCCTCGTCAACGTCGTCGGCTCCTCGATCGCCCGGGCCTGCGACGGCGGGATCTATCTCCACGCCGGGCCGGAGATCGCCGTGGCGTCGACGAAGGCACTCACCCACATGGGGATCGGCTTCGCGATGCTCGCGCTCATGCTCGGCCGGGTCCACGACCTGTCCTTCACGGAGGGGCAGCGGATCCTCGCCGGGCTCAAGGCCCTGCCGGGGCAGATCGAGGAGACCCTCGCCCAGGAGTCGTCCTACGCCCTCGCGGCGAAGCGGCTCGCCGACGCGACGAGCATGTTCTTCGTCGGCCGGGTCCGTGGCTACCCCGTCGCGCGGGAGGGGGCCCAGAAGCTCAAGGAGGTGTCCTACCTCCATGCCGAGGCCTACGAGGCGAGCGAGCTGAAGCACGGCCCGCTCGCCCTCATCAGCGAGGAGATGCCGACCGTCGCCATCGTCCCCGACGACGACCTGCTCGACCGCAACCTCGGTGCCCTGCACGAGATCCAGGCCCGCCGCGGACCGGTCCTCGCGGTGACCCACGCGGGGGTCGAGCTGCCGGAGGACGTCGTCCCGCTCGTCGTCCCGAAGAACGAGCCGGAGCTGGACCCGATCCTCATGACGATCCCGCTCCAGCTGCTCGCCTACCACACGGCCCTCACCCTGGGCCACGACATCGACCGGCCACGCAACCTCGCCAAGTCCGTCACCGTCGAGTGAGCCGGAGAGCGACGCCCCGCTCGCGGGGGCGGGCGGGGCGTCGGGTGGGCCGGGGGCTGGGTGGATCAGCCCTCGTCGGCCCACTCGAGCAGGACGTCGCCGCCCTGGACGGGGTCGCCGACGGCGACGGCGATGTGGGCGACGGTGCCGTCCTTCGGGGCGGTCACCTCGGTCTCCATCTTCATCGCCTCGAGCACGAGCATCGTGTCGCCGGCCTTGACGCTCGCACCCTCCTCGGCGACGACCTTGACGACGGTGCCCGCGATCGGGGCGACGAGGGCGTTGGCGGTCGCGCCGGGGGTCCTCGCCACGGTCGGGGTCACGGCATACGCGGAGTGGCTGGCGGTCGTCGCCGGGCCGAGGAGCACCGGGGACGCCTCCTCGGCGACCTCGACCTCGACGTCGTAGTCGACCCCGTTGACCGACACCTTGAGCTTCATCTGTACCTGTCCTTCGTCAGCCGCGGATCGCGTGGGAGTACTGGACCTCGGCCCGGCCCTGCTTGGCCCAGGTCGTGTGTCGGCGCAGGTGCACCTGCTTGACGGTGGCGCGCTTGCCGAGGAATGCCGCACAGGCCGCGGCGATGGCGAGCAGCACCTCGTCGGGCACCTCGTCGCTGGGGTGGACGGACTCGAGCCGGGCCTCGAGCGAGGCGATCCGGTCGGTGAGGACCGTGACGGCGTCGGTCAGCTGCCGGACCTGGTCGGCCAGGTCCGGTGCGGCCGCGTCGGTGGGCATCGGCGTGGGCTCGGCGGTCACAGCGGGATCAGTCCGTGCTTCTTCGGCGGCCGCATATCGCGCTTGCCGCGGAGGGTCTCCAGCGCCCGGGCGATGATGGCGCGGGTCTCGCCCGGCTCGATGATGTCGTCGACGAGGCCGCGGGAGGCGGCGACGTACGGCGTCGAGAACGCCTCCCGGTAGGTCTGGACGAGCTCGGCCCGCTTGGCGTCCGGGTCCTCGGCCTCGGCGATCTCGCGGCGGAAGACGACCCCGGCCGCGCCCTCGGCCCCCATGACCGCGATCTCGGCGGTCGGCCAGGCGTAGACGCGGTCCGCGCCGAGCTCCTTGCCGCACATGGCGAGGTAGGCGCCGCCGTAGGCCTTGCGGAGGACGACGGTGATCTTCGGGACCGTCGCCGCCGAGTAGGCGAAGAGCATCTTCGCCCCGTGCCGGATGATGCCGCCGTACTCCTGCGCCACGCCGGGCAGGAACCCGGGGACGTCGACGAGGGTGACGAGCGGGATGTTGAAGGCGTTGCAGAAGCGGACGAACCGGGCGCCCTTGTTCGAGGCGTCGATGTCGAGGACACCGGAGAGGACCGCCGGCTGGTTCGCGACGATACCGACGCTGTTGCCGGCGATCCGGGCGAAGGCGATGACGAGGTTGTCGGCGCGCCCCGCCTGGACCTCCAGGAAGTCGCCGGCGTCGGCGATGCCGGCGATGACCCGACGGATGTCGTAGGCCTTCTTCGGGTCGTCCGGGATGATCTCGCACAGGTCGTCGTTGCGGGTGACGGTCTCGAAGCCCTCGACGTAGGGCGGGTCCTCGGTGTTGTTGCTCGGCAGGTAGCTGAGCAGCTTCTTGCAGAGGAACATCGCGTGCTCGTCGTCCTCGGCGACGAAGTGCGTCACGCCGGAGAGCGCCATGTGGGTGGCCGGCCCGCCGAGCTGCTCGGGGGTGACCTCCTCGCCGGTGACCTGCTTGATGACGTCCGGCCCGGTGATGAACATCCGGGACGCCTTGGTCTGGATGATGAAGTCGGTGAGGGCCGGCGAGTAGGCCGCGCCGCCGGCGCAGGGTCCGGCGATGACCGAGATCTGCGGCACGAGACCCGACAGGGCGACGTTCTGGAAGAAGACCTTGCCGTAGCCGGAGAGGCTGTCGACGCCCTCCTGGACGCGTGCGCCGCCGGAGTCGTTGATGAAGACGAACGGGGTGCCGTTCTCGAGTGCCCCGTGCATCGCCTCGGCGACCTTGGCCGAGTGCATCTCGCCGGCCGAGCCGCCCGCGACGGTGAAGTCCTGGCTGGCGAGGTGGACGAGGCGACCGAGGACCGTGCCGGTCCCGGTGACGACACCGTCGGCCGGCATGACGGCCTTGTCCATCCCGAACAGGGTGGTGCGGTGCTGGGCGAACAGCCCGACCTCCTCGAAGCTCCCCTCGTCGAGCAGATCCTCGATCCGCTCGCGGGCGGTCCGCTTGCCCTGGTCGTGCTGCTTCTCGATCCGCTTCTCCCCACCGCCGGCCTGGACCGTCGCGCGGCGCTCCCGGAGCTCGGCGATCCGATCGGTCATGGTGGGGGGCTTCGCTGCCTTCTTCTTCTTGTCCTTGGTGTCCTTCATGCCCTCTGTCCTTGACCGGTCCGTCGCCGAGGCGGCGGAGGGATGGGTGCGGTCCTCTCTCGTGCGCGGGTGCTCAGGCCGGCTTGACGGCGACCTTGTGCTTCTTGCCGTCGATGGTGATGTCGTACTTGATCGGCATCCGGACCGGCCCGGTCCCGGGGTCACCGGCGGCGGCGGCGCGCTCGGCCTCGAGCTCCGCGGGGTCCTTGCCGACGTTCTTCGGCCCGTCGGAGCGGGTGGCGAAGAAGCCCGGCGCCACCTTGGGGAACATGGCGTAGGTGAGGACGTCCTCGTCGGTCCCGTCGAAGCCGTCGAGCTCGGCGGCCTGGGCGGCCAGGGCGTCCCACTCGTTCTCGATGAAGTCCGCCGGCCGCGCCGTGATCGGCTCCTTGCCGGCCTGCGTCTGTGCCTTGGCGACGACCTCGGCGTCGCGCTCGCCCTTGGTGTGCCCGTAGTAGCCGAGCATGAGGTCGGCGAACTCGGCGGTGAGGACCTGGTAGGGCCCCATGAGGACGTTGAACACCGCCTGCGTGCCGACGATCTGGCTCGAGGGGGTGACGAGCGGCGGGTAGCCGGCGGCCTTGCGGACCCGGGGCACCTCCTGGAGGACCTCCTCGAGCCGGTCGCCCGCGCCCTGCTGCTTCAGCTGGGACTCCATGTTCGAGATCATCCCGCCGGGGATCTGGCTCTCGAAGATGTCGGTCTCGACCGTGAAGGCCGACATGAACTGCGCGTAGCGCGGCTTGATGGCGGCGAAGTGGTCCTTGATCGCGTGCAGCCGCACGTGGTCGAGCTCGGCGACGAAGCCGGTGCCCTCGAGCATCTCGATGACGGACTCGGTCGGGTTGTGGCCCGGGCCCAGGCTCATCGACGAGATCGCCGTGTCGACGACGTCGGCGCCTGCCTCGATCGCCTTCATGAGCGAGACCTGCGTGACGCCCGTCGTCGCGTGGCAGTGCACGTTGACCTGCATGTCGGGCAGCTCGTCCTTGATCGCCTTGACGATGTCGTAGGCGGGCTGCGGCTTGAGCAGGGCGGCCATGTCCTTGAGGGCGAGCGAGTCGCAGCCGAGGTCGGCGAGCTGCTTGGCCATCGTCACGAAGCCGTCGACGGTGTGCAGCGGGCTCGTCGTGTAGCAGATCGTGCCCTGGGCGTGGGCGCCGGCGCGCTTCACCGCGGCGATCGACCGCTCGACGTTTCGGACGTCGTTGAGCGCGTCGAAGACCCGGAAGACGTCCATGCCGTTCTCGGCCGCCTTCTCGACGAAGCGGTCGACGACGTCGTCGCCGTAGTGCCGGTAGCCGAGGAGGTTCTGGCCGCGCAGGAGCATCTGCAGGCGGCTGTTCGGCATGAGCCTCCGGAAGGTCCGCAGGCGCTCCCACGGGTCCTCGTTGAGGAAGCGGATGCACGAGTCGAACGTGGCGCCACCCCAGCATTCGACGCTCCAGTAGCCGGCGGCGTCGATGTCGGCGCAGGCGTCGACCATGTCCTCGAGGGCCATGCGGGTCGCCATGAGGCTCTGGTGTGCATCCCGCAAAGCAAGTTCCGTGATCCCAACCGCGCGCTGCGAGCTCATGGGTCAAGCGTGTCACCCTGGACGGCCCGGAAGAAATCGCAACAACCCCCGGAATACCCCCCGGTGTAAGCGTTTGTGCGCGGACTCAGCCGGAGGGGGTGACCAACGCCACGAGGTCCGCCACGGAGTCGACGACCTGGCCGGGTCTGTAGGGATAGTGGTCGATCTGCTCGGGGCTCGTCGACCCCGTGAGGACGAGGAAGGTCTCGAGCCCGGCCTCGAGTCCCGAGACGACGTCGGTGTCCATCCGGTCGCCGACCATGGCCGTCGTCTCGGAGTGCCCCTCGACGTGGTTGAGGGCGCTGCGCATCATGAGCGGGTTGGGCTTGCCGACGTAGTACGGCGCGCGGCCGGTCGCCGTCGAGATGAGCGCGGCGACCGAGCCGGTGGCCGGCAGGGTGCCCTGCGGGCTCGGACCGCTCGGGTCGGGGTTCGTGGCGATGAACCGGGCCCCCTTCTCGATGAGCCGGATGGCCTGGGTGATCGCCTCGAAGGAGTAGGTCCGGGTCTCGCCGAGCACGACGTAGTCCGGGCTGCGGGACGTGAGGACGTAGCCGACCTCGTGCAGGGCGGTCGTCAGGCCCGCCTCGCCGAGGACGAAGGCCGACCCGCTGGGGCGCTGCTCGGCGAGGAACTTGGCCGTCGCGAGGGCCGAGGTCCAGATGCTGTCCTCGGGGACGTCGATGCCGCTCACGAGAAGCCTGGCCCGCAGGTCACGCCGGGTGAAGATCGAGTTGTTCGTCAGGACGAGGAAGCGCCGCCCCGAGCTCTTGAGCGCCTCGATGAAGTCGGCCGCGCCGGGGATCGCGTCCTCCTCGTGGACGAGGACCCCGTCCATGTCGGTGAGCCAGGTCTCGATCCGCCGGATGTCGGTCACCGCACCATTGTGGCGGAGCGGGCGGTGGGAATGCCGCGAGCCCACCCGGCGTGGACCGGCATACCCTCCGCCCGGTCCGGTCGCCGTGGCGCGTCGGAGGATCCTCGCCGGGTTTCGGCGGGCCGCCGGGGGGCATGGGGCGTCCATGCCGGAGAACTTCGTCATCGTCGGTGGCGGCCTCGCCGGTGCGCGGGCCGCCGAGACCCTTCGTGAGCACTCCAGCGGGTCGGTCACGATCCTCGCCGCGGAGGACGAGCTCCCGTACGAGCGGCCGCCGCTGTCCAAGGACGTCCTCCTCGGCACCGGGGAGCCGGAGAGCGCGTTCGTCCACGACGAGCAGTGGTATGCCGCGAACAACGTCATCCTGCGGCGCGGCACCGTCGTCACCGGGATCGACCAGGCCACCCGGCGGCTGACCCTCGCCGACGGGGGCGAGGTCGGCTACGGGCGGCTGCTCATCGCCACCGGCGCCCGGCCCCGTCCGCTCGAGGTCCCGGGTGCCGACCTCGCCGGCGTCCACACCCTCCGGACGATGGCCGACTCCCGTGCGCTCCTCGAGCGGTTCCGAGCGACCCCCGAGGTCGTCGTCGTCGGCGCGGGGTGGATCGGTCTCGAGGTCGCCGCCGCGGCCCGCGAGCACGGCTGCCCGGTCACCGTCGTCGAGCCGGCCCCCAGCCCGCTCCACTCGGTCCTCGGACCAGGGCTCGGCGGCGTGTTCACCCGGCTCCACGAGGAGCACGGCGTCGCCTTCCGCTTCGGCGAGAGCGTCGAGCGCATCGTCGGCGAGGGCGCGGTGGCGGAGGTCGTCACGTCCGGGGGCGCCGGCCTCCCGGCGCAGGTCGTCGTCGTCGGGATCGGGGTCGTGCCCAACACCGAGATCGCCGCCGGCTCGTCCCTCGAGATCGACGACGGGATCCGGGTCGACCCCGCGATGCGGACGGCCGACCCGCACATCTGGGCGGCGGGTGACGTCGCGCGCTGGGACAACCCGGTCCTGGGCTACCCCGTCCGGGTCGAGCACTGGGCCACGGCCAACGACACCGGCCCGATCGCGGCCCGGTCGATGCTCGGCGACCCCGTCGAGAACGACGTGCTGCCCTTCTTCTTCTCCGACCAGTACGACCTCGGCCTCGAGTACGTCGGGCACGTCCCCGCCGAGTCCGCCGCCGACGTCGTCGTCCGCGGCGACCTCGAGGGGCGGGAGTTCGTCGCCTTCTGGACCGAGGGCGGCCGGGTGCTCGCGGCGCTCGCCGTCAACGTCTGGGACACGACCGGCCCGGTGAAACAGCTCATCCGGACCCGCGCCCACGTCCCGGCCGAGCGGCTGGCCGACCCCGGCATACCGCTGGAGGACCTCGCCACAACCGGCTGACCCGCCCTCGCCGACTTCCCCCACCGACCCCCCGCCCCGCCCCGCCCCGCCAAGAACTCACCCAATAGGGGAGTTGTTGGCGGTATGCCGCCCGCAGGCTGGGGTGGCCCGGGTCAAGAAGTCACCCAATAGGGGAGTTGTTGCCGGTATGCCGCCCGCAGGCTCGGGGTGGCCCGGGTCAAGAACTTCCCTATTGGGTGAGAATCTGGCGGTTGACGACGCAGGTAGGCGGGCCAGGTCGGGTCAAGAACTTCCCTATTGGGTGAGTTGTTGGCGACGGGACTCAGGCGAGGCGGCCGAGGGCGTCCCCGATGCCGCGGTGGAAGGTCGGGTAGGCCCAGATGGTGTCCGTGAGGGTCGCGACGGGGACCTGCGCCTTGACGGCGACGGCCAGCGCGCCGAGGACCTCGCCGCCGGAGGGGCCCATCGACGTCGCGCCGACGAGGACGCCGCGGTCGGCGTCGGCGACGACCTTGATGATGCCCTCGTTGCCCGCCTGGTGGATCCAGCCGCGGCTCGTCTCGGGCACCGGGGTCGAGCCGACGAGGACGTGGTCGAGCTGCTCGCGGGCCGCCCGCTCGGTGAGCCCGACCGACCCGACCTCGGGGTCGGTGAAGGTGACGTGCGGGACCGCGCGGTAGTCGGCGGGCGGGCCGTCCTCGCCGAGGACGTCCCGGGTGACGATCCCGGACTGGTACATCGAGACATGGGTGAACCCGCCCTTGCCGGTGATGTCGCCGACCGCCCAGACGCCGTCGGTGACCCGGCAGCGCTCGTCGACGGGGACGACCCGGGCCGCCGGGTCGACGCCGACGACGTGGAGGCCGACCGCCTCGGGGTCGGCGCGGCGCCCGGTCGCGACGACGATCCGCTCCGCGGTGACCTCGGTGCCGTCGGCGAGGGTGACCCGGACCCCGCCGTCGACGGAGGCGACCCGGTCGGCGCCGACGCCGGTGTGGACGGTGATGCCCTCGGCCTCGAACACCCGGCGGAGGATGTCGCCGGCCTCGGGCTCCTCGGGCGGCAGGAGATGCTCCGCCGCCTCGACGACCGTCACCGAGGACCCGAAGCGCGACATGACCTGGGCCATCTCGCAGCCGATGGCTCCCCCGCCGAGGACGACGACCGAGGCCGGGAGCTCGCGGGCCTCCATGACCTCGTGGTTCGTCCAGTACTCGACCTCGTCGAGACCCTCGATGGGAGGGATGACCGGCGCGCTGCCGGTGTTGACGACGATCCCGCGGCGGACGGCATACATCGTCCCGTCGACCTCGAGGCGCTCCTTGCTCGCCAGCCGCCCGGTGCCCCGGACGAAGACCCCGCCGGCGTCGGTGAACCGCTTGACGGCGGCCGCGTCGTCCCAGTCGTCGGTGGCCTCGGCGCGGATCCGCTCGGCGACCATGCCGAAGTCCGGCCGGACCTCGCCGACCGACCCGGACAGGGTGCCGACCCGTCGCGCCTCGGCCAGGGCGTCGGCGCCGCGGACCATCATCTTGCTCGGGATGCACCCCCAGTAGGGACACTCCCCGCCGACGAGCCGGTTGTCGACGCCGAGGACGGACAGCCCCGCCCTCGCGAGCGAGCCGGCGACCGCCTCGCCACCCGGCCCCATCCCGATGACGGCGATGTCGTAGGTCTCCATGGGTGGTCCTTCCACTGGGATGACCGCTCTCGGGCGCGATGCGTCCGGAGCCTTGCCGACCCACTATTCCCCGTCGCGGACGAGAGGCAAACGGCTCCTCAGTGACGGGACGCGAACGGTTCGAGCACCTCGCCGACGAGGGGCCCGATGTGGTCGAGGTCGTAGCCGCCCTCCTGGACGAGGGCGGTGGGGAGCCCCATCCGGCTCAGGGCGGCGCCGGCCGCCCGGAAGCCCGCGGGGGTCACCCGGAGCGGGCTCTCCGGGTCGTCGCCGGCGGCGTCGACGCCGAGCGAGACGACGAGCGCACCCACGCCGAGGCCGGCTGCCGTCGCGGCGAGGTCCTCGACGGCGCCGACGAAGGCGTCGTCGCCGCTGCCCTCGGCGAGAGGGAGGTTGCGGTTCCAGCCCACGCCGTCGCCACGGCCGGTCTCGTCGGCGAAGCCGAGGTAGTGCGGGAACCATCCCGCGCCCGGGTCGACGTGGACGGAGCCGTAGAAGACGTCGCCCCGGTCGTAGAGCAGCGACTGGGTGCCGTTGCCGTGATGGGCGTCGATGTCGATGACGGCGACCCGCTCGACGCCGGCCCGCCGCATCGTCTCGGCGGCGATGGCGGCGTTGTTGAGGTAGCAGGACCCACCGAACGCCTCCCGGGTCGCATGGTGCCCCGGCGGGCGGCACAGCCCGTATGCCGCGCCGTCGGCGAGGGCTCGCTCGGCGGCGGTCTGCGCGATGTCGACGCTCGTCCGCGCCGCGGCCCACGTGCCGGGGCCGACGAGGGTCATCGTGTCGTAGCAGTAGCGGCCCGCGAGGGCATGGGTCGCCGTCGGCTCGCGCAGCGGGAGCCCCTGGAGCATCCCCTCGGTGGGGAAGACGTACGGGACGACCCGGTCCTGGCCGGGGTCGGCGGCATACGGTCCCTGCGCCCAGCGCGTGGCCGCCGAGACGAGCCAGCCGAGCATCTCCGGGGAGTGGACGAGGCCGAGGACGGTGTCGTCGTGCCGGTCCGGTGGGACGGTCGACGCCCCGAGGCCGAGGAGGTGGTCGCGGATGACGCGGACCCGGGCGGGGACCTCGGTGCCGGGGGTGCGCACGCCGACGAAGATCTCGGCACCCGGCTCATGGCGCTCGGTGGCGGGATCGGTGACGAGAGACAGTCCGGCGAGCGGGCGGTCGGGCATGCTGTGCATCATGGCACGCGTCGCGGACCTCCCCCTCGTCATCGGTCCGCACCCCAGCGGGCCGACCGCCTCGATCCTCGACGTCCCCGGCGTCGGCGTCGGCCACGCGACGGTGTGGCGCGACGAGCCCGCTCCGCCCGTGGGGCGTGGGGTCGCTCGCACCGGGGTCACCGTCCTCCTCCCGGTCGCCGACCCCTACCGGACGCCGGTCGCGGCGGGTGGCGCGGTCCTCAACGGGTCGGGCGAGTGCACGGGATTCCTGTCGGCGGGGGAGTGGGGGCTCATCGAGTCGCCGGTCTTCCTCACCTCGACGATGCAGCTCGGCCGGGTCTACGACGCGGCGTGCGAGCTGATGATCGAGGAGAACGAGGCCATCGGCGACGACGTCGTCATCCCCGTCGTCGCCGAGTGCGACGACTCCCACCTCAACGACGCCCGCCGGATGCAGGTGACCAAGGACGACGTCGCTGCCGCGTATGCCGCGGCCCGTGCCTCGGTGGGTTCCGGCGAGCCGCCGGAGATGGGCGCCGTCGGGGCGGGCACCGGCATGAGCTGTCTCGGCTTCAAGGGCGGCATCGGAACGGCGTCGCGGGTGCTCCCGTCCGGGCACGTGGTCGGGATCCTCCTGCTCACGAACTTCGGTGTGCGAGAACGCCTCACGATCGGCGGAGTCCCGGTCGGGCGGCTCCTGTCCGAGCCGGTGGCCGACCCGACGCCGCCCGACGCGGGATCGTGCATCGGCATCGTCCTCACCGACGCGCCCGTCGACGCCGCGGGGTGCCGGCGGCTGGCGCGCCGGGTCGGCCTGGGCCTGGCCCGGACCGGCAGCATCGCCTCGCACGGGAGCGGTGAGATCTTCCTCGCGGCGTCGACCGCGATGGCCGCCCCCCGCGGGACGCGGTGTCCCACGACCTCGCTCGCCGGTGAGGAGCTCATCCCCCTCTTCGAGGCCGTCGTCGACGCGACCGAGGAGGCCGTCATCGCGAGCCTGCTTGCCGCGCCCACCGTGGTCGGCCGGGACGGGCACGTCGTCCCCGGCCTCGACCCCGACGCCGTCCGCCCCCTGCTCACCCCCCACCCGTAACCGCTCACCCACCCCGCCCGGTCACACGTTTCTCGCCTCAGGCGGGACTATGGCACTTCACCCGGCAACATATCCCGTGCGAAGTGCCAGGTTCCCGGGTGAGGTCGCGCCACGGGTCTGCGCCGGTATGCCGCGGTCAGGGGACCGCGTGGCAGGCGGCGGCGTGCGGGCCGGTCCCGGGAAGGACCTGCGGCGACTCGCCCTCACACCGGGTGCGCAGCGCGGCGTCGGAGGAGGCGGCATACAGCGGACACCTCGGCCGGAACCGGCAGCCGTCCGGGACCTTCGTCGCGTCGGGCGGCTCGCCGGTGAGGACGACCTGCTCGACGTGGTGGATCTCGGGGACGACGGACAACAGGGCCTGGGTGTAGGGGTGGAGCGGGTTGTCGAGGACCTCCTCGACCGTGCCGGCCTCGACGATCCGGCCGAGGTACATGACCGCGATCCGGTCGGCGATGTTCCAGGCGAGGCCGAGGTCGTGGGTGACGACGACGACCGTCAGCCCCAGCTCGTCGCGGAGCTTGAGGAGGAGGGCGAGGATCTCGCCCCGGACCGAGGCGTCGAGGGCGGAGACGGGCTCGTCGGCGACGATGACGTCGGGCTCGAGGACGAGCGCACCGGCGATGACGACGCGTTGACGCTGGCCGCCGGAGAGCTCGTGGGGGTAGCGGAGGAAGAACTTCTCCGGCGGCCGCAGCCCGGCCTTCGACAGGGCGTCGGACACGAGGGCCACCTCGTCGCCGGGCACCTTGTGGATCCGCAGCCCCTCCGCCACGGCCTCGAAGACCGAGTGGCGCGGGTTGAGCGCTCCGGCCGGGTCCTGCAGCACGAGCTGCACGTGGCGGCGGTAGGCCTTGAGCCGGGATCCCCCACCGGGCAAGGGGTTCCCGTCGTGCGCCACCACGCCGACGGACGGCTGGAGCAGCCCGAGCATGGCGCGGGCCAGCGTCGACTTGCCGCACCCCGACTCGCCGACCAGGGCGAGGATCTCCCCGCGGCCCACCCGGAGGTCGAGGCCGTCGACGGCCCGGACGACGTCGCGCCCGCGCCGGAAGGTCACCTGGAGGTCGGTCACCGCCAGGAGAGGTCGGTCCCCGTCGGCGTTCCCGGGCCGGGCGGCCGGGGTCGGCGCGGCGGCCCGGGCGTCGTCTCCGACCGTCGTCATCGCGGCTCCCCCGTCGTCGGTGTGGCCAGCGGGTGCCGGCAGGCGAGGTCCCGGCCGTCGACCGAGGTCAGGACGACGTCGCCGGTCCGGCAGTCGTCCTGCGCGACGGAGCAGCGCGGGTGGAAGGCGCACCCGTCGGGGAGGTCGCCGAGGTCGGGTGGGTCACCGGCGAGCCCGGCGGGGCGGTAGCGCGACCCGGCGTCGCCGATCGTCGGGAACGCACCCGACAGCCCGGCCGAGTAGGGGTGCCTCGGTGTTGCGAAGACGCCCCGGGCCTCGCCGCCCTCGACGACCCGGCCGGCATACATGACGTTGACGCGGTCGCACTGGTCGCCGAGCACGGACAGGTCGTGGCTGATGATGACGAGGCCGAGGCCGCGCTCGCGGACGAGACCGGTGAGGAGGTCGAGGATCTGGGCCTGCACCATGACGTCGAGCGCCGTCGTCGGCTCGTCGGCGATGAGCAGGCGCGGGTTGCAGGCGAGCGACATCGCGATCATGACGCGCTGACGCTGGCCGCCCGAGAGCTGATGGGGGTATGCCGTGGCCCGGCTCGCGGGGATCCCCACCTGGCCCAGCAGGTCCACGGCGCGTCCGTGCGCCTCGTCCTGGGTCACGTCCTCATGGAGCAGGATCGGCTCGGCGACCTGGCGGAGGACCTTCTGGACGGGGTTGAGCGAGTGGAGGGCGCCCTGGAACACCATCGACGCCTCGGCCCAGCGCATCGACCGGACCGCGCCCCAGTTCATCGCGAGGACGTCCTCGCCGCCGAGGAGGATGCGGCCCCGCACGGTGGCCGACGACGGCAGCAGCCGAAGCACCGACGCGGCGACCGTCGACTTCCCGCAGCCGGACTCCCCGGCGAGCCCGACGATCTCGCCCGCCGCGACGGCGAGGTCGACGCCCCGGACGGCGGGCACCGGGCCGGAGCGGGCGGCATACGTGACGTGGAGGTCCTCGATCTGCAGCAGGGGGCTCCCGGAGGCGGGACCGTCCGTGCTCGGTGGGGTCGTCGTCATCGTCATCAGCGCTCCATCGCCCGGGGGGTGAGCACGGCCTCGAGGGCGCGCCCGACGAGCATGAAGGCGAGCACGACGAGAACGACGGCGATGCCGGGCGGGAGGACGTACCACCAGTCGCCGGCGGTGATGGCTCCGGTCGACTGGGCCCCGTCGAGCATCGTCCCCCACGAGACATGGGTGGGGTCGCCGAGGCCGAGGAAGGACAGGGTCGTCTCCGAGAGGATGGCGATGGCGACGGTGAGCGTCGTGTTGGCGAGGACGAGCGGCATGACGTTGGGGAGGACGTGCCGGCTCATCCGGTGCCAGTGGCCGGCGCCGAGGACGGTCGCCCGCTCGAGGTAGGGCCGTCCCTCGATGGCGAGCGTCTGGGCCCGGACGAGCCGAGCCGTGCCCGGCCACGACGTGATGCCGATGATGACGATGACGTTGACGAGGGAGGCGCCGCGGACGCTCGCGAGGACGATGGCGAGGGGCAGGAAGGGGATGACGAGGAACCAGTCGGTGATCCGGTTGAAGATCTCGCCGGCGCCCCCGCGGAAGTGGCCCGCGGCGATCCCGACGAAGGTGCCGAGGACCATGGAGATCGCCGTCGACGCGAGGCCGACGACGAGCGAGACCCGAGAGCCCCAGATGAGCAGGGTGAGGACCGAGCGGCCGTTCTCGTCCGTGCCGAGGGGGAACCCGGCGCTCGGCGGCGCGAGCGATGCGCCCGTCGCCTTGGTGACGAGCAACCCGTCGCTGTTGGCCAGCACCGGCGCGAGGACGGCGACGAGGACGAATGCCGCGAGCATGACGAGGCCGGCGAGCCCGGCTCGGTCGCGGCGGAACTCCCCCCAGAAGCGGGCCAGCGCGCGCCGCCGCCGCTGCCAGGCGATCGCGCGGGGGCTGAGCGGCGCGCCCGCCGCGGAGGCCGTCGTCATTGGGTCCTCACTCGCGGGTCGAGCACGCCGTAGAGCAGGTCGGCGAGCAGGTTGGCGACGACGACGCCGACGGAGATGACGAGGAAGATCGCCTGGAGCAGCGGCACGTCGGGGCCGCGCAGCGCCTGGTAGGTCAGCTGCCCGAGGCCGGGCCACGAGAAGACCGACTCGACGGTGATCGCGCCGCCGATGATGAAGCCGATGTTGAGGAAGATGAGCGTCATCGTCGGCAGCATGGCGTTGGGGACGGCATGGCGCCGCCGGACGAGGGCGTCCCGCAGCCCCTTGGCCTTGGCGGTGACGAGGTAGTCCGACCCGATCTCGTCCAGCAGCGAGGAACGCATGACGAGGGTGTACTCGGCGAGATAGGCCAGGGTGAGGGTCGCGACGGGCAGGGTGAGGTGGAGCAGGACGTCCGACACCTGCCCGAGGGTGCTCGAGTCACCGCCGACCGAGCTCATCCCTCCGCTGGGGAAGATGCCGGGCATGAAGCCCACGCCGGCCGAGAAGGCGATGAGCAGGAGCATCCCGAGCCAGAACTCGGGCATCGCGTAGAGGACGATCGAGAACGTCGTCGAGGACTTGTCGAACCGGCTCCCCGCCCGCCAGGCGCTGTGGATCCCCATCCACGTCCCGATGAGCGTGGCGAGGATCGTCGAGGTCCCGACGAGGAGGACGGTCGGCCACACGCGGTCCCCGATGACGGAGAAGACCGGCTGGCGGAACTGCAGCGACAGCACGTCGGGGTTGAACGGGTTGCGCAGGTAGGACCAGAACTGGACCCAGAGCGAGTCGTCGAGATGGAGGCTGCGCCGGAGCGCGGCCAGCTGGGCGGGGTCGATCTGCCGACCCCGCGTGTAGCTGCGGACCGCGTCCCCGGGCAGCATCCGGAAGAGGAAGAAGTTGAAGACAAGGACGAACAGGAGGGTCAGCGCCGAGGTGCCGACCTTCCCGATCACCCATCGGACGGTGGCGTTCACTCGCGGTCGGCCGCCGTCTGCCGGTTGCGCCGCAGGAGGAGGAACCCTCCGCCGGCGAGGACGACGAGGGCGGCGAGCCCGCCGACGAGCAGCCCCGTCGAGGAGCCACCGGAGTCCGCGGCCGTGCCGGTCGCCGACGCGTTCTTGGAGTGCAGGGCGTCGTAGTCGGCCTTCGTCATGACGTTGCGGTACGTGTACGTGCCGTACTGGAAGGCGATGACGCCGTCCGGCTCGGGCTGGTTGACGACCCCGGCGATCCGGTCGCTGCGGTAGGCCTGCAGGTCGTCGTAGTAGTACTCGAGGAGGTACGGCACGTCGTCGTAGAGGATCTTCTGCATCGCCTTGACCGTGTCGGCCCGCTGGGCCGGGTCGATCTGGGTCTTCTGCTCGGCGTAGAGCTTGTCGTAGGCGGGGTTGCAGTAGAAGCCGTCGGACAGCCCGGCCTGGATCTGGCCGCCCTCCTTGTAGGAGCGCTGGTCACACGTGAAGACCGAGAGCTGGAAGTCGGGGTCCGGCTCGACGACCCAGCCCCACTCGAACATGTCGAAGTTGCCCGTCGTCACGGCCTCGGTCAGCTGGTCCTCGGAGATCGTCTTGGGGATGATCTCGACCCCGACCTCGGCGAACCACTCCTTGATGAACTGCATCGTCGTCTGCGACGGCTTGGACTCCGACCGCGCGAAGAACCGGAACTTCAGCGGATGGGTGCCGTCCGGCATCCGCCGGATGCCGTCGGCGCCCTTCTTGTAGCCGGCGTCGTCGAGCATCTGGTTCGCCTCGGCGATGTTGAAGTCGTAGGGCGTGTCCGGTTGGTAGTGGAGGTTGGCGTACATCGTCGGGATGACGCCCGTCGCGACCTCGCCGTAGCCCCCGACGGCCCGCTGCAGGATCGTCTTGAGGTCGACGGCATGGGCCAGCGCGACCCGGACCCGCTTGTCCTTCAGGGCCGGGTGGCCGTCGCCGATGGGGGTGCCGTTGGTGAGCGCCGCGCCGACGTTGAAGGCGATCTCGTTGAACCCGGAGTACTTCGCGGGGAGGGTCGTGATGCCGTCCTGGCCCTTGAGCGAGTTGAAGACGTTCGCCTCGAGGCTGTCGGCGATGTCGATCTCACCCTTGCGCAGGGCCTGGGCGAGGGCCTCGGCGCTGGCGTAGACGCGGAAGACGATCTCGTCCATGTGCGGCGCGCCGCCCCAGTAGTCCTTGTTCGCCTCGAGGGTGACGTACTGGCCGACCTTGCGGTCGGTGAGCACGAACGGCCCGGAGCCGACGGGGGCCGGCGTGCCGCTCGGGTCGTTCTTGAACGTCGAGACCTGCTTCTCGCTGATCTGCTTCCAGATGTGCTCGGGGAGGATCGGCACGGCGAGGTGGAGCATCGTCGGCGTCGGCACCTTCGTCGTGAGGACGAGGGTCGTGTCGTCCGGCGCCTCCGCCTTGACGATGTTGGCGACGTAGTTGCCGTAGTTCGTCTGCTCGGCGGAGCCGTTGATGATCCGGTTGAAGGTGTATGCCGCGTCCTTGGCCGTCAGTGGCTCGCCGTCGGACCACTTCACCCCCGACTGGAGGGTGTAGGTCCACGTCTTGCCGTCGGGCGAGGTCTTCCACGACTTCGCCAGGCCCGGCACCGCGGAGAAGTCCTTCGCGCTGTAGCCGGTCAGCGTGTCGTACATCAGGCCCCACACCTCGTAGGACTCGACGAGGAAGCCGACGAACGGGTTGAGCGAGTCGATGTCGTTGATGATGCCGACGGTGAGGACCTTCTTCTCACCGGACCCCGTCGGGGTGGGCGTCGAGGCGGCGTTCGCCGTCGTCGGCAGGAGGATGAGGAGGAGGGCGGACAGGAGTCCCAGGAGGCGTACCCGCATGCTGTATCGGTTCCTTGGCGCAGGCTCTGGGACCGGGATGTCCTTCGAGCGATGTCAGGACTATGACGGAGGATTGACGGCATGGCTAGGTTTCTCATGTGACATTTTCGTTTCGAGAACCGATTGCGCCACGCCGGCCCCATGTCCGGGAGCTCCACGGGGACGTCGTCGACGACCCCTGGTTCTGGATGCGCGACCACGAGGACCCGGAGCTGCTCGCCTATCTCGAGGCCGAACGGGCCTACTACGAGGCGGCGACGGCTCCCCACCGCGGGCTGCGCGCCGACATCGCCGCCTCCCTGCATCGCCGGGAGGCCGCTGACCTGCGCAGATGTCCGTGGGCTGCGGGCGGGTTCACCTACCAGGAGGTCTACGAGGCCGGCGCGCAGTACCCGCGGACGGTGCGCTGGCCGAGCGGCCGGCCCGCCGAGACGAGGACCGTTCTCGATCTCGAGGAGGTCTCCGACGGCGCCGCGTATGCCGAGATCGGCGTCCTCGTTCCGAGCGACGACGGGCGCGTTCTCGCCTACTCGGTCGATCTCGAGGGCGACGAGGTCTACGAGCTGAGATTCCGGTATGTGGACACCGGAAAGGACCTCGAGGACCGCATCCCCCGCTCCTACTACGGCGGGGCCTTCACCGCCGACGGGTCCGCCTTCTACTACACCGTCCACGACGAGGCCTACCGGCCGCACCAGGTGTGGCGGCACCGGATCGGGACCCCGGTCGAGGCCGACGAGCTCGTCCTCGAGGAGGCCGACCGCCGCTTCGAGCTGACCGTGCGCCGCACCCGCAGCGGCGCGTTCGTCCTCGTCGGCGCGACGAGCCGGACGACCCGCCAGGAGTGGGCCATCGACGCCGGCGACGTCGCCGCGGCACCGGTCCCGATCCGGCCGCGGGTGGCCGGGGTCGAGGACACCGTCGAGCACGAGGCCGGCGGCTCCGGGGGCCGCTGGCTCGTCGTGACGAACGAGCGGGCCCCGGAGTTCTCGCTCCTCTCGGCCGAGGTCGCCGACTGGCGGGACGGGCGGGCCGCTGGACCGATCTCGTCCCGGGCCGCGACGGGGAGCGTCTCGACTCGTGCGACGCCTTCGCCGGCTACCTCGTCCTCGGCTGGCGGGTCGACGCGCAGCCGGTCTTCGAGGTGTGGCGGGTCGACCCGGAGGGGCTCGCGGGGCCGTCGACGCTGCGCACGACGCCGGGTACGACGCTGCGCCTCGGCCCGAACCACGAGTACGCCGCCGAGGGCGTCGTCGTCGAGGGCACCTCGCTCATCGACCCGTCCACCTGGTCCCTCGTGCCGTTCGAGGGCCGCGACTGGCGCGTCGTCCACCGGGCCGAGGCCCCGGGTCACGACCGCTCCCGGTACGTCACCGAGCGAATCTCCGTCCCGGCGCGGGACGGCACGCCCGTGCCGGTCACCCTCGCGTATGCCGCGAGCACGGGTCTCGACGGCACCGCGCCCGCCCTCATCTGGGCGTACGGCGCGTACGAGTCCTGCGACTGGCCCGAGTTCGACCCGGCCGTGCCGGAGTGGCTCGACCGCGGCTTCGTCTATGTCCAGGCCCACGTGCGCGGCGGCGGCGAGGGCGGGCGGGCCTGGTGGGACCAGGGCCACCTCGAGGCGAAGCGGACGACGTTCACCGATCTCGTCGACGTCGCCGACGGGATCGCCGCCCGCGGGCTCGTCGACGGCGACCGGATCGCCACCCGCGGGCTGTCGGCCGGTGGCCTCCTGCAGGGCGCCGTGCTCACCGAGCGCCCGGACCGGTGGCGGGCGGTCGTCGCGGAGGTGCCCTTCGTCGACTGCGTCAACTCGATGCTCGACGACTCCGTCCCGCTCACCGTCAACGAGTGGGAGGAGTGGGGCGACCCCCGGGAGCCCGCGGCATACCGGTGGATGCGGGACTACACCCCCTACGAGAACCTCCCGGCTCCCCCCTGGCCGGCCCTCCTCGTCACCGGCGCCCTCCACGATCCCGCGGGTCCTCGTCCACGAGCCGGCCAAGTGGGTGGCGAAGCTCCGCGCCAACGCCGAGCCGGACGCCGTCGTCCTCTTCCGCGCCGAGACCGGCCCGGGTGCCCATGCGGGTCCGGCGGGGCGGCTCGCCCACCTCGACTACGAGGCGGAGGTCATGGCGTTCGTCATCGAGGCGATGCGCGAGGACGCGGGGGGCTGAGGCCTCACCCGGTCTGTCGGCGGCGCCACGGTGGTGCCAGGATCGGAGGCATGGCAGCCACCCAGTCCTCGTTCCTCTCTCCCGCCGACGCCATCCCGATCACCACCTACGCGTGGACCGACACCTCGGGCGAGCCGATCGGCGCCGTGCAGATCGCCCACGGCCTCGCCGAGCACGCCGCCCGGTACGACCGGTTCGCGCGGGCGCTCAACGCGGCCGGGTTCGTCGCCTACGCGACGGACCATCGCGGGCACGGGGACACCGGCAAGGACGCCCTCGGGGACTTCGGTGCGGCCGGCTGGGAGGGCCTCATCGCCGACGTCGTCCACTACGGCGCGTCGATCTCCACCGTCCATCCCGACCTGCCCGTCTTCCTCTTCGGGCACTCGATGGGCTCCTTCGCGGCCCAGACCGTCATCGTCGACAGCTCCGAGCACTACGCCGGGGTCGTCCTCAGCGGCTCGACGGCCCTCGACGTCCTCGCCGCGGGGATGGCCGAGGCCGACCCGGACGGCCCGCAGGGGCTCGAGGCCTTCAACGCGGGCTTCGAGCACCGGACGGGCTACGAGTGGCTCTCCCGGGACGAGGCGGAGGTCGACGCCTACGTCGCCGACCCGTGGTGCGGCTTCGACACCCCGCCCGAGACGATCCCCATGCTCTTCGGTCACGCGCCCCGGCTCGCCGACCCCGAGGTGCTCGGGCTCATCCGCAGCGACCTCCCGCTGCTGCTCGCCTCGGGCAGCGACGACCCGCTCGCCGGCGGCGGCCAGCTCGTCGAGCTGCTCGGTCAGCGCTACCGGGACGCCGGCGTCGCCGACGTGACGGTGCGGGTGTACCCCGGGGCCCGGCACGAGATCCTCAACGAGACGAACCGCGACGAGGTCACCGCCGACATCGTCGGCTGGCTCACGGCGCACACCGGCGGCTGACCGGTCCCGGCGGCTACGCCTGGGCGGGAGCGACCCGCTCGGCCGAGGTGTAGGACCACAGCTCGGCCGACATCCCGACCGGCCGATGGCCGCCTCCGTCCTGGCCGTCGCCACGCTCGGCTCCACCCGCCTGCGCGTGGGCCCGGGCGAAGTCCTGCCCGGCGGTCCAGGCCTCGAACGCGGCCTCGTCCCGCCACCGGGTCACGACGAGCCAGACCGTGCGCCCGTCGCTCGGCCGGAGCAGCTCGAAGCCCTCGAAGCCGTCCTGGGTCTCGACGGCGCCGCTGCGTGCGGCGAACCGGCGGGCGAGCTCGTCGCCGCTGTCGGCGGGGACGGTGATGGCATTGATCTTGATGACGCTCATGCGACCATCCTGCGCGTCGCGCCTGTGTCCCGGCTGACCGCCCCGGCTCAGCGGTCGGGGTCGGCCGCCTCGAGGACCGCCGCCGCGGCCGCGCGCCCGCTCGCGATGCAGTCCGGCAGGCCCACCCCGCGCAGCGCCGCCCCCGCAACCCGCCAGGTCGGGTGGTCCTCGAGGGCCGCCTCGAGCGCGGCGACCCGCTCGACGTGGCCGACCGTGTACTGCGGCATGACCCCCCGCCAGCGGGCCACCCGGACGAGGTCGGGCTCGCCCCGCACGCCGAGGACCTCACCGAGGTGGGCCCGCACGGCGGTGACGAGCGCGTCGTCGTCGAGCGTCGCGGCCGGCCCCACCTTGTCCGGCACGAGGGCCCGGATGAGGACCGCCCCGTCCGGAGCGCGCCCGGGCCACTTCGCCGACGTGATCGTCACCGCGCTCGCGGGAGCCTCGCCGGACTCCAGCCACCCCTGGAAGGTGGGGGGCGTCGGGAAGGCGGCCGCGGCATACCCGAGGTTGACGACGGTCGTCGACGCGAGGGGTATGCCGCGCAGCGCCCGGGCGCCCTCCGGCACCTCGGGCTCGAGGAGGTCCGCCGCGGCGGCCGGGCCGGTGGCGAGGACGACGCCGGCATATCTCTCCTCGGTCCCGTCACCGAACGCCACGCGGGTCCCGCCGGTCTCGCGGCGCAGCGTGGCGGCGGCACGGCCCGCTCGGACGTCGGCCCCCTCCTCGCGCAGCGCGCCGACGAGCGCGTCGACGAGCACCCCGAGGCCGTCGTCGAGGCTCCGGAACGGCGAGCCGACTCCGCGGGTCACGCCACCACGCCTCCGGGCGGCCCGGCCCTGGGCGAGGCTGGCGAGGATCATGCTCCGGTGCTCGGCCTCGCTCTCGCGGAGCATCGGCAGGGCCGCGTCGAGGCTCAGCTCGTCGACCCGGGAGCCGAAGACGCCACCGACCATCGGGTCGGCGAACCGGTCGACGACGCCGTCGCCGAGCCGGGCCCGGAGGAAGGCGCCGACCGCGACGTCCTCGGCGCCGAGCCGGCGCGGCAGGGCGAGGTCGGCGGCGGCCCGCAGCTTGTGCCGCCAGGTGAGGGTGCGGGTCGTGAGGAACGGGCCGACCCGGGTCGGCAGGACCATGCCCATCCCGGCGGGGATCGGGTGCAGCCGCCCGCCGGCGCGGAGCTGGACGTCGCGGGCCCCGAGCATCTGGACGAGCCGCTCGGTGAGGCCGAGCTCGCCGACGAGGTCGAGCGCGGCCCGCTTGTAGGTGATGAACGCGTCCGGGCCGTGGTCGATGACGAACCCGTCGACCCGCTCGGTCCACACCTTCCCGCCGAACCGGTCGCCGGCCTCGACGACGGTGACGTCGGCGCCGCGCCGGATCGCCTCCCAGGCCGCCGCCAGCCCGGTGGCCCCGCCTCCGACGACGAGGAGGCGCGGGGCGGTGGTCGGCGGCACGAGGCCACCCTAGGCCGCCCACGGCGACGCGGGCCGGGGAGGCCGCCGGGAATGGCACACCGGGGAGAGTTGTTGAGCGATCAACCACCCAGCCGCCCGCCGAGGAGGCCCCCATGCCTGCGGTCACCGTCTCAGATCTGCTCACCCTGCCCCGCGTGTCGCTGCCCCATCCCGAGGCGGCCGAGCGGCCGGTCGCCTCCGTGACGACGGCGCCGTCGGGATTCGAGGGCGAGGGGTTCCCGGTGCGCCGCGCCTTCGCGGGGGTCGACCTCGCCGCGCTCGACCCGTTCATCCACATGGACCAGATGGGCGAGGTCGAGTACGCCCCGGGCGAGCCGAAGGGCACCCCGTGGCACCCGCACCGCGGCTTCGAGACCGTCACCTACATCATGGACGGCACCTTCGTGCACCAGGACTCCCAGGGCGGCGGCGGCGTCATCACCGACGGCGACACCCAGTGGATGACCGCCGGGTCGGGGCTGCTCCACATCGAGAAGCCCCCGGAGGAGCTCGTCGTCTCCGGCGGCCTCTTCCATGGCATCCAGCTGTGGGTCAACCTGCCCCGACGGCTCAAGATGACCGACCCGCGCTACCAGGACATCCGTGGCGGCCAGGTCTCCCTCCTCACGAGCCACGACGGCGGGGCCCTGCTCCGGGTCATCGCCGGTGAGCTCGACGGCCACGCCGGCCCGGGCGTCACCCACACCCCGATCTCGCTCGTCCACGCGACCCTCGCGCCCGGGGCGCAGCTGCGGCTGCCGTGGCGTCGGGACTTCAACGCCCTCGTCTACGTGCTCGCCGGGTCCGGGTCGGTCGGCGCCGACCGGCGACCGGTGCGGACCGGACAGCTCGCCGTCTTCGGCGCGGGCGAGGCCATCACCGTTGCGGCGAACGAGTCCCAGGAGAGCCGCAGCCCGAGCCTCGACGTCCTCGTCCTCGGTGGTGCGCCGATCCGCGAGCCGGTCGCGGCATACGGGCCGTTCGTCATGAACACGCGCGCCGAGCTGGTCCAGGCGTTCGAGGACTTCCAGGCCGGCCGGCTCGGGACGATCCCGAGCGAGCGACGGACCGTCCCGGAGGACCCCCACCCCGGCCACGACGTCCTCACCTGATCGCCTCGGTGAACTTTCCCGCCTCAGGTGGGGAAGCTCCCGTTCGCAAGGGAACATTCCCCGGGTGAAGTGGAAGGTTCCCGGGTGAAGTGGGTCTCCCGGCAGGCATGCCGCGGCGGTCAGGCCAGGGGCAGCTCGAACCAGAACGTGCTGCCCTGGCCCTCGGCCGACGAGACGCCGTAGCGCCCGCCGTGGGCCGTGACGATCGACGCGACGACCGCGAGGCCGAGCCCGTTGCCGCCCTGGCTGCGGGCTCGGCCGGTGTCGGCGCGGTAGAACCGGTCGAACAGGTGCGGCAGATGCTCGGCCGGGATGCCGGGTCCGCCGTCCGCGACCTCGACCCGTGCCGACCCGCCGGCCGCGTGGGCTCGGACCGCGATCGCCGCGGTGTCGGGGGTATGCCGCATCGCGTTCGACGTGAGGGCGACGAGGGCCTGGAACAGCCGGTCCCGGTCCCCCGTGACGACGAGGGCGTCGGGCACGTCGAGCGAGACGGGGCGCCCGGGCTGGACGACGCCGAGATCGGCGACGACGTCGCGGGCGAGCGGGACGAGGTCGACCGGCTCGCGCATCGCGACGCCGTGCTCGTCGAGGTCGGTGAGCTGGAGCAGTCCCTCGACGATCCGGGTCATCCGGGTGGCCTCGGCGTTGATCCGGCGCATCGCGTCGTCGACCGCCTCGGTGGAGGCCCCGCCCCCGGGGGTGTGGAGGGAGGAGTAGCCCTGCAGCGTCGTCAGCGGGGTCCGTAGCTCGTGCGACGCGTCGGCGACGAACCGGCGCATCCGGGCCTGGGTCGCCTGCGTCGTGTCGACCATCGCGTTGAGCGCGTGGCCGAGCCGGGCCGCCTCGGTCCCCTCCTCGGCGGGCTCGACCCGACGGCTGAGGTCACCGGCGGCGATGGCGTCGGCCGTCTCCGTCATGGCGGCAATGGGGCGCAGCCCGAGCCGGACCACCCACCAGACGACGAGACCGACGGCGAGGGCCACCGCGAGCGCGGCGAGCCCGAGGGTGATCCCGAGCCGCCGGGTGGCCGCGTCGGCACGGGTCGTCGGGATGGCGATGACGGCCTCGCCGCCGGCGGCCAGGTCCGCCGTGACGACCCGGACCCGCGGGGCCTCCCCCGAGGTCGTCGTCCGGCCCACCGGCGTCGGCAACCGCTCTCCCGGCGAGACCCGGGGGAGCAGGTCGGGGTCGTCGGCGGGGGCGAGCACCGTCGTCAGCCGGCCCCCCGGCCCCATCCGCCCGACGTACACCTCGCCGAGGGCGTCGGGAAGGATCTTCTCGACGTTGGGGCGGTTCGAGACGAGGAGCAGGGCGCGCGGGTTCTTCGCCAGGGAGGCGATCTGGGCGTCGAGCTGTCCGACGAGATAGCGGCGCTGGACGACGAGGACGCTCGTGCCGGCGAGGGCCAGGGTGATCCCGAGGACGACGAGGGCGAGGACGAGCCGTCGACGCAGGCTCATCACGGCTCCCGGATCGAGTAGCCGACGCCCCGCACGGTATGGATGAGCTTCGGCTCCGTCGCGTCGACCTTCTTGCGCAGCGTCGAGACGAAGGACTCGATGATGGCCGACTCGCCCGCGAAGTCGTACTGCCACACGTGGTCGAGGATCTGGGCCCGGCTGACGACCCGGCCAGAGTTCGCCATGAGGCAGCGCAGCAGGGTGAACTCCGTGGCCGTCAGCGCCACCTCGATCTCGCCGCGCCACACCCGGTGGGCGTCCTCGTCGAGGACGAGGTCGTGGACCTGCCAACGGCCCGGCGTCGCGGCGGGGCCGCCCTGCCGGCGCAGCGCGACCTGGACCCGGGCGACGAGCTCCTCGAGGGCGAAGGGCTTGACGATGTAGTCGTCGCCGCCGCTGGTGAGGCCGCGGACGCGGTCCGCGGTGTCGGTGCGGGCGGTGAGGAAGAGGACCGGGGCCGGTATGCCGCGTCCGCGCAGCCGGCGCAGCACCTCGAAGCCGTCGATGTCGGGCAGCATGACGTCGAGGACGACGGCGTCCGGCCGGGCGGCGTCGGCGCGCTCGAGGGCCTCGGCGCCGGTCGCGGCGGTCTCCACCTCGCACCCGGCCATCCGGAGGGCGGAGGAGACGAGGTAGGAGATGTTCTCCTCGTCGTCGACGACGAGCACCCGGGGGGTGGGCCCCGCGGAGGAGGCCGGGGATCCCGGGCCGGGGTGCGGCATACCGCTCATGGGAGACCAACCTGCCAGAGGTGGGTCGGTCCCGTCTGGAGGATTCCTCGTGACTTCCTGGAGACGGCCGGGCCCGCGTCCCCAGGTGATCGCGAGGAAGTCTTGGCGCTCCCGCGAGGCACCGTCGGTTGGCTGGTCTCGTCCGGGATGGCCGGACGTCACCGAGGGGAAGGACCCGTCATGCGCATCCCGCGTTCCGTCGTCGCCACCACCGCGGTCGGCGCCATCGTCGCCGGTGGCGCGGCGGCCGTGTCGACCGCCGCGTCGGCCGGCGCGGCCTCCGTCACCGGGGCCGTCGCCATGACCGCCACCGCCGACGTCTCACCGGCCCGGGCGGCCCACGGCGTCCGGTCGTGGTGGAAGGACCTCACCGACGAGCAGCGCGGCTGCCTCAAGGACGCCGACCTCTCCCGGCCGGTCGGCCCACTCAGCCTCGAGCAGCGCCGAGCGCTGCAGGCCGACGTCACCGCCGCCGCGAAGGCGTGCAACGTCGAGCTGCCGAGGCTCGGCCCGCTCGCCGCCTTCTGGAACGGCCTCACCCCCGAGCAGATCGGCTGCATCCAGGACACGGGGGTGAGCCGCCCGCTCGGTCGGCTGACCCAGGCCGAGCGCCAGGACCTCCTCTCCCGGCTGTCCGCAGCCGCCGAGAAGTGCGGCGTGACGATGCCCGACCTGCCGTCGGGCGGCCGGACGGCCACGCCGTCGGCCTACCGTCCCGCCTGACCGACCCGGCCCCGGCGCGACCCGCAGGGGAGTCGCGCCGGGCCTGGGGTATCGACGCGCTAGGACGAGGTGGGGTGGTTCAGGTCGAATGCCGGCCGCTCGGAGCGGATCCGCGGGATCGAGTCGAAGTTGTGTCGGGGCGGTGGGCACGACGTTGCCCACTCGAGTGACCCGCCGTAGCCCCACGGGTCGTCGACGTCGACGAGCGGGGCCGTCCGCCATGTCTTCCAGACGTTGTAGAGGAAGGGCAGGGTCGAGGCTCCGAGGAGGAAGGCACCCGCACTGGAGAGCTGGTTGAGCGTGGTCAGCCCGTCCGAAGGCAGGTAGTCGGCGTAGCGGCGTGGCATGCCCCAGATGCCGAGCAGGTGTTGCACGAAGAAGGTGACCTGGAACCCGACGAACAGCATCCAGAAGTGGATCTTGCCCCACGTCTCGTCGAGCATCCGGCCGGTCAGCTTGGGCCACCAGAAGTAGAAGCCGGCGAACATCGAGAACACGACCGTCCCGAAGACGGTGTAGTGGAAGTGCGCGACGACGAAGTAGGTGTCGCTCACGTGGAAGTCGAGCGCAGGGCTGGCGAGGATGACTCCGGTCAGCCCACCGAAGAGGAAGGTCACGAGGAAGCCGACCGACCACAGCATCGGCGTGGCCATGACGATGCTCCCGCGCCACATCGTCCCGATCCAGTTGAAGAACTTGATGCCGGTGGGGATGGCGATGGCCATTGTCGTGATCGAGAAGAACGGCAGCAGGACCTGCCCGGTGACGTACATGTGGTGGGCCCACACCGCGACGGACAGGGCGGCGATGGCGATCGTCGAGTAGACCATCGTGCGGTAGCCGAACAGCGGCTTGCGGGCGAAGACCGGGATGATCTCGCTGATGATCCCGAAGAACGGCAGCGCGATGATGTAGACCTCCGGGTGGCCGAAGAACCAGAACACGTGCTGGTAGAGGACGGCGTCGCCGCCGGCCTCCGGCGTGAACAGGTTCGCTCCGAAGCGGCGCTCGGCGAGCATCCCGAACAGCAGCGCCGCGAGCGGCGGGAAGGCGACGAACACGAGGATCGTCGTGATGACGACGGTCCAGGTGAACAGCGGCATCCGCCACATCGTCATGCCCGGGGCCCGCATCGTCAGCACCGTCGTCAGCAGGTTGACGGCGCCGAGGATCGTGCCGAAGCCGCTGAGGATGAGGCCCACGCACCAGAGGTTCCCGCCCAGTCCGGGCGAGTCGGCCGTCGACAGGGGCGCGTACCCGGTCCAGCCGAACGACGCGGGGCCGTCGGGGAGGAGGAAGCCGCTGACGACGATGAGCCCGCCGAAGAGATAGAGCCAGTAGGCGAGCGCGTTGAGCCGGGGGAACGAGACGTCCGGTGCGCCGATCTGCAACGGAAGGACGGCGTTGGCGAAACCGGCGAACAGCGGCGTCGCGAAGAGCAGCAGCATGATGGTGCCGTGCATCGTGAAGAGCTGGTTGTAGCTCTCCGGGGAGTCGACGATCTGCAGCCCGGGCATCCACAGCTCGGCCCGGATGAGCATCGCGAGGAGTCCGCCGAGGAGGAAGAACCCGAAGGTCGTGACGAGGTAGAGGTTGCCGATGGTCTTGTGGTCGGTCGTCGTGAGGACGCTGACGACGCGTTGGACGATGGGCCCGCGGGAGAGTCCCCGCGTCGGCGCGGGCTTCTCACGCCGAAGTGTCGTATCGGGGGCCAGCGTCGTCGCCATGTCCTCACCGCCGTTCGGGTCGCCGTCACCTGGTGATGAGGTCCGTACCCGAAGATCGCTCGACGACGCATGGGGCGGCCGGATGTGTCGACGAGGGGCCGGCCCTCCACTCGCCCTCACCTCGCCGGCGCCCGGTCAGGGGCCCGGACAAGGGAGTCCGCGGCATACCCAGACCACCTCGGGGTATGCCGCGGACTCGGCTCGGTTCGGCAGGGGTTGCTGCGCGGCTCCCTACCGGAAGTCGCCGGGACGACGGGGGAACCAGGCGGCGGGCTGGGCCGGGGCGGACCCGCACTCGCAGCGGTTCTCGGGCGCGACGTTCGCCATGACGGAGTCGACGTGCATGCCGCATCCACGCCAGGTGATCTTCATGCACGAGGGACAGGTGGCGGGGCTGCACATGGCGACTCCTGAAGGGTGAGGGATCGTCGGAGGTGACGGCGGACGAACGACGGGCGGCGCCACCACGTGGCGCTGCCAGGAATATATACCCCTAGGGGTATCACGATCAAGTCGTGTCACGGCGTCCGGCCGAGGCGGTCGGTCCGCCTACAGTTGCCGCATGAGCCGCGATGTCGTCATCGACGCCCTGTGTCGTCCCGCGCTCGCGTCCGTCGTCGACCTCGTCCTCTGGGTCGAGGACGGCGTCGCCCACGCGGCGAACCATCTCGGCCGGGTCGCGCTCTCCGTCGACGGCGGCCGCACCGTCCTCGCCGGGACCGACCCGATCGGCAGCGAGGACCCGATGGCGTTCCTCCCCTACGAGCTCGAGCAGCAGAACCCCTCGCCCGCCGTCTCGACCGAGAACGCCTACCCGTATGCCGCCCGCCGGATCCTCTCGTTCTTCGCCGACGCGGACCGCAGCCCCGACCTCGCCGTCGTCCACACCCCGCGCCACTACTACCCCGACGAGGGCGGTCACGTGGGGGAGCACGGGTCACTCGACGTCATCCAGTCCCGGGCCCCGCTCATCCTGTCCGGCGCGGGGGTCCGCCGGCTCGGCCTCGTCGACGACCACGCGCGCCTCGTCGACGTCGGCCCGACGCTCGCCACGCTCGCCGGCGTCCCCGCCGCGGACCTCGTCGACGGGGGCGGTGAGGCGCTCGACGGGCGGCCGCTCACGGCATACCTCGATCCCGCCGTCCGGCCCACCCACGTCGTCGGCATCCTCTGGGACGGTGCGCACTGCGGCGAGGTGCTCTGTCTGGCCAGCAACGGCAAGCTCCCCCACGTCTCCCGGCTCCTCGAGCGGGGCCTCGCCCTGCGCGGCGGGGCGGTGGCCGAGTTCCCCAGCGTCACGCTGACGAACCACACCTCGATCCTCACCGGCGTCGGGCCGGGGCGCCACGGCGTCATGGGCAACGTCTACTACGACCGCGCGACGGGGGAGCGGGTCGTCCCCAACGACGCCGAGACATGGCACCGCAGCGCCGAGTGGTTCCGCCCGCAGGTGCGCACCGTCTTCGAGATGGTCGGCGACCACGTCGCGCCGACCGGGTCCGCCCGGACGGCGAGCATCGACGAGGCGGTCGACCGGGGCGCCGACTACTCGACGATGGGCCTGCTGCGGGCCGCCGGTGGCGACACCGCCTCGACGATGAACAGCCGGCTGCCCGACCCGCACGCCTCGCCCTACGTCGGCAACCTCGGCTTCCTCGAGGACGCGTCCTACGCGTGGGGCGTCCAGGTCGACGACGCCGGGCTCGAGCAGGTCCTCCAGCTGTGGGCCGACCCGGCGCAGGCGCCCCGGCTGACGTGGTGGGCCAACGTCGTCACCGACGCGGGCCTGCACGGCGCCGGGCCCCGGACCCCCATGTGCCGGGACGCCATGCGGCAGAGCGACGCCCGGCTCGGGGTCTTCCTCGATCACCTCGAGTTCATGGGCGTGCTCGACTCCGTCGCCTTCCTCCTCACCGCCGACCACGGGTTCGAGGGCTCGGACCCCGAGGTGACCGGCTCGTGGCGCCCCACGCTCGACGAGCTCGGCATCCCCTACCGCGACGAGGGGCCGGGCTTCATCTACCTCCTCTGACCCCTCGACTTTCCCGCCCAGAACACGACACACCAGCCGGACAAGACAACATTTCTCTTGCCTGGATGGTGTGTCGTGTATCGGGCGGGAAAGTGAAGGTAGCCCGAGGAGGGCGGCCGTCAGCCGGTCGTGAACTCGTCGGCGACGTCGAGCGCCTTGTCGAGGATGTCGAGGCCCTGGGCCATCTCCTCGGCGCTCGTCGTGCACGGCGGGACGACGTGGGTCCGGTTGAAGTGGGTGAACGGCCACAGCCCCTCGGCCTTGCACGCCGACGCGAAGCGCCCCATCGGCGCGGCCGCCTCGCCCGAGGCGTTGAACGGCACGAGCGGCTCGCGGGTCTCCTTGTCGCGGACGAGCTCGACGGCCCAGAAGTACCCGAGCCCGCGAACCTCGCCGACGGACGGGTGCTTCGCCTCGATCTCGGCCAGCCGGGGCGCGATGACGGTCTCCGACACCGTCCGGACGTTCTCGAGGATGCCCTCGTCCTTGAAGATGCCGATCGAGGCGACCGCCGACGCGCACGCGAGCGGGTGGCCCGAGTAGGTCAGCCCGCCCGGGAACGCCCGCTTCTCGAAGGTCGCGGCGATCTCGTCGGAGATGAGCACCCCGCCGAGCGGGACGTAGCCGGAGTTGACGCCCTTGGCGAAGGTGATGAGGTCCGGCTCGACGCCCCAGTGGTCGACGGCGAACCACTCGCCGCAGCGGCCGAAGCCGGCCATCACCTCGTCGGCGATGAAGACGATGCCGTACTCGTCGCACAGCTCGCGTACCCCCGCGAGGTAGCCGTCCGGGGGGACGAGGACGCCGTTGGTCCCGACGACGGTCTCGAGCATGATCGCGGCGATGGTCCCCGGCCCCTCGACCATGATCGTCTCGCGCAGGTGCTGCAGGGCCCGGTCCCGCTCCTCCTCGACCGACGTCGAGTGGAACGCCGAGCGGTAGGGGTAGGGACCCCAGACGTGGACGATGCCGGGCATCCCCGGCTCGGAGGCCCAGCGCCGCGGGTCGCCGGTCGCCGTGATGGAGCCGTTCGTCGCGCCGTGGTAGCTCCGGTATGCCGTGAGGACCTTGTGACGGCCCGTGTGCAGGCGCGCCATCCGCATGGCGTTCTCGGTCGCCTCCGCGCCGCCGTTGGTGAAGAAGACCTTGTTGAGCCGCGCCGGAGCGAGCTCGGCGATGAGGCGGGCGGCCTCGGACCGGGAGCTCTCGGCGAACGTCGGCGCGAGCGTCGTCATCCGGCCGGCCGCCTCCTGGATCGCGGCGACGAGCCTGGGGTGCTGGTAGCCGATGTTGACGTTGACGAGCTGGCTCGAGAAGTCGAGGTACCGGTTGCCGTCGTAGTCCCAGAAGAAGGACCCCTCCGCGCCGGCGATCGGCAGCGGGTCGATGAGCGCCTGCGCGGACCAGGAGTGGAAGACGTGGGCGCGGTCGTCGGCGGCGACGCGGGCCCCGGTCTCGGGGTCGGGGGTGGGGGACGTGCTCACGACGGGTCCTTCCGGTGACGGGGGCGGCGACGGTGCCGTATCCCGCAGCCTAGGCCCGCCACGCCGAGCCCGGTATGCCGCGTCCGGCGCTGCTCGCCGGGGCCGGCCGCGCCGGCGGTGCCGGGTCAATAGGCTGGGGCCGCACCACCCCGGACCGGAGGAGGATGACGTGGCGCGGCGCGTGCTCGTCGTCGACGACGAACCCCAGATCAGAACCGTTCTGCGGGCCTATCTCGAGGCGGACGGCTTCACCGTCGCCGAGGCCGCCCTCGGCGCGGAGGCGCTGCGCCAGGTCGCCTCGTCCGAGGCGCGGCCCGACATCGTCCTCCTCGACGTCGGTCTGCCCGACCTCGACGGGCTCGAGGTGCTCCGCACCATCCGGTCCGGCCCGGCCGCCGGACTGTCGGTCATCCTCGTCACGGCCCGCGCGGAGGAGGTCGACACCCTCGTCGGCCTCAGCGTCGGGGCCGACGACTACATCACGAAGCCGTTCAGCCCCCGCGAGGTCGTCGCCCGGGTCAAGACGGTCCTGCGCCGCGCCCAGCAGCCGGTTCCGACGCCGACGGACGAGGTGACCCAGGACGGCGACGACGGCGTCCTCCGCTTCGCCGGGCTGACCATCGACGAGCGCCGCCGCGAGATCGCCACCGACGCGGGCCCGGTCGCCCTGTCCGCCCTCGAGTTCGACCTCCTCGTCGCGCTCGCCGAGGCGCCCGGCCGGGTGTTCTCCCGCCAGCAGCTCCTCGAGAAGGTCTGGGGCTACGACTTCTACGGCGACGAGCGGGTCGTCGACGTGCACATCCGGAGCATGCGCCGGGCACTCGGCGACGACGCGACCGCGCCTCGGGTCATCGGCACCGTCCGCGGCGTCGGCTACAAGTTCCTCCTCGACCGGCCCGCCGGCCCCGCGGGGCGAGAACCGTGAACCGGCTCAGCGTCCGACTCGTCCTGTCCCATCTGCTCGTCGCCGTCCTCGGCGTCGCCGCCACCTTCGTCATCGTCCGCCAGCTCGCCCCCACCCTCTTCGACCGGATGCAGATGGGCCAGGGCATGGGGATGGGGATGGGCCCGGGTCAGGGCCAGCAGGGAGTCCTGCGCCAGCAGTTCGCCGATGCCGTCGACCAGGCGCTCGTCGTCGGCGCCCTCGTCGGCGGGGTGGCGGCCGCGGGCTTCGGTGCGGCCGCGGCATACCGGCTCGTCCGTCCGCTCAGCGCGATCCGGGCGGCAACCCGACAGCTCGCGGCCGGGCGGTATGCCGTGTTGGTCCCCGTCCCGCACGAGCGCGAGCTCGCCGAGCTCGCCGCCGACGTCAACACCCTCGGCCGGGCGCTTGCCGAGACCGAGGGCCGGCGGGTCCGGCTGCTCGGAGAGGTCGCCCACGAGATGCGGACCCCGCTCACCGTCATCGAGGGCTACGTCGAGGGGATGATCGACGGGGTGATGCCGACGTCGTCGGCGGGACTCGGCCAGATCGGCTCGGAGGTCCAGCGGCTGCGCCGGCTGAGCGACGACCTGTCGGCCCTCTCCCGGGCGGAGGAGGGGCGGCTCGGCCTCGACCGGGAGAGCGTCGACCTCGCGGCGGTCGTCGCGACCGCGGCCGAGCGGCTGCGGCCGCAGGCCGAGGACGGAGGTCAGGTCCTCCTCGTCGAGCCGGCGCTGGCCGCCGTGCCCGTCAGCGTCGACGCCGACCGGATCGCCCAGATGGTGACGAACCTCGTCGGCAACGCCCTGCGCGCCACGCCACCCGGGGGCTCGGTCACCGTGGCCTGCCGCGTCGAGCGCGGCGAGGCGGTCGTCTCCGTCGCCGACACCGGCGAGGGCCTGGCGAGCGAGGATCTCGAGCGGGTGTTCGAGCGCTTCTACCGGGTTCCGGGCCGCCGCTCGGTCGGCCAGGACTCCGGGTCGGGTATCGGGCTGACCATTGCCCGGGGCATCGTCCGGGCCCACGGCGGCGAGCTGTCCGCCGAGTCCGCCGGAAAGGGGCAGGGCGCCGTGTTCACGGCGCGCCTGCCCCTCGGGACGGGCGGCTAGACCGAGTCGTCGGTGAGCAAGCACTCACCGTCGCTCATCGGGCCGGCGCCCCGCGCGCCGTTGCCCGGGCCGCCCATCCATCCCCGGTTCCCGGTGGGGTTCGTGTCGTCGGACGAGTCGTCGGTCCAGCCCATCCGGCCGTTGCCCATGCCGTAGCCGCCACCGAGGACGCCGTCGGCGGCCCGCTCGTAGGCGGCCAGGTGGTTGACGGAGCCGGCGCGGAGGTTGCCGAGGACGGCCTCGACATCGGACGGCAGGCTGCCCGCGAGCTCCCGGTCGAGGTCGGCGATGTCCTGCTTCTCGATGGCGATGCCGACGTCGTAGGCGGCGTCGAGGGACTGGCTCCCCTGCGCCATGAGGTCGTCGTACAGCTTCTGGAGGCTCGCGTCGGCGTAGTCGCCGGCGTCCCGGCCCGCCGCCGGGTCCTCGATGCCGTAGCGGTCGAGGAGGACGCCGACCGCGTCGTAGTGGGTCTGCTCGCTCCGGGTGATCATGCTGAACGGCGCGGCGCCGTCGTAGCGGTCGGCGAGGGCGGCATACACGTCGCGGGCGAGCCGCTCCTCCTCACGGTTGTACTGGAGGGCCCGGACGAGTGCCGCGTCGGCCGTCGTCGTCGCCGTGCCGCTCGTGCTGGAGTCGGTCGTCGCCGTGATGCTCGTCGCGACGCCGAACGGGCCGACCTGGCGAGCCTGGGCGCTCGAGGCGATCCCGAGGCCGATGACGAGGGCGCTGCCGGCGGCGATGCCCGCGGTGGCGAGAGCGACCCGGCGGCTGGGGGTTCCCTGGCGAATGCTCATGATGTGCTCCTGAGGTGGGTGTCTGTCCCTGGCTGATGTCCTGCACCCGAGTCAACGCGGGGACCGTGAAGGCTGCGGGGCTCCGACGATGAAGCGTCCGTGAAGGCCGGAACGGCCCGACGGCCGAACCACCAAAGACCCTTTCGGCCACAAAGGGTCCGAATGTCGTCACTCGGGTGGGCAAGCCGTGCCGGGCATTCCCGAGCCTGTCGGCATTCGTGGCCGAAAAGAAGCCGTCGTGGCCTTCCCCGCGGCATGCGGGTGCGGGTATCCTGAAGGCCCGGGCGCGCGTCGTGATCCCCCTGCTCCGACGCGCGCCCGCGGCGTACCCGGAGGCAGCCGCCCCCCGGGTCAGGCGGTCAGGGCCATCCCGCTGCGGATCCCGATGTAGACGGCGATGGCGAGAAGCGAGCCGGCGAACACTCGGGTGAGGACGCGCGGCGAGACCCGGGCGGCGACCCGGGTGCCGAGAAGGCTGCCGACGACGGCGGTGGCGGTGAAGGCGCCGATGATCCGCCAGTCGAGGGTGATGCCGGAGGCGAGCCGCGTCGCGAGGGCGGTGGCACTGTTGATCGTCACGACGATGAGCGAGGTGCCGACGGCGATCGGCATGGGGAAGCCGAGGGCGACGACGAGGGCGGGCACGACGGCGAAGCCACCGCCCACCCCGAAGAACCCGGTGAGCAGGCCGACTCCGGTGGCCGTGACGACGACCTTGATGACGGCGGGGCAGTTGCAGAACAGCTCCGGCCGCACCCGGATCAGCTCCATCCCGAACTCGCCGTCGGGCTCGTCGACGGTGCTCGCCTGCCGCGCGGACCGCGCCCACATGAGCGTCGCCACGACGACGAGGAGGACGGCGAAGGCGGCGAGGAGGACGGTCGAGTCGAGACGGGCGGCCACCCGGGACCCGATCATCGTGCCGGCGGTGCCGAGCAGCCCGAAGGTGATGCCCTGGCCCCAGCGGACGCGCCGGGCGCGGGCATGGGCGACGGCGCCGGCGATCGCGGAGATCCCGACGATGACGAGCGAGCCGGTCGTGGCCTCGTGCGCACTCTGGCCGAGGGCATAGACGAGCACCGGGACGGTGAGGATGGCACCCCCTCCGCCGAGGGCGCCGAGCGCGAGACCGGTGACGACTCCTGCGAGGATGGCGACGAGCATCAGCGCCGCCCGGGCGTGACATGGGTCACGGGTCGTGTTCTCCTGGGAATGTAGAAGGCAGTCTCCTGGTTGACACGACGGTATACCCTCGGGGGTATATGAACCGAATCGCCGGACCCGCGTTCCAGGGCCCGTGACCACCCGCCACAGACCGCGACACCGAAGGATCACTTCATGGCCACCGTAGACCTCACGGCAGAGACGTTCGAGCAGACCGTGACGAGCAGTGACATCGTGCTCGTCGACTGGTGGGCTGACTGGTGCCGGCCCTGCAAGATGTTCGCCCCCGTCTACCAGGAGGCGTCCGAGAAGTACGGCGACATCGTCTTCGGGAAGGTCGACACCGAGGCGCAGCCGGAGCTGTCCGGCGCCGCTCGGATCACCTCGATCCCGACGCTCATGGCCTTCCGCGAGGGCATCCTCGTCTTCTCCCAGCCCGGTGCCCTTCCGGCGCAGGCGCTCGAGCAGGTCATCGACGGCGTCAAGGCCCTCGACATGGACGACGTCCGTCGTCAGGTCGCCGAGCACCAGGCGGAGCAGGCGCAGGCCTGACGCCGCGGCGGGCGCCCGCCCGCCCCACCGGCATACCCGTTCGGGGGCCGGCGCCGACCCCGGCGCCGGCCCCCGACCGTCATCCGAGACACGATCGAGGCGAGGTGACATCGATATACCCCGGGGGGTATAGTGGACCCATGACCAACACCGTTGACATCGCCACCTTCGCCGCGCGGCACGCCGACGGCGCACACGTCATCGACGTCCGCGAGCCCTTCGAGTACCTGTCCGGGCACGTCCCCGGCGCTCAGCCGGCACCGATGAGCCAGATCGCCCACCACATCGAGAGCATCCCGAAGGACGAGGACGTCTACGTCATCTGTGCGAGCGGCAACCGGAGCCTGTCGATGGCCACCCTGCTCGCCCGCTTCGGCGTCCGGGCCTACTCCGTCGACGGCGGGACCTCCGCCTGGATCCGGGCCGGCCATCCGGTCGTCTCCGGCCGCACTGCAGCGTAAGGAGAACCACATGCCGCGAACCCAGGCAACGACGGATCACGATACGGCCCGGGGTATGATGGAGCCACTCGTCACCCTGAATGTCGGAGGCCGCTCGATGGAGCTCAACGCGGATGAGATGCAGGCCGTCACCAAGCGGCTCAAGCGTGCCCAGGGGCAGATCGGCGGCATCGTCAAGATGATCGAGGAGGGCCGCGACTGCCAGGACATCGTGACCCAGGTCGCGGCCGTCTCCAAGGCCCTCGACCGGGCCGGGTTCGCCATCATCTCCCTCGGGCTGCGGCAGTGCATCGTCGACCCCAACACCGACGCGATGAGCGTGGAGTCGATGGAGAAGCTCTTCCTCTCGCTCGCCTGAGCGGCGCCGATGGACAGCACCGCCTGGGACGAGAGGTATGCCGCGACCGATCTCGTCTGGTCCGCCACGCCCAACCAGTGGGTCACCGAGCTCGTCTCGGGGCTCACGCCGGGGCGGGCCGTCGACATCGCCGCCGGTGAGGGCCGCAACGCGATCTGGCTCGCCGAGCAGGGCTGGACCGTCCTCGCGACCGACTTCTCGCCCGTCGCGATCGACCGGCTCCGCGAGATCGCGGCCGGCCGGCTCGCCGACGATGCCGGGCGGCTGACCGCCGCCGTCGCCGACGCGACCGAGCCGGTTCCCGGCGAGCAGGCGGCATACGACCTCGTCCTCTTCTCCTACCTCCAGCTGCCGGACCCGATGTGGCGGGCGGCGCTGGCCCGCGGCGTCGAGGCGGCCGCGCCCGACGGGCGCATCGTCGTCATCGCCCATGCCGAGGCCAACCTCGACGGCGGCTGGGGCGGTCCGCAGGACCCGAGCGTGCTCCACGACCCCGAGGAGGTCGTCGCCGCCGTGGCGAGCCTGCCGGTCCGGGTCGAGTCGGCGGCGCTGCGCACCCGGGTCGTCGAGACCGACGACGGGCCGCGCGAGGCGCTCGACACCGTCGTCGTCCTCCGCCGCCGCTGACCCACCCCCGTCAGCAACTCACCCAATAGGGAAGTTTTCGACCTCAGCCCCGGCCCACGCGCCGCCCGCCGGTCAGGATCTCACCCAATAGGGCAGTTTTCGACCTCGATCAGGGCCTCGGGCCCGGCGCGGTCTCGACCGGCGCCGCCCATCCGGGCCGGGGGATGAGGCAGAACGGGTGGCCGGACGGGTCGGCGTAGACGAACCCGTCACCGATCCGTCGCGCCCCCAACCGCTCGACCGCCTCGGCCGCCGCCTCGAGGTCGTCCACCATGACGTCGAGATGGACCTGCTGCGGGTATGCCGGGTCGGGCCACCGCGGGGGCACGTGGTCGGGCGCGAGCTGGAACGCCAGGCCGGAGTGACCCTCGCTCTGCGCGACGACGACGAAGTCATCGCTCTGGTACGTCACCGGCATCCCGAGCACGGCCGACCAGAACCGGGCCAGGGCGGCCGGGTCCGCCGTGTCGACGATGACGTGGTGCAGGCGCCCGATCATCAACCCAGTGTGCGGTGACGAGGTCGAAAACTCCCCTATTGGGTGAGTTCCTGTCCCCAGACACGGGTGCCGGGGCTCTTGCCGAGGTCGAAAACTCCCCTATTGGGTGGATTCCTGACGACGACGGCCGTCGTCAGGAACTTCCCTATTGGGTGAGTTCCTGACGTCCGTGGCCGACGTGCCGGGGACCGGGATGTCGGCTAGGAGATGGGGACGGACCGGGTCGGGGTGGCGGCCGTCATCGCCAGGGCGGCCGAGTGGCTCGCACCCGAGGCCCACGTCCGGTAGCCGCCGTCGAGGTTGCGCACGTCGGTCCAGCCGCTCTGCTTGAGGATGCGGACGGCCGTGTGGCCGCGCACCCCGACGGCACAGTGGACGACGATCGGCCCGGCGGGGACCTCGTCGAGGCGGTCGCGCAGCTCGTCGACGGGGATGAGGAGCGAGCCGGGGATCGCGCCCCGCTTGTGCTCGCCCTCGGACCGGACGTCGAGGAGCGTCGCGCCGGCGGCCATCGCGTCGGCGAGCTCGTGCCACTGGATCATCGGGCTGATCTCGCTCGCGGCGTTCGCCGCGACGTAGCCGAGCATGTTGATCGGGTCCTTCGCCGAGCCGAACTGCGGCGCGTACGCCAGCTCGAGGTCGGCGAGCCGGCTGGCGCGCAGGCCACCGGCCATCGCCGTCGCGATGACGTCGATCCGCTTGTCGACGCCGGACTTCCCGACGCCCTGGGCGCCGAGGATCGCGTCGGTCTCGGGGTCGACGAGCAGCTTGAGCTCCATCCGGTCCGCGCCCGGGTAGTACGTCGCGTGCGAGGAGGGGTGGGTGTGGATCGCCCGGTAGGGGCGGCCGGCGGCCCGCAGCCGCTTCTCGTTCCACCCGGTCGTCGCGACCTGGAGCCCGAAGACGCCGACGATCGCCGTGCCGAGGACCGGCTGGTCGGCGCCGGGGTGCCCGGTGATGACGTCGGCGACGAACCGGCCCTGGCGGTTCGCCGTGTTGGCCAGCGGGACGAGCGCCTCGGTGCCGTCGAGCCCGTCCTTCTTCTCGACGGCGTCGCCGACGGCGTAGATGTGCGGGTCGCTCGTCCGGAACTGCTCGTCGATGGCGATGCCGCCACGCGGCCCGATGGCGAGGCCGGCCTCCGCGGCCAGCGCGCTCTCGGGGCGGACGCCGATCGCCGCGACGACGACGTCGGCCGAGAGGCGCTCCCCGGTGCTGAGGGTGACGTCCTCCTCGCCGATGGCGGTGACGGAGGCCTCGAGGTGGAGCCGCACGCCGATCCGGCGGATCTGCTCGTGGACGGTCTCGGCCATCTCGGGGTCGAGGGGGGCCATGACCTGGCTCGTCGCCTCGACGAGGGCGGTCTCGACGCCGCGGTGGACGAGGTTCTCGGCCATCTCGACGCCGATGAACCCGCCACCGATGACGACGGCCGTCTTCGCCCGGCGCAGTCCCTCGACCATCGCGTCGGTGTCCTCGATGTCGCGCAGCGACAGGGCCCGCTCGATGCCGGGGATCGGCGGCCGCACCGGCCGGGCGCCGGGGGAGAGGACGAGCGCGTCGTAGGGGAGCTCGTGCTCGTCGCCGGTCGTCAGCTCACGGACGACGAGGACGCGGCGGTCTCGGTCGATGCGGATCGCCTCGTGGTGGACCCGGACGTCGAGGTTGAACCGCGCGCCGAGCGAGGCGGGGGTCTGGAGGAGCAGGGACGAGCGCTTCTCGATGACCCCGCCCACGTGGTACGGAAGCCCACAGTTGGCGAACGAGACGTGGCCGCTGCGCTCGATGACGGTGATCTCGGCGCTCTCGTCGAGCCGTCGTAGCCTGGTAGCGGCGGACATGCCCCCCGCGACCCCTCCGATGATGACGATCTTCATGTGTACCAGGATACCCCCTGGGGTATAGTTCCCAGGACGCGCCCACCATGTGAGCGTCGTCGCGACATTCCCGATGGACAGGAGATCACGCATGTGCAGAGCAGTTCGGTGCCGCGAGTGTGGCAAGACGACGTGGGCCGGTTGCGGCCAGCACGTCGACCAGGTGCTTCGCGGCGTCCCGAGCGGTCAGCGCTGCCAGGGACATGCCAAGGAGCCGGGCAGCGGGTTCTTCTCCCGCGTCTTCGGCCGCTGACGAGCCCCGCACCACCGGCCGCCTCGGCGGCCGCCCCCGAACGCCGGCGCGCGTCGGGCCGGGTCATCTCCCTGCCTCCCGGCTCGACGCGCGCCCGGTGACGAACCATCCCCAGGGTCGCGCGGGCCAGGTCTTCATGACGTATGCCGCCCGCAACCCCTCCAGCGCGAAGCCCGCGCCCTCCAGCTCGGCCGGCAGGTCCCGGTCGAGGTGACACCCGCCGGCGAGCGGGCCCCACACCGGCTGCGCGAGCCGCTGGAAGCTGGCCACCCCGCCCTCCGGGGCGAGGGAGTGCTCGACGAAATGGATCTCCCCGCCGGGTCGGAGGACCCGCCGCATCTCGGCCAGCGCCGTACGCAGGTCACCGATGGTGCACAGCGTCCACGTCGACAGGATCGCGTCGACGCTGTCGTCCGGCAGCGGGATCGCCGCCGCGTCGAGGGCGACCCGCTCGACGGGACGCCCGAACTCCGCAACCCGGTCCCCGGCCCGCTCCCAGGCGAGGTCGACCGGCTCCACGGCATACACGCGGGTCACCTCGTCGGAGAGGTGGGGGAGGTTGCGCCCCGAGCCGAACCCGACCTCGAGGACCTCGCCGGTGACCCCGGCGACCGCCCGCTCCCGCCATCCGCCGGCCGTGCGGTCGGTGAGGACGGCGTCGACGAGCCGAGGCAGCGCCCGGTCGTCCCACCATCGCCGAAGGCCCACCCGGTCAACCTATCCGGAGCGGTCGGGCCGACGCCGAACGGCGCCCCGTCCCACCGGGCAGGGTGGGGCGGGGCGCCGCGGTACCGCCGTCGGGCTCGTCCGGTCCGAGGGCCGGCGAGCCGTCGAGGGTGGTCAGTGGTGGCCCTTCGTGATCATCCGCAGGATGCGGTAGTTGAAGACCGCGAAGCGGAAGCTCTGGAAGGGCAGGCTCGCCCGCCGCTTCAGCGTCTTCTCGGTCGGCATCGGCGCGCCGGACAGGTCGGCGAACGGCTGGCTCTCAATATCACTCATGTCGATCACTCCGGGATGAACTGCCAGCCGAGACGGCCCTTGGCCTTGTAGATGAAGAGGTAGTGCAGGAGCAGCTTGAGCCAGTGGCCACCGAGGCCGAGCTCGCCACGGGTGTCCTTGACCTCGCGGCCGGTCTCCCACTTGCTGTAGTCCGGCACGATGGGGCTCATCGTCATCGCGGCGGCCGAGCCGTTGCGCAGCCCGGCACCCGCCGAGGCGACGCACGCGGCGCCCATGCCCGCCATCGACGCGTTGTGCGCCGCGGCGCCCGCGCCCTTCGTGAGCCGGTCGCGGATCGTCAGTGCCGCGGTCTTGCCCATGACGCCGGACGGCATGCCCGTGCGCGGCGGCGAGGGGGTGATGACCGTTCCGTTCGGGCTCTTGCGCGGCCGGCTGATCTGGTGCGGCGGCGCGAAGGCGATGCCGACGGCGAAGACGTTGTCGTAGCCCTGGGCGAGGTAGGTCTTGGGCCAGTCCTCGGCCCTCCACTCCTCGAACGGCTTCGGCGTGTAGTCGGCGTCGACCTTCATGAACCCGCTCGGGGCGAACAGCTGGTCGGTGATGTCCTCGCCGGCCTTGTCGTAGGCCTTGAGGGGCACCCCGCCGAAGGGCGGCAGCAGCATCCCGAAGTCGAAGGCGAGGGTGTGGTGCTCGCCGTCGAGCGTCTCGTAGTGGATGAGGCCCGGCTCGATCCGCTCGACGTGGGCACCGAGGATCGCCTTGACGTCGCGCTCGCGGAAGAGCGACCCGGTCCACAGCTCGCTCGTCGTCTGGAAGCCCATCTCGGCGAAGGTCATCCCGCCGACCCCGAAGTCGCCGAGCTCGGACTCGTTCGTGAGGTAGACGAGGGTCGCCTTGTCGCGGACCCCGGCCTCGCGCAGCTGGTGGTCGACGTTGAAGACGTACTCGAATGCCGCCCCCTCGCACGTGCACGTGCCGTGGCCCATGCCGACGACGAGGGTCTGCGGCTCCCCCGCCTTGAGCTTGGCGATCGTCGCCGCGAGTGTCTCGGCCGCCTCGATCGCGTGGTCGGCGGTGCAGACGGAGACGGTGTTGCCGTGGTCGGGCCCGAGGCCCTCGGTCATCCCGAACTTCAGCTGCGGGCCGGTGGCGTTGATGAGGAAGTCGTAGCGGATCCGCTCCTCCTGCCCCTCCTTGCCCTGGCCGGTGTAGACGAGGTCGACGGCGCCGCGGTCACCGTCGGCGTCGCCCTGCGGGCGAACCGCGACGGCCTTGGCCTGCCGGTAGGTGATCCCCTTCTTGGCGTAGATCGGGGCGAGCGGGAAGACGACGTCCTTCTTCGACATCTTGCCGACGCCGACCCAGATGTTCGACGGGATCCAGTTCCAGTTCGAGTTCGGGGTGACGACGGTGATCGTGTGGTTCTTGCCGAGCAGTCGGCTGAGGTGGAGCGCCGCGGTGTGCCCGGAGACTCCTGCTCCTAGGACGACGACGTCAGCCATGCTTTCTCCTTCGAAAGGGCCATAGGTGGTGGGAGGGAGCATACCCCCGGGGGTACGGGTGAGGACAGCCAAAGTCGACCGTTCGGCGGGTGAGATCGACCACTGGACGGCATACCCAGGGGGGTATATAGTCGGATCTGGAACCATTCCAGTTAGTCCGACCCGGAAGGACCCGTCCATGACCGTCACCGCAGAGCCCACCCAGGCCCCCGTCACGACGATGCCTCGCATCGGCGACCCGGCCCCGAGCTTCACCGCCGTCACGACGCAGGGCGACCTCACCTTCCCGGCGGACTATGCCGGCAAGTGGGTCATCCTCTTCTCCCACCCGGCCGACTTCACGCCGGTCTGCACGACCGAGTTCATGACCTTCGCCTCGATGCAGGACGAGTTCAAGGCCTACAACACCGAGCTCGTCGGCCTCTCCGTCGACGGCCTCTACAGCCACATCGCCTGGCTGCGGACGATCAAGGACAAGATCGTCTTCCGCGACATGAAGGACGTCGAGGTCACCTTCCCGCTCATCGACGACGTCTCGATGGCGATCGCGCAGCAGTACGGGATGATCATGCCGGGCGAGGACTCGACGAAGGCCGTGCGCGCCGTGTTCGTCATCGACCCCCAGGGCGTCATCCGGACGATCATCTACTACCCGCTGAGCCTCGGCCGGAACTTCGACGAGATCCTCCGGGTCGTCAAGGGCCTGCAGACGGCCGACGCCTTCGAGGTCGCGACGCCGGCCGACTGGCGTCCGGGTGACCGGGTCATCGTCCCGACCGCCGGTTCGTGCGGCACGGCGAAGGAGCGGATGGACGGCGAGGTCGAGGGCGTGGAGTGCGTGGACTGGTTCTTCTGCACCAAGGAGATCTCGGCCGACGAGGTCGAGGGCCGGATCCGGGTGTCCTGAGCCACGTCGCCCGGCTGTTGAGGGCGATGCCGCTCCCGCGCTAGGATATGGGTGGATACCCCCAGGGGTATCCACCCATATCGCGTCCGGAGGCGAACCATGACCCAGACCACCACCCCGGCATCCGGCATGCCGGCCGACGAGGGCGCGACCGGCGCCGCGGGCGCCGCCGGCGCCGCGGGCGCGACCGGTACGGCCGGCGCCGCCGAGCCGCGGCTCAAGCACTTCCCCGTCACCCTCTTCTCCTCGGTCATGGGCATCGGCGGCCTGTCGTTGGCCTGGCGCCGGGCCGGACGGGTGTGGGGCACGCCGGAGTGGCCCTCGGACGTCCTCTTCTGGGTCGCGGTCGCCGTCTTCGCCGTCGTCGCCGTCCTCTATGCCGCCAAGTGGGTGCGCTACCCCGCCGCGGCCTGGGCAGAGATCCAGCACCCGATCCGGATGACCTTCGTCCCGACGATCACCATCGCCGTTCTCGTCCTCGCGACCGGCGCCCAGGAGGACCTGCCCTCGCTCGCCCGGTTCGCCTGGTGGGTCGGTGCGGTGGGGCATCTCCTGCTGACCGTCGCCGTCCTCACGGCCTGGTTCAGCCGGGCCGACATCCTCCACAGCCACGTCACCCCGGCGTGGTTCATCCCGATCGTCGGCAATGTCGTCACCCCCCTCGCGGCGCCGCACATCGGGTCGGTCGAGTTCGGCTGGCTGTCCTTCGGGGTCGGGATCGTGTTCTGGCTCGCGCTGCTGCCCCTGCTGCTCCAGCGGGTCCTCCTCCACGACCAGCCCCTGCCGCAGAAGCTGCTGCCCACGATCGCGATCTTCATCGCGCCGCCGTCGGTGGCGATGCTGTCCTGGCAGTCGTTGACCGGGACGGTCGACGACCCCGTCGGGCGCATCCTCTTCGCGGCGGCGATGATGTTCACCGCGCTGCTGTTCGCCCAGGCCCTCAAGCTGAGGACGATCCCGTTCGCGCTGCCGTACTGGGCCTACTCCTTCCCGCTCGCCGCCGCGAGCGTCGCCGCCATCGCCATGGCCGGTGCCCGCCCGTCGGTCGGCTATGACATCGTCGGTGCCGTGCTCATCGGGCTCACCACGCTCGTCGTCCTTCTCGTCGGGGCGCTCACCCTCCGGGCCGCCGCGCGCCACCAGATCTGCGTCCCGGAGTGACGGACGGCGTGGATCCTGCGGAGGTGGAGCGGCCGGCTCCCCGACTGGGGGCGGGTTCTCGTCGTCGTCGCCCACCCCGACGACGAGTCGTTCGGGATGGGCGCCGTCCTCGAGCAGTTCGCGGCCGCCGGGGCCCGCGTGTCCGTCCTCTGCCTCACGGCGGGGGAGGCCTCGACGCTGGGGGCGGCCGACGGCCTCGCCGACACCCGCGCGGCGGAGCTCGCGGCGGCGGCCGAAGCCCTGGGGCTCGCCTCGACCACGCTGTTGCGTCACCCGGACGGTGGCCTGGCCCAGGTCGACCGGGCCGTCCTGCTCCGCGACATCGACTCCGCCGTCGACGACGCGTCCCCCGACGGGATCGTCGTCTTCGACCCCGAGGCCGGGGTCACCGGACACCCGGACCATGCCGCGGCGAGCCTGGCGGCCCTCGAGGTGGCGCGGGCCCGCGGCATACCGGCGCTCGGCTGGGCGCTCCCGGACGCCGTCGCCGAGAGTCTCAACGCGGAGTACGGCGCCGGCTTCGCCGGGTATGCCGCGGCCGACCTCGACATCGCGCTCACCGTCGACCGGGCCCGCCAGCGGGTGGCGATCGGCGCCCACGCGAGCCAGGCGGTGCCGGGCAGCGTCCTGTGGCGCCGGCTGGAGCTGCTCGGCGACCGGGAGTACCTCCGCCGCCTGGGCTGAGCCCCTCCTGTCGCCGGGTCCGACCGGCCGCCCGACCTCGTCCCGACGGCACTTCACCCCGGAACCTTCCACTTCGCAAGGGGAATGCTTCCGGGGTGAAGTGCCAGATTCCCGCCTCCGGCGGGAAAGTGGCGGCGGGCGGGGTCAGGAGGCGAGGGCGTGCACCCGCTCCCAGGCGCCGTAGCCGCCGAGGAGGTCGGAGACGTCGGTGAAGCCCTTGGCCCGGAGCAGGCTCGCCCCGACCGAGCTGCGCCAGCCGCCGGCGCAGTACATGAGGACCGGCCTGGTCGGGTCGAGCTCGTCGGCGCGCCGGGCGAGCTCGGCGAGCGGGATGTGCCGGGCGCCGGGGACGATCCCGCCGGCGACCTCGCCGGCGTTGCGGATGTCGACGAGCTGGACGTCGGGCCGGGTGACGGCCGCGTCGAGCTCGTGGACGTCGAGCCGGCTCGCCCGCTCGACCTCGGCCTCGTGCGCGAGGAAGTAGGTCTCCGGCTCGGCGATGTAGCCGACGACGTGGTCGAAGCCGATCCGGGCGAACCGGGTCGCGACCTCCTGCTCCTGGCCCTCGGGCGCGACGATGACGACCTTCTGGGTCGGCTCGAAGACCATGCCGACCGTCTCGGCCATCCGGCCGTCGGCGGGGACGTTGACCGAGCCGCGCAGGTGGGCGACGGCGTACTCGTGGACCTCGCGGGCGTCGTGGACCATCGCCCCGTCGGCGATGGCGGCCTCGGCCTCGGCAACGGTGAGCGCCGGCACCTCGTGGTCGGTGTCGCGGACACCGCGCTCCTGGCGGTTGATCGTCGCGTTGAAGACGAAGTAGGCCGGCGCGGAGGGCTGCCCCTCGGTGACGACGGCGAGGAACTCGTCCTCGCTCATCGGCTGGCAGGCGTAGTTGAACCGGCGCTGCTCGCCGATCGTCGACTGGCGCTCGGTCGAGAGGTTCTTGCCGCAGGCCGAGCCCGCGCCGTGGGCGGGGAAGACGCGGACCTCGTCCGGCAGGCCCATGAGCTTGTGCTGGATCGAGTGGTAGAGCATCCGGCCGAGCTCGTCGGCCGTGACGCCGATCGATGCGAGGAGGTCGGGGCGGCCGACGTCACCGATGAAGAGGGCGTCGCCGGTGAGGGCGCCGTAGGCCACCTCGTCATCGGCGTGCTCGTAGACGAGGACGGTGATCGACTCCGGGGTGTGGCCCGGGGTCTCGAGGATCTCGAGGGTCACCTCGCCCAGCGAGAAGCGCTCACCGTCGGAGAAGTGCCTGACCTCGAAGTCGGCCCGGGCGGCGGAGCCGTAGCCGATCCACGCGCCCGTCTCGCGGGCCAGCTCGAGGTGGCCGGAGACGAAGTCGGCGTGGAAGTGGGTGTTGATGACGCCGACGATCGTCAGGCCCTGGGCCTTGGCGTCGTCGAGGTACTCGGCGATGTCGCGGCGGGGGTCCACCACGACGGCCTGGCCGGTGCTCTCGTCACCGATGAGGTACGAGGCCTGCGACAGGCAGTCGATGTAGTACTGGGTGAAGATCATCGGTCCTCCGTGGGGCGGTGTGGGTGGCGTGATGCCGCTCGTGCGACGGACGGTCCCGGTGGATTCCGGTGTCCCTCGCCCGGATCGGTGGTCTCGTGGCGGTGTCCAATTGGTCGTTCAGGACTCAGAACGTATACCCTAGGGGGTATATTCCGGATAGGCAACAGACCGGTCGACCAAGGAGCCCACATGCCCTCCCGCCCCCGCCGCCGCCTCGCGGCCCTCGCCCTCGCCGGTGCCCTCGTCACGGTGCCGTTGGCCGCGTGCTCGAGCTCCGGCTCCGTCAGTGTCACCCAGGGCACGGTCGCCGCGTCGGCGCCCGCGAACGGCGGCCACCTCGAGGCCGCCGACTTCGCCGCCGCGCTCAAGCGGCCGAACACCGTCATCCTCGACGTGCGGACCCCGGCCGAGTTCGCCCAGGGCCACCTCGAGAACGCCGTCAACCTCGACATCGAGGGTGCGGACTTCATCAACCAGCTCGGTCAGATCGACAAGACCAAGGCGTATGCCGTCTACTGCCGCAGCGGGAACCGCTCGGGCGTCGCGCTCCAGCAGATGGCCCAGCTCGGCTTCACCGACGCCTACGACCTCAAGGGCGGCATCGGCGCCTGGGAGTCGGCGGGGGGCGACGTCGTCACCGGAGGCTGAGCCACCGGCATACTCCGCTCACCAGGACGGGCGGGGCCCTCGGCCCACGTCCCGTCGGGGGAGCCGGCCCTGCCAAGATGAGGCATGGCCGTCGACGTCGAGCTGGCGGAGATCCGCGACTTCCTCGCTGCCTTCCCGCCCTTCGACGCGCTCCCGACCCCGGTCCTCGACCGGCTGCCGAGCCGGCTGACCATCGAGTACGTCCGGCGCGGGAGCGAGATCCTGTCACCCGGCCGGAACGCCTCCGGCCTCGACGTCGTGCGCTCCGGCGCCGTCGACATCAGGGACGCCCGAGGGAGGCTCCTCGACCGGGGGGAGCCGGGAACGTGCATCGGCGCGTCGACGATCCTCGGCGGCCTCCCATCGGGCGTGCGCGTCACGGCCATCGAGGACTGTCTCCTCCTCGTCGTGCCCGCCGAGGTGGTGGCCGAGCTCGCGAGGGAGCACCGCGGCTTCGCGGCGTTCTTCGACACCCAGCGCGTCGCCCGGCTGCGGGGGGCCCTCGAGCTCCAGCAGGCCTCGGCCACGGGTGGCGCGATCCTCCAGACGCGGGTCCGCGAGATGCTGAGCCGGCCACCGGTCGGAACGGGTACCGAGGCGAGCGTGCGTGAGGCCGCGGCGACCATGGCGGCGGCCGGTGTCTCGTCGCTCCTCGTCATGGAGGGTGCTCGTCTGGTCGGCATCGTCACCGACCGCGACCTGCGCAACCGGGTCCTGGCCGCGGACCTCGACCCGAGCACGCCGGTGACGGCGATCATGACCCCCGAGCCGGTGACCGGGTCCGCCGACGCGCTCGCCGTGGAGGTCCTCCTCGAGATGGTGGCCCGCAACATCCACCACCTGCCGATCGTCGAGCCCTCTGGTCCCATCGGAGTCGTGACGACGACGGATCTCGTCCGGCTCGAGCACTCCGATCCGGTGTACCTCGTCGGCGACATCGGCAAGCAGCGGGACGTCGCGGGGGTCGCGGCGGTCGGCGCCCGGCTCGCCGGCGTCGTCGAGGGCCTCGTCGCCCAGGACGTCTCGGCCCGGGACATCGCCCGGGTCGTCACCGGCGTGGGTGACGCCGTCGAGCGCCGGCTCCTCGAGCTGGCCGAGGAGCGCCTCGGGCCGCCCCCGGTGCCCTACTGCTGGGTGACCCTCGGCTCGCGGGCTCGTCACGAGCAGGCCCTGGCCGCCGACCAGGACAACGCCCTCGTCATCAGCGACGACGCGACCGACGAGGACGCGGCCTACTTCGAGGCTCTCGCGATCTTCGTCGTCGAGGCGCTCGTCGAGTGCGGCTACCCCCGCTGCAGGGGCAACTACATGGCGACCAACCCCGACCTGCGCCAGACCCTGGCCCAGTGGCGAGAGGCCGTCGCCGACTGGCTCACCGAGCCGACGCCGAACTCCGTCCGCCAGGCGAGCGTGTTCCTCGACATGCGGCCGGTCCATGGGGATGCCCGGCTCGTCGACCGGCTCGCCGCCGAGGTCGTGCGGCGCGCGCCGACCTCGCGGCTGTTCCTCGCCCGGCTCACCGAGCAGGCCATCGAGAACGAGCCCCCGCTCGGCTTCTTCCGCGGGTTCGTCCTCGAGAAGGAGGGCGCGCACAAGGACACCCTCGACGTGAAGCGAGGCGGCATCGGGGCGATCGTCGAGCTGGCCCGGGTCCTCGCCCTCTCGGTCGGCACCGGCGCGCTCGGGACCCCGGCGCGGATCGACGCGGCGGTCGCCGCCCGGGTGATCGGGGAGGAGCGCGGCGCCGACCTGCGCGATGCGTTCGAGCTCGTCTCCTACCTGCGGCTCCGGCACCAGGTGGCCCGGGTCAGGGCCGGCGAGGTCCCCGACAGCTTCCTCGACCCGACCGCCCTGTCCGCGGCGGACAAGCGCCACCTGCGGGAGGCCTTCGGCATCATCCGGTCCGCACAGACGGCGCTGGCCCACCTCCACCCGACGCCGTCGGCCGGCTGAGGTCCGACGTGGCGCGCTACCGGGTGCGGGCGGCCGGAGGCCGCAGGGGAGGGCTGCGCGCCCGTCCCGATCGGCAGCGGGAGCGGGCGCTGCGGTATGCCGTCCCCGGCCCGCTCCGCGACTACCTCACCGTCCCGTTCCCGGACGTCTCGACGGACGCGCGAGCCGCCCGGCTGCTCGCCGTCGACCTCGAGACGAGCGATGTCGATCCGAGTGACGGTGAGATCCTCTCCATCGGCTTCGTCCCCGTCGACGCCGGTCGGGTCGTCCTCGCCGGCGCGCGCCGGATCATCGTCCGTCCCGACGGCGCCGTCGGGCAGAGTGCGACGATCCACGGGCTGACCGACGACGCCGTCGCCGGGGGCGTGCCCCTCGAGGAGGCCGTCGGCGCGGTGCTGGAGGCGCTGCGCGGGCGGGCGCTGCTCGCGCACTTCTCGGTCATCGAGGAGGGGTTCCTCTCGGCGGCCTGCGAGCGACTCTGGGGTGCGCCGATGCCCTGTCTCGCCGTCGACACCCTCGAGATCGAACGGCGACTGACGACGACCTGGGCCGAGCATCCACGGGAGGGGGCGCTGCGGCTGTGGGCCGCACGCGACCGCTACCGGCTCCCCCCGTCCCGGGCCCACGACGCCCTGCTCGACGCCGTCGCCTGTGCCGAGCTCTTCCTCGCCCAGGTGAGCGAGGTCGGCGGGGGCGGCCCGGTCCCGCTGCGCCGGCTGCTGCGCTGACGAGGCGGGGCGACGGCATACCCGCCGATCCTCGTCCGGGAATGACAACGGCCCCCGGACCGAGGGGTCGGGGGCCTGGGTGTCGAGCCGGAGGAGGGGCCGGCTGACGAGTAACCGGTGCTGGGAGCCGGTGCTCAGCGGGTCCGCAGGTGGGACTGCGACATCGCCATGAGCTCGTCCGCCTCGCGGATGAGGTCACGGTCGACGGTGTAGGTCCACCCACGGCCGTAGTGGGGGTGCAGCCTCAACGTGGAGGCCAGCGCCCGAGCCTTGGTGAAGGAGAGGATGCGTGCGGTTGCCATGCCTCAATGATGAGGCGTTTCACCATTCAGCACAAATACAGAATACTTACATTGGATTCAGTAATGCTGTAGAGTCTGGCCATGCTCGACGCGCACCGTCTCCGGGTCTTCCGCTCCGTCATTGCGAGCGGCTCGGTCCAGGCCGCCGCGGACAACCTCGGCATGACCGCGTCGGGGGTGAGCCAGCACCTGTCCGCCCTGGCCAAGGAGACCGGCCTGGTCCTCTTCGAGCGGGAGGGGCGGGGCATCACCCCGACGGCCGCGGCACGCGAGCTGGCCGCCCAGAGCAGCGACGTCATCAAGGAGCTCGGCCGGCTCGACGACCTCGTCTCGGACCTGCGTGACGGCCGCTCCGGCCGGCTGAGCATCGGGTACTTCACCTCGGCCGGTGCCGAGTGGATGCCCTCGCTCGTCAAGGCGCTCGCCGCGGAGTTCCCGGACCTCGTCCTCGAGCTGGTCCTCACCGAGGGGCCGACCCCGCCCGTGTCGCTCGACATCGACCTCGTCATCGACGCCCCGGACGCCCCGGTCCGGGCGGGCTATCGCCGGACCGAGCTGTTCGACGACCCGTTCGTCGTCGTCGTCCCGCACGACCATCCGCTCGCCGCTCGCACCGAGGTGACGATGGAGGAGCTGCGAGGCGAGACGTGGGTGCGCAACGAGCTTCCCAAGGCGCCCTGTCATCGGATCGTCCTCGCCGCGTGTGCCGCGGCGGGGTTCACCCCACGGTTCACGGTGCAGGCCCAGGACCACTACACGGCGATCGCCTTCGTCGCGGCGGGAATCGGGATCACCGTCCTGCCGCGGCTCGCCACGGTCTCGCTCCGGCCCGAGGTGGCCCGGGTGCCCATCGTCAACCCGCAGCCGGTCCGGCACGTCGCCGCCCTGCAGCGGGACCACGGGACGCCGCACCGCGCGGCCGACCGGGCCATCGAGCTGCTCACCGGGCTCATCGCCGCCACCGAGGACGTCCACGCGGCCGCGGACGCCTGACCCCGCCGCGTCAGCTCGAGGTCGTCGCGTGGGGGACCGGGTCGGAGATCGGCATCGTGAGGATGGCTCCCCTGCCGACACCGAAGCTGGCCTCGCACAGTCGGCAGGAGAACAGCGTCGTGTCGCCGGGTGCCTCGAAGTGCGGTCCGTAGTGCCCGCACATCGGGCATCCTGCCATCGAGTAGCGGAGCTGGTACTCGGCCATGTCAACAACCCTTCCGGTTTCTCACGGCCTCGGATGGTCGCGTGGGCGTGATGCTAGGTCGGCACGAGGGGCGTCGGCTGGAGAACGGCTGGGAGGACGCCGAGACCGTCCGAACGCCCGATCGAGGCGCGACCGATGGGGCCACCGGGCGGGGGCAGAACGCGGCCGCGCCCTCGGCCGCCCGGGGGGCAGGCGGCGGGCCACGACGGTCAGGACCGCTCGGTGCCGAACTCCTCGAGGACCTGGATCGCTCCTCTGATCCGCAGCGTCGTCTCGCGCAGCGCCGCGATCTGCTGGGTGAGGTCGGCCATCATCGCCTCTCCGGTGGCGAGCTCGTCGCGCAGTTGCGCGAGTCGCGTCGCGACCCACTCCTCGCTCGGCTCCTGTGTCATCCCTCCTCCTCCACCGGTCCGGCGCTCCCGCGCCTCTCGACGGCGTCCAGTCGGCCGGCCAGCTCCTTGACGGCCTCGACGAGCGGGGCGATGAGCCCCGTGTAGGTGATGCCGAGCAGGCCGTCCGGGCCCACGTCGACGAGCTCGGGGAAGACCGCGCGCACGTCCTGGGCGACGAGCCCGAGCCGCGCGGGGGAGTCGGCCTCCGCCCGCCATCGGTAGCGCACACCGTCGAGGCGGCAGATGCGAGCGAGGGCACCGGTGAGTGTCTCGATGTCGCGCTTGAGTGCTCGGTCCGAGCTGCGCAGCGTCCCGTCGGAGACCCACAGCTTCGACATCGCCAGGCCGCCGTAGTACTCGCCGTGGCTGTACCCCTTGCCACCCTCGGCGGCGGGAACGCCGTGCAGCCGCAGCCACTCGTCGTCGAACCCGGATCCGTCCTTGCGGGCGTGCAGCCGCCACTTGTCGCCGATCTCGAGGTGCCCCTCGCGAAGGCGCACACCGTCGGCCCCGACGGCGAGGACCATCGGACCGCCGGCCTTCCCTGCGGCGAGGTAGACGTCGCCGCTGGGTGCTGTGATGTCGACGGCGCCGGCGTGGACGACCCCACGCGCCCACAGGAGGCCACCCACCGAGAGGTCACCCCTGACCGACAACGCCCCGAGCGCCCTCACGTCGCCGCGGATCGACGCCGCCTCGGACACGGTGAGCGGCCCGACGACCTGGGTCATGCCGACGGCCCGGATCGTGCGGCCCGCGGTGAGGGTGAGGTCCCGTGCCGCCGCCACCGTCAGCGTCCCCCGGTCGTCGACGCCCATCGTCCCGTCTGGCGCCGCACCCGTCCCGAGGTCGATGCCTCGGTGCAGACCCAGCCGGGCCTGGGTGCCCCACAGGTCGAGCGGCGCGACCGACGCCACTGCACCGGGGCGGACCGACAGCGGGCCGAGCTCGACGAGGACGACGAGCTCGAGATCCTCCAGGTCCGGGAAGTCGACCATCCGGACGAGGAGCGGCACGGTCCCGGGCGGCGCGCTCGAGTGCAGCTCGACGTCGATGTCGAGCCACGTGCGGGGAAGCCATCGCCCGCCCGCCGCGCGGCGCAGGACGGGACCGTCGATGTCCCAGCCGTCGGCGGCGAGCTGGTCGGCCACGGGCTCGTCCGGCTCGTAGAGGGAGATGTTCGCATGGTCGGTCGCGGCTCCGAGCAGCCCCCATGGTGCGGCGGTCGTCCCGGCGTGGGCATGGACCTCGATGCGGCTCGCCGCGTCGTCCTCGGCGGCGAGGGCCACCGGGCGGCCGGACGTGTTGACGATCCGTAGTCGCATCCGGGACGGGCCTGCGCCACCGGACGGGGCGGCGGGGCCGTCGAGCAGCCCGGCGGTGAAGGGTCCCCCGACCGCCACCGACCCCGACCGGACCTGGCGCATCAGCGCGAAGGCGCCGACCTTCGAGCGGAGGACGGCGAGGGCCAGCAGGTGCGAGGAGCTCCGGGCCCGGGGGCCGGCCCCGCGGTTGCCTCGATGCGCTCGACCTCGACGGCGACCCGGGTCGCCCGCGTGCCACCCGCCGGGGAGGCGCTGACCCCGACGAGCCGAACCACCTCGGACTCCGCGGCCGACCAGGTGCGCCGATGCAGCGCCCTGAGGAGCACGAGCTGGGTGCCGTCCTCGTCCGTCACCGCCTCGATGCCCCACCGCCTCGACGCCTCGGGGGCGACCCGGATCGCCTCCGGTCTGCGGAGGGTATCGGGCCGGAAACGCAGTTGGACGTGCCGCCGGGACAGGCCGCGCGCGGAGCCGAGGGCGGTCGTGTGGATCGTGACCGGCGAGCGGTTGGTGAGGACGACGTCGAGGCTCTGGGGGGCATCGGGGATGTTCAGTTCGGCGTTCCCGGCGGCGTTGAGCAGCGCCACGGACAGGGGCGGGATCATGGCGACGCCTCCGAGCGGAGCTGGAGCCACCCGTCCCGCACCGCGGTCGGGTCGGTGAAGGTGGCGTCGGACCCGACCGGCCGGACCGACCGGGCGACCGCCAGGAGCACGCCGAGCACGGCGGGGTCGAGGGGGTGGGGGTCGTCCGGGGCGGGGAGGACGAGCCGCCCTCGTCCGCTGGCCTGGTCGACGTCGCGGACGATGCCACGAGAGGTCAGCATCTGCCAGGTCTCGCTGCCGCGGCCCGGCAGGGCCCGCTCGAGGTCGTCGGCGGTGAGGCTGGGGTGCTCCGGCGTCTCCGACCACCCGTCGGGCCCACGCTGGAGCCAGGCCCAGGCCACGCCCGGCTCGTGGGGCACCGGAAGGGCGACCGCCCCCGCCGGGGTCAGGACGGGTGCGGCGGCGACCGTCACCCGCATCGACTCGATCGCGGCGGCGAAATGCTGCGGTGCGATGAGGACGGTCTGCGTCGGCAGGATGCCGGTCGTCAGATGGATGGGCGCGCGGGGATCGACGAGCATCGTCATGGTGAGATCGGGGTCCTCGACCGTCCGCCAGTGGACCGGCGCGCCGCCGCCGGTGACCGGCTCGGCCGACCGGGAGACGACCCCGCCGTGGGGCGCCAGCATCACCTCGGCGAGCTTCCCGTGACTCTCCGGCCAGTAGCCCACGACCCCATCGGTGAGACGGTCGTGGCGCCCGATGCGCAGGGGGAGGCGGACGGACGGCATACCGTGGTCGGCGCCCGGGGCGGGGCCGCTGACGGTCGCTGCATCGAGGAGGCGATGGCGCAGGGTCTCCCAGGACTGGTCGGTGGCCGGCAGCCCGTGCAGCCGGACGGCCGCCCGCAGCCGCACCACCGCGAGCGGACGGCCGACGAAGACGACGCGGCCGGTGTGCTGGGCGAGGTCCGTCGGCTCGATCTGGACGGTGCTGTCCTCGAACGAGTCCAGCAGGCCCGCGACGACGATGGCGGGCTGCTCGGCGCGCACGATCCAGGTGACGACGGCGGCGAGCCGCCGGTTCCCGATCTCCTCCGGATGCATCGGCGGGGAGCCGGAGCCGGGGGCGGGTTGCCACCGACCGTGGACCGAGTCGACGGAGCCGAGGAGCGCGCCGGCGGCGTCGTGGACCTGGATCGTCCCGTCGAGGTTGGTGGGCAGGAGCCAGCCGCACACCGGCGACGTGGCCGGATGGTCGTCGGTCTCGGCGAGGTCGTCCGCGGCGGCGAGCCAGGCCACGTCGAGTCGGGCGCCCTGGCTGAGCCGCAGCGGGAGCCGGACGCGCTGACCCGGAGGGTCGAGGGCGAAGCCCCCGGCGCCGTGGACCGTTGCGGGTCGCCATTCGACGGTCTGGCCGAAGGTGTCGACGAGCCGCAGCCGTTCGAGGACGAGCTCGCCGCTGCGGATCGGGTGGAACGGGTCATCCGGCCGCGGGGTGCGGGGATGGAGGCCGCCGAGGGCGTCGCGGACCTCGTCGGCGAGCTGCTGCTCGTCGGCGAACCCGAGCGGGTCGGCGACCGGGAGCAACCAGCGGGGAGCGGTCGTCAACAGACCGTCGTGGAAGCCGCCCAACGTCGCGACGAGCACCTCGTCGGAGACGTCGGCGAGGTGCGCGTGGGCCGTCGTCATCGCGGCGGGCACCGCCCCGGCGTCGACGTCCTCGATCCGGTCGATGGCGTCGGAGAGCCGGTCGGCCACTACCTCGGCGAGGCCCGGGACGAGGACGGCGCGGCCGGCGATGTACTCGAACCCGGGGGCGAGCGCCCCGGATCCGCCCGCGCGCGGGGCGAGGTCCTCCGCGTCGTCGGCGAGCTCGACATGGTGCTCGACGAAGTCGGGCTCGTACCGCGCTCGCCCGACGTTGCCGTGCTCGACGAGCGGGTGCACCTCCGCCTGCCAGTCGGCGGCGACGGGGTTCCATCCGGCGTAGGGCGCCTCGTGCCAGAACTGACTGTCGTCGTCGTCGTCCAACATGCCGTCGAGCCATGTCGACGCGGTGTCGTAGCCCACCGACGACGTCATCGGGGCATCCTCGGTCCGGGCGCAGAGCGCGGTGGCGTCGACGTGTCGACTGTGGCTGCCGCGGGCCCGTGGGGACCGCACCGCCACGACCGGGTCGCGTGGGCGCCAGAAGCCGGAACCGGGGACGAGGGTGAGCTCGAGCGCCCGTTCGGCCGGGCGCGAGGCGTTCGTCGTCGTGAGCAGGTCGGTGACCGCGGTGACCTGCGCGACGAGTCGCGCCGCGACGGAGCCGTCGGCCGGGTGCCTCGCCGACCAGGTCCCGCCGTCGCTCTCCCGATCGAGGGTGAGCGAGCCCAGCGCAGTGCGGGCGCCCTGCACCGCCGGCAGGGACTCGTCGCGGACGACGGCGAGGAGGTGGTCGATGTCGACCTCCGGGTCGTCGGGGTCACCCTCCGGGTAGGTGACCGTCATGAGCCGGTGCCAGTCGGCGAACAGCTGCTGACGCAGGCTCTCCAGCCGGTCGGCGCCGGCGTCGTAGTCCGCCTGCAGCGCGGCCAGCCGCCTCAGCTCATGGGCCAGGGCGGTGGGCAGCCGGACGTCGTCGTCCGCCGTCGGGGCGGGCGCCTCGGGGCCCGGCGCCACGGCATTCCCGGGTACGGCGGAGCGCGCGCTGCGGACGGTCCACTGCCGGTGGCGACCGGTCTCGACGAACTGCTGACGATGTCGGAACTCGGCGAGGGCCGTGCCGAGGTCGAGGCCGTCGGGCGCGGAGAGCGGACCCAGCTGGGCGGCCTCGAGCTGGGCCTCGAGCTCCGGGCTGCCGATCTCGTCGGCCAGCAGGCGGGCGATGGCCTCGGTCCCGCTCGCTCCCACGTATGCCGGTGCGGTGACGGGTCTGCTCGTGGCCTCCCCGAACGATCCGTCCGTCGCTGCGGACAGCCGAACTCCGCCGAAGAGGATGGTCGCGCGCAGAGCGTCGTACCTGACGGTCGTCTCCTCCAGCTCCCAGCCGAACCGCTCGAGAATGACGGCCTTCTGGAGCTCCTCATCGTCGTCGTCGACGACGACCGACCCCGCGGCACGGGGCGCGGCACCCCGGCGGACGCGGGCCGCGTTGAGCCGGGCGAGGCGCTCCTGGGGGGACCACGCGGCGACCTCGTCGAGCAGTGCCGGCAGCGGGTCCTGGACCTGGGGGCTGTACCACCCGAAGACAACCACCGTCACGCCCGCGGCGTCGTCCAGCCATCCCGGGGGCTGCGGGTCGTGGCCGCCGAAGACGCTGCGCGACGAGGCATGGAAGGCGGCGAAGGTCGGGTCCTCGGGGCCGACGGCCGTCAGGGCGGCACCGCTCGAGGGGAGGAAGTCCTCCGGGCGGTCCTCGCAGGTCTCCCGCCACGGCGTGCCGCCCTCGATCCGGGTCGACCGGCCGAGGTGGACCCACGGGCGGCGCCCTGCACCGCGGTCGAGGGGGTAGGCGACCGCTCCGGGGACATGGACGCCGTCGGGGTGGATGAAGTCGCTCTCGATCAGCCACAGACCGCGTGAGTGAGCGCTGTAGAAGAGCCAGCGGTTCGGGACGGGAGGGAACCACAGGTCCGCCACGGGCACGGTGTGCGTCGAGGAGGCCCGGGTCGATCCACGGGTCAGCCCCGAGGGCAGGGTCCAGTGGCCGTGGACGCCCGGGCCGAGCCACATGGCTCGGTCGTCGAACGGCTCGGCCGTCATCGCCGAGGCGAGGGGCGGGGTGCCGCCGAAGTGGTCGCGGGTCCCGTCCGACCACGGCATCGTCGTGGGGTCGACGGTCGGGCCGAGCACCTGCCGCCCGTGGGCGAGGGCGAGGGCCGAGACATGGAGCGGGACGGCGAGGGTGCTCATGGAAGGGTCTCCCGCCCGCGGTTGAGTTCGTACGACGGGGTCTTCGCCATGAGGACCTCAGGTAGGCCGCGCGGTGCGCTCACGGCGTGGTCGTGAGCGACGTCGGCGAGGCTGACCAGGGAGCCGGGGCCGGTCGCGGCCAGCTCGAAGTGGAGCGTCTGGGGGTGCAGGTGCAGCCGCACGCCGCTGACCCTGCCGTCGAGGAGCACGAGCAGGACGGTGGGGGCGAGGTGGTCGATGCGCAGCGGCGCGAGGGGCTCCCGCCCGGATGCCGCCTCGCCGATGCTGCCACCATGCGTCCACGCGTCGACGAGGAGCCCGGGGTAGCCGGAGACGGCGTTCGACCGGACGAGGAAGCCGCTCTGCGGCATTCCGTCGAGCGGGCCACCGGGAGAAGCGAGCTCGCGGAGGAGAACCGCGTCGTCTGCCGCGTCGCCCTCGCTCGTCCGCCCCACGCTGAGCGCACCGTCGATGAGGCATCGGATCCACTGGGCATCCACGGTGAAGAAGCGGAAGGACTCGGGCGGGAGCATCTCCGCGTCCGGGACGAGGTAGCGGAAGGGGACGGAACCCATCCGCTGGAGGGCGGTGACGAGCCAGTCGGTGCAGGGGAACGGGCCCGGCCCCGCTGCCGTGGTGTGCAGGTGCGGGAGGTCCGGGTGGTCCGCGCGCATCGCGGCATGCCGTTCCGACCGTGCCACGGTCCGCTTCCACGTGTAGATCGCGGTGGCGACCCGGTCGTTCTGGAGGGCGAGCATCCGCCCGAGCTGCCACGCGGCGGCATACGAGACATCGAGCATCCCGCTCGTCGCGTCGTAGCCGAGGAGCGCGTCGGCCGTCCGCGCCGGCAGTGGCATCGACAGCTCCGGCGCCTCGATCGCGACGAGCGGACCGTGGTACCACGAGGTCGTGGACCCTCCCGTGCGCAGGGCGTGGGGTAGCGGGGCGAACCCCGAGCGGTAGTACAGCTCGGCGGCCTCTGCTCCGGATGGTGGGGTCCGGTTCAGAAGCCCGTGGTCGAGGGAGCGCAGCAGCTCGACGAAACCGTGGTGGTCGTCGGCCTGGCTCGTCACATCCCAGCTGTGGAGGGTGACGAGGTCGACGTGGGTCGCCGCCGTGACGTCGCCGGACAGCCCGAGGTGCTCCTCGTCCCCGGCGTAGAGGCCCTCGAGAGACACGAGGTGGACCCGGTTGCGGCCGTCCGCGAGATGCCGGCCGGCGACGAGCACCGCCGACTCGAGGACCATCCCCGCCGGGGTGGCGGCCTCGGTTCCGCGGACGTGGGCCTGCCAGCGCAGGTCAGACGGCCTCGGGAGGAGGGCGACGGGAACCCGGAGGACGCGCACGGGCGTCGTCGGGTCCTCGCCCTCGTCGGCGGCGCTCGACATCGGGCGGCCGCCCTGCCGGGCGGCGTCCCGGAGGCCGCCGAGCGCTCCGGCGACGATGACCTCCTCGGCGGCCGGCACCACGACGAGGGCGAGCCACGGCGGCGTCGCCCCCTCGAGGGCCTCGGACGCGCTGCGCTCCCACGGCAGCGTCGACCGCTCGAGGATGACGTGGGGCAGGACGTCGCCGAACCGTCCCCGGCTGCCGTCGGGGGGGAAGACGGACCGGATGGCGGTGGGGGGCAGGCTGAGACGGGGACCGGCCACCCGGAAGGTCAGCGCGGCGGCACCGACGTCGTCGTGGCCGTCGATCGACTGGCGGACGCTCACGGTGTAGTCGCCGGCGGCCATCGTCGGCCGGTGCGCATCGGCGAACCGGATCGCCGTGCCGGTGGCCGGCTCGGGCAGGAGCGTGCTCGAGGCGGGCGGGGCCGCGGCGGGGGGCGGCGTGGGGGTGGACGGGGTCGTCGTCATGTCAGCCGCCCACCTCGGTCACGCGCCTGCGGCGGACGGCGTCCCACGGGAGGCCGGGATCCGCCTTCGGGGAGACGCCGCCGAAGAGCGCGCCGAGTCCCGGGTCGAGCGCGTCGGGCCCGGCGGCGTCCTCGAAGACGATCGACCCGGCCGACGGCACCTCGACGACGGCCGTCCCGGCCGGCGCGTTGTCGGTGAGCTGGGCCCGATCGACGGGCCGGGTCTGCGTGGGGTGGACGATGCGCGTCGGGTCGAGGGTCAGCCGCACCCCGTTGCGGGCGAGGACCGGCTCGTCTCCGAGTCCCCGGGTCATCGTCGTGCCCCACAGGGCCGACGGGAAGCGCGTCGTCGTCGGGGTCGCCGTGAAGCGGTCCCCGACCTGGTCGCCCGAGGCGGGTGCGTCGCCGTGGTCGACCCGTCCCCCGAACACCCACCACCGCAGGGCGGTCCCCGTGAGCGAGGCCAGGTTCATCGGGGCGATGCCGAGGGCGGCACCTCCCGGCTCGGGCTCGGGGATGACCGAGGTGATCGCGAGTGCGAGCTGCGCCGGGTTGACGACGGGGACGCCTCCCGAGGCGTCGACGAGGCCCCCGGTGACCCGGATGGTGCACACCTTCGACGCCGAGTCGGGGAGGAACGCCGCGCGGAAGCGGTCCCAGCCGATGGGCGTCGGGCCGGCCGACCGCGCGGCCCCGAACTCGACGGTGAAGGCGATGACGGCCCAGTTCACCTCGGCGCGGCCGGAGAAGTCCGGTCCCCAGATGTGGAGCATCGCGTGGGCCGTGGTGTGGAACCACCCCCAAGTGGCGGCGATGTCGACGCGGACGGAGGCGTCGTAGTGGTAGGGCTCCCAGCCGAGGAGGAAGTCGACGCCCGCCCGGAACGAGGCCTGACGGAGCCGATGGAGGCGGTGGCAGCGAGGAGGCGCCGGCCATAAGGTCGACGGGGTGAGGGCGAAGTACGCCTCGCCGTCACGGAGATGTGCGGGGTCACCTGGTAGTCGATGGCCATCCGCGGCGACGGTCGGGTAGTGGGCGGGCACGGCGAAGCGGGGTGGTAGCCGCCGAGCGACAGGACGAAGTCGCCCTCGTGCGGTCCCGAGAACCAACTCATGAACGCGAAGCCGCCGGTGAGGTGGCACAGGTTGTTGTAGACGTAGGAGTTCTCGGTGAGCTGTCCGGCGACGCTGACGAGGCCGGCGGCTGGGTCGATGCGGGCGATGAGGTCGAGCTCGACGTGGGCGATGGGAGGTATGCCGCCGAGGTCACCGGGTGGGCACTGGTACGTCGACGCGCCGAGCAGGTCGATCTCGGTGTGCTCGCCGAACGTGACGACGAGCAGGGCGAAGGTGTCGAGCAGCTTGAAGGACGAGAACCTGACCCCGACGGCGAGGAAGTACTCACCGAGCGCCGGGCTGACCGCGTCGTGCAGCCGGGCGAGCTGGGCCGCGACATCGACGGGTGGTGCCGGGGCCCCGGGCGTTGGCGCCGCCGCGGAGGCGGCGACGGCGTCGGCGACGAGGGGGAAGGAGCGGATCGAGCCGATCCGCGGTGGGTGGAAGCGCCGGTTGTAGGCGAAGCCCGCCGCGAGCCCCTCGACGGAGAAGAACACCGGCCCGCCGAGGGGATGGTCCAGGAGCCCGTAGACGAACATCGACGGGGCCCCGTGGATCATCGTGAACGCCCCGAGGGCCGTGATCGCGATGTCGTCGGTCCGCAGGTTCACCTTGCCGACGAAGTCGTCCCCGGCGCCGTCGTGGAGGTGGACGAACGCCCCCTCGAGCGCGAGGGGTCCCCGGCGCAGGTCGAGGCCGAGCCCCTGGAGCGAGACGGTGAGTCGATGCTCGTCGAGCTCGTAGCGAGCGCCGAGCCCGGACAGGGACAGGGTGAGCCCGCCGACCGAGATCGACCCGCCGAGCAGCACCTCGACCGCCTTGGCCGAGCCGTCGTAGTGCACCCCGAGGTGGTCGATCCGAAGGGGGCCGAAGTGCCGGTCGACCGGATGCCACGTCGTCGCCGACGGGTCGGCGTCGGCGGCCGCCGTCACGCTCCCGTCCGACGGCGGCTGCGTCGCCGCAGGGGCCCCGGTCGAGTGTGACCCCTGCGGGGGATCCGCGTGCCCCGGGCCTCCACCGAGGGTCAGCTCGACGGGGGCGCCGGTGCCGAGCGCGAGCCGGGCGTCGAGGCGAGGGACCCCGGTCAGGGGCGAGGGGAGGGCAGGGACGGCGGTCGGGAGGACGTCGTTGATCCTGCCGATCTCCTCGACGCCGTCCGGGTCGCTCCAGTCGGTCGACACGACGGGTCGGAAGTCGAGCCGGAGGGCCTCGTCATGCGGGATCATCGGCCCGATGAGGGGGAGCGAGCCGAGGCCCGACAGGTCGATGCCGGCCCCGAGGTCGGCCGCGAACACGACGCGGTCGCCGGTCTCCCAGGCGAGCAGGGCGTCGACGATGTCGACGGACGCCTCGCTCGCGAGGCCGTCGAGGAGGCTCGGCTCGGCGTCGAGGGTGGCGAGGAGGTCGGCGAGGCTGGCGTGCAGGCCCCCGTCGGCGTGGAACACCCCGACGACGGCCGTCGCGCCGCTGTGATGGTCGAGGGCGAGCTCGAAGACCAGGCCCGCGATCCGCAGCGTCCCCGAGGCCCGCAGCGTGCCGGGGCTGTGCTCCAGGGTGACGACGAGCTCGGTCGGCTCGGCATCGGGCGCCGGCCCGGATGGCGAGGCGGTCGGCGCCGGCGTCCCGTTCGCCGGGCCGGCCCGGGTGTCCCAGTCGAGGGTGCAGGCGAATGCGATGTCGCGCGACGCCGTGTCGAGGGTGACCGACAGGGCGCTCACCTGCATCGTCGACAGCGCCGGGGGCAGCGGGGGTGCCGGGGCCTGGACCAGGCGGGCCACCGCGTCGTTGAGCACGGCGAGGGTGACGTCGGTGGTGCGGGCGGTCCCGACGAACTGCCAGCCGTCGGGACCCACGTCGGCGCCGAGATCGATGACGATGGTGGCCGTCGTGCCGTCCTCGAGGGTGACGTCGAGATGGCTGTCGGTCCACACGGTCATCGACGACTCCGCCCCGAGGTGCACCTCCGCCTCGACGAGGTCGAGCTCGAACGGGGTGAGGTCGAGAAGATGGCGGGCCTGGACGTGGACGATGTAGTGGTCGGTCGGCAGGGACGCGTGGATCGACAGGTCGGTCAGCTCGGGCTGCGCGGCCGAGCTGCGGGCCCCGCCGGGGGGCGCGACGAGCTCGTTCGCGTGGAGGAAGGACGTCCCGTCCGCCGTCGAGACCTGCGCAAGGCGCAGCTCGAGAGCCTCGTCCGGCAGGTCGATCGACACCTCGAGGGCGAGCCCGTCGAGCACGGCGTCGCCGGTCACCCGCGCGCTGAGGCCGGCCGGGGTGGCCGTCAGCGCGATCGAGGCGCCGGTGACGGTGATCTCGTCCGTGATCTGCCAACCCAGCGAGGAGGCGGCGATCGTCAGCCACAGGTCGTAGCCGGACACCTCGTCGCGGCGCAGGTCGAGCCGCTCGATCCGAAGGCCCTGCGGGACCCAGGTCGGGACGAAGCTCGGCTCGTCGAAGAGGGTCTCGACCAGCTCGACGAGGTCGCGAACCGCGACGCCGGGTGGCTCGATGCCGAGCCGGCCTCCGGCAAGGTCGAGCGTCACCTGCGGCCCCGCCGTCCCGTAGCGGTCGGCGAGGGCCTCGAACACCCCCTCGAAGGTGGTCCCGGAGATCATTGGCTGAACAGTGCGACGGCGGGGACGGCGAGCTCGTAGTAGCCCAGCCGACGTTTGTCGTCGGGCTGGGGCTGGGCGGCGAACCACGTGTGCAGGTCGATGATCGCCTCGGACTGCGCCGCGTTGACCCGGGTGAGGGAGCCACCGAGCGCGGCGGGCTGCCACCCCGGTTCGAGGTTCGGCTTCCACCAGTCCGCGGGATTCTCCGTGGGGTCGGTGGGTCCGAGCTGCCATCCGAACGACAGCAGGGGCCGCGTCCGGTCCTCGGCGCGCCGGATCCGGTACCGCACCCGCAGGGCCGACAGGGTCGTCATCGCCTGCTCGGTGGAGTGGGGTCTCTTGGCGATGCGTCCCCTCGCCCACGGGGTCGCCATGAGGGCGTCGGGTGTCAGGCCCCCCTGGTGATGGGGATCGGGCTGCGGGGAGGCCAGCCGCTGGCGCTGGGTGATGCCGAACGAGGACTCGACGATGACCGACGTGTCCGCGAGGTCCTCGTCCGACGAGATGGCGCCGACGAGGGGGTAGGTCGCGAGGAACGGTCGCAGCACCGACGTCGTGACCCGCAGCTTGCGCTGGAGGAGCAGCTCGAGGGACAGCGCCTGGTGGGTGAAGTCGACGACCGCCGCTGCCCCCTTCGCCGCCTTGGTCGCGGCCTCCTCCGCGCACGACCTGGCGAGGACGTCCAGCAGGTCCGCCTCGATCGTGAGGCCGAAGGAGACCCCGCTGCCGTTCGGCTCGGCGAAGAGATGTCGGGAGTCCCGACCTCTCCAGTAGGCGCATGCCGAGAGGTAGCTGATGGTGCCGAAGTTCGCGGCGACGAGCGCCGAGGGCTTGTCCTTGGTCCGCTTCCGCTCGGCCACGGCGGAGGCCTCCAGCTCGAGCATCCGCTGCTTGATCTGGGTGTGTTGGGTGAAGACGAGCCCCACCTTCCGGTTGTCGCTCCGGCTCATCGTCTGGAACCGGAGGGCGAGCGTCTTGCCGGTGTACTCCGCCTTCGCCGCGAGGGCGGCGCGGGCCGTCGACACCGACATGGCCGCTCCGGCGCGGGCCCTTCCGGTGAACTGGTTGGCGCCGATGTCGAGGAACGCGACGGGCTCGTCGGCGGGGACGCTCGCGAGGGAGGGCGCCGGCGGGTCGCGCAGGGGTGCGCCGCCACCCTCCTGCTTGACGATCCAGCGGCGGAGGAGAAGGAGCTGCAGCTCGCGGATCATCGCCAGGTCGGCCTCCCATTGCGCCCGTGCTCCGGGCGGCGCGTCGGAGGCAGGCGGAGAGGCCCGCAGTCTCGTGTCGAGCTTCGTCAGCTCCGCCCGGAGGTCCTTCGTCGAGATGCCTCTCAGGGCCCCGAGGAAGGTGGCGAAGGCTCCGCCCTGCGGGATGTCCCACTTCGCCTGGTGGTTGCTCTCGGACCACCGGACCCAGATCCAGCTGAGGGGGTCCTGGATCGTGCCCGATGTCATGTCGTCCCGAAGGCTCTCCGCCTCACTCGCGTCGCGGTTCTTGCGGTCGATCCACATTGCGATGCGGCGCTTCACATCCCCCTCGAGGAGGGTGTTGACGTATGCCGCGAGGTCGTCCGAGCCGGCCGCTCTCGTCGGGTCCTCCGCGGCGGGGTACGGGCTGCGGAAGCGCCGAGGGTTCGGGTCCCTGGCGAAGGTGCCCCACCAGGTCTCGGAGACGGAGGTCTCCGCCCCGGCGGAGGCGGTCGGCATGATCCCGTCCGTGTCGAACGGGTCTCCGAGCCCGACGGTGACGGCCGCCGAGCCGGCGAGCGTGGCCGTCCACGACGATCCGGACAGGGTCGACAGCACGAGGGGCTCGGCGCACCGCCAGGCGGGGGTCGCGGGTCGGTTGCGCCGCTCGCCCGGATCGTCGAGGTGATGGTGCCAGATGCGCTTGGGGAACCGCATGACGACGAGCTCGGTATGCCGGCTCGTCTCCGTCGACGCGCTCACCTCGAGGGGGATCCGCACGACCCACGGGAGGATGAGGACGCCGAGGTCGATCCCGAGGTTGAAGGACACCCCGAAGCCGAGCTGGGTGGCGACCGACGAGAGTTGCCCCTTGTAGTCGCCGCCGCTGAGGGCGAACCGCTGGTAGGACTCGAGCGGGTGCTCGGACCTGGCGTGGTGTCCCTCCGCCACGTGTCTCGCGAGCCGCTGCGTCCCGGTGGGCGCCAGCCTCGATCTCAGCTGCGAGAGGTAGCTCGTCACGGCGTCAGGCACCGACTGGATATGGTGCCGACGACCCGGACCCGCATGGTGCACCGTAGCGCACGGGTGCTACCGGCCGGTTCGGCTCGCGCCCGAGGATCGCTGCGGTCGGCTACGAGAGGACGGCCGCCGGGGCGGGACGGGCGGTCGCGTTGACCTCGGCGAGCTGACGGCGGGTGCCGTCGCGCAGGGCCTTGAGCTGGGTCGGCGAGAGCCGCTCGCAGACCCACTCCCAGTGCAGGGCGACCCAGTCCCCGACCGCGATCCGCGGGGCGAGGCTGAGCCCGTCCGCGGCATACACGACCTCCTCGTCCTCACCGGGGCCGAGGGTGAGCTCGTCACCGTCCCAGGCGAGCGGCCGGTAGCGCACGACGGCGCGCCCCCGGTGGACGAACACGACATGACCCCACCGGATCCGGCACCGGTCGAGCACCCTGAGCGGCTCCTCCACCCACCCGGAGCGGAGCAGGCCGACCCACGGGTAGACCGCGAAGACGTGGAAGGCGTGGGTCGGGACCGACTCGAAGGGGATGCCCTCGGTCATGTGCGACCACTGCCGCTCGCTCACCCGCGGCCGGAACCGCTCCTCCATCGAGGCGTGGAGCAGCCGGGCGTCGACGTGGTCGAGAAGGTGGTTGCCGATCCAGTAGGCCTCGACGACGAGCGGGTCGAGCGGGTCGGCGATGCCCGCGGCGTGCGCAATGAGCTCGAGGTAGGGCCAGGCCCCCTCGAAGCCCTGGGCGAGGCGGCGCAGGTCGGGATCGTCGGCCTGGTGCGCCACCCGGTCGAGGAGGTCGTCGGCACGGTCCGGGCCGCAGTAGCCCAGCACGTTCGGCGGGTAGGCGAAGCGTGCGAAGAGGACCGGTCCGCTCGTCACGGCGCGCCGGCCTCGACGGTGTGGCGCGTCGGCGGGTGCACCGTCAGCCAGCCCGCGAGCGCGCCACCGGCGAGCAGCGTGACGAGCCACGGAGCCTGAGGTGCGAGGGCGACGCCGTTGACGCCCGCCTGGAGGACGGCGGTGACGAGGGCACCGATGACGAGGACGGCCGTGACGTCGACGGCCCGGGCCCGGGCCAGGGCGGCGAACCACGTCGCGACGTATGCCGCGAGGATGGCGCCGGTCAGCAGCACCCAGCCCCACTGGGCCGCGGTGAGGCCGACGAGGCTTCCGCCGAGGCCGCGCACGAGGCACCACCCGATGAGGACGACCGAGCCGATGCCCATCCGGGCGATCCCGACGGTCCAGCTCGACAGCCCACCGAGCAGCGCCTTGACGAGGACGACCTCGACGGCCCACATGAGGGTCGCGGCGAGGATCATCCACATCCCGGTGTCCCAGGCGGCCGCCACGCCACCGGCAAGGCCGATCTGGCCGACGACGAGGAGCCCGACGGCGAGCAGGTGCGGCCAGCCGACCCGCTCCCGCAGGAAGACGGCCGCACCCACGGCCACCCAGACGACGAGGGTCTTGTGGACGAAGGCCGCCTGGACCGAGCTTGCGCGGGCCAGCCCCTCGAAGAACAGGACGAAGGGCACGCTGCCGCCGACGACACCGACGACGGCGAGGCCCAGCCACTCCCGCCTTCCGCTGGGCCTCGCGCGCCCGGCATCGCGTCGGAGCGCGACCGACGCGAGCAGTACGAGAACCACGGCCGCGACGACGTTCTTGGCCGTCGTGTAGGCCGTGGCGTTGCCGAAGGCCTTGACCCCGGAGGAGTTGAGGAACACGGCGACCCCGCTCACCACCGCCGTGGAGAGGGCGAGCAGGAGGCCGGTGCGACGGCCGTGGGTCATGGCGACTCCTCGGGTTGGTGGGTGGGTATGCCGCCGGAGCGGATGGCGAGGGCGGTCTCCGCCTCGTCGGCGGCGAGCCGCTCGAGGGCGAAACCGGAGTGGACGACGAGCCAGTCGCCGGCGGAGACCGGCGCTGACAGCGCCATGAGCGAGACCCGACGGTCGGCGCCGGACGGGGTGACGGCGGTGGCGTCGCCGCCGGCGACCGACACGACGCGGCAGATCTCGCCGAGGCACATCAGCGCTCGCCTCCCGTCGCGTCGACGAGGCGGAGCACGGCGTCGAGCGCACGGGGCATGGAATCGGCGACGGCCCCGGACATCGACGCGCCGTGCGCGACCGTCTCGGCGCGCACCCCGACGACGACGACGCGGCGCGGCAGCCGTCCGAGGGCCCGGGCCAGCTCGATCGCCCCGGCGACGCCGAAGGCGTGGGTGCCGCCGAGGCCGACCCCGTCGAGCGCCGCCGGCGGGAGGGTCCCGCCCTCGGCCCCGAGGTCGGTGACGACGAGCTCCCCGGCCGGGCCGTCGGTGAGGACGGCGTCGAGGATGACGGCCGTACCGGTGCCGTCCCACTCCTGGACGAGATGCGTGGGGTCCTCGTGCACGACGACGCGGACCCGCGGGTCGTCGGCGGTGGCCGCGGCGACGCGCTCGGCGACCAGCGGACCCCAGGCGTCGTCGCCGCGGTCGGGGCTGCCGATCCCGACGACGGTGATCCGGTCCAGGGCCGCTGGCGCTCGCGTCACGTCCGCGTCACCCGCAGGTCGAGGAAGTGGGTCGCGCACGAGATGCAGGGGTCGTAGTTGCGGATCGCCTGCTCGCAGCGGTGGGTGAGCGCGTGGTCGTCGAGGTCGACCCAGGCCTGCGCGGCCGTGCGCAGGTCCGCCTCGATGCTCATCTGGTTCTGGGACGTCGGGGGGACGATCTGGGCGTCCTGGATCGTCCCCTCCTTGTCGAGGACATAGCGGTGGAAGATCGTCCCGCGGGGGGCCTCGCTGGCCCCGAACCCCTCGCCCGCCCGCGGCGTGAGGGGAACCGACGCGGGGAGCGTGGCGGACGGCATACCGGACCACTCGTCGATGATCCGGACGGCCTCCTCGAAGGCATACGCGAGCTCGACGGCCCGGACGATGATCGACCGGAACGGGTTGCGGCACGTCTCGCCGAGACCGGCCGCCCGCGCCGCCTCCTGGCACGTCGGGCCCAGCTGGTCGAAGTTGTTGCTGTAGCGAGCAAGCGGACCGACGACGTACGGTTCGCCGTCGAGCGTGGCGTGCAGGGCGTTGCTGTGCCGGACGTGGTGCTCGGTGATGTGCTTGGTGAACTCGCGCACCGGGAAGGTCAGCCCCGAGGACGTGACGACGTCGCCGGACTCGATCGCGTAGCCGTGCGGCGAGCGCAGCGACAGGTAGGGGTAGTCCTGCTCCATCTCGGGGAAGTCGAACGTCGCGACGAGCGAGACGGTGGCGAGAGCGTCCTCGAGCCCCTGGACGAGGGCAGGGCGGATCGCCGCCAGCTCGGCGCTCGTCGGCAGCCGGTAGAAGCCGCCGGTGCGGACGTTGACCGGGTGGATGGCGCGGCCGCCGACGAGGGTCATCAGGTCGTTGCCGGCCTTCTTCAGCCGCAGGCCCTGCTCGACGACGTCGGCATGGTCCGCGGCCATCTCGATCGCCCCGTCGTAGCCGAGGAAGTCGGGCGCGTGGAGAAGGTAGATGTGCAGGGCGTGGCTCTCGATCCACTCCCCGCAGTAGAGGAGGCGGCGCATGAGCCGGATGTGCTCCGGGATCTCGGCGCGGCACACCATCTCGATCGCCTCGCACGAGGCGGTCTGGTAGGCCACCGGGCAGATCCCGCAGATGCGGGCGGTGATGTCGGGGGGCTCGGTGTAGGCCCGACCGCGCAGGAACGCCTCGTAGAACCGGGGCGGCTCGAAGATGTTGAGCTGGACGGTCTGGACCTTCCCCTGGGCGATCTCGATGTGCATCCCGCCCTCGCCCTCGACGCGGGCGAGCATGCCGACCTGGAGGACCTGGCCGCCGTCCTTGAGACTGTGGGTCATCGGTGCCCTCTCTTCGACCGTCGAGAACCCTTGTCGCTGGGGGAGATCCGTTCGCTCTCGGCACGGAAGGCCTCGGCGCCGGCGTTGAAGGTCCGGTAGATCCGCACCGCGTCGCGCTCGCTCATCCCCTGCGCCCGCAGCCGGTCGGTCATCCCGGGCAGGTTCGCGCTGTCCTGGGCGCCGAAGCAGCCGTAGCAGCCACGCGACACCGACGGGCAGAGGGCGCCGCAGCCGGCCTGGGTCACCGGGCCGAGGCACGGCACGCCGCCCGCGACGGCGACGCAGACGTTGCCGCGCCGCTTGCACTCGACACAGACGCTGTAGGTGGGGACCCGGGGCTTGCGTCCGTGGACGGCCGCCGCGAGGACCTCGACGAGCTGGCCCTTGTCGATGGGGCAGCCGCGCAGCTCGAGGTCGACGTTGACATGGGCGGAGATCGGGGTGGACCGGTCGAGGGTCTTGAGGTACTCGGGGTGCGCGTAGACGATCGAGCGGTATGCCGTGACGTCGGCGAAGTTGCGCAGCGCCTGGATGCCCCCGGAGGTCGCACAGGCGCCGATCGTGATGAGCAGGTCGGACTGCGCCCGGATGTCGTGGATGCGCTCGGCGTCGTGCGGGGTCGTGATCGAGCCCTCGACGAGCGAGACGGTGTAGGGACCGTCGACGACGGCCCGGGTGGCCTCGGGGAAGTAGGCGATCCGCACCGCGCCGGCGATCGCCATCAGCTCGTCCTCGCAGTTGAGCAGGGTCAGCTGACAGCCGTCGCACGACGCGAACTTCCACACGGCGAGGGTCGGGCGGGCGTCGACGGTCCCCTCGGCCTCGGTGGCCGAGGGGGCGGCGAGGGTGGTCGTCATCTCACAGCTCCCATCGCGTGAGGTACGGCGCGAGACGTTCGTAGTCGAGGACCGGCCCGTCGACGCAGATGAACAGGTCGCGCAGCTGGCAGTGGCCGCACAGCCCGACACCGCACTTCATGTTGCGCTCCATCGAGAGCCGGAGACGCTGTCCGGAGACGCCGCGGGTGCGCAGGGCCGTGGCGGCGGCGCGCATCATCACCTCGGGCCCGCAGACGAGGGCGAGCGTGCGGTGCGGGTCGAAGCCGGCCCGGGTGACGAGCTGGGTGACGAGGCCGACCCGGCCGCGGTAGTCGTGCGGGGCGTTGTCGACGGTCAGCTGGACGTCGATGTCGTGGAGCTTCTCCCACCGGCGCAGCTCGTTGCCGAAGAGGACGTCGTCGGGCGTCCGCGCGCCGTAGAGGAGGACGACGCGGTGGTAGTGGTCGCGCCGGGCGATGAGCTCGAGGATGGCCGGGCGCAGCGGGGCGAGCCCGATGCCGCCGGCGACGATGACGACGTCGCCACCCATCCCGTCGGCGATGCCCCAGCCCGTGCCGTACGGCCCCCGCACGCCGAGGATCGCCCCCGGCTGGGCGGCGACGAGGGCGGAGGTCACGCCGCCGACGTTGCGGATGGTGTGCTCGAGGAGCGTCGGCTCCGTCGGGTCGCCGCTGATCGAGATGGGGACCTCGCCGATGCCGAAGGCGGCGAGCATCGTGAACTGTCCGGCGGCGAAGGCGAGCGGGACGCCGTCGACCGGCTCGAGCTCGAGGGTGAACGTGTCGCGGGTGTCGCGGCGGGTCTGGGCGACGCGGAACGGCCGGGGGACCATCTCGTCCCGGATGGTGGGACCAGCAGTGGCGTCGGAGGTCGTCGTCACGGTGACGCCACCCCGTAGAGGTCGAGCAGCCGCATCCGCGCGGCCTCGAGGCGGCTCAGCATGACGGAGTTGACCTGGCGGAGCAGGACGAAGCCGACGGCCGGGTCGGCCTCGCACTTGCTGCGCAGGCAGGTCGCGTCGAAGCCGACGACGCTCGTGCTCTTGGCCGCCTTCGCGTCGAACATCCAGCGGTAGGGGGGCACGAGCCAGGACCAGCCGACGACGCCCCCGGCCTCGACGCTGTCGATGACGATCCCGCCGACGCCGGGCTGGTGCGCCGTGATGGACACCCGACCCTTGCGGACGAGGTAGAACGTGTCGGCCTGGTCGCCCTCGCGGAAGAGCATCTCCCCCTCGTCGAAGTGGGCGTTCGTCGCACACCCGGCGAACAGGGCGATCACCTCCGGCGAGAAGTCGGCGAAGAAGGGGTGGTCGGGGAGGTACTCCTCGATGGTCCTCTTCATGACGGTCCTCCCTTCGAGGCGCCGACCGGATCCGGTCGGTCGCCACGCAGCGCTGCGACCTCGGCGGTGATGTCGATTCCGGCTGGGCACCAGGTGATGCACCGGCCGCAGCCGACGCAGCCGAGCGAGCCGAACTGGTCCTGCCACGAGCCGAGCTTGTGGCTGATCCACTGGCGGTACCGCGACCGTGCCGAGTCCCGGACGCTGCCGCCGTGGATGTAGGAGTACTCCTGGGAGAAGCACGAGTCCCACACGCGGCGCCGCTCACCGAGCTCGCCGGTGAGGTCGGTGACGTCGACGACCGAGGTGCAGAAGCACGTCGGGCAGACGAGGGTGCAGTTCGTGCAGGTGAGGCAGCGCTCGGCGACGTCGTCCCAGTGGGCCGACTCGACCTTCGCCTCGAGGAGGTAGCGCAGGCCCGCGGTGTCGAGGCTGCGCCCCATCCGGCCCTCGGCCGCGGTCATCGCCTCGTCGACGGCGGCGACATCGGCGTCGGTCGGGGTGGGTGCGCCGGTCGCCTCGGCGACCTCGGCGAGGACGTCGGCTCCCCGGTCGGTGCCCGAGGTGACGACGAAGCGGTGCGGGCCCGCGGCATACAGCTCGGTCATCGACAGGTCGAAGCCCTCGCCCGGCCGGGGCCCGGTCTCGGTGGACACGCAGAAGCACGTGCCGCCGGGGTCCGTGCACGCCACGGCGACGACGAACGTCTCCTCGCGCCGGGCGGCGTAGCGCACGTCGGCGGCGAGCCGGGCCAGGAGGATCCGGTCGTGCATCCGGATGGCGGCGAGGTCGCACGAGCGGACCCCGAGCAACGCCACCGGCGGCTCGTCGGGATCCCGCCACGTCGTGTCGATCTCGGGCACCTCGCCGTCGCGGTAGCGGCTGCGCCAGAGCAGCTCGTCCGCGGGGAAGAGGACCGGCTTGGCCGACTGCGCGCCCGCCGCGAAGCCGAAGACGGCCTCGTCGGCGCGCGGATGGAGCCGGTAGGTCGCGCGCTCCTGCTCGTCGCCGATGCCGACGGGCAGGTCGGCGACGTCGCGGACGGGGCCGGTGGTGATGGCGCCGTCCCGGACCGTCGGTCCATGAACGGCATACCCCCGCCGGCCGAGTACGTCGATGAGGGTCTGGAGCCCATCGAGGTCCAGTACCCGCGCTGGGTTCGGCACGGTACCTCCAACGGATGCCCTTCGACCGTAGCGAGCGGGCGAGGGGCTGCGTATGGGGTCGTCGCGATCCGTGCGTCACACTTTGCGGTTCGTCCCATGCCCCCCAGGGGATGCCGGATTCAGCCGGTGAGGACGAGCGGGAAGAAGGCGAGGTAGCAGGCGATGAGGAGCACGCCCGAGCGACGGTCGTGGCGGCGCCGGACGGCGAGGAGGGCCGTGACCGCGGCGACGGCGACGAGGGCGAGGAGACTGCCGCGGACGGCGAGGTCGGCGGTGACCGGCGTCGGTGCGATGAGCGGCCCGGACCCGAGGGAGGCGGTCGCGTCGAGGAGGGAGGCGCCGAGCAGGCCGCCGATGGCCATCTCGCGATGCCGGTGCCGCAGGGCCGTCGCGTCGACGACGAGCTCGGGGAGCGAGGTGCCGATCGAGGCGAGGAAGAAGCTGACGACATACTCCGGCAGCCCCATCGACCCGGCCAAGGTGACGAAGCCCGCGACGGCGATCGCGGCACCGGCGCCGACGATGGTCAGGCCCACGACGACCCGGACGAGGGCGCGCGGCATCGGTTCGGTGCCGTCGGGGACCGGCGCGGCCGCGGCAGAGGGCTCGGTCCGCCAGACGAGGTAGGCGGAGGCGACCCACCAGGCGAGCAGGGCGAGCGCGTCCCACCGGCCGATGTGTCCGTCGGCCATGAGGACGGCACCGAGCCCGAGGGCGCCGACCGTCGCGCCGCCGACGACGAGACGGTGCGTCGGCCGACGAGGAAGGCGCCGCCGATGAGGGGCAGCAGGCCGAGGATGAGCGTGGACTGGGTGACGGCCGAGCCGATCGAGTCGCCGACGTTGATGTCCCCGTGTCCCTCGAGCGCCGACGCGACCGAATTGGCGATCTCGGGCAGGTCGGTGCCGAGCGCGAGGAGGACGAGCCCGCCGACGAACGGCGGGATCCGGGTGTGGTGGACGAGGGCGACGACCCCGCGGACGACCCCCCGGCTGGCCCAGATCGCGGCGCCGAGGCCGCCGACCACCCAGGTCAGGGCGACGACGACCGACACGCCTCCATCGTCCTCACACGGTCCCGCGAGCGTCCAGGGATGTGGTGGGTGGGCTCGGACACCCGGTCAACCGCACGACGACCAGCTCCGCTCCGCACGGGGTTGCCGCATGCTCACCGGCCCCGCCCGTCGCGTCGCTGGTCGTCGTCCGGGTCAGTGGAGGGCGTCGGAACGCCCGACGTTCGCCCACCCCGTTCTGCCGAGGACGATGCAGGATGCCGGGTCCGGGCAGTCGATGATCCGGCCGCCGGTCTCGGTCGACGGGTCGCTCGCCCAGGAGTTCCACGAGTAGACCCACGTGCCGGCGTAGCTGCTGGCCGCGCACATCTCCTCGTTCGGGACAGGACAGGCCGTAGATGGCTCGGCCCTCCGGGTCGACCTGGACGGGGGTGGGGTCCCAGACCTCTCCGTCGTACGTCAGCACCCGACCCGCCGCATCGCCGGCGAGGCAGAACCGGTCGCTGCCGCAGGCGACGGCGTAGAGGCGGGTGCCGTCGGCCACCGGGGCGGCCTGTCCCCAGACCCCGTCCTCCATCGTCGCGGCCCGCCCGTCGTCGAAGGCCACCGCGCAGAAGTCGGGGCTCGGGCAGTCCAGCCCGGACGCTCGGGCTGCCGGCGTAGCTGCGGGTGGTGTCGAGCGTCCAGGAGGCGCCGTCATAGGTCCACGGCCGCGCCCGCCGACGTCACCGCGGCGCAGAAGTCGGGCGACGCGCAGGACAGGGCGGCGACCGACTGTGGGCCGGACACGGTCGTCCCGCTCGTCCCGTCGAAGACGACGGGCTGGGTCGAGGTCGCCATCATGCAGAAGGTGTCCGTCGGGCAGTCCACGGCCGTGGGGGTCCCACCCGGAAGGTGGATCGGGGTCTCCCATGCGTCGTCGCGCCGCTCGAACACATAGCCGTCCCTGTCGATGCCCACACAGTCGTCCGCCGTGGGGCACGAGACATCCACGACGGTGTGGAAGCCGTCGATCGGCTCGGCGTCCGACCACTCGCCGCCGCGGCGGACGGTGACCATGCCGCCCGACGCGGCGAGGGCGCAGAGGTCCACGCCGGCACAGGCGATGTCGGTCGGGCGAGATCGTGCTGCCGTGGGCGATGACGTCGTTGGCGTCGTACATCGCCCAGGCGTCGCCGTCGAGATCCCACATCGTCGAGAAGGGGCCGTCGATGAGGGTGCACGCGCCGGGGCCGGTGCAGGCCAGGTCGCCGAAGGCGACGCCGGCGGGGGCATCGGGACCCTGGGTCCAGGCCATCCGATCGGTCGAGGTGAACAGGCTCGTGCCGATGATCGCGCAGAACGCGGGGCTCGGGCAGGAGATCGACGTCGCCTCGGACAGTCCCGAGATCGGTCGCAGGGGCGCTCCAGCCCACACCGTCGTACTGCGCCACCGTTCCGTCATAGGCAACGGCGATGCAGGCGTCGTCGGCCGGGCAGGCGAGGTCGGTGACCCCGGTGAGCCCCACGGGGAGCGCGGCAGACCAGGTCGAGTCGTTGAGCACGTAGGCGTTGTCGTCGCCGTCGACGGCGACGCAGCGCCCCCCGGGCGCGCAGGCGGCCTGCGTGAGCGGCGTACCGGTCGGCGACAGGTGCGCAGGGGTCGTCCACGTCGTCCCGTCGAAGACGGTCATCCGGCCCTTGATGTCGACGACGACGCACCGGTCTGCGGCGGAGCAGGCGATCGTGCGGTCCATGCCCACCGCTCCCGCCTTGTCGGAGTCCGCCGGCCAGGACCAGTCGGACCCGTCGAAGAACACGACCTTGCCGACGCTGTCGACGGCCGCACAGAAGTCGGCGGTGGGGCAGGACACGGAGCGGAGGTTGTAGCCACCGATGGGGTGGACGATGCCCTCGTCGGTCCAGGTCAGCGTGGTCGGCTGGGGACCGAGGACGTAGCCGGCGATGTCGGCGACGAGGTGGGTCTCGCCGCTCGACCCGTTGTAGAGCCGGAAGCTCCCGGTCAGCCGGTCGAGCGGGACGACGGCGAGGTTGGCGACGGTGCGCCCGGCCCGGAAGTTGAGCGCCGAGACGGCGCGGCCGCTCCGCGGCATACGCGGTGACGTAGCCGGAGCTGCGTCGAGCGGGTCGCGGTGAGGTTGACGACGACGGCCTCGACCGGGGCGTCGGGGACCGGGGTGGCGCCCGTGACCTGGACGGTGACCTCGCCGCGCGCGGGGCACGATGCCGCCGGCGGCGGCGGTCGGCCGCCGGGTGTCGAGGATGCGGGTCGGGGCGACGGGCACGTAGCCGCCGCGGGCGATCGTCTCGCCCTCGAGGACGTACCCGAAGACGTCGGCGACGAGGTTCGTCGTTCCGGCGGATCCGTTGTGGAGGGTGACGGTTCCCCCGTCGCCGAGCGGCACGATCGCGAGGTTCGCGACGGTGTGGCCGGCGGGCGCGTTGAGCGTCGACGTGCCGGGCCTGTCGCCGCCGGTCGGGTATGCCGTGACGTAGCCGCCGTGCTCCGGCCGGACGTCGGTGACGCCGAGGGCGACGGCGGCGACCCCGGTCTCCGGCACGCCGCCGTGTCCGGCGATGACGAGCTCGACGGACCCTCGTGCGGCGACGTCGCCGCGGGGGGCTCCGGTGCCGTTCCGGGTGTCGAGGACACGGCTCGGGCTGAGCGGGACGAACGTGCCGGGATCGCTGCCCTCGCCGTCGAGGTAGTAGCCGGAGACGTCGGCGACGAGGTGGCTCGCGGCGCCCGTGCCGTTGTAGATCGCGACACCTCCGTTGAGGCCGAGCTTCGCGACGGCGAGGCCGGCGAGGGTCTCGCCGGCGGCGACGTTGAGATTCGAGGCGACGGGACGGTCGTCCGATGCGGGATAGACCGTGACGTAGCCCTTGCGCGCGGGAGCCGGGACCGTCACGTTGAGGACGACCGCGGCCACCCCCGTCTCGGGGACGCCGGCGACGCCGCCGACCTGGACCCGGAGCGCGGTGTGGGCGCTGACCTTCGCGGCCGCGGCGCCGAGCCCCGTTCGGGTGTCGAGCACGCGCGTCGGGGTGATGGGGACGAACGTGCCGGCGGCGTCGTCGGCCACCGCGGCGGCCTGGGGGGGCGTCGGGGGGCGGTGGAAGGGGCGGCGATCGCGCTGGGGGCTGCGGCCGTGGCGAGGACCAGGGCGGCGAGTCCGGGCAGGAGGCGAGGAGGGATTCTCACGTCATGGCTCCGAGCAGAGGGATAGGTGCCGGATCAACCTAGGGACCGCGGGTTCGCCGCGGCACGGACATCACCGAAACGCCGCCGAGACCCCACCGAACGGATGAGTCGCCCTGATGGCGATTGCGCGCTACCGACCGTCTTGAGCGATTTGACGACTGGTGGGTGCGGGCGGGAGCGACGCGCGGATCCGGTCGGCCATGGCGGGCGGGACGACCGAGTCCGGATCCCGCAGCCGGCCGAGCGCCTCGGTGACGCCGACGATGCTCGCGTAGAGCCCCGGGCACGTCGGGCACCCCTCCAGGTGCCGCTCGAGGGCGGTGCGCTCGGCGGGGACGAGGTCGTCGTCGAGGTAGTCGTCGACCTTCGAGCGGGCCTCCCAGCAGCGCATCGGCACGCCGGCGACCGCGCGTCGCCGCTCCTCGTCGTCGGCGAGCAGGCTGACGAGCATCGTGCGTCCTCGCCGGAGCCGTTGCTTGGCAGCGGGCAGCGTGACGTCCTGGACCGACGCGACCTCGGCGCTCGTCAGCCCCTCCATGTCATGGAGGACGACGGCGGAACGGAGGATGGCGGGGAGATGGACGAGCGCGTCGAAGAGGTCGTCGCGCTCCGCGGCCCGGGCCAGGACCGCCTCGGCATCGACGGTGTACTGGTCGTCCCGCCAGGCCGCCTCGATCTGGGCGGCCAGCTCGTCGTCGGCGAGCGGCGCGGGCGTGCGTGCCCGGGTGAGGTCGACGAAGCGGTGGTGCATGATCCGGTGCAGCCACGTCGCGGCCGAGGAGTCGCCGCGGAAGCCGTCCGCGCGCTCCAGCGCCCGGACGACGACGTCCTGGACGAGGTCGTCGGCGCGGTCCGCGGTCACGGGTCAGGGCACGGGCGTAGCGGAGCAGGCCGGGGAGCTCGGCGACGATCGCGTCGGCGGACAGGGCCATGACGGCAGGCTAGGGCCTCCGCCTGCCCGGGGCCGAGACGCCCTCCCTCCCGACGCGGTCCCGGACATGGGTCGTCCCCCCGCCGGGGAACGACGGGGGGACGACGGGCGGGCCGCCCGGGGGCAGGTGGGGCGGCACCGCACGGGGTCGGGACGCCGGCTGGGGGGAGGTGCCGGCGACCGCCTTGTGGACCCCTAGGAGCTGGCGGACCTGTTCGTGTTGACACCGACGATGCGCCAGATCGGGCAGAAGCCGAGGGCCGCGGTGAGCACCATGATGGCCGCGACGAGGAAGAGGATGATGCCGAGAACCGTGCCGGCTCCGACGAGGAACGCCGCGATGATCGCGACGACGGCGATGAGGTAGCGGGCGATCTTGTCGGGGCTGCCGACGTTCTTGACCATGGGGGATCCTTCGCTCCGTCGGACGGGCCCGGGTGCTCGACCGATCACCTCATGGACGATCGAGGGGGCGAGAGGGATACATCCACCGGACCGGAGGGACACCCGGATGGCTCAGGCGAGGTAGAGCGCCTGGGCCGGGCACATCTTGACGGCGGTCTCCCCGTCGGTGAGGTCGACCGTGGGGTCGGTGACGATGGGGTAGCCCCACTCGTCGAGCCGCACCTGGCGCGGCAGCAGCGAGGCGCAGACGCCGTGGGCGGTGCAGGCGACCCGGTCGACCCGCAGCTGTCGGCCCCGGGCGGCGGCGCGCGTCGTGGTGGCTCGGGTCCTCGGGGTGGCGCGGGTGTCAGGCATGGGCGGGGGTCCTTTCGCTCGGGCATCGGCCGCGGGCGTGCTCCCCGAGGTGCTGGCCGAACACCCGGAAGGCGGAGGTGGCGAAGCGGCCGACCCCGTCGGGGAAGCGGCAGGCGCCGCGGTTCGCGAGCTGGTCGGCGCGGTGTCGCATCCGGTCGAGCACCGACTGGGTCGGGTGTGCCGTGAGCTCGCGCCAGTCCGCGGCGACCGCAGGCACCCCGAACATGCACGGGCCGCACTGTCCGGCGGACTCGCCGGCGGCATACGTGAGGAAGCGGTCGACCGTGCCGAGGGGGCACAGCCGCGGGTCGAGGACGTCGAGGATGCCGGGGCCGATCGACCCGCCGAACGGCGCGAGGTCGGCGGTGGACCAGCGGGCCCGCCGCCCCTCGGTCATCGTGAGGAAGAAGCCGCCGAGCCCGCCGATGAGGAGGTGCTCGCCGGCCGGGGCGAACTCGCCCGCGGCGTCGAGGAGGTCCTGGATCGGGACGCCGGCCTCGGTCTGCACGACGTGGGGGGACATGACGTAGCCGGTCACGCTGACCAGTCGGGGCCCCGGCTCGTCGGGCGTCCCGAACGAGCGGAACCAGTCCGGTCCGCGCTCGGCGATCTGGGCCACCCGCCACACGGTCTCGGCGTTGAGGACGACGGTGGGCCGGATCCGCCGGCCCGCCGAGTCGCGCCCGCCCATGACGAACGGCGCGCGCTTGGTCATCGGGCCGGGCGAGCCCGCCCTGGGCGAGGGAGATGAGCGAGGTCTCCTCGGAGGAGACGTAGCGGTCGGGGGTCTCGAGGACGTCGAGGCCGGCCGCGCGCAGCCGGTGCGCGGTCTCGCTGTCGCGGTGCGCGGCATACCGGACCCGGCCGCGCCGGCGGGAGGTCACGAGCCGGGCTCCCTCGACGAGCTCGTCGAGGTGGTAGCCGACGACCCAGCCGTCCTTCGCCGCGCCGATCTCGCCGTCGCACGCGTTGACGATGAGGTCGGCCTTGTGCTCGGCCGCGGCCCGGACCTTGATGCCGGTGCTGAAGGCGGCGCCCCCCCGGCCGGTGAGGCCGGCGAGGTCGAGGGCGTCGATGAGGTTCATGTCCACTCCTGGGCGGCGATGTGGCGACGGCGGTCGCGGTCGTGGTGGGTGGTCGTGAGCCGCCAGCCGACGACGGCCGCGCCGACGACACCGCAGACGGCGGTGATGGCGCGCAGGACCGGCTCGTTCGCCGTGCCGAGGACGAACCCGTGGACGAGGGCGAACGGCCACATGAGGTAGCTGAGCCAGTGGACGGCCTTCCACGCCCGCGGCGAGAGCCGGTGCCGCAGGAGGGACGTGGCGAGGACGGCGACGAGGATGTCGACGGCCAGGGTGCCGAGGCCGACGAAGAACGGCTGGTAGGCCGAGGAGAAGGGCACGAGGGCCGAGATGAGGTCGATCGAGACGTAGGTCTCCGCGATGGCCGTCGCGACGTGCGTGAAGAGGAACACGACCATCCCGAGGGAGAGCCAGCGGTGGGTCGCCATGACGACGGTCGAGCCGTCGCCGGCCGGGCGACGGCGCCCGGAGACGACCATGCCGAGGACGACGACGGACGTCATGAGGACGATGCTGACGATGCCGGTGGCCCGGCTGAGGTACCAGAGCAGCTCGTTCGTCATGACGGGTCCTCCTCGGTGTCGGTCGGGTCGGGCGACCCCGGGGGCGTCGGCGGGCTCGGGCCAGCCGGCGACGAGGTGGACGGTGCCGTCGACGCCGTCGAGGCGGGCCGGGATGCCGCGCGCCGCGAGCCACGCCGGTGCCTCGGCGCCGAGGACGACGGCCGCGGTGGAGGCGGCGTTCGCCTCGAGGGCGGAGGCGCCGGCACAGGTGACCTGGGCCCACACCGCGGGCGCGGTGCGTCCGGTGCGGGGGTCGACGATGTGGTGGCGGACGCCGTCGTCGGCCGCCCAGGTACGCAGCCGGGTCGAGGACGTCGCGATGGCCTGGCCGGTGCTCGTCACGACCTGGACGACGTGGCCGTCCGCGTCCTCGACGCCGACCCGCCAGCCGCCCTCGGGGATCTCCCCGCTCACGGCGATGTCACCGCCGAGGCTGACGAGGAACCCGCCGGGGAGGCGCTCGGCGAGGAGCCGGGCGATCGTGTCCGCCGCCTGGCCCTTGGCGCTCGCGCCGAGGTCGAGGAGGCAGCCCTGGGGGACCGAGACCCGGTCGGTCGCGTCCTCGAGGGTGACCGAACGCCAGCCGGGGATCGGGGCCGGCGCGGCGTCCCCGACGCGGCCGCCGCGGGCGCGGACGAGGTCCATGTCGGCGTCGTAGCCGCTCGCGACGACCGCCGCGCCGACCGTGGGGTCGACGAGACCGTCGGTCAGCTCCGCGGCGCGCAGCCCCGCGCGCAGGTATGCCGCGAGCACGGGGGAGGCGAACGCCCACGCCGGGCCGTGGGCGGCCCGGGCGGCGAGCCGGCTGACCTCGGAGTCCTCCCGGAACCGGGAGGCGGCCGCGTCGAGCTCGGCGAGGTGGTCCTGGGCGACGAGGACCGCGTCGGCGATGACGCCCGGGTCGGTCGTGAGGAGCCGGTTCGTCGTGCCGATGGCCGAGAACGTGCTCGACCCGGTCGCCGACGCCCCGGCCGGGGGCGAGGGTGTCATGGTGGCCACGTCGCTCATGACCCGTTCGTGCCCGCCTGCGGCTGGCCCGCTGCTGGAGCCGGGCGCCGTGGTGGACCCGAACGAGCTCGACGAGCTCGACGAGGTCGACGAGGTCGTGCCGCTCGACGTGGAGCTCGTCGAGGACGTGCCCGCCGCAACGGTCTGCGACGCGGAGTCGGCGAGGTGGTAGCCGAGGGCGGCGGTCCCGACCGAGGCGGCCAGCAGGGCGCTGACGGCCCAGGTGCGGGCGCGGGCGAGAGGGCCCGTGGTGGACTTCATGGCGGTGCCTTCCGGGAGAACGTGCGGGGCGGCCGACGGTGGTGCGGGCGGGGTGTCGTGCCGTTGTCCATCACTGTCCGGTGGCTCCCTATGCGGTTGCTGTGGACGGCTCGTGCCGCTCGTGTGGCGTTCCTGGGAGAACCATGAGAGCGGCGCCTTGACGGGTCGTTGACCCGGCCCTGACCGATCATTGACCCGTCAACGATGTGAGACGTGCCACGAGGTCGCCGAGGCCCCCGCACGAACGGCATACCGTCGAGCCTCGGCTAAGGCTTGCCTGGCTGACCCAGGTCATACCCACAGGGGTAGCGTCCAAGCAGCGTTGTCACGCGGGCGGATGCGCCCGGTGACGACCCGCCGCTACCAAGGCACCGACGTGAGGCCACCCCCGACCTGCCGCCGGCGCGGAGAGGATCTCTCGCATGGAGACCACATGGGCCGTCCTGGACGGCAACGAGGCCGCCGCACGGGTGGCACACGCACTGTCCGAGGTCATCGCGATCTACCCCATCACCCCCGCGTCGCCGATGGGCGAGTTCGCGGACGCCTGGACGGCCGAGGGTCGGGAGAACCTCTGGGGCGCCGTCCCCGAGGTCGTCGAGCTCCAGTCCGAGGGTGGCGCCGCCGGCGCCCTCCACGGTGCCGTGACGAAGGGGACGATGGGCGTCACCTTCACGGCGTCGCAGGGCCTGCTCCTCATGCTGCCGAACATGTACAAGATCGCCGGCGAGCTGACGCCGGCGGTCATCCACGTCGCGGCCCGCACCCTCGCCACCCACGCGCTGTCGATCTTCGGTGACCACTCCGACGTCATGAGCGCCCGGATGACCGGCTGGGCCATGCTCTGCGCGTCGAGTGTCCAGGAGGCCCAGGACTTCGCGCTCGTCTCGCACGCCGCGACGCTGCGTGCCCGGATCCCCTTCCTCCACTTCTTCGACGGCTTCCGCACGAGCCACGAGGTCAACAAGATCGCCCTCGTCGGCGAGGCCGAGATGCGGGCGCTCATCCGCGAGGAGGACGTCCTCGCCCACCGGGCCCGCGGTCTCACCCCGGACGCCCCGGTCATCCGCGGCACCGCGCAGAACCCCGACGTCTTCTTCCAGGCCCGCGAGGCCTGCAACACCTACTACGACGCCGTTCCCGGCATCGTGTCCGACGTCTTCGCCGAGCTCGAGGCTGCGACGGGCCGCCACTACGACCTCGTCGAGTACCACGGTGCACCGGACGCCGAGCGCGTCGCGATCCTCATGGGCTCCGGCGTCGGTGCCATGCGGGAGACCATCGACGAGCTCGTCGCCCGTGGCGAGAAGGTCGGCATGGTGACCATCCGCCTCTACCGTCCCTTCCCCGCCCAGGCCCTCATCGACGCCCTCCCCGCGACGGTCCGGCAGATCGCCGTCCTCGACCGCGTCAAGGAGCCGGGTGCCCCCGCCGAGCCGCTCCACCTCGACGTCATCTCCGCCCTCGCCGAGGAGGGCGTCGGCCACTTCGCCGACGGCGCACCACGCGTCATCGGCGGCCGCTACGGCCTGTCGAGCAAGGAGTTCACGCCGGCGATGTGCAAGGCGGTTCTCGACGAGCTGTCCAAGGACGAGGCGAAGAAGCGCTTCACCGTCGGCATCGTCGACGACGTCACCCGCCTCTCGCTCGACGTCGACCCCGACTTCCGCATCCCGACGGCGAACCTCTCGGCCGTCTTCTTCGGTCTCGGCTCGGACGGCACCGTCGGCGCGAACAAGTCCTCGGTGAAGATCATCGGCGGCGAGGGCCGCTTCGCCCAGGGCTACTTCGTCTACGACAGCAAGAAGTCCGGCGCGATCACCGTGTCGCACCTGCGCTTCGGCGACGACCCCATCGAGTCCACCTACCTCGTCGACCAGGCCGACTTCGTCGCGGTCCACCAGTTCGGGATCCTCGAGCAGATGAAGGTCCTCGACCTCGCGAAGGACGGCGCGACCTTCCTCCTCAACGCCCCGTATGCCGCGGACGAGGTCTGGGACCACCTGCCGGTCGAGGTCCAGCAGCAGATCATCGACAAGAAGCTCTCGACCTGGGTCATCGACGGCTCCAAGGTCGCCCGGGAGGCCGGACTCGGCGCCCGGATCAACACCGTCATGCAGCCGTGCTTCTTCTACCTCTCCGGGGTCGTCCCCCAGGACCAGGCGATCGACAAGATCAAGCACGCGGTCGAGACGGCATACGGCAAGCGTGGCCGGGTCGTCGTCGAGCGGAACTTCACCGCCATCGACGCGGCGGTCGCGGAGCTCTCCCCGCTCGTCGTGCCCGAGTCGGCCACGTCGGACCTGCACCGGATGCCGCCGCTGCCGGCCCAGGCGCCGGACTTCGTCCACCAGGTCACCTCGGTCATGCTGCGCGGCGAGGGCGACCTCCTGCCGGTCAGCGCCCTTCCGGTGGACGGCACCTTCGCGACGGGCACGTCGAAGTGGGAGAAGCGCACCATCGCGCCGGAGATCCCGGTCTGGGACCCGAGCATCTGCATCGACTGCGGCAAGTGCGCCATCACCTGCCCGCACTCGGCGATCCGGATCAAGATCTTCGACGAGTCCCAGCTCGACGGCTCACCCGAGGCGTTCCAGTCCAAGGACTACAAGGCCCGCGGCCTCGACGGCCACAAGCTCACCGTCCAGGTGGCGCCGCAGGACTGCACCGGCTGCGGGGTCTGCGTCGACGTCTGCCCGGCCCGGAGCAAGACCGAGGTCAAGCACAAGTCGATCAACATGGAGCCGATCGGCGAGCACCTCGAGGAGGAGAAGGAGAACTTCGACTTCTTCCTCTCGCATCCCGGAGATCGACCGGACCCTCGTCCGGCACGACCAGGTCAAGGGCGTCGCGCAGCTCGAGCCGCTCTTCGAGTTCAGCGGCGCCTGCTCCGGCTGTGGTGAGACGCCGTACCTCAAGACCCTCACCCAGCTGTTCGGCGACCGGATGGTCATCGCCAACGCGACCGGCTGCTCCTCGATCTACGGTGGCAACCTCCCGACGACGCCGTGGACGACGAACGCCGCCGGCCGTGGCCCCGCGTGGAGCAACTCGCTCTTCGAGGACAACGCCGAGTTCGGTCTCGGCATGCGGCTCGCGTGGGAGCGGCAGAACGGCGACGCCCGACGCTACGTCGAGGTCCTGCGGGACCAGATCGGCGCCGACCTCGCCGACGAGATCCTCTCCGCCGACCAGTCGACGGAGCAGGGGATCGTGGCCCAGCGCGAGCGGGTGGTCCGGCTCCGGGTCGCGCTCGCCAACCTCGCCCCGAGCCCGCAGGTCGACTCCCTGGCGAGCCTCGCCGACGAGCTCGTCGACAAGTCCTTCTGGATCGTCGGCGGCGACGGCTGGGCCTACGACATCGGCTACGGCGGCCTGGACCACGTCCTCGCCTCCGGCCGGAACGTCAACGTCCTCGTCCTCGACACCGAGGTCTACTCCAACACCGGCGGTCAGGCGTCCAAGGCCACCCCGCGCGCGGCGGCGGCGAAGTTCGCGGCCTCCGGCAAGAGCGGGATGAAGAAGGACCTCGGCATGATCGCCCAGGCCTACGGCAACGTCTACGTCGGCCAGATCGCCATCGGTGCCAACGAGCAGCAGGCGATCCGGGCGATGCTCGAGGCCCAGGCCTGGGACGGCCCGTCGATCCTCATCGCCTACAGCACCTGCATCGCCCACGGCATCGAGATGTCGACGTCGATGAGCCACCAGAAGGAGGCCGTGTCGAGCGGCTACTGGCCGCTGTTCCGGTTCCGCCCGAGCGAGGACGAGCACACGATCCCGCTCCACCTGGACAGCAAGGCGCCGACGACCCCGGTCAAGGACTTCATGATGGCCGAGACCCGGTTCTCGATGCTGACCAGGTCCGACCCCGAGCGGGCCAAGCACCTCATGGCCCTGGCCCAGGCCGACGCGGACGAGCGCTGGCACTTCTACTCCCAGGCCGCCGGCCTCGAGCGGAGCGTGCCGAGCGAGCAGGCCGACGAGGACGACACCGACGAGGACACCATCGAGCCGGCGGGCGCCGGCGCCGCAGAAGGGGATGCGCAATGACCGAGACCACCGCACGCCCGACGCTCGCGACGAGCTATCTCGGCCTGCACCTCGACGGCCCGATCATCGCCTCGGCGGGCCCGATCACCGGGCGGATCGACGGAATCCTCCAGCTCGAGGACGCCGGCGCCGCCGCCGTCGTCCTGCCCTCGCTCTTCGAGGAGGAGGTCATCGCCGAGGAGATGGCCTTCTTCGAGGCCCACGAGCAGGGGGCCGGGATGGATGCCGAGTTCTCGGCGATCATGCCGGAGGTCGACATGCCCGACCTCGGCCCGGAGCGGCACGTCCGCCTCCTCGCGGAGGCCAAGGCGCGGGTCGACATCCCCGTCATCGCCTCGGTCAACGCGGTCCACACGGGCTCGTGGCAGCGCTACACGCGGATGATGGTCGAGGCGGGCGCCGACGCCATCGAGCTCAACCTGTATGCCGTCGCGGCCGACCCGACCCAGACCGCCGCCGACGTCGAGGCGCGCTACCTCGACGTCGTCCGGGAGGTCCGGGAGTCGGTGGACATCCCGCTGGCGGTCAAGCTCTCGCCCTTCTTCTCCTCCTTCTCGCACTTCGCGAAGCAGGTCGTCGAGGCGGGCGCGGACGGGCTCGTCCTCTTCAACCGCTTCTACGCGCCGGACCTCGACCTCGAGACCCTCGAGGTCAGGCCGAGGGTGTCGCTGTCGGCTCCGGGCGAGCTGCGGATGCCGCTGCGGTGGCTCGGCATCCTCCGCAGCCAGCTGTCGGGCACGGCGCTCGCCGCGACGAGCGGCGTCCACTCCGCGGCCGACGTGCTCAAGGCGCTGCTCGTCGGCGCGGACGTCGCCTGCACGACCTCCGCCGTCGTCCGCAGTGGCCCGGACGTCGTCCGGCACATGCTCGACGGGGTGCAGGAGTGGATGGCCGAGCGCGAGTACACGGGCGTCGACCAGCTGCGCGGCAGCGTGAGCGCCGGGTCGGTCGACGATCCCTCCGCGTTCGAGCGCAGCCAGTACATCGAGGTCCTCACCTCGTTGTCGCCGAAGGTCTGACACACCACGCAGGACGCGAACGGGTCGGTATGCCGCGCGGCATACCGACCCGTTCGCGTCCGACGTGTGCGTGGCCCGACCCGAGGGGTGGTGGGACACCCCCGGGCCGGGCCACGGATGGCGGGCGGTCAGGAACCGTGTGACCTGACCTGCGAACCGCCGTTCCCGCCGTTGGCCGGCGGGACCACCGACTGGAAGGTGCCTTGGCCCCCGCTCCGGGTGCTCTGCCGCTGCTGGCCGGCAGACCCGTCGTCACCGAACCCCCAGCCGTCATCGCTCTCGCGCTGACGCTGCTCACGCTGGGAGGGTGCCTGCTGGCTCTGTGAGGTCTGCTGGGTGACCCCTTGGGCGGTCGTCGCGGATGCGTGGTCCTGGGCGAGGTGAATCCCGAGAGCCACGGTGCCGAGCGCCCCAGCCGCGAGGGCCGTAACGGTCCAGCGGCGAGCCATGGAGTAGGCACGGGTGGTCATGCGGAGGGTGTTCCTTCCTGGTGGTGTCTGACCCGTACGACGATGGTGGGGCCGGCTGTGTCCAGCCTGTGACGAGCATGCGATGGTCCTGCACGTTTCGGCGCAGCCTGGTGATCGGTCGGGCGTGCGCCCGGGTCAGGCGGCCCGTTCCGCCGGGGCGCGGCGGGTCGGCTCGAGGAGGAATCCGGTCGGCATGAGGGTGAGCCGCTCGCTGATCGCGAGGTCGTAGCCGGGGTCGGCCGTGAAGTCGTACCGGTGAAGCAGCCGGGCCAGGACGAGCACGGCCTCGTGGAGTGCGAACTGGCGCCCGATGCAGGCGCGCTCGCCGGTGCCGAAGGGCTTGTAGGCGTGCGCGGGGCGGGAGCGGACCCGCTCCGGGAGGAAGTTGTCGGGGTCGAAGACCTCGGCGTCCTGGCCCCAGACGGCGGGGTCGCGGTGGACGAGGGGCAGCACGATGAGCGCCCAGTCCGCGGGCGTCATCCGGCGGCCGGCGATCGTCGTCGGGGCCAGCGGCGCACGCGCGAAGCCCGGGGCGGTGGGCCACAGGCGCAGGCCCTCGTCGAGGACGCGGCGGATGTAGCGCAGATGGGCGATCTGCTCGAACGTGGGCGCGACGCCCGGGTCCGGCCCGAGGATCGCGTCGGCCTCGGCCTGGGCGCGGGCCCGGACCTCGGGGTTCGTCGCGAGGTAGTACATCGCGAAGGACAGGGCGCCGGACGTCGTCTCGTGGCCGGCGACGAGAAACGTGAAGATCTGGTTCCGCACGTTGGCGAGGTCGAGGTGCTCGCCGGTCTCGGGGTGTCCGCTGTTGAGCATGAGGCCGAGGATGTCCCGGGCGGAGTCGTCGCCGCTCGCGATCCGGTCGGCGATGATGCCGTCGACGATGGCATCCGTCGTGACCTGCTCCGTGCGGGCGCGACGGTCGGCGAGCGGCCTGAGCAGCCTGGCGCCGGGGAGGGAGAGGATCGCCGCGCGCCGCTGGGCGAGCCGGAGGGCGCGGACCATCGACGCGACGAAGGGGTCCTGCTCCTCGGTCGTGAAGGCGCCGAAGGAGTGGCTGAAGCTCGTCCGGCCGATCGTCTCCAGGGTGAGCCTCGTCAGGTCGGCCGAGACGTCGACCGGTCGGCGCGCCCCGTCCCACTTCTCGACGAGCTCGTCGGCGACGGCGTTCATCGTGTCGTGGTAGCCCCGCATCGCGGCCTTCGTGAAGGCGGGCTGGAGCAGGTCGTGGGCCAGCCGCCAGTTGGGCTCGTCGTCGTATGCCGTGAACAGCCCGTCCCGGACGAAGACGCGCAACGCCTCGACGCCCGGGGCGAGTGCCTTGTGGAAGCGGGACTCGTCGCACAGCTCGGCCGCGACCTCGGCCCCCTGGACGAGGACGAAGCGGTTGCCGAAGACCTTGAACTCGAAGAGCGGGCCGAGCCCCGGCGCCACGCGGAGCATGTTCTGGACGGGGGTGCGGGGGTCGGCGCCCTTGACGATGTCGCCGATGACCCGCCGCCGCCCCGGAGGGTGGGGGAAGCGCTGCCCGGACCAGTCGTTGCGCATGGCAGCCTCCGATCTACCCGAGCGTCGCGCGGGCGGGCGAGTGGTCCTCGTCCTGCTCCGGGGCCGGGCCGCGGCGCGCCGCCTCGAGCTCCGCGAGATGAGCCGTGAGGCCGGTGCCCTCGACGTCGAGGTCGGGCAGCCGGCGCTGCCACGAGGCGGGCATCCACCAGGCGCGCTTGCCGAGCAGGTGCATGAGGGCCGGGGTGAGCGTCATCCGGACGAGGAAGGCGTCGACGAGGACGCCGACGGCGAGACCGAAGCCCATCGGCCGGATCATCGCGAGGTGGGCGAAGACGAACCCGCCGAAGACCGACGCCATGATGACCGCCGCGGCCGTGACGACCTTGACCCCGTGGATGAACCCGGAGCGGACGGCCTGCCGGGGTTCCTCGCCGTGCGCGTAGGCCTCGTGCATGCCGGAGACGAGGAACATCTGGTAGTCCATCGCGAGCCCGAAGAGGACGCCGATGAGCATGATCGGCATGAACGACAGGATCGGGCCGGGCTGGGTGACGCCGAGGAGCGAGCCGAGCCAGCCCCACTGATAGACGGCCACCGTCGCGCCGAAGCTCGCGGCGACGGACAGCAGGAAGCCTCCGGTGGCGACGAGCGGCACGACGATGGACCGGAAGACGACCATGAGGATGAGCAGCGACAGGCCGACGACGAGCGCGAGGTAGAGCGGGAGCGCCGAGGCGAGCCGCTGCGAGATCTCGATGTTCGCGACGGTCTGGCCGGTGACGGCGACGGAGGAGTCGCTCGTCATCCCGATGGCCGGAAGGCTGTCCTTGATCATCCGGACGGTGTCGACCGTCTGCGCGTCCGCGGGCCCGGTCGTGAGGATGACCTGGAAGGCCAGGGTCGTGTGGTCGGGGCTCGTCCCGAACGGGACGACGCTGCGGACGCCCATGATCCGCGACAGCGAGGTGCCGATCTCGACCTGCTTGGCGTTCGCCTCCGCCTCGGTCGTGCCCTCCGGCAGCGTCGCGACGGCGACGACCGGACCGTTCATCCCCGGTCCGAAGTTGTCGGCCACCTCGGTGTAGGCCGTGTATGCCGTGGAGCCGGCCGGCTCCTGGCCGCCGTCGGGGAGCCCGAGGCGCAGGTCGGTGGCCGGGATGGCGACGATGCCGACGATCGCGACGACGCCGAGGACGGTGAGCCAGGGCCGCCGGGTCGCCAGGCGGACATACCACCCGCCGTGCTCCTCCTCATGGGGCGCCGCGCCGCGCCGGCTCGACGGGTCGGCCGGGACGGCATACCCCGCCTTGCGCCATGCGCGCCGGGAGACGACGCGGGTCCGCATCAGCCCGAGGATGGCCGGGCTGACGGTGATGGCGACGAGGACGGTGATGGCGACGGAGGCGGCGGCGACGAGGCCCATCTGGGCAAGGATCGGGATCCCGCTCACGACGAGGGCGGCGAGGGCGATGACGACGGTCGTGCCGGCGAAGATGACGGCGTTGCCGGCGGTCCCGACCGCCCGCCCGATCGACTCGTGCAGGTCCATGCCCCGCAGGATCTGGCTGCGGTGCCGGTTGACGATGAACAGCGCGTAGTCGATGCCGACGGCGAGGCCGAGCATGAGCGCGAGGGCGGGGGTCATCGTGTTCATGTCGTAGAAGACGGTCGCGGTCATCGCGGCCGTGAGGCCCACGCCGACACCGAGGAGGGCGACGGCGAGCGGGAGCCCGGCCGCGATGAGGCTGCCGAGGACGACGATGAGGACGACGGCGGCGATGAGGAGGCCGACGATCTCGCCCGGGCCGACGAGCTGGTTGTCCTGGGTGATCTCGACGCTGTAGTCGGGGTGGACCCCGGCGCTGGTCAGGGTGTCGCCGATGGTGGGGATCTCGTCCCGGACGTCCTGGGGCACGGACTGGACGTTCGTCGAGAACTGGATCTGGGCGATGGCGAAGCGGCCGTCCGTCGAGACGAACCGCATCCCGTCGAGCATGTCCTGCTTGGCGACGCCCTGCCGGTACTGGGTCAGCCCCTGCTCGTAGTCGGCCTTGCCCGCGGCATACTCCTTCTCCTTCTCGGCGAGCGTGGCGCTGCCGGTGGCGAGCTGCTTCTCGAGGGCGGGGATCTGCGGGTCGTTCGGGTTCGTCTTCTTGAGGTCGGCGAGGTAGGCCTTCCCGGCGTCGAGCTGGCCCTGGGCGGCGTCGAGCTGGGCCCGGCCGTCGTCGAGCTGCTTCTTGGCGGCGTCGAGCTGCTTCTTGGCGGCGACGAGCTGGGTCGCTCCCTCGTCGATGTTCTGCTGGTTCTCGAAGGGGTTCTGGACCGTCTTGACCTCCGGGATGTCCTGCCACCTCGCGAGGACGTCCTCGATCGCGCGCTTCTGGTCGGCGGTGAAGGCGCCGTCCTCGCTGCGGAAGACGACCGTGCCGACGCCGCCGGCGGCGTCGGGGATCTCCTGACCGAGCCGGTCGAGGACCTGCTGGAACTGGCTGCCGGGGATGGAGATCTGGCTCGTCGGGGTGCCGCCGAGCTTGGCGGCGCCGAGGCCGAGGAGGGCGAGGACGACGATCCAGCCGGCGAGGACGCGCCACGCATGGGTGGCGCTCCAGCGGCCGAGGCGGTAGAGGGCGGTGGCCATGGTTCAGTCCTTGGGGGTGGCGGCGGTCGGCCGGACGAAGCCGGTCCGGACGAAGTGCATGCTCTCGGCGAGGATCGCCTGGAGCTGGGCGACGGAGTCGGCGGTGAGGGACGCGCCGGTGCGGCCGGCCCAGACGAAGATGGAGGCCTGTGCGGCGGCGACCGTCGCGGTGGCGAGGTTGATGACGTAGAGCTCCGGCGTGCCCTCGGGCAGCCGCCGGCGCAGGTGCGGGCCGAACCACATGAGCCACTCGTGGAGGAAGCTCTGGATGATGACCCGCGCCTGGGGAGAGCGGAGCCCGACGACGCCGAGGACGCTGATCTTGTCGAGCATCGCCGGGTCCTGCGGGGCGGCGATGAGCCGCTCGAGGGAGTCCAGGACCGGCTCGTCGTCGGGACACGCCTCGAGCTGACGGCCGAGCGCGGTGAAGAAGTCGCTCGCGCCCTCGACGAGGACGGACTCGACCGAGGGGAAGTAGTTGAAGAACGTCCGCCGCGAGACGCCCGCGCGGTCGGCGACCGCCTCGGCGGTGACGGCCTCCATGCCGTCCTCGCGGATGAGGGCGTATGCCGCCTCGATGAGGTCGGCCCGGGTGCGCGCCTTCTTCTGCTCGCGCAGCCCGACGGGGGCGTCGGTCGTGGTCACGTCATCGAGGGTAGGCAGATATTGCACGTGAGTGCAAATCTGCATCAGTGGGCAAGATCGTGGAGGCACCGCCGCCCCCCCCGACTCCTCCCCCGTCTCGACTTTCCCGCCCGATACACGACACACCCGCCTGGCAAGGGTTCTTTTGTCTTGCCAGGCGGGTGTTTGTCTTGCGTGGCTCGGGCCGTGGGAGCGAGCGCGCTCGTCCACGCCCCGGCGGAGCCGGGGTTCTGTCGTCGGGTTCCGACTCGGTTCCGGTCGCCGCGTTCGGCAGGCGTACGGCCCGAGGGGCGAGAAGAACACCCTGCGAGGATGTCGATCATGCTCCGCCTCGACGACGCCTGGGTCTGGGACTCCTGGTCCTTCGACGACGGCGCCCGCTACCACCTGTACTACCTCCAGGCCCCGCGACTGCCGCGCGCCGACCAGCGTCACGACAAGGCGCGGATCGGCCACGCCGTCTCCGAGGACCTCCGCTCGTGGGAGGTGCTCGGCGAGACCCTCGGACCCGCTGAGGAGGGTGCCTTCGACGACCTTGCCACGTGGACCGGATCCATCGTCCGCGCCGACGACGGCTCGTACCGGCTCTTCTACACCGCCATCTCGACGGCCGGGCACGGCCTGCGCGATCAGCGGCTGGGAGTGGCGACCTCGACCGACCTCCACACGTGGACCGCACGCTCGGTGACGCCGCTCGCCGCGCCCGACGGACGCTGGTACAAGACGCTGGCCGACTACCCCGACGTGGAGACCACGGGTCCGGCCGTGGACACGGTCAGCGAGACCTGGCGGGACCCCTTCGCGGTCCGAGACCCCGAGGGCGACGGCTGGCACCTGCTCGTCACGGCACGAGCCGCCGGGGCCGCACGTAACGACGATGGCGTCGTCGGCCACCTGCACTCCCCCGACCTCGTGACGTGGACGGTCCTGCCGCCCCTGTCCTCACCCGGAGCCGGCTTCGGGCAGCTCGAGGTGCTGCAGACCGCACGGGTCGACGGCCGGTGGGTGTTGGTCTTCACCTGCCACCCCCAGGAGATGACGCCGGAGCGGATCGCGCGCAGCGGCGAGTTCTGCACCTGGTCGGTGCCGTGCGAGGGGCCCGTCGGTCCCTTCGACATCGACGCCGCCCGCCCGTTCACCGCCGACCCCACCCTCTTCGCGGCGCCGCTCGTGCAGCAGCGGGACGGCACCTGGGTCCTCCTCGGCTTCCACAACCTCGAGGACCGCGGAGGCGAGAGCTTCGAGATCTGCGACCCCATCCCCGTCACCATCGACGGCGAGGGGTACCTCGTCGGGGCGGGTGGATAGCGGCGGCCGCGGTCGAGGGGTGCGCGGGCACCGGCTGAGGGCCTAGGTTCGGCGTGTGAGCGGCAGCGATGGCGGGTCGCCCTGGTGGCGCACCGCGGTGATGTACCAGGTCTACCCACGCAGTTTCGCCGACGGCAACGGAGACGGGGTCGGCGACCTGCCGGGGCTGCGAGCCCACCTGCCCTACCTCGCCGACCTCGGCGTCGACGGCGTGTGGATCTCGCCATGGTTCCCGTCGCCGATGGCCGACGGCGGCTACGACGTCAGCGACTTCCGCGACATCCACCCGATGTTCGGCACCCTGGCGGACGCGGATGCGTTGCTGCGCGACGCGCACGACCTCGGCCTGCGGATGATCATCGACCTCGTCCCGAACCACACCTCCGACCAGCACCCCTGGTTCCTCGCCGCGCTCGAGGGTGGTCCGGGAGCGCCGGAGCGGCAGCGGTACATCTTCCGGGACGGCCGCGGCCCGGACGGCGACGAGCCGCCGAACAACTGGATCAGTGCCTTCGGCGGCTCCGCGTGGAAACGGGTCATCGAGCCCGACGGGCGACCGGGCCAGTGGTACCTGCACCTGTTCGCCCCCGAGCAGCCCGATCTCAACTGGTCCGATCCGGCGGTGCTCGAGTCCTTCGACGACGTGCTCCGGTTCTGGTTCGACCGCGGTGTCGACGGCCTCCGGATCGACGCAGCGCCCGCGCTGGCGAAGAAGGTGGGCCTGCCCGACGCCGACTACGGCGAGGGCGCGGAGTTCCGCGCGGTCGACTGGGACGACAACCCGCACTGGGACGTCGAGGAGGTGCATGACATCTTCCGGCGCTGGCGGGCGATCGCGGACACCTACGACGGTGACCGTGTCTTCGTCGCGGAGGCCGTCGTCAGCACTCCGGAGCGGCTGGCGAGGTACCTGCGACCGGACGAGATGCACACGGCGTTCAACTTCCCCTACCTCAAGAGCCCGTGGGAGGCACCCGCGTTGCGCGAGGTCATCGACGCGACGCTGGCCTGCTTCGACCCCATCGGCGTGCCGTCGACCTGGGTCCTCACCAGCCACGACGAGATCCGGCCGGTCACCCGATACGGCCGGGCGACGACGAGCTCCGTCTTCATCACCGACGGCGAGGGTGAGGAGTCCGACCTGGCCCTGGGCACCCGTCGGGCGCGGGCCGCCGCACTGCTCATGCTCGCCCTGCCCGGCGGCGCCTACATCTACCAGGGCGAGGAGCTGGGCCTGCCGAACGTCGACGACCTGCCCGACGAGGTGCTCCAGGACCCGATGTTCCGTCGTAGTGGCGGGGCGATCCGCGGCCGCGACGGCTGCCGGGTGCCGATTCCCTGGAGCGGATCGGAGCCGCCGTTCGGCTTCTCTCCCCGGGGCGTCCAGCCGTGGCTGCCGCAGCCCGAGTCGTGGGCGGCTCTCACCGTCGAGGCCGAGTCGTCCGACGCGGGGTCGATGCTGGCCCTCTACCGGGCCGTGCTCCGGCTCCGGAAGGAGCTGGAAGGCCTGGCCGCGGCCCCGCTCGTGTGGCGGGACTCCTCCGAGGCCGTCCTGGACTTCGAGCGCACCGGCGTCCTGCGCTGCGTCGTCAACCTCGGCGACCGTCCCCTCGACCTCGACGGCGCCGATGTGCTCCTGAGCAGCCTCCCCCTGGTCGACGGCCGCCTCTCGGTCGACGGCGCCGCGTGGATCCGTCCCGCGGTGCGTGGTCCGGCAACCACGCGGTGACGGCCGGCGCTCCCGGCCCCCACGACGTCCCGCTCGGCGATGCGACCGGTCAACCGAGGGTGTCCGGCAGCCCGAAGTGCCGGTGCACCCGGTCGTCGAGGAAACGGACGATGCCGGAGATCGCGGTGCCGGCCGGGTCCGGGAGGAGGACGAGGAGTCCGCGCGCCCGACCCTCGAGATAACACCCGTATGCCGGGTGCCCGCCCGCCCGGGTCGCCACCAGGGTGTAGCCGTCGCCCGGCCGGCCGGCGGCACTCGCCCGGAGAAACGCCGCGACCGCCGACGCCCCGTCGTACCGCTCGGTCGCGGGGGGCATGGCCAGCCACGCCTGGTCCGTGAGCAGTGCGACCACCCGCTCGACGTCGTCGGACTCGAACGCGCTCGCGAACTCCCGGGCCAGCCGGGTGAGCGCGGACGAGCTCGGCTCGGGAGCGGCGACGGGCATCGTGGCCCGGGCCCGCTGCAGGAGACCCTTGACGGCCGTCGGTGCCACCTCGAGCATCTGCGCCGTCTCGGCGAGGGCGAACCCGAGGACGTCGCAGAGGACGAGCGCCGCGGTCTGACGCGGCGGCAGGACCTGCAACGCCGTGACGAACGCGAGCTCGACACTCTCGCGGGCCACCGCTCGAGCCGACGGGGAGCCCTCGTCGAGCAGAGCGTCCGGGTAGGGCTGGAGCCAGGGGACGTCGAAGCGACCGGTGGGCGTCGGCGGCTCGAAGGGCGGGTCCGGGGCGATCGGCGGACGGCGTCGCCGGTCGCGAAGAGCGTTGAGGCACCGGGTCGTGGCGATGCGGTACAGCCAGGTCCGGATCGAGGAGCGCCCGGCGAAGGTGCCGAGACCGCGCCATGCCGCCAGGAGGGTCTCCTGGACCAGGTCGTCGGCGTCGTCGAGCGAGCCCGTCATCCGGTAGCAGTGGACGTGCAGCTCGCGCTGGAACGGCTCGACGAGGTCGGCGTATGCCGCCTCGTCCCCGGCGCGGGCCGCCTCGAGCCGCGAGTCGGTCACCGCCGAATCCTCCCAGGAAGGGCGTTCTCGGTCACGGGTTCGGCGCGCTCGTCGTCCCAGGACCGTTCCGATCCCGGCCGCGGCGGTGTCTACCTCTCCATCGCGCCACCGAGAGAGAGGCACCAGGATGAGCACCCCGTCGACGCCGACCGAGATCGCCCTCGCCTACTACCGCGCCTGGACCGCGCGGGACATGGACGCCGCCATGCGCCTCGTCGCGGACGACGTCGTCTGCGATGCCCCGCCCGGCCGGCTGGCCGGCGCCCCGGCCCTGCGTGCCTTCATGGAGCCCTTCGCCGACTCCCTCACGTCGGCCGAGCTCCTGGCCGTCCATGGCGACGACGAGCGCGCCGTCCTCGTCTACGACACAGCGAACCCCGCCGTGGCCAGCGCTCCCGCCGCCGAGCTCCATCGAGTGCGTGCCGGCCGGATCGTCTCCCTCCGGATCGTCTTCGACCGGCTGCCCTTCGCCCTCGCGCGCGGCGACGTCGTCCCACGGACACCCTGAGCGGTCACCCGTGGAACGCGACACGGGGACCCCAAGACCCGACGGACGATGATGCGGGCGTGAGACTCTGGCAGGCATGACGGCCGACCACCCGCTGCTACGCCGGATCCGCGAGTCGGTCATCGGCGAGGACCACGTCATGACGACGCCCTACGGCCCGCGCCGGGTGACCTATGCCGACTACACGGCGTCCGGCCGGGCGCTGTCCTTCATCGAGGACGCGATCCGCGACCTCGTCCTGCCGGCCTACGCCAACACCCACACCGAGTCCAGCGGCACCGGCCTGCAGACGACCCGGCTGCGCGAGGACGCCCGCGAGACGATCCGGCGGGCCGTCCACGGTGACGAGGACACCGTCGTCGTCTTCACCGGCTCGGGCTCGACGGCGGCCATCGACAAGATCATCGGCATCCTCGGCCTGCGCATCCCGAGCAACCTCGAGGACACCTACCACCTCAGCGCCCACATCCCCCCGGACCAGCGCCCGGTCGTCTTCATCGGCCCGTACGAGCACCACTCGAACGAGATCCCGTGGCGTGAGTCGATCGCCGACGTCGTCATGATCCGTCAGGACGACGACGGTGGCGTGTGCGCCGACGACCTGCGCGAGAAGCTCGAGGAGTATGCCGCGCGTCCCCTCGTCATCGGCTCCTTCTCCGCCGCGTCGAACGTCACGGGCATCGTCTCCGACACGCACGCCATCTCGGCGCTGCTCCACGAGCACGGCGCCCTCGCCTTCTGGGACTTCGCCGCCGCCGGGCCGTACGTCGACATCGAGATGACGCCGCCCGCGGGAGCCGACTCCGCGGCATACAAGGACGCGGTCTTCCTCTCCCCGCACAAGTTCATCGGTGGGCCGGCGACGCCGGGGCTGCTCGTCGCCCGGCGCCAGCTCTTCACCAACCGGGTGCCCGACGTGCCGGGCGGCGGCACGGTCGCCTACGTCAACGACGACGACCACCGCTACCTCGACGATCCGGCCCACCGCGAGGAGGGCGGCACCCCGGCGATCATCGAGGCCGTCCGGGCGGGGCTCGTCTTCCGGCTCAAGGAGGCGGTCGGGGTCGAGACGATCCGGGCGCGCGAGGAGGCCTTCCTCCGCCGGGCCGTCGAGGCCTGGCGTGACGAGCCGGCCCTGGAGATCCTCGGCGACGTCGACGCGCCCCGGCTGTCGATCGTGTCCTTCGTCGTCCGCGCCCCGTCGGGCCGCTACCTCCACCACAACTTCGTCGTCGCCGTGCTCAACGACCTCTTCGGCATCCAGTCCCGCGGCGGCTGCTCGTGCGCCGGGCCGTACGGCCACCGGCTGCTCGGCATCGACCTCGAACGCAGCCACGAGTTCGAGCGCGAGATCGCCCACGGCTGCGAGGGGATCAAGCCGGGGTGGGTGCGGGTCAACTTCAACTACTTCATCTCCGACACCGTCGCCGACTACGTCATCGAGGCCGTCCGCCTCGTCGCCCGCGACGGGTGGCGGCTGCTCGGGGACTACGTCTTCGACCCGGCGTCGGGTCGCTGGCGGCACCGGGACGGCGTCGTCGAGCCGCCGATCCGGCTGGCGGACTTCGGGTATGCCGCGGACGGCACCGTGACGATGCCCCCGCCGACCCCGACGGGCGGGGAGGACCTGCTCGCCCAGCACCTCCTCGACGGCGCGGCGATCCTGGCTGCGGCCATCCCTGCCGACGTCGAGGGCGGCCCGGCCGCTTCGGTGTCGGCGGACTTCGAACACCTGCGCTGGTTCGACCTCCCGCCCGCCGCCGTCCTCCCCACCCGCCAAGAACTCACCCAATAGGGAAGTTATCCACCCGCCAACGACTCACCCAAGAGGGAAGTTATCCACCCGCCGGGCGTGAGGACGGCACCGACCGGACGAGAACCGGTGCGCCGGGGTGAGGGGCGCGCGACGAACTACAGTCGGGGGATGGCGACCTCACGGAGGGCCGACACCCTCCTTGCCGGGGCCCGCGCCGCGGTGAGCCGGCTGGCCTGGGACGAGGCCGTCGCCGCCTTCGCCGGCGCCGACACCGAGGACCCGGCCGCACTGACCCCGGGGGACCGGCGCCAGTGGGCGCTCGCGGCATACCTGCGCGGAGACGTGGCGACGGCCACGGCGACGCTGATCCGGGCGCACCACGACGCGCTCGTCGCGGACGACCGCGCCGAGGCGATGCGCTGCGTCTTCTGGCTGGTGTATGTCCTCATCACCGTCGGCGAGGGAGCGCAGGCCTCGGGCTGGGCGACCCGCTGCGAGGCCCTCGCCGACTCGATGGAGCCCGGCGGGGTCGGCGAGGCCTACCGGCTGGCCCTCGCCTCGCATCGGGCGGCATCGATGCAGCACGGCACCGAGACCGCCCTGGACCTCGCCGCGCGGGGCGCCGCCGCTGCTCGCCGCTGCGGGGAGGGGGACGTCCTCGCGCTGCTCCTCAACACCGAGGGGCGGGTGCTCCTGCGATCCGGGCGGCTGCCCGAGGGGTGGGCCCGGCTCGACGAGTGCCTCGTCCAGGTCGTCTCCGGGGACCTCAGCCCGGTTGCCGTGGGGACGGTCTACTGCTCCCTCATCGAGGCGTGCGAGGAGCTCGGCGAGGTCGCACGGGTCCGCGAGTGGACCGATGCCCTCACCCGATGGTGCGAGCGGCAGTCCGGGATGGCGACCTTCCTGGGCCAGTGCCTCACGCACCGCTCGTTCGTCCTGTGGTTGGAGGGGGCCTACCAGGCGGCCGCGGAGGCGGCCGTGACCGCGTGCGACCGCTTCGCCGGCGCCGCCGACGTCGCCGCGACCGGGCGGGCCTTCGACCGGCTCGGTGAGGCGCGGCTCCGCCAGGGGCGGCTGGACGAGGCGGAGGCCGCCTTCCTCCAGGCCGCCGAGTGGGGGGCCGACCCCCAGCCCGGTCTGGCCCTGCTCCGGCTGGCCCAGGGCGACGCCGACACCGCCGCCGCGATGATCCGGCGCGTCCTCGCCGAGCGCCCCGACCCGCTCGAGCGACTGCGCCCCCTGCCGGCGGCGGTGGAGATCCTGCTGGCGGTCGACGACGTCGAGGGTGCCCGAGGGGCCTGCCACGAGCTGGCGGCGGCGGCCGACCGGTTCGGGACCTCGGCCGTGCGGGCCGCCTCGGTCGCCGCCGAGGCCGCGGTGGCGCTTGCCGACGGCCGGTCCGAGCTCGCCGCGTCCCGTGGCCGGGACGCCGTGCGCCGGTGGCGGGAGCTCGACATGCCGTACGAGTCGGCGGTGAGCCGTGACCTCGTCGGTCGGGCCTGTGCCGCACTCGGCGACGCGGAGACCGCCCGGATCGAGCGCGACGCTGCCCGCCGCACGCTCGAGCTGCTGCGCACGGCGGTCGACGCCACCGCGGCCGGCCCCACCGCGGCGGAGCCGACCGGCACGCCCGAGCGTGGCCTCAGCCCCCGCGAGCTCGAGGTGCTTCGCCTCGTGGCGACCGGCCGGACGAACCGCCAGGTCGCCGAGGAGCTGTCGCTCTCGGTCAAGACCGTCGACCGCCACGTCGGCAACGTGCTGGCCAAGCTCGAGGTCCCCTCCCGGACCGCCGCCGCCGCGTACGCCTACGAGCACGGCCTGGTCGGCGGGGCGTCGCCGACCGATGGGTGATCCTCCCCATCGCGTCCGCGGAAGGAGTGGTGATCCTCCCGAAGCGGAGGCGGGCCGGGCGTCCCTAGCGTGACGGCATCGTCGTGGGAAGGAGCGAGCGATGTCGGTCGAGCGGCAGGCGTGGAGTCAGGGCGAGCGGGTCGGGGTCGCGGGGGAGCGCCTCGACACCGTCGTCGTCGGTGGGGGGCAGGCGGGCCTGGCGGTCGGGTACCACCTGGCGCGGCGCGGCATACCCTTCGTCATCCTCGATGCGAGCGCCCGGGTCGGTGATGCGTGGCGGTCGCGCTGGGACTCGCTGCGGCTGTTCACGCCGGCGCGGTACGACGGCCTCGACGGGATGCCGTTCCCGGGCCCGGGGGACCGGATGCCGACGAAGGACGAGATGGCCGACTACCTCGAGGCGTATGCCGCGCACTTCGACCTGCCGGTCCGCTCCGGGGTGCGGGTCGAGCGCGTCGAGCGGGATGCCGCCGGGTTCGCGGTGACGACCTCGGCGGGAACGATCCTGGCGAGCACCGTCGTCGTCGCCATGGGGTCCAGTCAGCGGCCTCGGGTCCCCGGCTTCGCGGCGGATCTCGACCGAGGCGTGACGACGCTGCACTCGCTCGACTATCGGAGCCCGGCCCAGGTGCCGGCCGGCGACGTCCTCGTCGTGGGCGCCGGGAACTCGGGCGCGGAGATCGCCCTGGAGCTCGCCGCCACCCACCGCGTCTCCCTCTCCGGCGAGTTCCCCGGGGTCGTCAATGTCGACATCGACTCCTGGTTCGGGCGGCACGTGGCGACCCGGCTCGTCGTCGGGCTCGTCCAGCACCGCGTCCTCACGGTGCGCACCCCGATGGGGCGCCGGCTCCGGCCGCGGGCGCTGGAGCATGGCGTGCCGCTCATCCGGACGAGCCCGGCCGACCTCGACCGGGCCGGGGTGCGCCGGGTGCCCCGGGTCGTCGGAGTCGAGCGCGGCCGTCCGCTGCTCGCCGACGGGTCGACGCTCGACGTGACGAGCCTCGTGTGGTGCACCGGCTTCGAGCCGGGCCTGTCCTGGCTCGATGTCGACGTCCTCGACGATGTGGGGCGTCCGCGCCATCGGCTGGGTGTCGTCGAGGAGGTGCCGGGCCTCTACGTCGTCGGTCAGGACTTCCTCTACTCCCTGTCCTCGGCCCAGGTGCACGGCGTCAGCCGGGACGCGGCGCGCATCGCCGGTCGGATCGCCGCGCGGGTGGCGGTCTGATGGCCGTCCTCCCCACCCGTCAAGAACTCACCCAATAGGGAAGTTTTCGACCGGGGGGAGGGGGATAACTTCCCTATTGGGTGAGAAACCGACCCGGGGTCAGCGGGCCTGGTCGGCCGGGCCACGCGCTGTCGGTCAGCCGCGTGGGGTGGGGGCCGCCTCGACCCGGTAGTCGTGGCCGGCGACGTAGCGCTCGACCATGTCGTCGGTGATGCCGCCGGCCGAGATCGCCTCGGCGTAGAAGCGGCCGCTGTCCTTGACCGTCCGCACCTGTGAGTCGTAGTCGAGGTGGACGAGACCGAAGCGGGGCACCTCGCCGAGCGCCCACTCCCAGTTGTCGACGAAGCACCAGTGGTAGTACCGCTCGAACGGCAGGTCCGACCCGGCGATCGCGGCGAGGTGCTCGTGGATGAAGCGGGCCCGGAAGGCGTCGGTCGCGTCGCACGTGCCGTTCTCGGTGACCCAGATCGGGCCGGGATAGCGCCGGTGCAGGTCGGCCGCGACGGTGACGAGCCCCGCGGGGTGGATCTCCCAGCCGAGGTCGTTGACCGGCGAGCCGGGAAAGGTGCCGTCCGCCATCTTCGAGACGGCGGTGCGCGAGTAGTAGTTGATCCCCAGGTAGTCGTAGTGCGCCCCGGGACGTATGCCGTCCGGCTGCCCCCCGAGCACCGCGCCGAACCGGCCCCCGAGCATCGCGTCGGACAGGGCGTCCTGGAAGAGGTGGGCGTTCGTCCGGGCGAGGACCCGGTGCACGGGGTTGGCCCGGTGCAGCGGCTCGAACACCCGCAGGTGGTGCGCGAACCCGACCCGGGTCGCCTCGCCCGGCTGGAGGTCGTGGATGAGGCGGTACGCCCGGCAGTGCGCGATGGCGAGGTGGCGGAGCACCGAGCGCAGCCGGCGGTAGGTATGGGCTCCGGGCGGGAACTCCCCGAAGAGATAGCCGCCGGTGGCATAGACGTTCGGCTCGTTGATCGTCACCCAGTCGGTGACGAGGTCCCCCAGCTCCTCGACGACGACGTGGACATAGCGGAGGAAGGTGTCGACGCTCCCCGGCTGCGCGAACCCACCGAGCCCCTCGAACCAGCTCGGGTTGCTGAAGTGGTGGAGGGTGACGAGTGGCGTGACGCCACACTCGCGGAGGTAGGCGAGCTCCTCCCGGTAGCGGGCGATGGCCGCGTCGTCATAGTGCCCGGGGCGGGGCTCGATCCGGGCCCACTCGATCCCCATCCGGTAGTCGCGGATGCCGAGGCCGACCATGAGGTCGGTGTCCTCACGCCAGCGGGTCCAATGGTCGGTGGCCCGGCGCGGGGTCGAGCCGTCGGCGATCCGGCCGGGCTCGTCGGCCCAGTCGTGCCAGCTCGTGCTCGTGTCGCCGCCCTCGATCTGCACCGCGGCCGTCGCCACCCCGAGCCGCAGGTTCCCGACCGAGAACGCCAGGTGCGCCCCCGTCATGGTCGACAGCCTGCCCGAGATCGGCGCTCCCGTGGGGGTTCTGTGATCAACCAGCGGCGGCGGCGCGGCCATCCCGGCCGCCGTCGTCCGTCGAGGCCGCCTCCTCAGCCCCGTCCGCCCCGTCCGCCTCGGCCGTCCGACGCCACCGGCCCTGCGTCGACGGATGGTCCATCGCCCAGCCGATGAGCGAGGTGACGAGTCGTCCGGCGCCGAGCTGGACCTTCTCGACGCCGGGCCGTCGGCCGAGGCCGAGCATGTCCCGCGCCCACGGCGGGGTGAGCGCCACGGCACCGGCCGCCAACGCGGCATACGGCCCGCGGGCGGCGAACGGGAGTGGCGGGTCGTGGAGGAGGAAGTCGGCCGCCTCGAGGGCCGCGGTCGAGGGCTCGAGCTCGGGCCGGTATGCCGCGAGCGTCGCCTCGAGCCCGGCGAGCGTCGTCGGCGGGTCGGGGACACCGAGCCGTGCCGACACCGAGCCGATCTGCGCGACGTAGGCGTCGGCCTGGTCCGCGGTGAGCGGGCGGTCGGACAGCTCCTGGTAGGCCACGAGGAAGCTCTCGGCCTCGGCGGCGTGGACCCAGGCGAGCAGGTGGGGGTCGTCCGCGGCATACCGGCGCCCGTCGGGGGCGGTGCCGGTGACCGTGCGGTGGATGCCCCGGATCCGGGCGAGGACGCGCTCGGCGTCGGGGATGGTGCCGTAGGTCGTCGTCGCGATGTACGTGCTCGTCCGCTGCAGCCGCCCCCACGGGTCGCCCTTGAAGCCGGAGTGGCCCGCGACGCCGGCCATCGCGAGGGGGTGCAGGCTCTGGACGAGCAGGGCCCGGATCCCGCCGACGAACATCGCCGGGCTCGCGTGGACCCACCAGATCGGGTCGCTCGGGCCGAACCAGCGGGGGCCCTCGGCGTTCCAGATCTCGTCGGCCCGCTCGCGGTAGTCCGCCCCCGCGACGCGGGAGCGGAAGGCGTGTTGGACCCTCGGGCGGACGACCCGACGCAGGACCGTGTCGACGGGACGGATGCTCACGGCCACAGGATGCCCCGCCGTCGTGGGAGCCGGCTGGATGCCGTCGAGGGTTGGGGGCCGGGGCCGGACCTCATCGAGCGGGGGGAGGGCGGGCGTGCGAGACTGCCGGGCATGCCCGAGATCGAGGTCCGCCGCTCCGACACCGAGGGACGCTACGAGGCGGTCGTCGACGGCGCGGTGGCGGGGTACGCCGAGTTCCGGGGCGACGGCGAGGTCGTCACCCTGCCGCACACCGTCGTCGAGGACGGCTACGAGGGGCAGGGCATCGGCTCGGTGCTCGTCCGCGAGACGCTCGACGACCTGCGGGCGAGGGGCGCCCGAGTGCGGCCGACCTGTCCGTTCGTCCGCTCCTGGCTCGACCGGCACCCGGGCTATGCCGACCTCGTCGTCGACTGAAGGACCCGGAGCCGACAGCGCACGCCGGGGCGCAACTGCGCTGCCGTGGCCACCGCGGCGCCGGTGAGCACGCCGATGACGGGGTAGCCCCCGGTCACCGGGTGGTCGGCGAGGAAGAGGATCGGGCGCCCGTCCGGAGGCACCTGGACCGAGCCGGCGACCATCCCCTCGCTGGGCAGCTCGCCCGCTCGCGCCCGGTCCAGGGCCGGGCCGGCGAGCCGCACCCCGACCCGGTTCGCGTCCTGGGTCACCTCCCACGTCGTCGCGCCGAGGACATCCGGGGCGTCCGCCGCGAACCAGTCCTCCCGCGGACCCAGCCGCAGGTCGAGGACCGGCTCCTCGGCGATCGAGGGCAGTGGCGTGTGGTCGACGGCGGACCGCCACCGCCCCGCGGCGGCCCCGACCGGGATCGCGTCCCCCTCGGCCGGCCGGTCCGGGCCGATGCCGGAGAGGACGTCCGTCGCCCGTGAGCCGAGGACGGGGTCGACGGCGATCCCGCCGCGGACGGCGAGGTAGGAGCGGAGGCCGCGGGGCGGCATACCGACCTCGACGCGGGCTCCGGCGTCGAGGTGCACGGGCGCACCCGCCGCCACGGCGGCTCCGTCGACGCTCAGCGGCGCCGGGGCGCCCGCGAGCGCGACCCAGGCCGGCGCATCGGTCGTCACGGTGAGGCCACCGAGGGTCGTCTCGAGCGTGGCGGCGCCCTCGGGGTTGCCGACGAGCCGGTTGGCGAGCCGGTGGGCCGGCCGGTCGGCGGCGCCGGAGCGACCGACCCCGAGGTGGGCGAGCCCGGGGCGGCCGAGGTCCTGCACGGTCGTCAGTGGGCCGGTGCGGACGACGGTGAGGGTCATCGGCCCACCTCGACGAAGCGGACCCGGTCGCCGGGGCCGAGCACGGCCGGCGGGTTGGCGGTGAGGTCCCAGAGGGCGAGGTCGGTGTGCCCGATGAGCCGCCAGCCGCCGGGGGAGGGCGCGGGGTAGACCGCGGTGTAGGGACCGGCGACGGCGACCGACCCGCGGGGACGCGGGTGCGCGGGGTGTCCCGGCGGGTCACGTGGAGGGCCGGGTCGAGGCCGGTGAGGTAGGCGAAGCCGGGTGCGAAGCCGATGAACCCCACCTCGTATGCCGCGCCCGCGTGCCGACGGGCCACCTCGCCCGTCGTCAGGCCGGTCAGGTCGGCGACCTCGGCGAGGTCGGGTCCGTCGTAGACGACGGGGATCTCGACGGTCCGCCTCGCGGGTGGGAGGGCCCCGTCGAGCCGACGGTCGGTGAGGGATGCGGCCGAGGCCGACGCCCCCGGCGTGGCGAAGGTGACGAGCACGGTGCGCGCCGCCGGGACGACGTCGACGAGCTCGGGCAGCGGGTCCTCGCGCAGGCTCACGTAGAGGGCCAGGGCCTGCGTCGTGTCGGCCACCTCGACGAGGACGGCCCGGTCTCCGCAGGGCAGGACGCGCATCAGGTGGGGTCGGTGATGACCCGGGTGAGGATGCTCAGGCCCGCCTGGAGCATCGCGACGATCTCCTCCCGTGACTCGGGGACGACGACCTCCTCATCGGCCTCGGCGGGAAGCAGCAGGGCGATGAGGCCTCCCATGAGGGCCCCGCCGAGCACCCGGGCCTCGGGGTCGTCGGGGTCCCGGCCCATTCGGGCTGCGGTGGCGGAGACGACGAGTCGCATCGGCCGGGCGAGCTCTTCCATGAGTCCCCGCTGGAGCTCGGGAACGGTCTGGATCAGCCGGTTCCGCAGCCGCTCCTGGGCCCAGTCCTCGTCGGACAATGCCTCGACCGCGTGCCGGACGCCGTACGAGAGGGCCTCGGCCGGGCCGAGGTGCGCCGGTGCCGCGAGCATCTGCTCGACGGTGGCCTCGTCCATGATGTCGGCGACCGCCGCCTCATCCTTGTTGCGGTAGTAGCGGAAGAAGGTGCTGGGGGAGATCTCGGCGGCATCCGCGATCTGCTCCACCGTCGTCGCGGCATACCCCTGTTCGTCGATGAGGCGGAGGGTGTGGAACTGGATGGCCCGCCGGGTCCGCTCCTTCTTGCGCTCCCGCAGCCCTGGTCGGGGCCCCCCACCTGCCGCGGGGTCGGCGCCGGCGGGGCTGCTCGAGGGGGTCATGTCCCCGATTGTGTCGGATCGAGCTCGGGTCCCGTCGCCGACCCGGCCGAGGCCGTCTCGCCCGGGCGGGTGTTGGGGAGCTTCCACACCGCGAGGGCGAGCCCGGCCACGGCGAGAGTGAGGGTGGCCCACATCTGGTTCTGCAGGCCGGCGACGAACGCCTCGCGGACCGAGGCCGCCAGGCCGGCACTGTCCAGCTGCGCCGCGACGGTGAGCCCACCGCTGACCGAGTCTCGGACCGCGTCGGCGGCCTGGGCGGGCAGGCCCGACACGTCGACGCTCGCGCGGTACGTCGCGTTCAGGATCGAGGCCAGCGCGGCAATGCCGATGACGCTGCTCATCTGGCGCATGACCTGGACGAGCGCGCCGCCGGAGGCCGAGCGTTCGGGGGACAGGGTGTCGATGGCGAGGTTCTGTCCCGTGACGAGGACGAGCCCGAACCCGCCCCCGAACACGGTCAGCCACAGGGCGACCCAGCCGTAGCCGCTCTCGACGCTCGTGAGCGCTCCGAGCCCGGCGCCGAGGGCGAGGAGGAGGTACCCGACGACCATCGGTGGCCGTGGCCCGGTCAGCGGCGCGAGCCGCACCCCGAGAGCGAGCCCGACCATGAGACCACCGACGAGGGGGAGGAGGCGCAGGCCCGTGCCGAGCGCGTCGGCGCCGAGGACGCCCTGGAGGTAGATGGGGGTCGAGAACAGGGCGACGAAGCCGACGAGGGTTGCCGCGCTGGCGGCCACGGCGCCCCACCGGAACTCCGGGATCCACCACAGGTCGGCCTCGAGAAGCGGTTCGACGAGCGCGGCTCGGCGAACTCGCCGCTCCCACAGGAGGAAGGCTCCCAGCGTGAGGAGTCCGCCGAGGACCGGACCCCACACCGAGACGGCGTCCCACCCGGTCCCCGGCCCCTCGATGAGACCGTAGGTCAGGGCGATGAGCCCGGTCGAGGACAGGACGACCCCCACGATGTCGATGGGCGGCCGGGGCGGAAGGCTCTCGCGCGGCAGGAGCCACCAGGACGCGATGAGGGCCCCGACGGCGAGGGGCACGTTCACGACGAAGACCGAACCCCACCAGAAGTGCCGCAGCAGCTCACCCCCGACGATCGGGCCGAGCGGCATCCCGATCATCGTCGAGGCGCCGAGCACGGCCAGCGCCGTCGTCCGCTCCTCCGGTGCGAAGAGGACGACGAGCATCGAGAACGCGAGGGGGATGAGCATCGCGGCTCCCAGCCCCATGAAGGCCCGCGCGGCGATGAGGGAACCGGCGCCGCCGGCATACGCGCACCAGGCCGACCCGACCGCGAAGACGAGGAGCGAGGCCATCATGAGTGGCCGCCGACCGAGCCGGTCGCCGAGCATGCCGGCCGGGAGGATGAGGGACGCGAGGGCGAGGAGGTAGGCGTCGGCGAACCACTGCAGCTGGCTCGTCGATGCATGGAGCTGCTCGGACAGGGTCGGCAGGGCGACGGTGAGGACCGTCGTGTCGAGGCCGACGACAAGCATCGCGACGGCGGTGACGCCCAGGGTGAGCCAGCGGCGCCGGCGGGCGAGGTCGAGGTCCGGGGCGGCAACGGTCGCGGTCGTCATGGCGAGGATCCTTCCTGAAAGACTGTGCTAAATAGGAGAGTCTCCTGAAAATCGAGTACATGTCAATAGGCGGCGCATCGCGCGAGGGTGTGCTCGGGGAGCCGGGGATCCGCGTCGCCACGGGCTCGGGCGGCGGCCCGGCCCGAGGCGAGTGGATCTAGGCTCGGGCGGGTGACCGACCGCGTGCGCCCCGCCACCCCCGCCGACCTTCCCGACGTCCTCCGGCTCGTCCACGAGCTCGCGGCCTACGAGAAGGAGCCGGAGGCCGTCGAGGCGACCGAGGAGCACTTCGCCGGGGTGCTGTTCCCGGCCGACGGGGAGCCGACCGCGTTCTGCCACGTCGCCGAGGTCGAGGACGGCGGTGCACGGCGGATCGTCGGGATCGCGGTGTGGTTCCTGTCCTTCTCGACGTGGACGGGGACGAACGGCATCTGGCTCGAGGACCTGTTCGTCGAGCCGGAGCATCGCGGCGGCGGGCTCGGTCAGGAGCTGCTGCGCACCCTCGCCCGGGTCTGCGTCGAGCGGGGCTACCGCAGGCTGGAGTGGTGGGTGCTCGACTGGAACACCCCGAGCATCGGGTTCTACGAGAGCCTCGGCGCCGTCGGCCAGGACGAGTGGACGACGTTCCGCATCGACGGGGAGGCCCTCGCCGCGCTCGGCGGCTAGCGGCAGCGGGACGCTCCGCCTCGCCGAGGGGTGGGGATGCGCCGCCAACCACCCCACCGAGAGGTGGGGATCCGCCCCATCAGGTCTCCTGAAGGGGCAGATTGCCACCCCTCGGCGGACCGGAGCGAGGGCCGGCAGTCCTCCGAGCTCGAGTCAGTCCTCCGGGACGGACTCGAGCTCCGCGAGCCAGGCCGCGGCCGAGGCGTCGGACGGCATCCGCCAGTCGCCCCGGGGTGACAGCGAGCCCCCGCGCTCACCTTCGGGCCGTTGGGGATCGCCGAGCGCTTGAACTGGTTCGCGAAGAACCGACGGAGGAAGACCGCCTCCCAGCGCTTGATCGTCGCGAGGTCGTATGCCGTCCGCTCGCCCTCGGGGTGGCCCGGCGGCCACGCCCCGGCGTCGGCGTCGGCCCAGGCCTTCTCGGCGAGGAAGGCGATCCGGCTCGGTCTGGCTCCACGGCGCAGGACGTGGAAGAGGGTGAAGTCGTGCAGGGCGTAGGGGCCGATGGTGTCCTGCGTCGACTGCGGCCGCTCACCCTCGGCGACGGGGACCAGCTCGGGAGTGATCTCCGTGTCGAGGATCGACCGGAGGGTCGCGTTGACCTCCGCATCGAACTGGCCGTCGGCGACGACCCAGCGGATGAGGTGCTGGACCAGGGTCTTGGGGACCCCGGTGTTGACGGCGTAGTGCGACATCTGGTCACCGACGCCGTAGGTGCACCAGCCGAGGGCGAGCTCGGACAGGTCGCCGGTGCCGAGGACGATCCCGCCGCGCTGGTTGGCCGCCCGGAAGAGCAGGTCGGTGCGCAGCCCGGCCTGGACGTTCTCGAAGGTGACGTCGTATGCCGCCTCGCCGGCACCGGCCGGGTGGCCGAGGTCGCTCAGCAGCTGGGTGGCGAGCGGGCGGATGTCGATCTCCTCGAGGGTCACCCCGAGCGCGGTCGCGAGGGCGATGGCGTTGCGCTTCGTGTGCTCGCTCGTGGCGAAGCCGGGGAGGGTGAAGGCGAGGATGTCGCTGCGCGGCCGGCCGAGCCGGTCCATCGCCCGGGCCGCGACGATGAGGGCGTGCGTCGAGTCGAGGCCGCCGGAGACGCCGATGACGACGGTCGGCGACCCGATGGCCCGCATCCGCTGCTCGAGCCCGGTGACCTGGATGTTGTAGGCCTCGTAGCAGTCCTGGGCGAGCCGGGCCGGGTCGTCGGGGACGAAGGGGAACCGGTCGACGGTGCGCCGAAGGCCGAGGTCCCCGGCGGGCGGGTCCAGGGTGAACTGGCAGCGGAGGAACCGCTCGCCGTCGGGGACGTTGATCCACTCCGCGCGGCGGTTGTCGTCGAAGCTGCCCTGGCGCATGCGCTCCTGGCGCAGCCGGTCGAGGTCGACGTCGACGACCGTGCGGCGCGGGCCGTCGGGGAACCGGTCGGTCTCGCCGAGCAGGTCGCCCAGCTCGTAGACCATCGTCATCCCGTCCCAGGACAGGTCGGTGCTCGACTCGGTGGGCGAGGCGGCGGCATACAGGTAGGCCGCGTTGCACCGCGCCGAGGCGGCGCGGGCGAGCAGGTGGCGGTCCTCGGCGCGAGCGACGGTGATGGGCGAGGCCGAGAGGTTGAGCAGGACCGTCGCGCCGGCGAGGGCGGCCTGGTGCGACGGCGGGATCGGCACCCAGAGGTCCTCGCAGATCTCGACGTGAACGGCCAGGCCGGGGACGTCGGTGGCCTCGAAGATCAGCTGGGTGCCGAACGCGATATCGCCCTGCTCGTCGGCGCCGGGCCACATCGGGCGGTCGAGATACTCGCGCTCGACTCCGTCAGCGGTGGCGAACCAGCGCTTCTCGTAGAACTCGCGGTAGTTGGGAAGGTGGGTCTTCGGGACGACGCCGAGCACGCGGCCGCGGTGGATGACGACGGCGCAGTTGTAGAGGCGGTTGCCCCAGCGCAGCGGTGCGCCGACGGCGAAGAGCGGCAGGAGGTCGGCGCTCGCCTCGGCGATCCGGACGATCGCGGCGTCGACGGCGTCGAGGAGCGCGTCCTGGAGGAAGAGGTCGTCGAGGGCGTAGCCCGGAGACCGACAGCTCGGGGAAGACCGCGACGGCGACGCCGTCGTCGTGGCAGGCGCGGGCCTGCTCGATGATCCGCTCGGCGTTCGTCGCCGGGTCGGCGAGGGCGACCGGGAGGGTGCACGCCGCGACCCGGGCGAACCCGTGCGCGTAGGCGTTGCGGAAGTCCATGCCCCGAGCCTAGAGGGATCCCCGCCGACTCACGGCAGGGTGAGGACGGTCTTGCCGAGGGTGCGGCGCTCCTCCATCGCGGCTAGGGCCTCGCCGGCCTGATCGAGCGGGTAGCGCGCGATGACCATGGGGTCGAGCCGGCCGGCCGCCAGCAGGGGCAGCAGGTCGCGCCACTGCTCCTGGAGGAACATCGGCCGGTTCTGCCAGTAGGCCCCCCACCCGACGCCGACGACGGAGACGTTGTTCAGCAACAGCCGGTTGACCTTGACCTCGGGGATGCTCCCGGCGGTGAACCCGATGACGAGCAGCCGGCCCAGGGTGGCGAGCGAGCGGAGTGAGTCGGTGAACCGGTCGCCGCCGACGGGGTCGACGACGAGATCGACGCCCCGGCCACCGGTCAGCTGGAGTACCTCGTCCTTGAACCCCTCGGCGAGGACGACCTCGCCGGCGCCGGCGACCCGGGCGACCGGGGCCTTGTCGTTCGTCGAGACGACCCCGATGACCCGAGCGCCGTAGGCCGCGGCGAGCTGGCAGGCGGCCGTCCCGATCCCCCCGGCGGCGCCGTGGACGAGGACGGTCTCGCCGGGCTCGAGACCGCCGCGCGTGACGAGGGCGAAGTGGCAGGTGAGGTAGTTCATCGGCAGCGCCGCGCCCTGCTCGAACGACATCGAGTCCGGCAGCGGGAAGACGAACGCCGCGTCGGTCGCGACGAGACCGGCATACCCGCCGAACATGGGGAATGCCGCGACCCGCTCGCCGGCAGCGAGGCCGCTCTCCGCGGGGGCGGACCGGACGACCCCCGCGACCTCGGAGCCCGGCACGAAGGGCAACGGTGGCTTCACCTGGTAGGCCCCGCGGGTCAGGAGCACCTCGGGGAAGCTCACTCCCGCCGCGGCGACCTCGATGAGGACCTGCCCCTCGCCGGGCACCGGGTCGGGGACCTCGCCGACCTCGACCGCGGACGGACCGTCGAGGCTGCTGATCTGCACGGCGCGCATGCCGCGACCCTACGCGCCCTCCCCGCGACCGCCGCACCTCCGTAGGCTGAGCCCATGACGAGCACCGACGCCCGGCCGGCCCGCGAGTCCGACGCCCCCGTGACCGTCGCCGTCGACGGCGGGGTCGCGCAGGTGCGGCTCAACCGGCCGGACAAGCTCAACGCCCTCACCCTCGACACCCTCGACGCGCTCGTCGCCGTCGCCCACGACCTCGCCCGGGACACGGACGCTGCGCGGCGTCGTCCTCGGCGGCGTGGGCTCCTCCTTCTGCGCGGGGCTCGACTTCGGCACCGTCCTGAGAGACCCGAAGCGCATCGCGCTCGCCTTCGCGCCCCGCCCGTGGCGCGGGACGAACACCTTCCAGGAGGCGTGCTGGGCCTGGCGGCGCGTCCCGGTCCCGGTCGTCGCGGCCGTCGAGGGACACTGCCTCGGCGGCGGCCTGCAGATCGCCCTCGGGGCGGACTTCCGGTTCACGACGGCCGACGCGCAGTGGGCCGTCCTCGAGGCCAAGTGGGGCCTCATCCCCGACATGAGCGGCGTCCAGGCGCTCTCGCAGCAGGTCGGGATGGACGTGGCCAAGCGGCTGACGATGACCGGCGAGGTCATCAGCGGTGCCCGGGCCGTCGAGCTGGGGCTCGCCACCGAGGTGGCCGAGGACCCGTATGCCGCGGCCGCCGGACTCATCGAGGCGGTCGCCACCCGGTCGCCGGACTCCGTCGCCGCGACGAAGCGCATCTTCAACCGCACCTGGTCCTCCGGGGACCGGCGGACCTTCTTCCACGAGCGTCTCGAGCAGGCGTGGCTGCTCGCCGCGAAGAACACCGCCATCGCGCGGGAGGCGGCGCTGCGGCGGGTGCCGGCGGCATACCGGCCGCGGTCGAGGTGACCCGATGACCGAGCGGACGACGACGAGCGAGCTGCGGTACATCACCTGCACGCTCTGCGAGGCGAGCTGCGGGCTCGAGGTGCGCCTCGAGGACGGCGAGATCGCCTGGGTGCGCGGCCACGCCGACGACCCCCTCTCGCGCGGGCACATCTGCCCCAAGGCGGTGGCGCTGCAGGACATCCACGCCGACCCCGACCGACTGAGGCGTCCCGTCCGCAAGGTCGACGGCGAGTGGCAGGAGATCGGCTGGGACGAGGCGATCGACCTCGTCGCCACCGAGCTCGTCCGCGCCCAGCACGACCACGGTCCCGACGCGCTCGCCGTCTACCTCGGCAATCCCAACGTCCACAGCCTCGGCGCCCTCACCCACGGGGTGAACCTCGTGCGGACCCTCCGGACGAAGAACACCTACAGCGCCACCTCGGTCGACCAGCTGCCCCACCAGCTCATGGCCTGGGCGCTCTACGGCCACCAGTTCCTCCTCCCGGTGCCCGACATCGACCGCACCGAGCTGCTCGTCCTCGTCGGCACCAACCCGATGGCGAGCAACGGCTCGCTCATGACGGTTCCGGACTTCCCGGGGCGGCTGCGCGAGCTGCGGGCCCGGGGTGGTCGTCTCGTCGTCCTCGACCCCCGGGCGACCGAGACGGCCAAGGTCGCCGACGCCCACCACTTCGTCCGGCCCGGGACCGACGCCTGGGTGCTCCTCGCCGTCGTCCGCGAGCTGCTCGAGAGCGGGGCGGCGACGCCCGCCGACTACGTCGACGGGGTCGACGCGGTGCGCGCCGCGGTGGCGGGCTTCACCCCCGAGCTCGCGCAGCAGCGCAGCGGCATGCCGGCCGATGCCGTGCGTGAGCTGGCGGGTGATCTCGCCGCCGCCGGGTCCGCCGCGGTCCACGGCCGGATGGGCGTCTCGACCCAGGCGCACGGCGTTCTGTGCCAGTGGGCCGTCCAGGCGATCAACATCCTCACCGGGAACCTCGACGCCGTCGGCGGCACGATGTTCACCTCGCCCGCGGTCGACATGGTCGGCAAGGGACTCCTCGGCCGGGGACACCGCGGTCGCTGGACCTCGCGGGTGCGGGGGCTGCCGGAGTTCGGCGGCGAGCTCCCGGTGTCGGTGCTCGCGGAGGAGATGACGACGCCCGGCGAGGGGCAGGTGCGCGCGCTGCTGACGATCGCCGGCAATCCGGTCTCCTCGACGCCCGCCGGCCACCGCCTCGCCGAGGCGCTCGACGGGCTGGACTTCATGGCGGCCATCGACTTCTACGTCAACGAGACGACCGCGCACGCCGACGTCATCCTGCCGCCGACGGGTCCGCTGGAGCACGACCACTACGACCTCATCTTCCATCTGCTCGCCGTCCGCAACACGGCCCGCTTCTCGGCCGCGCTGTTCGAGCCCGGCGAGGACACCCGGCACGACTGGGAGATCGCCCGCGACCTCGCGCTGAAGGTCATGGCGCTGCGACCCGAGTTCGACCGGCCGGAGGGGCTGCGGGACAGGGCGTCCCGGCTCGCGAATGCCGCGAAGGGACTCCCGCACGCCGTCGAGGCCCAGGCGCGGTTCCGGACCCCGCCCCGGCAGCAGCTCGACCTGCTGCTGCGGACCTCGGGGGAGCGGCTCTCGGTGGCCAAGCTCGAGGCGACGCCCGGCGGTGTCGACCTCGGTCCGCTGCAGGAGGGCCAGCTGCCCGGGCGGCTGGCCACCGACGACGGACGGGTCGACCTCTTCCCCGAGGTCGCCGCCGAGGGCCTGGCCGCGCTGGAGGCCGCGGCCCCGGCGGACTCCGCCGACGGCACCCTCCTCCTCATCGGCCGGCGTCACCAGCGCGACAACAACAGCTGGCTGCACAACAGCCCACGGCTGACCAAGGGCCGGCCCCGCCATCAGCTCTACGTCCATCCGGACGACCTCGCCGTCCGCGGGATCGTCGACCGGACGCGGGCGCGGGTCACCTCTGCCGCGGGGTCGGTCGAGGTCGACGTCCTCGCCACGGAGGACATGATGCGTGGCGTCGTCAGCCTCCCTCACGGCTACGGGCAGGGGGCGGCGCCGGGGGTCCGGCTCGCCGAGGCCACCCGGCTGCCAGGGGTGTCGATGAACGACCTCACCGACCCGGCGCGGGTCGAGACGGTGGCCGCGAACGCGGTGCTCAACGGCATACCGGTGCGCCTCGAGCCGGCCGGCTGACCCGTGCCGACGGACGCCAGGGAGATCACCGAGCCGGTCGGCCTCAGCCTGCCCGACGGGCGACTCGCGTCGGACGCCGTGGGATGGACCCGGCGGCCGCTGCACCGCACCGATCGGGTCGGCCACCTGCCCCGGCGGTGGGGGCGGGCGAAGCGCTGGGAGTACTGGTGCGTCATCGCTCCCGACCTCGTCGCGGCGATGACGGTGGCCTCGCTGGACTATGCCGGCCTCGCCCAGGTGTGGGTGCTCGACCGGCGGACCGGCGAGCAGGTCGACGCGGTCTCGGTCACCCCGCTCGCCGTCGGCACCCGCCTGCCGGGCACGCTCGGCGAGGGGGTGGCCGAGGTCGCGCAGCGCCGACTGGCCATCCGTCTCGAGCCGGCCGGAGACGGCACCCGGCTCCGGGCCCGAACTCCCCGGGTCGACGTCGACCTCGTCGTCCCGCTGCCGGAGGGACACGAGCGGCTCGGCGTCGTCGTCCCGTGGTCGGAGCGGACCTACCAGTACACCGTCAAGGACGTCGCGCGGCCGGTGGAGGGGGTCGTCCGGCTCGACGGCCGGGCCGTGGCGGTGGGTGAGGGGTCCTGGGCGACCCTCGACCACGGGCGGGGCTACTGGCCGCGGGACGTGGTGTGGAACTGGGGATTCGGAGCCGGTGTCGTCGACGGGCGGACCGTGGGTCTCCAGGTGGGCGGGCGGTGGACCGACGGCACCGGGTCGACGGAGAACGCGCTCGTCGTCGACGGGCGGCTGCACAAGATCCGCGAGGAGCTCGCGTGGTCGTGGACGCCCGGGTCGGCCACGGACCCGTGGCGGGTCGCCGGGGAGACGGTCGAACTGACGTTCACACCCTTCGCGCAGCGGACGGACGCGACCAACCTCGGCCTCGTCCGCTCCGCCACCCAGCAGTGCTTCGGCACGTGGGCCGGCTGGGTCGCCGGGCCCGAGGGTCGGCAGCGGGTCGACGGGATCGTCGGCTCGGCGGAGGACGTCACCCAGCACTGGTGAGGTGAGGCGACCGGCGGCGCGCGGCATACTCGGTCGGGTGGACGCAAACGACGCCCGGGACCTCGCCCTCGCTCTGCCGCAGGCGCAGGAGCGGGACCACCACGGGTTCCCGAGCTTTCGGACCCGGAGGATCTTCGCGACCCTGCCGCAGCCGTCGGTGCTGCGGGTCATGCTCGACGAGGGAGGGATCCGCGAGGCGGTCGCCGAATGGCCGTGGTGCAGCGAGGTGTGGTGGGGTGCCACGCTGTCGGCCGTCGCCGTCGACCTCGAGGCCGCCCACCGTGAGGTCGTCGCCGAGCTGCTCGCCGACGCCCATGCCCGCGCGTCGGCGGTTCGGCGCTAGGACCGGGTGGCCGCGACCGGGATCGGGCAGGAGCGCTCGCCGGCGAGGCGGACCCTGAGCGCCCAGCCGAGCAGGCCGAGCGCGGCGACCCCGAGGAAGGGCTGGATCGGCGCGAACCACTGCAGGGCCCCGGCCGAGCCGAGGGCGAGCAGGGCGATCTTGTTGCAGACCGGACAGCCGACGGCGAGGTAGGTGAGGAAGCCGCCCACCATGCCCTTCCTGTCGAGCTGGGCCTGGCCGTCCTCCGTCGCGGCGGATGCCGCCCGCCCCGGCTCCCGGACGTAGGTCGCGAAGAGCAGCCCGCCGAGCACCGCCGTGACCAGCAGGACCGGCCAGGACCACCACGTCGGCGGGATCTCCCGGCCGAAGATCGGCGTCGGGATCATCGCGGTCGGGACGGCGATGACGAGGACGGTGACGACGGCGCTCGCGGCGACGGCATACCACCGCCGCCGGCTCCACTGGCTCAGCGTCTCCCACATGACGCGACAGCATACCCCGGGAGGTATGTGGTCGGTGGATCCGCACCAGGCGCAGGTCGCCGCTTCTGCCCGAGGTCGCCGTTCCTGACAGAGATCGCCGCAAGGTCGACGACGGATGTCAGCTTCGGCGACGCGGCCGGGGGGCGGCGGGTCAGCAGGTACCAGGGACGGGAGGGGCGGTGAGGGTGGTGTGGGTGGGGAGGTCGGTGAGGGCGTGCAGCGCCCGGACGCAGTGCGCCACGAGGTCGTCCCTCTCCGAGGAGGCGTCGACCTCGTCCCGCGCCGAGGGGGCGTCGACCCGGTCGGGGGCGGACCACTGGAGGGCGCGATCCTCGAGGTAGGCCACCCACCCCTGGGCCGCGGGCCGCGCCGACGTGGGGAGCCCGGCGGCGGCGATGACGAGCCCGGCCAGCCCCTCGCGCAGGGTCGCCGCCGTCCCGCCCGCGGCGTCCTCGCTCCCGGCGCCCCCCGGCAGCTGGCCGTAGACGAGCGCGAGGTAGAACTCGCGGCGCCGGGCCACCTGGGCGAGGAACCGGTCGACGACCTGGGCCACGGCCACGTCCCCGGACGTCCCCTCGTCGGGCCGGACGGTGCGCAGCATCCGCCGCCCGGCGGCCCCGACGACGGCCCGGTGGAAGTCGGTCTTCGTCGGGAAGTAGTGGAAGAGCAGCCCGCGCGACACCCCGGCCTCGGCGGCGACGGCGTCGAGCGACACGTCCTGGACGGGATGCTCGACGAACGTCCGCAGCCCGATCCCGACGAGCTGGCGGCGCCGCTCCTCCGGCGACATCCGGACCCGGGCCCCGCGGGCTGCCGGCGCCGGCCCCCCTGGCTCCCCCGAGACGGCGGGGGAGGGCGGGGGGTCGGCAACCGGCATACTATTGAGCATTGCTCAATAGAGGGCTAAGGTCAACGGCCATGGACTTCTCGCTCTCCCCGCGCGCCGCCGACCTCACCGCCCGGGTCCGGGCCTTCATCGATGCCGAGATCGTCCCGGTCGAGGAGGAGGTCTTCCGCGACATCGCCGAGCGCCGCGCCCGGGGCGAGGACCCGTGGCCGCCGCACCCGGTCTTCGAGGAGCTCAAGGCCAAGGCCCGGGCCCAGGGCCTGTGGAACCTCTTCATCCCGGCCGGCCACGAGGGCCCGTATGCCGCGAGGTTCGGTACCGACGGCGGCGCCGGCCTCACGAACGGCGACTACGCCCCCATCGCCGAGCAGATGGGCCGCTCGCTCATCGCGCCGCTCGTCTTCAACTGCAACGCGCCCGACACCGGCAACGCCGAGGTCATCCTCAAGTACGGCAGCCAGGAGCAGAAGGACACCTGGCTCGAGCCGATCCTCGACGGGCGGATCCGCAGCGCCTTCCTCATGACCGAGCCGGGCGTCGCCTCCTCCGACGCGACGAACATGGCGGCCACCGCGATCATCGACGGCGACGAGGTCGTCCTCAACGGCCGCAAGTGGTGGTCGACCGGCGCCCCCCACCCGGACTGCAAGGTCGGCATCTTCATGGGTGTCACCGACGACGGCGCCGACAAGCACCACCGGCACTCGATGGTGCTCGTCCCCATGGACGCACCGGGCGTCGAGGTCGTCCGGGCCCTCACCTCGCTCGGTCAGTTCGACGAGCCGATCGGGCACGGAGAGGTCTCGCTCACCGACGTCCGCCTCCCGGTCAGCAGCATCATCGCCGGACCCGGCCGGGCCTTCGAGATCGCCCAGGGCCGGCTCGGTCCGGGCCGGGTCCACCACTGCATGCGGCTCATCGGCCTCGCCGAGCGCTCCCTCGAGATGGCCTGCGAACGGTCGGTGTCGCGGGTCGCCTTCGGCAAGCCGATCGCCAACCTCGGCGGCAACCGGGAGCGCCTGGCGAAGGCCCGGATCGCCATCAACCAGGCCCGCCTGCTCGTCCAGCACGCCGCCTGGAAGCTCGACACGTTTGGCACGATGGGGGCCCTGTCCGAGGTGAGCGAGATCAAGGCGGCCGTGCCGACCATGGCCGCGGAGGTGATCGACATGGCGATCCAGCTGCACGGTGGCGGCGGGATGAGTGAGGACTACCCCCTTGCCGCCGCGTATGCCGGTGCCCGCTCGCTGCGGCTCGCCGACGGCCCCGACGAGGTCCACCTCGGCGTCGTCGCCCGGATCCTGCTGAGGCCCTACCTCGCCGCGGCGGCCACGTGAGCCGGCGGGTCCTCGTCACCGGGGGGGCCTCCGGCCTCGGCCTCGCCCTCACCCGCCGGTTCCGCGAGCGGGGGGACCGGGTCCTCGTCGGCGATCTCGCGGCCGAGGCGGACCACCTCGCCGAGGCGCTTCCCGACGGCACCGACTACCTCCGGCTCGACGTGACGAGCCAGGACGACTGGGACGCGGCCCTGGCCTGGGTCCGCGAGCACTGGGGCGGACTCGATCTCCTCGTCAACAACGCCGGCATCGCCACCGGCGGCCGGATCGACGTGGAGTCCCTCGCGGACTGGCACCGGGTCGTCGACATCAACCTGCTCGGGGTCGTCCGTGGTTGTCGGACCTTCACCCCGCTGCTCAAGGAGCAGCGCTCCGGCCACATCGTCAACGTCGCGTCCCTCGCCGGGCTCGTCCACGGCCCGGGCATGTCGTCCTACAACGCCGTCAAGGCCGGGGTGGTCGCCCTCTCCGAGACCCTCTCCTACGAGCTGGAGCCGTGGGGGATCGAGACGACCGTCGTGTGCCCGGCCTTCTTCCGGACCAACCTGCACTCCTCCTTGCGCGGGACCGACGCCGAGATGGAGAAGACGGCCGTCCGGCTCATCACGACCGCCAGTGCGTCCGCCGACGACATCGCGGCCGTCGTCGTCAAGGGCATCGACGCGCACAAGCGGCTCGTCCTCACCGACCGGGCCGGGCGCCGGGCGTTCTGGACCAAGCGGCTCGCCCGGCCCGCCTACGACCGCGTCTTCCGCGAGGGTGCCGCGCGGCTGGCCCGCAGGGAAGAGCGCTCATGAGCGAGGTGGCCGGGGCCGGAGTCGTCCGCGACGAGGACGCCTTCGACGTCGAGGCGGTGGCCGGCTGGTTGCGAACGCACGCCGCGGACCCGACCGGGCTGGACGGCATACCGGAGGTGCGTCAGTTCTCCGGTGGCGCCTCGAACCTCACCTACCTCCTGCGGTATGCCGCGGGCCGCGACCTCATCCTCCGCCGGCCGCCGACCGGCACGAAGGCGCGCGGCGCCCACGACATGGGTCGCGAGCACCGGATCATGTCGGCTCTCGCCCCCGTCTTCCCCCACGTCCCCGAGATGGTGGCCCTCTGCGAGGACGACGCCCTCATCGGCACCCCGTTCTACGTCATGGAGCGGCTCGTGGGGACGATCCTGCGCCGCGACATCCCGCCGGAGCTGGGGCTCGACGAGGCCGGGGTCCGCCGGCTGTGCACGAACGCCCTCGACACCCTCATCGCCCTCCACCGGGTCGACGTCGAGGCGGCCGGGCTGGCGTCGCTGTCCCGCGGTCCCGGCTACGTCGCGCGGCAGGTCGGCGGCTGGTCGGAGCGCTACCGCCGGGCCCGGACCGACGACGTCGGCGACTTCGAGGACGTCATGGCCTGGCTCGACGCGCACCAGCCGGCGGACGTCGCCCGGGCGCTCATCCACAACGACTTCCGGTTCGACAACCTCGTCCTCTCCCTCGAGGACCCGACCGAGGTCATCGGTGTCCTCGACTGGGAGATGGCGACGGTCGGCGACCCGCTCATGGACCTCGGCGGCGCCCTCGCCTACTGGGTCCAGGCCGACGACGACCCGCCGTTCGTCGCGAACCGGCTCCAGCCGACGCACGCGCCGGGGATGCTGACCCGGGCCGAGGTGCTCGGGTACTACACCGAGCGGATGGGCCTGACCGTCCCGGAGCACCATCTCGCGTTCTACGAGGTGTTCGGGCTGTTCCGACTCGCCGTCATCGGGCAGCAGATCTACTACCGCTACTTCCACGGCCAGACGACGAACGAGGCCTATGCGCGCTTCCGCGTCGTCGTCGTCTACCTTGAGGGTCGGTGCCGTCGGCTCCTCGGCCTGGACTGAGCCCGTGCCGGGCCGCGACCCCGACGAGCGAGACCGACGACCCGAGAAAGGACCGGTGTGAGCAGGATCCTCCTCGTCCGGCACGGCCAGGCGTCGTGGGGCAAGCGGGACTACGACGTCCTCTCCGACCTCGGGACCCGGCAGGCCGAGATCGCCGGTGAGGCCCTGCGGGACCGCGGGGTCCGGCCCGACCTCGTCGTCGTCGGCGGCGCTGCGCCGCCAGCAGCTGACCGCCCGCTCGCTCATCGATGCCGCCGGGTGGGAGATCGCTCCCGAGATCGACGCCGGCTGGGACGAGTACGACCACACGGCGATCATCACCGGGCACAAGCCGGCATACCGCTCGATGACGGTGATGAAGGCGGACCTCGCGCGGACCTTCCGGCCCTACCGCGCCTTCATGCTCATGTTCGAGAAGGCGATGGTCCGCTGGGCCGAGGGCGAGCACGACGAGGACTACCCCGAGACGTTCGCCGCCTTCTGCCACCGGGTCGAGGAGGCGTTCGAGCGGGTGATGACCCGGCTCGGCCCCAACGACACCGCCGTCGTGTGCAGCTCCGCCGGCGCCATCACCTGGGCGCTCACCACGGTCCTCGACGGCGATCCGTACCTGTGGGGCCGCCTCCAGCGGGTCATGATGAACGCCTCGATCTCGACGGTCACCGTCGACACCGCCGGCCCGCTCCTGCTGACCTTCAACGAGCACACCCATCTCGAGGCCGCCGGCCCGGGGATGCTCACGTCCCGCTGACCGGAGGACCGACCATGCCGAGCACCCTCATCACCGGCGCGAGCTCCGGGCTCGGCGCCGAGATGGCCCGCCAGCTCGCGGGCCGCGGTCACGACCTCGCGCTCGCCGCCCGCCGGCTCGACCGGCTCGAGAGCCTGCGCGACGAGATCGCCGCGGCCCACCCGGACCGGCGGGTCGTCGTGCGCAGCCTCGACGTCACCGACGACGCGGCCGTCTTCGCGGTGACCCACGAGGTCGCCGACGAGCTCGGTGGGCTCGACCGGGTCGTCGTCAACGCCGGCCTCGGCAAGGGCGCCCCGCTCGGCACCGGCCGGCACGACGCCAACCGGCAGACGGCGATGACGAACTTCGTGGGTGCGCTCGCCCAGATCGAGGCGGCGATGGAGGTCTTCCGGGCCCAGCGCCGGGGGCATCTCGTCGTCGTCTCCTCGATGTCGGCACTGCGGGGGATGCGGGGGACCGTGACGACGTATGCCGCGACGAAGGCCGGCGTCGCGTCGCTCGCCGAGGGGCTGCGGATGGAGCTGCTCGGCTCGCCGGAGCTCGACATCACCGTGTCGACGATCTATCCCGGCTACATCCGCTCGGAGATGAACGAGCGGGTCGCGAACGCGCCCTTCATCGTCGACACCGAGCCGGGCGTGCGCGCCATCGTCGAGGCGATCGAGGCGCGTCGGGCCACCGCGCGGGTGCCGGCGTGGCCGTGGCGGCCACTGGGCACGGTCATGCGCTTCGCGCCGCTGTCGCTCCTGCGCCGGCTCACCTGAGGACGGCGCGGCCGAGCCGGGTCCGGCGCCGGCTCACTCCGCCTCGTGGGGGATCATGTGCGTCCAGGGCCGGCTCAGCTCGAACCGCCGGCCGGTCACCTCGTCGGGCTCCATCGCGACGACGTTGAACTTCGCCGTGTCGACCCAGGGACGCAGTGGCAGCTCCTCGGTCTCGTCGGCCTCCCGCCCCTCGAGGATCCGGGCGCGGCCGTGGACGACGACGCTGCGGGCCGTCTCGTCGCCGAACTCGTCGATCTCGAACGCGACGTCGGCGTTGATCGTCAGCCCGAGCAGCTTGCTCCCCTCGGCGGTCCGGAAGACGAGCCGCTGGTGCTCGTCGACGGCGTAGTTCATCGGGACGATGTGGACCTCGTCGACGAGGTGGAAGGCGAGCCGGCCGAACTCGTTCTCCCGGAGCATCTCCCAGGCCTCCGCGTCGGACATCCTGGTGACGGGATCGTGGTCGGTCATCGGTCCTCCTCGTCGAGATTCCTGTCGCCTCAGACGATATTCCCCCAGGCGGGGCCACGGCTCGCCGGTCCCCGGTATGACGTCCGTCTCTCGTCGGTCCGGAGCGTGCTCAGCGGCGCTCGGTCTCGATCGTGAAGCCCTCGGTACGGAGCCGCTCGACGAGGGGGAGCCCGATCCCGGTTGCGGGGGTCAGCACCCCGGCGGCTGCCGGCAGGTCCTCGTCGAGCGCGAGCGCGAGCGCGCTCTCGCCGAGCATGACGGCCGTGCCGGAGTAGCCGGGATCCTTCTCCGCGGCGACGCGCGTGCGGTAGCGCGCCCCCGTGGTCGTCGTCGTGTGGATGTCCATGACGAACCGGCCGCTGCGCATCGCCTCCTCGCTCGGGCCCTCCCCGGGCGCGGGCAGGACCCGGTCGAGGACGGCGCGCGTCGGGCCGAGCATCATCCCACCGGCGACCGCCCCGAGACCGACCGACCACGCGGTCGCGGCGAGGGCGCCGGTGACGCCCGAACCGGTGTCGGTCACCTCCCGGTAGCGGAAGTCCCGTCCGTAGGACCATCCCGTGAGGGCGTTGCTGCGCCGGACGACCCGGGTGTTGTAGGACGCCATGACGAACGGGGCGGTGAACCGCCCGGTCTCGGGCGCTCGACCGACGGGTAGCCGGGCCAGGACCTGGTCGAGGGGCCCGGGCGGGGTCGTCGGGCGGTTGCGCGACGGCGGCTCCTCCGCGCGGTCCGGGCTGAGGGCGTAGGAGTCGCCGGCGATCTTCTTCGCGGCCGGGGACGCGCCCATCTCGATGGCCTGCTGGCGCATCGAGTCGATCGTCCCGCCGCTGAGGCCACCGCGCATCGACCGGACGTAGAGGGTGGTCTCGCCGAGGGTCCCCTCGCCGTCCTCGGCGGCCCGTCGGGCCGTGACGAGCACACCGAGGTCGGACGGGATGGAGTCGAAGCCGCACGAGTGGACGATCCGGGCCCCGGAGGCGCGGGCCGTCTCGTCGTTGGCGTCGATGCTCTGTCGGGCGAAGAGCACCTCCCCGGTGAGGTCGGCGTAGTGGGTCCCCTCCCGCGCGCACGCGGCGACGAGCGCCGTGCCGTAGCGCAGGTAGGGGCCGACGGTCGTCACGACGACCCGGGTCCGCCGGGCCAGGTCGGTCACCGCCGCCTCGTCCGTGGTGTCGAGGACGACGAGCGGCCAGCCGGCGGCTCGCTCGCCGAGCCCCCGGCGCGCTGCCTCCAGCCGCTCGGCCGACCGGCCGGCAAGACCGACCCGCAGGCCGTCGGGGGCGTGCTCGGCGAGGTAGACGGCGGTGAGGCGGCCGACGAACCCGGTGGCACCGACGAGGACGAGGTCGAGCTCACGGCTTCCGGTGCTGCTCATCCACCGACTGTATGCCGTGGCCCCGGCGTCGCGGGCGGGGTCGGGAAGGGTCGGCTCGGGCCGTCAGGAGTGGTGCAGCCGCTCCAGGAGCGCGGCATACCGCGCCTTGGCCTCCTCGCCCGCGGCGAGGTCGGTCGGCTCGAGCTCGACCTCGAGGCCGAGCGACCACGACGGAACCGGCGCGTCGGCGCCGGCGAGCACCCACGCGGCCTGGCGCGCGGCGCCGATGCCGACGTACTCACCGGGGGTCGGGACGGCGACGGGGACGCCGAACAGGTCCGGCGCGATGGCACGCACCGATGCGGACTGGGCGGCGCCGCCGATGATGAGCACCCGGCGGACGGGGACGCCCTCGCGGCGCAGCGAGTCCAGCCCGCCGACGAGGTTGAGGAGCATCCCCTCGACGACGGCGCGGGCGAGGTTCTCGGGGGTCGCGTTGCCCCGGGTGATGCCGGAGAGCGTGCCGGTGGCGGTCGGGAGGTTCGGCGTCCGCTCGCCGTCGAGGTAGGGGAGCAGGCTGAGCCCCCCGGCGCCGGCGGGGGCCGCCATGGCGAGGGCGTCGAGGCCGGCGAGGTCGGTGCCGAGCATCGCCGCGCCCGCCGAGAGCACCCGGGCCGCGTTGAGAGTGCAGACGAGCGGGAGGAAACGGCCGGAGGCGTCGGCGAACGAGGCGACCTCGCCGGTGGCGTCGCGGGTCGGGGCGTCGTTGCGGGCGAAGGCCGTCCCCGACGTGCCGAGCGAGACGACGACGTCGCCGTCGCTCAGCTCGAGGCCGAGGCCGGCTCCCATGTTGTCGCCGGTGCCGGGGCCGACGACGATCCCGGAGGTCGTGCGCCCGACCGCCTCGTGCGGCGCCGCGACCCGGGGGACGCCGATGCTGGCGCCGATGGCGAGGTCGAGGAGGTCCTCGCGGTACTCCTCGGTGTGGGCCGACCAGTAGCCGGTGCCGGAGGCGTCGCCGCGGTCGGTCGTCCAGCCGTCGAAGCCGCCGCCGTCGGCGAGGATCCGGCCGGTCAGCCAGTCGTGGGGGAGGACGCAGGTGCGGGTGCGGGCGAGGTTCTCCGGCTCGTTCCGGGCGAGCCAGCGCAGCTTCGACACCGTGATGGCGGCGACGGGGACGACGCCGGTCGCCTCGGCCCATGCCTGCGGCCCGCCGAGCTCGGCGACGAGGTCGGCGGCCGCACCGGCCGAGCGGGTGTCGTTCCACAGCAGCGCGGGTCGGACGACGTCGTCGTGCTCGTCGAGGGTGACCATGCCGTGCTGCTGGCCGCCCACGGAGATCGCCTCGACGCCGTCGAGGAGGCCGTCGCCGCTCGCGACCCGCCAGGCGTCCCACCACTCCCGGGGATGGATCTCGGTCCCGTCCGGGTGCGGGGCCCGTCCGGTGCGGACGACCTCCCCGGTCTCCGCGTCACAGACGATGACCTTGCAGGACTGGGTCGAGGTGTCGACCCCGGCGACGAGCGTGCGGCTCATGCGGACTCCTCCCGTTCCGAGGACACTGTGCCGCCTTCGGCCAGGTCGGCCAACTCCCGGGCCGGTCCCGCCCGCGTGGACCGGGCCGCGTTGTGATGGATCTCTCCGGGGCCGCGGAACGAGGAGCGGGTGCCCGCGCGGGCGTCCGGTCTCCCGGTCGCCCGCGCGAGCACCCGCGGGTGAGGAGCGGCTCGGCTCAGCGCCAGGCGGCCGCCTCGGCGGCGGCATACCGCCGATCCGCGGCGTTGACGCTCGCCGGGTTGTCGACGTCGACGCCCGCCTTCTTCGCCGCCTTGAGGACGCTCGGGCTGTGCAGGTCGGGCATGACCATCTCCTTCGGCACGATCCTCGCGTCGGCCGCGGCATACGGGGCGAGTCGACGCAGCAGCGTGCCGCTCGAGCGGCCCGCCTTGCGCAGGACGCTCTTCGTCGCGGTGACGGTGGCCCCGGTGAGGTACGGGCTGACCGTCGGCGTGTAGCCGCTCGCGTGGCCGGTCCGGTTCGGGTGGTAGGACTCGACGATCGGCCAGGACAGGCCGTTGATCCACTCGGGCGAGTCGCAGACCGCGTGCCCGATGAACCGCGAGGTCGGGTTGGCGAACGAGAAGCCCGCCGCAGCGGCTCGCCCGGCGATGACGGAGTTGATGAGGTCGGCGGTCGCGTTGAGCTTGGACTCCTCGGTCGAGGAGAACCACGTGAAGGCGTTGCAGTCGCGGCCGTTGAAGATCCGCGGGTAGCCGACGACGGTCACCCGCGCCTGTGGCGCGCGCGAGCGGATCTGGGCGTAGAGGCCGTCGAGCCGTCCGGGCAGCGTGTAGCGGATGAAGCTCTGGGCCCTGGAGATGGCCCCGCTGCAGTTGCTCGCCCACGACGGGAGGGCGCAGGTCGTGAGGACGTCGGCGAAGCCGGCATCGTTGCCGCCCACCGAGATCGACACGTATGCCGTCGACCCGGACAGCGAGGAGAGCTGGGTGTTGTTCACGTCGCTGACGGTCGCGCCGGAGCAGGCGCGCAGGGTGAGGGCGTAGCCCTTCGCCGAGGCGATGAGCGAGGGGTAGGCATAGACCGAGCGCAGGCAGTCGGTCCCGTCGTTGAGGTAGCTGCGGGTACCGGTGCCCGAGCTGTAGCTGTCGCCGAGCGCGACGTAGGACGGCGCGGCCGCGTGGGCCGGCAGGGCGCTCACGATGAGCGCGACGAGAGCACCGACCGCCGCAGCGGACCGGGCCCGGACGGACATCGCCATTGATGCCTCCTGAGCGGTGACGAATGCGCACGGATGTGGCGCAGGTCACATTACGGCGGGGTGGTGCACCCCGCACGCCGAGCGGTGCCGGACCGGGGACGTCACCGGCCGGCAAGGACGCGGACATGTCCCGGACACGATTTGGTCACGAACCTGGTCGAGGGGGGCTCGGGAGCATTATGTTCGGGGCGGCAACATAATGGTCCGATCGCTTCCGGGCCCACAACTCACCTTCAGGAGAGCGCATGACAACGAAGTTCTTGCGTACGGCAGCCGTGGCGGTCACCGGCACACTCGCGCTCGCTGCCTGCGGTTCCAGCAGCAGCGGTGGAGCCTCCGGCGGCTCCGACACCACGTCCGCCGCCGGCGTCCAGGTCGGGGTCATCCTCCCCGACACCCAGTCCTCGGCCCGGTGGGAGTCGTTCGACAAGCCCTACCTCCAGGAGGCCTTCGACGCGGCCGGTGTCAAGGCAGACATCCAGAACGCCCTCGGCGACACGGGCAAGATGGCGACGATCGCCGACTCGATGATCCAGGAGGGCGTCAAGGTCCTCATCATCACCAACCTCGACAGCGCCTCCGGTGCGCAGATCGAGACCAAGGCGCAGAACGCCGGCATCAAGACGATCGACTACGACCGGCTGACTCTTGGCGGCAGCGCCGACTACTACGTCTCCTTCAACAACGTGACCGTCGGTGAGCTCCAGGGCCAGGGCCTGGTCGACTGCATGAAGGCGGCGGGCAACTACGGCAAGGCCAACCCCGTCATCGAGATCAACGGCTCGCCGACCGACAACAACGCGACCCTGTTCAAGCAGGGCTACGACTCGGTCCTCGACCCGCTGTACAAGTCCGGCGACCTGAAGAAGGTCGGCGACCAGTCCGTGCCGAACTGGGACAACGCCAAGGCGGGCACGATCTTCCAGCAGCTGCTCACCGCCGCGGGTAACAAGGTCGACGGTGTCATCGGCTCCAACGACGGCATGGCCCAGTCGATCATCACCCGGCTCAAGGCCGTTGGCATCAAGGCTCCGGTCACCGGTCAGGACGCCACTCCCGACGGCCTGCGCAGCGTCCTCCTGGGCGACCAGTGCATGACCGTCTACAAGGCCGTCAAGGCCGAGGCGAAGGCCGCTGCTGACGCCGCGGTCGCGCTGATCAAGGGCTCGTCGGTCGCCACGACCGACACCACGAAGGACAGCCAGTCGGGTCGCGATGTCCCGTCGGTGCTCCTCACCCCGGTCGCGATCACGGCCGACAAGGTCAAGGACGTCGTGGCAGACGGCTTCGTCAAGGCCGCGGACATCTGCACCACCGCCGCGGCGAAGGCCGCGTGCACGAAGTACGGAGTCCAGTAAGCAGCACCTCGTCGGTGGCCTCCCGGGGTCACGGACGTAGCCAGGCCGTCCCCGGCACGACGCGCGCGTCGTGCCGGGGACGCCACACCTACGCAAGAATGCGGACGCCATGACCGGTCGCCCACCGCCCGGCGCTTCGACGAGGAAGAGAGAGGGTCGTGTCTGAGCAGCCCATCTTGAGCATGACGGGGATCAACAAGAGCTTCGGCCCGGTCCAAGTGCTCCATGACATCGACTTCGCCGTCTATCCGGGTGAGGTCACCGCACTCGTCGGCGACAACGGTGCCGGCAAGACGACACTGATCAAGTGCGTCGCCGGCATCTATGCCATCGACAGCGGACAGATCACCTTCGAGAACGAGCCGGTGTCCATCCACGGACCGCGCGCCGCGTCCGCCCTCGGCATCGAGGTCGTCTACCAGGACCTCGCCCTGTGCGACAACCTCGACGTCGTCCAGAACATGTTCCTCGGCCGCGAGCTGCGCAAGTCGGGGGTCCTCGACGAGGGGGCCATGGAGAGCCGCTCACGGGACGTGCTCGCCAGCCTGAAGGTGCGGACGGTCAAGAGTGTCCGCCAGGTCGTCGCCAGTCTCTCCGGTGGCCAGCGCCAGACGGTGGCCATCGCCAAGTCGGTGCTGTGGAACAGCAAGGTCGTCATCCTCGACGAGCCGACGGCGGCGCTCGGCGTCGCCCAGACCGAGCAGGTGCTCCATCTCGTCCGGCGCCTCGCGGACCAGGGGCTGGGAGTGGTGCTCATCTCCCACAACATGAACGACGTCCTGCAGGTCTCGGACCGGATCGCGACCCTCTACCTCGGCCGGCTCGTCGCCGAGGTCAAGGCCAAGGACGTCACCCACGCGCAGGTCGTCGAGCTCATCACGGCCGGCCGTTCGGGCGATATCGGCCTGCCCGCCGCTGATGCCGCCGAGACGTCGATCTGAGAGGACCGGTTCATGACATCTGACCAGACCACCCCTCGTCCGACGCCCTCGGGGCAGACCTCGCCCGAGGACGCGGAGCCCAGGGGCGCCGAGGCCGCCGCCGGCCTCGCGGGTTCCGACTTCTCCCGCGATGCGGGTTCCACGGACCTCCGGGGCTTCGTCACCGACTACGTCAGCCGCGTGCGCGGCGGTGAGGTCGGCGCGCTGCCGGCCGTCCTGGGCCTCGTCGTCCTCGGGGTCATCTTCTCCCAGGCCAGCGACCGCTTCCTGACGGTCGCCAACCTCGCCAACCTGGTCAGCCAGTCCGGCATCACCGTGCTCATCGCGATGGGCCTGGTCTTCGTCCTGCTCCTCGGCGAGATCGACCTGGCCGCCGGGACCGCGAGTGGAGCGACCGCCGCCATCATGGGTCTCGCCCTGACCCAGCACGGCGACATGCGCCAGGCCTTCGGGACCGTCACGTTCGTCGTCGTCCTGGCCTTCATGGTCGTCGCGGTGGTCATCGCGGCGCTCAGCCGGCTGTGGATCCCGATCGGGATCGTCGTCCTCGGCATGCTCATGATGGTGACCAACATCGGGACGAACACCCAGCTCGGCGCCATCTACCTCGCCGTGGCGGCGGGCGTCTCCATCGGGCTGATCACCGGGATCCTCGTCGCCCGCGTCGGCATCCCGTCGTTCGTCGTCACCCTGGCGCTGTTCCTCGGGTGGCAGGGGGTGCTGCTCCAGTTCATCGGCACCGGCGCCGCGATCCCGACCAGCAGCTTCAAGCTGGTCAACTCCATCTCCAACGGCAACCTCCCGCCGCTCTACGGATGGATCTTCTTCGTCGTCGTCGTCGGCGGGTACCTGCTGTACACGGTCCGGCGCTCGATCACCCGGAAGGCACAGGGGCTGTCCTCGGAGCCGATGGCGCTCGTGCTGCTCCGGGTCGGGTCCCTGGCCGTGATCGGTGGAGTGGCGCTGGCCCTGCTCAACCAGGAGCGCTCGCCGAACCCCGCCACGAACTCGATCAAGGGTGCTCCGTACGTTCTGCCGCTCATCATCGTGCTCATGCTGGTCTGGACGCTCGTGCTGTCCAAGACCCCGTTCGGGCGCTACATCTACGCCGTCGGCGGCAACCCGGAGGCCGCCCGCCGAGCGGGTATCGACCTGCGGCGCATGCGGATCGCGGCATTCACGATCGGCTCCGGCATGGCCGCGGTGGCCGGCGTCGTCCAGGCCTCCAGACTCGGCTCGATCCCCTCCGACGCGGGTGGTGGCAACACGCTGCTGTATGCCGTGGCCGCGGCGGTCATCGGTGGCACGTCTCTGTTCGGTGGACGCGGACGAGCACGCGACGCGGTCATCGGCGGACTGGTCATCGCCATGATCCCCAACGGGCTCGGCCTGCTGCCCAACCTGCCGTCCTCGGCGAACTTCATCATCACGATGCTGGTCCTCATGCTTGCCGCGAGCGTCGATGCGATATCGCGCAAGCGGGCCGACGTCTCGGCCCGCTGACCGAGGCTCCGGTGCCCACCGCGAATGCTGCTGACACCGAGTCGCTCCCGGCCGCGCGGCGGTCGGGAGCGACGCAGGACGAGGTCCGTCGACACAACCTCAGCACCCTCCTGCGCGCCGTTCACGAGAGAGGGCCGCTGAGCCGGGCAGAGCTCACCGCGCACATGGGGTCGAGCCGGAGCACGATCAAGGCTCTGGTCGCCGAGCTCGCGGCGTTGGACCTGGTGAGCGAGGAGAGCCCGGACGGGGCACGCGCGGGAGCGGGTCGTCCGTCCCTCGTCGTGCGCCCTCGGACGGACCGGATCCAGGTGCTGGCCGCGGATGTCGGCGTGGACCGCGTCGACGTGGCGCTCGTCGGGTTGGGTGGGCAGGTGGTCGCCCGTCGGCACGCCACGTTCGGACCGACCCGGCCCGCTCCGGGAGACGTCGTCGCCGCCATCGGCGCCATCGTCGCCGAGCTGGTGGCCGACCCGGCCGTGGCCGACCGTGTGCTGGCGCTGGGCGTGTCCGTCCCCGGCGTCATCCGACGGGCCGACGGCATGGTCCGCTTCGCCCCGAACCTCGGTTGGGTCGACGAGCCGTTCGGCAGGCTGCTGGCCCTGGGGCTCGACGGAATGCAGGTCCAGGTCGGCAACGACGCCAATCTGGGCGCCCTGGCGGAGCATCGGCGCGGGGTGTCCCGCGGCTGTGACGACGTCGTCTTCCTGGCCGGTGAGGTCGGCGTGGGGGCCGGCCTGATCGTCAACGGTCTGCCCATGCTGGGGGCCGCCGGCTACGCCGGTGAGGTCGGTCACCTCGTGGTCCGTCCCGAGGGTCGGCGCTGCCGGTGCGGGGCGCGGGGATGTTGGGAGACCGAGATCGGTTCCCAGGCGATCGCCCGGGCCCTGGGGATGGCCGACGCCACGAGCGACGAGCTGGTCCCGGCCATCCGCGCGGCCGGGGGGTCCGGCGGCCACGAGCTCGACGAGGTCGGGCGCTACCTCGGTCTGGGACTCGCGAGCATCGTCAACGCGTTCGACCCACGGCTGGTCGTGCTCGGGGGCCTGTTGCGGGAGGTCCTGCGCGCGACGCCCGAGGTGACCAGGGCGAGCCTCGACGCGGCTGCGCTGGCCGCGACCGCCGAGGAGGTCAACCTGGCCGCGCCCTCCCTCGAGGGCGATGCGGTGCTCATCGGTGCCGCCGAGATGGCGTGGGAGGACCTGCTCGCCGACCCGGTCGCGCTCCTGCGCAGCGAGATGGGCCTTCACCCGGCCTGACGGGACGCCCCGGCGTCCTGCCCCGGCCGGACACCCGGGTCACCCGGCTGGGCCAGGGGGGATGTCGATCCATCGGGCGGGATCGGCGATGACCCGCTCGAGCTCGCGGTAGGCGGCGCCGAGAGCGCCGGGCGTGGGGTCGGCCCGGGCCGTCTGGATCGTCGGAGGGACCCACCCGGCGGAGATGACCCGCTCGCGCAGCGTCGCCTCCAGGCGCGGACGAAGCAGGGAGGCGACCTCGCGCAGGTGGCCGCCGAGGACGACGACCGGGACGTCGACGATGTTGATCGCGCCGCCGACGGCCCACCCCAGGGCCCACGCGGCCCGGTCGACGGCACCCGCCGCTCGCTCGTCCCCGCCACGGACCCGCTCGGCCAGTGCGGTCGTGGGCGCGTCGGCGTCCAGTCCCGCCGCGACGAGCATGGCCCCCTTGCCGGCGTACTGCTCGAGACACCCCGTCGAGCCGCACGAGCAGGGGGGGCCCGACGGGTCCACGGCGACGTGGCCGATCTCACCGGCCCACCCGTGGCGGCCGGGCAGGGGGAGCCCGTCGATGACGACGGCGCCGCCGATGCCGGTCTCACCGGAGACGTAGATGAAGTCACGCAGGGCGCCGGGGCGTCCCGGGGACGCCAGCGACACCGTGCGTGAGGCGAGGTCCGCCTCGTTGGCCACGGTGAGGGGCACGCCGATGCGTGACGTGTCGATCAGTGACGGGACGTCGAGGTCGGACCACCCGAGGTTGGGCGCTCGCAGCAGCATGCCCGTCGTCGTCGAGACGATGCCCGGCAGCGCCAGCCCGGCCCCCACGACCTCCAGGCCGGGCGGGAGGGCGGCGATCACGGCCTCGGCCTCGGCGGCCAGGCGCTCGAGGACCACGGCCGGGCCCGAACCGCGCAGGTCCTCGGTCACCAGGCGGCGAGCTCGGATGCCGCCCCCGAGGTCGACGACGAGCACTGCCAGGTAGCCCACGTTGACCTGCAGCCCGAGCGCAGCGAACCGTCCCGTCTCCGGGACGAGCGGGGTGCCCGGACGGCCGGGTCCGACCTTCGCCACCGGGTCCAGCTCGGCCACCACCCGACCCTCCACGAGGTCGTCGACGAGGCGGGAGACCGTCGACCGGGTCATCGACGTCGCCGCTGCGACGTCCGCGCGGGTGGGCGCGGGGTCGGCGGCATACACCGTCCGGGCCACGAGGGCGAGGTTGGCGGCCCGGGCGCGGGCCTGGTCGACCCGCGTCGCCGTCGCCTGGTGAGCGGCGTCGCGCGCGGTCCGCCGTGGCCGCCCGGGGCCGGGGGTCGGTGTCGCCACGCCTTGACAGTAGCGCGTTCTCCGCATTAGTTTTGTGACACAACAAATAAAGGAGCCGGTCATGTCTGTCACCACCCGCACCCCCGTTCCCGCCGACAAGTTCTCGTTCGGTCTGTGGACGGTGGGCTGGACCGGGGCGGACCCGTTCGGCGTGGCGACCCGTCCGGCGCTCGACCCGTGGGAGTACTCCGACAAGCTGGCCGAGCTCGGCGCGTGGGGGATCACCTTCCACGACAACGACGTCTTCCCCTTCGACGCCGACGAGGCGACCCGGCACTCCCGGCTGTCCCAGCTCAAGGACGCCACGGCCAAGGCCGGCCTGGTCATCGAGATGGTCACGACGAACACCTTCAGCCACCCGGTGTTCAAGGACGGCGGGCTGACGAGCAACGACCGCGGGATCCGCCGGTTCGGCCTGCGCAAGGTCCTCCACGCCGTCGACATCGCCGCGGACATGGGGGCGAGCACCTTCGTCATGTGGGGCGGCCGGGAGGGGAGCGAGTACGACGGCTCCAAGGACCTCTATGCCGCGTTCGAGCGGTACAAGGAGGGTCTGGACACGGTCGCGGCCTACATCAAGGAGCAGGGCTACGACCTGCGGATCGGCCTGGAGCCCAAGCCGAACGAGCCGCGCGGCGACATCTTCCTGCCCACCGTCGGCCACGCGCTCGGCCTGATCGCCCAGCTCGAGCACGGCGACATCGTCGGGTTGAACCCGGAGACCGGTCACGAGCAGATGTCGAACCTCAACTACACCCACGCGCTCGGCCAGGCCCTGTGGAGCGGGAAGCTGTTCCACATCGACCTCAACGGCCAGCACGGGCCGAAGTTCGACCAGGACCTCGTCTTCGGGCACGGCGACCTCATGTCGGCGTTCTTCACCGTCGACCTCATCGAGAACGGCTTCCCGGGCTACCCGGACGGCCCCCGCTACACCGGGCCGCGGCACTTCGACTACAAGCCGTCGCGCACCGAGTACCTGGACGGCGTCTGGGACTCCGCGGCCGCGAACATGGCGACCTACCTGATGTTCGCCGAGAAGGCGAAGGCGTTCCGGGCGGACCCGCGGGTCGGCGAGGCCATGGCGTATGCCGGGATGCTCGACCTCGCGACCCCGACCCTGGACGAGGGCGAGACCATCGACGACTTCCTCAAGGCCGACGACGGCTTCGACCTCGACGCAGCCGCCGAACGGGACTTCGGCTTCGTCCGGCTGAACCAGCTCGCCGTCGAGCACCTGATCGGCTGAGGCCGACCATGGCCCTGGTCGCGGGGGTCGACTCCTCGACGCAGTCCTGCAAGGTGGCCGTCCACGACGCCGAGACCGGGCGGCTGGTGCGGTCCGGCTCGGCCGCGCACCCGCCCGGCACCGAGGTCGACCCCGAGGCCTGGTGGGCGGCCCTGCTGGAGGCGGTCGAGGCCGCCGGCGGCCTCGAGGACGTGGCCGCGGTCTCGGTGGGTGGCCAACAGCACGGCATGGTGTGCCTCGACGCCGACGGGCAGGTCGTCCGACCCGCCCTGCTGTGGAACGACACCCGGTCCGCGCCCGATGCCGCAGACCTCGTGCGGGAGCTGGGCGACGGCGACGCCGAGGTGGGCGCCCGGCGGTGGGCCGAGGCGGTGGGCAGCGTGCCGGTCGCGTCGATCACGGTGACCAAGCTGCGGTGGCTGGCCCGGAACGAGCCCGACAACGCCGCGCGGGTCGCGGCGGTCGCGCTCCCGCACGACTGGCTGACCTGGCGGCTGACCGGCGCGACGTCGATCGCGACCCTGGCGACCGACCGGTCCGACGCCTCGGGCACCGGGTACTTCGACGCCGTCTCGAACACCTATCGGCGCGACCTGCTCGCTCTCGGCCTGCTCCGCTCCGAGGCCGACGTCGCCGGCATCGTCCTGCCCGCGGTCGCCGGACCGGGCGAGGCCGTCGGCCGGGGTGACCCGCGGCGCGGGTGGGGGCACCTTCTCCTCGGACCCGGGTGCGGCGACAACGCGGGGGCGGCGCTGGGCCTCGGGCTCGACATCGACGGGGCCTGCCTGTCGATCGGGACCTCCGGCGTCATCTCGTCGGTCTCGCGGACCCCGACCGCCGACGAGACGGGCCTGGTCACCGGGTTCGCGGACGCCACCGGGCGCTTCCTGCCGCTGGCGTGCACGCTGAACGGCTCCCGGGTCCTGGACGCGATGGCGGCCGCCCTCGGGGTCGACCACGCCGAGCTGAGTGCCCTCGCCCTCTCCGCGGACCCCGGCGCGGGCGGCCTGGCCCTCGTGCCCTACCTCGAGGGCGAACGCACCCCGAACCTGCCCTCCGCCACCGGCTCGCTCCTCGGCATCACCCTCGACTCGATGACCCGCCCCAACCTGGCCCGGGCGGCCGTCGAGGGGGTCCTCGGCCTCATGGCGGGCTGCCGCGACGCCATGACCGCCCAGGGCGCCCGCATCGACCGGGTCGCCCTCGTCGGCGGCGCCGCGAGGTCCGAGGCGGTCCGGGTGCTCGCACCGGGGATGCTCGGGGTGCCCGTCGATGTCCCGGAGCCCGGAGAGTGGGTTGCCGTCGGTGCCGCCCGGCAGGCCGCATGGGTCCTGTCCGGTTCCGCGGAGCCACCGCGCTGGACGCACTCGGCGACGACCTACGAACCCCAGCACGACGGACAGGCCGGGGCGCGCTATCGCGACGCTGCGGCGCGGGTGGCCGAGGGGCTGGCCCTCCCGTCGGAGTGACCTCGGTCGGACAGGCCGAGCGACGTAGCATCGGTCGGGTGACCGAGGACCGACCGCTCTGTTCGACGGCGGCCCGTGACCGTGGGGAGCCGATGGCCGGGAGCGCCCCCACCGCCCGTCGGTGGCTCCTCGTCGAACACCCCGGCCCGTGGGGCCGTGAGCCGCTCGCCACCCCCCCGCTCGTCGGCGCCGTCGGGGACGCGATCGCCGAGGCCTGCGAGTCCGTGGGCGGTCGCGTCCTGCTCGTCCGGCGCGACCGGACCCGGTTCGTCGCCCGGTCCTGGTACGCCGTCGACCCCGTCGCGCGCCGCCAGGTGTCGGGGGAGTGGCGGACCGGGGAGGACCTGTATGCCGCGGCCACGGCCCTCGCGAGCGGCCTCGACACGGCGACGGAACGCGCCGACCCGCTCGTGCTCGTCTGCACCCACGGCGTCCGGGACACGTGCTGCGCGGTCCGGGGACGGCCGATCGCCGTCGCGCTGGAGGAGATCGAGCCGGGCCGGGTGTGGGAGTGCTCGCACCTCGGCGGGCATCGGTTCGCGGGGACGCTCCTCGTCCTGCCGGAGGCCGCCTGCTATGGCGGCCTCGACGTCGACACCGCGACGGAATGTGTTGCGGCGCACCGGCTCGGTGCCGCCGACGGCGCCCATCTGCGCGGGCTGACGAGCCACAGCCCCGCCGAGCAGGCCGCGCTCGCCTGGCTGCTGCGCACCGCCGGGACGGCCGCCGTCGATGCGGTCGGCGTCTCGACGGCGTCGGAGTGCGGCGACGTCACCCGGGTCACCCTCGCCGGCAGCGGCGACCTGCCCGGCGATCACCCATGTCACGGTCACCCGTCGACCGCTGCCGCCCGCGCCGCTCAGCTGCGGCGCGGCGCGCAGGCGAGCACGCGGCATACGACGTCGCGCCCGCCTGACCCGGCGCCCCGGCTCGACCCGTCGCCTCCTCTCGTCGGATGGCGGGTAGGGGTGGTCGGGTGGGGCGCCGGGTGCGAGAGTGAGGGGATGAGTGCGACGGAGCGGTATCGAGAGGCCCGGGACCACCTCCTCGCCCTGCGCGAGACGTACGACGTGGCGGTCCGCGAGTTCCGCTGGCCGGACGTCGGCGAGACGTTCAACTGGGCAGTCGACTGGTTCGACGTCATCGCCCGGGGCAACCACGACCCGGCGCTCGTCATCGTCGAGGAGGACGGGACGAGCACCGAGATCCACTTCGACGCGATGGCCGCGCGCTCGGACCGGGTGGCGCACTGGCTCGCCGACCACGGCGTCGCGAAGGGCGATCCGGTCATCCTCATGCTCGGCAACCAGGTCCACCTCTGGGACACGATGCTCGCCGTCATGAAGCTCGGCGCCGTCATCATGCCGACGACGACCGCCGTCGGACCGGCGGACCTCGTCGACCGGATCGAGCGCGGTCGAGCGCGGCACGTCATCACCAACCCGAGCGAGACGGGCAAGTTCGCCGAGGTTCCGGGCGACTACACCCGGATCGCCGTCGGGACGGCGGACGGCTGGCACGACCTCACCGACGGCCTACTCCCTCGACGTCGGACCCGTGCCCCACCCGGGTACCGCGTCGACGGACCCGCTCCTGCTCTACTTCACGTCGGGGACGACGAGCCGCCCCAAGCTCGTCGAGCACACCCAGGTGTCCTACCCCGTCGGCCACCTCTCGACGATGTACTGGCTCGGCCTGCGGCCCGGCGACCGTCACCTCAACATCTCGAGCCCGGGGTGGGCCAAGCACGCGTGGTCCTGCTTCTTCGCCCCCTGGATCGCCGAGGCGACGGTCTTCGTCTACAACTACTCGCGCTTCGACGCCGGCCGGCTGCTCGACACGCTCCGCCAGTGGGAGGTGAGCACCTTCTGTGCGCCGCCGACCGTGTGGCGGATGCTCATCAACGCCGATCTCTCCGAGGGGCCGGGCTCGCTGCGCGAGATCGTCGGCGCCGGCGAGCCGCTCAACCCCGAGGTCATCGCGCAGGTCGACCGCGCCTGGGGGCTCACCCTGCGCGACGGCTACGGCCAGACCGAGACGACGGCCCAGATCGGCAACACCCCGGGCTCGCCCGTCAAGCCCGGCTCGATGGGCCGGCCGTTGCCCGGTATGCCGGTCGTCCTCGTCGACCCCCTGTCCGGGCGCCGCGTCGAGCGGCCCGAGGACGCCGCGGACGGCGCCGAGATCTGCCTCGACCTCTCCGAGCTGCCCCTCGCGCTGATGACGGAGTACCAGGGCGACGCCGAGCGCACCGCCGAGGCGACGGCCGGCGGCTGGTACCACACCGGCGACGTCGCGACCGTCGACGCCGACGGCTACATCACCTATGTCGGGCGCACCGACGACGTCTTCAAGGCGAGCGACTACAAGATCAGCCCGTTCGAGGTCGAGTCGGTCCTCATCGAGCACCCCGCGGTCGCCGAGGCCGCGGTCGTCCCGGCGCCGGACGAGGTGCGGCTCGCCATCGTCAAGGCCTACGTCGTCCTCGCCCCCGGGCACGAGCCCGACGAGGAGACCGCACGCTCGATCCTCGCCCACGCGCGGCAGCACCTCGCTCCCTGGCAGCGGGTCCGCCGGCTCGAGTTCGCCGAGCTGCCCAAGACGATCTCGGGGAAGATCCGGCGGGTCGAGCTGCGCGACCGGGAGCGGCAGCTCGCCGAGGGAGCCTCCCGGGGTGAGGGCCGCGAGTGGCGGGACGAGGAGTTCCCGGAGCTTCGCGGCTGAGCGTCGGGTCGGGCCCGGTCGTCACGGGGTGACGGCCGGGACCTCTCTCGTCGTCAGCCCGCCGCCGGCGGAGCACGAGCGGTCGGGGTTCGCCTCGCGGGTGTCGATCCGGCTGCCGTTGATGAGCGACACGTCGTCGTACGCGGGCTTGCCCTCGACGAGGTTGCGGAACTTGAACCGGGTCAGCGACGTGAGCCGGCAGGTCGTCCCGTACGTCGCGATGGAGAAGGCCGAGGGTTGGCCGACGAGCTCGGAGCCGTCGGCACCCTCGATGTAGTGGCTGAAGGGACCGCCACCGGTGAACGTCCCGATCTGGATGCGGTTGCCCTCGAGGTCCGGGGTGTGCATGTGCCCGTTGGCGAGGACGCCCCCGATGTCGAGCCCCTGGACGGCGGAGGGCTCGTGGCTGACGACGAGGTCGACGGGGTCCTGGTCGGCGAAGGCGGCCTGGAAGGCCTCCTTCGCGGGCTGCTCCTTCTCGGCGGTGTTCTTGCCGTCGTCGCCGAAGTAGCGGGGGTCGTTGAACCCGGCGATCCGGACGCCGTTGATCGTCGCTTCGGTGTAGTTGCCCGAGGCGCCCTGCAGGAGAACGACGTTGGAGATCTTGGCCATCCGCTGCAGGATGGCGGTGTCCGTCGCCGAGGTCGCGTCGTGGTTGCCGCGCACGAAGAGGTAGGGCACCCCGACCGAGGCGATGCCGCTGAAGATGCCGGCCGCCTCAGCCTCCTGCGGGGTGCCGAAGGTGACGAGGTCGCCGAGGTCGACGACGGCATCGATCTTCTCCTCACTGACGATGCTGCGCATGAGGGAGTACTGGTTGCCGTCGTGGATGTCGCTGACGAAGAGCAGCCGCAGGGCGACCGGCTGGTCCAGCTCGGTGGGCGCGTAGGCCTTCTGGAGCGAGGACGACAGGGCGATGAGGTTGCGCAGGTACGGCGTCACCTGTCCCGAGCGCGCCTCGACGTCCGAGAGGAGGCCGGTGTTCTGCTGGACGATCCCGAGGACGCCGGTGCCCCGGTAGGTCGCGTAGCGGTCGGGTTGGTAGGTCTGCGAGATCGCCGCCGACATGACCCCCGCGGCGAGCGCCCAGGCCGTCGTCGTGAGAAGCGACGAGACGCACCCAGGGGCGGCGTCGGACGACCGCCGCCCAGCCCAGGGCGGCGAGCAGGGCGACGAGGCCCGCGCCGACGAGGAAGCGGACGGAGAGGCCGACGACGGCGGTGTGGATGGCCCGGCTCAGCTCGCGCTGGGTGGGCTGGAGCGAGGTGAACGCGACGTTCGGCTGGGTCAGCAGCTGGGCGATGTCGGCCTTGACCTGGGGCGTGACGTCGATGCCCGGGGCCAGCCCGGAGAACTCGACCTCGACGTCGCCGAACACGGTGCTCGCCTGGAGCCGCGAGGCGTCGAGGATGTTCGGGCTGAGGCTGAGGTCGGCCGAGTAGTACGTCGTCTGCGTCGACACCGGTGCGAGCGTCGTCGTCGCGACCCCTCCCGCGAGGCAGGCGAGGGTGAGGGCCAGGACCCCGATCCCGCGCCGCACCCACGGCGGACCGACGGGGTGGCCCGCGGCATACCAGACCTCGAGCGCCGTGACGAAGGGATAGAGGACGAGGACGGTCGCGACGATCCGCTCGAGGAGGCCGAAGGACTCGACGTCGGTCACCACGGCGAGCGGCAGCGACAGGACGAGCAGGACGAGGACGAGCGAGGCGGCTCGCGCGACGGGAGGTCCGCAGGGGCGGTGGTGCCTCGGGGCGGGCGGCGAACCACGGCCAGATCGCGAGGAGGCCGAAGGAGATCGCCGCGACGACGACGTGCGCCCATGAGGACTGCGAGACCGACGGCAGCGGGACGGCGGCGACGCCGACGGTCGCGACGCCGGCGAGGGCGAGGAGGATCCGTCCCCACGGGGCCGCCGCCTCGCCGATCGACCAGGCGGTCACGATGTGCGCGAAGCCGGTGACGATGAGGGCGGTCGTCATGACGCCCGCGGTGCGGCGTCTGGACGGCCGCGAGCGCGCTGATCGACTCGCTTGACGGCGTCGAACCCACCGGGCTGCATCCCGGCCGTGACGAACCAGCCGCCGATGAGCGCCACGGCGGCCGTCAGCGCGCTCAGCGGCGCGAGGCGGACGGCCCCCCGGGCGACTCGGGACATGAGGCCCACCATAGGCTGCCATCATGCGGCCGCCGCCCTCGCCGGGCCTCGCCGGACTCCGGTTCGACGCAGTCCTCTTCGACCTCGACGGCACCCTCGTGGACTCGACGGACTCGGTGCAGCGGTGCTGGCTGCAATGGTCCGAGCGGTATGCCGTCGACCCGGCCGAGCTGGCCGGCTTCCACGGCGTGCCGTCCGCCGCCGTCATCGCGACGTTCCTCCCACCGGATCGGCGCGTCGAGGCGGGCGAGTGGATCCGCGAGCTGGAGCTGTCCGACGCCCACTCGTGCCGCGCCCTGCCGGGAGCGGTGCAGGCGGTGCGGTCGCTCGCCGAGGCGGGCGCGGCGATGGCGGTCGTCACGTCGGGGACCCGCGATCTCGCCGAGGCCCGGCTCGCTGCGGCGGGGATCCCCGTGCCCGACGTCTTCGTCACGGCCGACCAGGTGACCCACGGCAAGCCGCACCCCGAGCCCTATCTCACCGCGGCCGAGCGTCTCGGGGTCGATCCGGCATCCTGCCTCGTCGTCGAGGATGCGCCGGCGGGGATCGAGGCCGGGCGGGCCGCCGGGGCGCGGGTGCTCGCCGTCGTGACGACGACTCCGGCCGAGGTTCTCGGTGGCCTCGCCGACGCGGTCGTCCCCTCGCTCGCGCACCTCACGCTGGCCTCCGGGCCCGACGGCATCCGGGTCGCGCCGGCCGCAGCCCCCTGACCCGCCGTCCCCGCCAGACGCCCCCTCCCCCGACGACCTCCCCCTCCCCGCGCCCCCCGGCACGAACCTCTGCTAGCAGAGGTTCGTGCAGAACGGGGGTGGTGCAACACCCCCGTTCGGCAGGAAGCTGTCCGTCGACCGGCGAGGTCAGAGGTACTGGCCGGTGCCCTCGCCGGGGCCGCCCTCGGGGCGATGCGGCATACCCGGTGGCATCTGGGGTCCCCCGCCGGGGCCATGCGCGCCGGGCGGGAGCTGACGCATCTGCTGCAGCTGGGCCTGGGCCGCCATCTGCTGGGCGACGAGCGCCGTCTGGATGCCGTGGAAGAGACCCTCGAGCCAGCCGACGAGCTGGGCCTGCGCGATCCGCAGCTCCGCGTCGCTCGGTGACTCGCCGGTGAACGGCAGGGCGATCCGCTCGAGCTCCTCGACGAGCTCCGGAGCGAGGCCGTCCTTGAGCTCGGCGATCGACCGGTCATGGATCTGGGCGAGCCGGGCACGGCCCTTCTCGTCGAGCGGGGCGTTGCGGACCTCCTCGAGGAGCTGCTTGATCATCGACCCGATCCGCATGACCTTGGCCGGCTGCTCGACGAGATCGGCGGGGTTCGTGCTGTCCTCGTGCTCGGCCGGCGTCGCGACGCCCATCCCCTCCGGCGTGACGACGACGACCCGGTCGGTGCCCTCGCCACCGTCCCGGCCGCCCTCGCCCTCGTCGTCGATCTCGTGGGGGTGCTCACCCGGTGCGTCGGTCATGTCCCCATCCTGCCAAACCGGTCCTGGGCGCGGCGGGGCCCCGTCCCGGCTCCGTCCCGGCCGACCGGCTTGACAACGAAAGTCGATATGCATAACGATAGTCGATGTATCGAGAGTCGATACCCAAGGAGGGGCACCGATGACCACACCGACGCCATCCCGGCCCGAGCGGGACATCTGGTCCTTCGGCCGGTCCGACCGCTGGGGCCTGACGGTCCTGCTCGCGCCTCGTCCTCCTCGGCACCGCCCTCGCCGGGGTCGTCGGCCCGATGCTGGACTGGGCGCGGGCGGAGCCGATCGCCGTTCCCTACGCGAGTGCCGTCCGGGTGCCCGAGCCTCGACGCGACCGGCGTCGGCCACGGCGACGCGGCATACGACGTCGACGTTCCCGACCCCGGCGTCGCCCTCCGGCTCCTCGACCTCGTCCCCGGCGTCCTGCTCACCGGGCTCGTCGCCGTCGGCTGCTGGCTCGTCCTGCGGCTCATGCGTGACGTCGCGGCCGGGGACCCCTTCCGCCAGGCGAACATCACCAGGCTCCGGGTGCTCGCCCTCCTCATCGCCGTCGGCCTGCCGACCGTGTGGTTCGCGCGCGGCCCCATCGACCTCGCCCTCCTCGGCACCCTCGACCTCGGGACCGGAGGTCCGAGCATCGTCGTCACCATGCCCTGGCTGCCGGTCGTCGTCGGCACGGTCGTCGCGCTCGTGGCCGAGGCATTTCGAGCCGGAGCGCGGCTGCGCGACGACACGGAGGGGCTGGTCTGAATGCCGGTCGACGAACCGCACCGGGTGCTCTGCCACCTCGATGCCCTTCTCGACGCCCGGGGGATGACGTTGGCCGCCCTCGCCGAGGCCGTCGGCGTCACCGTCGTCAACCTCTCGATCCTCAAGAACAACCGGGCCAAGGCCGTCCGGTTCAGCACCCTCACCGCCATCTGCGACGCGCTCGAGTGCGGCGTCGGCGACCTCTTCACCGTCGAGCCCGCCTGACCGGGCGAGCGCGCGGCCGGGTCAGTCGGCTCGCCGCGTCACCTGGGGGGCGGTCCGGATGCCCGCGGCGGCCAGCGACCCCGGCGACGAGGGGGGTCGCGACGACGATGGCGCCGAGGGCCAGCCAGGGGACGACGATGATGGGGTCGCCGAGCCGCTCGGTCATCGTCGCGGGGTCCCACGAGCGACCCGTCAGCGGGTAGGTGATGGCGATCCCCGGCACGAGTCCCACCGCCAGCCCGAGCGCCGCTCCCACGAGGCTGAGGGTCACGGCCTGAGCGGCGGCCATGGACCGCCGGGTATGCCGGGTCGCCCCGAGGGCGGCGAGGCTCGCCTGGTCGGCCTGCTGCTCGGCCAGGCCGAGCGCCGTCGTCGTCAGGGTGACGACGAGCAGGACGATGACGAAGATCCCGACGAGGATCGACATGACGAGCCGGTCCGGCCGCTCGAAGCCGCGCTCCACACCGACGCCGACCTCGTCGCCGGCCAGCGTGGTGAGCCGCTCCTCGGTGGCCGTGTCGATGGGCCCGGCCGGGTCGTGCAGCAGCAGGCCCGTCGGGCGCGTCTCCCAGTGGTTCTGCTCGGCCACCGAGGACGCGACGAGCGCGCCGGCCTGACGCATGAGCGGCAGGTTCTCCCGGGAGACGGGGACGAGGACCGCGGGAACGCTCGTCGAACCGGTCACCTCGGGCGCGGACTGGTCGCCGGAGTCCGGGTCGATCCGCACCGTCCCCCACGCCAGCCGCGCCGTCGGGCCGGTCGTCATCGGCCGGTCGGACATGATGACCATGCCGCCCGCTCGCACCCGGTCGGCGTCGGACCCGGTGAGCGAGAGCCGGCGGACGATCTCGTCGGCCGGCAGCACCTCCATCGTGGGGTAGGGCGCTGCGCCGTTCGTTCCGATCGCCTGGCACGGCGGGGCGGCCGGCGCGGATGCCTGGCCCGCGTCGGTCGGGGCCGCATCGGCCTGGGCGTTCCAGAAGTCGGTGTCGGCGACCGCCCGGGCGACGGTGCACCCGGGCGGGACGAGCGCGACGAAGTCGGCGTCGTAGGGCTTCGTCGGCGTCTCGCCCTCCATCCACGGGTCGTGGGTGACGTACTGCGACTCCTCGACGATCTGCAGCTGCGGCAGGTTCGCGCGGATGGTGCGCTCGATGCCGGGGAGGAGGTCGCCGCCGTAGTCGGAGACATATCCGTCACCGGGCAGCGTCGCGGGGAGGTAGTCGCGACGGGCCTGTTCGGTGTCGCTCGACAGCCCGACGGCGATGACGGTGAAGGCGGCGACCGCGGCGAGGACGGCGGCGACGGCCGGGGCGCTGCGGGCGCGCTGGCGACCGAGATCGCGGGCGGCCATCCGCAGCGAGACCGGCAGATGGCGCCCCGTCCGGGCGATCCCGACGAGGATGAGTGGCACGAGGAAGAGGCTGCCGACGACGAGCGCCATCGTCGCCGCGACGACGGGGTACTCCGACAGCTGGTTCTTCACGGCATACACGAGCCCGGCGCCGCCCGCCCCGGCGAGCACGAGGCCGAGCGCGAACACCGCGCGGCTCGGCCGGGGCGACACGCTCTGGCCGCGCATGACGCCGACGATGTCGAGGCGGCCGAGCCGGCGGGCCGGCACGAGGGCGGCGACGACGGCGCTGAGCATCGCCGCGAGGGTGATGAAGCCGACCTGCAGCCACGGCAGGTCGAACGGTCCCTCGAAGCCCGACCACACCCGCGTCCGGGCGACCCACTGGAGCACGGCGGCGCCGGCGACACCGACGAGCGCCCCGAGCCCGGCGGCGGCGACGCCGAGGACGATGGCCTGTGCGAGCACGGTATGCCGCAGCTGCGCGGTGCTCGCGCCGTTGCTCGCCGCGAGGGCGAGGGTCCGGCGCTGCCGGGCCGCACTCACGGCGAACGCCGGGCCGACGAGGAGCGTCGTGACGATGAGGAGCAGTGCGCCGCCGGCGGCGACGAGCGACGTCGTCCTGGCCGACTGCGAGGCGGACTCGAGCCGGAACTGCTCCGGCACGGCCGAGGGCGCCGGGGGGTGGCGAAGCACGTCGGCCGACAGGACGACGAGTCCGTAGGCGTTGAGGTCGCGGACCTCGGGCCACGCCACCGGGGTGGTCGCGCTGGATGAGCCATCCGGTCTCGCCCCGCTCGGTGCCGAACGGCTGGAGGCTGACGAGGTCGAGGCGGGCGTCCCACGGCGTGAGGGCGAGCGCGGTGCCGACGACCGTCACCCGGTGGGCCTCGCCGCTGGCCTCGATGTCGAGCGGGCCGGACGTCGGGAGGCGCATCCCGGTGCTCGACCGCCCGACGAGCACCTCGTCGGGCGCGGACGGCCACCGTCCGGAGAGCAGCTCGACCCGGGACCCGAGGTGGGCCCGGCCGTCGATGGCGAGGCCGTCGAGCCGGACGGTCCGGTCGCCGTCGAGCGTCGCGCGGGCGCGGTACTCGGCGAAGGGGACGGCGCTCCCGTGGGTGAGGGCGCCGATGGCGTCGGCGTTGTCGAACACCGAGGCCGACGCGTCGTAGCCCGGGATCGGCGTCGCCTCGCGGTCACCGCCGCCGGAGGACGTCGCGTCGGGGTTCTGGTCGAGGCGGTTCGGCTGCGGGGCGGCGAGCCGCGCCTGGGCGGTTCCCAGCTCGACGGGGATGCGCTCGGCGCCGGTGACCTGGCTCGTCGCGTTCGCCGTGAGGCCGAAGACGATGAGGGCCGTCGGGAGGCCGACCATGACGAGGACGACGAGGCTGCGCCCCCAGTGCCGGCGGACGTCGCGGCGGGCCATCCGGAGCGCGACCGCCCAGCTGCGCCGCCAGGTCCCGGCGCGACGGGACCGGGCGCGTCGCGGGGTGGGGCGAGGGTCGGCGGAGGGCTCGGCCCCTGCCCGAGCCCCCCGCCTGGTCTGCAGGCTCATGGCCGGGGTCCCCCGGTCTCGAGCAGGTCCTCCGCCCGGCTCGGCGTCCCGGTCGAGTCGACGATCCGCCCGTCGCGGAGGAAGACGACCCGGTCGGCCCAGGCGGCGTGCCGGGCCTCGTGGGTGACGAGGAGGCCGGCGATGCCGCCGTCGCACCGCTCGCGCAGCACCCGGAGCACCTCCTCGCCGGTCTGGGAGTCCAGGGCCCCGGTGGGCTCGTCGGCGAGGACGAACCGCCGGCTGCCGACGAGCGCCCGGGCGATGGCGACCCGCTGCTGCTGTCCGCCGGACATCTGGTCCGGGTAGCGGTCCGAGAGGTCCATCAGGCCCATCGAGTCGAGGGTGTGCCGGGCCATCCGCCGGGCGCTCCGGGCACGCTCGCCGTCGAGCTCGAGGGGGAGCGAGACGTTCTCGGCCGCCGTGAGCGACGGGATGAGGTTGTAGTCCTGGAAGACGAAGCCCACCCGCCGCCGACGCAGCACGGCGAGCCCGCGGGCGCCGAGCGCGCCGAGGTCCACGCCCTCGATGAGGACCTGGCCCGAGGTGGGGCGGTCGAGACCGCCCGCGAGGTTGAGCAGGGTCGACTTCCCGGACCCGCTCGGGCCCATGACCGCGACGAGCTCGCCGGGCTCGACGGTGAGGTTCACCGCGTCGAGGGCGGTGACGCTCGTCGGGCCGGAGCCGTGGACCCGGGTGACGTCGCGCAGCACGAGGAGACTCATCGGGTCACCTCCGCGCTCGCGTCCTCGGCGGGTATGCCGTCCGGCCCGACCCCGGGCGGGGGTCGCCGGGCCGGGGCGAGCCTCGTCCGGAGCCGGGCGGCCTCGCGGGCGAGCCGAGCCTCGACGTGGTCGAGCCAGCGGACCTCGGCCTCGGCGGCGAAGACGAGGTTCTCGAGGACGAGGAGCCACGCGAGGTCATGCGGCCGCCCGGCCGGGTCGTCCTCACCCTGCCGCTCGGCGGCCAGGAGGGCCCGTTGCTTGAGCCGGGTGAGGTCGTGCAGGTGCTGGAGGGTCGCGGTCCGCTGGGTCTGGGCGACCGCCTGGACATCGACCCCCGGCACGGTGACGGCGAGGGCGAGCTTGATCGCCAGCTCGTCGCGGGGGGTCGTGTCCCGGTCGACGGGGGTCGACCACCACTGGCGGGACTCGGCGACCCCGCGCTCGGTCAGCCGGTAGGAGATGCGTCCTTCGGCGTCGGGGGTTCCCACCGGCTCGACGAGGCCGTCCCTCTCGAGCCGGGCGAGCGTCGTGTAGACCTGCCCCACGTTGAGCGGCCACGTCCCTCCGGTCCGCTCCTCGAACTCGGACCGGAGCTGGGCGCCGTACTTCGGCGACTCGGCGAGGAGGGCGAGCAGCCCCTGCTTGACCGACATCGCGACTCCCTCCCGGCCCCGGCCGGCCGTCTCGATGAACCCAGGTACATACCCGGTATTCCGTGCGCAAGGGCGACCATATACTGAGTATTCATCGGCGGCAACCCGCCGACCGGTCGGGTCGATCCGCGGCGAAGGTCGGGGTGGGTCCTCGGCCGTTGGGACCGGGTCTCCTCGGCCACCCCACCGACCCGTCGCCCGTCCGGCAGTGCGCGGCGCCGGCCGCGGGATACGGTCCCGCCATGTCCCTCGCCTCGCCCCCCACCCGGGCCGTCGAGCCTCCTGGCGGCGGAGGGACCCGCTGACCCCTGCTGACCCCCTGGCTCCGTCGTCCCAACTTCTCGTCAGGGGGTCAGCAGGATCTTCCCGACGTGTGAGCTGGCCTCCAGCTCGCGGTGGGCGGCGGCCGCGGCACCGAGCGGGTGGCTGCCCTGGACGATCGGCCGGACGCGGCCCTGCTCGATGAGCGGCCACACGTGCTCGCGGACCGACGCGACGACCGTCGCCTTCTCGGCGAGCGGTCGTGCTCGCAACGAGGTCGCGATGACCGCCCCGCGCTTGCCGAGCAGGGCCGCGATGTCGAGCTCGGCCGTCGTGCCCCCCTGCATACCGATGATGACGAGCCGCCCGTTCGGGGCGAGCGCCGCGATGTTCCGGGAGAGGTACTTCGCGCCGATGATGTCGAGCACGACGTTGGCCCCGGCCCCGTCCGTCTCCGCCCGGAGCCGCTCGACGAAGTCCTCCTCCCGGTAGTTGACGAGGATGTCGGCGCCGAGGGCGCGGCACGCCTCGAGCTTCGCCGCCGAGCCGGCGGTCACCGCGATCCGGGCCTGCACCTGCCGGGCCAGCTGGATCGCCATCGTCCCGATGCCGGACGAGCCGCCGTGGACGAGGAGCGTCTCTCCGGGCTGGAGGTTGGCCGTGAGGAAGACGTTGGACCACACCGTGCAGACGACCTCGGGAAGGGCGGCCGCCTCGACGAGCGACACCCCGGCCGGGACCGGGAGGACCTGGCCCTCGGGGACGCAGACGAGCTCGGCGTATCCGCCGCCGGCCAGCAGCGCGCACACCTCGTCGCCGACGGACCACTGCTCGACACCCTCGCCGACCTCGTCGACCGTGCCGCTCACCTCGAGGCCCGGGATCTCGGACTCGCCGGGTGGCGGGGGGTAGTGCCCCTGCCGCTGGAGGGTGTCCGCACGGTTGACGCCCGCCGCCGCGACCCGGATCCGGACCTGACCGGGGCCGGGCCGGGGGTCGGGGACCTCGTCGAGGACGAGGGCGTCGGGTCCGCCGAACTGGGGGAGGGTGATCGCGCGCATGGGTCCAACCTAGGCCGTGACGCCCGCGGTCGGGGTCGACGGGGTGGCCCGTGGGCGCCCCGCACCGGCCCGGCGCTGCCCGGATACCGAGACGCCCCTCCATTCGGTTTGCTAATCGATTCGATAACCCCCGATTATCTTTCCCATGAGCGCGACGCACCGACTCCACCGGCCCGGGTTCGCCAGGCCCGCCGCCGGCTCGGCCCGAATGCGCTGCGTGGGCACCGGCTGTTGTCCCTCCTGACCCCGCGCTGACGTCCGCGGCGCGCCCGCCGACCGTCCACGCCACCTCACCGCGACTCCGCCCGCCGGCGGCTCGCTCCGTCGATCCGCCGTGGCACCCCTCATGCCCCGCCCGACCGGCCGCGTCCGGTCGCCGCATCGCTCTGCCCTGTCGACCACCCAGGACCGAGGACCCCTCATGACCATCACCCGCCACTCCGCCCACCCCGACTCCCGTCCCGCCCCCCGACCGCCCGACGGCACCCGCTCGAACGGCCAGTGGGCCCTCCACGGCCGCGACCCGCTCAACGACGCCGAGCGGGTCAAGTCCGAGGGTGGCGGCCTCGACGTCCGCCGCCGGATCGAGGAGGTGTATGCCGTCGAGGGCTTCGACTCGATCACCCAGGACGACCTCCGCAACCGGTTCCGGTGGTGGGGCCTCTACACCCAGCGCCGGCCGGGCATCGACGGCGGTCGCACCGCCCAGCTCGAGGCCCACGAGCTCGAGGACCGCTACTTCATGCTCCGGGTCCGCATCGACGGCGGCGCCCTCAGCACGACCCAGCTGCGGACCGTCGGCCAGGTCTCGGTCGACTTCGGGCGGGACAGCGCCGACATCACCGACCGGCAGAACATCCAGTACCACTGGATCGCGGTCGAGGACGTCCCCGAGATCTGGCGGCGGCTGGAGTCGGTCGGGCTGAGCACGACCGAGGCCTGCGGGGACACCCCACGGGTCGTCCTCGGCTCGCCCGTGGCCGGGGTGAGCGCCGAGGAGCTCATCGACCCCACGCCCCTCATCGACGAGATCCAGGACCGGTTCGTCGGCGACCCCGCGCTCGCCAACCTGCCGCGCAAGCTCAAGACGGCGGTCACCGGGCACCCCAGCCTCGACGTCGTCCACGAGATCAACGACATCTCCTTCGTCGGTGTGGAGCACCCCGAGCTCGGGGTCGGCTACGACCTCTGGGTCGGTGGCGGCCTGTCGACCGCGCCGCGACTGGCCGAACGGCTCGGCGTCTTCGTCAGCCCGGACCGGGCGGCCGAGGTGTGGCAGGCCGTCGTCCTGCTGTTCCGGGACCATGGGTTCCGGCGGCTGCGGACGAAGGCCCGGCTGAAGTTCCTCGTCACCCAGCTCGGTCCGGACGGCTTCCGCGAGCTGCTCGAGCGCGAGTACCTCGAGGAGCCGCTCCCCGACGGACCGGCGCCGGCCCCGGCCGTCGGTCGAGCCGACCACGTCGGGATCCACCCGCAGCGGGACGGCCGCGTCTACGTCGGCGCCGCCCCGACCGTCGGCCGGCTCAGCGGGCGGGCGCTGCTCCGGATCGCCGACCTCGCGGAGGCGGCCGGCTCGGCGAGGGTCCGGCTCACCCCGCACCAGAAGCTGCTCGTCCTCGACGTCGAGCCGTCCGCCGTCGACGACCTCGTCGCCGGGCTCGAGGACCTCGGCCTGACGACGCGGCCCAGCCCGTTCCGTCGCTCGACGATCGCCTGCACCGGCATCGAGTACTGCAAGCTCGCCATCGTCGAGACGAAGGGGACGGCGGCCCGGGCCGTCGACGAGCTCGAGAGGCGGCTCGGCGACGTCGAGCTGGACCGTCCGATCTCGCTGCACGTCAACGGATGCCCGAACTCCTGCGCCCGGATCCAGGTCGCCGACATCGGCCTCAAGGGGCAGATCGTCACGACCGACGACGGCGACCAGGTGCCGGGCTTCCAGGTCCATCTCGGCGGTGGGCTCGCGAGCGCCGAGCGGGACGAGGCGGGCCTCGGCCGGACCGTGCGCGGCCTCAAGGTGAGCGCGGACGAGGTCGCCGGGTATGCCGAGCGCATCGTCCGTCGCTACCTCGCCACGCGGGCCGCGAACGAGACCTTCGCCCAGTGGTCGCACCGCGTCGACGAGGAGGAGCTGCGATGAGCGTCCGGGACCCGGAGGAGCTGAGGGCGCTCGCCGGGTGGGCGAACGACACGTTCGTCGCGGCCCGGGCCGACGCCGACCAGATGCTCAGCTGGGCGGCCGCCGAGTTCGGAAGCCGCCTCGCGGTGACGAGCAGCATGGCGGACGGCGTCGTCCCCCACCTCGTCTCGCGGTACGCGCCGGGCGTCGACGTCCTCTTCATCGACACCGGCTACCACTTCGCCGAGACGATCGGCACCCGCGACCAGGTGGCGTGGGAGCTCGACGTCCGAGTGGTCAACATCGAGCCGACCCGGACGGTCGAGCGACAGGACGCCTTCCTCGGGGCGCGGCTGCACGACAGCGACCCGGCCACGTGCTGCCGGCTGCGCAAGATCGAGCCGCTTGCGGCGCGCGCTGTCGGGCTACGACGCCTGGGTCACCGGGGTCCGCCGCGACGAGACCCCGCAGCGGGCCGGGACGCCGTTCGTCTCGTGGGACGAGCGCAACCGGGTCGTCAAGATCGCGCCCATCGCGGCATGGACCGAGGACGACGTCCTCGACTACATCGATGAGCACCAGGTCCCGGTCAACCCGCTGCTCGCCGCGGGCTACCCCAGCATCGGGTGCGCCCCGTGCACCCGGCCAGTCGCTGCCGGTGCCGACCCGCGCTCGGGTCGCTGGGCCGGGCTCGCGAAGACGGAGTGCGGTCTGCACGCGTGACGGGGGCACGGACCGGGGGAGCGGCCGGTCGGGCCGGTGCGCAGGGGCGCCGGCCCGACCGCTGCCGCATCGGGGTCAGAAGGCCGTCTCGCGACGGAGCCGCTCGAGGTCCTCGCGGGTGTCGACATCCGCCGACTGGTGGGGGGTGATCGCCATCGTCTCGTGATGGAGGGCGAGGAGCGTCTTCGCCGGCCGGTCCCGGGGGTCGGCCGGCATGACGCCTCGCAGGGCCTCGGTGCGGTAGGCCGCGTGAAGTGCGTTCGCGTGCCCCTGCCCGTCGACGCCGACGACGGCGGCGACGTCGTCGGCCGCGGTCTCGAGGGCGGTGGCGAGCCGGCCGAGCGAGGGACCGGCGAAGGGCATGTCGCCGGCGACGACGACGGTCGTGGGGGTGAGGACCTCCTCGAGGCCGGCCGCCACCCCCGCCAGCGGGCCGGAGCCGGCCGGGTGCTCCCGGGTCCATGCCACCGTGCGAGGTGTCTCCCGATGCGGGCCGACACACACGATGTCCCACGTGGCCGGCATGCCGGCGAGCAGCAGGTCGAGGACGGCTCGACCGGCGATCGGCGCCCCGAGCTTGTCCCCGCCGAACCGGCGGGAGGATCCCCCGCACAGCACGAGTGCCGTGACGTCGCTGCTCATCGTCTGCCCCCCAGTCGAGTCGTGAGATCGGCGGCGGCGACGGCCACGGCGTCGACGAGCCGACGCACCCCCGCCGCGTCGACGGCGTCGCCGGGGAAGGTCACCGCCACACCGGCAGCAGGGTATCCGTTGTGGTCCAGGACCGCTCGGGCCACGGAGTTCTGACCCGGCGTGACGAGGCCGTCCTCGACGGCATACCCGCGCTGCCGCACCGCGGCGAGCTCCCGGCGCAGCGCGGAGACCGACCCCGGGCCCCGGCCGTCCCGGTGGACGAGCGACTCCCGGCCGGGGAACAGGGCCCGGACCTGTGCGGCGGGGAGCTCGGCGAGCATCGCGAGGCCGGTCGCGGTGAGCGGGGCGGGAAGCCGCACGCCGACGTCGGTGACGAGCAGCGGCCGGCCCGGGGCACGCTGCTCGATGACGTAGAGGACGTCGCGGCCGTGGAGGACGGCGAGATGGGCGTTGTGCCCGGCCGCATCGACGAGACGGTCGATGGCGCCGCGCGCGAGCCGCTGGAGCGGCGCCTGCCGCTGGTAGGCGGTCCCGAGCTCGTAGGCCGCGACCCCGAGCCCGTAGCGGCGTTCCTCGGCGAGGTGCCGCACGTAGCCGCGATCGCGGAGGACGGTGAGCAGGTGGTAGACGCTCGAGCGGGGCAGGCCGAGCTCCCGGCCGATGGCCGCCGCGGGGACCGGCTCGCCGTGCCGGGCGAGCAGTCCGAGGATGTCGAGCGCGTGCCCGGCGGCGGGAGCGGCGGCCGGTCGGTCGCCCGGGTCGGGCGTCATGGGCCCAGGCTAGGGGGACGGTGGGCCGTTCGGCCCATAGGCGCGAGGGAGCCCCGGAGCCTACCGTGTGCCCATGCAGCGAACCCCTCGTCGCTGGGTGCTGGCGCTCGCCGGCGGTCTGGCCCTCTCCCTCGCCCCCCTCTCGGCCGTCGCCGACTCCCGGACCGTCGAGGCCGGTGACCTCGCCCGGTCGACGTCGACGCTGCCGCGGACGGCCACGGTGTCGTCGGCCATCGACCCCGTCGTCCGTCCGCCGGTCGGGGTACCACGTCAACTACCCCGCCCTCATCCGCTACCAGCTGCGCGTCCGTGGCACGGACGGGCGGCTGGGATCCCACTTCACCGCCCAGGTCACCGACTCCAGCGGCGCCGCGATCTGGTCGCACTGGCCGACGGTCGCCTATCTGCCGGCCTCGAACAACAAGCTCGTCACGGCCTACGTCGCGCTCCGCTCGATGGGGCCGAGCGCGCGGATCTCGACGACGGTGAACCAGGACCCGGCCCGCGGCTGGATGATCTACCTCAAGGGCGGCGGCGACCCGAGCCTCAGCTCCTCCCGGCTCCGGTCCCTCGCGGCGGCGACCGCCACGGCGCTCGAGGCGCAGGGCCGCTCGGTCGTCTACCTCCGCTTCGACGACAGCCTCTTCCCCGCCCCGACGAACGCGCCGGGCTGGAAGTCGAGCTACGTCCCCTCTGACATCTCGCCGGTCCGCGCGCTCGTCGTCGACAGCCACAACCGGACCGACACGTCCAAGGACGCCGCCGCGACCTTCCGGTCGATGCTCGAGGCGCGGGGGATCGACGTCCGCTCGATGTACCGCAAGGTGACCCCGTCCACCGCCGGGGTCATCGCGAGGACGACGTCGCCCACGGTCGCGTCGCTCGTGTCCTCGATGCTCAACGTGAGCCAGAACGACTATGCCGAGGCGCTCTTCCGCCTCGCCGCGAAGGCGCGCGGCTACCCGACGACCTGGACGGGTGGGCGCGACAACGCGCGGTCCGTCATGCGCGCCTCCGGCGTGCCGATCACCGGCTGGGTGTCCTACGACGGCTCCGGGCTCTCCCGCGCGGACAGGGTGCCGGCCCGGACCCTGACCGGGCTGCTGCGCGTCATCGACACCGACCCGACGCTGCGGGACATCGTCTTCGGACCGAGCGCCCTCCCCATCGCCGGACGCACCGGCACGCTGGGCTCCCGCTTCACGACCAGCCCGACGAGCTGTGCCCGGGGGATCGTCCAGGCCAAGACCGGCAGCCTCAGCGACGTGACCGCCCTCTCCGGCGTGGCGATCGGGCTCGACGGCGAGCGCCGCTACTTCTCCGTCCTCGTCAACGGCAAGGCGAACACGTCCTCGACGAGGACCGCCATCGACCGGGTCGCCGCGACCGCCACCGGCTGCTTCTGACCGGAGCCGGCCCGGCCGCCCGCTCGGCGCTTCCTGTCTCGGATCCCAGACGGTATGCCGCGCCCCGGGTGCCGCGACGCGGCATACCGGCGGTGCAATGGAGGCATGAGTGAGCCACCCGTCACCCTCGGCATCGGGCCCCTGACGATCGACCAGGTCGTCGCGGTCGCCCGGCGCGACGCCGTCGTCGAGATCGACCCGGACGCCCTCGCCGAGGTCCGGCGCACGAGGGCCGTCGTCGAGGCCCTGGCCGAGGACGACGTCGCCCACTACGGCGTCTCGACCGGCTTCGGCGCCCTGGCGACCCGGCACATCCCCGTCGAGAGCCGCGCCCAGCTGCAACGCAGCCTCATCCGCAGCCACGCCGCCGGGACCGGCCCCGAGGTCGAGCGCGAGGTCGTCCGTGCCCTCATGCTCCTGCGCATCTCGACCCTCGCCACCGGGCGCACCGGGATCCGCGAGGAGACCCTTGCGACCTACGTCGGGATGCTCAACGCGGGCATCACCCCCGTCGTCCACGAGTACGGCTCGCTCGGCTGCTCCGGCGACCTCGCCCCTCTCGCCCACTGCGCGCTCGCGCTCATGGGCGAGGGACCGGTCCGTGACGCAGGTGGCGAGCTGACGGACTCGGCGGGCGCCCTGGCCGCCGCCGGCCTCGTTCCCGTCGAGCTGCGCGAGAAGGAGGGCCTCGCCCTCATCAACGGCACCGACGGCATGCTCGGGATGCTCTGCCTCGCGATCCACGACCTCCGGGCCCTCGTCACGACGGCGGACCTCTCCGCCGCGATGAGCATCGAGGGGCTGCTCGGCACCGACGACGTCCTGGCCGCCGACCTCCAGGCCCTGCGCCCACAGCCCGGACAGGCGCTCTCGGCCGAGAACATGCGAAAAGCCCTGCGGGACAGCCCGATCCGCGAGTCGCACCGCGACCCCGAGGCATGCACCCGGGTCCAGGACGCCTACTCGCTGCGCTGCGCCCCGCAGGTCGCCGGGGCGGTCCGCGACACCCTCGACCACGCGACCCGGATCGCGGGATTCGAGCTGGCCTCGGCGATCGACAACCCGGTGGTCACCCCCGACGGGCGGGTGGAGTCCAACGGCAACTTCCACGGGGCGCCGGTCGCCTACGTCCTCGACTTCCTCGCCATCGCCGCCGCGGACCTCGCCTCGATCGCCGAGCGGCGGACCGACCGGTTCCTCGACGTCGCCCGCAACCACGGGTTGCCGCCGTTCCTCGCCGACGATCCCGGGGTCGACTCGGGGATGATGATCGCGCAGTACACCCAGGCCTCCCTCGTCTCGGAGCTGAAGCGGCTCGCGGCGCCGGCATCGGTCGACTCCATCCCGAGCAGCGCGATGCAGGAGGACCACGTCTCGATGGGCTGGTCCGCGGCCCGCAAGCTGCGCCGCTCGGTCGACGCCCTCGCCCACGTCCTCGCCATCGAGCTCGTCGTCGCGTCTCGCGGGATCGCCCTGCGCGCGCCGCTCACCCCGTCCCCCGTGACCGCCGCCGTCATCGAGGGGCTCGCCGCGACGGCCCGGATCGACCCGGGACCGGACCGCTTCCTCGCCCCCGACCTCGAGGCGGCATACCGGCTCGTCCGCGACGGGGAGATCCCCCGGTATGCCGCGGCCGTCGCCGGCGCGCTCCACTGACCGTTCCAGCCCAGCCCGACCGACCCGAAGGAGACGACATGGACGGCGCCCGCCCCGTGCGCGCCCCGCGTGGCACGACCCTCACCGCCCGTCAGTGGTCCACCGAGGCCCCGATGCGGATGCTCATGAACAACCTCGACCCCGAGGTCGCCGAGCGCCCCGACGACCTCGTCGTCTACGGCGGCACCGGCCGCGCGGCCCGCGACTGGCGCTCCTTCGACGCGATGGTGCGGACGCTCACCGACCTGCGCGAGGACGAGACGATGCTCGTCCAGTCCGGCAGGCCGGTCGGCGTCCTGCGCACCCACGAGTGGGCGCCGCGGGTCCTCATCGCCAACTCCAATCTCGTCGGCGACTGGGCGACCTGGCCGGAGTTCCGCCGGCTCGAGCACCTCGGCCTGACGATGTACGGACAGATGACCGCGGGGTCCTGGATCTACATCGGTACCCAGGGGATCGTCCAGGGGACCTACGAGACGTTCGCGGCCGTGGCCGAGAAGCGGTTCGGCGGAACCCTCGCCGGCACCCTCACCCTCACCGGCGGGTGCGGTGGCATGGGCGGCGCCCAGCCGCTCGCCGTCACCCTCAACGACGGGGTGTGCCTCATCGTCGACGTCGACCCGCACCGGCTCCGGCGCCGGGTCGAGAACCGCTACCTCGACGAGGTCGCCGACGGCCTCGACGAGGCGATCGAGATCGCCGTGCGTGCCAAGGAGGAGCGGCGTGCCTGGTCGGTCGGCGTCGTCGGGAACGCCGCCACGGTCTTCCCGGAGCTGCTGCGGCGGGGGGTGCCGATCGACATCGTCACCGACCAGACCTCGGCGCACGACCCGCTGTCCTACCTCCCGGAGGGCATCTCGCTCGAGGAGTGGCAGGACTACGCCGAGAAGAAGCCCGAGGAGTTCACCGACCGGGCCCGTGAGTCGATGGCCAAGCACGTCCAGGCGATGGTCGACTTCCAGGACGGCGGCGCCGAGGTCTTCGACTACGGCAACAGCATCCGCGACGAGGCGCGGCTCGGCGGCTGCGACCGGGCGTTCGACTTCCCGGGCTTCGTGCCCGCCTACATCCGGCCGCTCTTCTGTGAGGGGAAGGGCCCGTTCCGGTGGGCGGCCCTCTCCGGTGACCCGAAGGACATCGCCGCGACCGACCGGGCCGTCATGGACCTCTTCCCCGACAACGACCGGCTGCAGAAGTGGATGCGCGGGGCGAAGGAGAAGATCGCCTTCCAGGGGCTCCCGGCCCGGATCTGCTGGCTCGGCTACGGCGAGCGCGACAGGGCGGGGCTCGCCTTCAACGACCTCGTCGCGTCCGGCGAGGTCAGCGCCCCGATCGTCATCGGTCGCGACCATCTCGACGCCGGCTCGGTCGCCAGTCCCTACCGGGAGACCGAGGCGATGATCGACGGATCCGACGCCATCGCCGACTGGCCGCTGCTCAACGCGCTCGTCAACACCGCCTCCGGCGCCACGTGGGTGTCGCTCCACCACGGCGGCGGCGTCGGGATCGGCCGGTCGATCCACGCCGGCCAGGTGTCCGTCGCCGACGGCACCCCGCTGGCGGCCGAGAAGCTCGCCCGGGTCCTCACGAACGACCCGGGGATGGGGGTCATCCGGCACGTCGACGCCGGCTACGACCTCGCGGAGCGGGTCGCCGCCGAGCGCGGGGTGCGGGTGCCGATGCGCGAGGCCTGAGGCCGGCGCGTACGGCATGGCGGACGAAAACCGGTGGAGGACCGACGGCCGGACGCGGTTTGCTGGTGGCATGGCCGACGCCGAGATCCGCGTCGTCCCGGCCGACGCGCGACGCTTCCTCGCGACGGACGAGCTCGTCTGGTTCGCCGAGGTGCTGTCGCACCCGGTCGAGGAGCAGCTCGTCGGCATCCCCGAGGACGGCCGGTTCGGTGCCGAGATCGTCGGCGTCGACCACGGCGAGACGTATGCCGGCGTCTACGGCTCGTTCCCGATGCGGCTCGCCGTCCCCGGCCCGGCCGGGGCGCGTCGGCTGGTGCCGTGTGGCGGGCTGACCTGGGTCGGTGTCCACCCCGACCACCGGCGGCGTGGAGTCCTCACCGCGATGATGCGCGACCACGTCGCCCGGCTCCACGAGGGCGGGGTCCCGCTCTCCGCGCTGCACGCGAGCGAACCGGGCATCTACGGGCGCCACGGGTACGGCCTCGCCTGCCAGCGACTCGAGGTCGTCCTCGGCCGCGGCGCCACCCTCACCGCCCCGCAGCTCGAGGGGGCTGCGTCGGCGGCGACGACCGAGCTGGCGACGGTCACCGACCCGGGCATGCCCGAGCGGATGCGCCGATGCCATCTCGGCGCCGCGCCGGTCGGCTCCGTCGTCGGGGAGCCGGGCTACTACGAGCGGGTCTGCTCGCAGTTCCCGGAGGAGCTGCGCGACAAGGAGTCCTGGAGACTCCTCTTCGCCCGGCGCGACGGCGAGGACGTCGGCTTCACGATGTTCCGCCGCTCCCACAAGTGGGAGCGGAGCCGCCCGTCCGGCGAGCTCGAGGTGTGGGCGTTGCTCGGCGACGAGCCGGCCCGGCTCGCGCTGCTCCGGCGACTCGTCGAGTTCGACCTCATGGGCAGCGTGAAGCTCTCGGGCGTCGGGGTCGACGACCCGCTGCTGCACTGGGCGGGCGGGCCGCGGGCGACGACCGACGTCGCCGTCTACGACGCGACGTGGGTCCGGCTGGTCGACCTCCCCGGGGCATTGGCGCAGCGTGCGTGGAGCGCTGCCTGCGACGTCGTCGTCGACGTCACCGACGTGGCGGCGCCCTGGAACGCCGGCACCTGGCGGCTGCGGGCCGACGGTGAGGGCGCCGCCGCCGTCGAGCGGACCGGGCGCCGATGCCGAGGTGCGGCTCGACGTCGCGGCGCTCGGGTGCGGCATACCTCGGTGGCGGCAACCTCGAGGCCATGCGCCGGGCCGGCCAGGTCGAGGAGCGGCGACCGGGTGCCGTCGTCGAGCTGTGGCGCGCGCTGCGGACCGACGTGGCTCCGGTCCCGTCCGTCGACTTCTGACCCGGTGCTCAGCCCTCGGCGTACTCGACCTCCAGGGCGATCCACAGGTTGCGGATCCGGACCAGCCGGCGCACGTAGTCGCAGAGGACGCATCGGTCGAGCAGCCGGCCGATCGGCCCGAACGGGGCGCGGAACTCGATGACGTCCGTCATCATCGTGCGACCGTCGTCGAGCGGTCGGAACGCGTGCTCGTGCCGGAACGAGGAGAACGGCCCGCGCACCTGCTCGTCGACGAAGCGGTGCGGCCGCTCCAGCGCCGCCACGGTGGTCGTCATCCGGAACGGGAACCCGAAGTGGCGAGCCCGCCACGTCACCGTGTCCCCGAGGCCGAGCACGCCGGACGTCTTCCCGGCCACGGCGACCTGGTCCGTGGAGCGCATCGACCCGACCTGGGTCTCCACCGCCAGCGAGGCCGCGAAGCACTCCTCGATCGGAGCGTGGAGCAGCGTCTCCGCCCTGATGGTGCCCATCGGGGCACAGTAGATGGTCCGCCCGAGCCAGATGCTGAGGGGCGGGCACGTCGGGTCTTCTCAGCGGCGTCCGGCAGCCTTACCGTTGACGCCCAGAGGGCAGGCCCCGGACCTGGAGGTGGCCATGGCAGCGCAGCCGACGCTCATCCATTCGGTCGTGCGCGCCCTCAACCTCCTCGACGCCGTCGGCGCGGAGCCCGGCGCGGTGACGGCCAAGCGGCTCGCCCGGGTCGCCGACCTGCCGCTTGCCACGACCTACCATCTGCTGCGGACCCTCGTCCACGAGGGCTATCTCGACCGGGTCGAGGGCGGCTATGTGCTCGGCGACCGGGTCTCGACGCTCGCCGGACGGCGTCGCGACGCCGACCCGGCGGGCCGGGCGCACCGGGTGCTCCGCGCGCTGCACGACGAGCTGGGGGCCGCGGCCTACCTCTCCGTCCTCGACGACGGCTGCATCCGGCTCGCCGACGTCGCCGACAGCCCCGAGAACCCCCGGACCGACATGTGGGTGGGCTTCCAGGACGCCGCGCACGCGACCGCCCTCGGCAAGGCGGTGCTCGCGGCACTGCCCGACGACACCCGCCACGACTACCTCGCCAGCCACCCGCTCGTCGACCTCACGCCGCACACCCAGACGAGCCGTCGGCTCCTCCTCGAAGAGCTGGCGCAGAGTCCCGAGCTGACCCGGGACCGCGAGGAGTATGCCGTCGGCACGGCCTGCCTCGCCGTGCCCGTCCCGTCCCTGTCGATGACGGCGGCCGTCGCGATCTCGGTGCCGGTCGCGCGGGCCGGACGCGTGGGCGGCAGCCAGCAGGCGCTGCGGCGGGCGGCGGGGCTCATCGCGTTGTCGGTCGACGCCTGAGCCCGCTCGTCGGCCTCGCGTCACGCCCGGGTGCTCGCGGGAGCGTCCGGTCTCCCGGTCGGCTCCGCGAGCACCGGCGCCCTCCGTTGCGGGGTGCTCGCGTGAGGGTCCGACTGCCCGGTCGGGTGCGCGAGCACCCGCGGCGCGGGCGGCCAGAGCGTGACGATGCCGATCACCACGCTCCACACCCCGAGGTCCATGACGGTGACCCAGCCGCCGGTCAGCTCGTTCGCCGCGACGCCGAGAAGCGCCGGAAGGAGTGCGTCGAGCACGGCCGTGGCGACGAGGCGCCCGGTCGGCCGGGCCGGGCGTCCGCTGGTGCGGTCCCGGGTGAACCAGCCGCGAAGGTCCCGCACCCCGACGCCGTGGCGCCACCGGACCCACGCCGCCGTCATGGCGAGCATGATCGCGCCGCCGACGGCGGCATCGAGGTGGCCCTGCCGGCCCTGGACGGTGCCCAGGGCCAGCAGGGAGAGCCCGACGAGGACGGCGAGCGAGCCCTCGAGGCGCACGATGCCTCGGGAGGTCATCGCCCCGGCTCCCGCCGCTCGCCGCCCCGCCAGGCGAGGGCGATCGACAGGACGGCCACGACGAGGGTGACCGACCCGAGGACCCAGCGCTCGAAGGGGTGGGTGGAGGCGAGGTTGCCCAGGGTGGTGCCGACCATGAGCCAGGCGACGCCCCAGGTGGCCCGGTGTAGCACCCGGTCGGACAGGCGCGGCACGGTGACGATCCCGCCACGCAGGAGCAGCACCCACACGAGACCGAGCAGGAGCAGCCCCTGGAGCGCGGCGAGGCTGCGGAACCCCGGCGTCAGGGCGCCGGCCGCGGTCGTCGTCGCCCGCCCGCCGAGGACGAGGTCGCCGAAGGGGGCGCCGAGCGCCAGGGTCATCTGGAAGGCGGCGACCGCGACGAGCGGCGCGGCCGCGACCCGGGCGAGGTGTCTCGACGACGGCATGGTGGGTGCTCCTCCCAGGAGGCCGACGCCGGCGCGACCGCCGGTCGGCAGGCCGGGGGTGGTCATCGGCGGAGGAGGACTCGGCCGGCCCAGACGAACCAGACGATGAAGCCGATCCCGAAGACGGACGCGGCCCCGGTGGCCTGGGGGACGACGGTGCAGAGCCCGACGAGCCCGATGGAGACCGCGAGCCAGGACAGGCCGCGCGAGAACACCCGGGTCGCGAGCCCCGCGACGCCGACGAGGAGGATCCACACGGCACCGACGACCTCGATGCCGCCGCCGAGGGCGTCCTGGACGGTGCTGAGCGCGGCCCACGTCGTCGTCGCGGCCGCCCGGTCGTCGGCGGCGAGCTCGACGACGGCCCGCTGACCGACGAGGCTCACCATGCCGCTCGCGAGGAGCAGGCCGGACCAGATGAGCCCGAAGGCCGTCGTCACCGGGGCGAGGGCCGGGCTCGTGTCCTTGGTCCGGTCGTGGACGGCGATGCTGAGCACGACGAGGGCGACGCCGGCGACGAGGTAGAGCAGGAGATACCAGACGTACATCGCGACCTGGTTCTCGAGAAGGAAGCCGAGGGCGGCCGAGGCGTCACCCTGGGCGTCGGCGAAACCGCGGGGAGCGAGGTATGCCGCCATGGCGGCGAACCCGACGATGTACGTCCCGCCCTCGACGAGGGAGGCGATGCCGCCGGCACGCTGCAGGCGGGTGGTCGGCGTGGCCGACGAGGAGACGGTGGTGGGGATGTCCTGATGCTGTGTCGTTGACATGACTCCAGCCTCGGGATCCGGGCGGGCAGGGTCATCGGTCCGCAGGTCCGAGTCCGATCGGTCGCCCGGGCCCACCCGTCTCCGACCACGGTACGAGGGGCCGCTCGGCCGGAAGTCCGATCCGGCCGGCCGCCCTCTTCCCTAGGCTGGCGTGCGTGGTGACGAGCGCACTCCAGACGATGTGGGACGAGCCCCGGGTGCCGCCGCCTGCCGCGATCCCCTGGTGGGACCTCGCCCTCGCCGGGGTCCTCGTGCCCGCCTCGCTCGTCGAGGGCCTCCTGCGCAGCGACGTCCCGTGGCCGCCCTACTCGATCGCGCTCGCCATGATGTGTGCGGTCACGCTCGTGTGGCGCACCCGCTACCCGCTCGCGATGGTCCTCGTCGGCTTCGGCGCCCAGACCCTCGCCGGGGTCGGTCCGGCCCTCGCCGGCCGCGACTACGGCGTGCTCAACACGACGGCCTGCGTGCTCCTGCTCTCCTACTCCCTCGGTCGCTGGGCCTCCGGCCGGGGCGTCGTCCTCGGCCTGGTCTTCCTCGACGCGACCCACCTGCTTCGCGAGCCCCTCTACGGCTCGAGCGGGCTCAGCATCCTCGTCGGCCTCGGTGCCCTCATGTTCCCCGCGGCCCTCGGCGCGGCGGTCCGGTTCTGGATGCGGGCCCGGCGCCGGGAGCGGGAGCAGATCACGATGCGGGAGCGTGAGCAGCTGGCCCGAGAGCTGCACGACACCGTCGCTCACCACGTCTCCGGCATCCTCATCCAGGCGCAGGCCGGCCGGGTCGTGGCGGAGACCGACCCCGACCGGGCGCTCGCCGTCCTCGGTGCGGTCGAGGAGGCGGCGGCCCGCTCGCTCGCCGAGATGCGCTCGCTCGTCGGGATCCTCCGGGACGGCGAGGCGCCGGAACGGGCCCCGGCGCACGGGATCGCCGACCTGGGCGAGCTGGCGCGCGATGGTGGCGCCGAGACGCCGGTCGAGCTGACCGTGACCGGCCCGGTCACCGGGCTCGGGTCCTCGGTCGACGGCGCGGCCTACCGGCTCGTCCAGGAGGCGGTGACGAACGCGCGGTGGCACGCCTCCGGCGCCACCCGGATCCTCGTCCACGTCATGGGGGAGGATGACGTCGTGCGGGTACGGGTGAGCGACGACGGTCGCCCCGGCGGCGGGGGCCGGAGCAGCGGGTCGGGCTACGGGCTCGTCGGCATGGCCGAGCGGGTCGAGCTCCTCGGCGGGACGCTGCATGCCGGCCCAGGCCCCGACGGTGGCTGGGTGGTCGAGGCCGTCCTGCCGCGGGCAGGAGCGGCAGGATGAGCCTCCCGACCGAGGCCGTCCCGCTGCGGGTGCTCATCGCGGACGACCACGACCTCGTCCGGGTCGGCCTGACGATGATCCTCGACGCCCGCCCCGACATCGAGGTCGTCGGCGAGGCCCGGACCGGCCGCGAGGCCGTGACGGTGGCTCGGCGGCTCCGCCCCGACGTGTGCCTCTTCGACATCCGGATGCCCGAGCTGGACGGGATCGAGGCCACCCGGGAGCTGGCCGGCCCCGACGTGGCCGACCCGCTCGCCGTCGTCGTCATCACGACGTTCGACCGCGACGAGTACGTCCACGATGCGCTCAAGGCCGGGGCCCGGGGCTTCCTCCTCAAGGACGCCGGGCCCGAGCTGCTCGTCCAGGCCATCCACGCGGCGGCCAGGGGCGACGCCCTCATCGCGCCCAGCGTCACGGCCCGGCTGCTGGAGACCTTCGCCGCCGTCCGCAGCGCGCCGCCGGCCCAGCCGGTCGAGCCGCTCACCGCCCGCGAGGAGGAGGTGCTCATGGCGGTCGCCCGGGGCCGGACGAACGCCGAGATCTGCACGGACCTCCACGTGTCGATGAGCACCGTGAAGACCCACATCGGCGCCCTCATGGCCAAGCTCGGTGCGCGCAACCGGGTCGAGATCGCGATCTGGGCCTACGAGAGTGGCCGCCTGCCGGAGTGACCGCTCAGGCGGGGGTGGCGTGGCCGCGGTGAGCGAGGCCACGAACGCCGCGGACCGCCGTACCGACGGCGATCCCGACCGCCGCGGGGACGAGGGAGCCGGGCAGCACGAGGTCGAGGGCCTGGGTCATCGCGGCGGTGATCGCCTCGGACGTCAGGCGCCAGTCGGCGGTGAACGCGACGACCGTCATGACCGCTCCGACGCCGATGAAGACGAGCAGCCAGGTGATGAGGTTCATGACGACCGGGCGGCGGCTCGAGTCGACCAGCGCCCAGCCGAAGCTGACCAGGCCCCACGACCAGAGGGCGAGCGAGCCGAACGGCCCGCTCTCGGTCACGTCACCGATCGTCCAGTACAGGAGCCAGAAGACGACGATCGGCATGACGAGCGTTCCGCCGACCCGCACCGCGATCCGGGTCGCGAACCACAGGGTCCGCACGTAGATGCCGGGCGGCGCGGCGCGCAGCTCGGCCTCGGACCTGGGGTGCTGGGGCTGGGTGGTGGTCATCGTCGCCTCCTGGCCGTCGCCGGGGAGGACGGCACGGGTCGATCGTCCCAGGAGGAGCGGCCGCTGTCATCAGCCGGACACGGTGATGGGCGCCGAACCGGACCGGATCGAGCTCTGGCCCACCGCGACGACGTCCACCTGGAGGGGCGCGAAGACCGACAGGCTCGTGGGGATCGTGATCGCGACCTTCGAGAAGGACCCGGCCGCATTGGCCTGGGTCGTCGCGACCTTCGTCGTGTGGACGCGGATGAGGACCTTCTCCCCGGCCGCGAAGCCCTCGCCGCTGACGAGGACGCTCGCGCCGCCCGGTGCGGACTCCTTCGACAGGAAGACCGAGGGCTTCTCGAAGGTTGGTGGCGTGAACCTCGTCGGCCCGACCGTGGGAGGCGTCCGGCTCGTGGTCGATGCCGTGACCGGATCGGTCGGCGTGGCGCCCGCGGCCGACCCGGTGTCGAGGAGCCGGGGGAGGGCGACGGTGACGACGGCCACGAGCAGGGCGAAGACCCCGCCGATGACGGCCACGGCGATCTGTCGGTCCTTCTGGGTGGCCATGGGGAAACCTCCTCGGGTCCAGGAGCGACCGGGTGGCGTGCCTGATACCCGCGGGCCGGCACCTGCGGCGTTGTCACCATCTGAAATCCCCGTGTGGCCGCCCTCACGCTCCCGCCGGACAGTGAGGTCATCACCCAACGAAGGGAGCCTCGATGTCGAGTGACGCGACCGGGCTCGGCGCCGATGTGCGCCGCGGCCTCTACGAGACGATGGTCCTGTCGAGGACCTACGAGGAGGGCATCCTCCGCGAGTACCACGCCGACAAGGGGCCCGGGTTCGACATCGGCAAGGGCCTCGTCCCCGGCGAGATGCATCTCTCGGCCGGGCAGGAACCGGTGGCGGCGGGTGTCTGCGCCCACCTCACCGTCGACGACGCCGTGACGGCGACCCACCGCCCCCACCACTTCGCCATCGCCCACGGCATGGACCTCGACGCGATGACCGCCGAGATCTTCGGCCGGGTCGACGGCCTCGGCAAGGGGCGCGGCGGGCACATGCACCTGTTCGACCCGGCGACGCACTTCTCCTGCTCCGGCATCATCGCCGAGGGCTACCCACCGGCGCTCGGGGCGGCATTCGCCTTCCAGCGCCGCGGCACCGACCGGATCGCCGTCGCGGTCACCGGCGAGGGCGCCGCCAACCAGGGCGCCTTCCACGAGTCGGTCAACCTCGCCGCGCTGTGGAAGCTGCCCGTCGTCTTCGTCGTCGAGGACAACGACTGGGGCATCTCCGTCCCGCGGGGCGCCTCGACGGCCGTCCCCTCGAACGCCGACCGGGCCGCGGCATACGGCATCCCGGGGGAGCGGGTCGAGGACAACGACGTCGAGGGCGTGTATGCCGCGGCCGAGCGGGCCGTGTCCCGCGCCCGGGCCGGCGACGGGCCGAGCCTCATCGAGGTGCACACCCTGCGGTTGTGGGGTCACTTCGAGGGCGACGCCCAGGGCTACCGACCCGAGCTGGCCGAGGTGCCCGAGCACGACCCGATCCCGCGCTACGCCACCCTGCTGTCCGACGCCGGCATCCTCGACGACGCCGCCATCGAGCAGACGAAGAAGCTCGCGAGCGAGCGCGTCGAGGCCGCCATCGCCTTCGCCAAGGCCAGCGCGCTCCCCGACCCCTCGGACGCCCTCGACCACGTGTTCGCCTGAGCAGGAAGGAGCAGCGACATGACGATCACCGACACCTCCGCGTCTCAGGCCACCCGTCGGCTCAACACCTCCAAGGCGATGGTCGAGGCCATCGCCCAGGAGATGCGGGCGAACCCCGAGGTCTTCTACCTCGGTGAGGACGTCGGGGCCTACGGCGGCATCTTCTCCTCGACGACGGGTCTGCTCGACGAGTTCGGGCCCACCCGCATCATCGACACCCCGATCTCCGAGACGGCCTTCATCGGCCTGGCGATCGGCGCGGCGACCGAGGGCATGCGCCCCATCGCCGAGCTGATGTTCGCCGACTTCATGGGCGTGTGCCTCGACCAGATCTACAACCACATGGCGAAGATCCACTTCGAGTCCGGCGGCAACGTGACGGTCCCCATGGTCCTCACGACGGCGGTCGGCGGCGGCTACTCCGACGGCGCCCAGCACTCCCAGACGCTGTGGGGCACCTTCGCGCACCTGCCGGGGATGAAGGTCGTCGTCCCCTCGATGCCGGCCGACGCCAAGGGGCTGATGACCGCGGCGATCCGCGACGACTCACCGGTCGTCTACATGTTCCACAAGGGCGTCATGGGTCTGCCGTGGATGGTGAAGAACCCCCGCTCGATCGACGTCGTCCCGGAGGGCGAGCACGTCGTCCCGATCGGGAAGGCGAACGTCATCCGCGAGGGCAGCGACGTCACGGTCGTGACGATCTCGCTCTCGGTCCACCACGCGCTGGATGTCGCCGAGAAGCTCGAGGGCGAGGGCATCTCGGTCGAGGTCCTCGACCTGCGCTCCCTCGTGCCGCTCGACCGCGAGGCCATCCTCGCCTCGGTCGGCAAGACCGGCCGGCTCGTCGTCGTCGACGAGGACTACCACTCGTTCGGACTGTCCGGCGAGGTGGTCGCCACGGTGGCCGACGAGGACCCGGGCCTGTTCACCGCGCCGCCGGTGCGGGTCGCGGTGCCCGACACCCCGATCCCCTACGCGCGGACGCTCGAGTATGCCGTCCTGCCGCGCCAGGACCGGATCGAGGCGGGCATCCGGAGGGTCCTCGGATGACGGGATCTCCCTGCGGCGGAACGGGATCGGCGCCATGACCGAGGTGCCGTTCCCCAGGATGAGCGAGTCCGAGCCGGACGCCGTCGGCCTCCTCGCGACGTGGTACGTCCAGGAGGGCGAGACGGTCTCGGCCGGTCAGCTCATCGCCGAGGTCCAGATGGACAAGGTCGACGTCGAGGTGACGGCCCCGGCCGGAGGGATGATCCGGTTGGCCGCCGCCGAGGGAGCGGAGGTCGCCCAGGGCACGGCGATCGCCTTCATCGACTGAGCGTCCCACCCACCCCTGCCCGGGCCCGGGCGGTCGGCTCCCGGTTCCGACCGCCCGGTGCCACGCGCGCGCGTCGGTCAGCGCGGCGCCATCTGCCAGCTGACGGTGAACGAGCGCTGGGTCAGCATCGTCCCCGTGTCGGCGTCGCGGATCGCGAGGAAGAACCGCACGGTCGTCGCCGGCCCGAGCGGTGGCGTGAAGGTGCGGATCGACGTCGTCGACTCCGACCAGCCCGGCGGCAGCGACATCGCGACGGGGGCGGCGGTGCCGATCCGGTAGCTCCACACGTAGTCCGGCCGCACCGTGGCGACGTCGGCGTTGACGTAGGCCGCGCGGAGCTGGACGGTGCTCCCGGCCGTCAGCGTCTCGCCGGAGGTGAGGTGCCGGCCGAGATGGGTCGCGTCGATGCCCTCGAAGACCGGCGCGGGTGCCCCCGGCGGTGGGGCGTGGACCGCCACGGTCCTCGATGCGGTGACGGTGCTCCCGGCGTCGTCGGTGACCCGGGCGCTGACGGTCGCCGTGCCGGTCCTGGTCAGGGTGAGCCGGGCGCGGCACGAGCCGTCGGTCGTCACCGTGGCGTTCGTCGCGGACCAGACGAGGTCGGCGCACGGCGGCGTCGTCAGGGCCGAGGTCGAGATGTCCGCGTCGACGAGGAGGGTGTCCCCGCGGGCTGCGGTCGGCGAGGACCCGGTGGCCTTGCCGTCGAGGGTGCGCACGGCGAGCTCGAGCCCGAGGCTGGGGGGCTTGACCTGGATCCAGATCGACCGGGTCGCCGTCCGGCCCTGCGAGTCGGTCGCCGAGATGCGCAGCCGATGCGCGCCCAGTGCCGTGAACGGCAGGGTGAGCGGACCGGTGCCGCTCACGGTGACGTCGTCGGCCTCGTCGATGCACCGGACCGGGAGTGGGCCGTCCTCCTCGTCGACGGCGGTTGCCTCGACCTTGGGCGGGGAGAGGCCGTTGCGGACGACGACCGCCCCGGGGGTCGGCCAGGTGACCTTGCAGCGACGGTGCGCTGTTGGTGTACACCGCGATCGTGAACGGCTCCTTGAGGTGGTACGCGATGCGCGCCGACAGCTCGACGCCGAGGATGCCGAGCCAGATGCGCGCGAAGATCCCGGCGTTGCCGGAGATCCGCCACCGCGGCTGCTGCGCCGGGTCACCGGAGAGGATCACGCTGGCGTCGGCGCCGACCCCGAAGCCGAGGACGCCGTAGGCCGAGAGCCGCAGCTCGGCCCGGCCGAGGGCCGTGATGGAGGTCTTCGCGGTGACGCCGGTGTCGGCTCCGAAGACCGTGGACCGAGACGCCGCCGGTGTGGTCGAGGCCGCCGCTGATGCTGTAGCTCAGCCCGCCGTAGACCTCGGTGGTCTCCGTCGCCCCGTAGTGGAGGCCGGCATGGACGTTTCCGTCGAGGTCGACGGTGACGAGGACGTCGACGATGACGACGACGACGACCGGCCCGAGCGGGACGGGGAAGGCCGCGAAGGGGATGTCGGCGACGAAGTAGCGCTCGGCGCTGCGCTTCCCCGTCACGGTGGAGCGGACCTCGAGGCCCGTCTCCTCCCAGGCCTGGCAGCTGACCTCCACCCAGCCGACGTCGGACCCGCCGACCCCGGCGGACAGGCCGCAGCCGGCACCGAAGTCGAGCGAGCCGGTGACGTGGACGCCGTCGGCCGGCTCGATGTCGAGGGTGAGCGAGCCGGGGAGGCTGACGCCGTCGAAGCCGGGCGCCGTGGCGACCGACGAACCCCGGCCCCCGGCCGTGGGCGTGGGCGGCACGAGGGTGACCCCGTCGGCGAGCCGGGCGTCGCCGCTCACCTCGTCCGCGGTGAACGTGTGCTCGGCCCAGAGCTCGCCCTGGGTCACGGCGTCCTGGAGGGTCGCCTGGGTCGCGAGGACGGTCGTCCCGTCGATGGACGTCACCCGGACGAGCAGGCCCTGCGGCGTCGTGTCCGTGATCCCGCTGTTGATGACCGTGCCGACGGTGATGCCGTCGGGGAGGTCGGTGAAGCCGATGGAGAACTCACACATCGGGTGGTCGTCCACGTCGCTGAGACAGCTCTGCGCGTTGAGGACCGTCACGTGCGTGATGGCGGCGGACTCGGCGGCGGACAGGACGGTCGTCTCGGGTCGCAGCACCGTCTCGAGCCCGCGGCGTCGGTGCAGCCCGTAGCGGCTGTCCGGGTCGACGTTCTCGGACCAGGTGTCCGGCCTGTCCCCCGGGCTCCCGCTCCAGGTGACATCGGTGGCCGCGACCGGATCGGCGCGTTTGTCCGACGTGCCGCAGCCGGCGAGGAGCACGGCGAGGGCGGCCGCGACCGCCGTCGCGCGACGACCCGCACCGGCCATGTCGACCTCCCCGGAGCTCTCCCGTCATCGTGACCCTCCCGCGGCGCGGCGGAGGGCGAAGGTGAGCAATCTCGCCTCCGGGCGACGGTGGCCGTGCCTACCCGTCGAGGAAGGCCCGGACCTCCCGGACGAAGGCCTCCGGATCGGTGGCGTGCACCTCGTGACCCGTGTCGATGGTCGTCAGGCGGGCGTCGCGGAGCCGGTCGACGAGCTCGGCGACGTGCTCACCGGGCACGAAGCTGCGGGGACCGCCCGCCACGACGAGGGTCGGCAGGCGGAGCGCGGCGACGACGTCCGGCCAGTCCGGTGCCGGGTCGTCGATCTCGGGACGGACCTGCTCGACGACGGCCCAGTCGAAGGGCAGGTCGCCGTCGGGCCGGGACGGTGGGGTGGGACGGCGCGGGTGCGGCATGCCGACGTCCTCGAGGACGAGCCGGCGTATGCCGCGGCCCCGGGCGGCGACCCGGAGCGCCACCAGCCCCCCGAGCGAGTGACCGACGATGTCGACGAGTGGCTCGTCGAGCTCCGCCAGGAGGGCGAGGACGTCGGCGGCCATGAGGTCGATCGAGTACCTCCCGGGACGGTCGCTCGCGCCATGGCCGCGCAGGTCCACGGCATACGTCGTGCGCTCCCTCGACAGCTCCTCGGCCACGACGTCCCAGTCCCTCGCCGTCGCGCCGGTTCCGGGGAGGAGGACCGCCGCCGGACGCCCCGCTGCGGCGCGGGCCGGGCGGACGGCGACGGAGAGCATGAGCCCCCCGGCCCTGACCCGCCGTTGGTCCGCCATGGTCCGAGCCTGTCGGGTCGTCGGCCGACGGCCAAGGGGTTTCAGCCGAGAGCCGAGTCGGCGACGATGGCCGGGAACGGGGATCGGCGCATGACCCTCACACGGTGTCAGCCTCAGGCAGCCCGGGCCTGACTCAGGTCGGCGGGGCGGCGGGGTCGGTGACGTCCGCGACGTCGGCGGCGAGGACGCGGCATACGTCGTCGCCGCCGACGGTCACGGCCACCCCGTGCGCCCCGGCGCCCATCGACACGCGGCGGCCCCGGACGGTGGCGTCGGCGAGCACCGGCCACGCGGTGGTCGAGCCGAAGGGGGTGATCGTGCCCCGCTCGTACCCCGTCACGTCCCTCGCCGTCGCGGCGTCCGGCATCGAGATCCGGTTGACGCCGAGGTGCGCGCGCAGCTTGGGCCAGGAGATCTCGCGGTCACCCGGCACGAGGACGAAGAGGAAGTCGCCCTCACCCCGCCGGACGACGAGCGTCTTGACGATCTCGCTCGGCTCGACCCCGCGCAGCGCCGCGGCCTCGGCGAGCGAGCCCACCCGCCCGTGCCGGGTGATCGTGTGCTCGATCCCGTATGCCGCGAGCGCGGCCCGCGCTCGCTCCTCGCCCTCCGTGCCCTCCGTCGGCGGTCGGTCAGCATCGTTCGTCATGCGCCCAGTCTCCCCCGCGACCGGGGGTGGCATCTGGGATCCCAGACGGTGATCCGGGGGGTCGTGGCTGCCGAACCGGGTCCGATGCGGTCCAATAAGGGGGTGTCCACCGCCAGCCCCGAGACCCGGGCCTCGTTCCGCTCCCTGTGGACGGCCCTCGCGCCGATCGGGCGGGATGCGGCGACCGGTGGCTACCGGCGCTTCGCCTGGACCGAGGAGGACCGGGTCCTGCGGTCGTGGTTCGCGGACCAGTGCACCGCCCGGGACCTCACCCTGACCGAGGACCGGATGGGCAACCAGTGGGCCTGGTGGGGCGACCCCGACGCGGCGGTCGACGTCGGCGACCCGGGCATCGTCATCGGCTCCCACCTCGACTCGGTTCCGGACGGCGGCGCGTTCGACGGGCCGCTCGGGGTGGTCAGCGCCCTCGCGGCGGTCGACGCCCTGCGGCGGGACGGGTTCCGCCCCGCCCGCCCCATCGGCGTCGTCAACTTCGTCGACGAGGAGGGAGCCCGCTTCGGGGTGGCCTGCGCGGGCTCCCGGGTCATCACCGGCGCGCTGGCTCCGGAGCGGGCCCGGTCCCTCACCGACGCCGACGGGACGACGATGGCCGAGGCGATGCGCGTCGCGGGCCGCGACCCGGACGGCATCGGCCCCGACCCCGAGGCCCTCCGGCGCGTCGGTGCCTACGTCGAGCTCCACATCGAGCAGGGCCGGGCCCTCGTCGACCTCGAGGGGGGCCACCCGGTCGCCGTCGGCAGCGACATCTGGCCCCACGGCAGGTGGCGGGTCGACGTCCCGGGGGAGGCCAACCACGCGGGCACGACCCGGCTCGCGGACCGTCACGACGCGATGCTCGGGGCGGCGGCCGTGACGATCGCCGCCCGCCGAGCGGCCGAGGAGCACGGCTGCGTCGCCACGGTCGGCAAGGTGCGCGTCACCCCCGGCGGGGTCAACGCCGTGCCGTCCTCGACGTCGGCCTGGCTCGACGCCCGTGGCGCCGACGAGGCCGAGGTCCGAGCCGTCGTCGCCGAGGTCTCGGCGGTCGCCGGCCGAGTTCGGCGCCTCCGTCACCGAGGAGTCCTGGACCCCGCGGACGCCCTTCGACCCGGGCCTCGTCCGCCGGATCGCCGAGCTGCTCGGCGGCATACCCGTTCTCGGCACCGGCGCCGGGCACGACGCGGGCATCCTCGCCAACGCGGGGGTGCCCGTCGCCATGCTGTTCGTCCGCAACCCGACCGGCGTCTCGCACTCGCCGGCGGAGTGGGCCGACGAGGCCGACTGCCTCGCGGGCATCGACGCCCTCGCCTCGGTCGTCTCCCATCTGGCGGGTCCCGCGGCATGACGACCTACTGGTGCGAGCACGCCCAGCTGCCCGCCGGACTGGGAACCGGGGTCCGCCTCACCGTCGAGGGCGGGCGGATCGCGGCGGTCGAGCAGCGCGCCAAGGCGCAGGCCGGCGACGAGCTCCTCACCGGGATCGTCCTTCCCGGCTTCGCCAACGCCCACAGCCACGTCTTCCATCGCGCGCTGCGGGGCCGCACCCATGCCGACGGCGGCACCTTCTGGACGTGGCGCGAGCACATGTATGCCGTGACCGAGCGCCTCACCCCGCAGTCCTATCTCGACCTCGCCCGGGCCGTCTTCGCCGAGATGGTCCTCGCGGGCTACACCGTCGTCGGCGAGTTCCACTACCTCCACCACCAGGCCGGTGGCCGGGCCTTCGCCGACCCCAACGCGATGGGGCGGGCGCTCATCGCGGCGGCCGGGGAGGCCGGCATCCGGCTCACGCTCCTCGACACCCTCTACCTCACCGGGGGGCTCTCGGGCGACGGCCACCTGCCGCTGTCCGAGGCGCAGCGCCGGTTCGACGACGGGTCGGTCGACGCCTGGGCCGCCCGGGTCGCCGACCTCGAGGACGGTCCGATGGTGCGGATCGGCGCCGCGGCCCACTCGGTCCGGGCGGTGCCGCGCGACGACCTCGCCCGCTTCGCCAAGGTCGTCGACGACCGGCCGGTCCACATCCATGTCAGCGAGCAGATGGCCGAGAACGTCGCGGCAGAGGCGTTCTACGGACTCACCCCGACCGAGCTGCTCGCCGACACGGGCCTCCTCGGGCCGGGCGTGACGACCGTCCACTCGACCCACCTCGTCGACACCGACCTCGACTCGATGGCCCGTTCCGGCGCGTCCGCCTGTCTGTGCCCGACGACCGAGCGGGACCTCGCCGACGGCATCGGTCCGGCCCGGGCGCTGCACGACCGCGGGGTGCCCCTCTGCGTCGGGTCCGACCAGCACGTCGTCATCGACCCCTTCGTCGAGGTCCGGGCCGTCGAGGAGCACGAGCGGCTCGAGACGAACGAGCGGGGGCGGTTCGCCCTGCGCGACCTCGCCGCCTTCGGCGCCGGCAACGGCTACCGCTCGCTCGGCTGGGAACGGGGCGGGGTGCTCGAGCCGGGCGCGCTCGCCGACCTCGTCGCCGTCCGACTCGACAGCGTCCGCACGGTGGGCGCTCGCCCCGACCAGGTCGTCTTCGCCGCGGGGGCACCCGACGTGACGGACGTCGTCGTCGGTGGGGAGCGGGTCGTCTCCGACGGCGAGCACCGGCTCGGCCGCGTCGACCGGATGCTCGGCGACGCGATGCGTCCGCTGCGGGAGCCGCAGTGAGCGGCACGTTCGAGGACTGGCTGCCCGCGGACACCTCGCCGGCCACCGTCCTCACCGGCATCGGCGAGCTCGCGACCTGTGTCCCGGAGCCCGGCAACCCGCTCGGGCTGCGTCGTGACGCCGCGCTCGTCGCCGAAGGGCGGCCGGATCGTCTGGGTCGGCGCGGCCGCCGAGGCGCCGGCCGCCGACGAGCGGGTCGACCTGCAGGGCCGGGCGGTGCTGCCCGGCTTCGTCGACAGCCACTCGCACCTCGTCTTCGCCGGCGACCGGTCCGCCGAGTTCGCCGCCCGGATGGCGGGGGAGGCCTACGACGGGGGCGGGATCGGCGTCACCGTGGCTGCCACCCGCGCGGCGTCCGACGACGAGCTCCGCGTCCTGCTGACCGCCCGGGTCGCCGAGCTGCGGGCGCAGGGGAGCACGACCGTCGAGATCAAGAGCGGCTACGGCCTCACCGTCGCCGACGAGGCCCGGCTGCTCCGGATCGCCCGCGAGGTGACCCCCGAGACGACCTTCCTCGGCGCCCACGTCGTCCCGGCCGAGCTGGCCGAGGACCGCGCGGCCTACGTCGAGCTCGTCATCGGGCCGATGCTCGAGGCCTGCGCCCCCCACGCCCGGTGGGTCGATGTCTTCTGCGAGCCGGCCTCGCCGCACGCCTTCACCGAGGACGAGGCGCGCACGGTGCTCACCGCCGGTCGCGACGCCGGGCTGGGGCTGCGCGTCCACGGCAACCAGCTCGACCACGGGCCCGGCGTCCGGCTCGCCGTCGAGCTCGGCGCGGCGAGCGTCGACCACTGCACGTACCTCTCCGACGACGACGTCGACGCGCTCGCCGACGCGGCCGGGACGACGGTCGCCACGCTGCTGCCGGCCGTGGAGTTCTCGACGCGCTCGCCCTACCCCGACGCGCGTCGGCTCCTCGACGCGGGGGTGAGCCTCGCCCTCGCGACCGACTGCAACCCCGGCACGGCCAACACGACCTCGATGCCGTTCGTCATCGCCCTCGCGGTCCGCGAGATGCGGATGTCCCCGGCCGAGGCGGTGTATGCCGCGACCGCCGGCTCGGCGCGGGCCCTGCGCCGCGACGACGTCGGCCGCCTCGCCGTCGGCCACCGCGCGCACCTCGCCGTGCTCGACGCCCCGTCGCACCTCCACCTCGCCTACCGCCCGGGGGTCCCGATCGCCCGCAGCCTCGTCGTCGGCGAACGGTGAGGGGCGGCGCGCCGAGGGCGGAGCGCGCCCCGGTGGGGCCGGTCCCGGGGGAGATACTGGCCGGGTGAGCGAACCGACCGAGGAGCCGCAGGACGCCGAGACCCGCCGCGACCTGCCGGCCGAGATGCCGCCCGAGGTCATCGAGCTGGCCCACGCCTGCTTCGACATGGCCCGACACGGCGACGCCGCCCGGCTCGGGACCTACCTCGGCCGCGGCCTGCCGGCCGACCTCACCGACGCGCGCGGCAACACCCTGCTCATGCTCGCGGCATATCACGGGCGCGCCGAGACGGTGCGGGTTCTCATCGAGCACGGCGCCGACGTCGACCGGCTCAACGAGAACAGCCAGAGCCCCATCGCCGGGGCGATCTTCAAGGGTGAGGACGAGGTCGTCCGGCTGCTCCTCGCGGCCGGCGCGGACCTGGACAACGGCATGCCGACCGGTCGGGCCACGGCGCAGATGTTCGGCCGCACCGACCTGCTCGGCTGAGGGCCGCTCAGGCCTTCCGGGCCTCCTCCATCTCGGCGGGCAGGTGGCCCGCCGACTTCGCGTAGTACTGCGCGGCCTTGCGGGTCGCCAGGGTGCGGGCCGCCCCGACGGCGAGGCCGACGACGGTGGCGTAGGCGAGCGCCTTGAGCAGCGGGGCATCCGGGTCCTTGGGGTCGAGCCCGGTCTCCTGGCCGGCCTTCTCCCAGATCACGTCGACGACCTTCGTGGCGACGATGGCGGCGAGCGTCGGCGGCACCGGTGCCGAGGATCTTCCAGGTCATCTTCCCCATCGTCACTCCTGATCTGTCCGGGCTCGGTACGGGTGGTCCGTCCTCCGTCCCACCTTCCCACAATCGGACTGCGCTAACCTGGAGGGGCAAACGACAGGGGAGCGCGCAAGCGCTGAGAGTGCGGTTCACCCCGCAGACCCTCGAACCTGATCCGGTTAGCACCGGCGAAGGAAGTCGGGATCTCAGGTGAGATGCCGGCATACGCCCGTATGCCGTCTGCTCGCCTCCCCGAGGTATCCATCGGAGACCACGGGAGACAGCACATGACCAACATGACCCGCCCAGTCACCCTCGATCGCGGACCCGGCCGGAGCATCCGGGCGACGGCCCCCCTCGCCCGCTGGCGCACCGTCGACCTGCTGACCGTCGCCTTCCTCGGGGTCGCGATCGGCATCGCCTTCTGGGGCTGGGGCATCTTCTACAACGGCCCGGTCACCGCGCTGAAGATCGGCTACGCCCCGGCGATGGGGCTGTTCGTCGGCCCCTGGTTCCTCGCCGGGGTCGTCGGCGGGCTCGTCGTCCGCCGGCCGGGCGCCGCCCTCCTCACCGAGGTCGTCGCCGCGCTCGCGTCGATGATCCCCGGGACGGAGTGGGGCGCCTCGGTGCTCCTCTCCGGCATCCTCGAGGGTCTCGGAGCCGAGCTCGTCTTCGCGGCGTTCGGGTACTCCGCCTTCGGCGTCGTCGTCGCCGGCCTGGCCGGTGCGATGTCGGCGCCGTTCGAGTGGGTCTTCGAGACCTTCTCGGTGCCGACCTGGATGTCGGACGTGCCCGGCCTGTCCGCCATGACGGCCGGTGGCGGCTGGTACGCGGAGTGGGACCTCGGCGACAAGCTCGTCTACCTCGCGACGATGGCGGTCTCCGGGTTCGTCGTCGCCGGGATCGTCGGCTGGCTGCTCACCCGGGCCCTCGCGCAGGCCGGTGCCCTGCGCGCGTTCCCGGTCGGACAGGAGCACCGGGAGTCCCGCCCTGTCTGAGCGGTGGCCCGCGGGTCCGGGCGACGCTGACCGCGCCGCGGATCACCTCGGCCGGGGAGGTCCGCGTGCGCGGTCTCACCTGGCGGCCGTACGGCCGCCGGGATCCGGTGCTGCGCGACCTCGACCTCACGATCCCGGCCGGGCAACGGGTCCTGCTCGCCGGACCGAGCGGCTCGGGCAAGTCGACGCTGCTGCGGGCGCTGGCGGGACTGCTCGAGGCGGCGGACGCGGGTGACCTGACCGGCTCCGTCACCGTCGACGGAGAGCGGCCGGGGGCCCGGCCCGGCGAGGTCGGGATGGTGCTCCAGGAGCCCGGCGCGGGCGTCGTCGCCGCGACCGTCGGCCGCGACGTCGCGTTCGGGATGGAGAACGTCGGTATGCCGCGGGCGGACATGCCGCCGCGGGTCACCGCCGCGCTCGACGCGGTGCGGCTACGGATGCCGCAGGACACCCCGACGACGGCCCTGTCCGGTGGCGAGACCCAGCGCCTGGCCCTGGCCGGAGCACTCGCCCTCGGCCCGAGCGTCCTCCTCCTCGACGAGCCGACGGCGATGCTCGACCCGGACAACGCCGCCGCGGTCCGCGCGTCGGTCGCCGAGGTCCTCGACCGGCAGCCGCTGACGACGGTGGTCGTCGAGCACGTCATCGGGCCGTGGGTCGACCTCGTCGAGCGGCTCGTCGTCCTCGACGAGGACGGGCGGATCGTCGCCGACGGCCCGGTCTGCGAGGTGCTGCGTGACCGGCGCGACCTGCTCCTGGAGATGGGGATCTGGGTTCCGGGCGCCCCGCCCCCTCGGGCGGTCGACGTGCCCGCCGAGCTCCTCGTCGGTGAGGGGCCCGGCATCCGCGCGACGGCCCTGCGGGTCGAGCGCACGGTGCGCCTCCTCGACGGTGCGACCCGCACGAGAACCGCCCTCGTGACCGAGCGACCGCTCGAGCCGGTCCCCGGAACGGTCACCGCGGTCGTCGGGCCGAGCGGGTCCGGCAAGTCGACTCTCCTGCTCGCCCTCGCGGGCTTCCTCACCCCCACGACGGGTGCCGTCACCGACTCGACCGGGCGTCCGGTGGCGCAGCTGTCGTCGCGCGAGCTCGCCGAGGCGGTCGCCTGGGTGCCGCAGTGGTCGAGCTCGACGATCGTCACCCACGACGTCCTCGACGAGCTGCTCGTGACGACCCGGGCCCTGGGCTGCGACGACGACGCCGCTCGCGAGCGCGCCGAGCGGCTGCTGGGGGTCCTCGGCCTCGGGCACCTCGTCCACGCCGACCCGCGGGAGCTCTCGGGCGGGGAGCAACGGCGGCTCGCGCTCGCGTCCGCCGTCCTCCACGGCCCGGCCGTGCTCCTGGCCGACGAGCCCACGGTCGGCCAGGACCGGCATACCTGGGCGGCCGTCATGGGCATCATCGCCGCCCACCGTCGCGCCGGCGGAGCCGGCGTCATCGCGACCCACGACGCGTCGGCGATCGAGGCCGCCGACGGCCGGCTCGACGTGCTCGCCCCGCCCCCACCGCCTCCCGAGCCCGAGCGCCGCCGCCCCCTCGCGGCCCGGGCCGGCCCGCTGTCCCTGCTCCTCGCCGCCGTCCTCGCCATCCCCGCCGGGGTCGCCGCGGGGCACTGGCGCACCTCGCTCGCCGTCCTCGCCGCTCAGGCGGTCCTCGTCGCGCTCGCCCTCCTCGCCCCGGGCGGCGGCCCCGGTCCGCAGGGTCGCGCGCGGCGGCTCGCGATGCGACTCGCGCCGGGGCTGCTCGGCGCCCTGTCGGTGGGGTGGTCGACGTGGCTGCTGGCCGGCCATGACCTCGCGAGCGCCGCGACCGTCGCGCTGCGGGTCCTCATCATCGTTCTGCCGTCCGCGGCCCTCATCCCGCTCATCGACCCGGACGAGCTCGGTGACCACCTCGGCCAGCGGCTCCGGCTGCCGCCCCGGCCGGTCGTCGCCGTGGCCGCCGCCCTCCAGCGGGTGCAGACGTTCGGGGAGATCTGGTCCGAGATCGGCCGGGCCCGCCGGGTTCGCGGGCTCGCCGTCACGCGGCGGTCGCCGCGCACCGTGGTCGGGCACCTGTCCGCGCTGACGATGGGCCTGCTCGTCCGGTCGCTCGGGGCGGCGGCCGAGCTCGCGATCGCGATGGACGCGCGTGGGTTCGGCACGGCATACCGGCGGAGCTGGTATGCCGCGGCGCCGTGGCGCGTCGCCGATTCCCTCGTCGTCATGGCCGGCGTCGTCCCCCTCGTCGTGGCCCTGCTCGCGGGCTGAGCGGCGACGATCGTGGAGGGGTTCCACCCGAACCGAGCCCCCCGGCCGTCATCAGGGGTGGAGCGTCGTGCGAGCCTTCCGTCACCGACGGGCGACGACGCTGGGAGGGTGGTGGAGGTGGACCGGCGCGATGACTTCGCGGCCTTCGTCGCCGCCCGATGGACCCCGCTGCTGCGCACCGCCATCCTGCTGACCGGCGACCGTCACGCCGCCGAGGACCTCGTCCAGGACGCGCTCGAGCGGGCGGCATCGCGCTGGGGGATGATCTCCCGCGCCGGGTCACCCGAGGCCTACGTGCGCCGCATCCTCTACACGAGGTCGGTCGACTCCTGGCGGTGGCGGCGCCGGCAACCCGACCCCGTCGACGTGACCGACTGGCTGGCGGCTCCGGTGCCGGACGCGACGACGGACCACGACACCCGGATGACCATCGGTTCTGCGCTGGCCCGGCTCACGCCTCGGCAGCGAGCGGTCCTCGTCCTGCGCTACTACGACGACCTCACGGAGGTCGAGGCGGCCCGGATGCTCGGGGTCTCGCCCAACACGGTGAAGTCCCAGACGAGACACGCCCTGCGGCGGCTGCGGGAGCTCGCTCCCGAGCTCGCGGCGGAGTTCGGACGGACGGAGGCGACGTGATGACCGACCTGCTCACCGATGCGATGCGCGACCTTGCGGGGGCCGCGGACCAGGTCCCTGGCCCGGAGATCGACCGGCTGTATGCCGGTGGCCGCCGTCGCGCCCGGCGCCGGTGGGGTCTCTCCGCGCTCGCGGGTGTCGCCGTCGTGGTGCTTCTCGGGTTCCTCGTCTGGCCGCCGGCACCATCATCCGGCCCTGCCCGCCCCGCCGGTTCCGGGGTCACGACGCCGACCTACCCCAGCTATGTCGCGCGCCCGATCCGCCTCCCGGACCTGATGCAGGCCCACCAACCGATGACCATGGCCATCCTCGGCGACACAGGCCTCTATGCCGCCGCCGGCACCGGTGCGGTCTGGGCGACCGAGGCGCCCGAAGCCTCGAACTCAATCGCGCTCTCGGCCGACGGGCGGTATGTCGTCGTCGGCCGCCACATCATCGACGTGGTCGCGGGGACCAGCACTCCGATCGCGTACCGCGACCGGCTCGGCCCGGTCGACGCCGACGCGGTCGGAGCCTGGTGGAGTCCCGGCTCGCAGCGGGCGCTCGTGGCGACGGGTGGTGGTGGCTCCGCCCACACCGGCTACGTGGTCGATCGGACCGGCTCCGCCATCGACCTGCCGACCGCCGCGTTCGGTCTCGACCCGCTCCTCGTCGGATGGCTCGACGAGCGAACCGTCCTGGGCCTCGAGGTCCGGACCGAGCTGGGTGCCCCCACCGCGACCCTGCAACCGATGGCGTGGACGGTCGGGGCACCGCACTGGACGCCGGTGGGCTGGTCCGTGACCTGGGAGCGGCCCGACGTGCCTCCGACGGCCGAGCTGTCTCCGGACGGGCAGACCCTGGCCCTCGTCGTCAGCCGGATGGACCTCGATGGGCACAGCCACGACAGTGCCTGGCTCTACGACACGACGAGCGGTGACCCGCGGCCCGGCTCACCCCTCGGCGAGCCCCTCCAGCCCTCCCCGGCCGGGGCCTCGCACAGCGAGGTGCGTCTCGACATGGCCACCGACCAGTGCTCGACCCCGTGGCGCGACGGGAGGCCCCTCATCTCCGACGGGTGGGGATTCCGGGGCATCGGCTCCCACACCGATCTCGTGTCCGTGTCGCGGCACGTCGTCCCGTTCTGCACCCGGGTCGCCGGGGACGCGCTGATCGGTTCGCCGGTCTACCCCACGGCAGCGCGGGTCCGCGAAGTGCTGTGGTACGACCTGCGGGCCTGGTACCTCCTCGCGCTCCTCGTCGTCGGCTTCCTCCGGTGGCGGCGGGTGCAGAGCGCCGTCTACTGGCCGGGGATGTTCGCCTTCCGGCTGATCGTGCCGGGGAAGCACTGACCGGAGCCTCGCGCAGTGCGAGAGGACGGAGGACCGCACGGGTCAGGCCGCGGCGTCGCGTCGACTGCCCGGCATTGTCGTGTGGGTGCGGCCGTTGGGCGCCCGCCACGTCGCGACGCCGTCCGCAGTCATCGTCAGCCGCCAGCCGGCATGGTGCTTGAACCCGTGGTGGGCCGCGCACAGCGACAGGAGGTTGGCCTCGACGGTCTCGCCCTCGGGGAAGCGCACGACGTGGTCGAGCTGGCACTGTGCCGCTGGCGTCGAGCATCCCGGGAAGCGGCAGACCACGTCTCGATGTCGCACTCGTCGGGCGAGCCGGGCGCCGGGTCGGTAGCGCCGTCGGGCGCGTGGCGGTCCATCGTCGGAACCCGGTGGTCCGGCGGTCACCCGGAACCGGGTGTCGGGATGGTCCAGCAGGTCGGCCAGCTCCTCGGGGAGGACCGTGCCGCCGGTCGAGCCCACCTCGACGCCCTCGACGAACCACACCCGCCCCTCGGCGTCCCGCTCGAGGTGGGGGTTGTCGTCGACCGCGACGATCCGGCCGACCTGGTCCGCGAGAACCCATTCGAGCTCTCCCGCTCTCGCGGTCCCGGCCGTCAGCTCACCGCGGATCATCGCCGCGACATCGGAGTCGGCCTCGTCGGCACCGCCGCGGTGCCCGCGCCGCAGCGGCATCGGCCCGGTGGCCGGAACGACGGCGACCCTCGCCGCCGACGGCATCGGTGACGGCGTCCAGCCCGCGCCGCCGGGTGCTGCGGTCACGACGACCTCGACCGTCGTCTCGATGCGCGCCTGACCGAGGACGAGGTCGGCCATCGCGTCCGCGCGGGCCGACCCGACCGTATGCCGCGGGTCGGCGACGAGGTAGTCCCGGGCCAGGGCGTCCATCGCCGCCCACATCCGCCGGGACACCTCGGCGGGCAGCTCCATCCGCCACGACGTCATCCCCGGCCCACCCGGCCGAGCCGTGACCTGGCGCGCGGCGCGAGCCCGGTCGACCGAGGTGGCGACGCCCTCGCGGTCGCAGCGCAGGGCGGCCCGTCGGGCGCGCTCGCCCAGGCGCGAGCCGGCCAGCCCGGTCACGTCGTCGGCGAAGACGCGCGCCTCGAACTCGACGAGTCGGGACCGACGCACCCCGCCCGACCCGCGGGCGATCGCCGAGACCCGCCATGGCTCGAGGTCGCCCGCCCACGCGGCCGCTGCCGTCTTGGGCAGGTCCTCGACGACGTGCACCGCCTCGTGCAGCCGCGCCGCCATCGTCCGTGGCGCGACGCGCAGGACGGGGGCCACCATCGCCGCGGCGATCTGGTCGGCGGCGGGCACGTGCACCTCGCGGGCCGGCCGGCGCGCTCCGTCGGGCCGACTCCAGCAGGACGACCCGATGCCGCTCGACGTCCTCGGCGACCCGCAGGGCGAGCGCGCTGAGCGCCGCCTGCTGGCGAGCGAGGACGGCATTCGCCACCCGCTGGGTGGCTGCGACGACGACCTCCGCCTCCTCGGCGGTCAGGTTCGCCAGGTCATCCGGCCGGTATGCCGCGAGCGCGGCGGCCAGCGCGAAGGGGTCAGCTCCCCTGCGCCTCGGCGACCGTCTGCGGCATATCGAACATGTGTTCGATTCTGCCACATCGACCCTGCGACTGCAAGGGGTTGAGCGGCCGAAATGTCGTTGTGCGACAGGGTTTTCGACCGTTCCCCGGCGATCGGCTGACTGGCAGCAGCCGACGCGGTCTTCGCCGCCGCCGCCCGTGGTGGCCGCGGCACCGCCGGCGCGAGGACACGGCATACTCGGCTGGCCATGTCTGTTGCTCCCGCCGTGACCGAACGCGACCGCATCCCCCGGGAGATCTGGGTCCTCATCGCGGCGGCCTTCGTCATCGCGCTCGGCTTCGGGCTCATCACCCCGGTCCTGCCGCAGTTCGCCCAGAGCTTCGGGGTCGGCGCGACCGCGAGCTCGGTCGTCGTCAGCGCGTTCGCGTTCTTCCGGCTCGTCTTCGCGCCGGGGGGTGGCCGGCTCATCGCGCGGCTGGGGGAGCGGCCGGTCTACCTCCTCGGCCTCGTCATCGTCGCCGTCTCGACCGGGGCGACGGCCTTCGCGCAGAGCTACTGGCAGCTCCTCGTCTTCCGGGGGCTCGGTGGCATCGGCTCGACGATGTTCACCGTCTCGGCGGTCGCGCTCATCGTCCGGCTCGCTCCGCCGCGCATCCGCGGCCGGGTCTCGTCCGCCTACGGCTCGGCGTTCCTCCTCGGCGGCATCGGCGGCCCGGCCGTCGGCGGGACCCTCGGCAGCCTCGGCCTGCGGGTGCCCTTCCTCGTGTATGCCGTCGCCCTCCTCGTCGCCGCCTCCCTCGTCGCGGTGTTCATCCACGGTGACGCCCTGCGTCCCAAGGAGGGTGCGCCGGTGCTCCCGGTCCTCGGGGTGCGCGAGGCGTTGCAGGACAAGGCATATCGGTCCGCGCTCGGATCGGGGTTCGCCAACGGCTGGGCCAACTTCGGGGTGCGCAACGCGATCCTGCCGCTCTTCGCCGCTGCCGTCATCGGCAAGCAGCCGTGGGTCGCAGGGATGGCGCTCGCCGTCTTCGCCGTCGGCAACGCCATCGGGCTGACGTTCTCCGGCCGGCTCTCGGACCGGGTCGGGCGGCGACCGTTCATCATCGGCGGGCTGCTCATCAGCGGAACCGCCACCGCCGTCACGGGGTTCGCCTCGAGCCTGCCCACCCTGGTGGCCATCTCGGTCATCGCCGGGGTCGGCGCCGGGACGCTCAACCCGGCGCAGCAGGCGGCCCTCGCCGACATCGTCGGCCGCGAGCGCAACGGCGGTCCCTCGCTCGCGGCATTCCAGATGTCCCAGGACTCGGGGAGCATCGTCGGGCCCATCCTCGCCGGCGTGCTCGTCGACCGCGGCAGCTTCGGGCTCGCCTTCGCCGTCACGGGCGCGATCGGCATCGCCGCCGCCCTGCCGTGGCTCGTCACCCGCGAGACCCTCCAGTCGCACGACGCGACGGCCCATCACGAGCCGGCCGTCGACCCCACCGGCGGCGGAGAGCCGCCCGCCGCCGCGAACTAGGGTGGTCCGATGGCCGACTGCCTCTTCTGCCGGATCGTCTCGGGCGAGGTCGACGCGCCGCCTCGTGTGGTCCGACGAGCGGTTCGTCGCCTTCCTCGACCACCGGCCCGTGTTCAAGGGCCACACGCTTCTCGTGCCGCGCGACCACGTCGTCACCCTTCCCGACCTCCCCGACGACCTCCGGGACCCGTTCCTCGCGGCGACCCAGCGCCTCGCCGCCGCGATGGTCGGGGTGCTCGGCGCGCAGGGGTCGTTCGTCGCGGTGAACAACACCGTCTCCCAGTCGGTGCCCCATCTGCACTGTCACGTCGTGCCGCGGACGAAGGGCGACGGGCTGCGTGGCTTCTTCTGGCCGCGGACCCGCTATGCCGACGACGCCGAGCAGGCCTCGTATGCCGCCCGGCTCCGCGAGGCGCTCGCCGGAGGCTGACCACGGCGTCGGCGGCATACTCGGACCATGGGTGGACCCGCGGTCGAGGTGCCGGAGGAGATCCGCGCCCTCGCTCGGAGCGCGCAGCGGGTCACCGTCCTCACCGGCGCCGGCATGTCGGCCGAGAGCGGGGTGCCCACGTTCCGCGACGCCGAGACCGGGCTCTGGGCCCACTACGACCCGATGCAGCTCGCCACGCCGCAGGCCTTCGCCCGGGACCCGGCGACGGTGTGGGCCTGGTACCTCTGGCGCTTCGTCCGGCTGCGCGGAGTCGAGCCGAACGCCGGGCACCGCGCCCTGGCCGAGTGGTCGCGCCGGACCGCGGTCCGGATCGTCACGCAGAACGTCGACGACCTCCACGAGCGGGCCGGCAGCGCGGTCCTCGCCCACCTGCACGGCAGCCTCCTCGCCTTCCGCTGTGCGGTGTGCGCCATGCCGTATGCCGGTGCCGTCGTCCCGCCGCCGGAGCCGGTCGCGTCGATGCAGCCGCCGTCCTGTGGCTCCTGCGGTGGGCCGATCCGGCCCGGCGTCGTGTGGTTCGGGGAGGCGCTGCCCACGGGGCCCTACGACGCGGCCGTCGAGGCATGTCGGGAGAGTGACCTCGTGCTCGTCGTCGGCACCTCGGGCATCGTCTACCCGGCCGCTGCGCTGCCCGAGGTCGCCCTGGCGGCCCGCGTCCCGGTCCTCGAGATCAACCCGGAGCCCACCGGTCTGACCGACGCGGCGACCCACAGCTGGCGGACGACGGCCGCCGTCGGACTTCCGGCCCTCGTGGCCGCCGTGCCGGAGCTAGATCCAACCGAGCGACGGGCCGAAGGGCCGGATGGTTGCGCGAGCACCCGGGCCCGCGGCATACCCGATGTTCATCTCGACGTGTCGAGGAGATCCCCAGGCCGGCGGCATACGGTCCGAGGATGAGCATCCGACTCGGTTACCAGATCCCGAACTTCAGCTACCCCGGTGGCCCGGCCGCCGACATCGTCCCGACGGTGGTCCAGCAGGCCCGCGAGGCCGACGCCGCCGGCTTCGACGCCGTCTTCGTCATGGACCACTTCTACCAGCTGCCCGGGATCGGCGACCCCGACCAGCCGATGCTCGAGGCCTACACCCTCCTCGGCGCCCTCGCGACCGCGACGGAGCACGTCCAGCTCTCGGCGCTCGTCACGGGCAACACCTACCGCAACCCGACCCTCCTCGCGAAGGCGGTGACGACCCTCGACATGGTCAGCGGCGGCCGGGCCGTCCTCGGCATCGGCGCCGGGTGGTTCGAGCTCGAGCACACCCAGCTCGGCTTCGACTTCGGCACCTTCACCGACCGGTTCAACCGGCTCGACGAGGCGTTGCAGATCATCGAGCCGATGCTGCGCGGCGAGCGACCGACGTTCGCCGGCGACTGGTACCGCGCCGAGTCGGCGATGAACGAGCCGCGGCTGCGCGACGACCTCCCCATCCTCATCGGCGGCAGCGGCGAGAAGAAGACCTTCCGGTATGCCGCGCGGCACGCCGCCCATCTCAACCTCATCTGCGACGCCTCGGTCATCCCGCAGAAGCTCGAGGCCCTCGCCGCCCGCTGCGAGGAGGAGGGCCGCGACCGCTCGACGATCGAGACGAGCTACCTCGCCTTCGTCATGATGGACGAGGACGGCGACGCGGCCCGGGCGATGCACCAGGACTTCCTCCGGTCGCGGGGCGTCGACCTCGACGCGATGGACGAGGAGACCCGCCGCCGCGCGACCGACCGGCAGTTCGTCGGGAGCCCCGACGAGGTGGCGGAGCAGGTCAAGACGCGGGTCCTCGACGCCGGGATCGACGGCATCGTCTTCAACATGATCGGCAACGGCCACGTCCCGGGTGTCGTCGAGATGGCCGGCACTGCGCTCGGCCCGCTGGTCGGGAAGGGCTGACCTCGCCGGTCAGGGCGACCCGTGGCCGGCGTCACCCCCAGGGCGAGGCGCCACGCGGGTGGCTCAGGCTTCGCCCAGGGTCGAGGCCTACCGTCCCGCCGTGCGCCGCCCCTGGATCGTCGTTGCCGTGCTCGCCCTCGCCTCGGCCCTCGCCGCGTGCTCGACCCCCGGGGCGGGGACGACGGCTCGGCCGGCCTCGGCATCCGGTGGGTCCACCCCCACGGCGGGGACCTCCTTCGACATGGCGCTGCCCGGATCGGTCCGCTCGATGGTCTTCACCGACGCGCACGGCCGCCGGCTCACCCTCGGGTCGCTCGCCGGCACCGATCTCGTCATCGCGGACTTCATGACGAACTGTCAGGAGGTCTGTCCGATGACGAGCGTCAACATGCGCGACGCCGCCGCCGCGGCGGACAAGGCCGGGCTCGACGCGAGCAGGGTCCGCTTCCTCGAGATCACCATCGACCCGCAGCGCGACACGGTGGCCAAGCTCGCGGCCTACCGGAAGCTCTTCGCGGCCACGCCGAACTGGGACCTGCTCACCGCCTCGCCCGCCGACATCTCGGCCCTGTGGAAGGCCCTCGGGATCGCCGTGACGAAGGTCCCCCAGGGCTCGCCGCCGGCGAAGGACTGGCTGACCGGCACGCCGCTGACCTACGACCTGCAGCACCAGGACGTCGTCATCGTCGTCGACGGGCACGGGCACGAGCGGTGGCTCGAGCAGGGCACCCCCGCGACCCAGGGCGCCCAGCCGCCGTCGACGCTCAAGCACTACCTCAGCGGCGTGGGACGGCAGAACCTCGACCAGCCCGCAGGGGCCGACGTGGACCGTGTCCGACGTCGAGTCCGCGCTGACCTGGCTGACCGGCACCCGGGTCGGCTGAGGCTCAGGCGCAGAACTCGTTGCCCTCCGGGTCGCGCATGACGACCCAGTGGACCCCGAGGTCGGTGTGTTCCTCGACCCGGGTCGCGCCGAGTGACTCCAGCCGCTCGACCTCCGCCGCGACCCGGCGGCGCTGCTCCTCGAGCGGGACCGACGGTCCGCCGCCGGCCAGCAGGTCGAGGTGGACCCGGTTCTTCACCGTCTTGGGCTCGGGGACCCGCTGGAAGAAGATCCGCGGGTGCCCCGCGGCCTCCAGTGCCGAGGCGTCGTTCCACCGCTCCTCGGGGACGCCGTTGGCGGCGAGGAAGGCGGGCCAGTCGGGGAAGCCGCCCGGCGGGTCGGGCACGGCATAGCCGCGGTCGGCGAGGGCGGCGGCCCAGAAGGCGGCCTGGGCGGCCGGGTCGGCGGCGTCGATGACGACCTGGACGGGCAGGTGGGAACGGTCCATGGACGCAGTCTCCACCGGTCCACCGACGTCGACTTGACGTGCGCGGGCGGGGGGAACAGAATCCGAAGTTGAGTCGTTCTCACTCATGAATGCCGAGCGAGTATGCCGCAGGGCTGGCTCGGTCGGCAGTCAGCAGCACGGCTTTCCGGCCCACCCAGCCCAACCAGCACGATCCGCACCATCAGGAGGTACCCACCATGACGACCACGTTCGACCCCTTCCGCGAGATGGACCGCTTCTTCACCGCGGCGACCCGCACCCCCGCCTCCACGGCGATGCCGATGGACCTGCTCCGGGACGGCGACCGCTACGTCGCCTGCATCGACCTGCCCGGTGTCGACCCGAGCACGATCGACGTCGACGTCGAGGACCGCACCCTGACGATCCGCGCCGAGCGCCGCACCGAGCGGGAGGGCGAGGTCCAGTGGCTGTCGCACGAGCGGCCGAGCGGGACGTTCGCCCGGCAGCTGACCCTCGGCTACGGCGTCGCGCTCGACAAGATCGAGGCGCAGTACGAGGACGGCGTCCTCACCCTCACCATCCCGGTGGCGGACGAGGCGAAGCCACGCAAGATCTCCGTCACCCACTCGGGCGCGCGCGAGACCATCGAGGCCGGCGTCTGACCGGCCCCGCTCGAGATGGCCGGTGACCGCCGGCCACCACGGACGGCGCCCGCGCCGAGCAGGGGCAGCCGCGGCGTCGTCCGGCCGGCCCCGGACGAACCCTCCCGTCCGGGGCCGGTTCGCGTGTCCGCCACCGGCCGGCGCCCGGCGCCCGGGCCGCCTACCCGACCCGGGCCAGCGCGGCCGCGAAGGTGGCGAGGCGCTCGGCCGGGACGAGTTCTGCAAGCCGGCGGGGGTCCTGCGGCAGGCCTTGAGCCGCCGCGCCGGCCAGCGCGCGGCGGTCGAAGAAGGGGGCGACCCCCGGCCACACGTCCTGGACCTCGCGGCAGAAGATGTCGGCGCCGGTCGGACCGATCCCGGTGAACCCGGTCAGGGTGTCGCGCAGCGCCGGCAGACCGTCCGCGTCGGCGGGCCGGACCGCCCGCAGGTCGCCCCCGAGCTCCTCACGCAGCCGGACCGCAAGGTCCGCCAGCCGGGTCGCCGTGCTCTCGTCGTAGCGGCGGTAGCCGCCGCGACCGAGCGCGTCGACGCGCTCCTGCCACGTGCTGTCGAGCAGTCGCTCGGGCGTGCGCCAGCCGGCCGACCACAGCTCGCGCGCCGCCGCGACGGCGACGGACGCCGAGATCCGGGTCGAGGCGAGCAGCGCGAGCACGAGCAGCTGGAAGAGGGGCTTGGGCTTGTCGCGCAGGGTGATCCCGGCCTCGGCCGCGAAGGTGCGACCGTGCTCGTCCAGGAGTGCGGCGACCCGGTCGGCGTCGCTCATGAGTCCGCGTCGCGCGGCGCGTCGTCCTCGTCGTCGTCGCCGACCACCTGGTGCTGCTCGAGGACGTCGGCCTCGTTGGCCTCGTCCGGGACGGCGGTGAGGTCGTCCCCGAGCATCTCCTCGGCCCCGACCTCGTCGGTCCGGGCGTCCTCGGCCCGCTCGAAGGCCGCCTCGTCGGTCCACTCGGCGGAGGGGGGCGCGGTCGGCCCGCCGGGGCTACCCGGCACGGAGGATGTCGGCGGTGTCATGGTCGAACCTCCCGGAGTCGTCGTCACGGTCTCGAACGTCCCCTTCCTCGACTGTACCCGCGGGGGCGGCGCCCACTCGCTGTGGCGAACGGCATACCCCCGCCGAGCCGGTCCGGTGCCACCATCGAACGGGAGAAGGAGGCTCCGCCATGACAACCACCACGAAGGAAGCGGCCAGGACGTTCCTCGACCACCGGCGGATCGCCGTGACGGGGGTGTCGCACGCGCCGAAGGGACACGGCAGCAACGCGGTCTACACCTGGCTGAGGGATCACGGCTACGAGGTCTTCGCCGTCAACCCGAGCGTCGACGAGGTCGAGGGCGACCCGGCCTACCCCGACCTGCATGCCATCCCGGACGGCGTCGAGGCGCTCGTCATCGCCACGGCGCCCGAGCACGCCCAGGCGTCGATCGAGGAGGCCGCCGAGCTGGGGATCGACCAGGTGTGGATGCACCGGTCCTTCGGGGGCGGCTCGGTGTCGAGCACCGCGGCCGAGTGGGGGCGGGAGCACGGGATGACCGTCATCGACGGCGGCTGCCCGCTCATGTTCCACCCCGAGGGGGACAAGGGGCACCGGTTCATGTGCCGGGTCCTCACCTGGACCGGCAAGGTTCCCAAGCGCGTCTGACGGGGACGCTCAGTCCTGCGGCTCCTCCGGCTCGGCCACCCAGGCCGAGAAGACGGGGATGCCGTCCCACGGGTCCCGCTCGCCGCGCCGCGGACCGGTCGGCCGCGCGAGCGCGACCACGGCATACGGGTGGGCGTAGCGGAGCCGGGCGACCCGCAGCGGCCCCTCCTCGGGGATGGCGACCGACGTGCGCGCGGCCATCGCCGTGACGGCCGCCGCCTCGAACCCCACCCGGTGGTAGCGAGCCATCGCCGTCTGCGCGGCGACGATCTCGAGGTCGGGCATGGCGACGAGCTCGCCGAGGGCGGCGCCCGCCGCGGGGAACGCGAGACCGGGGTCGCCCATGAGGTCGAGCGTGACGCTCGCCGACCAGGCCGGCAGGGTGACCGAGGCGATCCGGCCGGTATGCCGCTCGCTCGCCGTCGCTCGCGCCCGGACCTCCTCGACCGTCCACGCCGGACCGTCGCCGAGCGGGAGGTCGGTCAGCGGCAGCCGCGCCTGGTCGCCGGTGGCGAGCGCATGGGCGGTCGCGACGACGTCCCGGGCCGGGCAGGTCCGGGTCCCCGATGACCGACCACACGTCGAGCCCCTCGGCCCGGGCGACGTGGACGGCGACCGGACCGACGGCGGAGTCGGTGATCCAGGCCCCGTGTCCGGCGCCGGGCCTCGCCGTCAGGGCCCGCCGCGCCCGGTCGGCGAACGGGCCCCGGCCGAGGGCGGGGGCGGCCGTCGTCGTGAAGGGTTCGAGCCACCCGACCCGGCAGGCGAGCGCGTTCGCGAGGGTGAGGACGGTCGTCGGGGTGATCGAGACGGGGTAGCTCGTGATGAGCCCGTCGGTGCGGTCCGCCGTCCAGGCATCCGCGGCGGCCTGGGTCGGCAGGGCGCCCCGGGCCACGTCACCGGGCAGCCCGTCGAAGAACGCCCCGAGCGGGCCGGGCAGCAGGTCCTCCCGGGCCCAGGCGGCGAAGGCGTTGCGGACGACGGGGTGGGGCGATCCGATGAGCCGGTCGGCGACGTCAACGGCCTCCGACCGCGGCATGCCGAGGGCGGTCTCGAGCGGGGCCAGGGCCGGGTCACCCTCGCCGGCGGCCCGGGCGGCGGTGGCGAGCAGCAGCCAGACCCCGAGCGGTGAGGCGACCCGGTGGGCCGGCCCCGGCAGGCCGTGCAGCCGGTCGGCGATGGCCGCGAGGGCGGCGTGGGTCGACGAGGTCATGACGGCCACTGTGCCGCACGAAGACGTGTCGTGGTCAGTGGGCGATGTCGACGACGAGGCGCGGTGGCCCGGCCAGGGTCGATGACCCGGAAGGGACGCCGCTGGCCCCTGGTACGCCGATGAAGGTCTGTCCGATCCCCTCGAACCCCCCGAAGAGCAGCCCGGTCTCGGCGATGACCGTGCCGGCGAGCTCGGCGTCGGACGCCGGGGTCGGCTCGTCGCCGGTGCCGGGATAGCCCAGGCCCGAGACGAGCACTTCGAGCGCGGCCTGCCCCTGGACGTCGACGGGCTCGCCGCTGCCGTCCCCGATCGGGGTGTCGACGTACCGGACCTGGAAGCTCGGCGTCCCGCTGCCCGCGAACTCGTAGACGACCCGGTCGTAGGCGCCGTGCCGCCCCACCCGGACGGCGACGCCATGGTCGAGGGTCCCCGAGGACTCCGGCCAGGTCTTCGAGGTGGCCTCCTGCAGACCGAAGCCCGTCGGCAGCGTGTCGGTCGTCGTCGCGGTGGCGGTCGCCGTCTCGGTCTGGGTGCGGGTCTGGGTGACGGCCGTCGCGCCGGTCGAGCTACTGGTCGGGGACGATCCCGAGCCCCCGGTGCACCCGACGAGAAGGACGAGCGTCGTTGCTGGGATCCCGGTGCGCCATCGCATGGTCCTGCCTCCTCGGCTCGCGTTCTCCGTCCAGGCTAGGGAGTGCTCCGTCCCCCGGCCACGTGATGTGGGCGAGGGAACGGAGCGACCCGTCCTGTCCGGCGGCTACCCGATGCGCACCGTGGGTCATGCCGGCCCGTCCGCGGCTAGCTCGCGAAGGCGCAGGTGGACCGCGGGTTGAAGTCGGCGAAGGTGCCCGCTGGATTGTGGAGGCCGACCCAGGCGTGGATCTGGTAGAACGCCGGGATCTCGTAGCGGTTCGGCTCGCCGACCCGCTTCAGCTCTCGACCGAAGAGCATCGGCGGCGAGGAGTGCTCGGACTCCCACGCCGCGGCGTCGACGAAGTACTCGAGCGCGACGAGGCGGAGCCGGCCGTTGGCCAGCGGCTCGTAGACGATGACCTCGGGGTGACCGGCCTGCAGGGTCGTGTCGCCGGCCAGCGCGCCGTTGACCCAGTGGTAGCCCATGGCGCCCGGACCGGAGAGGTTGCTGATGCACTCGTGAAGCGGCCCGGCCGGTGGCCGCCCGTATCCGGCGGCCTCCGCCTGGGACACCCGGCGCAGGTGCGCCGCGGCGGCCCGTGCCTGGGAGAGCTGATGAGTCGCGGCGCCGTGGTGGCCGTGGTGGTGATGGTCTCCGTGCCGGTCGCCGTGCTGGGAGGCCGAGGCGGCTCCCGCGGCGGCCATCGCGAGCGCGGTCGCGACCGCGAGGGCGGTGGCCGCTCGGCGCGTGCCGCGCCGGCGGGTGGTGATGGGTGATGTGGTCATGTGTCTCCTCCTTCGATGGAGCGGCCCGGGGACCGGATGCCGTCTCATCCGGTCCCCGGGTCCGCCGTCCGGCGGCGGGCGCCGCCGAGCTCCGTGGTACGCCGCCGCCGGGCTAGGCGCGGCGCCGGCGTCGAGCGGTCAGGACCCCCGCGCCGAGCAGGGCCCCGCCGACCGCGCCGATCCCGAGCTGGACGGGCTCGAGGGAGTTGTCGTCGACGGGCACGACGCGCACGACCGGGGCGGCCACGGGGGGCGCTGCCGTGGGCGCCGGCGCTCCCGGGTCCTGGCGGGCGGTGGCGGGGACGGCCAGCACGAGCGTGGCGAGTCCGGTCAGGCCGAGGGCGGGAAGCCCCCGACGGAGAAATGCAGTTGTCATCTCGATCCCTTCCCTTCCTGTCGTGACGATCTGTCCTGAGCTGACGTCTCGACGCTAGGCAGGGGCGGCGGTCGGCGCCTGACCCGGATTGCCCAACTTCGGCAGTGGCATCGTCTGGCCGGAATTGGCCATCCGGGCCGGCCGAGCACGGCTGTCCGGGTGCGTCCGGACGGGATGCCCGGCTAGCCTGGGTTCGATGGGGTCCTGGCATCCGCCCGGTCTCCCCAGCAGGTGGACGGTTGCGAAGGCGCCCCCGTTCGTCGGACGTCAGCGCGAGTTCGACCTCCTGGAGAGGGTCTGGGGCGAGGTCGACAGAGGTGCCCGCAGGGTCGTGTTCGTCGGAGGCGAGGCCGGGGCGGGCAAGTCCCGCCTGGTCGCGGAGGCGGGGACCCGGCTCCACGCGGCCGGCGCCGCGGTGCTGCTCGGGCGGTGCCTCTCCGAGCTCCCCCAGCCCTACGAGCCGTTCGTCGAACCCCTGCGCGTCCTGCGCGAGGCGGTGGCGGCTGAGCTGCTCCACCCGCGGGCTGCGATGGCCGGTGACGTCGTCGAGCGTCTGGACACGTTGACCGGCCTGGCCGCGGTCGACACCGGCGGTCGGGACCCGCGCAGCCGCACCCTGCTCTACGACGCAGCCACCGCGGTGCTCGTGGCCGCGGCGGCGGAGCGGCCGGTCGTCCTCGTGCTCGAGGACCTGCACTGGGCGGGGGAGACGACCGTCGAGCTGCTGTCCTATCTCGTCCACCACACCGACGACGCGAACCTCCTCGTCCTCGGGACCCACCGGAACGCGCCGCCGGACCAGTCCTCGTTGCTCATGCGCGCCCAGAGCGGGCTGCTCCGGGTCGACGGGGTGGAGCGGCTCGACCTCACACCCCTGAGCGACGAGGACATCGCCGCGTACGTCCGACACGAGACGGGGACGTCCTACAGCCAGGCCCGGGTGTTGGCCCCGGCGCTGCGCACGCACACCGGTGGCAACCCGTTCCTCCTTCGCGAGGTGCTGCGTGACGTCGGGAACACGCCGGCCGAGGCATTCGAGGCGAGGGAACTCTCGGCGCCGGAGACGGTGCGTGAGCTGTACCAGTCCCGGCTGGACTCGTTGGGGGCCGACGAGCGCCACGTCATCGAGGTGGCGGCGGTCGTCGGCGACGACTTCGAGGTGGGCCTCGTCGCCGCGGCCACCGGCCGGGAACCGTCATCGGTCCTCGGCGCCATCGACACCGGCGCGTCGCTGGGTCTGCTCGAGGCGGTGCCCGCCGCGCCCGGGTCCCATGCCTTCGTGCACAGCCTCGCGCGGCAGTCGGTCCTCGGCCTCATGGCCCCGTCGGCGCTCGCGCTGGCCAACGCGGCCGTCGGCGAGGCGCTGGACGAGCACTTTCCGGCCGCCGACAACCGGACCCAACGCCTCGCCAACCACTTCGCCTCGGCCCAGGCCCTCGGCTATGCGGAGCGGGCCGTGGTGCACCTGCGTCGGGCCGGCGACCAGGCCGCCCAACGGCTCGCCCTGGCCGAGGCCGGGGAGATGTACGAGCGGGCGGCCGCCCTGTGCGTGGACCCGGAGGAGCGCGACGAGCTCAGGCTGCGGGCGGCCGACCGGCTCACCGCTGCCGGCGCGTTCGAGGACTCGCACCGGCTCTGCCTCGAGGTCTTCGCTCAGGGCAGCTCCCGAGACCGGCTTCGCGCAGCCATGGCATACGAGGAGGCCGCGTGGCGGGTCGGCGAGCCGGGCCACGCGACGGCTCGGATGCTGACCGCCGCCCTCGAGGAGCCCGACGTGCCCGCGGACGACCCGCTGCGGGTGCTCGCCCGGGCCAGCCGCGCCCGGGCGCTGTTCTTCATGGGGGAGGACGCTCGTGCCTGGGCCGAGGTCATGCCGACGATCTCGGCGGCGCGGTCTCACGGGGACTGGACGGTGCTCGCGCACGCCCTGGCCTGCGCCGTGAACGCCATCCCGTCGCCCTCGAGCGCCCGCACGATGCTGGACCTGGCGGTCGAGCTCAAGGAGATGGCGGTCCGCCACGACGTCCCGGGCCTGGTCACCCAGGCGGGCTCGTCCACCCAGATCGCGGCCTACACCGTGGGCGACCTCGAGCGCTTCGAGGTGGGGTACGCCGACGTCGCCGAGGCCGCCGCCCGGACCGGGGAGGCGTTCTTCCGCCTCCAGGTCGGCTGCTACACCTGGGGCCGCCAGTTCGCGGCCGGTGACCTCGTGCGAGCCGCCCACACCCACCAGGACCTGCTGGCCATGGACCTGCGCGGCGGGGCGATCCACGGTCTCAACCTCGCCGACCGGCTCACCTTGCAGACGTTCCTCCTCAAGCGGGAGCGGGACGACCTCGGTCCGGCCCGCGCACTGCTCGACGGCTCGGAGGACGTCGAGGGTCGCTGGCCGCCCGGCCTGCTCGCCTTCTTCACCGAGTTCGGCCTCCACGACGGGGCGCGCCGGATCGCCCGGCTGATCGTGCGTGACCTCGACTGGTACGTCTCCTCGGCGACGTGGGCTGCCACCGCGTCCTTCCTCGCCGAGGCGGCGCTGGCCCTGCGCGACCGGGACCTGGCGAGCCGGGTCCGGCCGGCCCTCGCGGCATACAGCGGTTGCCACCTCATCGCCGGTCCCTCCATCGGCGTCTTCGGCAGCGCGGACCGCTATCTGGGCCACCTGGACGCCGTCCTCGGCCGGCCGGAGGCCGAGGAGGACTACCTGCGGGCCGCTGCGGGCGACGCGGCCATGGGCGCCGCCCTGTTCCGCGCCTACGACCTCGCCGGTCGGTGGGACCACCTGCGCCGGAGCGGGGCGCCCGGTCGGCGCATCGAGCAGGCTCGCGCCGAGGCGGTCGCCGCGATCGGTGACACGGATCTGCCCCGGCTGCGTCGCCGGCTCGACCTGGCCCCGGCCGGGGCGACGCGGTCGCGGTCCGCACGTCCCGACGGCCTCACCCAGCGCGAGATCGAGGTGCTCGGTCTGCTCGCCGAGGGGCTGAGCAACCGGGAGCTGGCCGAACGGCTTGTCATCAGCGAGAACACCGTCACCAACCACGTGCGGAGCATCCTCATGAAGACCGGTTGCGAGAACCGGACGAAGGCGGCGATGTATGCCGTGTCGCGGGGGCTCGCGGAGGAACGCCCGGACGACCGGCTCAGCCCACCGGGTGCAGCTGGCCGTCCGGGGTGACCCGACCGGAGACCTCGACGATCGCCCCGGCCGGGATGCCGGCGCGTTCGGCGGCCCGCCGGATCGCCTCGGCCGACTCCGCCTCGTACAGGCAGAACGTCCGGTGCTTGTCGGCCGAGAGGAACGAGTAGATCCAGCGCACCTCCTCGGAGTCGTTGATCTCCTTCAGCGCCGCCGCACCCTCGGCGCTGTGGTCGACCAGTTCGGCGTACTCGCGCTCGATCATGAAGATGGCCATGAGCGTCCTTCCCCTGCACCCGGTTCCAGGCTAGCCGTGATGGCCCGGAACCGGCCTGTCGGACCGGGGAACAATCCCCCGCGGGCGAGAGTTGAGTCTGGTGAACGCAAGTTTTGCGCGGTCGGTTTGCTCACCGCACCCCTCCGCCGCTAACTTGAGTCGGAGCAACTCAACCCGGGCCCGCTTCCCTGGCCCGGTCCCCAGAGCCAGCATCACGAGCAAGCACCAAGGAGCGTCCACCATGGCACGTGCGGTCGGAATCGACCTCGGCACCACCAACTCGGCCGTCGCCGTCCTCGAGGGCGGCGAGCCGACCATCATCGCCAACGCCGAGGGCGGTCGGACGACCCCGTCCGTCGTCGCGTTCTCCAAGGCCGGCGAGGTCCTCGTCGGCGAGATCGCCAAGCGCCAGGCGGTGACGAACGCCGACCGGACCATCCGCTCGGTCAAGCGTCACATGGGCACCGACTGGAAGTCGGCGGACATCGACGGCAAGCAGTACACCGCCCAGGAGATCAGCGCCCGCATCCTCCAGAAGCTCAAGCGGGACGCGGAGTCCTACCTCGGCGAGACGGTCACCGACGCCGTCATCACCGTCCCGGCCTACTTCGACGACCACGAGCGCCAGGCGACGAAGGAGGCCGGCGAGATCGCGGGCCTCAACGTCCTGCGGATCATCAACGAGCCGACGGCGGCCGCGCTCGCCTACGGTCTCGACAAGGGCAAGGAGGACGAGCTCATCCTCGTCTTCGACCTCGGTGGCGGCACCTTCGACGTGTCCCTCCTCGAGGTCGGCAAGGACCCCGAGGACGGCTTCAGCACGATCCAGGTCCGGGCGACGAGCGGTGACAACCAGCTCGGCGGCGACGACTGGGACGACCGCATCGTCCAGCACCTGCTGACGACGGTGAAGTCCTCCTCCGGCGTCGACCTGTCCAAGGACAAGATCGCCATGCAGCGGCTGCGTGACGCGGCCGAGCAGGCCAAGAAGGAGCTGTCGAGCGCCTCCTCGACGAACCTGTCGCTCCAGTACCTCTCGATGTCCGAGAACGGGCCCATCCACCTCGACGAGAACCTCACCCGTGCCCAGTTCGAGCAGATGACCAAGGACCTGCTCGACCGGACGAAGCAGCCGTTCCACACCGTCATCAAGGACGCGGGCATCTCGCTCTCCGACATCGACCACGTCGTCCTCGTCGGCGGGTCGACCCGCATGCCCGCCGTCACCGCGCTCGTCAAGGAGCTGACCGGCGGCAGGGAGCCCAACAAGGGCGTCAACCCCGACGAGGTCGTCGCCCTCGGCGCGTCCCTCCAGGCCGGGGTCCTCAAGGGCGAGCGCAAGGACGTCCTGCTCATCGACGTCACGCCGCTCTCGCTCGGCATCGAGACCAAGGGCGGGCTCTTCACCAAGCTCATCGAGCGCAACACCGCCATCCCGACCAAGCGGTCCGAGGTCTTCTCGACCGCCGAGGACAACCAGCCGTCGGTCCTCATCCAGGTCTTCCAGGGTGAGCGCGAGATCGCCCAGCAGAACAAGCCGCTCGGCACGTTCGAGCTGTCGGGCATCGCGCCCGCGCCGCGCGGCGTCCCGCAGATCGAGGTCACCTTCGACATCGACGCCAACGGCATCGTCAACGTCTCGGCGAAGGACCGCGGCACCGGCAAGGAGCAGAAGATCACGATCTCCGGCGGCTCCGCGCTGTCGAAGGACGAGATCGACCGGATGGTCAAGGACGCCGAGGCGCACGCCGAGGAGGACAAGAAGCGCCGCGACGAGACCGAGGCGCGCAACATGGGCGAGTCCCTCGTCTTCTCGACGGAGAAGTTCCTCGGTGAGAACACCGACAAGATCTCCGAGGAGTCGCGCGGTCCGGTCGACGCGGCACTGGCCGACCTCAAGGAGGCCATCAAGCCCGAGTCCGGTGCGAGCACCGAGGACATCAACGCCAAGATCGCGACCCTCAACGACGAGTCCCAGAAGATGGGCGCGGCGATGTATGCCGCGGCCGGCGACGCCGGTTCCGGCGCCGGTGCCGACGGCGCCGCGGGCCCGGGCGCCGGCTCGTCCGAGGGCGGCGACGAGGATGTCGTCGACGCCGAGGTCGTCGACGACGACGAGGAGGCCAAGTGACCGACACCCCTCGTGATGACGTGACTGCCGAGGCCGGCGTCGCGCCCGAGGGCGCCGCGGCCGCGGCCGCGGCGGAGGGCGGCGACGACGCCGCCGTCGACGCGGTCAACACCGAGGCCGTCAACGACGAGCCCGTCGGGGGAGCGGCCGCTGCGGCGGCCCTCCCCGACGGGGGCGGCACGGGGGACGAGCACCCCGACACGGTGCTCGCCGCCGAGCGGCTCGCCGACCTCCAGCGGCTCCAGGCCGAGTACGTCAACTACAAGCGCCGCGTCGACCGGGACCGGGGGGCGATGCAGGAGCGCGCCGTCCGCGACGTGCTCGAGTCGCTCCTTCCCGTCCTCGACGACGTCCACCTCGCCCGCGAGCACGGCGACCTCGTCGACGGTCCCTTCGCGGCGATCGCCGACAAGCTCGAGGGCGTCCTCGGCCGGTTCGGCCTCAGCCGCTACGGGGCCGTGGGCGAGACGTTCGACCCGATGGAGCACGAGGCGCTCATGCACGTCCAGTGGGACCAGTCCCACCGCGACAACCCGGCCCTCCCGGACGATGCCCGTGCGACCCTCGTCGTGCAGGTCCTCCAGCCTGGCTACCGCGCCGGCGAGCAGGTTCTGCGCCCCGCACGGGTCGCCGTGGCCGACCCCGAGTGAGCCCGACCCGACCGATGTCCCACGACGGCTGAGAGGAGGATGCCGATGGCCCAGCAGGACTGGTTCGAGAAGGACTTCTATGCCATCCTCGGCGTTCCCCAGGACGCCGACGCGGCGACGATCAAGAAGGCGTACCGGCGCCTCGCCCGCAAGCACCACCCCGACCAGAACGCCGGGGACGCCGCGGCCGAGCAGCGCTTCAAGGACATCGGGGAGGCGCACGCCGTCCTCGCCGACCCCAAGCAGCGCGAGGAGTACGACGCGATCCGGCGGATGTCCCACGGTGGTGCCCGCTTCACGGCGGGCGGCCCCGGCGGCGCCGGCGGCTTCGAGGACCTCTTCGGCGCCTTCGGCGGCGCCGGCGGCCAGCGGGTGCGGTTCAGCACCGGCGGAGGCCCGGGCTTCGGCGGTGCGCCGGGTGGTGGGGCGTCCGATGCCGACATCAACGACCTGCTGTCGCAGATGTTCGGTGGAGGCGCGGCTTACGGCGGGGGCGGCTTCGGCTCGGCACGAGGTCCGCGCAAGGGCCAGGACCAACAGGCCCGGACGACGCTGTCGTTCCATGACGCCGTGGAGGGTGCGACGGTCACCCTGACGACGGCAGAGGGGCGCCGGGTCACGACCCGCATCCCGCCGGGCGTCGCCGACGGCCAGCGGATCCGGCTGCGGGGCAAGGGCGCGGCCGGTGACCCCGGCGCCGACCCCGGCGACCTCATCCTCACCGTTCGGTCGAGAAGCACCCCGTCTTCGGCAGGGAGGGTCACCACCTCACCGTCGAGGTGCCCGTCACCTTCGCCGAGGCCGCGCTCGGGGCGACCGTGCCCGTGCCGACGCTCGACGGCGGCACGGTCAAGGTCAAGGTCGCCCCCGGTACCCCCAGCGGGCGGGTGCTGCGGGTCAAGGGCCGCGGCGTCAAGACGAAGAACGGCCACGGCGACCTGCTGGCCCGGATCGTCGTCGTCGTACCGCAACGGCTGAGCGACACCGCGCGCCAGGCGGTCGAGACCCTCCGGGCCGAGGAGAACGGACACGACCCGCGGGCCGAGCTGTTCGCTCGGGCCCGCGGCTGAGGACGAGCGGGAGGCGAGGACATGGCGGGAATGGCTGAGGGCGGCCGCATCCGGGTGGAGTTCGCCCCGGACGACGACACCCCCGTCTTCGTCATCTCCGTCGCCGCCGAGCTCGCCGGGATGCACGCCCAGACGCTGCGCCAGTACGACAGGCTCGGCCTCGTCACCCCGTCGCGCACCCGCGGTGGCGGTCGCCGCTACTCCGCCCGCGACGTCGCACTGCTGCGCGAGGTGCAGCGACTCTCGCAGGAGGAGGGGGTGAGCCTCGCCGGCATCGCCCGGATCCTCGAGCTCGAGGACGAGGTCCGCAGCCTCCGGTCCCGGGTCGAGCGGCTGGCCGCCGAGCTGGACCGGGTGCGACCCGCGACCGGCCCGGGGACCCGCGTGTTCTCCGTGACCCCGACGGGTGACGTCCTCCCGGGTCGGCTCGGTGACCGCCCGCCGCGCGGCTCCCAGGCCCTCGTCGTGTGGCGTCCGCGCCGGTGAGCACCCGACCACGTCGTCGTCCTCGGCGTCTCCGGCAGCGGCAAGACGACCATCGCCCGTGGCATCGCGCAGCGGACGGGGCTGCTGTTCGGCGAGGCGGACAACTTCCACCCGGCCGCCAACATCGCCAAGATGGCCGCCGGGACCCCACTGACCGACGCCGACCGCCGACCCTGGCTGGCGGCGTTGGCCGGGTGGATGGCCGAGCAGGCCGCGGAGGGACGCTCGACCGTCATCGCCTGCTCCGCGCTCCGGCGGAGCTACCGCGACATCCTCCGGTCCGGTCCGCCGCGGCTCGCCCCGATCCTCCTCGACGGACCGGCGGAGCTGATCCGGCGCCGGATGGTGAGCCGTGAGGGCCACTTCATGCCGGCGAGCCTCCTCGACTCCCAGGTCGCGACGCTCGAGCCCCTCGGGGCGGACGAGGATGGCCTCGTCCTCGACCTGCGGCATACGCCGGAGGAGCTCGTCGACGCGGCGGTCTCCTGGCTGGGGCTTCCTGCCGTTCATTGACATGTTCGTGCATCGTCCGTCACGTTCGCCGCGCCGTGCGGGGCGGCCGACCGTAGCATCGACGGCAGAGGTCGAGTCCGTTGAGCCGATGCGGTCTGGCCCGGTGAGAGCAATGGCGCCCGTCGGGACGTCAAGAGGTGATCCTCATGCGCGGTCTCATGCTCCAGGAGTGGCGGTCCGAGCCGGAGCTCGTCGACCTGCCCGATCCCGAACCCGGTCCCGGGGAGGTTCTCCTCAAGGTCGGCGGTTCCGGCTGCTGTCACACCGACGTCGACGTCTATCGGACGTACGACCCCGGCCTCGTGCCCTGGCAGCCCCCGTTCGTCCTCGGCCACGAGATCGCCGGCTGGGCGGTGGCGACCGGGCCGGGGGTCACCGGGATCGAGCTCGGCGCGGGCTACCTCGTGTACGCGGCCGTCGGCTGCGGGACCTGCCGGGCCTGTCGTGAGGGGATGGAGAACTACTGCGAGAGCCGGGGGTCCTTTCCGGACGCTCTCGGCCTGGGTCGCAACGGCGGGATGGCCGAGCAGGTGATCGTGCCGGCGGGCCACCTCGTGGCGCTCGGCGACTTCGAGCCGGCGGCGGCGGCGCCCCTCGCGGACTCCGGTCTGACGCCCTACCACGCGGTCAAGCGGGTCCGGGGTGACCTCGGGCCGGGCAGCCACGCGCTCGTCATCGGCCTCGGCGGCCTCGGCCAGACGGCGATCCAGATCCTGCGCGCGACGACCGACGCCGTCGTCATCGGCGTCGACAACCAGATCGAGCCGCTCTGCGTCGCACGCGCGGCCGGTGCCCAGCACGTCCTCCGGCTCGGTCCGGACACCGTCGCCGAGATCCGCGACCTCACCGGCGGTGCCGGCTGCGACGCGGTGTTCGACATCGTCGGCGCGACGGAGACGATGCGTCTCGGGCTGGCCTGCGGGCGGCCCCGCGCCACCCTCACCGTCATCGGGATCACCCGCGAGGCCCTGCCGTGGGCCTTCGCCGACGTGCCCTACGAGATGTCGGTCGCCTCGACGCTGTGGGGGTCGCTGGGCGAGCTGCGCGAGGTCGTCGACCTCACCCAGCGGGGCCTCATCCAGCCGACCATCGAGCGCTACACCCTCGACGGCGCCATGGACGCCTACAAGCGGCTCGAGCACGGCGAGCTGCACGCTCGCGCCGTCGTCGTCCCGTAGCCGTCGGCCGGCCGGCCCGGCCGGTCAGTCGTCGAAGAGCTGCGGGTATGCCGCGCGAACCGTCGCTCGGATCGCGTCGTCGACCGGGTGCGGGGTGAGACCGAGGGCGGTCCCGTGGGCCTCCGTGTCGAGGAACAGTGTCCGGGTGAGGATGTCGCGGCCGACCCGCACCGGGTCCAGGCCGTAGCCGCCGCGACGCTGGAGCCGACGGACGTGGCCGCGCAGGCGGATGCCGGTCGCGGCACCGGGCACGACGACGGTCCGGCTACTGCGCCCGAGCTCGGCGACGACGAGCTCGGCGAGGCGGCGATGGGTGACGTTGTCGGTGGCGATGGCGTGCCGTCCCGGCAGGATGTGGCGTTCGACGAGGCGCGACACCGCCGTGCCGACGTCCGCCTGGGTGACCGCGGCCGCACCGCCGGGCAGGGCGAGCGCCACCGGCCCCCGGCGCAGCGTGTCGAGGAACGCGGCGCGCCACGCCGGCTCCGCCCCCGGCAGGGCGCCGAAGACGGACGGGAGCTCGAGCACCGACACGTCGGTCGCCGAGCCCGCCGCCGCGTCGCGAGCACGACGGGCCTGGTCGATGCGCGCCTGGATGTAGGGGTGGTGCTCGGCGAGGCGCCATTCCGGGTGCATCCGGGCGAAGGTCGCGTACGCCGAACCGAGCACGATGACGTGCCCGACGCCCTGGCGGCTGGCGGCCCGCGTCACCCGGACCGTGGGGTCGACGAGCAGCCGCTGGTAGTGGGCCGTCACCGGCCCGTGCGGCTCGTCGCGGTCGTCGACGACGAGGGCGTGGACGACCGCGTCGGCGGAGTGGAGGACCGCGTCGAGGGCGGTGTCGGGCGCGTCGACGACGTCCATCGCCACCGAGCGGTCCGCGCCCTCGACGGGGATGTGCTCGGGTGCGACCCGGTCCCCACCCGAGCGTCCGTAGGCCGTCGGCGAGGGCATCGCGGTGAGGGCGGCGGACCGGCCGCCGTAGGGTCGCACGGCGGTCACCTCATGTCCTCGACCGGCCAGGTCGGCCGCGACGGCGCGCCCGAGAAGACCGCCCGCGCCGAGCACGACGACCCGCATCGCTCCCCTTCCCTGTCTCTGTCGGCCCAGCCTATGGCCCGTTCCAGGGTGTCGTCGTGGCGGTACCCGGGTCGGGGCCCCCTCTCGGTGCATGATGGAGCGCGTGCCCGTGGACCTTCCCGGCGGGGATACCCGTCTGAGCAGGCAGTCGCGCCTGCGCCGGGCCGCCCAGCGCCGTCGGCGCTTCTACGTCCTCACCGGGCTCAGCACCCTCCTTCCCGGCGCCGGGCTCCTCCTCACCCCGCTGCGCCGGCTCGGCATCATCCTGCTCGTCCCGACCGTCGTCCTCGGCCTCGTCCTCCTCGCCAAGCTCGCCGACGGCAGCCTCGTCGACAGCGCGCTCGGGCTCGCCGTCAGCCCGACGAAGCTCATGCTCGCCGTCATGGGGGTCGTCCTCGTCGGCCTCGTGTGGAGCCTCGCCATCCTCGTCACGGCCGGCCAGACCCGGCCGAGCGACGGGCAGGGCACGATCGTGCGCCCCCTGTTCGTCCTCCTCTGCGTCGCCGCGGTCCTCACGCCGCTGTCGGTCTCCGGGCGCTACCTCACCATCCAGCGCAGCGTCGTGACCGAGGTGTTCCCGTCCGTCGTCGCCTCGGGGTCGACGGCGATCGCCACGAGCACCACCAAGGACCCCTGGGACGGGACGCCGCGGGTCAACGTCCTTCTCCTCGGCTCCGACGCCGGCGCCGGCCGCTGGGGGGTGCGCACGGACTCGATGATGGTCGCGAGCATCAACACCAAGACCGGCGACACCGTCCTCATCGGGGTTCCTCGCAACCTCGAGAACGTCCCCATCCCCAAGGACAACCCGTTGTCCACCCTCTATCCCGACGGCTACAACTGCGGCGACGAGTGCCTGATGAACGGCATCTGGACCCTCGCCGTCGACCACAAGGATCTCTTCCCGGACGACCCGAACCCCGGTCTCACCTCGACCCGCCAGGTCCTCGAGGCCGTCCTCGGTCTGCCGATCCAGCGGACGATCGTCATCGACCTGCGCGGCTTCCAGAGCCTCGTCAACGCGATGGGCGGGGTCGACATCGTCGCCCGCGAGAAGGTGTGCATCGACTGCAAGAGCAACGGCTACGGCGGCATCATCTGGACCGGCTCCCGGGAGAAGTGGATCGAGCCGGGGCCGCAGCACCTCACCGGGTACCAGGCCCTGTGGTACGCGCGGTCCCGGGCGACGAGCGACGACTTCAGCCGGATGCGTCGTCAGCGATGCGTCGCCGGCGCCCTCCTCGACCAGGTGGACGCGACGACGATGCTGCGCCGATATCCCGCCCTCGCCGACGTCCTCAAGGACAACGTGTCGACGGACATCACCCAGAGCGAGCTGGCCGCCTGGGTCGTCCTCGTCGAGCGCATCCAGTCCGGGACGATCCGCAGCCTCCCGATCACCGACAAGGTCGTGGCCGTCGGCAACCCGGACTTCGCGAAGATCCGCTCCCTCGTCAAGAGCTCCCTCGCGGTGAAGAAGGCCGCCGCCCCGACGGCCACGGCCAGCGCGACGACGAAGACGAAGAAGAAGGGTGCCTCGCCCTCGCCGTCCGTCCCCGCCGACGACAGCCTCTCGAGCCTGTCCGCGGCCTGCTGAGCCGCGCCGAGTCCCCGCCACGCGGCATACCCGCAGGGACGCGGCTTCCGAGCACAACCTTGAGTGGAATAGACTCAACTTCGCACCGGTTGGACCATCCGGGATCGTCCCGTCCCACCCGTTCCCACCCCGGTCGAAGGAGCCTCGATGGAGCTGCAGCCCACCGCCAAGGTGGCTGAGGCGCTGGCCATCGCCCAGCGCACCGCACAGAGCGCCGGCCACGCCGAGATCACGCCGACGCACCTCCTGCTCGCCCTCGCCGAGCAGACCGACACGACGACCCCCGCGCTGCTCGCCGCCGCGGGAACCTCCGCCGAGGGCGCGGCGGCGGCGTCCCGGGCCCGCCTGGACCGGATGCCGTCGACGTCCGGTGCGACCGTGGCCACCCCCGGGATCGGCCAGGCCGCCCTCGGGGTCCTCCAGCATGCGAGCACCCTGATGACCGCCCGCGGGGACACCCACCTCGCGACCGACGTCCTCCTCCTCGCCCTCATCGAGAAGGGGGAGGTTCCCGGCGTCGGTACCGCCGACGCACCCCTCGTCGAGGGTCAGATCGACCGGCTCCGTGGCGGGCAGAAGGTCACGAGCGAGGACCCGGAGGCGACGAGCGAGGCCCTGGAGAAGTACGGGACCGACCTCACCCAGGCCGCCCGGGACGGCAAGCTCGACCCGGTGATCGGCCGCGACACCGAGATCCGCCGCGTCGTCCAGGTCCTGTCCCGGCGGACGAAGAACAACCCCGTCCTCATCGGTGAGCCCGGGGTCGGCAAGACCGCCGTCGTCGAGGGCCTGGCCCAGCGGATCGTCGACGGCGACGTCCCCGAGTCGCTGCGCGACAAGCGCCTCGTCGCCCTCGACCTCGGCGCGATGGTCGCCGGCGCGAAGTACCGCGGCGAGTTCGAGGAGCGGCTCAAGGCCGTGCTCGAGGAGATCAAGGCCTCCGACGGGCAGATCATCACCTTCATCGACGAGCTCCACACCGTCGTCGGCGCCGGGGCCACCGGTGACTCGGCGATGGACGCCGGCAACATGCTCAAGCCGATGCTCGCCCGCGGCGAGCTGCGGCTCGTCGGCGCGACGACCCTCGACGAGTTCCGCGAGCACGTGGAGAAGGACCCGGCCCTCGAGCGCCGGTTCCAGCAGGTCTTCGTCGGGGAGCCGAGCGTCGAGGACACCATCGCCATCCTCCGCGGGCTCAAGGAGCGCTACGAGGCGCACCACAAGGTCGAGATCGAGGACAGCGCCCTCGTCGCCGCAGCCTCCCTGTCCGACCGCTACATCACCGGGAGGCAGCTGCCCGACAAGGCCATCGACCTCGTCGACGAGGCGGCGTCCCGGCTCCGGATGGAGATCGACTCGAGCCCGGTCGAGATCGACGAGCTCCGCCGGGCCGTCGACCGGCTGAAGATGGAGGAGCTGCACCTGGCCAAGGAGACCGACGAGGCGTCGGTCGAGCGGCTGGCGCGGCTGCGTGCCGACCTCGCCGACAAGACGGAGGCCCTCGCGGGGCTCAACGCCCGGTGGGAGTCGGAGAAGTCCGGCCTCAACCGGGTCGGCGAGCTCAAGGCCCGTCTCGAGGACCTGCGCACCCAGGCCGACCGGCTCCAGCGCGAGGGCGACTACGACCGCGCCTCGCGGCTCCTCTACGGCGACATCCCGTCGGTCGAGCGCGAGCTGTCGGAGGCGACCGCCTCCGAACAGGCCGTCGGCCAGGCCGACCTCATGGTCAAGGACCGGGTCGGCGCGGACGACATCGCCGAGGTCGTCGGCGCGTGGACCGGCATCCCCGCCGGCCGCCTCCTCCAGGGCGAGACGGAGAAGCTGCTGTCGATGGAGTCGATCATCGGTGCGCGGCTCATCGGGCAGACCGAGGCCGTCCGGGCCGTCTCCGACGCCGTGCGCCGCTCCCGGGCCGGCATCGCCGACCCCGACCGCCCGACCGGGTCCTTCCTCTTCCTCGGGCCGACCGGCGTCGGCAAGACCGAGCTCGCGAAGGCGCTCGCCGACTTCCTCTTCGACGACGAGCGGGCGATGGTCCGGATCGACATGAGCGAGTACTCCGAGCGGCACGCGGTCGCCCGGCTCATCGGCGCCCCGCCCGGCTATGTCGGCTACGAGGAGGGTGGTCAGCTCACCGAGGCGGTCCGTCGGCGGCCCTACTCCGTCGTCCTCCTCGACGAGGTCGAGAAGGCCCACCCCGAGACCTTCGACATCCTGCTCCAGGTCCTCGACGACGGCCGGCTCACCGACGGCCAGGGGCGGACGGTCGACTTCCGCAACGTCATCCTCGTCATGACCTCCAACCTCGGCTCGCAGTTCCTCGTCGACCCGTCGATGGCGCCGGATGCCAAGCGGGAGGCGGTCCTCGCCGCCGTGCGCCAGTCGTTCAAGCCGGAGTTCCTCAACCGACTCGACGAGGTCGTCGTCTTCGACCAGCTCTCGACCGACGAGCTCGGCCGGATCGTCACCCTCCAGGTCCGCGCCCTCGCGACCCGGCTCCACGACCGTCGGATCACCCTCGAGGTGACCGACGCCGCCCGGGACTGGCTGGCCGCGGCCGGCTTCGACCCGGCATACGGTGCTCGGCCGCTCCGCCGGCTCATCCAGCGCGAGATCGGCGACCGGCTCGCGACGTCGCTGCTCGCCGGCGACGTCCGCGACGGCGACACCGTCGTCGTCGACCGCGAGGGCGGCGCCGACCACCTCACCCTCCGCTGAGCGCCCGCTGCCCGCGCAGCGGTTAGGGTGTCGCCCATGCGTCGCGCCCGGGTTCTGCTCAGCGCTGCCCTCGCCGCGGCCCTCCTGGGGGTCGGCGGCTGCACGGGCGGCTCGTCCCCGGCGACCTCGATGCCTCCGACCGAGCGGCTCTCGGCCGTCAAGAAGGTCCTCGACGATGCTCAGTTCGTCACCCTCTCGCTCACGAGCAAGGACGTCCCACCGGGCGTCAACGGCGTGACCGCCGCCACCGGCGTCGGCGAGATCAGCCCGACCGAGCCACGCTTCAAGGGCAGCATCACCGGCACGGTCAAGGGCATCGCGGGGACGGTCGACCTCATCAGCATCGGCTCGACGGCATACATGAAGTTCTTCACCCCCGACTACGTCGAGACGGACCTGTCCGAGCTGAACGCGCCCAACCCGTCGGTCTTCTTCAACCCCGACAAGGGCGTCTCGACGCTCCTCACCGACGTCCAGGACCCGAAGGCCGCCGAGCAGGTCCGGTCCGGCGACGAGGTCCTCGACCGATACACCGGCACCCTGGCCGGGGACCGGATCCAGAGCCTGTTCATGCTCGGCGACGGAACCGGCTCCTTCTCGGTGACCTTCGGGGTGACCGACCAGGACGAGCTGCGCATGGCGACGATGACCGGGCCGTTCTTCGACGGGGCGACGTCCACCTACACCCTGCGGCTGACGAGCTACGGCTCGGCCGCCGAGATCAGCAAGCCCTGAGGCGCCGTCGGGTGAGCCGGGAGAGCCGGGCGAGACGACCCGCCCCCCGGGCGCTGCTCGCGACCGCGTCCGTCGCCGTGGCGCTGGCCGCCGCCGACACCTATGTCGTCGTCCTCGCGCTGACCGACATGATGGCGGGGGTCGGCGTCGGCATCGACGAGCTCCAGCAGGCGACGCCGATCATCTCCGGCTTCCTCCTCGGCTACGTCGCGGTCCTCCCGCTCATCGGCCGCCTCGCCGACCTCGTGTCCCGCCAGCGGGTGCTGCTGGCCTGCCTCGGCATCTTCGTCGCCGGCTCCGCCGTCACCGCGCTCGCCACCGAGCTGCCGCTGCTCGTCGTGGGGCGGGTCGTCCAGGGCGTCGGTGGGGGCGGTCTCGTCCCCGCCACCCTCGCCATCGTCGCGGACCTCTGGGCGGCCGACCGGCGCGGGACCCCGCTCGGGGTCGTCGGCGCCGTCCAGGAGCTGGGGTCGGTGCTCGGCCCGGTCCTCGGTGCCGTCATCCTCGCCGTGTCGGGCTGGCGCGCCATCTTCTGGGTCAACGCGGTCGCCGGCGTCGTCCTCGCCGTCCTCGTCGTCGTGACCGGCGGCGGTATGCCGCGCCGCCCGCGGCCCGCGCCGCTCCTCCTCGGCGTCGTCGCGGCGGCCACGATGTGGCTGGCCCTCGCCGCACCGGAGTCCCTCGCGACCGACGTGACCCTCGGGATCCCGTTCGTCCCCTTCGGGGACGCGACCTCCCGGCTGGCGACCCCCGTCGGTGCCGTGGCACTGGCCCTCGTCGCCGCCGCCCTCGGGTGGGCCCTCGTCCGGCTCTGGCCGGTCCTGCGCCGGGCCGACCTGCTGGGCGCGGTCCTCGTCGCCGTGGCGCTCGGCAGCGTCATCCTCACCTTCGCCTCCTCCGACCCGGCGACGGAGGTCGTCGGGCCGTGGGGGCTCGCGCTCCTGCCGGTGGCGGCGGTGGCCGCCGCGGCATACCTCGTCCACCACCGCCGCGCCGCCGCGCCGCTCGTGCCCCGCGGGGTCGTGCGCGGCCGCACGCCGTGGGCACTGGCGGTCTCCCTCCTCGTCGGGGTCGCGCTGGTGGCCGTCGTCGTCGACGTCCCGCTCTATGCCCACCTCGTCATCGAGGACGCGACCGAGGCACAGGCGGCGTTCGTCCTCGTCCGGTTCCTCGTCGCGGTGCCCGTCGGCGCCCTCCTCGGCGGCTGGTCGCTGCGGCGGCTCGGGGACGGCCTCGTGAGCGGGGCCGGGCTCACCCTCGCCACCGCCGGGCTGCTCGTCATGACGACCTGGGGCCGTGGCTCGCTCGAGTCCCCCTCGGCGACCGTCGTCCTCGCCGCCGTCGGCTTCGGCGTCGGCCTGGCGCTCGCCCCGGTCAACAACGCCGCGCTCGCCGATGCCCCCGCCGAGGCGCACGGCACGGCGAGCGCGCTCGTCGTCGTCGCCCGGATGGTCGGGATGGTCGTCGGGCTCGCCCTGCTGACGGCGATCGGCCTGCACCAGTACTACGGCGCGGTCGCCGCCCTGCCCGACCAGACCGACACCGACGCCCTCCTCGCCGCCGCCGTCGTCCAGGTGCAGTGGGTGTTCCGCGGAGCAGCGGTTGCCGCCGGGCTCGGTGCGGTGGCCTCGCTCGCCCTCGGCCTGCGCCGGGTGGCCGGAACCGAGCCGGAGGCACCGACCTTCGGCCTGTAGGACGCGGCTACGGCGGCGGGGCAGGGACACCGCCGTCGACCATCGCGACGAGGGCGTCGGCGACGACGTCGGTCGCCTCGTAGGTGAGCATGTGACCGAGCCCGTCGAGGACGGTCAGCTCGGAGCCGGGGATCTGCTCGTGGAGGGCGACCGACCAGCGCCGCGGCGTCAGCCGGTCGCGGGACCCGACGAGGATGCGGGTCGGCACGCCCTCGAGGTGAGCGAGTGAGGCGAGCTCGTCGTGCTCGGACAGGGCGGTGAAGTACTGCCCGATGGTCGGCATCTTCGTCCGCTGGATCTGCCGGACCGCCTCGCGGACGTCGCGCGGGTCCGCTCCCTCGCCGAAGATGAGCCGGCGCTGGACGGAGACGGGGACGAGTCGTCCCGCCCGGATGCCAGGGGCCCTCGAGCACGCCTGCATGACGAGCGTCTCGAGCGGGATCGCCCGGCGTCCCTCGATCGACGCGGCCGTCGAGACGAGGACGACGCCGCGGGCCCGGGCGCGCAGGTCCTCCGGGTGCCGACCGGCATACGCCATGACCGCCATCCCGCCCATCGAGTGCCCGCCGAGGACGAGGGGACCGTCGGGGGCCAGCGCGGCGACGATCGTCGCCAGGTCGTCGCCGAGCAGACCGATCGTCGGGGCGACGTCGCCCATCGTCGAGGTGCCGTGGCCGCGCTGGTCGTAGGTGACGACCCGGACGTCTCGGCGGGCGAGCAGCGCGTCGACGACCGGCTGCCAGCTGCGGCGGGTGAGGGTCCAGCCGTGAGCGAGAACGACCGTCGGCGCGCCGGCGGCCGCCCCGCCCGGTGGGAGGTGCTCCTCGGCGCGGAGCATGCCGCCCCGGACGGAGGGGACGATGCGGGTCCGGCCGGCCACCGCGGGCTACTCGCTCAGCTCGACGACCACCGGTGCGTGGTCGCTCGCGCCCTTGCCCTTGCGCTCCTCGCGGTCGATCGCCGCGCCGGTCACGCGCTCGGCGAACGAGGGCGACCCGAGGACGAAGTCGATGCGCATCCCGCGCTTCTTCGGGAAGGCCAGCTGTTGGTAGTCCCAGTAGGTGTAGACGCCCGGGCCGGGGGCGTGCGGGCGGACGACGTCGACGAACCCGGCGTCGAGGAAGGCCGCGAAGGCCGCCCGCTCGGGCGGTGAGACGTGGCTCTTGTCGAGGTAGTACTCCATCGACCACACGTCCTCGTCCTGGGGGGCGATGTTCCAGTCGCCGCACAGGGCGACCGGCGTGCCGTCGGCCGCCCAGCCGCTCGCGCGGTCCCGCAGCTCGGCGAGCCACCGGAGCTTGTAGGTCATGTGGGGGTCCTCGAGCGCCCGGCCGTTCGGGACGTAGAGGGACCACACCCGGATCCCCCCGCAGGTCGCGCCGATCGCCCGGGCCTCGGCGGCCGGCGGCTCGCCCCACCCGGGGTCACCCGCGAACCCGACCTGGACCTCGTCGAGCCCGACCCGGGACAGCAGGGCGACGCCGTTCCACTGGTTGAGGCCGTGGTGGGCGATCTCGTAGCCGAGCGCCCGGAGCCGGTCGAAGGGGAACTGGTCGTCGCGGGCCTTCGTCTCCTGGATGGCCAGGACGTCCGGCTCGACGCGCTGCAGCCAGCCCTCGACCCGGTCGATCCGGGACCGGATCGAGTTGACGTTCCACGTTGCCAGTCGCACCTGCTCACCCTACTTCCGAGTAGCCGTCGTCGTCGTCGCGGCTATCGTGACGGGATGACCGTCGCCCTCGTCACCGGAGCCACCGCGGGCATCGGCCGCGAGTTCGCCGACCAGCTCGCGGCGCGTGGCCACGACCTCGTCATCGTGGCACGGGACACCGACCGTCTCGACGCGGTGGCGGCCCAGATCCGGGAGCGGCACGCCGTCGAGGTCGAGACGATCCCCGCCGACCTGTCCGACGGCAGCGCCCTCGCGCGGGTCGCCGAGCGGGTCGCCGCCCCGGACCGGCCGGTCGAGGTGCTCGTCAACAACGCGGGCCATGGGATGCGGGGCAGCTTCCTCGACAACGACCTCGCCGACGAGGAGGCGATGCTCGACGTCCTCACCCGCGCCGTCCTCGTCCTCTGCCACGCCGCGGGCCGGGGGATGCGCGAGCGGGGCCACGGCACCATCGTCGTCGTGTCCTCCGTGGCGGGCTGGATCGCCGGCGGGACCTACTCGGCGGCCAAGGCCTGGGCGACGACGTTCGCCGAGGGTCTGGCGGGCGAGCTCGCCGGGCACGGGGGTCACCGTCACGGCCGTCTGCCCCGGCTTCACCCACACCGAGTTCCACGAGCGGGCGGACTACGACACGAGCGGCATTCCCGAGGTGCTGTGGCTCGACCCCGAGAGGCTCGTGGCCGACGCGCTGCGCGACGCCGGCCGCGGCCGGGTCCTCTCCGTCCCGAGCGTCCGGTACAAGCTCATCGGGGCGGCGGCCCGGGTCGCCCCCCGCCGGCTGGTCCGTGGGGGAGGCGTGCGCCGCCATCGCCGCTAGGCGTACGCCGCCGCCGCAGGCCTCGCCGTCCACCCTTCGGCGAGCCGCTCGTCGCTGCCCGGGTCCCGGGCGTGAAAGGCGCTGGCGTTGTCAGGGATGCGGCCTACCATCGGAAGGGTGGTCGTGCCGGGATCCATCGCACGGGCCGCCGGGGTCCTCGACGAGTCGGAGACCCTCCGGCGCTACCGCCACGTGCTGCGCGCCGCCTCGCAGGACTGGGCCGAGACGGCGCATCGCCATGCTCTCCTCGAGCTCGGGCCCGGGGACCGGCGGGCGATCCTCGCCCAGGTCCGCGCCCTGCTCGTCACCGCGACCCGGGTCGGGTCCGACGACATCCATGACCTGGCCCGGCTCCTCGTCATGGCCGAGCGTCGCACGCCACGCGTGCTCCTGGACGGAATGCCGCCCCCTCTCCTCGAGCGCCTCGCCGCCGCCGTCGTCGACAGCCCGGTCGGCCGGATGCTCCGCGCCGGCTACGACGTGTGGGACGGAGCCGAGCCTCCCCGCCGCGACGAGGAGGCCCCGCCGAAGGACGAGCACCTGCGCTGGGACCGCTTCCGGGGCGCCCGATGGGAGGCCCCGAGCGGCTTCGACTCGTTCTGAGCACCGGCTCTTCTCGCTCGGCGCGGGCGGGCGGCGGTGGTGGCCGGGGGCGGGCCGGTTGCTCGGCGCCGGGCAGCGTTCGCTCGGCGCTATTGGATGCGTCACGGATGGGTGTCGGCGGTTCCGGGTCGGCGGGGGGCGGCGCCGGGCGGTGTTCGCTCGGGCGCTATTGGATGCGTCACGGATGGAGGGGTGGCGGCGTCGCGTGGGCGTCCGTGCGTGCGGTGCGCGGCGTGGTCGGACTGTGACCGATGCACCGGCGCGCGGCGTGGTCTGGATTGTGGCCGATGCACCGGCGCGCGGCGTGGTCGGATTGGTGACGCATCCAATAGTGCGCGCGCCAGGGGTGCTGGCGCGCAGGCGCCCGGAGGCGCCGACGGTGGGCGGGCGGGGGACCGGGGGCGGAGCAGCAGGGCGGGCGATGGCCGGGCGGTGGCTCGGACGGTCGACACGCGGGGGTGCGTGGCGGCATACCGTAGGAGCCGTGACCGACGACGCCGCGGCCAGCGCCGCCCCCGTTCCCCAGCCCGCACCCGCGACCGACCTCGCCGCCGACCGGGCGCGGCTGCTCGACATCATCAGGGCCAAGGCCATCGTCCACGGCCGGGTGACGCTCAGCTCGGGCGCGGAGGCCGACTACTACGTCGACCTGCGCCGGATCACCCTCGACGGTGAGGCGGCGCCCCTCGTCGGTCGGGTCATGCTCGACCTCGTCGAGGACCTCGGCTTCGACGCCGTCGGTGGGCTCACCCTCGGGGCCGACCCCGTCGCCACGGCGATGCTCCATGCGGCGGCCGCGGCGGGCCGCCGGCTCGACGCCTTCGTCGTCCGCAAGGCCGGCAAGGCACACGGGCTCCAGCAGCGGATCGAGGGACCGTCGATCGAGGGGCGGCGGGTGCTCATCGTCGAGGACACCTCGACGACGGGGGCCTCGCCGCTCGAGGCGGCCACGGCCGCGCGTGAGGCCGGCGCGGAGGTCGTCGCCGTCGCCACCATCGCCGACCGGGCGACCGGGGCCGGTGGGCGGTTCGCCGAGGCGGGCCTGGAGTACCGCCACGCGTTCGGCCTCGCCGAGCTGGGCCTCGCCTGAGGGTCCGCCCCGCCCCTAGGATCGCCGGTGACGGCCGGCACCCGCCCGCCCGACATCTGGAGTGAGCATGCTCATCACGATCATCGTCCTCGTCGTCCTCGTGGCCCTCATCGGCTGGGTCATCGGCATCTACAACGGTCTCATCAAGCTCCGGAACCTCGTCCAGGAGGCCTGGCGCCAGATCGATGTCGAGCTGACCCGGCGGCACGACCTCATCGGCAACCTCGTCGAGACGGTCAAGGGCTATGCGGCGCACGAGCGCGGGACCCTCGAGGACGTCATCACGGCCCGGGGCGCCGCGATGGCCCCCGGTCAGTCGCCCGCCCAGCAGGCCGCGAGCGAGAACATGCTCAGCCAGGCGCTGGGCCGGCTCATCGCCGTCGCCGAGGCCTACCCCGACCTCAAGGCCAACCAGAACTTCATGGCGCTCCAGAACGAGCTGACGAGCACCGAGGACCGGATCGCCGCGGCCCGGCGGTTCTACAACGCCAACGTCCGCGAGCTGAACACGAAGGTCGAGACGGTCCCGAGCAACATCATCGCCGGAATGTTCAACATCCACCGCGCGGAGTACTTCGAGGCCGAGGGCGAACAGCGCGAGCCGGTCCGGGTCGACTTCGGCCAGCGGGACGCGACCATCCCGCCGCCGAGCGGGTATGCCGCCGGCGCCCCGGCACCGAACCCCGGCCCGACCGCGCCGCCCCAGGCGACCGCCGCCGAGGCACCCGAGGTCCCGCCCGCTCCGGGCGGCGGGCAGCAGCCCCCGAGCAGCTAGCGGGCGGCAGATCCCGCGTCCACCGACCGGTGGACGTGGAATCCACCACCCGGGCGTCCCGAACGGCCGTCGCGCGCGCCACGCTTGGGGCATGACCACAGCCATCACCATCGAGGGCCTCGCCAAGGCCTACGGCGACAAGCAGGCGGTCGACGGTCTCGACCTCACCGTCGCGGAGGGAGAGGTCTTCGCCCTCCTCGGCCCCAACGGCGCCGGCAAGACGACGACCGTCGAGATCCTCGAGGGGTTCCGTACCCGGGACGCCGGTCGGGTCGACGTCCTCGGCGACGACCCCCACCACGCCCGGCTCCCGTGGCGCAACAGGATCGGCATCGTCCTGCAGAGCTCGACCGGCCTGGACCTGCTCACCCCGCGGGAGATCCTCCACAGCACGGCGCGGGCCTACTCCCATCCGCGCGACGTCGACGAGGTCCTCGCCGCGGTCGCCCTGACGGACAAGGCCGACGTCCGGGTCGCCGGGCTCTCCGGTGGCCAGCGCCGCCGGCTCGATGTCGCCCTCGGCATCGTCGGCCGGCCCGACCTGCTCTTCCTCGACGAGCCGACGACCGGGTTCGACCCCCAGGCCCGTCGCGACTTCTGGGGGCTCATCCGCGGGCTGTCCGGCGACGGGACGACGATCCTCCTCACGACCCACTACCTCGACGAGGCCGAGCAGCTCGCCGACCGGGTCGGCGTCATCGCCGCCGGCCGGATGCTCGCGCTCGACACCCCGGCCAACCTCGGCGGACGCGCCGCGCGGGAGGCGACGGTGACCTGGGAGGAGGACGGCCAGCGGCATACCGTCTCGACGGCGCATCCCACGGCGGAGGTGGCCCGGCTCGCCGCGCGGTTCGACGGCGAGGTCCCGGCCCTGTCCGTGCACCGGCCCTCGCTCGAGGACACCTACCTCTCGCTCATCGCCCCCCATGTCGGCGTCGACGACGACGCCATCGCACCACCCGCCCGCCGCGCGCGCCGTGGCCGCACGAAGGAGACCGTCCGATGACGCATGCCCTCGGTCTCGGCTGGGACCGGACCGTCCTCGAGCTGAAGATGTACACGAGGGAGAAGGAGTCGGTCTTCTTCTCGTTCCTCTTCCCGATCATGCTTCTCGCCCTGTTCTCCACGATCTTCTCGGGCCAGTTCGAGAACCCTCAGTCCGAGGCCCAGGGCATGACGGCCGGGCTCTACTTCCTCCCCGGGATGATCTCCGCCGGCGTGCTGCTGACCAGCTTCCAGACGATGGCGATGTCGGTCGCGACCGAGCGCGACGACGGCACTCTCAAGCGGCTGCGCAGCACGCCGATGCCACCCGTCGCCTACTTCTTCGGCAAGGTGGGCCTGGTCGGGATCAGCTCGCTGCTCCAGCTCCTCGCCCTCCTCCTCGTCGCCCGGTTCGCCTTCGACGTGCCCATGCCCACCGAGCCGGCCCAGTGGTGGACCTTCACCTGGGTCTTCGTCCTCGGCGTCTTCGCCGGCACCGTGCTCGGCGTCGCCTACTCCTCGCTCGCGACCGCCCGCTCCATCGGCGCCGTCGTCATCGGCCCGATCCTCGTGCTGCAGTTCATCTCCGGCGTCTACATCTCCTTCACCGAGATCCCGACCTGGCTGCAGCAGATCGCGGCTCTGTTCCCCCTCAAGTGGATCGCCCAGGGGATGCGGTCGGTGTTCCTGCCGGCGTCGATGGCGGCCGACGAGATGGCCGGGACCTGGGAGCACGGCCGCACCGCGGCCGTCCTGCTGGCCTGGGCCGTCGTCGGGCTGATCCTCTGCGTGCGCACCTTCAAGTGGTTCAAGCGCGGCACGGTGTGAACCCGCGATGATGGGCCCCATGACCGACGCCGCCTCGTCCAGCGAGGACCTCTCGCGGATGTGGCGGCGTCAGCTCGTCTTCTGGCACGGGGTCTTCGCCGTCGTGTGGGCCGCGGCCTTCGTCATCGTCCTCCTCGAGCCGCCCGGCCCGCGTGGGCGGGCGCTCGAGCTGGCGTGCCTCGTCGGGGTCGCACTCGCGTATGCCGTGATCGGGGTGCCCGGCCTGTTCGCGAACCCGGTCCGGTGGGGGCTGACCTACCACGTCGTCGCCTGGAGCCTCGTCCTCGCCGTCCAGTGGCTCAACCCCGAGACCGAGACCTGGGTCCTCTTCTTCGTCCTCTTCCCACAGATGTGGGCGATGCTCGGGCGGCGCTGGGCGATCTGGGGCACCTTCGTCGTCGTCGCGGCCTTCGGGCTGATCCGCTGGGCCGCCTCCGACCGGACGTCCGACACCGCCGTCGCCCTCCTCGTCAGTGCCGTCATCTCGATCGGGCTCTCCCTCGCCCTCGGACTGTTCATCGACCGGATCATCGGTGAGGCCGAGAGCCGGGCCGCGACGATCGACGAGCTGCGCCGCACCCAGGACCAGCTCGCCGCGGCCGAGCGCGACCGCGGCGTGCACGAGGAGCGAGAACGGCTGTCTCGCGAGATCCACGACACCCTTGCGCAGGGGTTCACCTCCGTCCTCGCCCTCAGCCGCGCCGTCGACGCGGCGCTCGCCCGCGGGGACGTCGCGACGGCCCGAGAGCGACTCTCCCTCGTCGAGAGCACCGCGGCGGACAACCTCAAGGAGGCTCGGCTCATCGTCGCCGAGCTCACGCCGGGGCACCTGCAGTCACGGACGCTGGCCGAGGCCCTGGACCGGCTCGTCACCGCCGTGTCGAGCCAGACGGCGATCCGGTCCCGGCTCGTCGTCGACGGGGAGCCGGTGTCTCTCGGCGGGGCCGTCGACGTCTGCCTGCTCCGGACCGCGCAGGAGGCGCTGTCCAACGTGCGACGGCACAGCGCCGCGACCGAGGCCGTCGTCGAGCTGTCCTACGCCGATCCCGGCCGGGTCCGGCTCGAGGTGAGCGACAACGGTCGGGGGTTCACCCTGGCCGAGCACCGCCCCGGCTTCGGCCTCGACGGGCTCACCGCCCGGGTGGCCGCCCTGGGGGGCGACGTCCGCGTCTCGAGTGCGCCCGGCGGACGGGACCCGGGTGCGGATGGAGGTGCCGCGATGACGATCCGGCTGCTCGTCGTCGACGACCACCCGGTCGTCCGGGCCGGCATGGTGGCGATGCTCTCGGAGGAGAGCGACTTCGAGATCGTCGGGGAGGCGGGCAACGGGGCCGAGTGCGTCGCCGAGGTGACGCGGCTGCGCCCCGACCTCGTTCTCATGGACCTGCGGATGCCGGTGCTCGACGGGGCCGAGGCCACGGCCCGCCTGCGCGGGCAGCCCGATGCCCCGCAGGTCCTCGTCCTCACGACCTACGACACCGACGCCGACATCATCCGCGCCGTCGAGGCCGGGCGCTCGCGGCTACCTTCTCAAGGACGCACCGCCCGACGTTCTCGCCGACGCGATCCGGCGGGCCGCCCGCGGCGAGACGGTGCTCGCGCCCCCGGTGGCCGCGCGGCTGGCCGAGCGGTTGCGCGCCCCGGCGACGCCGGACCTGACGACCCGCGAGGTCGAGGTCCTCCGGCTCGTCGCGACGGGCCTGTCGAACGCCGAGATCGGCCGCGAGCTGTTCATCGGCGAGGCGACGGTGAAGACCCATCTGCTCCGGGCCTTCGCCAAGCTGGGGGTCACCGACCGCACGGCGGCGGTCACCGCGGCATACGCCAAGGGCCTCATCGAGCTCGGGTGACCGCCGCCGCCCGACCCGAGGGTGGGTCAGCCCGCGAGGGCGTCGATGAGGGCTCCGCAGAAGGCGTCGAGGTCGCCGGGGTTGCGGCTGGTGATGACGCCACGGTCGACGACGACCTCCTCGTCGACCCACTTCGCGCCGGCGTTGCGCAGGTCGGTCCGGAGCGAGGGGTAGGAGGTGAGCCGGCGCCCGTCGGCCAGCCCGGCCTCCGCGAGGGTCCACGGGCCGTGACAGATGGCCGCGACCGGCTTGCCCTGGTCGGCGACGCCGGAGACGAAGCGAACCACGGACTCCTCGGCGCGGAGCTTGTCGGCTCCGACGGTGCCGCCGGGGATGACGACGCCCTGGACGTCGTCGGGGGTGATGTCATCGAAGGTGCGGTCGACGGGGTAGCTGCCGCCGGGGTCGAGGTCGTGGTTCTTCGTCTCGGCCTCACCTCCACGGAAACTCACGACGACGGGCGTGGCACCGGCATTCTCCAGCGCCTTCTTCGGCTCGGTGAACTCGGCCTCCTCCGTGCCCTGTGGGGCGATGAGGACGGCGACAAGGGCTCCGTTCAGATCGGTCGGCATGGTGCCTCCTTGCGAATCGGGGTACCACGGTCGGGTACCCGGTCCCGGGCCGGTCAATCGGCCCTGGCCCCGCTCAGTCCACGGCGTTCGCCGAGCGGCGGTGCCGGAGGTACTCGAGCAGCATCGGGACGACCGACACGACGACGATGAGGAGCAGCGCCACCTCGATGTTGTTCTTGATGACCGAGATCCCGCCGAGGAAGTAGCCGAGCACGGTGACGATGGCGACCCACAGGACGGCACCCACGCCGCTCCACGTGAAGAAGTGACGCCGGTCCATCTTCCCGGCGCCGGCCACGAGGGTGATGTAGGTCCGGACGATGGGGACGAAGCGGCCGAGGACGAGGGCCCGGCTGCCGTACTTCTCGAAGAACTCATGCGTCTTGTCGAGGTACTCGCGCCGCAGGATCCGGCCGTCCCGGTTGAAGAGCGGTGGACCGATGACCCGGCCGATCTCGTAGCCGGCGACGTTCCCCGCGAAGGCGGCGACGGCGAGGATCGCCATCGCGACGAAGAGGTTCATGTCGAGATGCAGCGACGGGTCGGTGCTGGCGATGAAGACCCCGATCGTGAACAGCAGCGAGTCGCCGGGGAGGAAGGGGAACAGCAGCCCGCACTCGATGAAGACGACGAGGACGGCCACCCAGATCCCGTACGTGTTGAGGAGGTTCTCCGGGTTGAGCCACTGAGGGCCGAGCGTATGCATCACCGGCCCAGGTTACGGGGGAGGACCTGTGGACCTGGGCCCCCACGCTGGGCGATGGCTGGGAGGAGGCTGTGGATGAGGGCGCGGGCGGGCGGTTTCGCGCGCCCCGCGGAGCACTATCCTTCCCCCAGCATCACCGGGAGAAGGAGAACACACGTCATGTCTTCGCGTCGCTTCGTCGCCGCCGGGTCCGCCCTGCTGGCGAGCATCGCCCTGGCGGGCTGCGGCTCGCCCGTGGACGAGACGAGCCCGACCGCGTCGGGGTCCCCCACGTCCCTCGACTGCTCGCCGAGCAGCCTCGCGACGCTCAAGCCCGGAACGCTGACGATCGGGACCGACAAGCCCGCTTACCCGCCGTGGTTCATCGACGACGACCCGAGCAACGGCAAGGGCTACGAGTCGGCCGTCGGGTACGCCATCGCGGACCAGCTCGGCTACGCCAAGGACGCGGTGACCTGGGTCGTCGTGCCGTTCAACACGGCCATCGCCCCGGGAGCGAAGACCTTCGACATCGACCTCAACCAGGTGTCCATCAGCGATGAGCGCAAGAACGCCGTCGACTTCTCCTCGGGCTACTACGACGTGCGCCAGACCGTCGTGACGTACAAGGGCAGCCCGATCGACGGTGCCACGAGCATGGCCGACCTCAAGGACGCCAAGCTCGGCGCCCAGGTCGGGACGACCTCCTACACCGCGGCCACGGACCAGATCCAGCCGTCGCAGCAGGTCGCTCCCTACGACACCAACGACCTCGCCGTCCAGGCCCTGAAGAACAAGCAGATCGACGGCATCGTCGTCGACCTCCCGACGGCCTTCTACATGGCGGCGGCGCAGCTCGACAACGGGGTCATCGTCGGCCAGCTTCCGGCCGCATCGGGTACGCCGGAGCAGTTCGGCGCGGTGCTCGACAAGGGCTCGTCCCTGACGCCGTGTGTGACCCAGGCCGTCGACGCACTCCGCTCCGACGGGACCCTCGACTCCCTCGTCAGCGAGTGGCTGTCGACACAGGGCGCACCCGAGCTCTCGTGACGACCGGCGCCGGCGACGGCTGGACGCCCTCGGCGCTCCAGGTCGACCGCGACGCCTACCGGCGGCGGCGGACCGTCCGCTCGGGTGTCGTCGCCGCGACGTCGACGACCGTGGTCCTCGGGGTCCTCGCCGTGCTCGTCGTCACCTCTCCCGGGTGGCCACGGGTGCAGGAGACCTTCTTCAACTGGGACAAGGCGATCGCGTCCTTCCCGGCCGTCCTGTCCGGACTCTGGCTCAACATCCGGGTCATGGTCGTCTGCGCCGTGCTCATCGCCGCGCTCGGTCTCACCCTGGCCGTCATGCGGACGCTGCGCGGACCGGTCGCGTTCCCGCTGCGCCTCATCGCCACGGCATACGTCGACCTGTTCCGCGGGCTCCCGCTGCTCCTCGTCCTCTTCCTCCTCGGCTTCGGCGCACCGGCGCTGCGGCTGTCCGGGCTGCCGAACAGCGCCCTCTTCTGGGGCGCGACCGCCCTCGTGCTGTCCTACTCGGCCTACGTCGCGGAGGTCTTCCGCGCCGGCATCGAGTCGGTCCACCCCTCCCAGCGGGCGGCCGCCCGCTCGCTCGGGCTGACCTACGGACAGACCCTCCGGCACGTGGTCCTGCCCCAGGCGGTGCGCCGGGTCCTGCCCCCGCTGATGAACGACCTCGTCTCCCTCCAGAAGGACTCCGGCCTCATCGCCGTGCTCGGCGTCATCGACGCCATCCGGGCGGCCCAGATCGAGACGGCGATCGACTTCAACTTCACGCCGTACGTCGTCGCCGGCTTCCTCTTCGTCTGCCTCACCATCCCGATGGCGCGCGTCACCGACTGGGTCGCCCGGCGGCAGGGCTTCCACGGGGCCGGGGGATCGTGTGAGCCTGCTGTCCCTGCGCTCGCTCCGGAAGTCCTTCGGCGACAACGTCGTGCTGCGTGACGTCAGCCTCGAGGTCGAGGAGGGACAGTGCGTCGTGCTCATCGGCGCGTCCGGGTCGGGCAAGTCCACCGTGCTGCGCTGCGTCAACCTCCTCGAGACGGTCGACGACGGTCAGATCCTCCTCGAGGGAGAGGACATCACCGACCCCGCGGTCGACCCCGACCGGGTGCGCTCGCGGATGGGCATCGTCTTCCAGGCCTACAACCTCTTCCCCCATCTCAGCGTGCTCGACAACATCACCCTCGCACCCGTCCGGGTCCACAAGATCCCGCGGGCCGAGGCGAGGGACCGGGCCCTGGCCATGCTCGAGCGCGTGGGCCTCGCAGAGCGGGCCGACGCCCGCCCCGACGACCTGTCCGGTGGCCAGCAGCAGCGGGTCGCCATCGCCCGTGCGCTCGTCAACAACCCGCGGCTCATGCTGCTCGACGAGGTCACCTCGGCGCTCGACCCGGAGCTCGTCGGCGAGGTGCTCGACCTGCTGCGCCAGCTGACGGCCGAGGGGATGACGATGATCCTCAACACGCACGAGATGGGCTTCGCCCGGCAGGTGGCCGACACGGTGTGCTTCCTCCACGGCGGGGGCATCCACGAGCAGGGGCCGCCCGAGCAGGTGATCGGCGACCCCCAGCAGGAGCGCACCCGGCAGTTCCTCTCTCGCATCCGCGCCTAGGGTGGGGCCATGGTCGCCCCCGCCCGCAGCGTCGCCCAGCGCGTCGCCGACACCCAGGCCCTCCTCGCGCGGGAGGTCGACGCCTGGTTCGCCACGAGTGACGGCAGCCGCCCCTGGCTGGTTCCGCTCACGATCGCCTGGCACGACGGGCTGCTCGTCGCCGTGACGTCGGCCGGCTCCCGCACGGTCCGCAACCTCCTCGACCACCCGGACGTGCGGGTCTCGCTCGGGCACACCCGGGACGTCGTCCTCGTCGACGGGCGGGCGGAGATCGCGGGTCTCGACGACCTCTCGCCCGGGACGCTCGCCCGTCTGACCGACCAGCTCGGCTCCGACCCCCGCTCGTGGGCCGACGCCGCGATCGTCGTCCGTCCGGAGCGGGTCCAGGCCTGGCGCGAGGAGAACGAGCTCCCCGACCGGGTCATCTTCCGCGACGGCGCCTGGGTCGAGGAGCCGGCCGGTCCGAGCCCGGCGGACACCCCGGCCGCCGGGCGGGTCCGCCAGCTGCGCCTCGTCGTCCATGCCGAGGACTACGCCGAGGCGGTGCGGTTCTTCCGGGACGTCGTCGGGATGCCGCAGGAGGAGGCGTATGCCGGTGACGGTGGCGCCGAGGTGGTGATCCTCGGCGCGGGCCGGGCGACCCTCGAGATCGCCAACACCGCGCAGGTGGAGATGATCGACGAGGTCGAGGTGGGCCGCCGGGTCGCGCCCCGGATGCGGCTCGCCCTCGAGGTCGCGGACGCCGCGACGGTGAGCCGTGACGCCACGCTCGCGGGCGCCGCCCTCGTCTCGCCCCCGACCCAGACGCCATGGCGCTCGCTCAACGCCCGGCTCGATGCGCCGGGTGGCATCCACCTGACGATCTTCGAGGAGCTGGGTGAGCCGCCCGGTGAGGCCTGACGGGACCGGCGGCGTGAGCGCGGACAACCCGGGCGCGGGGGCCCCGGCCGAGGTCGGGGTCGGTCCGTGGGTGGGCCCGCGACCCGAAGGGGGGCAGTGGGACCCCGAACTGCTCGCGGCCGGCGACCGGCGCAACGTGGCGGACCGCTACCGGTACTGGCGGCACGAGGCGATCGTCGCTGACCTCGAGTCCCGGCGGCATCCCTTCCACGTGGCGGTCGAGAACTGGGGACACGACTTCAACATCGGTTCGGTGATCCGGACCGCCAACGCGATGAACGCGGCCGCCTTCCACATCGTGGGGCGGCGCCGCTGGAACCGGCGCGGGGCGATGGTGACCGACCGCTACCAGCAGGAGCTGCATCACGCGAGCGTCGGTGGGCTGCTCGACTGGGCACGCACGGCCGGGCCGGACGGTGCGCGGCTCCCGCTCGTCGGGATCGACAACCTGCCGGGGTCACGCGCCCTCGAGACCCACGACCTCCCGCGGGCATGCGTCCTCGTCTTCGGCCAGGAGGGCCCCGGCCTGAGCGAGGAGATGCGCGCGGGCTGCGACGTCGTCCTCCACATCACCCAGTTCGGGTCGACCCGGTCGATCAATGCCGGAGCCGCCGCGGCGGTGGCGATGCATGCCTGGGTGCGCCGCCACGTCTTCGACCAGCGTCCCTGAGCGGTCAGCGTCGGGGCGGTCAGCGTCCCGGAGCGGCGAGGGCGGCGGCCGTGGTCGTCACGCCGTCAGCCTCCCGGGACGGCGCGAATACCGGATGAGCACGGGTACCCAACTGCGGTTGACTGCTCCCCATGACGCACACACCCGAGGAGCTCCTCGCCGCCTTCCACGCCCAGGTCCGGCTCACCGACGTCGACGCCGCTCCCGGGGCGGTCGTCGAGCGGGACGGTCCGGTCCGCCGTCACTACCCGTCGGACCCCGAGCAGCGGGGCGCGATGATCGAGTGCCCGGAGGGCCTCGGCGACGACCCCGACCACTGGATCGGCCGGCAGGTGGACTTCTTCCGGGGGCGGGGTCAGCGGGTCGAGTGGAAGACGTACTCGACCGACGACCCTCCGGAGCTCAGCGAGCGGCTCGTCGCGGCCGGCTTCGTGCCCGAGGACCTCGAGGCGCTCGTCCTCGGGTCCTGTGCCGACCTCGTCCACGACGTCGTCCTGCCCGAGGGCGTGCGGATCCGCGAGATCGAGGCGGACGACGACGCCGACTGGCGCCGGGTGGCCACCCTCATGGACGGCGTGTGGGGCGAGGGCACGAACTGGGTCAACGACCATCTGCGGGAGGAGAAGCGGGCCCGCCCCGACCTCATGCGGGCCTTCCTCGTCGAGCTGGGCGACCCCGAGGACCTCGACGCGCCGCCGACGGGGGAGGTGCTGTCCTACAACCTGCTCCGCTTCAGCGAGGGCACCGACTTCGCCGGGTTCTGGGGTGGGACGACCCACCCGGACTGGCGCCGCCGGGGCCTGTACCGGGCGGGGGTGGTCCACCGGGCGCGGCTGGCCCTCGAGGCGGGCTACCCGCTCGTCCGGGTCGACTGTTCACCGGACAGCCGGCCGATCCTCGTCGCCCTCGGCCTGCACGCCGTCGCGACGACGACGCCGTTCATCCTCGAGCCGTGAGTCCCGGCGGTCCGCGGGGCGGACGGCGGCTCAGCGGACGGCCGGGCGGTTCCGGATCGAGGCGAGCTGCCGCCACTGTCCCGACAGCCCCTCCCTCAGGGAGATGAAGTCGCCGAACAGCTCCTCGTAGGCCGCCGCTCGCGCCGGGTCCGGCTCGAACCGGTCGCGCAGGGTCACCGTCCGGTCGACGGCGGCGAGCATGTCCTCGCCGTGCACGGTGTTGAGGGCCGTGAGGTAGGCCCCCTTCGCGCCGATCTCGGTGTCGCGGGAGCGGGCCGTCGGGACGCCGGTCACGTCGGCGAGGAGCTGGCACCAGAAGGCGCTGTTGGCGCCACCGCCGCACAGCCGGAGCTCGGAGACCTCGGTGGAGCCGAAGCGGAGGCAGTCCCGGATGACGAAGCTGAGGCCCTCGAGCGTCGCGCGGGCGATGTCGGCCCGGGTGTGCTCGAAGGAGAGGCCGACCATCGACCCTCGGGCGCGGGTGTCGCGGAACGGCGCCCGCTCGCCCGCCGGGGAGAGATACGGGTGGACGAACAGGCCGTGGGACCCCGGCACCGAGGTGGCGGCCAGGTCGGACAGCCAGTTCGGGTTCTCGAGCCCGATGAGCTGCATGGCCCAGTTGACGACGCCGACGCCGGCCATCGCCGGGATGGAGCGGGTGTAGGTGTCACCGACGCCGATCGGCAGGGTCATGCCCGCGACGGCGCCGGAGGTGTCGGCCCCGGCCATCGAGACCTGGGTCGACAGCGTCGTGCCGAGGATGGAGTTGGCAGAGCCGGGCGGAACGGCCCCGATGCCGATGGCCGTCGACGGGATGTCGAAGGGGGCCATGACGACCGGCGTCCCGGCGGGCAGCCGCAGCTCGGTGGCGGCCTGGTCGGTGAGGGCGTCGACCCGGTCCGGGCCGGAGAGGACCTCGGGCAGCAGCCGCTCCGCCCACGGCATACCGAACAGATCGAGGACGTCCGCGGAGTACGCGCGGGCCTTGAGGTCGAGGAAGGGCGAGGCCGCGTCCGACTCCTCGACCGCGAACCGGCCGGTGAACCGGTGGTAGAGCCAGCCGTCGCAGTAGAGCGCGCGGTGTGAGCGCTCGAGGCGGTCCGGGTCGTGGCGGTGGAGCCAGGCGAGAACCGGCGTCTGGGTGCCGGCGAAGGCGAGGTTCCCGTTGATCCGGAACGCCTCGGTGAGCAGGCCCTCGTCGTCCCACGCGTCGACGATGTCGGCGGCCCGGCCGTCGTTCCACAGGATGGCCGGGCCGGTCGGCCGGCCATCCGGACCGACCAGCCAGAGGCCGTCGCCCTGGCCGGTGACGGCGACCATGGACACGTCGGCCTCGCCACCGCCGTGGACGACCTGTCGGACGGTGTGGACGACGGCGTCCCACACCGAGTACATGTCCTGCTCGCTCCAGCCGGGCTGCGGGCCGGTGACGACGGTGCCCTGGCGGGCGACCTTGACCTCACGGCCGTCGTCGTCGAACAGGACCGACTTGACCATCGTCGTCCCGGCGTCGATGCACAGCACACCCATGTGCGTCAGTCTCCTGGATCGAGGGTCAGCAGGTCCCGGTGAACTCGTAGTCGCTGATGACCTGGACCTTCTCGTTCGACGGCGACGAGGTGTCGAAGGTGTAGCCCAGCCACTCCTTCGCGAGCCGGCGGGCGAGCTCCAGGCCGATGACGCGCTGGCCCATCGTGAGGACCTGGCAGTTGTTGGAGAGGATCGAGCGCTCGACGCTGTAGGAGTCGGAGGCGACGATGGCGCGGATGCCGGGGACCTTGTTCGCCGCGATGGCGACGCCGATGCCCGTGCCGCAGATGAAGATGCCGCGGTCGGCCTCGCCGGCCCGGATCATCTCGGCGCCGCGGATCGCGACCGAGCCGTAGGACTCCTTCTCGAGGCCGTCGGCGAAGACGCCGGCGTCGACGACGCTCGCGACCCGCGGGTCCTTCTCGAGGTCGGCCTTGATGGCCTCCTTGTAGTCGAAGCCGGCGATGTCGCTGCCGACGACGAGGCGCAGCTGGTCAGCCATGGGGGTGAGCTCCTTGCGTTCGGTCGTGTTCTCGAGGGGTCAGGGTCGGTGGACGGGCCAGAGGGCGAGGGCGGCGGCCAGCTCGGGGTGCTCGGCGGCCGCCTCCTCGACGGGGATGCCGGCGACGGCCGCGTCGACCGCGTGCCGCATGGCGCGGACGCCGGCCGCGGCGCCGTCGGGGTGGCCCTGGACCGCGCCTCCGGCCGCCAGCATGATGTCGGTGCCGAGCTCCCGGACGTAGGTCTCGACGATCCCGGGGTGAACGCCGCCTCCGATGATCGGGAGGGTCGGGCGCAGGTGCGGGCGGGCCGCGGTGAGCTGCAGGGCGGTGAGGACGTACTGGTGGCGGCTCATCGGGTAGCCGCCGTAGGGGGTGTTGAGCATGACGAGGTCGGCGCCCGCCACCCGGGGGAGGACGCCGAGGGCGATCGTCGAGGACATGCCGCTGCGCGGGCCCTCGTAGAACATCCCCGCCGAGGCGTAGTGGCCGAGGATCGGGACGCCGATCTGCTCGGCGAGCGCCTCGAGGGCGCCGTAGCCGACCGACGCGAAGTTGAGCATGACGGCTCGGGCGCCGGCGTCGACGGCCCGGCGGGCGTGGTCGAGGAGCCGGTCCGGCCGGGTGGTCACGTTGGGGATGTAGATCGTCTCGACGCCGGTCTCCTGGGCCGCCTGCTTGGCGGCGGCGGTGAAGGCGCGGACCCGCTCGTCGACGGGCGAGAAGTCCGGGCGAGCCGAGCAGCTCGTCGTCCTTGATCATGTCGATCCCGCCGAGCGCGGTGTCGCGGAAGATCTCGGCGCCCTGGGCCGGGGTGAGGCCGGTGCACGGCTTGATCATGTTGAGCATGAGGGGCCGGTCGTGGACGCCGACGAGGTCGCGCAGGCCCTCGATGCCGAACCGAGGGCCGGGGAAGCCGGCGACGAAGGCGTCCGGCAGCTCGAGGTCGACGAGCTTGGCCTGCACCGACGTCGACGCGTCGTTGCCGAGCAGGGTCGTGAGGAGCATGGGGAGCTCCCCGCCGAAGTTCACCGTCGGGAGGGCGATCTGGATGAGGTAGCTGCGCGTCGCGCCCTCCTCCTGGGTCGCCAGGTCGACCGGCGGCAGGCCCTGGACCCGGACGAGCTTGCCCGCGGTGGTGGCGGGTCATCTCGTCGGTGACGCCGGGGACCTCGACCCACGTGCCGAGGGTCTGTCCGACGGCGAAGCCCACGGCCTTGTCGAGGATGTCGATCGACGGGTCGAGCTCGAGGTAGTACGTCGCGAGGACGTACTCCTGGGTCCGCACGGCCTCGATCGCCGCGAACACCTCGCGTGTGGTCGTCATCGACCTCAAACCTCCGCTCCCACCGCGGATCGGCTCCGCGGGCCCGAATCGTGAATCTTGAACAGTTATATCATCCCAGAATGTTAGATGTCACTTGATTTTTGGCATAGAACGGGCCAGTCTCACACTTGGAACTGTTCCGCACACACGCGGACCGCGGGAGAACGGAGCGCCGGCGATGGCCACCAGGGTGATCGGGATGAGCCTGAAGATGTACTTCACCCACCGACGGACGCGGGAGTTCGCCGCGGCGATGGCCGCGATCGCCCGCCAGGACCCCGGGCGTGTCCGCCGGGGAGACCGAGCTCGTCCTGCTGCCGACCTTCCCGTCCATCCCCGCCGTCCTCGAGGAGGTCGCCGGCACCCCGGTCCGGGTCGGCGCCCAGGACCTCAGCACCGAGGACGGCGGCGCGTTCACCGGCGAGGTCTCCGGCGCCGAGCTCGCCGAGCTCGGCTGCACCCACGTCGAGGTCGGTCACGCCGAGCGCCGGACCCTCTTCGGCGAGGGCGACGCCGTCGTCGCCGGCAAGATGGCGGCCGCATGGCGCAACGGCCTCACCCCGCTGCTGTGCGTCGGCGAGCGGGTCGAGACGGCGCCGGCGAGCGCCGCCGAGGTCGTCGTCGAGGAGGTTCGCTCCGCCCTCACCGACTGCCGGGCCGACGGGCTCACCGGTCGCGTCTACATCGCGTACGAGCCGCACTGGGCCATCGGTCAGCCCAGGCCGGCGTCCCCGGCCTACGTCGCCGAGGTATGCCGCAGGGTCCGGGCCGCGCTCGACGGCGAGCTGGACGACGTCGCCGTCATCTACGGCGGCAGCGCCGGCCCCGGTCTCCTCACCGAGCTCGGCGACAGTGTCGACGGGCTCTTTCTCGGCCGGTTCGGGCACGACCCGGAGGCCGTCCGCGGGATCCTCCTCGAGGCACACGCGGGCTGACCCACGAACCGACGACCCGTGGCGGCACCGCGGGACTCGTCAGCAGGCAGGAGGCCCGCCGCCGGGGTCGAGCCATGGCGGCGGGCCTGCTGTCTGCTCCGGGGTGGGTGGCTCAGACGACCTCGTGGGGGACGCCGAGTGAGTCCAGCTCGTTGAGCACGTCGGGGCCGACCCGGCTGTCCGTGATGACGAGGTCGAAATCCTTGAGGGCGCTGAGCCGGTGGAGGGCGACCTTGTTGAACTTGCTGTTGTCGACGAGGAGATAGCGCTTCGTGCAGGCCCTGATCATCGCCCGCTTGACCGAGACGATCCGGTCCTCCTGGTGGAAGGCGATCCCGCCCGAGACGGCCGACGTCGACATGAAGAGGGCATCGGCGCGCATCGCCTCGATCTGTTCGACGCACCGGATCCCGACGAAGGAGTCGTGGGCGGCGTCGTAGTCGCCGCCGAGACCGATGATCCGCAGGCCGTCGTGCTCGTTGAGGTCGGCGAGCTGACGCAGCCCCGTCATGCACGTCGTCGCGACGTGGAGCGGGGCGAGCTCGACGAGCCCGGGGATCATCTTGAGGACGGTGGTCGAGTCGTCGAGCATGATCGACATGCCCGGCTCGATGTGCGCGAGGGCGGCCTCCGCGATCGACGTCTTCTCGGCGTCGTTCGCGTGCATGCGGTAGGACATCTGCGACTCGAACACCGCCGAGGGCTGGGCGGTCACGCCCCCGTGGAACTTCCGGACCGCGCCGCGTCGCTCGAGCTCGTCGAGGTCGCGGTGGATCGTCATGATCGACACATCGAACTCGGTGGCGAGCTCCTGGGCCGTGCAGGACCCGGAGGCGATGACCTTGTCGAGGATCAGGCGCTGCCGGTTGATGGTCTTCTTGGCGCGTGGCTTGGGCGGCACGTGACCATAGTTCCCAACAAGAGCGTGACTTGTCACTGTTCGTCACGCAGTGTCGCCGCAACCCGTGGGTCGACGACCTCGTCCCGGATCCTCGCGGCGGACACGTCGTCCGGCACCCGCTCGGCCTCGCGCTCGGCACGGACCCGGTCGCGGTAGTGCTCTACCTCTTCGGCCGTCCGGGCGGCATCCCAGCCCAGCTCGGCCGCGACGAGGGCCCCGATGGCCTCGACCGACTCGAGGCCGCGGTGCGGGGTGTCGATGGCGATGTGGGTCCGCCGGGTCAGGACGTCGTCGATGTGCAGCGCGCCCTCGTGCGTGACGGCATAGACGATCTCCGCCTGGATGTAGCGGGGCGCCGCCGGCACCGGCTCCCTCAGCTCCGGCCGGTCCGCGACGAGGTCGAGGATGTCGGCGACCATCGAGCCGTAGCGGCGCAGCAGGTGCTCGACGAGCTCGGCGCTCCAGCCGAGGCCGGGCGCCTCCCGGCGGATCCGTGCGGTCGCCTGGTCGAGGCCGATGGCGCCGACCATCCGGACCGTCTCGGTCGTGCACGGGGTCGTGTTGCCGAGGTAGGGGCCGGCCTCGTCGAGGACGTCCTTGGCCATGACGCGGTAGGTCGTGTACTTGCCACCGGCGACGGTGATGAGGCCGGGAGGGGACATCTCCACCGCGTGCTCGCGGGAGAGCTTGCTGTTGACGGAGGTGTCGTCGGTGACGAGGGGACGCAGGCCGGAGAAGACGCCGTCGATGTCCTCGACGGTCAGCTTCCGCTTGAGGACGCGGTTGACGTTGCGGAGGAGGTACTCGACGTCCGTCGACGTCGCGGCGGGATGGTCGAGGTTCTCCGTCCACGTCGTGTCGGTCGTCCCGATGAGCCAGTGGTCGCCCCAGATCCGCACGAAGAGGACGCTGTCCTCGGCGCGGACGAAGAGCGAGATGTTCGAGTCGATCCGGTCGCGCGGGACCATGAGGTGGATGCCCTTGGACGCGCGGACCGAGAAGCCGGGGGTGCCGGGGGCCATCGCGCGGATCTTGTCGCTCCAGACGCCGGCGGCGTTGACGACGACCTTCGCCCGGATCGAGATGTGCTCGCCGGTCTCGGTGTCGACGACGCGAGCGCCGACGACCGCGCCGTCCTCGACGAGCAGGTCGTCGACGGCCAGGGCGGCGGCGACGTCGGCGCCGCGCGAGGCGGCGGTCCGGACGAGCTCCATCGTGTGCCGCGCGTCGTCGATCTGGACGTCGTAGAAGCTGATCCCGCCGACGAGCGCGCTCTCGTCGAGACCGGGGGCGAGCTCCCGGATCTTCGACATGGTCAGGTGGGTGTGGTGCGGCACTGCGCCGGCGCCGCCCATCGTGTCGTAGAGCATGACGCCGGAGCCCATGTAGACCCGCTCCCACAGCCGGTGCTTGATGGGGTAGATGAACCGGAGCGGGACGGCCAGGTGGGGCGCGAGCGTCTTGAGGATGAGGCGACGTTCCTTGAGCGCCTCGCGGACGAGGCCGAAGTTCAGCTGCTCGAGGTAGCGCAGGCCGCCGTGGATGAGCTTGCCGGAGCGGCTGGAGGTGCCGGAGGCCCAGTCGCGCTTCTCGACGAGGGCGACGCTCATGCCACGCGTCGCCGCGTCGAGGGCCACGCCGGCACCGGTCACCCCGCCGCCGATCACGAGGACGTCGTACTGCGTGTCGCCGAGGCGGCGCAGGACGTCGCTGCGGGTCGCGGAGCTGAGCTGCGAGGTGGACATGGGGAAGGGCCTCCTGGACCGGACGGGTGTGCGGTGGTCGGTACGGGTGGTGGGTATGCCGGCAGGGCCCGGGCTCCGGCCGAGTCGGGGAGCGTCCTGGCAGGGTCCGCGATGGCGGGCCGTCGTCGGGGAGCCCACGCGCGGCGGCGGCATACGGCCGAGTATGTCGCCGGGGCGGGCCCGGACCCTACGACGGTGGAGGGTTTCCCCCCGGGCCGCCGAAGGGGGAGGGGCGGCGGCCCGGGGGACCCAGGGGGGTAGACGTCAGGAGAGCGGGACGAAGTTGTTGAAGTTGTCCGCGTTGTCCTTGGTGATGAGAACGCAGTCGAGAGCCTGCTTCTCGGAGCTGGCGCCGGTCTCACCGTTCTTGAGGTAGTTGTCCGCCTGCTGAACCGCGAGGGTCGTGCCCTGGACGATCGGCTGGAGGACGGTGGCGATCATCTCGCCGGACTTGACCGCGTCGACCGCGTCCTGGTTGCCGTCGAAGCCGAGGACCGTCACCTGGTCGAGCTTGCCGGCGTCCTTGAGCGCGGCGATCGCGCCGAGGGCCATCTCGTCGTTACCGGAGATGACGCCGTTGATGTCGGGGTGGGCCGACAGCATGATCTCCATCTTGGCCTTGCCCTGCTGGCGGTCCCAGTTGGCCGTCTCCTTCTGGACCATCTTCAGGTCGGGGTACTGGGAGAGCACCGCGTGGTAGGCGTCCGAGCGGACCCGGGCGTTGTTGTCGGTCGGGTTGCCGAAGAGCTCGACGAACGTGCCCTTGCCGCCCATGGCCTTGGCCCACTCCTGGGCGCCGAGGGTCGCGCCCTGGGCGTTGTTGGAGACGATCTGGCTCTTGGCGATGCCCTGCTCGGAGATCTCGGCGTTGACGAGGAACACGGGGATGCCCGCGTCGGTGGCCTTCTGCACCGCGCCGACGGACTCGTCAGCACCGGCCGGGTCGAGGATGATCGCCTTGACCCCCTTGGCGATGGCGCCGTCGATGAACTGGTTCTGCTTGTCCGGGTCGTTGCCGTGGGCGTCGACGGTCGTGTCGTAGCCGAGCTTCTTGGCCTCGGACTGCGCGGTGTCGACTTCCGCCTTCCAGTACGGGTTCGACGGGTCGACCGTGATGATCGCGATGGTGCCGCCGGCCGCGTCGCCGCCGTCCGGCGGCGGCGGAGCCGGACCCGCCGGAGCTGCTGCTGCCACACGCGGCCAGGGTGATCGCCACGGCCCCCGCGGTGATCAGCGCGCCGATCTTCTTGCGCATCATGAGTGTGAGTACCTTTCGGGTCTCGCCGGTCACCGGTTGGAGGAGGTTCCCGCCGGCGTCTTGCCCGACGGCGTGCCGCCGCGGGAAGCATGGGTTGCGGCCGCGGCTCGCCGCACCGCGGATCGCGCCTGGAGGCGCTGCTGGCCTTGGTCGAGGGCGACCGCGAGGATGATCACCGCGCCCTTGATGACCTGCTGCCAGAAGACGGAGACGCCCACGAGGACGAGGCCGTCGACGAGGAAGCCGATGACGAAGGCACCGATGAGGGTGCCCCGGATCGTGCCTCGGCCACCGGCGAGCGCGGCGCCACCGATGACGACCGCGGCGATGGCGTTGAGCTCGTACTGCTCGCCACCCTTCGGCGTCGCGGCCGGCAGGTCGGCGGTGAGGAGCAGGCCGACCATCGCGGCGCAGATGCCGGAGATGACGTAGATCCGCGTCTCGACCTTGACCGTCGGCACACCGGACAGCTGGGCGGCGCGGATGTTGCCACCCATCGCGTAGAGCCACCGGCCGAAGGGGGTGCGGGTGAGGACGACGGAGAAGATGATGGCGAAGACGACCATCATCCACACCGGCATGGGGATGCCGAGCGGGGCGCCCGCGAGGACGGTGATGAAGCCGGTGTTGCCGAGGGCGTCGCTGCCGCTCAGCTTCGTGAAGGTCAGGCCGTTCGTGATGAGGAGGGCGGCACCGCGCGCGACGTAGAGCATGCCGAGCGTCGCGATGAACGGAGCGACCCGCAGGCGGGTCACGACGAAGCCGTTGACCCAGCCGACGAGGGCGCCGACGAGCATCGAGATGACGACGACGACCCAGACGGCGGGGTAGGCCACGAGGTCGGAGAACGGGACGTTCATGCCCTGCAGGAGATATCCGGCGACGACGCCGCTGAGGCCGACCGTCGACCCGACGGACAGGTCGATGCCGCCGTTGAGGATGACCATGAGCATCCCGATCGCGAGGATGGCGTTCATCGCGACGTGTCGCGTCATCAGGATGAGGTTCTCGTACTGGAGGAACTTGTCCGACATCACCGAGAAGATGACGATGATGAGCGCGAGAGCGAGGAGCGCCCGACCCTCCATGAAGACGGCGTTCCAGTTGATCTTCCGGCCACCTGAGCCGTTCGTGGTCGTCGCAGCGGTCTCAGCCACGGGTCGCTCCCTCTTCATGGTCGACGACGGCCTCACCGGAGGCCGCCATGATTTCTTCACGTGTTGCGGTGCGGGGGTCGAACTCGCGGACGATCCGGCCCTTGTTCATGACGATGACGCGGTGTGACGCGGTGATCGCCTCGCCGACCTCGGAGGTGACGTAGAGGACGGCGAGGCCGTCCTTGGCCTGCTCGAACAGCAGGCTGAAGATCTCGCCCTTGGCGCCGACGTCGATGCCGCGGGTCGGCTCGTCGAGGAGGATGACCTTCGGCTCGGTGAGGAGGATCTTGCCGATGACGACCTTCTGCTGGTTGCCGCCGGACAGCGAGCTGATCGGCATGTGCGGACCCTCGGTCTTGACCCTGACCTCGTCGACCTTCTGCGTGACCCCGACCTTCTCGAGGCTCCGGGAGATGAACGAGCCCTTGCGCAGCCGCAGGAGGCTGGCGAGCGAGAGGTTCTGGCCGACAGTCATCAGCTGGACGAGCCCGTCGCGCTGCCGGTCCTCGGGGACCAGGCCCATGCCGTGGGCGATCCGCTGCTGGATCGTCATGGTGACGACGCTGCGGCCCTGGACCCGGATGTCCCCGGACTGGATCTCGTCGCGGCCCGAGAGGGCCTCCATCAGCTCGGTCCGCCCGGCGCCCATGAGGCCGTAGAGGCAGACGATCTCGCCCTCGCGGACATCGATGGAGACGTTGTTGACCGCGACCTTGCCGCCGCCCTCGGGGCTGATGACGGTCACGCCGTCGATCTCGAGGGCCACATCGCCGTAGTTGCGCTCGGCGTCGCGGAAGTCGTACTCGGCCTCGCGGCCGACCATCTTCGAGACGACCCACGCCATGTCGATCTTGTCGGCGTCCTCCGTGGCGATGAGGTCGCCGTCACGGAAGACGACCGCATAGTCGGAGATCTCGATGGCTTCCTCGAGATGGTGGGAGATGTAGACGATGGCGACGCCCTGGGCGGTCAGCTCACGGATGACCTTGAAGAGGACCTCGACCTCCGAGGCGCTGAGCGCCGACGTCGGCTCGTCCATGATGAGGATGCGGGCCCTGGCCGCGAGGGCCCGGGCGATCTCGACGATCTGCTGCTGGCCGAGACGCAGGGTCGCGACGAGGGTGTTGGGGTCGAGCTTCTCCTCGAGGCGCTCCATCAGCTCGAGCGCGATCCTCCGCTCGGCGGCGTAGTCGACCGAGCCGGCCTTCGTCCGCAGCTCGCGGCCGACGAAGATGTTGTCGCGGATGCTGAGGTTGGGCGAGAGGTTGAGCTCCTGGTGGATGATCGCGATGCCCTTGTCCAGGGCATCCGTCGTCGAGTGCAGCTCGATGGCCTCGTCGCCGAGGTAGAGCTCCCCGGACGTGGGGCGCTCGACGCCGGCGATGATCTTCATCAGCGTCGACTTCCCGGCGCCGTTCTCGCCGAACAGCGTCGTCACCTTGCCGCGGCGCACCTCGAAGTTGACGCCCTTGAGGGCGCGGGTCGCCCCGTACGTCTTGCGGATGTCGACCGCGCGCAGGACGACGTCGTCGCTCGCCGACGCGGCCGCCGTGGTCGGCTCCTCGGGCTGGGAGGCCCCGCCCGCGGCGGGACCCTCGGGGGTCTCGTCGGCCATCACTGAACCTCGAGCTTGACCGGCTGGATGATGTACGTGTTCTCCGCGCCGCCGGTCGACCACGCGCCGACGACGGTGACGGTCTTGCCCTTGAGGTTCGCCGTGTCGACCGGCGCGAGGACGTCCTTCTGGATGATGAGCTTGAACTGGTTCGCCACGGTCTGGAAGTCGGTCTGGTCGATGAAGTCACCGAACTTGATGGTGCCGAGGGCGTCCCGGACCGGGGTGCCGTTGACGGCGAGGCCGAGGGGGATGAGGACCTTGTCGCCCCGGACGGGCGACTCGAGGTAGATGAAGTTCTCGTCGACGTCGGTCACCGCGGCCGTCGTCGTGACGGCGAAGGTGGCGTTGCCGCTGCCGGAGTCGGTGCCGTACTGGTCGATGGCGGACTGGAGGTCCTTCTCGACGGCGGGGATGAGGGTGCCGAGATCGACGGCCTTCGCCTCGATCGCCGCGGCCTGCTTCGGGAAGGCCTCGGCCGAGTAGGTCTCGCCGTTGAAGGGCGGCGGGTTGACCTTGGCCTCCTCGGCCGGCGAGAGGAACGTCGTGCTGAGGTACATGGCGACGAGGACCACGACAGCGCCGAGCACGGCGAGTGCGGTCTTGATCGTTCGCGAGCTCAACCGGGTGGTCGACTGCGTCGTCGCGGCTGCTGCCATCGTTGGCGCCCCTTCTGGTGGGTCAGTCCTCGGTGACTGGACCTGCCATTGATATCAGTCAGATTGAGACAAGCGCAAGGTTCGGTGAGAAAATCACGCACGTCTCACACTTCGAGCGCTCAGATCTGTGAATTCGGGGGTTCATCGTGGCCGAATTGTGATCTTGGTGTGCTTGACCGGTGCCGGCGATGGCCACCGGCGACGGCCTCGGGGCGGCCGTCACCGGCCGCCGGCCTGCGGAGCGTCAGCGGTGGGCGCTCGCCCAGACCGGTGCGAGGGCCGCCACGGCGTCGCGGAAGCGCCGATAGGCCGCGTCGAGGTCTCCCGACCGCTCGCCCGGCTCGACGGCCTCCCGGATCCGGACGGTGGCCTGGGCGGCCGCGGCGACGTCGGGCCACACGCCTGCGGCGACCCCCGCGAGGAGGGCGACGCCGAGCGCGCCGGCCTCCTCGGTCTCGGTCACCTCGACGCGCCGACGCAGCGCGTCGGCGAAGGTCTGGGTCCACAGCGGGCTGCGCGTCGCCCCTCCGGTCAGGCGGACGACGGAGGTGGGGAAGGCCCGGTCGAGGGCGTCGACGTGCCAGCGGTGGGTGAAGGCGACGCCCTCCTGGACGGCGCGGATGAGATGACCGCGCGTGTGCCAGCCCCGCAGCCCGACGAAGCCCCCGGACGCATCGCCCTCGAGGGGCGAGCCGTAGAGGAACGGGAGGTAGAGGACCTCGGAGGGGTCGCCGGCCACGGCCCCGACCTCTCGGTCGACGAAGCCGAACGGGTCGCCCTCGGCCGCGCCGGCCTCGAGATCCGCCGCGCAGAGCCGGGTGGCGAACCACTCGAGGTTCGTCGAGCTCGTCGGGCTGATCGCCATGTTGAGCCAGTGGCCCGGCAGGACGAAGTTCCGGGCGCACCAGTCCGGATCGGTCGTCGGCTCCGTCGACACGGCCTGGTTGATGTTGAAGGACCCGGCGATGACGGAGAGGGTCCCCGGCGCGACGACTCCCGTACCGACGGCGCCGCAGTCGACGTCATGGGCGCTGCCGGCGACGGGTGTCCCCGGACGCAGGCCGAGGGCGTCGGCGGCGGCGTCGGTGAGGCCGGCCGAGACCTCGGTGCAGCCGACGATCGGCGGCCGGAGCCGCCCGAGCGCCTCGAGGCCGAACAGCGAGAGCACGTCGTCGTCGTAGACCTGGGTGGCGACGTTCGTGAACGACAGGCTGGCCTCCGTCGGCTCCGTCGCGACGAGGCCGGTCAGCCGGTGCCGGATGACGTCCTTGGCCGGAAGGGCCCACCGGCTCGCTGCGACGGTGTCGGGCTCGTGCTCGGCCAGCCAGGCGAGCAGGGCGGCCGGGGCCGATGCCCAGGGACGCTGGCCGGTGAGGGCGAGCGCGCGGTCGCCGACGCCGCTCGCGTTCCACCGGTCGGCGACGGCCCGGGCGCGGGTGTCGAGCGACATGATCCCCGGCCGGGTCGGCGCTCCGGCGCCGTCGACGAGGTACACGCCGTCGCCGTGCGACGTCATACCGATCGCGGCGATGTCGCCGGGGTCGACCTCGGCCCGCGCCACGGCCTCGCGAACCGTCGCGACGACGCTGTCCCACATCGCGTCCTGGTCGCGCTCGACGTGGTGCGGTGCGGGGTAGGACAGCGGGACCCGTCGGCTGCCGCGCCCCACCTCGCGGCCCTCGGTGTCGAAGAGGACCGACTTCGTGACGGTCGTCCCGGCGTCGACGCCGAGGAGCAGCGGCATGCTCACTCCTCGGTCGCCGGCCGCCACGGGGGCTCGAAGCGGCGCAGATAGGTCTCGTAGCCCTTCAGCTCGATCGCGATGTCCTCCTCGGACCAGCCCAGCTCCGGTGCCATGACCCGTGCCGTGGCCTCGGCGGCCGACCGCCCGAGGTCGGCGTGCAGGCCGACCATCGTGCGGCGCGCGAGGACGTCGGCGAGATGCAGGGCCTCCTCCTCGCGGACGGCGAGGAGGACCTCCGCGGCGACCGGCATACCGTCGACGGGGGCGGGGACGCCCTCCGGCGGGGCCGCGAGCGGCTCGAGCAGGGAGCGGTCTCCGCCGGCGAGCGCGACGACGCGGTCGGCGCGGGAGCCGTAGAGGCGGACGAGTCGGGCGCGCACCTCGGGGCGAGGTCGCTCGGCAGCGTGGCGGGCGTCCCGGCACCGGGGAACCGCTGCTCGCCCAGCCGGGACGGGCCGACCGGCATCCGCTTGCGCAGGATCTTCAGCGTGTGCTTGGCGAGGGCCCGGAACGTCGTCAGCTTGCCACCGACGACGCTGTAGAGCCCGACCGCGCCGGGGGCGTGGTCGTGGATCTCGTGCCGGCGGCTGATGTCGGCGGTCCGCTCGGCGTCGACGTACGGGAGCGGGACGGACGCCGGTGTAGGCGTAGCGGATCGAGGCGTCGGTGAGGTCGGCTGCGGGGAAGAGCCGGTTCGTCTCGCGGAGGATGTACTCGATCTCCTCCTCGTCGGCCGAGACGGTGTCGAGGTCGCCGGAGAAGCGCTTGTCGGTGCTGCCGATGAGGTACATCCCGAGCCAGGGGATGACCATCATCGGGCGACCGTCCTCGGACTCGTAGTACATCGAGTCCGCGGGGGCGCCCTCGAACGGGTCGACGACGAGATGGGTGCCCTTCGTGCCGCCGATCCACCGACGGCTCTCGGCGCTCGTGCCGGCGACGACGTCGTCGACCCAGGCGCCGGTGACGTTGACGGTGGCGTCAGCCCGGATCCGGTGCTCCGCGCCGGTCAGCTCGTCGACGACGGTGGCGCCGACGACCCGGTTCCCCTCGGTGTCGACGTGAGTCACCCGGGTGTGGTTGAGGGTGACCGCCCCGGCGCCTCGCGCGCCGAGCATGAGCTCGGTGCACATCCGCTCGGCGTACTCGACCTGGGCGTCGTAGTAGCGGGCGCCTCCCTTGAGCCCCTCGCCGGAGATGCCGGGCAGCCGGCGGATGATCTCCTTGCGCGAGAAGGTCTCGTGGCGCGGGACGGACTTGTCGAGGGAGAGCGCGTCGTAGGCGATCATCCCCGCGCGCAGCATGAGCGGGGGGTACTGGTTGCGGTCGTAGAAGGGCAGGACGAACGGCAGTGGCGTGACGAGGTGGGGCGCCCGCTGGAGCAGCCACTCCCGGTCGCGCAGCGCCTCGCGGACGAGGCGGACGTCGTACTTCTCCAGGTACTTCAGCCCCCCGTGGATCATCCGCGAGGACCACGACGAGGTACCGCTGCCCCAGTCGCCCTTCTCGACGACGACGGTGCGCAGCCCGGCCAGCGCCGCGTCCCAGGCGATGGCCAGCCCGTTGACGCCTCCACCGATGACGAGGACGTCGAAGGGGTCGTCGAGGGCGGCGACGGCGGCGGCGCGTCGGTCGAGGGCGGGAGTGCTGACGGTCATGGAGCGGCCTCCGGAGAAGCGGTGGGTGTGCCTCCCATCCAACACCCGGTACGTGACGTTGGACACCGAGCCGGGGTGTGCCGTGCGGCATAGCGTCTCGGCGGAACGCGCCGACGGGCGCGACATCGCGGCGGGAACGTGGAAGGATTTGCCCCGTACCGGAACGCCAACCAAGGGAGCAGTACCGTGCCCATCGCCACACCAGAGGTGTATGCCGACATGCTGGACCGCGCGAAGGCCGGCGCCTTCGCGTACCCCGCCATCAACGTGACGTCCTCGCAGACGCTCAACGCCGCGATCCGTGGCTTCGCCGAGGCCGAGAGTGACGGCATCATCCAGGTCTCCACCGGTGGCGCCGAGTTCTTCTCCGGCGCCTCGGTCAAGGACATGGTCGCCGGGTCGCTCGGCTTCTCCGCCTTCGCCCACGAGGTCGCCAAGAACTTCAACGTCAACATCGCCCTGCACACGGACCACTGCCCCGAGCCCAAGCTGGACGGCTTCGTCCGGCCGCTGCTCGCCGCGTCGGCCGAGCGGGTCAAGACGGTTGGTACGCCGTACTTCCAGTCGCACATGTGGGACGGCTCGGCCGTGCCGCTGGGGCGCAACCTCGAGATCGCCCAGGAGCTGCTCGAGAAGGCCGCCGCGGCGAACGTCATCCTCGAGATCGAGGTCGGCGTCGTCGGCGGCGAGGAGGACGGCATCGTCGGCGCGATCGACGACAAGCTCTACTCGACGCCGGAGGACGCCATCGCCACCGTCGAGGCGCTCGGCCTCGGCGAGAAGGGTCGCTACATCACCGCGCTCACCTTCGGCAACGTCCACGGCGTCTACAAGCCGGGCAACGTCAAGCTCCGCCCCGACGTGCTCAAGGCCGCCCAGGAGGCCATCGTCACCGCGAAGGGTCTGCCCGAGGGCTCCAAGCCGTTCGACCTCGTCTTCCACGGCGGGTCCGGCTCGCTCCCCGAGGAGATCTCGGCCGCCGTCGACTACGGCGTCATCAAGATGAACATCGACACCGACACCCAGTACGCCTTCACCCGTCCGGTCGCCGGCTTCATGTTCCACAACTTCGACAAGGTCCTCCGCCTCGACGGCGAGATGGGCAGCAAGAAGCACTACGACCCGCGCGCCTGGGGCAAGGAGGCCGAGGCCGGCATGGCCGCTCGCGTCGTCGAGGCCTGCCAGAACCTGCGCTCCGCCGGGACGCACGTGTCCTGACGCCGTCGCGGCGGGCCCGGTGGACCATCCACGGGCCCGCCGCGTGAGCATGAGAGAGGGGCCCGGACCAATCGGTCCGGGCCCCTCTCGGCCCCTGCCAGGGAGCCTGCGCCACGCGGCGCACTCGGTCGCGGTCCGGCGCCCCTGCCGCCACAACCACGCATGTCCATGATGCCGGTTGTCGACCCCGGATTCCGGCCCTAAAGTGTCAATGGCACGAAACTGCCAAATCCACATTCTCACACGATTTCACACTCTGGAAAGTTGTCGTACGACCATGCCGAAGCCCAGGTCAGCGGCGGTTCCGCCGGGCACCGAGCCCCTCCGGGTCCTCCGCGACCATCTCGAGGCGGAGGCCTCCCGCCTCGACGACCGGCGCCGGGAGCTCGCCGCCGCCACGGAGGCCCTGGCCCGGATCCGGGTGTCCGGCGAGGACCGGCCGGACTCGGCGCTCGAGCCGCTGTCGGCCGCCGTGGCCCCGGGCGTCGTCTCCGCCCTCCTGCACGAGACGACGGGAATGACCCGCAGCTACGTCATGGCCGTCGACGAGGGGCCCGCACTCGATGACCGGACCCTGCGGGACAACCAGGAGCGGATCACCGCCGGCATGCGTCAGCGCGCGCTCTACCCCGTCGCGGCCCTCGGTACCCCGCACGGGATGCAGTGGATCCAGAACTGGGCGGCGATCGGCGAGGAGCAGCGCGTCGTCACGGAGGCGGCGACCGAGTTCGCCGTCTTCGGGGTGGATGCCGTCGTCAGCCTCACCGAGTGGGGCAACATCGGCTCGGGCTACGTCCTCTCCCGCGAGCCGCTCGTCATCGCCGCCTTCACGGCATACTTCGACGCCGCCTGGGCCGCGGCGCTGCCCGTGCCCACCGCCCCGGAGGACCGCGACGTCGACGCCCATCTCGTCCAGCTGCTCGGGATGGGGCTGAAGGACGAGGCGATCGCCCGCTACCTCGGCATCGGGCTGCGGACCGTGCGCCGCCGGGTCGCCCGGCTCATGGCGGTGCACGGGGTCGAGACGCGGTACCAGCTCGGCGCCGCCCTCGAACGCTCCGGACGCCCGACCCGGCGCGGACGTTAGGCTGCGACAGCCAGCGAACCAGCCGACGCAGGGGAAGGAGCCGGTCATGCCGGCAGTCGTGCTCGTCGGGGCCCAGTGGGGCGACGAGGGCAAGGGGAAGGCGACGGACCTCATGGGTTCCGACGTCGACTACGTCGTCAAGTTCAACGGAGGCAACAACGCCGGGCACACCGTCGTCGTCGAGGGCGAGGACGGAACGAGCGAGAAGTACGCGCTCCACCTGCTGCCCTCGGGGATCCTCACCCCCGGCTGCACCCCGGTCATCGGCAACGGCGTCGTCATCGACCTCGAGGTGCTCTTCGCCGAGATCGACGGACTCCAGGCCCGTGGGGTCGACACCTCCCGCCTTCTCGTCAGCGCGAGCGCCCACATCATCCCGCCCTACAACCGGGTGCTCGACAAGGTGACCGAGCGCTTCCTCGGCGCCCGCAAGATCGGGACCACCGGCCGGGGCATCGGCCCGACCTACGCCGACAAGATGTCGCGGGTCGGCATCCGGGTCCAGGATCTGTTCGACGAGAACATCCTCCGGCAGAAGGTCCAGGCGGCGCTGCGCTTCAAGAACCAGGTGCTCGTCAAGATCTACAACACCCGCGCGGCCGAGGCCGAGGAGGTCGTCCAGGAGCTTCTCGGGTATGCCGAGCGGCTGCGTCCCATGGTCGCCGACACCTCGCTCGTGCTCGACTCGGCCCTGACGGAGGGGCGGATCGTCCTCCTCGAGGCCGGCCAGGCGACCCTCCTCGACGTCGACCACGGGACCTACCCCTTCGTCACGTCCTCGAACGCGACGGCCGGCGGTGCGTGCACGGGCGCCGGGATCGCCCCGACCCGGGTGAGCCGGGTCATCGCGGTCTTCAAGGCGTACACGACCCGGGTCGGCGAGGGGCCCTTCCCGACCGAGCTCTTCGACGAGATGGGTGAGCACCTGCGCACGGTCGGCGGCGAGTACGGCACGACGACCGGCCGGCCGCGACGCTGCGGCTGGGCCGACGCCGTCATCGGCCGGTACGCCACCCGGATCAACGGGGTGACCGACTTCGTCCTCACCAAGCTCGACGTGCTCACCGGTCTCGAGAAGGTCCCGATCTGCGTCGCCTACGAGGTCGACGGTGTCCGGCACGACGAGATGCCGGTCGGGCAGAGCGACGTCCATCACGCGAGGCCGGTGTTCGAGGAGATGGACGGCTGGCGGCGAGGACATCACCGGCGCCCGGCGCTTCGAGGACCTCCCCGCCGCCGCGCAGGCCTACGTCCTGCGGCTCGAGGAGCTCATCGGCGCGCGGATCTCGGCGATCGGCGTCGGCCCCGGCCGGCACGAGATCATCGAGCGATTCCCCCTCCTCCCCGACCGACCTCGTCGCCTCCCTGACCAGCGCGACCTCCCCGACCAGCGCCGCCTCCCCCGACCAGCGCGACCTCCCCTGAGCAGCGCCGCCTCCCCCGACCAGCGCCGCCTCCCCTGACCAGCGCCGCCTCCTCGTCACAACTTTCCCGCCCGATGGCAGAAACACCCACCAGGCAAGACAAATCTTCTCTTGCTCGGTGGGTGTGTCGTGTATCGGGCGGGAAAGTTGTGACGGGCGGCCGGGCGGGGCGGGGCGGGGGGGACGCGGGTGGGGTGGGCGTCAGGCGGGGCGGAGCACCGTCATCCGGTGGGCCGCCCGGGTCAGGACGACGTAGAGCACCCGCACGCCGCCCGGTGACTCCTCGACGATGGCGGCCGGGTCGAGCACGAGGGTCGCATCCCACTCCAGGCCCTTGGTCGAGAGGGGGTCGATGACCCGCACCCGTCCGTCGGCACGGCCCTCGAGCTCGGCGACGTGGTCGACCCAGCGGCGAGGGGTGATGAGGGCGACCGGGCCGTCGACCTCGTCGAGCAGGGCCTCGAGGGCCTCCTCGACGGCGGGGACGAGCGGTGCGTCGACGGATCGCTCGACCGGGTCGACGCCGGTCTCGCGCACGGCATTCGGGATGTCCGCGTCGGGGACGGACGGGAGGATGACGTCGCGTGCGTAGTCGAAGATCTCCCGGGCGTTGCGGTAGTTCGTGTCGAGGTGGAACAGCTGGCGCGGCTGACCGGCGAGGGCGTCGTCGCGGGCCCGGCTCGCCTCGGCCTCGTCGCCCCACGAGGCCTGCGCCGCATCGCCGACGACAGTCCACGACGCGGTCCGGCCGCGTCGGCCGAGCATCCGCCACTGCATCGGCGAGAGGTCCTGGGCCTCGTCGACGAGGACGTGGGCGTAGCCCTGGGGGCGTCCGACGGTGCCGAGGAGCAGGCGCTCGCGACCCGTCTCGGGGGTGAGGACCGCGGCGGCGGCCTCGGCGTCGGACCACCCGCCCCGGGCCGGACCGACACCGTAGGACGAGAGGTCGTCGAGCTCCTCGATGTCGTAGAAGCCGACCTCCTCGGCCTGCTCGGCCTGGACCGGCCCCAGCCGGGCGGTGAGATCGTCGATGAGTGCGACGTCGGAGACGGTCCACGAGCCGACGGCGACGGCCTCGCGCAGGGAGTAGGCGAGCGCGGCGGCCTCCTCGTGGTCGAGGACCCCACGGGACATCGCGTAGGCGTGGTCGGTGTCGGCGAGGGTGAGCAGCACCTCGCGAGGGTCGACCTGGCGCCACCAGCGCGGCGACGAACTCGTCGACATCCCGCGAGGAGTCGAACGCGTCGAGGAAGTCCTCGCGCTCGCCGCTGCGGACCGAGCGCCACGCCGCCTCGGCGAGGGCGGTGCGGGCCGCCTCGGTGGCGAGGTTGTGCTGGTGGGTCCGCAGGACCTGGCGGCGGACCCGACGCAGCTCGGCCTCGTCGAGCCGGACCGCGTGGCCGCCGACGAAGGCGCGGAACTCGGTCGGAGCGCCCTCGGGCGCCTCGGCCGCGGCGTGCGAGAGGACCCGGCGGATCCGGAGCGACCCCTTGACGGCGGCGACCTCCGGGGCGTCGACCCGCGTCGCGGTGACCCCGTCGACGAGGTCGCCGAGGGCGCGCAGCGCGACCGACTCCTCACCGAGCGAGGGCAGGACCCGCTCGATGTAGGCCGTGTAGGCGGCGGAGGGGCCGACGACGAGGACGCCGCCGGCCTCGAAGCGGCGCCGCTCGGCGTAGAGCAGGTATGCCGCCCGGTGCAGCGCGACGACCGTCTTGCCCGTGCCCGGACCGCCGGTGATCTCGGTGACCCCCCGGGAGGGTGCCCGGATCGCCTCGTCCTGGTGGCGCTGGATCGTCGCGACGATGTCGCGCATCTGCCCGCCGCGGCTGCGCGTGAGGGCGGCGATGAGGGCGCCGTCCCCGACGACGACGAGGTCGTCGGGTGCCTCCGGGACCATGAGGTCGTCCTCGACGCCGATGACCTCGGAGCCGCGGCAGCGCAGCACCCGGCGGCGGATGACACCCATCGGGTCGACCGGCGTCGCCCGGTAGAACGCGGCGGCGGCCGGGGCTCGCCAGTCGATGACGAGCGGCTCGTAGTCGTCGTCGCGCACCCCGAGCCGGCCGACGTGGCGGACCTCGCGCTCGGCGCCCGGCCGGTCGGGCTCGAGGTCGAGGCGGCCGAAGACGAGCCCTTCGTACTGCTTGTCGATGCTCGAGCGGCGGCGGGCCGCGGCGTAGACGAGCGCGTCGCGCTCGAAGAGGCCGGTCATCTCCTCGTCGCGCACGTCGCCCACGCGGTCGGTCCGGCCGCGGGCGAGGCCGTCGGCCTCGACATGGGCCGCGCGCTCGGCGGCCTTCGCCAGCTCGGAGTAGACACGGTCGACGTGGGACTGCTCGAGGGCGACCTCGCGGGCCGCCTCTGCGGAGGTGTCCGTCACGCTGGAACGGGCAGTGGTCACGCGGTGGTACTCCTTGCCGGGCGGGGGCGGCTCCCCCGTCGTTCGGGACGGCGACCGGCCTCCACCGAGGTGGCTGCTGGGCGCGCCGTGGAACACATCAGTCTATCCGTGCCGGGGGGCTCGTGATGACCGATCCCGCCAACCGGGCCGGGTCGGCCTCGGTCGGGTGCTCCCGCGTCTCAGACGAGCCCGCGCTTGGCCGCCTGCACCCCCGCCTGGAAGCGGGTCGTCGCGCCGAGCTCGTCCATGATCGCGCGCAACCGGCGCTCGACGGTCCGTTGGCTGATCCGGACCTGCCGGGCGATCATCGTGTCCGTGGCGCCGGCGGCGATGAGGACGAGGATCTGCCGATCGCGGTCGTCGAGCCAGTGCTGCGGCGTCTCGCGGGCGAGGACGCCGCTGAGCGGCGAGGCCGCGTCGTACACCCCCTCCGCGAGGATCCGGACGACCGTGAGCAGCGGCCGATGCTGCACGAGCATCGAGCCGAAGCCCGAGGGGTCGAGGTGGCTGAGGTCGGCGAGGGCGGCCTCGTCGGACACGACCGCCGAGCAGGGAACCCGGGGGGCGATCCGCACCTCGACGCCGAGGGCGGAGAGCCGCTCGAGGGCCTCGAGCGCGCCGTCGAGCTCGAGAACGGCTGCGTCGAACACGGCCCGCCGGTCGGGCACGTGCCGCAGCCCGCCGGTCGGCGCCGCGGCCGCGGCGAGGCGGTCGGCCAGGGTGAGGACGTCCGCCTCGTTCCCCGGACCGAGGGCGAAGATCTGCACGAGCGTCGACCGGGCCGTCGACAGAACCTCCTGCCGGGCGCGGTCGATCTCGTCGGCCGAGCCGAGGATCCCGATGCCGATCGCCGTGAGCGTCCCCGGCGGCTCGGCCCGGGCCATCCGGTAGGCGTGGGTGAGGCCTTGGACGGCGGAGCGCGAGCTGACGGCCTGCCGTTCGAGGGTCGCGGCAAACTTCGGCAGCGTCACCTCCGGGGAGGGGACCTCGATGACGTCCAGGAGCGGATCGGCGGCCCCGACGAGGCCACGGTGCTGCAGGAGCAGGAGGGCGTGGTCGATCTCGGTGGGAGTGAACCCCTCCTCGACGAGCGCGGACCGGGACGGACGCGCCTGGCGGATGACGGCGAGGTAGACCCGGGCGACGAGGTTCTCGCCGGGGGAGAGGGGCCAGCCGCCCCCCAGCAGGACCTCGGCATCGGCCAGGGTCGGGGCAACGGTCAGCGGCGGCGCGGCCCCGCCCGGCGCTCCACCGCGCCGCGCTCCCGGCCTCCCCGTCCGCTCTCCCTGGTCCCCCCGGCTCCGTCGCCACGCTCTCGCGGCGTGCAGTCAGCGACATCACGACTCCCTCCCCCACCCCTGGCGGGTTGCCGTCATTGTCGGAGATCCGACGTGGGTCATCCTTACGCAATCCGCATCGCGATGGAAGAGTTGAGCCGCCGACAATGTCGGCGCCTGTGTCGAGCCCCGGTTCCCCCAAGCCGCGTGGGCCGTTCAGGCGAGCGCGGTGTTCCCGGGGATTACCCCCCCTGCTCCTCGGGAACGCCGCGTTCCGCACGGCGCCGGACGCGGCGCGGCCCGGCCCGCCCCTAGGGTGGGACCGTGAAGGTTCTCGTCATCGGTTCCGGGGCCCGTGAGCACGCCCTCGTCCGCAGTCTCGGCGCCGACCCCGTGGTCGACGCCGTCATCGCCGCACCCGGCAACCCCGGCATCGAGGCCGTCGCGCGGTGCGAGCCGCTGCCTGGTGGGGTCACCGACGCCGCCTCGGTCCTCGAGGTGGCCCGGCGACACGAGGTCGACCTCGTCGTCGTCGGCCCGGAGGCGCCGCTCGTCGCCGGGGTCGCCGACGCGCTCGTCGCGGCCGGCTTCCCCACCTTCGGGCCGAGCGCCGAGGCGGCCCGGCTCGAGGGGAGCAAGTCCTTCGCCAAGGAGGTCATGTCGGCGGCCGACGTCCCGACGGCCCTCGCCCACGTCTGCACCACCGTCGCGGAGGTCGAGGCCGCCCTCGACGCGCTCGGCGCCCCGCACGTCGTCAAGGACGACGGCCTGGCGGCCGGCAAGGGAGTCGTCGTCACCGACGACCGGGCCGCCGCCATCGAGCACGCCCGCGGATGCCTCGCCAAGCCCGACGGTCGGGTCGTCATCGAGGAGTTCCTCGACGGGCCCGAGGTGTCCCTCTTCTGCATCTGCGACGGCGACCGGGTGCTCCCGCTCGCGCCCGCCCAGGACTTCAAGCGGGTCGGGGACGGCGACGCCGGGCCCGAACACCGGCGGGATGGGCGCCTACAGCCCGCTGGAGTGGGCGCCCGAGGGGCTCGTCGACACCCTCGTCGAGCGGATCGCGCAGCCGACCGTCGACGAGATGCACCGGCGAGGGACTCCCTTCGTCGGGGTCCTCTACATCGGCCTCGCCCTCACGTCCCGCGGTCCTCGGGTCATCGAGTTCAACGCGCGGTTCGGCGACCCCGAGACCCAGGTGGTCCTCGCCCGGCTGCGGACCCCGCTCGGCACCCTGCTCCGGGCGGCCGCCACGGGTGGGCTCTCCGAGCTGGACCCGCTCCGGTGGTCGAGCGAGCACGCCGTGACCGTCGTCGTCGCCGCGAAGGACTATCCCGCGACGCCCCGCACCGGGGACCCCGTCCTCGGCCTCGAGGCTCTCGAGGACGACCCCGCGGCATACGTCCTCCATGCCGGGACGGCCCGCGACGCAGACGGGGTACTGACGTCGGCGGGCGGCCGCGTCCTGTCCGTCGTCGGCCTCGGTGGACCCTCGCGGAGGCGCGACGACGGGCGTATGCCGTCGTGGACCGGATCGAGCTCGACGGCTCCCACCACCGACGGGACATCGCGCTCGCCGCCGAGCGAGGCGAGATCACGGTTCCCTGATCGGGGTCAGGAGACCTGCGGCAGAACGGTGCTCGCGATGTCGGCGACGTGGTCGAGGTCGGACAGGTCGAGCACCTGAAGGTAGACGCGGGTCGCACCCTGCTCGGCGAGCCGCCCCAGCCGGTCGACGACCTCGTCCGGTGAGCCGCCGAGGTCGTTGCGCCGGAGATCGTCGACCTCGCGCCCGATCGCGTCGGCTCGCCGCTTCAGGGTCGCCTCGTCGGAACCGAGACAGACGACCTGCGCGGCGGACAACGTCATCGTGGCCGGGTCGCGGCCGGCGTCCTCGCACGCGCGGCGGATGCGGTCGAAGAGCCGCCCCGACTCCTCGACGGAGGCGAAGGGCGTGTTGAACTCGGCGGCATACCGGACGGCGAGGGCGGGCGTGCGGCGCTTGCCGGAGCCGCCGACGATGAGGGGGATCCCTCCCTCCTGGACCGGCTTCGCCAGGGCGGGAGAGTCCGCGACGGGGTAGTGCGAGCCGTCATGGGTGAACGTCTCGCCGACCGGGGTGGCCCACAGGCCGGTGATGACGGCGAGCTGCTCCTCGAGGCGGTCGAACCGCTCCTTCACCGGTGGGAACGGGATGCCGTATGCCGTGTGCTCGGCCTCGAACCAGCCCGCACCGAGGCCCAGCTCGACCCGGCCGCCACTCATCTGGTCGACGCCGGCGACCTGCACCGCGAGCGGTCCCGGGAGCCGGAAGGTCGCCGAGCTGACGAGCGTCCCCAGTCGGATGCGCGAGGTGTCCCGGGCGAGGCCGGCGAGGGTCGTCCAGGCGTCGGTCGGGCCGGCTCCGCCGTCACCGGTCATGTGGAGGTAGTGGTCGGAGCGGAAGAACCCGTCGAAGCCGAGGTCCTCGGTGGCGCGCGCCACGGCGAGGAGGTCGTCGTACGTCGCGCCCTGCTGGGGCTCGGTGAAGATGCGCAGGTCCATGTCGTCACCCTAGGTGTCACCGGTCCGCTCGGCTGCCGTGGGGCGGCCCGGTGACAGGATGGCCCCATGACCCACCCGCTGCCTCCGGCCCTGCCGGGCTACGCGCACATCTACTCGGGCAAGGTCCGCGACCTCTACGCACCGCTCGACCCGGGGACCGGCGACGCCGTCGCCGACCGGCTGCTCCTCGTGGCGTCCGACCGGATCAGCGCCTACGACTTCATCCTCGACACGCCCGTGCCCGACAAGGGTGAGGTGCTGACCCGTCTGTCGCTCTGGTGGTTCGAGCAGCTCGCCGACCTCGTCCCCAACCACGTCGTCTCGACCGACGTCCCCGCCGAGGTCGCCGGTCGGGCGGTGCTCGTCGAACGGCTCGACATGCTGCCGGTCGAGTGCGTCGCACGGGCCTACCTCACCGGCGGCGGGCTCGCTGAGTACACCGCGACCGGCGCGGTCAGCGGCATACCGCTGCCCGCCGGACTGGTCGACGGCGACCGGCTCCCGGAGCCGATCTTCACCCCGTCGACGAAGGCCCCGATGGGCCAGCACGACGAACCCATCCCGTATGCCGTGGTCGAGACCGAGCTCGGAGCCGACCTCGCGTCGCGGGTCAGGGACCTCACGGTCGCGATCCTGCGTCGTGGCAACGAGATCGCGACGGAACGGGGCATCATCCTGGCGGACACGAAGGTCGAGTTCGGGCTCCGCGGCGGCGAGGTCGTCCTCGCGGACGAGGTGCTCACCCCGGACTCCTCGCGGTTCTGGCCCGCCGGCGAGTGGGAGCCGGGACATCCGCAGCCGAGCTTCGACAAGCAGTACGTCCGCGACTGGCTCACCTCCCCGGCGAGCGGGTGGGACAGGGCCTCCGGCGCGGCCCCGCCGCCCCTGCCGGAGCAGGTCGTCGCGGCGACCCGGGCACGCTACGTCGAGGCCTTCGAGCGCCTCACCGGCGAGTCCTTCTGATCGACCCGTCCCGTTCGGGGACGGCTGGTTCAATGGCCGCCATGAGCGAAACGCAGCCCACGTGGCGCAGCGCCGGATACCCCATCCCGGTCACGACGGCCTTCGACCTCCCCGACTTCGACATCGCGACGACGGTGGGGGCGGTCTCGGGCGTCTATGCCACGAGCCTCGGCTTCGGTCGGAGCATCTCCGCCGGGTTCTCCTCGCTCGCCCGAGGTGAGGTCGTCAACATGACCGAGCTGCTCACCGAGGCGCGGCACATCGCCCTCGGCCGGTGCATCGACGCCGTGGGGCGGGTCGGCGGCAACGGCCTCATCGGCGTGCGGTTCGACTCCAACGAGGTCGGCAGCGGCCAGATCATCGAGATCCACTGCTACGGCACGGCTGTCGTCGTCCGGGGCAAGGGCGGCTGATCCCCGCCACGGGCTGGGCGCGGGCGCGAGGCTCGGGTCCGCCGCCGGTAGCCTGGGGTCGATCTCGCCGGCCGCCACCAGGAGACCCCTGACATGGTTCCGTCGCACGACCTCGTGCTGACCGTCGTCGAGGGCGGCGCCGCCCTCTCCCCCTTCCGGACCCGGGCCCTGCTGACCCGTCTCCAGGCCGTCGCGCCCGACGTCACCGGCGTCCACGCCCGCCACGTCCACTGGGTGGCGAGCGACGCTGCGCTGCCCCCGGAGACCGCCGCGACCGTGGCGCGGCTGCTGACCTACGGCGAGCCGTATGCCGCCCCCGCGGGGGATCCCTCCGGCTCCCTCGTCGTCGTCGGCCCCCGGCTCGGGACGGTCTCGCCCTGGGCGAGCAAGGCCACCGACATCGCCCACAACTGCGGCGTCGACCTCCGCCGGGTCGAGCGGGTGACGGAGTACCTCCTCGAGGGCGCGGACCTCGGCGGCGCGCGAGTGGGCCGCGTGCGCGGCACTGCTCCACGACCGGATGACCGAGACGGCGCTGCCGAGCCGGGACGGCGGCGGCGGCCCTGTTCGACGAGCGCGACCCCGAGCCGATGGCCCACGTCGACGTCGTCGGCGTCCGGCCGGGCCGCCCTCGAGTCGGCCAACGTGGAGTTCGGGCTCGCCCTGTCCGACGACGAGATCGACTACCTCGTCGATGCCTTCTCCGGGATGGGCCGGAACCCGACCGACGTCGAGCTGATGATGTTCGCCCAGGCCAACTCCGAGCACTGCCGGCACAAGATCTTCAACGCCGACTTCGTCCTCGACGGGACGCCGCAGGGCGCGTCGCTCTTCGGGATGATCCGGCATACCGAGGCCGTGGCCGGAGCCGGCACGGTCATCGCCTACAAGGACAACGCGTCGGTCATGCAGGGCGGGAGGGTCCGCCGGTGGCTGCCCGAGTCGGCCGACGGCCCCAGCCGGTACGCCGCGCGCGAGGACGAGGTCCACGTCCTCATGAAGGTCGAGACCCACAACCACCCGACCGCCATCTCGCCCTTCCCCGGAGCGGCGACCGGCGCCGGCGGCGAGATCCGCGACGAGGGCGCCACCGGCCGCGGGTCGCAGCCGAAGGCCGGGCTGACCGGCTTCGCCGTCTCCAACCTCCACCTGCCCGGCACCGACGAGCCGTGGGAGCGCGACCCCTACGGCGCCCCCGGCCACATCGCCAGCCCGCTCGACATCATGATCGAGGGGCCGATCGGCGCCGCCGCCTTCAACAACGAGTTCGGCCGACCCGGGCTCGGGGGCTTCTTCCGGGTCTTCGAGCAGACGGTGGCGGGCGTGCGCCGCGGCTACCACAAGCCGATCATGAGCGCCGGCGGCCTCGGGACGATCGGCGCCGACCAGACCGAGAAGGTCCTCTTCCCGCCGGGGACGCTCCTCGTCCAGCTCGGTGGACCCGGGATGCGGATCGGGATGGGCGGCGGCGCGGCCTCCTCCCTCGCGGCGGGCGCCAACGCGGCCGACCTCGACTTCGACTCGGTCCAGCGCGGCAACCCCGAGATCGAGCGCCGCGCCCAGGAGGTCATCAACCACTGCTGGTCGCTCGGCGCCGACAACCCCGTCCTCGCCATCCACGACGTCGGGGCGGGCGGCCTGTCCAACGCCTTCCCCGAGCTCGTCGACGGCGCCGGGCTCGGGGCCCGCTTCGACATCTCCGCCGTGCCGCTCGAGGAGTCGGGCCTCGCGCCGAAGGAGATCTGGTGCAACGAGAGCCAGGAGCGCTACGTCGTCGCCCTCGCGCCGGAGTCGCTCGACCGGTTCGCCGCCCTGTGCGCCCGGGAGCGGTGCCCGTATGCCGTCGTCGGGACCGCCCGCGGCGACGGGCGGCTCGTCCTCGCCGAGGGGCCCGCGGACGTGGCCGGCGAGGACCGCGCGATCGACATGCCGATGGAGGTCCTCCTCGGCAAGCCACCGAAGATGACCCGTGACGTCACCCGGGTCGAGTGGCGCGAGCCGGCGTTGGACGTGTCCGACGTCGACGCGCGGGACGCGGCATACGCCGTGCTGCGTCACCCCACCGTCGCGAGCAAGCGGTTCCTCATCACGATCGGTGACCGGACGGTCGGCGGCCTCTCGCACCGCGACCAGATGGTCGGGCCGTGGCAGGTCCCGGTGGCCGACGTCGCCGTGACGCTGGCCGACCTGCTCGGCTTCGCCGGCGAGGCGATGGCCTCGGGCGAGCGGATGCCGCTCGCCGCGGTCGACGCGCCGGCATCGGGCCGGATGGCGGTCGGCGAGGCGATCACCAACCTCCTCGCGGCGCCGATCTCCCTGCCGACGGTCAAGCTCTCCTGCAACTGGATGGCGGCCGCCGGCGAGCCCGGCGAGGACGCCGCGCTCTTCGACACCGTCGAGGCCGTCGCGATGGAGCTGTGCCCGGCGATCGGGGTCAGCGTGCCGGTCGGCAAGGACTCGCTGTCGATGCGGACCCGGTGGACGGACCCGTCCGGCGAGGCGCGTCAGGTCACCTCGCCGGTGTCGCTCGTCGTGTCGGCCTTCGCTGTGCTGCCCGACGTGCGGGGGACGCTCACCCCGCAGCTGCGCGGGGACTCGGCGCTCGTCCTCGTCGACCTCGGGGCGGGGAGGGACCGGCTCGGTGGCTCGATGCTCGCCCAGGTCAGCGGGAGGTTCGGCGACGAGGTGCCCGACCTCGACGATCCGTCGTTGCTGTCCGGGCTCGTCGATGCGGTGAACTCGTTGCGCGACAAGGGAACTGTCACGGCCTACCACGACCGTTCCGACGGCGGGCTCTGGGTGGCGGCGTGCGAGATGGCCTTCGCCGGAGCGATGGGGGTCGACCTCGACGTGCCGTCGGTCGCGGCTCTGTATGCCGAGGAGCTCGGGGCCCTCCTCGAGGTGCCGGTCGGTTCGGTCGAGGCGGCCCTCGAGACCCTGGCCGCCCACGGCCTCGGTGCCGTGTCACGGGTCGTCGGACGACCGAACGCCGACCGCCGGGTGCGGGTGTCGGTGGCCGGGTCGTCCCTCCTCGACGAGGCGCTGCGTGACCTCGCCCAGGTCTGGGACGAGGTGTCGTGGCGGATCGCCGCGCTCCGGGACAACCCCGAGTGTGCCGACGAGGAGCACGCATCCGTGGGTGCTGAGGGGGATCCGGGCCTCGTCGTGACGACGACGTTCGACCCCGGCCACGACATCGCGGCGCCGTACCTCTCCCTCGGGGCGCGGCCTCGGGTGGCGATCCTGCGCGAGCAGGGGGTCAACTCCCACGTCGAGACCGCGTTCGCGTTCGACCGCGCGGGGTTCGACGCCTACGACGTCCACATGACCGACCTGCAGAGCGGGCGGTTCGACCTCGCGGACGCCGTCGGGATCGTCGCGGCGGGCGGGTTCTCCTACGGCGACACCCTCGGCGCCGGAGAGGGGTGGGCGCGGTCGGTCCTGTTCAACCCGGCGCTGACCGAGATGTTCCACGGCTTCTTCCACCGCGAGGACACCTTCGGGCTCGGCATCTGCAACGGCTGCCAGATGTTCGCGGCGCTCGCCGACCTCATCCCGGGCGCCGAGGCCTGGCCGCGGTTCACCCGCAACCGATCCGAGCAGTTCGAGGCCCGGCTCTCCCTCGTCGAGGTGCTCGACTCGCCGTCGATCTTCACGGCCGGGATGGCGGGCAGCCGCATCCCGATCGCCGTCGCACACGGCGAGGGCCGGGCGGACTTCTCCGCGCAGGGGGCCGAGGATGCCGTGCTGCGAGCGATGCGGTTCGTCGACGGCTCGGGGGAGCCGGCCGCGGCATACCCCGCGAACCCCAACGGCAGCCCGGACGGCCTCACCGCGGTGACGACTCCCGACGGGCGGTTCACGGCGATGATGCCGCACCCCGAGCGGGTGCAGCGCAACGTCCAGATGTCGTGGACGTCGGGGCCGGTCGAGCTGGAGAGCCCGTGGCTGCGGATGTTCCGCAACGCCCGGGTCGCCGTCGGCTGACCCACCGCGCGCCCCGCCGACCCCTCACCGCACCCGCACCCCGCCCTCGCACGCCTCTCGGCCTCCTGCAGCCCCGGCTCGGCCCCCTCGGCGCCCTCGGCCGCCTCGGCTCCTGCAGGGGCAGGACCTCTGCTAGCAGACCTTCCTGCAGAACGGGCGTGTTGCAGCACCCCCGTTCGGCAGCAGCCTCTGCTAGCAGAGCTTCGTGCAGGGGCAGCAACCTCTGCTAGCAGAGGTTCGTGCAGGGCGGGGTCAGTAGAGGACGGCGACGAGGACGACGACGGCCGCGACGAACGTGCCCACGGCCGGGACCTGCACGGTCCGCGTCGCCAGCGGAGGGCGGCCCTCGACGATGGCGCGGACGATCTGGTGGTGGCGCTCCCAGCCGAGGATGCCCACGACGGCCGCGATGACGGCGAGGCCGACCCCGGCCACGGTGAGCACGGCGACGGACTCGTTGATGCCGGTACGGATGACGAGGGCGGAGTTCGCCGCGAGGGACAGGGCGGTCCGGGCCCAGGCGAGCCCGGTCCGTTCCGACTGCAGGCCGGGGTCGATCGGCCCCCCAGGATGGGGCCGACCGAACCAGGCCCGGTCGCCGGGGATGTCGGTCACAGCGCGTCGGTGAGAACGACGACGACGACGATGACCGCGGCGAGGGCGAGCAGCCCGGAGACCCAGGGCATGAGCTGTGAGCGGGGGAGCGGGCGCTCCTCCCGCATCGCCCGCTCGTAGCCCGCCCAGTGCCGGTAGGCGTTGACCGAGATGGCCATGCCGAGGCCGGCGAGGACGAGGCCCAGGCCGGTATGCAGCCCGCGGATCGCGAAGCCGGGGATCAGCTGCTTGAGAGCCACCGCCCCGGCCATGAGGGCGAGGGCGGTCCGGATCCAGGCGAGGAACGTCCGCTCATTGGCCAACGAGAAACGGTAGTCGGGGTCGAGGCCCTCCTCGGACCAATGCGGTCGCTTGCGAGTCTCGTTGCGCCGGAACGGAGTCACCAGAGGCTCAGCCTTTCTGAGTGGCGAGCTGGGCGTTGCACTTCTGGCGGACCTCGCCGACGCCGCCACTGCCCACGAGGGTAACCGGCGTACCGGCGGCGTCGAGCAGGCTGGCGGCGATGGCGGCACGGTGTCCGTTGGAGCAGATCGTCCACACCGGCGCACCGGGGGCGACCTCGTCGAGCCGGCCCGGCAGGTCCGAGGCGAAGATCGTCTGGCTGCCCGGCAGGGTGCCCCACTGCCACTCGAGCGGCTGGCGCACGTCGAGGATGCGCGGCTCCTCCCCGGAGGTGATGGCCGCGCACAGCTCCTCCGGCCCGACGCTGGCGTAGCTGCGCGTCTCGCCGCCGGCCGCCACCCAGGCGTCCATGCCACCGGACAGCAGACCCGTCGGGGTCTGCCACCCGATCCGGAGCAGCTGGGTCGTGGCCTCGGCCGCGGCATTCTCGTCCTCGGGCAGGACGAGGAGCACCGGTGAGTCGAAGTCGAGCACCCAGCCGACGTAGCTGCCGAAACCGGAGTTGAGCTCGATGTTGAGGGCGCCGGGGATGTGCGCCGCCGCGAAGTCGTCGCGCCCGCGGGCGTCGACGACGGCGACGCCCGCGTCGACGGCGGTCCGGAATGCCGCGGCGTCGAGGGCGGGGACGCTCGGCACCGAGCCGAGGACGGGGACGCCGACCCTGTTGATGGGGGCCATCCGGGCGTAGTACGCGGGGTAGCGCATCAGCTCACCGGTCAGCTCCTCGCCGAACTCCTCGACGTTCGCCGCGAGGACGAGGTCGTTCGTCGCGAACTCGGCGCCGAGGGTGCTCGTCCGCGACGTCGACGGCATCGACGAGACGCAGAAGCTCCCCGCACCGTGGGTCGGGAGCAGCTGGGTCTCCGGTGGAAGCTCCTTGAGCCGCTGGACCGTCGCGTACTGGTGCTGCGTCAGGGCGTCGGTGTGGTCGGGGCCGAGCAGGTCCGTGCGCCCCGCGCTCCCGACGAGGAGCGACCCGCCGCTGAAGACGGCGACCGGCACCGGGTTGTCCCCCTCGTAGACGAGCCAGGCGATGTGCTCGAAGGTGTGGCCGGGCGTGTCCATCGCGACGACGCGCAGGTCGCCGACGGTGACCTCCTCGCCCTCCCGGGCGCCCCGGTGGTCGAACTCGTAGCCGCCGTCGGCGGGCAGGACGAGCTCGGCGCCGTGGGCGGAGCGGATCTCGTGGGCGCCGGAGACGTAGTCGTTGTGGACGTGCGTCTCGACGACCGCGCGGACCCGCGCCTTGCGCCGGTCGGCCGCCTCGAGGAAGCGCCAGGCGTCCCGCTGAGGATCGACGACGAGGGCCTCGTCGCCGGAGACGACGACGAAGCTGTTGTCCCCGAGTCCGGGGGTGACGAATACCTCGATGTCCATGTGATGTGCTCCTTCGCTCGTCCGGATCCGACCCGGCGGCGGCGCCCGCCGGCGAGGGCGGGGCGACCCACCGCCGTTGGCGGGTCGGGGAGAAAACTTCAATCAATCAATTGAACGAGTGAATTTCATCACATATGGTGCCGTCATGGTAGGTGTACCTCAGCCGGCCCTCGACGACGTGGCCCGACGCTTCGCTCTCCTCGGCGACCCGACCCGGCTGCGCATCCTCGGCGAGCTCCACAAGGCCGGCCAGGCCACCGTGAGCCAGCTCGCCGAGGCCTCGGACGTCTCCGTCGCCAACGCCTCCCAGCATCTCGGGCGGCTCGCGCTCGGCGGCATCGTCGGCCGCAGGCCCGAGGGCCGCACCGTCGTCTACCGGATCATCGAGCCCGCCATCGAGCAGCTGTGCGCCGTCGTCTGCGCCAGCCTCGACATCGAGCCCGAGATCGCCCAGAGCCAGCCCGACAACGACGTCACCGCAAGCTGAGGGAGGTCCTCGTGACCGCAGTGAACCTGCCCAACCCGACCGTCCGCCCCGAGGGCGGCGGCGGGCCGGGACGGATGGTCAAGGTCATCGACCAGACCAAGTGCATCGGCTGCCATGCCTGCACGACTGCCTGCAAGTCCGAGAACGACGTCCCGGTCGGCGTGACCCGCACCTACGTCAAGAGCGTCGACGTCGGGACCTTCCCGACGGCCCGCCGGGCCTTCCAGGTCACCCGGTGCAACCAGTGCGAGGACGCCCCCTGCGTCGCCGCCTGTCCGACGGCGGCGATGCACATCCGCGCCGACGGGATCGTCGACTTCGACAAGGGCTCGTGCATCGGGTGCAAGGCGTGCATGGCCGCGTGTCCGTACGACGCGATCTTCATCAACCCCGAGGACCACTGCGCCGAGAAGTGCAACTTCTGCGCCCACCGCCTCGACATCGGCCTCGAGCCGGCGTGCGTCGTCGTCTGCCCGACCGGCGCGATCATGGTCGGCGACGCCGACGACCCGAGCAGCGGGGTCGCCGAGATCATCAACCGCACGCCCGTCGCCGTCCGTCGTCCGGAGAAGGGCACCCGCCCCAAGCTCTTCTACCGCGGGGCCAGCCAGAACACCCTCGACCCGCTCGCCGCCCGCGCACCCGAGGGCGACTCCTACGCCTGGGCCGAGAAGCCCCGCGGCGTCCACATGGTCGACCCGGGCGTGCCCGACCACTACAACAGCAGCGCCGCCGCCGTCCTCAACTACGACGTCGCCCACCGGGCGCCGTGGGACTGGCGGGTCAGCCTCTACACGTGGACCAAGGGCATCGGCGCCGGCGCCTACCTCGTCGCCCTCCTCCTCATCCTCACCGGCCATCTCGACGGCACCGACAGCCTGTGGGTCTGGACCGCGCCGATCGTCTCGGCGGTCTTCCTCGCCATCACCGCCGGCCTGCTCATCTGGGACCTCGAGCACCCCGAGCGGTTCATCTACATCCTCACCCGGCCGCAGTGGCGGTCGTGGCTGGTCCGCGGCGGCGTCATCCTCAGCGCGTATGCCGCGGTGCTCGCGCTGCATGTCCTCGCCGGCATCGCGGGATGGGACGGGCTGCGGACCGCCCTCGCGTTCCCGGGCGTGCCGCTCGCCGTCGGAACGGCGGTCTACACGGCATACCTCTTCGCGCAGGCCAAGGCGCGCGACCTGTGGCAGAGCCCGCTCCTGCCGCCGCACCTCGCCGTCCAGGCGGTCCTCGCGGGCGCCGCGGCCCTCGTGCCCTTCGCGGCCATCGCCGACTCGCCGGCCCTCACGCCGCTCGCCTGGACGCTCGCCATCGCCGCCGGCGCCCATCTGCTCCTCGTCGCGGGCGAGGCGACCCTGCCGCACCCGACGGCCCACGCGAAGCTCGCCGCCCACGCGATGACGCGGGGTCGCTACGCGCCCTTCTTCTGGACCGGGGTCGTCCTCGTCGCCGTCGGCCTCCTCGCCCCGATCGCCGTGCCGGGCACGGCGTGGCTCTCGCTCGTGGCCCTGCTCGGGCTGCTCGCGCACGAGCACTCCTACGTCCAGGCCGGCCAGTCCGTCCCCCTCGCCTGAGCCACCCCGCCCCAAGGAGTCACCGATGACGACGACCGACCGCCCCTCCCTGGCCGGCCTCGGCGAGCGGGTCAGCGCCGCGCGGGCCGACACGACCGCCCGAGGGGAGACGTTCTACCCCGGGCCGAGCCGGATCCACCTCGCGGCGCATCCGCCGAAGGAGCGCTGGGACGACTGGGTCGAGCTGGACTCGCGGTCCTGGCCGGAGCGGGTCGAGCACCGCTCGATGCTCGTGCCGACGACGTGCTTCAACTGCGAGTCCGCCTGTGGGCTGCTCGCCTACGTCGACAAGGAGACCCTCCAGGTCCGCAAGTTCGAGGGCAACCCCGAGCATCCGGGCTCCCGCGGTCGCAACTGCGCCAAGGGCCCGGCGACCGTCAACCAGGTGACCGACCCCGACCGGATCCTCCAGCCCCTGCGCCGGGCCGGTGACCGCGGCGAGGGTCGGTGGGAGCAGGTCGACTGGGACACCGCGCTCGACGACATCGCCGGCCGGATCCGGACCGCGATCACCGAGGGGCGCCCCAACGCGGTCATGTACCACGTCGGCCGACCCGGCGAGGACGGCTTCACCGAGCGGGTCATGGCCAGCTGGGGCGTCGACGGCCACAACTCCCACACGAACGTCTGCTCCAGCGGCGCGCGCTCGGGCTACCACTACTGGACCGGGATCGACCGGCCGAGCCCCGACCACGCGAACGCGCGCGTCATCCTCCTCATCTCGAGCCACCTCGAGACGGGTCACTACTTCAACCCGCACGCCCAGCGGATCATGGAGGCCAAGGAGCGCGGGGCGAAGATCGTCGTCCTCGACACCAGGCTGTCCAACACGGCGACCCACGCCGACCACTGGCTCTCGCCGCACCCCGGCTCCGAGGCCGCGATCATGCTGGCCGTCGCGCACGGCCTCATCTCGACGGGGCGCTACAACCGCGACTTCGTCCGCCGCTGGTGGAACTGGAAGGAGTACCTCCGGGCCGCCCACCCCGAGGTCCCCGAGACGTTCGAGGCCTTCGAGGAGATCCTCGGGAGCCTCTATGCCGAGTTCACGCCGGAGTTCGCCGAAGCCGAGTCCGGCGTCGACGCGAAGGTCATCCGTGAGGTCACCGAGCTCGTCGCGGGCGCCGGCACCGCGCTCTCGACGCACAACTGGCGCTCGGCGGCCGCCGGCAACCTCGGCGGCTGGCAGGTCTCGCGCACCCTCTTCCTCCTCAACGCCCTCCTCGGGGCCGTCGCCTCACCCGGCGGGACCCACCTCAACGCGTGGAACAAGTTCGTCCCCAAGCCGATGCACGTCCCCGGTCACCCGGAGAAGTGGAACGAGCTGACCTGGCCGCTCGAGTACCCCCTCGCGATGAACGAGCTCTCCTTCCTCCTTCCGCACCTCATGCAGGACGGCCGGGGGACGCTCGACGTCTACTTCACCCGGGTCTACAACCCGGTCTGGACCAACCCGGACGGGATGGTGTGGTCCGAGGTGCTGCGGGACGAGAGCCTCGTCGGCATGCACGTCGCGCTCACGCCGACGTGGAACGAGACGGCCTACCTCGCCGACTACGTGCTCCCCATGGGCCTGGCCTCGGAGCGCCACGACCTGCACTCGTACGAGCAGTACGACGGCCAGTGGATCGGCTTCCGCCAGCCGGTGCTGCGGGCCGCCCGCGAGCGGCTCGGTGAGACCGTCACCGACACCCGCCAGACCAACCCGGGCGAGGTGTGGGAGGAGAACGAGTTCTGGATGGAGCTGTCCTGGCGGATCGACCCGGACGGCTCGCTCGGGATCCGCCGGTTCTACGAGTCGGAGGACAACCCCGGCACGCGGCTCTCCGTCGACGAGTACTACCGCTGGATCTTCGAGAACTCCGTCCCGGGCCTGCCCGAGGCCGCGAAGGAGGAGGGCCTGGACCCGCTGTCCTACATGCGCCGCTACGGCGCGTTCGAGGTGAGCAGCCACGTCGGCCAGGTCTTCGAGCAGCAGGTCGACGAGGAACTGCTCACCGGCAGGGTGACGACCGACCTCGGCCGCGTCTACTCGACCGCACCGAAGCCGGCCGCCGTCAACCTCGCCCCGACGGGGGCGCCGGTCGCCGACGAGCAGGGCCGCAACCCCGTCGGCGTCGAGGTCGACGGCGAGGTCAAGCGCGGCTTCCCGACGCCGAGCGGGCTGCTGGAGTTCTACTCCGCGACCGTCGCCGACTGGGGCTGGCCGGAGTATGCCGTGCCGACCTACATCCACAGCCACGTCCACCGGGAGTCCCTGGCCGAGGACCAGAAGGTCCTCATCTCGACCTTCCGGCTGCCGACCCAGATCCACACCCGCGGCGCGCAACGCCAAGTGGCTCAACGAGCTCGCCCAGACCAACCCACTGTGGCTCCACCCGCAGGACGCGGCGCCGCCTCGGCGTCCGCAGCGGCGACCTCGTCCGGGTCTCGACCGACATCGGCTACTTCGTCGTCAAGGCGTGGGTCACCGAGGGCATCCGGCCGGGCGTCGTCGCGTGCAGCCACCACATGGGGCGGTGGAAGCCGAAGGAGCAGACCCACACCGTCGGCGGCCAGACGTCGGCGACGGTCGACCTCAACCGGAGCGGGTCGACATGGACGATGAAGCGGCTCTCCGGCGTCGCGGCATACGACTCGAGCGACCCGGACACCGCCCGCATCTGGTGGACCGACGTGGGCGTGCACCAGAACATGACCTTCCCCGTCCACCCCGACCCCATCTCCGGCATGCACTGCTGGCACCAGGCGGTGCGGGTGACCCGGGCCGAGCCGGGCGACGCCTACGGCGACATCCAGGTCGACACCGACAAGTCCCGCGAGGTCTATCGCCAGTGGATGGCGCAGACCCGGGACGCCCGCTCGGTCTCGCCCGACGGCACCCGGCGCCCCTACTGGCTCATGCGACCGCTCAAGCCGGGCCCAGAGGTCTTCAAGCTGCCCGAGCCGGACGGCGGTGCGTCATGAGTCCCGTCGCCGACCCGGCCGACCGCGGCCTGCGCGCCGTCGGGTCGGCGGACGTCCCGGGCGAGGTGCCTCCCGAGGCGTCCGGGGCGGCCGACCTGCTGCTCGCGCTCGCCGTCCTCTCCGAGACGCCGCATCCGTCGCACCGGGTCGTCAGCGACGCCCTCGACCTCGGCGCGCTGCCCGAGGCGCCCGAGTTCACCCACGTCCTCGGCTTCCAGGCCGTCCCGTATGCCGCGGTCTACCTCGGTCCCGAGGGGATGCTCGGCGGCGAGGCGGCGGACCGGATCGCCGGGTTCTGGCGGGCCGTCGGCCAGGTACCGCCGGCCGAGCCGGACCACCTCGCGGCACTGCTCGGGCTCTACGCGGCGCTCGTCGACGCCGAGGCCGCCGAGCGCGACCCCGCCCGGGCGGCCCTGCGCCGGCGGGCCCGCGGGGTGCTGCTCTGGGAGCACCTGCTGTCGTGGGTCCCCGCGTTCGCCCGGGCCGTCGAGGGGGCCGGGTCCGCCTTCTACGCCGACTGGGCCGCCCTGCTCGTCGAGGCGCTCGTGTCCGAGGCGGCCGACCTCGAGCCGCCGGAGTCCGTGCCGCGGCACTTCGCCGAGGCGCCGGGCCTGCCCGAGGACATCGACGGCGCCCGGGACCTCGCCCAGGCACTCCTGTCGCCGGTCCGCAGCGGGCTCGTCCTCACCCGGGGAGACCTCGCCGACTGTGCCCGGGAGAACGCCCTCGGCCTGCGGGTCGGGGAGCGGGCGTTCATCCTCGCGTCGATGCTCGAGCAGGATGCGCCGGCGACCCTCGACTGGCTCGCCGCCCGCGCCGACCGGTGGGCGGAGCACCACCGCCAGGACGTCCCCATGCTCGGACCCGTCGCCGCCTTCTGGGCGGACCGGGCCGAGGCCACCGCCGCCGCATGTCGCGCGCGGCAGACCACCATCCAGGAGGTGCTCGCCGATGTCATCTGACGTCGCGGCGGCCGAGACGGCCGCAGGTCCCACCAGCCCGCTCACCGAGGACGACGTCCGCCGGATCGTCAAGGAGGAGGTCTCCGCGGCGCTGAAGAAGGACCCCGGCATGCGCACGGGCGCCATCGTCGCGTCCAAGGGCACGCTCGACTGGGCCTACCCGCCGCTCATCCTCGCCAACGCCGCCGCGGCGGTCGGGATGGATGTCGCCGTCTTCTTCACGTTCTACGGGCTCAACATCATCCACAAGGACTTCGAGAAGAAGCTCAAGGTCGACCCGGTCGGCAACCCGGCGATGCCGATGCCGATGCCCATCCCCGACGTCATCTCCGCGATGCCCGGCATGGTCTCGATGGCCTCGAAGATGATGAAGCAGCGCTTCGCGTCCCACAACGTCGCGACGATCCGCGACCTGCTCGACACGGCGCGCGAGATGGAGGTCCGGCTCATCGGCTGCCAGATGACGATCGACGTCTTCGGCTACGCGCAGAGCGACTTCATCGAGGGCGTCGAGTTCGGCGGTGCCGCCGCGTTCATGGCCGACGCCCGCAAGTCCAACCTCACCCTGTTCGTCTGACCACCGCCCGACCATCGACCGCACCTCGAGAGGGACCCACCATGAACGACATCACCGAAGACGTCCTCGTCGACGCCCGTGAGCTGATGTGCCCGATGCCCGTCATGGCCGCCACGAAGGCGATGCGCAAGATGGAGGTCGGCCAGATCCTCAAGGTCATGGCGACCGACCGCGGCGCCCTCAGCGACATCCCCGCCTGGGCCGACTCGACGGGCAACGAGATGGTCTCCCAGGCCGAGGACGGCGGGGACCTCATCTTCTTCATCCGCAAGTCCGACGACGCCTGAACCCCTCGCCCCCGGCCCTGCCGTGCCGCGGCGAACCCGCTCAGCGGACCCGCCAGCCGCCGCCCTGGGCCGCCGAGGGCGGCGGCTCCGGTGAGGGGGTGGGTGCGGCGTCGGTGAACGGTCGGGCGTCCGGCACCCGGCGGCGCAGCTCGGCGTCGGAGAGCACCCCGGTCGGGAAGGGCGAGCGGGCCGTGTGGCGGCGCAGCTCGGGGACGTCGACCGGCTGCCGGGCGGCGACGAGGACGCCGTTGCCGAACCGCCGCCCCTTGATGACCTCGCCCGTCGCGACGTATGCCGTGTGCCCCAGCGCCGCACGGGCGCCCGCCGCCAGCCCCGCGGCATACCGCAGCCCCGGCTCGTCGGCGACGTTGGCGAGGAGCAGGCCCTCCGGCCGCAGGACCCGGGCGCACGTCGGCCAGGAACTCGACGGTGCCGAGCTCGGCCGGAACCCGCCCCGCCGCGTAGGCGTCGAGGACGACGACGTCGGCGGAGGACGAGCGCAGCCCGGCGACGCCGGTGCGGCCGTCGACGGGGCGGACCCGGATCCGGTGGCCCCGCGGGAGCGGGAGGTCGCGGCGCACCCGTTCGGTCACCGCCGCGTTCGGCTCGAGGACGATCTGGGGCGAGCCGGGGCGCACGTGCTGCAGCCATCGGGCGAGGGTGAGGCCGCCCCCGCCGACGTGGGTCGTCGCGAGCCGTCCGCTCGTCAGCGCGGTGAGCACCGTCGCCATGTGCGAGATGTACTCGAAGGCGAGGTCCTCGGGGTCGGCGAGGTCGACGTGGGACTGGGCGTACCCGTCGACGACGACGAGCCATCCGCCGCGCTCGTCCTCGACGAGGTCGGGGTCACCGCCGGCGCTCACGCTCGGCAGGCTACCCGGGCCGGACGCGGCGAGGGGCGGCGGTGGAGCTCCACCGCCGCCCCTCCCTCGGACGCCGACTCAGGTGGTGTGGGTCGGCGGCAGGTCGACCTTGCTGATGATGACCGGCAGGGTGACCGTCGTCCCGCTCGGCTTGGCGACGAACGTCATCGTCACCGGCACCTCGGTGATCGGCCAGTGGCGCGGCTTGGGCAGGTTCCGCACGCCGGCCCTGAACCAGTCCCACTTCACCCTCATCGTCACGCTCGCCCGGCCGTCGCGGTTCGGCACTTCGGTCGAGACGACGACGTCGTCGACGCTCGTCCGGCCGACGCGCCTGCCGTCGACGTAGACGATGAGCTTCGTGTTCGGCTCGGCGTCGAGGCTCGTGAAGTTGAGCCCCTCGACCGTGAAGGTGACCTTCGTGCCCGTGACGAGCGGCTCCGGCATCCCGACGACGGCCACGGCGTGCTTCTCGAAGCTCGGGCTGATCGGGCTGTGCGTCCCGATCCAGTCGACGAACATGTTCTGGTCGACGAGACCGGAGTCGCGGTAGTTCGCGCCCTCGAGCATCGTGGCGAAGCCGTCCGGCGCCGCACCGACGTTCGTCACGAGGAAGCTGTTCGAGACGATCGTGTACGTCGCGGTCGGGTCGATCGGCGCGCCGTTCACCATGACCGAGGTGATCCGCTCACCACGGGGGCGGGTCGGGTCGAAGGTGAACGTCACGTTGTCGGACAGGCCCAGCTGGAGGTAGGGCCGCGACGCGCCGTCCGGCTGCCACTGCTCCTCGAGGATGGACCGGACCTGGGCGCCGGTGTACTCGGCGGTCTTGATCGTGTTGCCGAACGGCATGATCGCCGCGGCCTGGCCGAAGGTGATCGTCCCGTCCGTGCCGTAGGGCAGGTCGGCACGCACGCCGCCCGGGTTCATGATGCCGATGTCGGCGCCGAGCCGGCCCGGCTCGTTGACGGCCGAGAGGTAGGACTCGGCGATGAGGTTCGACAGGGTCGACTCCCGGCCGCGGTCCTCGGACCCGTTGTTGAACGCCCGCGAGAGGGAGCCGGTCTCGGAGCCGATCTGCTGGGCGGCGAGCGGCGCAGCGAACGCGACGGCGTCGTCGACGATCTTCGCGGCGGCCTGCCACGTCGAGTCCGCCTCGCAGGCCGGCGTGTAGGGGCTCGTCGGGACGTTCGTCGCCGTGTAGGCCGTCACGGCCATCGTCCCCGGGTCGACGCCGAGCTGGATCTTGCCCACGGCCCCGCCGTAGAGCCCGGTCTGGAGCACCGGACGGGTCTCGCCCGCGGCGGCCCCGGGGATCTGGACGTCGTAGACGTAGGCCTGGTGCGTGTGGCCCTGGAGGATCGCGTCGACGTCCGCGGAGGTGTCGTTCACGAGGTGGGCGAACACCGGGACGGCCAGCTGGTCGGCGAGGGTGCCCGTCGTCGAGGAGTAGGGACCGCCCTCGTGGTACTCGGCGATGACGACGTCGGCCTCACCGTTGGCGGGGTCGCCGTCCTTGAGCCGCGTCGCGACGCGGTTGACGGCGGCCACCGGGTCGCCGAAGTCGAGGGCGGTGATCCCCGCGCCCGCGACGAGGTTGGGTGTGTCGCCGGTGACGGCGCCGACGACGGCGACCCGGACCCCGCCGACGTCGTAGGACTCGTACTCCGGCAACGCCGGGGTCGTCGTCCCCTTCTCGTACACGTTGGCGCCGGTGTACTGGTAGGTGGCCAGCGACATGACCCTGCCGCTGAGGTCGTCCCAGCCCTTGTCGAACTCGTGGTTGCCCACGGCGGAGGCGGCGAGGCCGAGCGCGTTGAGGTAGTCGATGGTCGGCTTGTCCTGCTGGACGGCCGAGGCGAACGGGGTCGCCCCGATGAGGTCGCCGGCGCCGAGCACGAGGACGTTCGAGCCGAGGTCGGCCTTCTCCGTCAGCAGCGTGCAGGCGAAGTTCTTGCCGAGGGCCCCGCTGCCGAAGCCGTCGACGATGCGACCGTGGAAGTCGTTGATGTTGAGGATGTTGACGGGGATGAGCCCCGCCGGAAGGGCTGCGCCGGCATTCGTCGCCGCCACGGCCGGTCCGCCCGCTACGGCGGCGGCCGCCAGGCCCAGCCCCGCCGCAACCGCGGTCATCGTTCTCGTGTGCCTCATGGGTCTTCGATGTCCCTCTCTCGTATGTCCCCCCGCCGCCCACCAGCGACGGACACGGATGACTCTGCCGGACGACGGGGGGTCGTGGCGGGCTGGAAGGGTAAAGGCTGGGTAAACGCTGAACGCGGGGCCTCCGGCCGCTCGCGCCGCGACCCGGCGGGGCGCGTGGCACGATCGGGCGTATGCCGCCGCGACGCCGAGTTCCCGTCGAGTCCGGCCGGGCCGCGCTCGATGCCTGGCTGACCGGTGGCGACCTCGTCTCCCGGGAGATCCTCGCGACCGCGGTCCGCTACACCGTCGAGGAGCTGAGCGTCCTCGCGCCGGGCCGCAGCGTCGAGCTGCGGGTGCCCCCGTATGCCGCGGCCCAGTGCGTCGAGGGGCCTCGGCACACCCGCGGCACGCCGCCCAACGTCGTGGAGACCGACCCCCAGACCTGGCTCGGGCTGGCGACCGGGCGGGTCGGGTGGACGGAGGCGATGGACACCGGTCTGCTCCGGGTCAGCGGGACCCGGGCCGACCTCGCGGCATACCTGCCGCTCGTCACCGAGCCCGGGGGCTGAGCCCGGGAGGAGGAGGGGGAACATGCTCACGGCCAAGGACGTCGAGCGGGTGCGCTTCGGGGCCGCCACCCTGCGGCGGGGGTACGACCAGCGGGAGGTCGACGACCTGCTCGAGCGGGTCGCGGCGACGCTCCGGGCCGTCGAGGAGGGACGCAGCCCCGACGCGGTCCCCGGCGGGGCGCTCAGCGGGGACGACCTCGACCACGCCGTCTTCACGTCGACGTTCCGCGGCGGGTACGACGAGCGAGAGGTCGACACCTTCCTCGACCGGGTGTCGGCGACCCTGCGGCACTACGGCCACGACTCGGCCCTCCTCCGCCCGGTCGCCTCGCCGCCCGCCTCCCCGCTCGCCTCGCCGCCCGCCGGGAGCACGACGCCGGGGACGAGCGCGCCCAGCCCGGTCGAGACCCGGCCGGGCCTCGTGGCCCGGGTCGTCCGGTTCCTCCGGGGGGAGTGAGCCCGCTCAGCCGACCGTGACGTCGATCGTGTGCCAGCCCGTCGCGCCCCGGGGGAAGGGCGGGGCCGTCGCGATGGTCTGGACGTCGCCGAGCCCGTCGGTGGCCCGGACGGCGAGCGAGTGCTCGCCCGCCGTGGCCTGCCACGGCAGGTACCACTGCCGCCAGTAGTCGATGCCGGCGTCCGGCCCGAGGGTGGCCCGCTGCCAGGGGCCGTCGTCGACCCGGACCTCGACGGTGGTGATCCCGCGGCCCTGGGCCCAGGCGACCCCGCCGACGACGACGCGACCCGGCGAGAGCGACGCGCCGCCGCGGGGCGTGTCGATCCGGGACTCGGTGAGGCACGGGGCGTCGGTCGCCCAGCCGCGCTCGGTCCAGTAGGCCTGGCGCGCGGCGTACGTCGTCACCGTCATCCGCGCGAGCCACTTCGTCGCGCCGACGAAGCCATAGAGTCCCGGCGTGACGAGCCGGACGGGGAAGCCGTGCTCGGTCGGGAGCGGGGCGCCGTTCATCGCGACGGCGAGGAGGGCGTCGCGGTCGTCGGTGAGCGCCTGAACCGGGGTCGAGATCGTCATCCCGTCGACGGAGGTGCTGAGGACCTGGTCGGCTCCGTCGTGGACGCCCGCGCGGGCGAGGACCTCGCGGACGGGGACGCCGAGCCAGCGGGCCGAGCCGACGAGGTCGCCGCCGACCTCGTTGGAGACGCACATGAGGGTGATGTCCTTCTCGACCATCGGCATCGCCGTGAGGTCGGCGTAGTCGAGAGTGACCTGCCGGTCGACCTCGCCGTCGATGGTGAGGCTCCAGTCGGCGGCGTCGACCCGGGGGAGGAGCAGGGCGGTGTCGATCCGGTAGAAGTCGGCGTTCGGGGTCCGGAACGGCGAGATGCCGGAGACCGTCCGCTCGAGACCGGACGGCAGCGGGGGGAGCGGGTTCGCGGCCGTCGGCAGGGTCACCGAGGACGGGTTGGCCCGGCCGGCCAGGGCCTGGCCGAGGGTTCCGCCGACGAGCGCGGCGGCGCCGGCTCCGCCGGCGATGAGGACGACCTCGCGACGGGTGGCCAGCCGGTCCCCGTCGGGCGTGCCGGGGGTGGGGTCGGTGCCGAGCCGGTCGAGGCGCGCGGCGAGGGTGGCGAGGACGACGAGGCCGATCGCGGCGGTCGCGAGGCCGGGCAGCGCGCTGAGCGGGCCACCGGGCGGGCGGGAGACCCCGGCGGCGGTGGCGAGCGCCGCGAGGAGGAGCAGGAGCAGCAGGCCGGCCGTGCGGCGGGTGCGGGCGACGAGGCCGACGAGCCCCGCCAGCGCGAGCGTGACGACGGTGACGGAGACGACGAGGACGACCTTGTCGGCCGTCCCGAACACCGAGGTCGCCCACTCCTTGACCGGCGTCGGCGTCGCGTCGATGACGACCGAGCCGACCGCCGCGACGGGGGAGGCGCTCGGTGCGACGAGGGCGGCGACCAGATGGCCCACCCCCGCGCCGGCGAGCGCCGCGAGGGCGGCGGCCGCGGCATACCACCGGGCCGGCGGCCGCGTCGTCCACGGGGCCGGAGAGGACGACGGCTGCGTGGACGTGCTGGTCGGGGTCATCGGTCGATTGTGTCTCGACCGGATGGGTGTCCCGGCCGTCGAGGACGTACCGTAATCACCGTGTCATCTCGCAGGCGCTCACCGAACTTCGCGCGGTTCATCATCACCGGTGCCCTCGTCGGGTTCGTCCTCGGCGGGCTCGTCGCGATGACGCACGCGCTCGAGGGCAACTCGCCGAGCTATCCCGCGGGCTACACGTACAGCGAGTACCAGGCGGTCATGTACCTCGGGCTGCTCGGCGCCCTGCTGTTCGGGCTCGCCGCCGCCGTGCTCGCGGTCCTGCTCGACCGACGGGGCTGAATCGGTCGCGGCTCGGCCCTACCAGCCCGCTGTGCGAAACTTGGCCTCGTGCCACGCGGTGACGGACAGCTGTCCCATGACCTCATGCCGGGAGAGAAGGGCCCGCAGGACGCCTGCGGGGTCTTCGGCGTCTGGGCCCCGGGCGAGGACGTCGCCAAGCTGACGTACTACGGCCTCTACGCCCTGCAGCACCGCGGCCAGGAGTCGGCGGGCATCGCCACCTCCGACGGCCACCGGCTCCTCGTCTACAAGGACATGGGCCTGGTCTCCCAGGTCTTCGACGAGCGGTCGCTCGCGACCCTGCCGGGGCATCTCGCCATCGGTCACTGCCGTTACTCGACGACCGGCGGCTCGACGTGGGAGAACGCCCAGCCGACCCTCGGCGGCCACCACGGCGGCACGGTCGCGCTCGCCCACAACGGCAACCTCATCAACTCCGCCGAGCTGCGCGACCTCGTCGCCGACCTGCGCCGGGCCGACGGCTACCGCGGCGAGCTCTCCCGCGGCAACACGACCGACACGGCGCTCGTCACGGCCCTCCTCGCCGAGAACCCCGACCGCTCCCTCGAGGGCGCGGCCCTCGAGGTGCTGCCGCGGCTGCGGGGCGCCTTCAGCTTCGTCTTCATGGACGAGCAGACCCTCTATGCCGCCCGCGACCCCTACGGCATCCGTCCCCTCGTCATCGGCCGGCTCGAGCGGGGCTGGGTCATCGCCTCCGAGACCGCCGGCCTCGACATCGTCGGCGCCTCCTTCATCCGCGAGGTCGAGCCCGGTGAGCTCATCGCCGTCGACGAGAACGGCCTGCGCTCACAGCGGTTCGCCCCGGCGACGCCGAAGGGCTGCGTCTTCGAGTTCGTCTACCTCGCCCGGCCCGACACGACGATCGGCGGCCGGGTCGTCCACGAGGGGCGGGTCGAGATGGGCCGCACCCTCGCGCGGGAGCATCCCGTCGAGGCCGACCTCGTCATCCCGACCCCGGAGTCGGGCACCCCGGCGGCGATCGGGTACGCCCAGGAGTCCGGCATCCCCTACGGCCAGGGGCTGGTCAAGAACGCCTACGTCGGGCGGACCTTCATCCAGCCGTCGCAGACGATCCGGCAGCTCGGGATCCGGCTCAAGCTCAACCCGCTCAAGGAGGTGATCCGCGGCAAGCGGCTCGTCGTCGTCGACGACTCCATCGTCCGCGGCAACACCCAGCGGGCGCTCGTCCGGATGCTGCGCGAGGCGGGGGCCGCGGAGGTCCACGTCCGGATCTCCTCGCCGCCGGTGCGCTGGCCGTGCTTCTACGGCATCGACTTCGCGACCCGTGCCGAGCTCATCGCCACCGGCATCGGGGTCGAGGAGGTCCGCAACTCCATCGGTGCGGACAGCCTCGGCTACATCAGCGAGCGGGGGATGGTCGCGGCGACGAACCAGGACGCCGACAGCCTGTGCACGGCCTGTTTCACCGGCGAGTACCCCATCGACCTGCCCACCGAGGGCCGGCTCGGCAAGGGCGTGCTCGAGCTCCAGCTTCCCGTCGACCTCGCGGACACCGAGCCGACCGGCGCGCGGGCCCGGGCCGTCGACGTCGAGGGCGTCTCGACGACGGCCGGAGGCGGGGCCGCCGAGGCCGTCCTGCGCCCCTAGCCCGCTCGATTCGCCGCACATCTCATCTCGCCGCCGGTGCACCAGCGCTCCGGTGAGATGTCGGCGAGTCGAGGGCGGGGCGGACGGGTGGGCCGGGGGGTGAGCGGGGCGGCATACCCTGGACCCGTGAGCGAGGAGATCACGTATGCCGCGGCCGGTGTCGACGTCGAGGCGGGGGACGCGGCCGTCGAGCTGATGAAGGCGTCGGTCGCCCGGGCCACCCGCAGCGAGGTGCTCGGCGGGCTCGGCGGCTTCGCCGGGATGTTCGACGTCTCCAAGCTCGCGACGATGCGCCGCCCGGTGCTCGCGACGTCGACCGACGGCGTCGGGACGAAGGTCGCCATCGCCCAGGCGATGGACCGGCACGACACGATCGGCATCGACCTCGTCGCCATGGTCGTCGACGACATCGTCGTCTGCGGCGCCGAGCCGCTCTTCATGACCGACTACATCGCGACCGGCCGGGTCGTCCCCGAGCGGATCGCCGCGATCGTCGCCGGCATCGCCGAGGGCTGCGCCCGGGCGCGGGTCGCCCTCGTCGGCGGCGAGACCGCCGAGCACCCGGGGCTGCTCGAGCCCGACGAGTACGACGTCGCCGGTGCCGCGACGGGCGTCGTCGAGTATCACTCCGTCCTCGGGCCGCAGCGGGTCCGCGCGGGCGACGTCGTCCTCGGCCTCGCCGCGAGCGGCCTGCACTCCAACGGCTACTCCCTCGTCCGCCGGGTCGTCGCGGCGGCCGGCTGGGAGCTGGACCGGGACGTTCCCGAGTTCGGCCACACGCTCGGCGAGGAGCTGCTCACGCCGACGACCGTCTACACCGCCGACCTCCTCGACCTCATCGGTGAGCTCGGCGGCGCCGCCGACGCCGGGGTGCACGCCCTCAGCCACATCACCGGCGGTGGGCTCGCCGCCAACCTCGCCCGCGTCCTTCCGCGGGGCATGCACGCCCGGATCGAGCGCTCGAGCTGGACCCCCGCACCCGTCTTCACGACGATCGGCGAGCTCGGCCGGGTCCCCACCGCCGACCTCGAGCGCACCCTCAACATGGGGGTCGGCTTCGCCGCGGTCGTCCCGCCGGCGAGCGTCGACGCGGCCCTCGCGCACCTCGCCGGGCGGGGCATCACCGGCTGGGTCCTCGGCGCGGTGCACGATGCCGGCTCGGCCCCCGTCGAGGCGTCCGCCGAGGTCGTCCACGGCGCCAAGGGCGTCGACGGCGGGTCGGTCCAGCTCGTGGGGAGCCACCCCGCCTGAGCGACCCGCGACGCCGCCGGTCGGACGAACCGCGGCGATCGCCTCAGACGATGGTGATCTGCGGCGCGAAGAGCGCCATCGCATCGAGCGCCCGGATGTGGTTCTGCTCGCTCGACCCGGCGCACGCCCAGGCCGCGACCTGGACCGTCGCGCCGGCGTCGGCCGCGGGGAGGGCCGTCGAGATGACGCAGCAGTCGGTCGAGACGCCGGCGAGGGTGAGCGTCGGCCGCGGCCCGGTGATCGCCTCGAGTGCCCGCCCCCACTTGCCGAAGGTCGGGGCGGTGACGAGGTGGGCGGTGATCCCCTCGAGCTCGGGGACGACGGCATACAGCGGGTCGTCGTCGGGGACGAGCGCGAACGGCCACTCGCGGTAGTACGGCCCCCACGAGCCGCCGAGGGTGGGGTCGGCGACGAACCGGGTGAAGACGACCCGGTCCCCGTATGCCGCCGCGAGGTGCCGGATCGGGTCGACGACGTCGGGCCACATCGGCGAGGCCCAGGGGCTCTCCGGGTCGGCGAAGATCCGCTGCGGGTCGATGACGACGAGCCACTCCTCGTCCTCGCGGGGCGGCTCGACCGGCAGGCTCGTCGGGCCGGGCAGACGTCATCGGGACTCCTGGCGCCGGACCGTCCCGGCCCGTGCGACGTAGCCGACGACGAGCCCGATGAGGAGGGCGACGAGGACGCCGAGGTTGGCGTAGGCCCAGTCGCCGTCCTTGCCGCCGAGACCGAGCGGGCCGAGCAGGTAGCCCTGCCAGTTGTTCCAGGACGCGTCCTTGGCGAAGGAGTTGATGACGAGGCCCCAGCCCACCGCCGGAGGCGAGGGCGAGCGTGCCGACCGACACCCAGTCGACCGAGCGGTACCGGCCGCGCGGGTCGAAGAGGGCGTCCTCGCCGCCCGGCCCGGCGTCGTAGTCACGCGTGCGGAGGGCGATGTCGGCGATCATGATCCCTGCCCACCCGGCGAGCGGGACGCCGAGGGTGATGAGGAAGGACTGGAACGGGTTGACGAAGTTCTCCGCGAAGAAGACGACCCACACCGTCCCGATGCTGAGGATCACCCCGTCGACGAGCGCGGCGGCCGGACGCGGGATGCGCACCCCGAGCGAGAGCAGGGTCAGGCCGGAGGAGTAGATGCCGAGGACGGCCCCGCTCACGAGCGCGAGGATCGCCGCGATGAGGAAGGGGACGAGGAACCACGTCGGCAGGAGCGTCGCGAGGGTGCCGATCGGGTCGTTCGCGATGCCGTCGAGGAGGGCCTGGTCGGACCCGGCGAGCGGCGAGGCCGTAGGTCACGAGGAGGACCGGCGCGAGCGCCCCGCCGACGGTGTTCCAGAAGACGATGGAGCCGCCCGAGGCGTCTCGGCGCTGGTAGCGGCTCCAGTCGGCGGCGATGTTGATCCACCCGAGGCCGAAGCCCGTCATCACCATGACGAGGGCCCCGATGACCGACTGGGTCGACCCGGAGGGGATGGCCGTCACGCTCGCCCAGTGGATGTCCTTGACGGTGAGCGCGATGTAGCCGATCGTCACGACGCCGGTGATCCAGGTCAGCCACGTCTGCATCCGCATGATGATGTGGTAGCCGGCCACGGAGGCGCTGACGATGAGGAGCGCGACGACGACGGTGGCGCCGATCTTCGTCCCCGTGCCGCCGCCCCAGCCGAGCCGGGTGAAGATGGTCGCCGTCGCGAGGGTGGCGAGGATGGCGAGGAAGGTCTCCCACCCGATCGAGGTGAGCCACGAGATGACCCCGGGGACCTTCTGCCCGGTCACGCCGAATGCCGCCCGGGACAGGATCATCGTCGGGGCCGAGCCGCGCTTGCCGGCGATGGCGATGACCCCGCAGAGGAGGAACGAGACGACGATCCCGACGACGGCGACGGCGAGCGACTGCCAGAAGGAGATGCCGAAGTAGAGGATGAACGCGGCATACGAGATGCCGAAGACCGAGATGTTCGCCGCGAACCAGGGCCAGAACAGGTCCCGAGGGGCGGCGGTCCGTTCGGACTCGTCGATGATCTCGATGCCCGTCGTCTCGACCCCCAGCCGCCGGGTGGCCTCAGCCGTCTGCAGATCGCTCATGGGGCGAGCATCGCAGATCGACCCGGCCCGAAGGGGTGCCGGGCGGGGCTGCAGACGCCAGGGAGGCGCCGCGGCTAGCGGCGTCGACCGACGATCAGTGACACGAGGGTCGGACGGTCATCGTCCGGAGGCCCACCCTCCGTAGTCCTCTTCCTCGTCCCAGTCCTTCTCGCCGGCGTCCGGTCGATCGGTCCGGGAATCGGCGTGGAGTTCCCGCTCAAGCGCGCTGAGGTCGGTGTCCGGGCTGTAGTACTTCAGCTCGCGAGCGACCTTGGTCTGCTTGGCTTTGGCTCGGCCGCGCCCCATGGCGTGACCCCCTCATGCGTCTGCCGGGGCGGCATCGCTTTGCGGATGGCCCCTACGGAGTCATCCCACGTCGCGGAGCGGTCCCGGGAATCGTGTGTATGTCGTGGGGCCAACGCTACAACAGTCTCCACGGTTCGGTGCACTCCCTCACGCGATCCGGACGCCCGGGCCGCCGTCGTAGGCTGACCGGGTCGGCCGCCCCTGGCCGGCATCACCCCCGAGACGAGGAGGCCCCGTGCGGATCGGCTACAAGGCGTCGGCGGAGCAGTTCGGACCCGGCGAGCTCGCGGCATACGCCGTGCTCGCCGAGGAGCTCGGCCTGGACTCGGTCACCGTGTCCGACCATTTCCAGCCGTGGCGGCTCGAGGGCGGGCATGCTCCCAACGCGCTCGTCTGGCTGAGCCATGTCGCCGCGCGCACCGAGCGGGTCATGCTCGGGACCTCGGTGCTCACCCCGACCTTCCGCTACAACCCCGCCGTCATCGCCCAGGAGTTCGCGACGCTCGCCTGCCTCGCGCCCGACCGCGTCATGCTCGGGGTCGGGACCGGGGAGGCCCTCAACGAGATCGCCGTCGGGTCGATCGGCGAGGGGGAGTGGCCCGAGTTCAAGGAGCGGTTCGCCCGACTGCGGGAGGCCGTCGAGCTGATCCGGGCGCTGTGGACCGAGGGGCGGGTCAGCTTCGAGGGCGAGTACTACGAGACGGACGACGCGGCGATCTACGACCGGCCCGACACTCCGGTCCCCGTCTACGTCGCCGCGGGAGGCCCGCTCGTCGCCCGGTATGCCGGCCGGGTCGGTGACGGGTTCATCTGCACCTCGGGCAAGGGTCGGGAGCTGTACGCCGACAAGCTCCTCCCGGCCGTCGCCGAGGGGCTGGAGAAGGCCGGCCGGTCCGACGGGGACATCGACCGGATGATCGAGATCAAGCTCTCCTACGACCCCGATCCCGACCTCGCCCTCGAGAACACCCGGTTCTGGGCCCCGCTCTCCCTCTCGGCCGAGCAGAAGAACTCGCTCCACTCACCGATGGCGATGGAGAAGGCCGCCGACGAGCTGCCGATCGAGCAGGTCGCCCAGCGGTGGATCGTCGCCTCGCGCCCCGAGGAGGTGCTCGCCGCCGTCAAGGAGTACACCGACCTCGGCTTCGACCACCTCGTCTTCCACGGCCCCGGGCCGGACCAGGAGCGCTTCCTGCGGACCTTCGCCGAGCAGGTGGTCCCGGGGCTGCGCGAGCTCGCTCCCGCCGCCGACTGACCTCATCCCGCCGGCCGCCGTCGCGCGCTCTCGCCCCCCCGCGAGGGGTGGCGATGTGCCCCGTCCGCCCCCGCGAGGGGTGGCGATGTGCCCCATCCGGCCCCGCGAAGGGGCGGATCCCCGACCCTCGCGGTGGAGGTGGGGGCGGAATGCCGACCGCGGCCGCCGCTCGCGCGGGTGGAGGGGCGGATGCCGGGCGGCCGCGGTCAGCCGGGACGCCCGGGCCGGGCCTCGGGGAGCCACAGGTGGGGCAGGCCGGCGGCCATCCGGCGCTCGGCGATGGCGTCCGCCGCGGCCGCGGGGCTCGTGCCCTCGGCATCGGCGGTGCGCAGCACCTCGAGGGTGTGGTCGAAGATCGCCCCGGCGGCGGTCCGGGCCCGCTCCATGTCGAAGCCGAGGAGCTCGTCGCTCACCTGGATGACGCCACCGGCGTTGACGAGGAAGTCCGGGGCGTAGGTGACCCCCTTGGCCCGGAGCTGGTCGGCGCTGCCACCCGGCCCGTCGGTCGCGAGCTGGTTGTTCGCGCCCCCGCAGACGATGGCGGCCGTGAGCGCCTCGACCGTGTCGTCGTCGAGCGCCCCGCCCATCGCGCAGGGCGAGAAGACGTCGATCTCGGTGCGGACGAGCGTCGCGACGTCGGGGACGACCCGGACCTGCGGATGCCGGGCGACGAGGTCGGCGACGGCCGCGTCGTCGATGTCGGTGACCACGACCTCGGCCCCGTCCTCGAGGAGGTGGGCGGTGAGCAGCCGGCCGACCTTGCCGACACCGGCGATCCCGACCCGGCGACCGCGCAGGGTCGGCCCTCCCCAACGGTGCTCGGCGCAGGCCCGCATCCCCTGGAAGACCCCGTAGGCCGTGAGCACGGAGGAGTCCCCGGCCCCGCCCCGGTCCTCGGAGCGCCCGGTCGCCCAGCTCGTCGTCTCGGCGACGACGTCCATGTCGGCGACGTAGGTGCCGACGTCGCACGCCGTGACGTAGCGACCGCCGAGCGACTCGACGAACCGGCCGTAGGCCCGGAGCAGGTCGGGGGTCTTGTCACGGTGCGGGTCGCCGATGATGACGGCCTTGCCGCCGCCGTGCGGCAGCCCGGCGACGGCGTTCTTGTACGACATCGCGCGCGAGAGGCGCAGGACGTCGGCGAGGGCCTCGGCCTCCGTCGCGTAGGGGTGGAACCGCGTGCCGCCGAGGCCGGGACCGAGGGCGGTGTTGTGCAGGGCGATGATCGCGCGCAGGCCGGTCTCGCGGTCGGAGCAGAAGACGACCTGCTCATGGCCGGAGGTGTCCGTGGGATCGAGGGGGTGGGCGACCCGCCCGGCCCCGGAGGTGGTGGGGTGGGCGGTCGTCGGCAGGCCGGTCATCTCGGCTCCTTCCGTGGGGTGCCCCTCACGCTAGCCGCCCCGGCGCAGTGGGGCCGTGCCGACCGGGCGGCGCCGAGGTCTCTTTCCGCAGATGCGGTACATGAGAGGTTGGTATGCCGCATCCGCGGAGGTATGGTGCCGGGTATGCCGTTCTTCCGGGTCCGCGAGGCGGCCGAGCTGCTCGGGGTCAGCGACGACACCGTCCGACGATGGGCCGATGCCGGGCGGCTCGCGACCTCGACCGACGCGGCGGGCAAGCGGGTCGTCGAGGGGGCCGAGCTCGCGGCATTCGCCCGGGAGATGGCCGCGGAGTCCGCGCGCCCACAGCCCCGGCCGGTCGTCTCGGAGTCGGCCCGCAACCGCTTCGTCGGCCTGGTGACCCGGGTGCTGCGCGACACGGTCATGGCCCAGGTCGAGATCCAGGCGGGCGGGCACCGGGTCGTCTCGCTCATGAGCCGCGAGGCCGCCGACGACCTCGGCCTCGAGCCCGGCGTCCTCGCCATCGCCTCGGTGAAGTCGACGAACGTCGTCGTCGAGCTGCCCGAGCAGCCCTGAGCCGAAGCCCTGCCATGCGCCGCCCTCGTCTGCTCGCCCCCACGGCCCTGCTGGCCGCGCTCCTCCTCGCCGGCTGCGGCGGGTCGGGCGGCGGGACGAGCGCCGCCGCCCGGTCCGACGGGTCGATCGGTGGCACGATCACCGTCTTCGCCGCCGCCTCGCTCCAGGAGGCCTTCACGACCCTCGGGCACGACTTCGAGAAGGAGAACCCGGGGACGACGGTGCTGCTCAGCTTCGGACCCAGCTCCGGCCTCGCGACCCAGATCACCGAGGGGGCCCCGGCCGACGTCTTCGCGTCGGCGAGCACGACGAACATGGACCAGGTGGTGGCGGCGGGCGAGGCGAGCAGTCCGACGCCGTTCGCGGCGAACACGCTCGAGATCGCCGTCCCGCCGGACAACCCGGCCGGGATCACCCGCCTGGCCGACCTCGGACGGCCCGGTCTCCGGGTCGCCCTCTGCCAGCCCCTCGTGCCGTGCGGTGTCGTCGCGACGACCGTCCTCGGCAACGCCGGCGTGACCGTGAGCGGCGCGAGCGAGGAGACGGACGTCAAGGCCGTCCTCACGAAGGTCACCCTCGGCGAGGTCGACGCGGGCCTGGTCTATGTCACCGACGTCCGCGCGGCCGGCTCCCGGGTCCGCGGCATCGAGATCCCCGCCGGCGTCAACGCCTCGACCGAGTACCCCCTCGCCGTCCTCGACCACGCCCCGAACCCGCCCACCGCGCGGGCGTTCGCGGCATACGTCCTGTCCGACCACGGCGCGACCGTGCTCGCCGACTCCGGGTTCGCCCGTCCCTGAGCGAGGGAACGTATGCCGCAGCCCGAGACCGTCGCGCCCCCCGCCCCCGCCGGGAGCGGTGGCCGTGGTCGCCCGCCGCGGGTGCCCGACCGGTCGCGCCGGCCCGTCGCGTGGGGGCTGCGGGTCCCGGCGGCGCTCGGGGTGGCCTTCCTCGTCATGCCGCTGCTCGGGCTCCTCGTCCGGGCGCCGTGGCGCAGCCTCGGTTCGATCCTGCGTGACGCGGCGGTCCTCGACGCGCTGCGGCTCTCCCTCGTCAGTGCGACGGCCGCCGCGGCCGTGTCCTTCCTCCTCGGGGTGCCGCTCGCCTGGCTCCTCGCCCGCTCCCGCAGCCGGTACGTCACCGTCCTGCGCTCGCTCGTCACCCTTCCGCTCGTCCTCCCGCCGGTCGTCGGAGGCGTGGCGCTGCTCCTGGCCTTCGGCAGGGGCGGGGTCCTCGGGCGCTGGCTCGACGCGTGGTTCGGGGTGACGCTGCCGTTCACGACGGCCGGCGTCGTCATGGCCGAGACGTTCGTCGCGATGCCGTTCCTCGTGCTCGCCGTCGAGGGCGCGTTCCGAGCGGCCGACGAGGGCTACGAGGAGGCGGCGGCGACCCTCGGCGCGAGCCGGTTCCTCGTGTTCTGGCGGGTGAGTCTGCCCCTCGTCGCCCCCTCCCTCGTGGCGGGGACCGTCCTCGCGTGGGCCCGGGCGCTGGGGGAGTTCGGCGCGACGATCACCTTCGCCGGCAACGTCCCCGGCCGGACGCAGACGATGCCGCTCGCGGTCTACCTCGCGATGCAGACCGACCCGGAGGCGGCGATCGCCCTGTCGCTCGTCCTCCTCGTCGTGTCGGTCGCCGTCCTCGCCGGGCTGCGCGACCGGTGGGCCCCCGGCGGGGGGATCTCGTGACGGGGTCGGCCGGGCCCGGGCTGGCCGCCCATGGGGTCGTGCGCCGTGGTGCGTTCGAGGTCGAGCTCGACCTCGAGGTCGCCCCGCGCGAGGTGCTCGGCGTGCTCGGACCCAACGGCGCGGGGAAGTCCTCGGTGCTGCGGTCCCTTGCCGGGCTCGACGCCCCTGGAGCGCGGCCGGATCGCCCTCGACGGCAGGGTGCTCGACGACCCAGCGGATGGCGTGCTCGTTCCTCCGGAGGGGCGGGCGGTCGGGATCGTCTTCCAGAACTACCGGCTCTTCCCCCATCTCAGCGTCCTCGACAACGTCGCGTTCGGGCCGCGCGCGGCCGGGGCGTCGCGGCATACGGCCCGGGGACGGGCCCGCGGATGGCTCGAGCGGCTCGACCTCGGCCCCCTGGCCGACCGGCGGCCCCACGAGGTGTCCGGAGGCCAGGCACAGCGGGTGGCGCTCGCCCGGGTGCTGGCCGCGGAGCCGAGGCTGCTCCTCCTCGACGAGCCGACCGCCGCGCTCGATGCCCGGACCCGGATGGAGGTGCGCGCCGAGCTGCGCTCGCACCTGCGGCTCTTCGACGGGCCGGTCGTCCTCGTCACCCATGACCCGCTCGAGGCGATGGTCATGGCCGACCGGCTGCTCGTCCTCGAGGAGGGGCGCTCCGTGCAGGAGGGCACCCCGGCCGAGGTGGCGCGGCGTCCCCGGACCGACTACGTCGCGCGTCTCGTCGGGATCAACCTCTATGCCGGTGCGTACGACCCGGGCTCCGGGACCGTTGCGATCGACGGCGGCGGCTCGCTCGTCGTCACCCCCGCCGAGCCGATCGCCGGGCCCGGGCGGGTGCTCGTCGCCCTGCGGCCGTCGGCGGTGACGGTCCACGACCACCACCCCGAGCGGGCGAGCACCCGCAACGTGTGGCCGGGGACGGTGACGGGGATGGAGCTGCTCGCCGACCGGGTCCGGATCGAGGTCTCCGGGAAGCCGCCCGCTCTCGTCGACGTCACCCCCGGCGCCGTGGCCGAGCTGGGACTCGAGCCCGGCCGCGAGGTGTGGCTGACCGCCAAGGCCACCGAGACCGAGGCCTACCCCGACTGACCGCTCTGTGGTGCCGCTCTGCGTCCGCCGCCCGCGCTCGCCCCTTCTGCACGAACCTCTGCTAGCAGACCCTGCTGCAGAACGGGGGTGTTGCAGCACTCCCGTTCGGCAGCACCCTCTGCTAGCAGAGGTTCGTGCAGGGGGAGCGGCGGGGCGGGGCGGGGCTCTCGGGGTGGGGGGTCAGGCGGAGGAGGCCGTCGTGGCGGGCTCGCGCTCGGGCTGCCGACCCGGGACCTCCCGGGCGGCGAGAGTCTCGCTGAGCCCGGCGAGCCCGGCAAGGGCGCCCATCGCCGCCCGGCCGGCGAGCTGGGCCCGGGCCGCCAGGGCGTCGAGGTCCTCGCCGTCCTCGAAGGCCGCGAGGTCGAGATGGTCCGGCAGGACCCACCCGGCCGACGCCCGCGCCGACGCCGACGACCCCCACCCGATCGCGCGGGATCGAGACGCCGGCGGGAGCGCGCCGGGCCGAGATGACCCCGAAGTTGTGCTCGGGCAGCGCCATGACGAAGTACCAGAGGAGGCCGACCGGCACCATGATGAGGCTGTTGAAGAGCAGGTAGAACGGCATCGCGAGCAGCCACAGGTTCTTGCGTGACCAGTGCGCCCACGTGACGTAGGCGAAGTAGACGGCGATGACGGCGGCGAAGGTGATCGTCGAGGACTCGAGGGTCCACCACCGGAGGCCGACCATGAGGATCGTGATCCCGCCGCCGTAGAGCCAGAGGAACGGATGGCGCAGGACGTAGCGCCCGTTGGTGATGAAGAGCCGGAACTCCCCGCCCGACCAGGCCGCCCGCTGGCGCAGCCACGCCGTCCACGAGCTCGGGACCTCGGTGTCGACGGCGAACGGGATGTGGGTCGCGACGTAGCCGAGCTGGTCCGCGAGCAGGCCCGCCTCGACGTCGTTGCCCTGGAAGAACATCGAGTGCCGCTCCATGACCGCGCGGAAGACCGGCGCCCGGCCGACGTGGCAGGCACCGCTCAGCAGCCAGGGCAGGACCGTCCGCATCCGCATCGCCTGGGCGTACTCGAACCGCTGGAGCTGGACGAGCATCGGCCCGTCCGTCTGGGGCACGAGCCGGACCGAGGCGAAGTCGGCGCCGGTATGCCGCAGGGCGGCGACGAGCGTGCCCAGTGGCTGGGGCGTCGTCGTGTCGGCATCGATGCAGACGACGTAGCGCGCGAGCTCGCCGCGGTCGCCGAGCTCGATGAGCGCGTCCCGGACGACGGTGTCGCGGATCGTCCCGCCCGTCCGTCGCTTGTTCGACGACGTGAGGGGGACGTGGGGGCTGATGTAGATCGACAGGCCGTGGTAGTCGGCGATGCGACGCAGGTCGGCGTAGAACTCGTCCGTCTCGCCACTCGTCGTGCAGAGGACGGCGCGGCGGCCGTACTCGGCGAGATACTCGGCGTTCTCGAGGTACCTCGCCGCCCCGTAGATGGGGACGAGGACGGTGAAGTCGTGCTCGAGCGGCGGATCCGGGATGCCGTCGAAGGCCGGCTTGCGCGCCCGCAACGTGGCCGCGATGTCGATGGCGAACCAGAACAGCGGCACCGTGATGACGACGAACCAGACGGCCACGGCAGGGCCTCGATCAGGCGGGACGCAGCGCTCGCGCCGGGTGGAGCCGCGGCAGCGCGTGGGTGCGCGAGGGGCGCAGCGTCGCCGGGGGACGCGGCGCGGCGTGCTTCGGCGACCACGTCGGGGCCTGGATCGACTCGGGGGCCAGCGCCGAGAGCATCGTCTCGGCCGGGGCACCCTCGGCGAGGAGGCGGCGCAGCCGCTCGATCCAGTCCTCGAGTCCGGCCTGCCGCTCGACGGCGGCCACGCTGATCCGGGAGTGGGCCGTCGCGCTGTGTCGCTCGGATCCGGAGAAGAGCTCCTCGTGGAGCTTCTCGCCCGGCCGGAGGCCCGTCACGTCGATCTCGGGCACCGGCCGGCCGGCGAGCGCGGCATACCGGTGGATGAGGTCGAGGATCCGCACCGGCGTGCCCATGTCGAGGACGAAGACCTCGTTCGCCGTCGACATCCGGGCCGCCTCGATGACGAGGCCCGCGGCCTCGGGGATCGTCATGAAGTAGCGGGTGGCCTCGGGGTGGGTGAGGCGAACCGGACGGCCCCGGTGGACGGAGTGCGCGAGCGCGGGAAGGAAGGACCCGCGGCTGCCGAGGACGTTGCCGAACCGGACGCTGCTGATCCGGGTCGTCGACGTGCCGTGGTATGCCGCGATGAGCTCGGCGAGCCGCTTGGACCAGCCGAGGACGGAGGTGGGGTCGGCGGCCTTGTCGGTGCTGATGTTGACGACCCGGGCGACCCGGTGCTCGACGGCCGCCCGCACGACAGACTCGGTGCCGAAGACGTTCGTCCGCACGGCCAGGTCGGGGGAGGCCTGGACGAGGGGGAGGTGCTTCTTCGCGGCGGCGTGGAAGATGATGTCGGGCCGGACGCGCTCGACGAGCCGGGACATCGCCTTCGCGTCGGTGATGTCGACGAGGTGGATGTCGGAGTCGGCACCGAAGAGGGCGTGGTCGTAGAGCTCGAGGGAGAGGGTGAACAGCGCCGTCTCGTCGACGTCGACCTTGTGGACGCGCGCGGCGCCGAGTCGCAGGCACTGCCGGACGATCTCGGACCCGATCGACCCGCCCGCCCCCGTGACGAGGACCGTCCTGCCGGCGATGAGGTCGGTCGCCTCCGGGCCGTAGACGGGGTCGGCCACCCGGTCGAGCAGGTCCTCGGGTCGGACGTCCAGACCAGTTCCGAACATGAGCGCGTCCCTCCGCCATCGTTGTCGGTTCGTGAGATGAGTGATGCCTCTGTGAACCTAGGGACGCGCTCTCGGCGAAGTAAATGGGGAGGTAAAGCATCGGTACGAAGGTGGTAAACCGTATCGGCCGAAGGGGTGATCCTCGCCTCGGCCGACCGAGGGTAGGCAGGCGGCCCTGGACGTGGCTTGCCCCGTCCGGACGGCTCCGGGACCATGTCAGGGACGCGTGACGCCGCGCCGTCCCGTCCTTGCCCCGCATCCGGAAGGCCACCATGCGACGCACCGCCCTCGCCCTCGTGGCGCTCGCCGCCCCCGTGGCCGTCCTGCTGCCTGCGGCGATCGCGGCGGACTCCGCCTCGCAGGCCGCGGTGACGAAGAGTGCCGTCACTCCCCATCCGGTCGCGCCGTGCCTCGTCGACGCGGTGGCGGCGGGTGACTTCGACGGCACTGCCGCCGACATCGACAAGACGGCGGGGCGGGCCGTGGCGATCCACCCGGACGTCGTCATGCTGCTCGGGGACATGGCCTACTCCGCGGGCAGCACCGCCCAGCTCAAGGCCGGGATCGGCGCCACGCGCTGGACGACGCTCTTCGGCGTCGCCGCGCCCACTCCCGGCAACCACGACTACCGCACGGCGAACGCCGCGGACTACTTCGCCTACTTCGACCCGCCGGGCTACCCCAACGGCGCCGGCGGCGGCCACTACTACTCCTTCACCCTCGGCTGCGGCTGGCGAGGCTACTCGCTCGACAGCGAGGTCGCAGGTTCCGCCACCTGGAACGCCCAGCTGGCGTGGCTCAAGAGCGACCTCGCAGCCCACCCGCAGGACAAGGTCGTCGCGATCTGGCACAAGCCGCGCTACTCCTCGGGCGTCCACGGCGACAACAAGACGATGGCCCCGCTGTGGGACGCGTTCTCGGGCCGGACGGCGATCGTCCTCAACGGACACGACCACGACTACGAACGCTTCGCGCCGAAGAAGGGCGTCCAGGAGTTCGTCGTCGGAACCGGCGGCAAGAGCGAGCGCGGCACGGGGACCGTCTCGAGCGGCAGCGCCTACCGGCTCTTCTCGACCCCCGGCGTCCTGCGTCTCATGTTGTCGTCGACGACGTACCGGTGGGAGTTCCACACCGTCTCCGGCTCCGTCGTCGACCAGGGCGGGCTCGCGACCTCCCACCGCTGAGCGGGCATCGCAGCACGCGAGACGGTGAGGACGGCCTCACCTGCCCGCGCGCATACTGGGATGAGGGGCCCGGCCAGGGCCCCGTCCCGCACGACTCGACGACACCGCCGACGAAAGAGACCGAGACCATGCCGTCACTGCGCTCGCGAACGTCCACCCACGGTCGCAACATGGCGGGGGCGCGTGCCCTCTGGCGCGCCACCGGCATGACCGACAGCGACTTCGGCAAGCCCATCGTCGCCATCGCCAACAGCTTCACCCAGTTCGTCCCCGGACACGTGCACCTCCGCGACATGGGCAAGCTCGTCGCCGACGCGGTGGCGGAGGCCGGCGGGGTCGGTCGGGAGTTCAACACGATCGCCGTCGACGACGGCATCGCCATGGGTCACGGCGGCATGCTCTACAGCCTGCCGAGCCGCGAGCTCATCGCCGACTCCGTCGAGTACATGGTCAACGCCCACCAGGCCGACGCGCTCGTGTGCATCAGCAACTGCGACAAGATCACGCCCGGCATGCTCCTGGCGGCCCTGCGGCTCAACATCCCCACCGTCTTCGTCAGTGGCGGGCCGATGGAGGCCGGCAAGGCGGTCGTCACCGACGGCGTCGCCCGGCCCGGGCTCGACCTCATCACGGCGATGACGATGTCGGCCGACCCGTCGGTCACCGACGACGAGCTGTCCGAGGTCGAGCGGTCCGCCTGCCCGACGTGCGGCTCCTGCTCGGGGATGTTCACCGCGAACTCGATGAACTGCCTCACCGAGGCGCTCGGCCTCTCGCTGCCCGGCAACGGCTCGACCCTGGCCACCGCCTCCGCCCGCCGCGACCTCTTCCTCGACGCCGGCCGGATCGTCGTCGACCTGGCGCGTCGCTACTACGAGAAGGACGACGCCTCGGTCCTCCCGCGCAACGTCGCGACGAAGGAGGCCTTCACCAACGCGATGCGTCTCGACATCGCGATGGGCGGGTCGACGAACACCGTCCTCCACCTCCTCGCGGCCGCCCGGGAGGGTGAGGTCGACTTCGACCTCACCGACATCGACGAGCTGAGCCGGCATACGCCGTGCATCTGCAAGGTCTCGCCGAGCTCGGACTACCACATGGAGGACGTCCACCGGGCCGGCGGCATCCCCGCCATCCTCGGTGAGCTCAACCGCGCGGGGCTGCTCGACCGCAGCGTCCACACCGTCCACAGCGGCGACCTCGACTCGTGGCTGAGCGAGTGGGACATCCGGTCCGGGTCGGCGTCCGAGCGGGCCCATGCCCTGTATGCCGCGGCGCCGGGTGGGGTGCGCACCACGGAGGCCTTCTCGTCGACGGCGACGTGGGAGAGCCCGGACGCCGACGCCGAGACCGGGTGCATCCGCTCGGTCGACCACCCGTACTCCCAGGACGGCGGCCTCGCCGTGCTCCGCGGGAACCTCGCGCCGGACGGCGCGGTCGTCAAGACGGCCGGCGTCCCCGAGGAGATCCTCGTCTTCGAGGGCCCGGCGGTCGTCGCCGAGAGCCAGGAGGCCGCGGTCGACCTCATCCTCAACAAGGGCGTCAAGCCCGGCGACGTCGTCGTCGTCCGGTACGAGGGACCCAAGGGCGGGCCGGGGATGCAGGAGATGCTCTACCCCACGAGCTTCCTCAAGGGCCGCGGGCTCGGCCAGGCGTGCGCGCTCATCACCGACGGCCGCTTCTCCGGAGGCACGTCCGGGCTCTCGATCGGGCACGTCTCGCCCGAGGCGGCCGCCGGCGGTCTCATCGGCCTCGTGGAGGACGGCGACCCGATCGCCATCGACATCCCGAACCGGACGATGGAGCTGAGGGTCGACGACGAGACGATCGCCCTGCGCCGCAAGATCCGCGACGAGGAGGGCTGGCGCCCGGTCGACCGCGACCGTCCCGTGTCCGCCGCCCTGCGCGCCTACGCGTCGATGGCCCTCTCGGCCGACAAGGGTGCGGTCCGCCACGTCGACTGACCCAGGGGGCTCTCAGCCGATCTTCAGCCGGAGGCCCGGGGGCTGAGGCAGACTGGGATCCACCATGGATGCCCTCCTCCTCCAGGTGCTCGGCCAGCCCGCGTGGCTCATCTACGTCGTCACCGCCCTCATCGTCTTCGCCGAGGACGCCCTCTTCGTCGGGTTCGTCCTGCCTGGCGAGACGGCGGCCATCCTCGGCGGGGTCTCGGCCAGCCTGGGGCACACCTCGGTCGCGTGGATGGCGGTCATCGTCGTCGCCGCGGCCATCGTCGGCGACAGCGTGGGCTACGAGATCGGCCGGGTCTTCGGCCCTCGGGTCCTCGAGGCCCGGTTCCTCGCGACGCGGCGCCGCCGGCTGGACCAGGCGCAGGACTTCCTCCGCCGCCGAGGCGGGATCGCGGTCTTCCTCGGGCGGTGGACGGCCTTCTTCCGGGCGGTCATGCCGGCTCTGGCGGGGATGTCCCGGATGCCCTACCGCAGCTTCCTGCCGTGGAACGCCATCGGCGGTCTCGTCTGGGGACTCGCGGCCGTCATCGCCGGGTACCTCGCCGGGATGTCCTACCAGCGCGTCGCGACGTGGCTCGGCGGCGGTGCGGCGGCCGTCGTCACCGTCATCGTCCTCGTGGCCATCGCCGTCTGGGCGATCCGCCGCCGCCGGGCCGAGCGGGCCGCCGATGCCGAGGCCCTGGATCCCGCTCCCGAGGGTGAGGTCGCGCGGGACTGACGCCCGCGGCATACGCCTCGGGTCATCGACGGGTCCGGGTCAGCAGCCGCAGCACCGCCCGCTCCACGGCGCCCTGGTTGGCGATTCCCTCGATGCGGCCCGCCGCGAGGCGGGCTCGGTCCCGTGGGCCGAGGGTGCGCCGGAGCGAGGGTCGGATCGTCCTGCCGCGCTCGTGGGCGTCGAAGACGGCCGGGTCGATGTAGGAGCGCCGGGCGACGGCCGGGGTGTTGCCGAGCTGCTCGGCGACGGCGGCGCACGCCTCCCGCTCGCGTCGGGCGCGCTCGCGGTCGCTGCGCGGAGCGTCGTCGTATGCCGCGAGGCTGAGGGCGGCGACGACGGTCGCCGCCCAGGTCCGCAGGTCCTTGACGCTGTGGTCGTCGCCGACGATCGCCCGGAAGGAGTCGTTGAGGTCGGCTCCGGTGAGGTCGTGCCAGCCGTCGGCGTCGTGGTGGCGGAGCAGCCGGTCCTCCGCGTTTCCGCGGAGCCCGCTTGAGCGCGAGCACGGCGGAGACGACGTGCGGGTCCTCGACCGTCACCTCCCGCAGCTGGGAGGACTTGGCGGGGAAGCGGAACTCGGCCGCGCCGTCGGCGGACGCGGACGTGGGAGCGCAGCAGGGTCGAGACGCCGTAGGACCCGTTGTCCCGGGCGTACTCCTCGCCCCCGGTGCGGAACAGCCCGTCGTCGAGGAGCGTGAGGGCGAGGGCGACGACCCGTTCCTTCCGGCAGCCGCGGCGGCGCAGGTCACGGGCGAGCCGGACCCGGGCCGCGGGAAGCCGACGGGCGAGCTGGGCCACCCGGGCGTGCTTGGCGGCGGACCGGGACTCGGTCCAGGCCTCGTGGTAGATGTACTGCCGCCGACCGGCGTCGTCGGTGCCGATCGCCTGGATGTGTCCGTTGGGATGGGGACAGATCCACACCTGGGTCCAGGCGGGCGGGATGACGAGCGCCCGACACCGGTCCCGGTCCTCCTCACCGGCCGGATCCCCGTTCGGGAGGACGTAGGCGAAGCCGCGCCCGCTGACGCAGGCGGGTGATGCCCGGGCGCCGGGGGTCGCTCCGCCGCAGTCTCACGCGCACCTCCTCGGTTCCCGGGTGTGGGAGCCGCCCGGGGACCGGGAGTTACCCCCGGTCGCGCGCGGCCAAACCGGGGAGCCTCAGTGCCAGAACGGCTGGGAGGAGGCGACCGCCTCCCAGGACCGGACCGCCTCGTCGAGGAGGGCGTCCTCGTCGGTCGGCGTGCGGCGTCGCGTCGACCTCGGCGAGGACGTCCCGAGCCATGGCGACGTCGTTGAGCGCCCCGAGAGCGTCCTGGAGCCCGGCGACCGTGTCGGCGAAGGCGAGGGGGTCGGGGCGTCCGGGACCGGCATACAGCGACGAGAAGAACTGGGCACCGTAGCGGAGCTTCTTCGCCTCGATGCGGATCGCATGCCGCCCCGCCGGAGGCAGGTCGCGCAGCCGACGCCCGCGGCGAACCACCCGTCCCCAGCGCAGGTCGAGCGCCGAGCGCGCGACGGGGGGCAGGGCGGGGTCCTCGGTGAGCGACCACGGCGGTCCGGCGACGAGGTCGTCGACGCGGTCGGTGACGGCTCGCCACTGCGGCGACACGAGGGTTGCCTCGACATCGTCGTAGGCCGCCTCGCGCAGGCCGCGCAGGCGGTCGAGCGCGGCCGGGGTGAGATCGGCGACGAACGGGGACCCGAGGAGGACGTCGAGGTCGCGGGCCCGGCCGAGCGGGAGGGCTCGGACCCGCAGCTCGGCCGCGGTCGCGACGAACTCGGGCTCATCCGCGGAGGGCGCGGCGGAAGAGCGAGTAGGCCGAGCGCAGCCGCCGGATGCCGACGCGGGTCTGGTGGAGCGCCTCGACGTCCCGACCGTCGGAGGATGCCGTCGACGTTGGCGCGCCAGTGCTCCTGGCACTCGGCCGCCACGACGGCGAAGGCGGCCGCGGCCCGGTCCGACGGGTCGAGGTGGACGAGCCGGGCGCGACGGCAGGCGTCCGGACCCTCCGGGACGGCGGTCACCTGGCCGTCGTCGTGGGCGACGCGGACGCGCTGTCGGACGGGGTCGGGGTCATGGTCACCGTGCACCCGGGGCTGGGCGTGGGTGCCGGGGCGAGGCGTCGTGAAGCCGGTCCCGAGGACGAGGTCGACGACGGCGTTCTTGCGCTTGTCCTTGACCAGGACCGCGTCCTTGCCGATCTGCGTCTTGACGAGCCGGGCCCGCTTCGCGCCCTTGGGCCCGTAGCGGATCTCGGCCGGAGCGGTGATCTTCTTGTTCTTCGGGTCGTTCGCGACCTTGCCGATGATGAACTCGCGCAGCGCCAGCTCGCGGGCGGTCCGGGCGGCGAGGCCGTTGCGCTTGGTCGAGTTGTAGACGTTGACGTGTGTCGTCGAGGGGACGATCGACCCCGGGCTGATCGTCACGCAGGACGCGGTGATGTCTCCGCTCGGCTCGGCGACCGAGGCCCGGTAGTAGGAGAAGGCGTACCAGAACGCGAAGAAGAGGATGAGCAGCAGGCTGACGATCGTGATGGTCGCGCGCCGCCGCCGACCGTCGGACCGGGCGGTGTGCACCGCCTCCGGCTCGTACCCCGACATCGACGATCCCCTAGGTGAGCACCAGCACCCTGGCGTGCAGGGTGGGTCGCTGGTGGAGCGCCGCCCGGAGCGCGCGGTGCAGACCGTCCTCGAGGTAGAGGGTCCCCTGCCACTCGACGACGTGGGCGAACAGGTCGCCGTAGAACGTCGAGTCCTCGGAGAGGAGCATCCGCAGGTCGAGCGTGCGCTTGGTCGTGACGAGATCGTCGAGGCGGACGAGGCGCGGGGGCACCTCGGACCACGCCCGTTCGCTGTACCCGTGCTCGGGGTACGGGCGCGCGTCGCCGACGGCCTTGAAGATCACGTTCGTCACTGTATGCCGTGCCAACCGGGACGTGCTCGTCGCCACGAGGGTCGTTGCGACGATGTGACGATCCCACGGGATGGGCGCACCGGCCGCCGGTCACCCGGACCGGGCACCGGATCGGTACGTTGGGGACGTGACGGAGAACTCGACCAGCCAGCTCGACGAGATCCGGGCGGGATACGCCTTCCCCGGGGACGCGCTCCACTTCGGGGCGACGGTCATCGACGGGACGGCTCACCCCGATGCCCCGGTCCGGATCCCGCTCGGCGTCCTCAACCGGCACGGCCTCGTCGCCGGAGCGACCGGCACCGGCAAGACGAAGACCCTCCAGCTCATGGCGGAGCAGCTCGCCGCCCAGGGCGTGCCCGTCTTCCTCGCCGACATGAAGGGCGACCTGTCCGGGATGGCCACGCCGGGGGTCTCCAACGACAAGATCGCCGCGCGGTCGGCGGACGTCGGCGAGGACTGGACGGCGACGGCATACCCGTGCGAGTTCTATGCGCTCGGTGGCGAGGGGACGGGCATCCCGGTCCGGGCGAGCATCTCCTCGTTCGGCCCGACGCTGCTGTCGAAGGTGTTGGGGCTCAACGAGACCCAGGAGTCCAGCCTCGGGCTCGTCTTCCACTACGCCGACTCCAAGCAGCTGTGGCTCGACGACCTCAAGGACCTGCGCGCCGTCGTCCAGTTCCTCACCTCCGACGAGGGCAAGGAGGATCTCAAGGACCTCGGCGGGCTGTCCTCGGCGACGGCCGGCGTCATCCTCCGCGAGCTCATCACCTTCGCCGACCAGGGCGCCGACATCTTCTTCGGCCGGCCGGAGTTCGACACCGCAGACCTGCTGCGCACCGCGTCCGACGGGCGGGGAGTCGTGTCCGTCCTCGAGCTGCCGGCCGTGCAGGACCGGCCCCAGCTCTTCTCGACCTTCCTCATGTGGCTGCTCGCCGACCTCTTCCACGACCTGCCCGAGGTCGGCGACCCCGACAAGCCGAAGCTCGTCTTCTTCTTCGACGAGGCGCACCTGCTCTTCGACGACGCCTCGAAGGACTTCCTCGACGCGATCCAACAGACGGTCCGGCTCATCCGATCCAAGGGGGTCGGGGTGTTCTTCGTGACCCAGTCGCCGAAGGACGTCCCGTCCGACGTGCTCGGCCAGCTCGGCAACCGGGTGCAGCACGCCCTGCGCGCCTTCACGCCCGACGACGCCAAGGCGCTCCGGGCGGCCGTGTCGACCTATCCCAGGAGCGGGTACGACCTCGAGGAGCTCCTCACGACGCTCGGGACCGGCGAGGCCGTCGTCACGGTCCTGTCCGAGAAGGGCGCGCCGACCCCGGTGGCCTGGACCCGGATGCGTGCCCCGGAGTCGCTCATGGCGCCCTCGGCCGAGGCGACGGTGGCCCAGGCCGTGGCCGGGTCGCCGCTGGCGACGAAGTATGCCGCGGCCGAGGACCGGGAGTCGGCCTTCGAGCGGCTGGCCGCCGAGGAGGCGTCGCGTGAGGCGGGGAAGGCGGAGGCGAGCGCGCTGGCCGAGCGCGAGAAGGCCGCTGCGGCCGAGAAGCGGGCGTCGTCCGGCTCGAGCCGGCCGCGGGCGCCGAAGGAGGAGCCGAGCGTCGTCGAGCAGGTCGTCAAGAGCAGCGCCTTCACGTCGATGCTCCGCTCGGCCGGGACCGTTCTCGGCCGCGAGATCACCCGGTCCCTCTTCGGGACCTCCCGCCGCTGACCCCCCAAGCCCCCAACCCCCGCACTGACCACCCGCCGACCCCCGCCGGCGTGTGGCGATCTGGGGGCGTGCGGCGGTCCCGACCAGGGGCGTGGGCGACCCCGTCAGTGGGGCACGGGGGTGCGGGGCATGAGCAGGGCGACGCCGAGCATGAGGACGGCGACGACGGCGACGGCCGCGAACGCGGCGGTGGCGGCGCCCTGGAAGCGGGCGGGGTCGGCGCCCGCGCCCTGACCGGCCATCAGGCCGTTGACGAGCGCGCCGAGCGCGGCCACGCCGAGGGCGCTGCCCATCGACCGGGCGAACATGTTGGCGCCGGTGACGACCCCACGCTCGGCCCATTCGACGCTCGACTGTGCGGCGATGAGCGAGGGCGCGGCGACGAGTCCGAGGCCGAGGCCGAGGACGAAGCAGGCGAGGCCGACGGTGAGAGTGGCGGGATGGGTCGAGGCGAGCGCCAGCCCGCTCGTCGCGGCGATGACGATCGTCGCGCCGACGAGGACGGTGGTCCGGAAGCCGACCCGGAGGTAGACGTGCCCGGCGAGGGAGGCGCTGATCGGCCAGCCGATCGTCAGGGTGGCGAGGGTGAGCCCGGAGACGAGCGGGGACACCCCGGTGAGGGTCTCGAGGTACGTCGGGACGTAGGTCGTCACGCCGAAGAGAACGACACCGACGCCGACGGCGATGGCCGCGGTCGTGGCGAGGAGCCTGCGGGACAGCAGGGTGAGAGGCAGGACCGGCTCGAGGGCGCGACGCTCGACCGCGACGAAGGCCACGAGCAACGCCGCACCGACCGTGACGGCGCCGATGCTCGGGAGCGACACCCACCCCCAGGCGTGCCCGCCCTCGAGGAGGGCCAGGACGAGGAGGGTGAGCGAGGTCGTGAGGAGGGTCGCGCCGGTCCAGTCGATCCGGTGTTCGCGCCGGGCGGCGGGGTCGTGGAGATGACGGGAGAGAAGGTATGCCGCGGCGAGACAGACCGGGACGTTGACGAAGAAGATCCAGCGCCACGACACGAACTCGCTGAACAGCCCGCCGAGCGTGGGACCCACGACGGCCGAGACGGCCCAGACGCTCGCGATGTACCCCTGGGCCTTCGCCCGCTCGGCGACGGTGTAGATGTCGCCGGCGATGGTGACCGCCATCGGCTGGACCGCTCCCGCGCCGAGCCCCTGGACCGCCCGGAAGGCGATGAGGGCGGGCATCGACCAGGCGAGGCCGCTGAGGACCGAGCCGAGCAGGAAGAGGCCGACGCCCGCAAGGACGACCGGCTTGCGCCCGATGGTGTCGGCGAGCTTGGAGTAGATCGGGACGGTCACCGCCTGGGTCAGCAGGTAGATCGTGAACAGCCAGGGGAAGCTCGAGAACCCGCCCAGGTGGGAGACGATCGTCGGGACGGCGGTGGCGAGGATCGTCGAGTCGATGGCGACGAGGCCGGTCGTCATCATGATGGCGATGAGGATCGGCCCGCGCTCGGAGCGGAAGCCGACCTGGGCCCGGGTGACGGGTGCGGTGCTCAGCGGAGGGCCTCTCGTCGTCCGGTGCCGGGCGCCCGGTGCGGGCCCGGGGGCGGCGGTCAGCACAGGTCGAGGAGGGCGCGGGCGTAGGCGCACTCGAGGTCGGGGTCGACGGTCTCCCGGGTCTCGCCGTCGCAGGAGAGCCGGACCGACCACCCGGTGTCGAGCCGACGCACGTCGAGGAGCCGGTCGCCGAGGAGTCGCCGCAGCTGGTCCTCGCGGGGCAGCCAGAGCGCCTGGTCGAGGCGCACCGAGTCCAGGGCCCACTCCGTCGTGCCGTTGAAGCCGAGGATCGACTGTCCGGCGTAGTGGTGGACCTCGACGGTGAGCTCGCTGATCCAGAACACCTCGTCGGTCAGCAGCTCGGCATCGATGACGAACCGGTCGCCGGGCTTCGGCTCCCACAGGACTCCCGCTTCGAGAAGGGACCTGGCGAGCTCCACGGTGATCATCGCCCCATCGTCCCCCATCGAGGTGGGAGTCCCGTCACGGCGTCGAGGCACCGGCGCGCGACCCGGCCCCGGGAGGCGCTGCCCGTCGGTCGCGGCTAGGTCAGCAGGAGGACGGCGAGGGCGATGGCGGGGACCGAGCCGATCGTCGTGACGAGGATCGTGTCCCGGGTGAGCACCTCGGCCCGGCGGTAGCGCGAGGCGATGACGAAGACGTTCTGGGCGGTGGGGAGGGCCGAGGTGACGACGACGGCGAGGAGAGCGGGGCCGGACAGCCCGAGGGCGAAATGGCCGACGGCATACGCCGCGACCGGCTGGAGGACGAGCTTGACCGCGGTCCCGGTCAGCAGCTCCGGGCGGGACTCCCCGCCGCCGAAGCCGGGCCCGAGGCGCAGCGCCACACCGTAGGCGATGAGGATGCCGGGCACCGCCATCCCGCCGACGAGCCGGATCGGGTTCTCGAGCATGTCCGGCAGCCGCCACCCGGTGAGGGCGAGCAGCAGCCCGAGGAGGGTGGCGAGGGTGAGTGGGTTGGCGAGGGTGCGGCGCACGACGGCCGGCAGCGACGGTCGCGAGCCCATCTCGTGAGCGTCGAGGATCGCGAGGGCCACCGGCTGGAGCAGGAGGAGCTGGAGGAGGAGGACCGGCCCGACGAGGGCGGCGTCGCCGAGGACGTATGCCGCGACGGGGATCCCGAGGTTCGCGGAGTTGACGTAGCACGTCGTGAGGGTCGACACGACGGTGGTGCCGACATCGCGCCGCCAGACGAGCCGCGACAGGGCGGCATACGAGCCTCCGGCGACGACGACCGCCGCGAAGGTCGCGACGAGGTTGCGGGTGAGCAGAGCGTGGACGTCGGCGTCCGCGATCGTCGTCAGCAGCAGGGCGGGGCTCGCGACGAAGAAGGCGATCCGGGCGAGGAGCGCCTGCGCGGCGAGGTCGAGGACCCCGAGGTGCCCGAGGAGGGCGCCGAGCCCGATGACGAGCCCGATCGTCACGAAACCCTCGAGGACGCCGCCCACGCGCCCATCGTGCCGGGCGCCGAGGCGGCGGACCCGAGGTGTTCCGCAGAGCGGGCAGCGACCGGGCTCAGGTCATCTGGTGACCGCGGAGGACGGGCCCGAGGGTGTCGAGGACGGAGGCGTCCTCGATGGTCCCGGGCACGGTGGGCACCTTCCCGTCGGCCATCTCGCGCATCGTCTTGCGGAGGATCTTGCCCGAGCGGGTCTTCGGCAGCGCCGAGACGATGTCGATCTGCTTGAGGCTGGCGACCGCCCCGACCTCGTCGCGGACCCGCTGGACGAGCTCCCGGGCGATCCGCTCGCCCTCCGCTGCGGCGTCGACGCCGCCCTTGAGGACGACGAGGCCGCGGGGGATCTGGCCCTTGAAGTCGTCGTGCACGCCGATGACGGCGCACTCGGCGACGTCGGGGTGGCCGGCCAGTGCGGCCTCGAGCGATCCCGTGGACAGCCGGTGTCCGGCGACATTGAGGACGTCGTCGGTGCGGCCCATGACCCACACGTAGCCGTCCTCGTCGATCATCCCGCCGTCGCCGGTGAGGTAGTAGCCCTCGTAGACCGACAGGTAGCCGGAGACGTAGCGGTCGTCGTCCTGCCACAGGGTCGGCAGGGTGCCCGGTGGCATGGGCAGCTTGATGGCGATGGCGCCCTCGTTGCCCCGGTCGCACTGCCGCCCCACCTCGTCGAGGACCTGGACGTCGTAGCCCGGCACCGGGACCGAGGCGGACCCCGGCTTGATCGGCATCTGCTCCAGACCCCGCAGGTTGCCGGCGATCGCCCAGCCGGTCTCGGTCTGCCACCAGTGGTCGACGACGGGGACGCCCAGCTGGTTCGTGGCCCACTCCCACGTGTCGGGGTCGAGCCGTTCGCCGGCGAGGAAGAGCACCTCGAAGCGGGACAGGTCGACGTTCCTCATCTGGGTCCCGTTCGGGTCCTCGCGCTTGATGGCCCGGTATGCCGTGGGTGCCGTGAACATCGCCTTGGCGCCGTACTCGCTGAGCACCCGGAAGAAGGCGCCCGCATCGGGCGTGCCGACCGGCTTGCCCTCGTAGAGGATGGTCGTGGCGCCGGTGATGAGCGGCGCGTAGACGATGTAGGAGTGGCCGACGACCCAGCCGACGTCGGAGGCGGTGAACCACACGTCGCCGGCATGGATGTCATAGATGTTCTCCAGCGACCACTGCATGGCGACGGCGTGCCCGCCGTTGTCGCGGACGATCCCCTTCGGCCGGCCGGTCGTGCCCGAGGTGTAGAGGATGTAGAGCGGGTCCGTGGCGTCGACGTCAACCGGCTCGACGGGCTGGGCGGCGTCCGATGCCTCGAGCTCGGCCCAGTCGAGGTCGCGCTCGCCCAGCTCGGCGACGGCCTGCTCGCGCTGGAGGATGACGCACCGCTGCGGCTTGTGCTCGCTGCGCTCGATCCCGGCGTCGAGCATCGGCTTGTAGGGGATGACCCGGGTGGGTTCGATGCCGCAGCTGGCGGAGAGGATGACCTTGGGCTTGGCGTCCTCGATCCGGGCGGCGAGCTCGGCCGGGGCGAATCCGCCGAAGACGACGGAGTGGATCGCGCCGAGCCGGGCGCAGGCGAGCATGCCGATGACCGCCTCCGGGACCATCGGCATGTAGATGACGACCCGGTCGCCCTTCTCGACGCCGAGCGAGCGCAGCGCTCCGGCGAACCGGCTCACCCGATCGAGCAGCTCGGCGTAGGTGAACCGGGTCTTCGTCCCGGTCACCGGCGAGTCATAGATGAGGGCGTCCTGGTCGGCGCGGCCGTCGCGGACGTGCCGGTCGAGTGCGTTGAAGCACGTGTTGAGCCGCCCGCCGCGGAACCATCGGTAGAAGGGCGGGTTGCTCGCGTCGAGGACCTGGCTCGGCGGTGCGGTCCACTCGATGGCGGTCGCCGCCTCGCCCCAGAACGCCTCCGGGTCCGTGATGCTCTGCTCGTATGCCGCTGCGTAAGCCCCGTTGCTCATGCGCCATATCGTGACGAACCGTCGGTGGCGCCGCCACCTCCGGTTTCTCGCGCTCCCCCTAACGGTCGGATGCCGCGCCGAGCGGTGAGGCTCGGTGCGGCATCCGGTGGCGCGGGCGGTCGGCTACCTGCCGACCGCCGTGGGCGTGACCGCCGCCTTGGTCTCGGCGGCGGCCGCGGCGGGCGGGGCGGCCGCGTAGTAGTCGAAGGCGCCGACGAGGTCGACGAGGACGTTCGTCGGCCCCGCGGAACAGGTTGTTGACCTTGAAGTCCCAGTCGCCGCCCAGGCCGGTGATCATCATGTTGGCCGCGATGTCGCCGGGAGCGACATTGACGTTGCTCACGAGCGGTCGCGCGGCGCCGTCATTCGGCCACACCGTGAGATAGGCCGACTTCGTGGGGCGGACGGCGGTGATGTTGGCGACGATCGCGCCGGTGTCCGCGTTCACGTAGGTGCTCGGGACGATCGCGGTCCGCGTCACGTAGGCACCTGGCGTTGCGAACCCCAGTGCACTTGCGGCTGTCGACGATCCGGACGGGGTTGATCTTCCTGAAGCGATAGTGGGTCTATCCGGTCAGGCTGTTGTCGTCGTACACCCCGACGACGTCCACGACGAGGTGGACGCTTCCCGGGCTGCCGTTGTAGACCCCGAACGCGGGGAAGCCGCGCAGTTCGAGTCGAAGTCGGCCGTGGCGATCTGGGTCGGGACGATGGACATGTTCGCGACGGTCTTGTGCCGCTGTGAAGTTGAGGGTGGAGGTCGAGGGCCAGTGGTTCTCGTCGCCGTTCCACGCCGAGAGATAGCCGTTGGCAGCTCTCCCTCGTCGCGGTCACGTTGATGGCGATGGCCTTGACACTGGGCGTTGACGTCCGGGTCCTGGAAGTCGACGCAGATGGGGGCCCAGCTGTAGGGCAGCAGTGGGCCGGGATAGTGGTATTTCGGGGTCGCGGGTGTCGACGATCCGGGTCGGTTCGTCAGTGACGAGGTAGCTCCCGTACTGGGCCGTCGTCGCGGTCGCGTCGTGGTAGTAGCCCATGACGTCCGCAATGACATCGGTCGAACCCGCGCTGTTGTAGATCGAGACCTTGCCGCCGGCCCCGAGCGGGACGGTGACGAGGTTGGCTCCCGTCCAGCCCTTCGTTGTCCAGTTGATGCTCGAGACGACGGGCCGCGCCTTGCCGGCGGGCCACACGGTGAGGTATCCGGAGCGGGACGTGGGCCGCGTCACCGTCAGGTTCATGACGACGGCCAGCGCTCCCGACGACGGCACCCCGCCCTTCCCCGCGACCTGGATGGTGATGGTCTTCTTCTCGCCGACGGGAGTCCTCGTGGGGACGCCTTTGGCGTAGCGGGTGTCAAGAATCCGTGCAGGGGACAGCGACGTATAGGCGCCGTCGGGCGTGCCGGCGGTGGCCGCGACGGCGGCCGGGCCAGGCGCGATGCCGGCGATGGAGGCGCCTCCGGCGACCGCGATGGTCGCGGCGACGAGGGCAGAGGAGAGGCGCAGGCGCCGGGACATGGGTTCCCCCTGGGGATGGGTGCACTGATCCGCATCGAAAGGGTAACCCGAGCCGCGCGGTCACCACCCCCGGATCCACGGAATGAGCCCGATCACATCGGATCGGGTGAATGGCCCGACGACCCGGCCGGCGGGGCCGCCGACGGGTCCAGGAGGTCAGCCCTGGCCGGGCTGGCTGCGCTGCTGGGCCTTCTCGTGGAACTCGGCGAACGCGGCATACGCCCGGGGGCCGTAGACGGTCGCCGGGCCGCCGCTCATGAGAATGGACACACCGATCGCCTCGGCCGCCTCCTCGAGGGAGGCGCCCTTGAACGCCGCGCCGCGCGCGTGGGAGGCGATGCACCCGTCGCACTGCTGGCTCACGGCGATGCCGAGGGCGATGAGCTCCTTCGTCTTCGCGTCGAGGTAGCCGTCGGACAGGGCGGCCTTGTGCGTCTGGCTGAAGCCGGCGTACACGTCAGGGATGTGCTGTCGCAGCGCGGCGGCCGGCTCGCGTAGTCCGTCCAGCACCTCTTTGCCGTGGCTCATCTGGTCTCCTGTGCTCGTGTCGATGCCGGACCCGGGCCGCGGCCTCGCATCACCGGGAGACGGTTCGACCGTCGAGCGCCGAGAGGTCGGGGGATCCGGCCGACCCCAGCGTACGACTCGCCGGTGCGGCGATCGTGCTGGAGGTGCCGGCGGGTAGGCGTACGTCATGCCGGTGACCTTGACGGACGGGTGGCTGCTCCCGGCACCGCGCACCTCTCGCCCCACGAGAAGAGCCCCGCCGAAGCGGGGCTCTTCTCGTGGTGGCGGAGGATGCGGGATTTGAACCCGCGAGGGGTTTCATCCCCAACACGATTTCCAATCGTGCGCACTAGGCCACTATGCGAATCCTCCAACGGAGGAGGGTACCCGAGCGTGCGGCACGTCCGAAATCCGGCGACAAGGTGCCGGCGAGCGGGACGGAGGGTCCCGACCCCGTCCGGGCTGCGGCGCGATGGTCGACGGAGACCGTCCGTGCGGCATACCCTATGGGGTATCTGACCACGGGAGGGCTCATGGCCGACGAGGCACTCGTCGTCGCCCCGGCGACGGCCGACGACCCACAGCCGCGTCCGGCCGTCGAGCCGGGCGGCCATGTCGTCGTCGTCGGCGACCTCGAGGTCGCCCGGCTGACCTGCACCCTGCTCACCGAGGCCGGGCTGCGGGTGACCCACCTGCTCACCCCGTCCGAGGTCGAGCTGTCCGCAGCGATGACGGTCGACGTCACGGGGGTCGCGGTCCTCGTGCGGCGGGACGTCAACGCGCTGCGCTACGTCCTGCTCGCCGAGCACCTGCGGCCCGGGGTCAGCCTCACCGCGACGGTCTTCGACCGCACCGTCGCCCGCCAGCTCGCCCACAACGTGCCCAACTGCGTCATCCACTCGCCGGCCGACGTCGCCGCGCCGACGATCGTCGCCCGCTGCCTCGGCGACGACCTCGTCTCCGTGCGCCCGGGCCGACAGGGAACGACCGTTCATCGGCAGCTGGGGCCCGGGCGGCTCCGCACGGAGACGTGGGGTCATCCCTCGCGGCTGCGCCGGCTCAAGCGGCTGCCCCGGGTCGGCCTCGGGGACTCGACCGCCCGGATGATGCTCGCCGGAGCCGGTGGGCTGGGTGCGATCCTCGTCGTCGACTGGCTCATCGGCATCACCCTGCTCCACGAGAGCGCCGTCGACACCCTCTTCACCGCGGCCCGGGTCCTCGCGACGGTCGGGCCGGCCGAGGCCACGATGCACACGCCGCAGTGGTACCTCGTCGTCGCCTCGTTGCTCATGCTCCTCGCGGTCGTCTTCACGGCCCTCTTCACCGCGGGCCTCGTCGACTGGCTCGCCTCCGCCCGGACGGTCGGGCTCGTCGGCCGCCGCACCCTGCCCCGGCGCGACCATGTCGTCGTCGCCGGCCTCGGGCAGGTCGGCCTCCGGGTGGCGTTCGCGCTGCGCGACGTCGGCATCCCCGTCGTCGGCATCGAACGGTCCCCGGACGCCCCCAACGTCCGGCTCGCGCGGGACGGCGGGATCCCCGTCCTCATCGGGCACGCCGAGGACGGGTCGGTCCATCGTCGCGTCTCGCTGTCCCGGGCCCGGGCGCTCGCGGCGATGGGCTCGGACGACCTCGACAACATCGAGGTCGTCATCTCGGCGCTCGCGACCGCGCCGCAGGCCCGGATGGTCCTGCGGGCGGGGGAGGGTGACGTCATCGCGGAGACCCGGTCCCTCTTCGCCATCGGCGAGGTCGTCGACGTCTCGCTCTTCTCGGCGATCGTCACCTCGTTGCGGCTCCAGGGGCTGCGCTGTTCCCTCATCCACCCCCGCGAGACGTCCGTGTGCGCGCACCTCGAGGACGAGACGAGGGTCGTCACGCATCGGCCCGCCCGCTGCGCCTGCTGATCGGCCGGGCGGCAGGTGTGGCGAGAACCACGACGCCGACGCGAGATGCACGACACCGGGTGGCGGGGGACGAGAGGACACTGACCGACATGGCAGGCCGCGCCCGGAACCGGAGCGACGGCGGTGGGGCCACCATCCGCACCCGCCTGCTCGCGACGGTCATCACGCTCACCGCGCTCGGGATCGCCCTCACCGGGGGGACCGCCTACCTCCTCGAACGCTCCCGGGTCGACACCGCCGTGGCCGAGCAGCTGAGCCGCGAGGCGGGCGAGCTGGCGGCGCTCGCCGCCGACGGGGTCGACCCGATGACGGGCGGCCCCTTCACCTCGGCGAGCGACCTGCTCCGGGTCGCCCTCCAGCGGCGGGTCCTGCCCGCGTCCGGGGGGCAGCTCGCCATCGTCGACGGCCGCGTCGAGTGGCTGGCGGCGGACGGGGTCCCGGTCCGGCCCGAGGAGAGCCCGGCCCTCGTCGCCACCGTCGTCCCGCTCGCCGCCCGGGACACGGTCACCCAGGGCGTCGTCCTCGCCGACGGGCGCGAGTGGGCCTACGTCGTCGTGCCGGTCCACGCGTCGAGCGAGGCCGCCTCGGGCGCCCTCGTCCGGGTCGTCGACCTCGGTCTCGAGCGGCGCCTGCTCGACGACACATACCGGACGTATGCCGTGCTCGGCCTTCTCGTCCTTGCCCTCATCGGCGGGGTGACGTGGCTCGTCATGGCCCGGCTCCTCGAGCCGATCACGTGGGTGCGCCGGACCGCCGAGTCGATCAGCGAGAGCGACCTCGCGGCGCGGATCCCGGTCCGCGGCCACGACGACCTCTCCGCCCTCACCCGCACCGTCAACGGGATGCTCGACCGGATCGAGGAGGCCGTCGGCGGGCAGCGGCGTCTCCTCGACGACGTCGGCCACGAGCTGCGCACCCCCCTCACCGTCATCCGGGGCCATCTCGAGCTGCTCGACCCCGCCCGGGCCGACGACGTGAGCGCCACTCGGGCGCTCACCCTCGAGGAGGTCTCGCGGATGTCCCGTCTCGTCGACGACCTGCTGCTGCTCGCCCGGGCCGAGCGCGGGGACCTCGTCACCCCGCGTCCCGTCGACATCGGTCGGCTCACCGACGAGACGTTCGAGAAGGCCCGCGTGCTCGGCGACCACCGCTGGGTGCTGGAGGAGCTGGCCGACGTCGAGTGCGTGCTCGATCCGCAGCGGGTCGCCCAGGCGTGGCTGCAGCTCGCCGCGAACGCCGTCCGCTACTCCCCACCCGGCAGCCGGGTGGGCTTCGGGAGCCGGGCCGAGCGAGGGGCGGCTCCGGCTCTGGGTCCGGGACGAGGGCATCGGGATCGCACCCGAGGAGCAGGAGGCGGTGCTGCGCCGGTTCGCCCGAGGCGGAGCGGCACAGGCGGGCCAGGAGGGCAGCGGCCTCGGGCTTGCCATCGTCGACGAGATCGCCCGGGCGCACGGCGGCCGGGTCGACATCGACTCCCGGCCCGGTGCCGGCGCCGTCGTCGCCCTCGACCTGCCGCTCCGTCGCTCCGGACCCGGCGGCGCCGATGCGGGTGCGGCCCAGGCGCCCGGGACGCGGACCGCGGTGGGAGGGCCATGACCCGGGTACTCATCGTCGAGGACGAGGCGCGGATCGCGGACTTCGTCGCGAAGGGCCTCGGCGCGGCGGGCTACGCCTGCGAGATCGCGGCGTCGGGAGAGCGGGCGGTCGACCTCGTCCTCGCCGGCTCGGCCGATCTCGTCGTCCTCGACGTGGGGCTGCCCGACATCGACGGCTTCGAGGTGCTCCGGCGGCTGCGGGGACAGGGCAGTGCGGTGCCGGTCATCGTCCTCACCGCGCGCAGCTCGGCGACCGACACCGTCGCCGGACTGGAGGGCGGGGCCGACGACTACATGGCCAAGCCCTTCAGCTTCGCCGAGCTGCTGGCGCGGGTCCGGCTCCGGTTGCGGCCGGCGCCCGCGGGGGAGTCGACGACGCTGCAGCGAGGCGACCTCGTCCTCGACCTCGGCTCGCGACGGGTGACCGTCGCCGGACGCGGCGTCGACCTCTCGGCCCGCGAGTTCGCCCTGGCCGAGACGTTCCTGCGCCACCCGGGCCAGGTGCTCAGCCGTGAGCAGCTCCTCGATCTCGTGTGGGGCTACGACTTCGACCCCGGCTCCAACGTCGTCGACGTCTACGTCCGCTACCTGCGCTCGAAGCTCGGCGCCGAGCGGATCGAGACGGTCCGGGGGATCGGCTACCGGCTGGTGTGACGGACCCAGCGCCCGTCAGCCGGCGCGCGACGGCGGCGGTGCGGAGACCCGGGTGCCATGGCCTCCCTCGGTTTCCTCCCCACCGCCGGTGCCGCCCGTCCCATGGTGCTGTCCGGAGTCGGGCGTCGACGCGGGGCTCGGCGCGCTCGTCGTCGGCGGCGCGGTCCGTGGCGGAGCGGAGGTCGGGGCCGCCGTGGTGTCCGTCCTCGTCGGGGCCGTCGTCCCGGAGGGGCTCGGGACCGGCGTCGCTGCCGGGACGGGGCCGCTCGGTTGCGTGATGGTGATGGCGGGCTGTGGGGGCACGACGGGTTGTCGGGTGACGAGGAGGCCGACGCCGCCGAGGACCGCGGCCACGCCGACGAGCGCGCCGGAGGCCCAGAGCACCGGCAGCCGCGGCATACGGGGTCCTCTCGGTCCGGGAGGGGGACGCGGGGCCGGAGACGGGCCGCGCCTCCCTCGCTCTCGACAATAGGAAGGTCCTCGGGCCGGGACAACGACGCGGGGGTGTCTCGCGGCTCACGGTCCGCGCAGACGATGGGACCGGGAGACTCGCCGGCTTCGGGACCGGCGAGCCTCCCGGCTGCTCGCGTGGGCACGACGGGGGGGAGGGCCTGACGGCATCGTGTCCGGGTTCGGGTGCCACCGGGCGTACCCGGGCCCCATGCACCCTCACAACCGCGAGCGGGTTCACGGCCACGGGCGTACGGGTGCCTCAGTGTCCGTGACCGTGGTCGTCACCGTTGTGGGAGCCGGTGCCGTCCTCGGGGGGGTCGCAGTCCTCGCCGTCGCGGTCGCGGTCCTGGCTCTGGGTCGCGGTGCCGGAGCTGGTCGAGGTCGTCGACCGGGTCTGGGTCCGAGCGGTGTTCGTCTCGGCGGGGGCCGACTGCCGGGTCGCCGTCCGGGTGCGCTCGCGGACGAGCGCCGGGTCGGTCGTCGCGGCCGCCGTGCTCGTCGGCGAGGTGCAGTCCTCGTCCCGGTCACGGAGCCGGATCCGGTCGGCGTCGGAGGTGCCGTCGCGGTCGCGGTCCTGGTCGGGCACGGTCGACGTGCCGTCGTGAAGACGGTCCCGCACCTGGTCCGGGTCCTGGTCGCCGATGGGGGTCGTGCAGGTCGGCGTCGGCTGGGGCGCTGCGGAACCGTGGTACCCGGCCGCGGCCGCGCTGGCCGCGCCGAGGCCGAGGGCTCCGACGGCGATGAGGCCGACGGCCGGCTTGGCGAGTCGCATATCTGGTCCTTCCATGTCGTCCCGGCGGCGTCGCCGCCGGGGTTCGGTGCCCTGTCCCTGACCCATAGCGAACCCGGGGTCGATGAGGAGGAGAGGAGGCGTCGATGAGAGACCTCTCATCGACCGGGGGCGGCGGCCCGGGCGGGTGGGTGCCCCCGCAGATTTCCCCGGGCGCCGCGGCGGCCCCTAGACTTCGAGGCGGCACCCCGCGTGGTGGTACCTCGCCGAACCCCCCCAGGGCAGGAATGCAGCAAGGGCAGGTGAGCTCTTCCAGGTACGCGGGGTGTCCTCGCGTCCGGGCCGGCCCGGATCGGCTCCGGGTCTACTCGCGGTGGGCCGCCTCGAGGGCGTCGACCCTGGACAGGCCGCTCATGAGCGTCACCGCGACCCCTCCCGCTGCGGCCGTGACGAGCACCGGTGTCGCGCCCTGGGTGGCGACGAGCGTCGTGAAGCCCGCCGCGCCGATGAGGGTGAGCAGCAGGGGGTAGGCGTACCACGCGGCGAGGAGGCCGGGACCCATCCCGGGCATGAACGCCGGGTTCGGCGCCTGCCCGCGGAAGGCGGCGAGCAGGTGGGACCCGGCCACCCCGACGAGGACGAGCAGCATCCACGCCGCCACCAGCGCGCTCCGGTCCGGCCCGGCGCCGGACCCGGTGGTCAGCGAGACGACGAGGGCCGCCCCCTCGGCGACGACGGCGAATGCCGCGGCCGGGACGACGAGGTGGGCGACGGCCTCGCGCCGTCCCCACACGCCGAGGAGCGGCGCCGTGCCGCCGTTGTCGCCCTGGAGCCGCAGGCCCTCGCTCCACCAGCCGAAGCCGAGGTAGCAGGCGAGCGCCGCCGGCCAGGCGACGGCCGCGGGCGCCGCCGGGTCGGCGAGGGCCCAGGCGAGCCCGGCGGCACCCAGCGCGACGAGGGCGAGGCCCGCGAGGACCGCGCCGGGGCTGCGCCGGAGACCGAGGATGTCGCGACGCACGACCGTCCGCACCGGGCCGGCCGAACGCAGCCGGGTCGTCCGGGCCCGGGTGACCGGCGCGGCGACCTCGAGGCGGACGGCACGCAGGTCGCCGGCGAGGACCCCGCCGCCCAGTCGGCTCGACCGGACGCCCTGCTGGCGGAGGTCCTCCACGCCGAGCAGCCGGAGCAGGGTCGCCGGGCGGGTGATGCCCCGGCCCACGGCCGCCGCCGACACCGACCCCGCCGGCCCGACGGACACCTGGCCGAGCAGCCAGAGGAGCACGAACGACCCACCCGATCGTCGGACCGGTCAACAGCCCGACGAGGAGCCAGGCCGGCCCGCCGACCCCCGCCGACCAGGCGCCTCCGCCGACCGCGGCACCGAGGACGAGGCCGCCGGCGAGGCCGCCGGCGGCGGCGGTCAGCCACCACTGCCGCAGCGTGAGGCCTCGGTCGAGGGCGGCCGTGACGACGTGGTCGGTCCAGGGAAGCGGCGGGACGACGGGCCCACGGGTCCGTCCGGACGTCCTGGCGAGGGCGCCGACGAGGACGACGAGCCCGACGGACACGGCGAGGCCGACCGGCGAGAGCAGCTCGCGGCGCAGGGCGCCCGGGTCCCCGGTGGCGAAGAGGGCGCGGGCCAGGGTGAACCCGTAGGACAGGGCGAGGAGCACGCCGACGTAGACGGCGTAGAGGATGCGCCGCACCGTGCCGGTGCCCTCCTCGCCGTGGACGACATGGACGGCGTCCTCGATCAGGGACCGGTCGCTCATCGCGCGGCGCCGGTGTCGAGGTCGACGACGACGTCGGCGACGGCCTCGGTGAGCCGCGGGTCGTGGGAGGCGAGGACGACGGTGGTGCCGGCGTCCCGCCGGCCCGCGAGGAGTCGGCCGACGAGGTCGCGCATGTCGGTGTCGAGGCGCTGCTCGGGCTCGTCGAGGACGAGGACGCTGCTCGGCCGGAAGAGGACGAGGGCCAGCCGGAACAGCTGTCCCTGACCCGAGGACAGCTCGTGCGGGAACCGCTCGGCGAGGTGTCCGATCGCGAGGGCGTCCAGCCCTGCCGCGACGCGCTCCCGGCACGTGTGGGCGTCGCCGCCCCACGTCGCGTCGACGAGGGTGAGGTGGTCGGCGAGGGTGAGGTCGCGGTATGCCGTCGGGGCGCCGATGAGCGCCGCCACCGCACGGCGGACCTCCGGGTCCCGCTCGTCGGAGGGCCGGTCGTCGATCGTCGCGGAGCCCGTCGTCGGCTCCAGGGTCCCGGCGAGGATGCGCAGGAGGGTCGTCTTGCCGACGCCGTTGTGGCCGCGGACGACGACGCACGTGCCGGGCTCGGCGACGAGGTCGGTCGGCGCGAGCAGCGTCGTGGGGCCGATCGTCTTGGACACCCCGGTCCCGGCAACGCGAGGACCCACTCGGTCGGCGACCGTCATCGACTGTGCTCCCTTCGTCGAGCCCGGCCACCCTAGTCCGCCGCCCTCGGAGGGCCGTGAACGCGGCATACCCGCCGTCCCCCCGCCCGACTAGGGTGCGGGGGGTGAGCACCGCCCTCTACCGCCGATACCGGCCGGAGACGTTCTCGGACGTCATCGGCCAGGACCACGTGACGGGCCCGCTCATGCAGGCGCTGCGGACCGGCCGGGTCGGGCATGCCTACCTCTTCTCCGGCCCGCGCGGCTGCGGCAAGACGACGAGCGCCCGCATCCTCGCCCGCTGCCTCAACTGCGAGCAGGGTCCGACCCCCGAGCCGTGCGGCACCTGCGACTCCTGCGTCGCCCTCGCCCGCGGCGGCCCGGGGTCCGTCGACGTCATCGAGATCGACGCGGCGAGCCACGGTGGCGTCGACGACGCCCGTGACCTCCGGGAGCGAGCGAGCTACGGCCCGGCCCAGAGCCGGTACAAGGTCTACATCATCGACGAGGCGCACATGGTGACGCCGCAGGGCTTCAACGCCCTGCTCAAGATCGTCGAGGAGCCGCCCGAGCACGTGAAGTTCGTCTTCGCGACGACCGAGCCTGACAAGGTCATCGGGACGATCCGCAGCCGCACCCACCACTACCCCTTCCGCCTCGTCCCGCCGCAGCAGCTGACCGACTACCTCGGCCAGATCTGCGCGCAGGAGGGCGTCGACGTCGCTCCCGGCGTGCTGTCCTTCGTCGTCCGGGCCGGTGGCGGGTCGGTCCGCGACTCGCTGTCGGTCCTCGACCAGCTCATCGCCGGGTCGGGAGACGAGGGGCTCACCTACGACTCGGCCGCCGCCCTGCTCGGGTTCACCGACGGGGAGCTCCTCGACGCGGCCATCGACGCCTTCGCGGCGGCCGACGGCGGTGGTGCCTTCCGGGCCATCGAGCGGGTCATCGAGTCCGGCCTCGACCCGCGCCGCTTCGTCGAGGACCTCCTCGAGCGGCTGCGCGACCTCATCGTCGTCGCCGCAGTGCCGGACGGCGCGTCGGCCGTCCTCCGCGCCCTCCCCGAGGACCAGCTCGAGCGGATGCGCCACCAGGCGGCCGCCTTCGGCCCCGGCGCCTTGTCCCGCGCCGCCGACATCGTCAACGCCGGCCTCACCGAGATGACCGGCGCGACGGCGCCGCGGCTCCAGCTCGAGCTCATCGCCGCCCGGGTCCTCCTCCCCGCCGCCGCGGGTGAGAGCGGGTATGCCGCGCGCCTCGACCGCCTCGAGCGCCGCCTCGACGTCGGCGGGGTCCCGACCGGCGCGGCCGCCCCGCCTCCGACGGCGCCCGCCGCCCCGCCCGTCCGCCCCGCACCCGAGCCGAGCCCGGCCGCGGAGCCCGCCCCGGCCCGCCGCGACGGAGCCCGCCGCCGCGCAGCCGAGCGCGCCGCCCGCGACGCGAGGGGCCGAGGCCATGCGGTCCGCGGGACCCGGGGCCCCGGCTCGCGAAGCGGCAGCCGCCACCTCCGTGCCGGACACCCCGGCTCCGGAGCCGCCCGCCCCGCCGGCATCCGAGCCGGCCACCCAGGCACCACCGGCGCCGCCGGCGGGGCGGCGGGATGGACACCGCGGCCATCCGCCGCTCCTGGCCCGACGTCCTCGCCCGCATCTTCGCGCTCAAGCGCGCGACGTGGACCTTCCTGTCCGAGCATGCGCAGGTCCTCGACTACGACGGGGATCGGCTCCTCCTCGGCATCTCGACCGTCGGGTTGGCCAACACCTTCCGGCGCGGCCAGCACGCCGAGTACGTCCGCCAGGCGCTCATCGACACGCTCGGGCTCGACGTCCGCGTCGAGGGCATCCCGACCGACGAGGCCCAGGCCGCCGCGGCCCCGCGGCCCGCCTCGGCTCCGACCCGCGCGCCCGACCGCGCTCCCCACCCGGTCGCCGAGGAGGCGCCCGGACGCCGCGAGCCGCCCTCGAACCGGCCGCCCGCCGCGCCCGATGGGGGCCCGGAGCCGGCGTCGGGACCGGGTCGGGGCCGGCCGGCCGCGGCATACCCCGACGAGCCCCCGGACGACGACGTTCCCCCGGAGGAGGAGGCGCATCGCCTCGTCGACGACGCGGCGGTGAGCATCGACGACGAGGACGTGGCGGAGCTCGGCGAGGTGGGCCTCCCCGTCGTCCAGCGCATCCTCGGCGCGACGGTCATCGACGACGAGGCGCCGTGAGCCGGGCCGCCTGGGTGACCGGTCGCGCGACGATCGTCCCCCTCGCCAAGGCGCTGTGGCGGCCGACGATCACCGGGCGTGGCCAACGTGCCGCGCTCCGGCGGGGTCATCCTCGCGAGCAACCATCTGTCCTTCATCGACTCCTTCGCCATCCCGATCGCGGCGCCACGGCCGGTCTCGTTCCTCGCGAAGTCCGAGTACTTCACCGGCACCGGCGTCGGGGGTGCGGTCCGGCGCAGCTTCTTCGAGGGCATCGACGCGATCCCCGTCGACCGGCATTCCTCCCGGGCCGCGCAGGAGTCGCTCGCCGCTGCCCTCGAGGTGCTCCGGGCGGGGCGGGCGTTCGGCATCTACCCCGAGGGGACGCGCTCGCGCGACGGCCGTCTCTACAAGGGGCGCACCGGGGTCGCCTGGCTGGCGCTCACCGCGGGGGTGCCGATCGTCCCGGTCGGGCTGCGCGGGACCCAGGACGTGCAGCCGATCGGCAACAACGTCCCCCGGCTCGCGTCGGTGACGGTCAGCTTCGGGCGTCCGATCGAGCCCGCGGGGTATGCCGACCTGCCGGCCGCCAAGGCACGACGCGCGCTCACCGACGCCGTCATGGACGCCATCGCGGCGCTGTCCGGCCAGGAGCGGGCCGACGGCTACAACGACCTGCCCCCGTCGTCGTCCGGTGCCGCCGTCGGCATCTAGCCCTCCCACCCGTCCCGCACGGCGCTTGCGCAGGTCCCGGGACGTGGCGAGGCTGGGGCCATGTCCTGCCTCGTCGCGCACACCACCGTCGACTGCCACCACCCGTACGAGCTGTCCCAGTGGTGGAAGTCCCTTCTCGACTATGTCGACCTCCCGGACGACCCGAACCTGCCCGAGCACGACGAGTGTCTGATCCTCGATCCCCACTCCGGCCACCGGATCCTCTTCATCAGGGTGGACGACCCGGAGCTGGCCGCGAAGCGGATCCACTTCGACCTGCGCCCCCGCACCGGGGGCCGCGACGAGGAGGTCGAGCGCGTGCGCGCCCTCGGCGCGGTGGAGGTGGCGGACCACCGGGGGGAGTTCGGCCCGGGGACCGGGTGGGTGGTCTTCGCCGACCCCGAGGGCAACCAGTTCTGTGTGCTGCGCGCCGAGGGCGAGATGCTCGCCGGCGGGACCCTCGCGCCCTAGTGCCTCACGGTCGCGCGGCGCTCGTGAGCGGCGTCGTGGCGGCTCGCGTCTGCCGCCGGACGATGATCACCGACGCGGCAATCAACCAGAACGGCAGCAACAGGTAGTTCACCAGGCCTCCGGGTGGGATGCCCGCGTCACCCAGTGCGCTGAGCACCCCCAGCACGATGCTGGTGACGGCGAACCAGGTCGGGAGTACCGCCGAGCGCTTGCCGCCGAGGCCGGTCGCGAGGAAGGCGGTCGCGATGCCGATACCCATGCCCGCGAAGCCGAAGTAGCCGACGTAGTCCAGCACCCTCAGGGCGGCATCGTCTGCGGCATCGGCGGCCCCGTTGATGTAGCCCCAGTTCCAGACCACCATCTGACCCAGACCGGCCACGACGACGATCCAGCCCGCGTACGCGATGCCGGAGTAGGTGCCCTGCGCCGCCTCCCCGGCCCGCAGCAGGTTACGGACCGCTGTGGCGAAGAAGAGCAAGGCGATTCCCATGACGACCAGACAGGCGACCGCCGCGTAGTTCAGAGCCAGGTGGTCGTGGATCCTCGTACTGTCCGCGTGCCCCGGCAGGTCCTCGGTGCTGACGTGGAACAGGAACGACTGGCCGATCCAACACAGGCCGGCCACGGCTCCGCTCCAGGGCAGAGCCTTCTCGAACGTGCTGACAGACATGGGTGTCCCCTTCGTCGGCCGGGACCGGTTGCCCCGGGGTGGCTGAGCGTCCCGCTGCCCGCGGACCCGTCCACCTGAGGCAGCGGTCCCGGTCTGCCCGGGAAGCGTTCCCGGGCACCTGTCGCCCTCGCGCGGCAGGGCCCACACTGTTCGGATGAACCTCGCCCTCGTCCTCATCCCGGCGACCACCGCCGTCCTGGTCGGGGTGGCCGTGCTGCGGGCGGGTCAACGGCGCATCGGTGCGCTGCTGGTCCTTCACGGCATCTGCTTCGCTGGGCTCCTGTCGTTCGCCGAGCCGAGTCAGGGGGGTGCCGGGGCGGTCGCCGACCAGCTGGCCGCCGGGTCGTGGGTCTTCCTCTTCCTGTGGCTGGTCCTCATCGCGTACGTCCTCCCGGACGGGCGGGCAGCGTCGCGGTTCTGGAGTGCGTGGGTGCGGTGGGGGCTCGTCGGCGTCGGCGCCTTCGCCGTCGGGGCGGCCGGCGACGCCGGCAGCTACCGGCTGGCGCATCATGGCGCCGACCCGCCGCTGCCGTGGCTGCCCGAGCCGGTGTCCGGACTGCTCGGTGTCGTCGGACTGGTCGCCACCGTGCTGCTGCTCGTCGGGAGCGCCGTGGCGGTGCGCGGCCGGCTCCGGCGCGCGGCCGGTACCGAGCGCCTCCAGCTGCTGTGGCTGGTATGGGGGGCCACGAGCCTCCCGATGGCGCTCGGGCTGGCCTGGGTCGGTCACTTCGCCCTCCGCGACAACCCGGTTGCCGTCGACTCCGCGCTGGTCCTCGCCGGGGTCGCGTTACCGGCCACCATGGGCATCGCGGTGCTGCGGTATCGGCTCTTCGACATCCGGCCTGTCCTCAGCAGGACGCTGACATACGGACTGCTGCTCGTCGCCGTGGTGGCTCTCTACGCGCTCCTGTTGCTGGCGGCCGAGCGGATGGTCGGTGCCAGCGTCTGGGGCGGCCTGATTGCCGTCGGGATCGTCGCCGTCGTCGTGCATCCCGCGGCGGCGTGGCTGCGCAGCCGCGTCGAGCGATGGGTCTACGGCGACCGGGGCGACCCGGCTGTCGCGCTGCGGCGCCTCGGCGTCGCCACCGAGTCGGCGGACCCGCTGCGCCTGATCGACGCGATCACCACGGCGGTGGCCGAGGCCCTGCGGGTCGACCGGGTCTGGGTCGAGCCGGCCGGCCCGGCGGAGGCCGAGGACACCGACGTCGTGCGCGTCGTGCTCGAGCACCGGGGCGCGGCCTACGGGTGGCTGGCCCTGCAGGTTCCGCCCGACCGCCACCTGACGGCTGCCGACCATGCGCTGCTGACCGACCTCGCCCGGTATGCCGGCGTTACCGTGCGGGCCGCACGGCTGGCCGAGGAGCTTCAGGCATCTCGCTCGACGTTGGTCGCCGCCCGTGAGGAGGAGCGCAAGCGACTGCGTCGCGACCTGCACGACGGTGTCGGGCCGTCGCTGGCTGCGATCCTCATGAAGGTCGAGGCGGCGCGGACGCCGCGGACGGACGAGGCGCGTGACGAGCTGCTCGTGGAGATCCGCGACGAGGCCCGCGCCACCGTCGCCGAGGTCCGCCGAGTGGTCGAGGACCTCAGGCCGCCGGCCATCGACGAGGTGGGCCTGGCCGGAGCCCTTCGCCAGCGCGCAGCGTCGCTGGCGTACTCCGGGGTGACGTTCGAGATCCAGGCCCCCGACCGCCTGCCGGTCCTCCCGGCCGCGGTGGAGGTCGCGGCCTTTCGGATTGCCTCCGAGGCCCTCACCAACGTGGCACGCCACTCCGGCGCCAGCCGGTGCCGCCTGCAGCTCGAGGCCGGCCATGAGCTGCACCTCACGATCGCCGACAACGGCTCCGGCCTCGACCCCGTGTCCCGGCCGGGGACCGGGTGGGGATCGATGACCGAGCGGGCTGCCGAGCTGGGGGGTTGCCTCACGCTGGCTGATGGGCCTGCCGGCGGAGTCGTCGTGCGCGCGGCACTGCCCCTGCCCGCCCCGGCCAGGGCGGTCGATGGCGAACGGCCCGCCAACGCGGGGGTCGCAGGATGACTCGGGTGCTGGTCGCCGACGACCATCCCGCGTTCCGTCGAGGACTCGAGCTGATGCTGGCCGACGTGGACGGCCTCGACGTCGTGGGTCTTGCGGAGACCGGCGCGGAGGCGGTCGCCCTCACAGCGTCGCTGGCGCCCGACGTCCTCCTGATGGACCTGCGTATGCCCGACGTCGATGGCATCGAGGCGACCCGCCGGATCACCGGCGTCGACCGACGCGTGGCGGTCGTGGTCTTGACGATGTTCGAAGACGACGAGTCCGTCTTCGCGGCGATGCGCGCCGGTGCGCGCGGCTATCTCCTCAAGGGTGCCGACCAGGCGGACATCGTCCGAGCCATCCAGGCAGCGGCGGCCGGGGAGGCGATCTTCGGGCGTGAGATCGCCGCGCGGGTCATCGAGCACTTCGCCCACGGACCCGGATCGACGGCGGTAGCGTTCCCGGCGCTCACCCAGCGGGAACGGGAGGTTCTCGAGCTCGTCGCCCGCGGCAAGGGCAACGCGGCCATCGCCCACGACCTCATGATCAACCTCAAAACGGTGCGCAACCATGTGTCGAACATCTTCATGAAGCTCCAGGTGTCCGATCGGGCGGCCGCGATCGTCAAGGCGCGCGAGGGGGGACTCGGCGGCCCCTGATGCCGGAGGCTGACGCGGCATTCCATGACGTGCCCAGGCCTCACCCGATGCTGGTGGCCGGCTCGATCGCGGCGGACACCGCGTCGCGAGCCGGCCGCAAGGACCACCAGGCACCGAGCAGCAGCGCCCACAGGAGGAACACGAAGTAGGTGAGGAACAGGGGGGCGGTGAGGCCGCCGAGCGCACCGATCACGGTGGCCACCCGCAGCCAGACCGGCATCGGGTAGTGCCGCGCGAGAACGAGCCCCAGCGCGCCGAGGGCGAAGGCCGGTGCGCACACCGCCAGGAGGTTGCTCATCTCGCCGAGCGTGTAGGCGACGGGCTGGGGCACACCCGCGGCCATCCCGGCTCCGCCCTCCGTGAGGGCGATGAGCAGGCCACCGTGGACGAATGCTCCCACCGTGGCGGCCGAGGTCGCGACGACGCCGAGATCATGGGCTCGCTCTCCGGCAGGGCCACCGAGAGCCTCGCGGGCGTGGCGCCCGACGGTGAGCAACGCGAACCCGGCGGCGAGGGCCGCCCAGCTCAGGACGATGCCGGTCGCCTGGTCGCCCGCGAGGAAGGCGGCGACCTTGTCCGGCTCGTAGTCGCCTCCCGGGACCCCGGACGCGATGAAGGCGACGAGGGTGAGGAGGGCATAGCCGGCGAGCGCCAGCCCGGCGAGGCGTCGTGTGGTCATGGTCGGAGGCTCCTGTCTGGTCCCTGCCGCATCGGTCGATCCGGCAGGGACGACGCTAGGAATCCGCAGGCCCTTCGGTCATCGGGCCACGGGGCGACCTCCCGGCTCGGTCCAGGGGAGGACCGGACGCCGCAGATCCTCCTGGGGAAGGACGACACCGGCCGCGTGGCGGTCTACCGTCGGCGCATGACTCGGCGGTCGTGGAGCGTGGACATCGCCATCGTGGCCGTCCTCGTCGTGCTCGGACAGCTCGAGGTGTGGAACGGGCTGGGTGCCACTCACCGGCAGGGCCCGGCCTGGGCCCAGGCCGGTGCCTATGCCATCGGCCCGCTGTTCCTGTTGTGGCGCCGAGCGCGGCCGGTCGAGGCGTTCGTCGGGCTGACCGCCGTCGCCGTGGTGGAGTTCGCCCTCGCCGGTTCCCCCGAGGGCATGGGCGTGCAGCTTCCGGCCACCGTCGCCGCCTACTCGGTCGCCCGATGGGAGCAGCGACACCCCCCGTGGTGGGGGCTGGCGCTGGTCGGCGTCTACGGCGTGTCGTGGGTGCTGCTCGACCCGCTGTCCACCACGTGGGGTGACCGGGCCGGTGGCCTCTTCTGGGTCTCGACCGTCGTCATCAGCTGGTTCGTCGGCGCGCTGGTCCGCAGCCGGGTGCAGAACGCCGAGCAGCGACGAGAGGCGCGGGCCGCTCGCGCCGAGCAGGCGGTCGCCGAGGAGCGCAACAGGATTGCGCGCGAGCTGCACGACGTCATCGGACACAGCGTCAGCGTGATGACGGTCCAGGCCGCGGCGGTGCGGCGGCGCCTCGCCCCGGAGCAGATCGCCGAACGCGAGGCGCTGGAGAGCGTCGAGGCGGTCGGGCGCGAAGCCCTCACCGAGATGCGTCGGATGGTCGGGGTGCTGCGCGGCGCATCGGGCGTCCCCACGCGCGAGCCCCCGCCGACGCTCGCGGATGCCGACCGCCTCGCCGACAAGATCCGCGCCGCCGGCCTCGCCGTCCACGTGAGCGTGACGGGCACCCCCAGGCCGCTCGCGCCTGGGCTGGACCTCACGGCATACCGGCTGCTGCAGGAGGGCCTGACCAACGCGTTGCGGCACGCCGACGGCCCCAGTCGAGCCGACGTGTGCATCGCCTACGGCCCGGAGATGCTGCAGCTCGCGGTGCGCGACGACGGTCGTCCGGTCGTGGGGCGACACGAGCCGGGTCACGGTCTGCTCGGCCTGCGCGAGCGGGTGGCGGCCTACGGCGGCGAGCTCCAGGCCCGCCCGCGCGCCGGCGGAGGGTTCGAGCTGCTGGTCACCCTTCCGCTGGTGCTCGCGTGATCCGGCTCGTCGTCGCCGACGACCAGGCCCTCGTGCGGCGCGGGTTCCGGATGGTGCTCGAGATCGAACCCGACCTCGATGTCGTCGGAGAGGCCGCCGACGGCGATGCGGCCGTGTCCGCGGTGCGCAGCCTCGCCCCCGACGTCGTCCTGATGGACGTCCGTATGCCGGGGACCGACGGGATCGAGGCCACCCGCCTGCTGACCGGTGACCCCTCGTGCACCGCCAGGGTCATCATGCTGACGACCTTCGACATGGACGACTACGTCTATGACGCGCTCGAGGCCGGAGCGAGCGGCTTCCTCCTCAAGGACGCCGAGCCCGAGCTGCTCGTCGCCGGGATCCGGGCCGTGCACGCCGGTGACGCCCTGCTCGCGCCGAGCGTGACCCGGCGCATGATCCACTCCGTGCTGCGGGAGCGCCCGGCGGCGCCGAGCCGGCCGGGCGGTCGGGTGGACATGCTCACGCCACGCGAGCGCGAGGTGCTCGTTCTCATGGCGCGGGGGCTGAGCAACGGCGAGATCGCCGACCGGTTCGTCCTGTCCGAGACGACGGTCAAGACCCATGTCGGGCGGATCCTCGCCAAGCTCGGGGCCCGCGACCGGGTGCAGGCGGTCATCCACGCCTATGAGCACGGCCTGGTCCGGGGGGAACGCGCGGACCGCGCCGAGCCCTGAATCCCGCGACACCGCACCCGGGGCTCGTCGATCAGGGAGGGGGCCCGGACGCCACCGCTAGACTCGGGCACTCTGTCGCCGGGATCGGGAGGACCGTGTGATGCGCCGACTGCTGGCCGCCCTGGCCATCGGGCTGGGCGCGGCCGTTCCGGCCGGCGCGGCAGGCGCGGCCGGCGCCGTCGGCGCGACCGACGCGGCGAGCGGCTCGATCGACGAGGTCATCGACCGCGAGATGCCCGCCTCCGGCGTGCCGGGAATGTCCTACGCCGTCGTGACCGATGGCGAGGTCACCGCGGCCGGTGCGCGCGGCGTCGTCAGGGTCGGCGAGGACACGGCGCTCACCCCCGACACGCCCTTCGTCATCGGGTCGATCTCGAAGAGCGTCACCGCGCTGGCCGTCATGCAGCTCGTCGAGGCAGGCCAGGTCGAGCTGGACGCCGACATCGGCGGATATCTCGACGTCTTCGCGGACCGACCATCCGGCGCGATCACCGTCCGACAGCTCCTCAGCCACACGAGCGGCTTCTCCACGCTGCAGGGGAACATCTCGCACTCGGACGCCACCGGTGGCGCGGACGAGCTCGAGCACAAGGTCGACGCGATCGCCGCGATGACCCCCGCGCACCGCCCCGAGGAGACGTGGGAGTACTCCAACGCCAACTACGAGGTCCTCGGCAGGCTCATCGAGGTCGTCAGCGGGCGCGACTACCAGTCCTACGTCACGACCGACATCCTCCAGCCGGTGGGCATGACCCACAGCTTCGTCTCGGACGGCGAGGCCCACGACGGCATGGCGACCGGCCATCGGCCGTGGTTCTGGACCAAGCGTCCGCTCGCCGACACCGCCACCTCGCGCGGAATGGCTCCGGCGGGCGGGATCGTCGCGAGCGCCGGTGACGTCGCGCGCTACCTCGGGGTGATGATGAACGGCGAGGACGACGTGCTGAGCGCGGACGGCAAGGCACTGATGATGGCTCCGGCCGGGGCGGCGTCGCCGTTCTACGGCCTCGGGTGGTTCATCGACTCGGACAACCGGACTGTCTGGCACTCGGGGTCGACCCCGGGCGTCGAGACGCTGGCGACGATGATCCCCGGCGAGAGCCGGGGCGTCGTCGTCCTCGTCAACGGCGGGAGCGGGGTCGGCTTCGGGGAGACGGCCCAGCTCCGCAACGCCGTCACCGCGCAGGCGCTGGGCCTGGACTACGCCGGCGAGGGCTCCCGCTGGGCCCAGAAGGCCCTCTTCCTCGGCCTCGTGCTCCTGCCGGTCGGCTACGTGCTCAGCATGGCCTGGGCCTGGCGGCACCGCACCGCCATCCGCGCCAAGCGCGGCGGCTTCGGCCTGTTCAGCCTGTGGTTCCCGCTGCTCACCACGGGCGTCGCGGCCGGGGTCATCCTCTGGCTCGTCCCGGGTCTGCTCGGGTCGCCGCTCGGGACGTTGTGGCTGTTCCAGCCCGACCTCGGGCTGGCGCTGGTCGCCACGGCCGTGACCGGCGTGCTGTGGGCGGCGTTCCGGCTCGCCGTGGCGTATGCCGGCCGGCCGGCTGCCGGCTGACGTCACCGGTCCGTGCGCCCGCTCGCGACGCGTCCGGGGTCCGTCCAGGGATCGTCCCTACGCTGAGGCGGTCCGTCGCCGCGCGGGAGAGGACTCATGATGAGGTTCCCGGTTCCTGGTCGCCGTCGCCTGCCCATCGCCTCGCGGTGGCTCGTCCCGGTGCTGCTCTCGGCGGTCCTCATGGTCATCGTGGCCGGCGCGGCCGCGACCGCCATCGAGACGCGCACCGTGTCCAGCTTCGGCCGGGGCCTGTGGTGGGCGACGAGCCTCATCACGACGGTGGGCTTCATCGGGGAGCCGCCCGAGACCACGGCCGGCGTGCTGCTGTCCGGCTTCCTCATGATCGTCGGGTTCCTGCTCCTCGCCATGGTCAGCGCGTCCCTGGCCGCCCTCTTCGTCCGCCAGGAGGAGCGCCCGGTCGAGGCGGAGGAGGCGCTCGTGGACCAGCGGATCCTCGACGCCCTCGAGCGGCTCGAGCAGCGGCTCGCCGCGATCGAGGCGAAGACCGACGGGCGGTAGGTCCGTGGGTGCCCGCGGGAGCCCGGCCCGGCACCGACCCGGCCGATTGCGGCATACCCGTGGGGGGTATCGTGGGGATGTCACACCGGCGTTAGGAGCACCATGAGCACCCAGACCTTCCAGGCCACCGGCCTCACCTGCCACCACTGCGTCCACGCGGTCACCCAGGAGATGAGCGCCCTCGACGGCGTCAGCGACGTCCAGGTCGAGCTCGTCAACGGCGGCGCCTCGACGGTGACCTTCGCGGCCGAGCGCGAGGTGGCCTCCGACGAGATCCGCGCCGCTCTCGACGAGGCCGGCGAGTACCAGCTCGTCGGCTGACGGCGCGGCGTCGGTGCGGCGGATGCCGCACCCGTCGGACCGAGGCCGTAGTCTCGGGGTGTGTACGAGGGCGCGGTCCAGGACCTGATCGACGAACTCGGGCGACTGCCCGGGGTCGGCCCCAAGAGTGCCCAGCGGATCGCGTTCCACCTCCTCCAGGCGGACCCGGCCGACGTCCAGCGCCTCACCGACGCCCTCGCCGCGGTCAAGGAGCGGGTGCGCTTCTGCGAGGTGTGCTTCAACGTCGCCGAGGGCGAGCGGTGCCGGATCTGCGCCGACCCCCGTCGTGACGAGAAGGCCATCTGCGTCGTCGAGGAGCCCAAGGACGTCGTGGCCATCGAGCGGACCCGCGAGTTCCGGGGTCGCTACCACGTGCTCGGCGGGGCGATCAGCCCGATCGACGGCATCGGCCCCGACGACCTCCGCTTCCGCGAGCTCATGACCCGGCTGGCCGACGGCGTCGTCACCGAGGTCATCATCGCGACCGACCCCAACCTCGAGGGCGAGGCGACGGCGAGCTACCTCGCCCGCTTCCTCAAGGGGATGGGGCTGACCATCACCCGGCTCGCCTCCGGGCTCCCCGTCGGCGGCGACCTCGAGTACGCCGACGAGGTCACCCTGGGCCGGGCCTTCGAAGGACGGAGGCTGCTCGATGCCTGAGCCCACGACCGACGCCACCGCCTCCGGCGGCGACATTCCCGCGGAGCTGGCCGGCCTCGCCCACGACTGTGCGGCCGAGGCGGCGGTGTTCGTCACGACGATCACCGACGTCGCGTCGGGGTCCGCGCCGGACGCCGCGCTGCCCATGACCCTGCTCGCCCTCTCGCAGGTCCTGTCGATGGGGGCCCGGCTCGGCGCGATCGAGGACGTCGTGCCCGAGGAGCGCTACGAGGCCGACCCCGGGCCCGACCCCGAGCTGGATCCCCTCCGCGGGAACCTCGCCAACCTCTTCGAGGGGATCGACGAGTACGCCGACGTCATCGACCCCGTCACCTCGACCGAGCTGACGACCGGCTCGGTCTCGAACGACCTCATGGAGGTCGTGTCGGCCCTCGCCCACGGGCTGAGCCACTACGAGGCGGGGCGCCCCGTCGAAGCCCTGTGGTGGTGGCAGTTCAGCTACCTGTCCGACTGGGGCGAGCGTGCCGCGATGGCGCTGCGGGTCGTCCAGACCCTGCTCGCGCACGTCCGCCTCGACGCCGACGCCGAGGTCGTCTCCGAGGCGGAGTTCGACGCGCTCCACCCCTGACCGGCATACGGGCGTCGCCGAGCGCTGCCGCCTCGCTGGCTAGACTGTTCGGGCCGGTCCGCCCGGCATGTGCCGTCCGTTCCCGGGAGTTCCATCGTGCCGATCGTCGTCCAGAAGTACGGCGGTTCCTCGCTCGCCGATGCCGAGAGCATCAAGCGGGTCGCCCGTCGCATCGCCGAGACGAAGAAGGGCGGCAACGACGTCGTCGTCGCCGTCTCCGCGATGGGCGACTCCACCGACGAGCTGCTCGACCTCGCCAAGGAGGTCAGCCCGCTGCCGCCGCCGCGCGAGCTCGACATGCTCGTGACGGCGGGCGAGCGGATCTCGATGGCCCTCGTCGCCATGGCGATCTCCGACGTCGGCTACACCGCCCGCTCCTTCACCGGATCCCAGGCCGGCGTCATCACCGACGCCGTCCACGGCAGGGCGAAGATCATCGACGTCACGCCGGGCCGGATCACCAAGGCCCTCGGCGACGGGCACATCGTCATCGTCGCGGGCTTCCAGGGCGTCAGCCAGGACACGAAGGAGATCACCACCCTCGGTCGCGGCGGCACGGACACGACCGCCGTTGCGCTGGCGGCCGCGCTCGGCGCGGACGTCTGCGAGATCTACACCGACGTCGACGGCGTGTTCACCGCCGACCCACGGATCGTCCCGACGGCCCGCAAGCTGAGCAGGGTCACCAACGAGGAGATGCTCGAGCTCGCCGCCTGCGGCTCGAAGGTCCTTCACCTGCGCAGCGTCGAGTACGCCCGGCGCTTCGACATCCCGATCCACGTCCGGTCCTCCTTCACCGCGAAGGAGGGCACCCTCGTCACCGACCAGCCCGCTCCCGAAGGAGTCGTCGTGGAAGAGCCCATCATCGCCGGGGTCGCACACGACCGCAGCGAAGCCAAGATCACCGTCGTCGGCGTCCCGGACATCACGGGCAAGGCGGCCGACATCTTCTCGGCCTTGGCCGAGGCCCAGATCAACATCGACATGATCGTCCAGAACGTCTCGGCGACCGACACCGGCCTCACCGACATCTCCTTCACCCTGCCGAAGGCCGACGGGCAGTCCGCCCTGCAGTCGCTCCAGCGCATCCAGGAGGCCGCCGGCTTCACCGCGCTGCTCTACGACGACCAGGTCGGCAAGCTGTCCCTCGTCGGGGCCGGCATGCGCTCCAACCCGGGCGTCTCGGCGACCTTCTTCCGCGCGCTCGCCGACGCGGGCGTCAACATCGAGATGATCTCGACCTCGGAGATCCGCATCTCGGTCATCACCCGCGAGGAGCTCCTCGACGAGGCGGTCCGTGCCGTGCACACGGCATTCGGGCTCGACTCCACCGAGGGCGAGGCCGTCGTCTACGCAGGCACCGGGCGCTGACCGCCCCGTGAACTCCGAGGGTTCGCCCGACACCCGCCCCACCCTGGCCGTGGTGGGGGCCACCGGTGCCGTCGGCCAGGTCGTCTGCGAGGTGCTCGCCGTCCGCGAGCAGCTGTGGGGCTCGGTGCGCCTCGCGGCCGCCGACGACGAGGTGGGAACGGTATGCCGCCTCGGCAGCCTCGAGATCGCCGTCGAGCCGCTGCGCCCCGACTTCTTCGACGGCGTCGACATCGCGCTGTTCGACATCCCTCCCGCGATCGCCGAGCCATGGGTGATGCTCGCGGCGGAGAAGGGCGTCGTCGTCATCGACAACAGCCCCACCTTCCGGCTCGACCCGGACGTCCCGCTCGTCGTCCCCGAGGTCAACCCGCGTCGCGTCCTGGACCGGCCCAAGGGCATCATCGCCAACCCCGGCGCGACCGTCATGACGATGATCGACGTGCTCGGCGTCCTCCACTCGGGGTGGGAGCTGACCGAGCTCGTCGTGACGACCTTCCAGTCCGCCTCCGGGCTCGGTCGGCAGGGCATCAACCGGCTCTACGACGAGCTGGAGGTCGTCGCCGGCGACCGACAGCTCGGAACGCGGCCGGGCGACGTCCGCCGCCTCGTCGAGCACGAGCTGGGGGAGTCGCCCTTCCCGGCACCGTTGGCGCTCAACGTCATCCCGTTCGTCGGGAGCCACGTCGGTGAGGGTTGGACCTCCGAGGAGGTCAAGGTCCGCGCCGAGGTGCGCAAGATCCTCGACATCCCCGACCTCAAGGTCGCCGTGACCTGCGTTCGGGTGCCCGTCGTGTCGACCCACTCGGTCAGCGTGCACGCGACGTTCGCCCAGGACATCCCGCTCGACCGGGCCCGGGAGGCCCTCGTCCAGGCGCCGGCCGTCGTCCTCCTCGACGACCCCGAGAGCGAGGAGTTCCCGACGCCGTCCGACATCGTCGGCGCCGACCCGCGGTTCGCCGGACGGCTGCGCCAGTCGGCCGACTTCCCCCGCACCCTCGAGGCGTTCATCTGCGGTGACAACCTTCGCAAGGGCGCAGCGCTCAACATGCTCCAGACGGCCGAGCTCGTCGTCAAGGAGCGTGCCGACGCCGGGGTCTGAGGCTCAGGACGTCGCGGCGGGGAGGCTCCCCGTGGCCTGGTCCACCTCGCGCCGGAGGACGACCCCGGCGACGATCTGGGCGACCCCCCAGGCCAAGGCGAACGCACCGAGGACGATGGCGAGGTCGATCGAGCCGCGGCCCGGGTTGGCCACGAAGAGGATGCCGACGGCGAGCGACAGCAGCGCCGAGAGGACGATGAGCACCCGGCTCGTGCTCCCGCTCGGACCGAACGCGCCGATGAGCTCGAAGGCGCCGCGGACGATCATCCAGATGCCGATGACCCAGGTGATGGTCACGGCGGACATCCCCGGCCGGGTCAGCGCGACGAGCCCGGCGAGAACGGCCAGCACGCCCATGGCGACGAGCATCCAGCGCCGGCCACCCTGCGCGCCGAAGGCGTCGGCGAGCATCGACAGGCCGTCGACGAGGACGAAGACCCCCCAGAGCACGACGAGCGCGAGGATCGTCGTGATCGGCCAGGCCATGGCCATGATCCCGAAGACGACGCCGATGACGCCCCGGATCAGGAGCAGCTTCCAGCTGGCCTGGAGAAACCCGTTCATGAACCCACCCTTCGTCCGTCGGCCCCACCGGCCGTCCCGGCACCAGTGTGGCGGCATCCGGGCCCCGCCGCACCCCCCGCGGCTGGCCCGGACGGCTCCCATCGGGCACAGTGGGTGGGCGATGCGCGTTCCCCGCCCGCATGCCGCTGCCCTTCTCGTCCTGGCGACCTCCCTCGTCGCCGGGTGCGCCGGCACGTCCGCGGCCCGTGAGTCGCCGGCGGCCGCGACGGGCTCGACCTCCTCGACGTCCGCGGCGCCGACTCCCTCGGCCACCCCGACCAGCCCCCCGACGTCGAGCACGTCGACGTCGCCGTCGCCCACCGCCGGCACAAGCCGCGCGGCGTCCCCGACGTCGAGGCCCGAGCCCACCCGGCTCCCCGTCGTTCCCCGGGCGGGCGCCGAGCCGACGGTCCGCTTCCCGGTCAACGAGGCCGCGCAGGGCGCCGGGGCCAACGCGACGATCTCGGCGATCCCGGACGCGGCGTGGAAGCGGATGGTCGGCGTCTCGTGGACCTCCGGCTGCCCCGTCGGCCGGTCGCAGCTGCGCTGGGTCCGGGTCAACTTCTGGGGGTTCGACGGCAGGCGCTCGCGGGGCAGCATCGTCGTCAACGCGTCCATCGCCCAGGCCACGGCACGGGCCTTCACCCGGCTCTACGACATCAGGTTCCGGATCCGGCAGATGAAGCCGATGGACTCCACGTGGGGCAAGAACCCCAAGGGGCCGGGCGCCGACGACTACGCGGCGATGCGTGCCGACAACACCTCCGCCTTCAACTGCCGCTATGTCGGCGGCCAGGAGGCGAGCAAGGTCTACAGCAAGCACGCCTACGGCACGGCGATCGACGTCAACGACTTCGAGAACCCCTACGTCGCCGACGACGGCACGGTCTATCCCGGGACCTACTGGCTGCACCGACGCGAGCGGACCGCCGGGGTCTTCTGGGGGAGCTCGAGCCGTGCGGTGCATGCCTTCACCGACCAGGGCCTGCGCTGGGGTGGCCTCTGGTCCCATCCCGACTACCAGCACTTCGACCGATGAGCCGACGCCGCCCTCCGGTGCGCGGCATACCCGGGTATGCCGCCACCCTCGCTGCCGCCCTCCTCCTCGCCGGCTGCGGGGCCGGCGACTCGGTGGCGGCGTCGACCGCCACCGTCTCCTCGCTCTGCCACGCCGACCGCCCCCAGCCCGACGACCACCGCCCCCTCTCCGACGACCACCACCCCCAGCCCGAGGGCCATGGCGTCGCCCACCCGAACCACGCCCAAGCCGACCCCGACCCGGGCGAAGCCGACGCCCGCGAAGACCACGCCGAAGCCCGCGCCGAAGAAGGTCGCACCCGCGCCGGCCACCTGTCGGGTGCCCTCCGGCGTCACGGCGAGCCAGGTCGTCCTCGTCGACTCCTCCGGGTCGCGCGCGACGATCCGCGCGTGCCACCGCTCGTCGGGTCGCTACCTCCTCGACCACGGCCCCTACTCCGGCCACGTCGGCCGCAACGGCGTCAGCTCGGCGAAGCGGGAGGGCGACCTGCGCACCCCCGCCGGGACCTTCGCCCTTCGGGGCGGGTTCGGCGCCTACGGCAACCCCGGCCTGCGGCTGGGCTGGTTCCGGACCGACGCCAACGACGTCTGGGTCGACGACCCGACGTCCTCGCTCTACAACACCCACCAGCGCAAGCCGGTGAATGGGCGGTGGTCCTCCGCCGAGAACCTCCTCAACCGGCCGGCCTACAACTACGCCCAGGTCATCGGCTACAACGAGGCGCGCACCCCGGGGCGGGGCTCGGCGATCTTCCTCCACGTCGACCTCGGCGGCGGGACCGCCGGCTGCGTCTCGCTGCCGACCTCGGCGCTGCTCACCGTGTTGCGCTGGGAGAGGCCCGGAGCCGTCATCACCATCAGGTGAGCCTGCTTTGCCGGGCCGTCGGCGGACGCGAGACAGTAGGACCATGACCGTTCGCACCGTTGCCATGCTCACCGCCGGGGGCCTGGCCCCCTGTCTGTCCTCCGCCGTCGGCGGCCTCATCCAGCGCTACACCGAGCTGGCGCCGGACGTGCGGATCATCGCCTACCTCGACGGGTATGCCGGCCTCCTCCAGGGCCGCTACGTCGAGGTCACGCCGGAGGTCCGCGACAGGGCCCACCTGCTGCACTCGTTCGGCGGGTCGCCGATCGGCAACAGCCGCGTCAAGCTGACCAACGTCAAGGACTGCGTCAAGCGCGGCCTGGTCCAGGAGGGCCAGGACCCGCTCCATGTCGCGGCCGAGCAGCTGACCAAGGACGGCGTCGACGTCCTGCACACGATCGGCGGCGACGACACGAACACGACGGCTGCCGACCTCGCGGCATACCTCCATGAGAACGACTACGAGCTGACCGTCGTCGGCCTCCCCAAGACGATCGACAACGACGTCATCCCGATCAAGCAGAGCCTCGGCGCGTGGACCGCGGCCGAGCAGGGCTCGCTCTATGCGAAGAACATCATCGCCGAGCACTCCTCCAACCCGCGGATGCTCATCGTCCACGAGGTCATGGGGCGCAACTGCGGCTGGCTCACCGCCGAGACCGCCCGCCGCTACCACGCGTGGGTCGGCGAGCGGGAGTTCGTCCCCGGCATCGGCAACGACCCGCGGCGCTGGGACGTCCACGCGGTGTTCGTCCCCGAGCAGCACATCGACATCGACGCCGAGGCCGAGCGGCTCAAGGCGATCATGGACGAGATCGGCTGCGTCAACATCTTCCTGTCCGAGGGCGCCGGCGTCGCCGAGATCGTCGAGCAGCTCGAGGCCTCCGGCCAGGAGGTGCCGAAGGACCCGTTCGGCCACGTCCAGCTCGACAAGGTCAACCCGGGCGGATGGTTCGCCAAGCAGTTCGCCGAGAAGCTCGGCGCCGAGAAGACGATGGTCCAGAAGAGCGGCTACTTCTCCCGTTCCGCGGCGGCCAACGACGAGGACCTCGCCCTCATCAAGCAGTGCACCGACCTCGCGGTCGACTGCGCGATGCGCGGCGAGTCGGGCGTCATCGGCCAGGACGAGGAGAACGGCGACGTCCTCTCGGCCATCGCGTTCCCGCGGATCAAGGGCGGCAAGAAGTTCGACGCCACCTCGGCGTGGTTCACCGAGCTGCTCGGGTCGATCGGCCAGAGCGCCGGCTGATCGGCTGTTCCCGGCGTCGATCCGAGCACGGGCGTGCCGGCTGCGCTCGGCCCCGAGCGCCGACCTTGGGCGACAAACACCAGCCTGGCAAGGGAAATCTTCCCTTGCCAGGCTGGTGTGTCGTGTATCGGGCGGGAAAGTGAGGCGCCCACCCAGGGGAGGGGGCGGGGCCGGGGAGGGGTCAGCGGGCGGCGGCGAGGACGGCGGCGCGGGCGTCCCCGGCGGTCGCCACGACCGTGACGCCGAGCTTGTCCAGCGTCGTGCGCATGCCGGCACCGGCCCCACCGGCGACGAACGCCTCGACGGCGTGCTCGCGGACGAAGCGGACGATCCGGGCGTGGTGTGCGCCCTCGCCGCCGCTGTCGTGGAGGGCGTCCCAGCCCACCTCGTGCACGGTCCAGTCGGTGATCTCGCCGTTGTCGACGGTCGCGATGGCGACCGCATCGGCGCGGCCGATGCCGCGTCCGACCTGATCGCCTCCGGCCAGGGTGACTGCCACGATCACGATTCGGTCCTTTCGTCGGGCTCTCCCTGCCCGGCCCCATCCTCGCACCCGGACGGGTCCGTCGGCCGGTCAGGGTGCCCTCACCCGCGCGGAGAGGAGACCCGTGCCACAGGGCCGTGACGGCCACGGCGGGCGCCCCTAGCGTGGACGGAGGCGGAGGAGGTGCTCACCCATGTCCAGAACCCGTTCCCGTCCCGCACCCGCCGCGCGGCGCGCTGGCTACGTCATCGCCGTCGTCGTCAACGTGGTCCTGCTCTGGCTCGTCGACGTCAGCCCCGGCTGGCAGGCCGTGCCGTTCCTCACCCCGGAGACCGAGCAGGTCATCGGCCTCGTCACGCTCTCGCTCGTCGTCAGCATCGTCGTCAACCTCGTCTACCTCGCGACCGACCCGCCGGGCCTGCGGGCGGCCGGGGAGGTCGTCACGGCGCTCGTCGCCGTCGCCGTCGCGGTCCGGGTCTGGCAGGTCTTCCCCTTCGACGTCTCCGACGGGTGGCGGCTTGCCTTCCGCGTCCTGCTCGCCGTCGGGATCGCCGGGGGCGTCATCGGGGCGCTGAGCCAGGTCGTCACGATGGTCCGGCTGGGGGCGCTGCCTCGGGAGGTCACGCACTGACCCCCTAGTCTCGGCCCATGGCGTCCACCTCGGCAGCGGCACGCCGGGTCACCCCGAGCGCCCCGGAGGCCCTCGCGTGGGTGGTCGTCGCCCTCTGGACCGCCTGGTGGGGGCTGCGCCAGGCCGACCCCTCCGCGATCTCCTGGCACTTCTTCCGGGACGGGGCGGACGCCCTCTTCGGCTCCTCCGGGCTGCATGTCTACGCCGACGACCCCACCCTCCAGATCGGACCGCTGGCGTTCGTCGGGGCCGCGCTGGCGGGCTGGGCGGGCGGGAGCCACGCCGCCGGCCTCGTCCAGGCAATCCTCACGGCCGCGCTCCTCCCGGTCCTCTGGGCGGTCGCGGCACATCGCAGCGATGAGGGGTCGGCGGTGCGGCGGGCGACCAGGCTCGCCCTCGCCGGCCTCGTCCTCGCCCCCGCCTGGACAACCCTCACCGTGCGTTGGCTCCACGTCGACGACGCCCTGGCCCTCATCGGCATCGCGGCCGTGGTCCTCGGCGTGTCCTCGCCCCGCGGCCGTCCGGTTCTCGCGGCCGTCGCGGCCGCCCTCGCCTGCGCGGCCAAGCCGTGGGCCGTCATCGCGCTGCCCCTCCTCCTCGCGCTGCCCCGGCCGGTGCGCTGGCGCTCCCTCGGGTATGCCGTGGCGGGCACGGCCGCCGCCTGGCTGCCCTTCCTCATGGCCGACCCCGGCACCCTCGACGCCCTCCGCCCGAAGGTCCGGGTGGGGGAGTCGTCGATCATGTGGACCCTCGGCTACCGGGGGACCTACCTGCCGGCCTGGGACCGCCTCGCCCAGCTCGTCGGTGCTCCCCTCGTGGCGCTCGCGGCGGTCCTGCGCGGGCGGTGGGCCGGCGCCCTCCTCGCCGGCATCGCCGTCCGCCTCGTCCTCGACCCGCAGGACCTCGCCTACTACGCGGCGGGCGGCGTCCTCGCGGCGCTCGTCGTCGACCTCCACGCGCGCCGCTGGGTCGTGCCGTGGACCGCGCTGGTCACGGCCCTCGTCCTCTGGCAGCCGTTCGTCGCCGACTACGAGCGACGGTTCGACCTCGCGAGCGGGGTCGGCCTGTGGTGGTTCCAGCACCCCTCCGCCGTCGCGCTCATCCACCTCGGGTGGGCGGTGGCGGCCGTCGTCGCGGCATGGTGGCCACCGACCTCGACGACACGGCGGGGCGGGGGAGCGCGCCGGCGAGGTGACGCGTCGGGTCTAGGGAGCCGGCTCGACGGCGTCCCGCTCGTACGGGACGAGCCTGGCGCGGTCCGGCTCGAAGCCGTGCTGAACGCCCCAGAGGACGGCCTGGCTGCGGCGGGTCACGTTCATCTTGCGGTAGGCCGCCCGGATGTAGGACTTGACCGAGTTGATGCTGAGGTGGGAGCGGAGGGCGATCTCCTGGTTGGACAGCCCCTGGGTGATGAGCGCGACGACCTCGGCCTCCCGGACGGTGAGGCCCTCGGAGCGTCCCGGCCAGTCCCCACCGACGACCGGCGCGTCCTCGTCGAGCACCGGACTGACGACCTGCTCGCCCCCGTGGATGCGCTCGAGGGCGGCGACGAGCTCCTCACCCGTGAGGCTCTTGGACAGGTAGCCGGCGGCGCCGTTGTCCAGCGCGGTCTCGATGAGCCGTTGGTCGAGGTTCCATGTGTAGACGACGGTCCGGCACACCGAGGGGTTGCGGACGAGGTCGAGCACCTCCTCACCGTCGGCCTGGGGCTGGGCGAAGGTGTCGTACAGCGCGATGTCGACGCTCCGAGCGACGGGCACGGTGGCGTCGAGCTCGACGACGCGCACCCGGTCGGCATAGGCGTCGAGCATCCGCGCGATCCCGTGGACGACGATCTCGTAGTCGTTGGCGAGGGCGACGCGGATCGGGTCGTCCCCGCCCGGCGCCTCGACCTCGAGGTGACCCAGCATGAACCCTGAATCTAGCCCACCCACGCCCTAGCAGCAGCCCACCCCAAGGGGTGTACCCGGACGGCAACCCGTCTGTCTACGGTCGAGGCGGCCGCGTCACGGCGGATCGTTCACAGGCAGTGCGTGCCGGGATGGCACTGACCCGAGACGGTCCGCCGGGCGGCCACCAGCCGGCGCGCCGCGGTAGTGCGGGGGCACGAGAGCCGCGGCCCGAGCGGTGGATGGCCGGCGGCGGCCGTTCGGTGCATTCCCCGAGCGGCCGCCGCGTGCCACACTTCCGGCGTGACCCTCCGGACCCCTGGCACTCCGGCCCCGCGCACTCCCCCGACCCTCGAGGAGGTCGCCGCACGGGCCGGCGTCTCACGTGCCACGGCGAGCCGCGTGCTCCGCGGCGCGAGCAACGTCAGCGACGCGGCCCGCGAGCGGGTCGCGGCCGCGGCGAGGGCGATTCACTACTCTCCCAACCACGCCGCCCGCTCGCTCGTCACCGGCAAGAGCGACTCGATCGCCTTCGTCATCGACGAGACCGAGGAGCGGCTGTTCTCCGATCCCTTCTTCCTCGGGATGCTCCGCAACGCCCACGAGGTCGTCGCCGAGGCCGGGCTCCAGCTCGTCTTCACCGTCATGTCCCGCCGCGAGGACCACGACCGGTTCGTCTGGTATGCCGCGGGCGGCCACGTCGACGGGGTCCTCCTCCTCTCCCTCCACGACCGGGACCAGCTGCCGCGACAGCTCGAGGAGGTCGGGGTCCCGACGGTGCTCAGCGGGCGCCCGCCGGGGGAGCCGGACGGTCTGACCTTCGTCGACGTCGACAATGTCGGCGGGGCCCGGATGGCGACCGAGCACCTCCTCTCGACGGGTCGAGCACGGGTGGCGACCCTCACCGGCCCCCTCGACATGGGGGTCGGCCAGGACCGTCTGGCGGGCTACCGCCAGGCCATGGCGGCGGCGGGTCTGCAGGCCCGGGCGATCGCCGTCGAGGCCGACTTCACCTCGGCCGGTGGCTACGACGCGATGGTCCGGCTGCTCGCCGAGCACCCGGATGTCGACGGCGTCTTCGCGGCCTCGGATCTCGTTGCGGTGGGGGCGATCCGGGCCATCCGCGAGGCCGGCCGACGGGTGCCCGAGGACGTCGCCGTCGTCGGCTTCGACGACATCCCCGGAGCCGCCCAGCTGGACCCGCCGCTGACGACGGTGCGCCAGCCCGTCGCGGAGCTCGGCGGGGCGATGACCCGCCTGCTCCTCGCCCGGATCGACGGGGCCGAGGCCGCGTCGGGCACGATCCTGCCCGTCGAGCTCGTCGTGCGCAGCTCCGGCTGATTCGTCGGTCACAGTCACGCCGTCCACCCCTTGACAGCGGGCCTGGACTGCGCCACTGTGTCGCTCGTGAGAGCGCTCTCACGACCTCGGTCCGGTGAGGTCGGCGCTCCACAACGGTCAAGGAGGACCGATGCGTCGAACGTCTCTAGGCCGCCGTCTGGCGGCGTCGTCGGTGGCCGTCACGGCCACGACCGCACTCCTGCTCGCCGGTTGCGGGTCCGGGTCGAGCACCGGCTCGAACGCCGCCCCGACGAGCACCAGTCCCTGTGGGACGGATGCGGACACCACACTCACCGTCGGCCTGTTCGGAACCTTCGGGTTCAAGGAGAACGGGCTCTGGGACGAGTACAAGAAGGTCTGCCCCAACATCACCGTCAACGAGGACGTCGTCGAGCAGTCGGCGGACTACTGGACCCGGCTGAAGACCCGACTCGCGTCGGGTAGCGGTCTCGCCGACGTCCAGGCCATCGAGATCGGCTTCGTCGCCGACGTCGTCCAGAACCACGCCGACCAGTTCGTCAACTGGAACACGGTCGACAACGCGGCCGACATCAAGGCCGAGTTCTTCCCGTGGAAGTGGCAGCAGGCCAGCTCGGTCGACGGCAGCACCACCGTCGGGCTCGGAACCGACATCGGCCCGGAGGCGATCTGCTACCGCAAGGACCTCCTCGACAAGGCGGGCCTCCCGTCCGACCCGGCGACGCTCGCCACCAAGTGGTCGACCTGGGACGACTTCATCGCCTTCGGCAAGCAGTACGAGGCCTCGTCGTCCAAGCAGTCGGGGTCGCACTTCGTCGACAGCGCCGCGAGCATCTTCTCGACGGCCGTCTACCAGGGCAAGCTCGCCTACAACGACGAGAACGGCCAGCCCTCCCTCGAGAACAGCGACGGCGTCAAGAACGCGTGGTCCTACGCGACGACCGCCGCGCAGGACGGCATCACGGCCGGCCTCGAGCAGTTCTCACCACCGTGGAACAAGGCGTTCTCCAGCGGCAGCTTCGCCACCATCGCGTGCCCGACCTGGATGATGGGCTACATCCAGGGCCAGGCCGGTGACGCGTACGCCGGCAAGTGGGACATCGCTCCCGTCCTGCCCGGCGGCGCCACCAACTGGGGCGGCTCGTGGCTCGGCGTCCCGACGGCCTCGCAGAACAAGGCCGCCGCGATCGCCCTCGTCGAGTGGCTCTCGGCCAAGGACCAGCAGGTGACGATGTGGACGTCCGAGAAGCAGGGCGGGCACTTCCCGTCCAACAAGGACGCCGCCGCCGACCCCGCCGTCGCCAGTGCGACGAGCGCGTACTTCAGTGACGCGCCGGTCGGGCAGATCTTCGGTGACATCGCCGGGAAGATGACGATCCCGCCGATCGGTCTCTACGACACGCAGATCCAGCAGGCCCTGACGACCCAGCTGACGAACATCGAGACCAAGGGCACCTCGCCGGACCAGGCGTGGAACGACGCCCTCAAGGCGGTCAAGCAGATCACCGGGTGACCCCCCGAGGGGGCCGCCGGTCGACAGGGAACCGGCCGGCGGCCCCCAACCTCCCTGCCCCACGGCATACCGTCGCCGGTGCGCGATGGTGCGCCCCGACGTCCCGGAGGAGAACCGATGACCGCCGCATCGCTCAGCCCCGGCCCCACCGACGAGCAGACGACCGTCGCCGACGGCCCGGGCCGACCTCGTCGTCGCCCGAGGTCGCACCGGCTGCCCGGCAGCCGCGCCGCCTACGCCTACATCGCCCCGTTCTTCGTCGTCTTCGCCGCGTTCAGCGTCTATCCCTGGCTCGACACGGCCTGGGTGTCGCTGCACGACGTGCGGCTGTCCACCTACGACAAGATGACCTGGCTCGGCCTCGGCAACTACCAGAACCTCTTCACCAACGAGTTCTTCTGGAACGCGTTCCGCAACACGATCACCATCGGGATCATCTCGACCGTCCCGCAGCTGTGCATGGCGCTCGGCATCGCCCACCTGCTCAACTACCGGCTGCGGGGGCGGACCTTCTTCCGCGTCTCCATCCTCATGCCGTACGCCACGAGCCTCGCCGCGGCGACGGTCATCTTCCTCGAGCTGTTCGACCCCAAGCTCGGACTCGTCAACTGGCTCCTCCACCTCCTCCATCTGCCCGAGGTCGACTGGCAGGGGTCCAGGTGGCCCTCGCAGATCGCCGTCTCGACGATCGTCACCTGGCGGTGGACGGGCTACAACGCGCTCATCTACCTCGCCGGCATGCAGTCGATCGACCGGCAGCTCTACGACGCCGCGGTCGTCGACGGGTGCGGGCGCTGGGCCCAGTTCCGCCACGTGACCCTTCCGGGGCTGCGCCCGACGATCCTCTTCACCATCGTCGTGTCGACGATCGGCGCGACCCAGCTGTTCGGTGAGCCGCTGCTCTACCACTCCGGCAAGGCCGACGGCGGGACCGAGAACCAGTACCAGACGCTCGGGCTGCTCATGTACCAGCAGGGGTGGTCCTACGACCGGCTCGGCCTCGCGTCGGCGACGGCCTGGACGATGTTCGTCATCATCGTCCTCGCCGTCCTCGTCAACGTCGCCATCGCGCGACGGCGGGACCGGGACCAGGCCGGCGTCGGCGCCACCCATCGGAAGACTGGCGACGGCCGTCCGCGGGGCCGCTCGCCGGAGCGGGGGCGCCCGATGAAGGCCGGCGCCCAGGAGCGGGGGTCGCGCACGACCTACTCCCTCCTCATCCTCGTCACGCTCGTCTCGGTGTTCCCCCTCTACTACACCGTCGTCATGGCGTCGCACACGAACGCCGAGATGGCCTCGGCCTCGCCGCCGTGGACGCCGAGCCTGGACCTGTTCAGCAACGTCAAGGAGGCGCTGCGCCTGGCACCGCTCAACCAGGGGCTCGCCAACAGCCTCCTCGTCTCGAGCGTCGTCACCGCCGGGACGGTGGCGTTCTGCACCCTCGCCGGCTTCGCGTTCGCCAAGCTGCGCTTCCGCGGGTCGAACGTCCTGCTCGCCGTCTGCATCGGCACGATGATGGTCCCGATGCAGATGGGGGTCATCCCGCTCTACATGCTCATGAGCCGGCTGGGTCTCGCCGGTCATCTCGCCGCGGTCATGCTCCCCAACCTCGTCACGGCGTTCGGCGTCTTCTTCATGCGCCAGTACATCGCCTCGGCCGTCCCCGACGAGCTCGTCGAGGCCGGCTGGATCGACGGCGCCGGGCCGATGCGGGTGTTCTGGTCCGTCGTCGTCCCGGCCGCGCGGCCCGCGATGGCGGTCCTCGGGATGCTGACGTTCCTCATGTCCTGGAACGACTTCTTCTGGCCGATCATCGCGCTCTCGTCGCAGAACCCGACGATCCAGGTCGCCTTCCAGAGCCTCGCGACGGGCTACGCCCCGCAGCAGTCGATCATCATGGCCGGCACGCTCTACGGCACCGTGCCGGTCCTCGTCGTCTTCGCACTTCTCGGCCGGCAGATCGTCGGCGGCATCATGCAAGGAGCGGTCAAGGGATGAGCCTCCGATGAGTGGCGCGCGCACCTTCCCCGAGGGGTTCGTCTGGGGCGTGGCGTCCGCGGCATACCAGATCGAGGGGGCGGTCGCAGACGAGGGCCGGGCCCCGAGCATCTGGGACACGTTCTCGCACAAGGCCGGCTGCGTCGCCAACGGCGACACCGGCGACGTCGCGTGCGACCACTACCACCGGTGGAAGGAGGACCTCGACCTCCTCGTCGAGCTGGGCATCCCGTCCTACCGGTTCTCCGTGTCGTGGTCGCGCGTCCTGCCCGACGGCAGGACCCGCAACCAGCCGGGCATCGACTTCTACCGACGCCTCGCCGAGGGGCTGCGCGAGCGGGGGATCACCCCGCTGATGACGCTCTACCACTGGGACCTGCCCGAGGCCCTCGACGCAGGCGGGTCCCGCGGGTGGCTCGAGCGCGACACGGCCGACCGGTTCGCCGAGCTCGCGCTCGTCATGGGGGAGGCGCTCGGCGACCTCGTGCCGACCGTCTCGACGCTCAACGAGCCGTTCTGCTCGGCGTACCTCGGCTACGCGACCGGCGAGCACGCGCCCGGCCGGGTCGACCCCTCCCTCGCCTTCCGTGCCGCCCACCACCTCAACCTCGCCCACGGCCGAGGCGTCGCCGCGCTCCGCTCGGTCCTGCCGACGGGGTCGCAGGTCTCTCTCACCGTCAACCCCCAGCAGGTCGAGCCCGCCAGCTCCCACCCCGACGACGTCGCGGCCGCGCGGCATGCCGACGCCGTCGCGAACCGGATCTTCCTCGACCCGGTGGTGCATGGCCGCTACCCCGAGGACCTGCTCGCGGGGACGGCGCACCTCACCGACTGGTCCTTCGTCCAGGACGGCGACCTCGCCGAGATCAGCGCGCCCATCGACGTCCTCGGCGTCAACTTCTACAACCCCTCCCGGGTCGCCGCCGTCGCCGACGGGGGGTCGCCGGAGCTCACCTGGCTCGGCACCGGTCGGGCCCGTGGCGTCGACATCGCCGGCCCGGCGACCGTCATGGGCTGGCCGATCGTCCCGTCGGCGCTCACCGCCCTGCTGACCCGCCTCCACGAGGACTACGGCCTCCCGATGATGGTGACGGAGAACGGGTGCGCCGGCCGCGACGAGGTCGGGCCCGACGGTGCGGTCCACGACGACTTCCGGATCGACTACGTCCGCGATCACCTCGCGGCGGTCGCCGACGCGATCGCGGCCGGCGCCGACGTGCGTGGCTACTACCTGTGGACCCTGCTCGACAACTTCGAGTGGGCGTGGGGCTACGACAAGCGCTTCGGGATCGTCCACGTGGACTACGACACCCAGCGGCGGACGCCGAAGGACTCCGCCGCCTGGTACCGCGACGTCATCCGTCGCGGTGGCCTCGACTGAGGCCCACGGACGGGGTATGCCGTGGCGGCGGCCGCGGCATACCCCTTCGTCCGCACTCGCGTCGTTGACCCCTCCCCGGCCCACTGCCTACGCTCCGGCGAGACGACGGTGAGAGGAAGCACAGTGAGCCAGGACCTGGACTTCGTCGAGATCCTCGACGGTCTCTATCCCTACCGTGGCACGACCGAGGCGCACCGCACGCTGCCGGACGAGCCGCTCGACCGGGCCGCGATCCTCGCCGAGGTGACGGGGATGGCGCGCACCGAGGACGCGATGGGCGACGAGGGCCTGGTGTCCGGCAGCCTCTACAGCGGAGACCACGACCACTACGGGTTCCTCGGCGAGGTGTTCTCGCTCTTCAGCCACGCCAACGTCCTCCAGCGCGACATGTACCCCAGCGCCACGAAGTTCGAGGCCGAGATCATCGCGATGACGTCGGCACTCCTCCACGGCACCGGGGTCGGCGTCATCACCAGCGGTGGCTCCGAGAGCCTCATCACCGCCCTCCACTCCTACCGCGAGCAGGCCCGCGAGACCCGCGGCGTCACCCGGCCCAACGTCGTCCTGCCCCGCACGGCCCACGTCGCCCTCGAGAAGGGCGCGCACTGGATGGGCATCGAGGTGCGGCACGCCCCGCTCACCGACGGCTACCTCGCCGACGTCGCCGCGATGGCCGACCTCGTCGACGACCAGACCGTCGCGGTCGTCGGCAGCGCCGCGAACTACGCCCACGGGCTCATCGACCCCATCGAGGAGATCGCCGCGCTCGCCCAGGAGCGTGGCGTGGGGATGCACGTCGACGGCTGTCTCGGCGGCTGGCTGCTGCCGTGGGTGGAGCGGCTGGGGTATGCCGTGCCGCCGTGGGACTTCCGGGTCCCCGGGGTCACGTCGATCTCGGCCGACACCCACAAGTACGGCTACGCCCTCAAGGGCTCCAGCGTCCTGCTCTACCGGGACCGGGCCCTGCGGGCGCGGCAGTACTTCACCTCGACCGACTGGCCCGGCGGCCTCTACATCTCGCCCGGGCTGGCCGGGTCCCGCAGTGGCGGGCTCATCGCCTCGACGTGGGCCGCGCTGCTCGCCACCGGTGAGTCGGGCTACCTCGCGGCGGCCGAGGACATCATGCGGACGGCGACGGCCATCACGGCCGGCATCCGGGAGCGGATCCCGGCGCTCGAGGTCATCGGTGACCCGACCTTCCTCGTCGCGTTCAAGGCGGCCGGCGACCCGGCCGACGACACCGACGCCGCCGGCATCGACATGTACCTCGTCAACGACGCCCTCATCTCGCAGGGCTGGCGGATGAACGCCCTGCAGCTCCCCCCGGCCCTGCATTTCTGCGTCACCCGGCCGAACACCGCCGACGGGGTGGTCGAGCGCTTCCTCGGCGCGTTGGAGGCGGCCGTGGCGTATGCCGTGCAGCACCGCGGCGAGCCGGCGAAGTCGGGTGCGCTCTACGGGTTCGGGGCACAGCCCGGCGGCCAGCAGACCCTCCAGGGGCTCATGAGCGGGTACCTCGACGCGATGCACGAGGTCGCGCCCGACCTGCCGACGGCCTGACATGACCGACGGGAGCGGGGCCGCCGCGGCCGGCGGCGGCCGGTGGATCCTCGCCGTCGACCTCGGCACCGGCGGTCCGAAGGTCGCCGTCGTCGGGCTCGACGGGCAGATCCGGGGCACGGCGGTCCGGGCGGTCCACACGACGCTGACGAAGGAGGGCGAGGCGAGCCAGGACGCCGACGAGTGGTGGTCGCAGCTCCTCGACGGTGCCCGTGAGGCGATCGCCGCCGCAGGGGCGGCGGGCCGCGACCTCCACGCGGTCGCCGTCACCGGCCAGTACGGCTCGACGGTGCCGGTCGGCCCCGCGGGCGAGGTGGTCGGGCCCGCGCTGCTGTGGGCGGACAGCCGGGCGGGCGATCTCGTCCGCCCCCTCGTCGGCGGCCCCCTCGCGGTCGGCGGCTACGCCCCGCACAAGGCGCTGCCCTTCATCCGCGTCACCGGCGGCGTGCCGAGCCCGAACGGCGCCGACCCGACCGGTCACGCGCTCCTCCTCAGGGAGCGGCTCACCGACGTCTACGACCGGGCGGCCGTCCTCCTCGAGCCGGTGGACTTCCTCGGCCTGAGGTTCACCGGCCGGGTCGCCGCCACGCCGGCGTCGATGCTCGCGTCGTGGTTGACGGACAACCGGATCGGTGCGCCGCTCGGCTACTCCCCGGCGATGGTGGCCCGGGCCCGACGGGACGCGGACCGGCTGCCGCCCCTCGTCGAGACCGGCACCGTGCTCGGGCCGCTGCTCGGCGAGGTCGCCGAGGCGCTGGGGGTCGCGGCCGGCGCCCCGGTCGTGGCCGGCATACCGGACCTCCACGCGGCGGTCGTCGGGTCCGGCGCGGTCGCGCCCTACGCGACCCACGTGTCGATCTCGACGACGGCATGGATCGGCGCCCGGGTGCCGTTCAAGAAGACCGACGCCCTGCACTCGATCGCGACGGTCCCGGGGCTGGACGCGGCGCACCCCATCATCGCCAACAACCACGAGACGGGTGGGGCCGCACTGCAGTGGCTCCGCGAGCAGATCATCGCCCCGCCCGACGGGCTGCTCGGCGGCGGGAGCGGGATCGGCGACCGCGGCTTCGCCCGCGAGGACGTCGCGCCGTCCTTCGACGACCTCACCGCGCTCGCCGCGACGGCGCCGGCAGGAAGCGACGGACTGCTCTTCACCCCGTGGCTGGACGGGGAGCGGAGCCCGGTCGACGACAAGGCGCTGCGCGGCGCCTGGCTCAACGTCTCGCTGCGGACCGACCGCGCGGCCTTGGTCCGGTCGGTGCTCGAGGGGGTGGCCTACAACGCGCGGTGGCTGTTCGAGCCGTATCTGAGGTTCCTCGGTCGGGACGTGCCGAGCGTGCGCATCCTCGGCGGTGGCGCGCAGAGCGACCTGTGGTGCCAGATCCACGCCGACGTCCTCGGGGTGGCGGTCGAGCAGGTCGCCGACCCGCGGGACGCCCAGCTGCGCGGCGTGGCCCTCTGGGCCCGGGTCTGCCTCGGCGAGCTGACCGTCGAGGAGGCCGGGGCGATGGTGGCCGTGGCGCGGCGCTTCGAGCCCGCCGGCGGGCGGTCGGGCGAGCGCGCGGACGAGCGAGCGGCATACGAGCGCGGGTATGCCGAGTACCGCCGGCTCTACGGCACCCTCAAGGGCCTCTACCACCGGCTCAACGCCGGAGGTGACTGACCCGGGCCGCGGGCCGGCCGGGACGCAGGCAGGCCGGGACGCTCAGCCGTCGCCCGGGGCGAGACTCTCGCGCCAGTGCGTGACCCACGCCTCGAGGCGGCCTGCGAGCGCGGCGACGGCATCGGCGGCGTAGTGGTGGGGCTCCCAGGCCGCATGGAGGGTGATGACGACCGGGTGCGGCCCGTCCTCGTCGGTCACGACGAGGGGGAGGCCCAGAACCCCGTCCGGCGCCGGGACGGTTCCCACCGTGACGGCGCGGCCGGACGCCGCGAGGGCGTGGACGGTGTCGGCGTCGTCGCACTCGCCGACGACATCGAAGGAGAGTCCCTGCCGCGCGGCGAGCAGGTCGAACTCACGGCGGCTCGTCGCCTTGGACGGAGGGCAGGACCACGGGCTGGCTCGACAGGGTGTCCAGGTCGAGCGCGCGACGGTCGGCCCAGGGGTGGTCGGCGGGGATGTACGCAAGGACGGGGAGGTCGCCCAGGGGGTGGTGGGCGAAGTCGCGCTCCGGCGCCGTGGTCGACACGATGAGGTCGAGCCCGCCGCGGAGCATGTCCGACAGCTCGTAGGGCAGCGCCACTCTCGTGATGATGAGGGGGTCGCCCGGGCCGAGCGAGCCGATGAACGGCGCCACGATGCCCTGCAGGGCGGCCGGTGTCGTGCCGAGGGTGAGGTGGATGACCCCGCTCGCCAGGGTCCGGGCCGCCTCGGCGAGCGCGTCGGCCTGGAGGAGCAGCGGGCGAGCCAGCTCGGCGAACTCGGCGCCGGCCGGGGTGAGGGTGAGCCTGCCGCGGTGCCGCACGAAGAGGGTGAGCTTGAGCTCGCGTTCGAGGGTGAGCAGCTGACGGCTCAGCGCCGGCTGGGCCAGGTACAGCGACTTGGCGGCCGCGGTGACGCTGCCGGTGTCGACGACGGCCAGGAAGCAGCGGATCCGGCGCAGATCCATGTGCGTTCCTCTCTCCGACGGCCCGGCCGGTCCCTCAGGAGACGACCCAGGTCCCGGTCTCGCCCGACAAGCCCCTCGATGAGCTTGCCGAGCGAGGTGATGAGCGTACGCCGCCCGGGTGCGGACCGGGTGAAGTCGACCGCGGCCTGCACCTTCGGGAGCATCGAGCCTTCGGGGAACTGGCCGTCGGCGATGTGCTTCTCGGCCTCCTCGACGCTCATCCGGGCGAGGCCCCGCTGCCGCGGGGTGTTGAAGTCGACGGCGACCTGGTCGACCCCGGTGAGGATGACGAGCGTGTCGCACTCGGCGAACTCGGCGATCATGACCGAGACCCAGTCCTTGTCGATGACGGCGTCGATGGCGCGGTACCAGTTGTCGCGAAAGACGATGGGGATGCCGCCGCCGCCGCCGGCGATGACGATGTGGCCGCTGTTGACCATGTCGAGGATGACGTCCTTCTCGAGGATGTCGACGGGCCGCGGGGAGGGGACGACCTCGCGATAGCCGCGGCCGGCGTCCTCGACCATCGTCTTCCCTGCCGCCCGGAGCTCCTCCGCCTCGTCGGCGGAGAAGAAGGCGCCGATCGGCTTGGTCGGCCGGTCGAACCCGGGGTCGTGCTCGTCGACGAGGGTGCGGGAGATGACGGTGGCGACCGACTTCTCGATGTCGATGCCGTGGGCGTGCAACTGGTTCTCGATGGCGTTCTGCAGGTGGTAGCCGATGTAGGCCTGGCTCATCGCGACCGTCTCCGAGAGCGGCATGAGCGGATGGTGGTAGTCCGCCTTCCCCCGGTCGATCGAGGACTTGATCATCCCCACCTGCGGGCCGTTGCCATGGCAGATGACGACCTCGTTGCCCGCCTCCATCAGCTCGACGATCGGCTTGGCGACGACGCCGACCGTGGCGACGAGCTCGTCGAAGTCCGTGCCCAGGGCGTTGCCGCCGAGGGAGACGAGAATGCGCGACATCGATCCTCCTCAACTGGTCCGGGTCCGGGGCCGCCATCGTGTCGCGACCCCGGACCCGATGCTGCACGGTCGACCTGGGTCGACCGGGGTGGTGGCGGGCCCGTGCGGGTATGCCGGTGCTGGTGGCCTCAGTCGGCCGTGTAGAGCGTGGGCATGACGGCGTAGATCGCCGCGCACTTGACGAGGTCGTCCTTCCACGTGATCTCGTTCGGGGCGTGGGCCTGGTCCTCGCGGCCGGGGCCGACGCCGACGACCGGGATGCCGTGCCGCCCGGCGATGGCCACGCCGTTCGTCGAGAAGGTCCACTTGTCGATCCGGGGCGTGCCGTACATCGCCTCGTGCGCGGCCGCGGCGGCCTGGACCTCGGGGGAGTCCTCCGGGATCACCCAGGTGGGGAAGAAGCACTCCTGGCCGTACTCCTTGCCGGTCCACGCGGTCGCCGTGTAGTCGTACAGGGAGACCTGCGCGCCGTGCTTCTGCACCGACGGGAGGGCCTCGATCTCCTTGATGGCGCCCTGCCACGTCTCGCCGTCGGTGAGCCGGCGGTCGAGGGAGATCGCGCAGCTGTCGGCGACGGCACAGCGCGAGGGCGAGGTGAAGAAGATCTCGGAGGTCGTGACCGTGCCCTTGCCGAGGAAGTCGTTGTCGAGCAGCTTGTCGTTGAGGTCGCGGATGTCGAGAAGGATGTCGGCCATCTTGTAGATCGCGTTGTCGCCCCGCTCGGGCGCGGATCCGTGGCAGGACACCCCGGTGACCTCGACGCGGATCTCCATCCGGCCGCGGTGGCCGCGGTAGATGCCGTTGTCGGTGGCCTCGGTCGAGACGACGAAGGCGGGCCGGATGCCGGACTCCTCGATGATGTAGAGCCAGCACAGTCCGTCGCAGTCCTCCTCCTGCACCGTGCCGGTGACGAGGAAGGTGTAGCGGTCGCTGAGCAGACCGAGGTCCTTGGCGATGGCGGCGCCGTAGACGGCGGAGACGACCCCGCCGAGCTGGTCGGACGTGCCGCGGCCGCCGATGACCGTGTCGTCCTCCATGCCGTCGAACGGGTCGAAGGTCCAGTTGGCCGGGTTGCCGACGCCGACGGTGTCGATGTGGCCGTCGAAGGCGATGAGCGTCTCGCCGGTGCCCATCCAGCCGAGGACGTTGCCGAGGCCGTCGATCTCGGTGCGGGTGTAGCCGAGCCGGTCCATCTCGGCCTGGATGAGGCGGGACTTCTCCTCCTCCTCGCAGCTGGTCCCCTTCGCCTTGACGAGGGCACGCAGGAAGCGCGTCATGTCCTCGCGGTACCCCTCGGCGGCGGCCTTCACCGCGTCGTAGTCGATCTGCACTGCCGTGGTCATCTGCTTCTCCTTGCTGGGTCGGTCTCGGGTGCGCCGGGCGCGGCCGTCGGTCGGGTGATGGGGGAGGGTGGTCAGGAGCGCCAGCGCGGCCGCTCGCGCAGCCACAGCTCCTCGAGCGTGGCCGCGGGGTCCTTGACCTTCTGGAGGAAGATCATCGCCGCGATGGCATAGGGCTTGTTGCTCGCCTGCCGGTAGAGCCGGTCGCGATAGCGGTCGAAGACCGAGGCGTCGACCTCGCCCTCGGCGCAGCTCTCGCCGGTGATGTCGGCCGGCAGCGGGTGCATGTACAGGGCCGTTCCGCCGGCGGTCCGCTCCATCATCGCCTCGGTGGTCGCCCAGTCCTTGTGCTCGGCGTTCTGGGCGAGGAGGCGCTGCTCGAGGGCGCGGATGCCGTCGCGGTCGCCGGCGCCGTAGAGCTCGGTGCGCTCCTCCATCGCGGCGAACGGGGCCCAGCTCTTGGGGCAGACGATGTCGGCGCCGTCGAAGGCGTCCTCCATCGACGTCGTCACCGAGAAGCTGCCACCCGAGGCGGCCGCGTTCTTGGCGGCGATCTCGCGCGTCTCGGCCATGACGTCGTAGCCCTCGGGGTGGGCGAGGGTGACGTCCATGCCGTAGCGCGTCATCAGTCCGATCATCCCCTGCGGCACCGAGAGCGGCTTGCCGTAGCTGGGGGAGTAGGCCCAGGTCATCGCGAGCTTCTTGCCGCGCAGGTTCTCGAGGCTCCCGAACTCGTGCACGAGGTGGAGGAGGTCGGCGGTCGCCTGGGTCGGGTGGTCGATGTCGCACTGGAGGCTGACGAGGGTGGGGCGCTGCTCGAGGACGCCCGCGGCATACCCCTCCTCGAGGTAGCGCGCGAAGTCGGCCATGTAGGTGTGGCCCTTGCCGATGTACATGTCGTCGCGGATGCCGACGACGTCGGCCATGAACGAGATCATGTTCGCCGTCTCGCGAACGGTCTCGCCGTGGGCGACCTGGGAGGTGCCCTCGTCGAAGTCGGCGACCTCGAGCCCGAGCAGGTTCGCGGCAGAGGAGAACGAGAAGCGGGTGCGCGTCGAGTTGTCGCGGAACAGCGAGATCGCCAGGCCGGAGTCGAAGATCCGGGCGCTCTTGTTGTGCTCGCGCAGGGCGCGCAGCGCGTCGGCGACGGCGAGGACCGCGCGCATCTCATCGTCCGACTTGTCCCACGTCAGCAGGAAGTCGGTCCCGAAGAGCCCCGTGTGGTCCAGTCCGTCGAGGACTCGAAGCTGCTCCTGGACGTCCATCCGGCGTCAACCCCTTCCGGTGTGCGCGACACCCTGGCGGTGATCGCTGACAGGGGCTACACTACCCGAGACATTGGCCATAGTTAATCTGACTAAGGCTGAGGTCTAGACCATTTCGGCATAGGGACGGAAACGATGGCGCATATGACCTTCCCCACACCGCGGTCGCAGGAGGCCGCCGCGGCGATCCTCGGCAGCGCGCCGTCGATCCTCGCGAGGATCGCCCCCCTCGTCATCGCCGAGGACGGCGAGGGGCGAGCCGTGGACTGGGCCGCCGTGGCCGACGCCGCCGGCGCGCGAGCCTGGTCGAGCTCGGACCAGGCGTTCCTCGAGATCTGTGCGGAGATCGCGGGCCACCCGGTGCATCGCCCCGAGGGGCCGAGCACCTTCGGCGAGCGGTGGGACGTCCTCGACGGGCAGCGCCAGGCCCTCGTCGCCGGCGTGCTGAGCGAGTCGGCCCGGATCACCATCGCCGAGGAGCTGGCGGTGCTCGGGCGGTTCGGTGGGGCGGCCCCCGACGGTGCGCAGGAGAGCGTGCGGGCGATCCGGGTCCGGCTCGGGCCCGACACCCCCGCCGTGAGCGACGACGCGCTGGGGCGGGAGCGGGTCGGCTTCCGGGAGGGGCTGTCGATCCACGAGGTCTGGCTCCGTGGCCGGGGGGTCTGGCGGATGCAGGCCGACCGGGTCACCTCCTCCCCCTACCTGCTCATCGCCCACCAGGGGATCGTCCGCCTCGTCGGCACGATCGACGGCCTCACCATTCACGGCGACCGCGTGGCCATCATCGGCCGGCCGCTCGCCGACCACCCGCTCATCGGGTGCCCGGACCCGCTGGACAACGCCAGCCAGAACCCCGTCGCGTACGGAGAAATCGAGGAAATGTCATGACCGATGTCGGCACCCAGGACGTGACCGGTCCGGCGCAGGCTGCGCCTGCCCAGGGCACGTCGAGGGTCCTGCAGAACCACCACGTCGCCAGGGACCGGGTCTCTCCCGCCGGGTCCGCCGCGCCGAGCTTCCACCCGTCGATGCCGCACTTCGCCGTGACGCCGCTGCGCTCCGCACCGCGGGCCGCCGCCCGGCTCGGGGTGCGATCGGTCTGGGTCAAGGACGAGTCCGACCGGATCGGGATGCCGTCCTTCAAGATCCTCGGCGCGTCGTGGGCGACGTACCGGACCGTCATGGCGCACCTGGGCATCGAGGACGGCGCCGAGCCGACCCTCGCCCGCCTGCGCGCGGCCATCGAGGGATCCGCCGGGCGGCTCACCCTCGTCGCGGCGACCGACGGCAACCACGGCCGGGGGGTCGCCCGGATGGCCCGGCTGGTCGGCGTGCCGGCCATCATCCTCGTCCCGGCGGGGACCGCCACCAGCCGGATCGACGCCATCGCCGGCGAGGGCGCGGAGGTGCGGGTCGTGGACGGCGGCTATGACGAGGCGATCGCGGCGAGCGCGGCGCTCGCCGACGCGGAGCACGTCGTCATCTCGGACACGTCCTGGGAGGGCTACGGCGACACCCCGCGGTGGGTCATCGACGGCTACTCGACCCTTCTGGGCGAGGTCACCGGGCTCATCGAGGCGGGCGAGGTGCCGGAGCCGACCGTCGTGGCCAGCCAGATCGGCGTCGGCGCCTTCGGCGCGGCCGTCGCGCGAGCCTTCGCCCACCGGCCGGCCCGGCTGCTCGTCGGCGTCGAGCCGAGCCACGCCGACTGCGTGACGACGAGCGTCGTGGCGGGAGAGATCGTCACGATTCCCGGCCCCCAGGACTCGATCATGGCCGGACTCAACTGCGGCACGCCGTCGGTCGTCGCCTGGGACGACGTCCTGCACGGCTACGACGCCTTCGCCACCGTCGACGACGACGCGGCCGAGGAGGCGATGCGGCTGCTGCACGAGGACGGCATCGCGGCGGGTGAGAGCGGCGCGGCGGGGCTGGCCGGGCTGCTGGCCCACGGCGCGGAGCTCGGGCTCGTCCCGGACGACGACGTCCTCGTCTTCCTCACCGAGGGCCCGACCGATCCGGTCGGCTACGAGCGGATCGTCGGCGTCCCCGCCTGAGCCGCGCGACCACGCGGCGACGACCGAGCGGCGGCCTCCCGGACCCGATCCGGGAGGCCGCCGCTCGACCGTGTGAGACCGGCTGGGATCAGTCGGCGTCGGCCGTCGCCGGAGCCGGGTTGCGGGGGGCCCGCTTGTAGGCCGTGTCCTGAAGCGGCAGGCGGTAGCGCCGCTTGCCGTCGCGCAGGTAGTACGCCTGGGCGGCGGCGGGCGCGGTGGGAATCATGCAGATCTCGCCCATCCCCTTGGCGCCGTAGGCGAACGGCAGGGCGCCCGGTCCCTTGACGAAGCGGACCTCGACCCGGGGCATCTTCGTCGACCGGAGCAGGCCGAGCTGGCCGTAACGGGTCTGCGGCACACCGTCCTTGACGACGAACTCCTCGGTGAAGGCGTAGCCCAGGCCCATCATCACGCCGCCCTCGATCTGGCCGACGGCCGACTGCTGGTTCATCACCGTGCCCACGTCGTAGACGGCGAGGACCTTGTCGACCTCCCCGGACTCGTCGAGGGTCACCAGCTGCGCTCCGAACCCGTATCCGACGTGGCTCTTCGGGTGCTCCTTCGTCGAGTCGATCGGGTCGGTCTCGGGGAAGAACTCGCCGTACCACTCCAGCCCCTCGAGCCGGGTCAGGTCGCCGTCGGCCTGCTCGAGCGCGTCGCGCAGCTGCACCCCGGCGATCCGGGTCGCCTCGCCGGTGAACAGGGTCTGGCGCGATCCCGTCGAGGTCCCGCTGTCGGGGGTGCGGGCGGTGTCGGGCTGCTCGTAGACGATCTGGTCCCGGCGCAGGTCGACGGTCTCGGACAGCACGTGGATGACGACCTGCGCGACCCCCTGGCCCATGCAGGCCGCGGACGTGCGGATGTGGACCTTGCCGTCCTCGACCGAGAGGATGCACCGGCCGACGTCGGGCAGCCCGACGCCGATGCCCGTGTTCTTGTGCGCGATGGCGAGGCCGGCCCCGGGGTTGGCGTAGAAGTCGCCCTTGAGGTCCTCCAGCACCTCGGCGATCCCGGTCGACTCGTCCGCGATCTGGCCGTTGGGAAGGGAGTCACCGGGGCGGACGACGTTGAGGTACCGGATCTCCCATGCGTCCAGTCCCACCTTCTCGGCCAGCTCGTTGAGGCAGGTCTCCATGGCGAACTGGCTCTGGACGACCCCGAACCCCCGGAAGGCGCCCGAGACCGGGTTGTTCGTGTACAGCGCGAGGCCGAGGACCTCGAAGTTGGGGATGGCGTACGGACCGCCGGCGTGGGTGCAGGCGCGCTGGAGGACCGGCCCGCCGAGCGAGGCGTAGGCGCCGGTGTCGGAGAGGACGACGACCTTGACGCCCGTCAGCTTGCCCTTCTCGTCGCAGGCCACGGTGAACTCGAGGTCCATGGGGTGGCGCTTGACGTGGTAGTTGAGGCTCTCGGTCCGGGAGAAGCGCACCTTGACGGGCCGCTGGAGGTGCCAGGCCATGAGGGCGGCGTGGTGCTGGACGCTCATGTCCTCCTTGCCGCCGAATCCGCCACCGACGAGGGTGGCCGTCGAGCGGATCCGCTCCGGCGCCACCTTGAGCATCCGGGAGATCTCGTGCTGCTCGTCGTAGACGGACTGGCTCGAGGTGTACATCCGCAGACCGTCGCCCTCGGGCTCCGCGACGGCGCACTCCGGCTCCATGAAGGCGTGCTCCTGCCACGGCGTCGAGAACTTGCGGGTGACCGAGTGTGCCGAGGAGCGGATCGCCGCGGCCGGGTTGCCGCGCTTGACGTGCTCGATGTCGAGGACGTTGCCGGTCGAGTGGACGAGCGGGGCGGTGGGGCTGAGTGCCTGCTGGGGCGAGGTCACCGGCTCCAGCGGCTCGTAGTCGAGGTCGATGAGGTCGATGATCTCGTCGAGGGCGCGCTCGTCGTCGCTCGCGACGAGCGCGATGGCGTCGCCCACGTAGCGGGTGTGCTGCCCCACCGGGATCATGACGTCCCAGTCGTGGGTGATGTGCCCGATCTTGTTCTCCGGGACGTCCTCGGCCGTCAGGATGGCCAGGCAGTGCGGATGCGCTCGCGCGCGGTCGAGGCCGAGGCCACGGACCAGGCCGCGAGGGGTCGGGGAGCGCAGGGCCTTGGCGTGGACCATGCCGGGCAGCCGGATGTCGTCGGCGAACAGTCCGGTGCCGAGCACCTTCTCCTCGACGTCCGGTCGGGCGACGTCGTCCGAGATCCGCCAGCGCTCGGTCGGGTTCGCGGGAGCCGCCCCGTTGCGGAGCAGCTCGCCCGACATCATGACGGCGTCGACGATCTGGCGGTAGCCGGTGCATCGGCAGATGTCGGCGCGGATCGCCGTGGTGACCTGCTCGCGGGTCGGATCGGGGTTCTTGTCGAGCAGGGCCTTGGACGCCATGACCATCCCGGGCGTGCAGAAGCCGCACTGAACCGCCCCGGTCTCCCCGTAGGCGTGGACGTAGACCTCCTTCTCCCGCTCGGAGAGGCCCGCGGTCGTCACGACCTCGTGGCCCTCGACCGCGGAGGTCTTGCGGGTGCAGGACTTGACGAGCTTGCCGTCGACGAGGACGACGCAGGTGCCGCACGAGCCGTCGTCGCAGCCCTCCTTGACGGTGAGATCGCCGATGTCGTCGCGAAGGGCTCGGATCAGGGGCTGGTCGCCGCTGACGTCGTGCTCGGTTCCGTTCACCGTGATCTTCATCAGGGCTCCTTCGTGGTGCGGGTGGTCGCTGGGCTGGGGTGCTAGTGGATGCGGTCGTCGGGGGGGCCGCACGGAACGAACTCTCCGGGCGGGAGGTCGGGGTGCAGGGCGCCGTCGGTGACGACCCGACGCCCGCGCAGGAGGACGTCGCGCACGCGTCCCCGCATCCGCCGCCCCTCGTACGGCGTGTAGTCGACGTGCTCATGGAGGTCGGCGTGTCGAACGGTCCATCGGGCGTCGGGGTCGATGACGACGATGTCGGCGTCGCTGCCGGGCGCGATGACGCCCTTGCGAGGGTGGATCCCGAAGTGGCGCGCGGCATTCTCGGACGTGACGGCGACGAAGCGTTCCGGCGTGATCCGACCGGCCGCCACCCCTTCGGAGTACAGCAGCGCCATCCGCAGCTCGATGCCGGGTGCGCCGTTGGGGACCGCGGAGAAGTCCTCGGCGGCGTCCTTCTGGCCGGCGAGGTCGAAGGAGCAGTGGTCCGTGCCGACGAACTGGATGTCTCCGTCCGCCAGCGCCCGCCACAGTGCCTCGCGGTGCTCGGGCGGGCGCAGGGGCGGGCTCATCACGGCCCCGCGCGCAGCCAGCTCGCCTGTCGCGGTCCACGTGCTCCGGCCCGTATGCCGTGTGGTCGAGGACGAGGTACTGCGGGCAGGTCTCGGCGATGACCCTGCTCCCGTGCGAGCGCGCCCGGGCGAGGACGGCGACGGAGTCCTTCGCGCTGAGATGGACGACGTAGTGCGGCGCGTCCCTGAGCGCCGCGATCGTCGTCAGCCTCTCCAGTGCCTCCGCCTCCAGCTCGGGCGGGCGGGTGTGCTGGTGCCAGTAGGCGCCGGTCCGGCCGCTCGGCCAGGTGCTCCCGGACCAGGGCGTCGATGAGCCGCCCGTTCTCGCAGTGGAAGCCGATCGTGCCCCCGAACGCCGACGCCGCGGTGAGGGCGGCATAGATCTCGTCGTCCTCGACCATCATCGAGTGGCGGTAGGCCATGTACATCTTGAACGAGGTCACGCCGGCCTCGGCGATGGCGGGAAGCTCGTCGGCGAACTCCGGGCGCCACTCGGTCATCGCCAGGTGGAAGCCGTAGTCGCAGACCGAGCTCCCGTCCGCCTTGCGGTGCCAGTGGGCGAGCCCCTCGGCCAGCGACTCCCCGTGGAACTGGGTGGCGAAGTCGAGGACGGTCGTCGTCCCGCCGGCGAGGGCGGCCCGAGACCCCGTGGCGAAGTCGTCCGCGGTCACGACCGGCCCGGCCTCGAGGTCCAGATGGGTGTGGCTGTCGATGCCGCCCGGGACGAGCAGGCACCCGGTGCAGTCGATGACCTCCTCGCCCGGGACGGGCTCGACGGCGCCGACCTCGACGATGAGGTCGTCGGAGACCCGGACGTCCGCGAGCCGACTCCCGGTCGCGCCGACAACGGTCCCTCCACGGAGCAGCGGTCGTCATAGTTCGGCCCACACCCGCTTCGCGCGCTCGGTGGAGCGAGCCCGGATCCGCTCCTCGTCGAGGCCGAGGATCTCCCGGTCGCGCATCGCCCACGAGCCTGCCACCATCGCGTCGCGCACGAGCCCGCCACTCATGCCGAAGAGGAGGTGCCCGACGGCGGTGTCGCCGTCGAAGGGGGTGAACGGTCGGTAGTCGAGGGTGATGAGGTCGGCGTACGCGCCGGGGGCGAGGATGCCGAGCGGCTTGGCGAAGTGCCGCGCGGCGATGCGCGGGTTGTTCTCGAGCAGGGCGCGGGCCGCCTCGCCGAAGCCCACCGTCGGGTCGCCGAGATGGCTGCTCTGGAGGATCTTGGCCACCTGGGCGGAGGCGAACATGTCGGCCGTGTAGGCGTCGGTGCCGAGCCCGACCCGCAGGCCGCGGCGCAGCATGTCGGCGACCGGGGCCACACCGACCGCGTTGCTCATGTTGGAGTGCGGGTTGTGGACGACGCTCGTGTCCGTCTCGAGCAGCAGGTCGAGCTCGTCGGGGTCCGCGTGGACGCAGTGGGCGGCGACGGTGCCCGGGCCGAGCATGCCGTGGTCGGCCAGCCGGGGCACGATGCGCTTGCCGTGCCGCTCGAGGGAGTCCTGCTCGTCGACGCCGCCCTCGGCGACGTGGATGTGGAAGCCGCCGGGGAGCCCGTCCTTGGCCTCGGCCGCCGCGTCGAGGCTCGCCTCGGACAGGGTGAAGGCGGCGTGCAGGCCGAACAGCCCCTTGACCAGGGCCTGCTCGTCGGTGTTGGCCGCCTTCATGAACTCGGCGTTCTCGGCGAGAGCGGCCGCGAGGACGTCCGCGCCGTCGCGGTCCGAGGCCTCGTAGCAGAGCACGCTGCGGATCCCGGCCTGCCGGGCCACGGTGGCCATGGCGGAGAGGGAGCCGGTCACGGCGCCCGGGCTGGAGTGATGGTCGAAGACGGTGGTCACGCCGTTGCGCAGTGACTCGACGAACGTCGTCGCCGCGTTGAGCTCGACGTCCTCGAGCTCGAGGGTCCGGTCCAGCCGCCACCACAGGTTCTCGAGGATCTCGACGAAGTCGCGGGTGGGCCGGTGGACCGCCATGCCGCGCGCATAGGCGCTGTAGGCATGGGTGTGGGCGTTGATGAGCCCGGGCATGACGAGCCGCCCCTGGACATCGACGAATTGGTCCTCGGGGTGGTCGCGTCGCAGCTCCTCGAGGGGGCCGACCGCCGCGATGGTGTCGTCCCGGACGAGAACGGCCCCGTGGTCGAGGAAGGGCCGGTCGGGGTCGCCGGTGAGGACCGGGCCGTTGCCGATGATCATGCCGGCACCACCTCGCCCGTCGTGACCGGGCTGAGCAGGTAGGGGTAGCGCTCCTCGAGGGCGGCGAGGACCCGGTCCATCTCGGGGGCGAGCCGCCCCTCGCCGACCGAGTGCTCGAAGACCGCACCGGATCCGTCGCGCACCCGGTAGCGCCCCTCGCCGAGCGGAAGGTAGCCCGCGTTCGTCGAGTCCTCGAAGTCCGCGTCGTTCCAGAAGACGGTGATCTTGTCGCGATAGGGGAGCCCGGCATGCGGACAGAAGGTCCCGCAGTTGCCGCACTCGTTGCACAACCCGTCGATGTGGACGATCTGGCGGGGGTCGGCGAAGCCCGGAACGAGCACCGCGACGTTGGCGCGGTTGGGGCACACCTCGGTGCAGATCTCGCACACCTCGTCGCACGCAAGGCAGCGGCCGGCCTCGGTGCGGCCGTTGATGGCCGCGATCATCAGCCCGCGCCGGTCGACCGCTTCCTTCGGGGCGATGTGCTCGTGGGTCCAGGTGCGTTCGAAGTCCACCCCGAGCCCGGCCGAGCGCAGGATGGCGGAGGCGACGACCTTCGCGTCGGCGATGGCGCGCACGATGGTGTCCGGGCCGAGCCGGCCGTCGCCGATGACGTACACGCCCGGCACGGAGGACTCATAGCTCTCGTCGAGTCGTACGCGCCCCCGCTCGTCGAGCTCGAGGCCGTTCGCGGCATACCGAGTCGTGTCGATCGTTGCTCCGGTGGCGCCGATGACGGTGTCGACCGGGATGTCGACGAACGTCCCCGTCCCGCTCGCGGAGCGCCGGCCGCTCGCGTCGAACGGGCCGAGCCTCATCTGCTCGCACCGCAGCACCGCGCCGTCGAACGAGATCGGACCGAGGAGCTGGAGCATCGTGATGCCCTCGTCGCGGACGAGGTTGACCTCGTGCTGGGTGGCGGGCATGAACGGCTCGGTCCGCCGATAGACGATGATCGCCTCCTCGACGCCGGGCGTGCGCTGCGCCGTGCGGACGCAGTCCATGGCGACGTCACCGGCGCCGATGACCGCGACCCGGCGGCCGACGGTGGCGCCGCCCTCGTTGTTGGCCTGCCAGAGGAAGTCCAGCGAGTCCAGGACCAGCTCCTGCCCCTCGCGGAGCGGGTTCTGACCGCGCCCCCACGAGCCGGTCGCGATGACGACGTGGTCGTAGGTCCGCCGCAGCTCGGCCACCGAGTAGTCCGGGTCGGCGTTGAAGTGGAAGCGCACCCCGGCGCTCACCGCGAGTCGGTAGTCGCGCTCGATCTGCTCCCGGCTGATCCGGAAGCCCGGGATGATGTAGCGCACGATGCCGTAGGGCCCGTCGAGCTTCTCGAAGACGTCGACGTCCATGCCGTTGCGGCGCAGGAACGTGGCGGCGGCGATGCCGGCCGGGCCGGCGCCGATGACGACGGCGCGCTGCGCGGTGCGCACCTCCGGTGCGGTCGCCGCGGCGACGAACGCGTCCTGCGCCCCGTCGGCAGCCTGGAGCTTGACGCCGCGGATCTCGATGGACTGGTCGTAGTCGAGCCGGGTGCAGTGGTCCCGGCACTGCTGGGAGCAGAGCACTCCGGTGATCGTCGGGGCGGTGTTGTCGACGGCGATGACGTCGAAGGCCTCGGCGAGCCGACCCGCGTCGGCCAGCGCGAGGTACTCGGGGATCTGTTGGTGGATCGGGCAGCCGCCGTCCTGGCACGGTGCCTTGAAGCAGTCGACGAGGGGCAGGTCGGAGTCGGTCTTCCGGGAGCGGATCTTCTCGCGGTAGCGCTTGTGGTAGCGCTCGTCGGCGAAGACCGCGTCCACCGTCGAGTCGAGCCGGGCGACGTCGATGCCGGCGAAGTCCGTCATGACGTCGGCCGCGGCGCTCGCCAGCTGTCGGAAGCGCATGACGCCCCCGGGCTTGAGAATCGTCGTCGCGACGGTGACCGGCTGGATTCCGGTCGCGAGGATGTCGGCGACGTTGAACGCGTCGACGCCGCCCGAGAAGGAGATCGGCAGGCTCCCGGAGAAGTCCCGGGAGAGGCGGGCGGCGAGGGAGAGCGAGAGGGGCAGCAGGGAGCGGCCCGACATGTACATCTCCTCCGACGGCAGCTCGCCCGCGGTGACCTCGACGGGGAAGGTGTTCGTGAGCTTGACGCCGAAGCGGAGGCCGGCCGCGTCCGCGCGGGCGGCGAGACGGCGGAACATCGCGACCGCGTCGTCGTACTGGAGGTCCTCGCGGAAGTGGTGGTCATCGAAGGCCACGTAGTCGAAGCCGAGCCGGTCCAGGGCCTCGCGCGCCGCGTCGTAGCCCAGCATCGTCGGGTTGCACTTGACGAAGGTGTGCAGGCCCTTCTCCTCGAGCAGGTAGGTCGCGATCCGCTCGATCTCGTGCGCCGGGCAACCGTGCAACGTCGACAGCGTGACCGAGGAGCTGATGACCGGGTCGAGGGCGTCGAGATCGTCCTTCGTGAAATGTGCGAGATCGTCGAGATGCGCCTCGACCCATTCCCGGCAGGCCGCGAAGGCGGGCGTTCCTCCGGCATTCTTCATGACGGTGATGAAATCGTCGATCTTGGGGTCGCGAATGCCGTCGAGGTCATAGCCGACACTCATATTGAACGCGACATCGGAAATGTCACCGAGTCCCAGCTCCTTCGCCAAGACTGCCACGGCGACATAGCCCTTGATATATTCGTCGGCCGCCTCGGGAACGGTCAGTTCCGTCGACCATTCGCAGTTGTATCCCTCGTCCTCGGCGAGAATGCACGGCTTGGCCACAGCCTGACGGATCTGGTCGCCATCCATGATCTGCACGGTTTTGAGCTCCATGAATCGCGCACCCGAGACGTATGCCGCGACGATGTTGTTCGCGAGCTGGGTCTGGGGGCCCGCGGCGGGGCCGACGGGGACGGCAAGCGTGTTCCCGAACGGGTCGAGGACCGACCGACCGGGCTCGGGTCGCCAGAACTGGCTCGCGTGGACGCCGAAGACGCTCTCCTCGCCCTGCCGCTCCGCCAACGCCCACGCCATGAGGTGGGCGAAGGGCATCGGTCGCATGAGATCGCCCATCGAGGTTCCCTTCTATCGCGCCGTGCTCACCTGGCGTGCGCCGCAGCGTCGTCCTGGTCCGGCACGCCACGGTCGCCGTGGTCCCGTCCGGGTGGCCCGGGACCGTGCGAACCGACGGCCAGCAACCGGCTCGCCCTCAGTGATACACCCAGGAAAAGCATGGGGAAACCTCGGGCGCCTTTCCATGGTCTCATCCACGCGTGTGGCTCATGCCGATTGCATCCGGCCGCCATGCCCGGAGCGCATGGTGTGACCTGGGGTACACCCAATGACCGCCGCCGTCGAATTGCGTCGTGCCCGTCTGGTCGTCTTCCCGCGGCCATCGGGCCGTGCACACGAAAACCGTTGACAAATAAGGCGATCGACGTCCTCGGAGCGACTCCGGAGGAAGATCGGCGGCCGCCGGAAGTATGACGGCGGTCACACAAAAGGCGGGCTCCCGGGCGGTGCGGCGACCCGGCGAACGAGCGGCCGGAGAAATGCGAGAGACGCCGCCGCGGCCTCGTCCGCCTCGGGGGTGTCATTCGTCATTGACAGCCCCATAGGCCGGGAGGAGAGTGCGGCGCGCCACAGCGGTCTACAAAGGAGCACACATGTCGAGTCAGACCGAGGCCGGGGACACGAGCCGCAGCGTCGCGGCCGCCCGTCCCGAGGACGAGCGGCTTCCCTTCGCCGCCACCCTCGGGTACGGCCTCCAGCACATCCTCGCAATGTTCGGTGGGGTCATCGCCGTGCCGATCATCATCGGTGGGGCCGCGGGGCTGAAGGGAGCGGACCTGGCCCTGCTCATTTCCTGCAGCCTGCTCATCAGCGGACTGGCCACCGTTCTGCAGACGATCGGCGTGCCCTACTTCGGCTCGCAGCTCCCCCTCGTCCAGGGAATCTCCTTCGCCTCGGTCTCGACGCTGCTGACCATCGTCGGCGGCAATGGCACCGACGGGCTGCGAACGGCATACGGCGCGACAATCGTCGCCGGCCTCATCGCCCTCGTCGTCGTCCCGTTCTTCGCCCTGATCGTGCGGTTCTTCCCGCCGGTCGTCACCGGCTCGATCATCACGGTCATCGGACTTTCGCTCATGCCCGTCGCGGGCAAGTGGATCACCGGTCAGCCGACGTTCGGCGCCGACCCCAACCCCGACTTCGCCAACGTCAAGGACATGGCGCTCGGGATGTTCACCCTGCTCGTCGTCCTCGTCCTCAGCAGGATCGCGAAGCTGGCCCGGCTGGCCATTCTCCTCTCGCTCGTCATCGGGACCGTTGTCGCGCTGTTCACCGGTCAGGCGTCCTTCGACCTGTCCGGCGCCTCGGGCCTGGCCATCCCGTCGCTCTTCGCCTTCGGTGGGCCGCTGTTCACGATCGGCTCCATCGCGAGCATGGTCATCGTCATGCTCGTCATCATGGCCGAGACGACCGCAGACATCATGGCGGTCGGTGAGGTCGTCGGGACCGAGGTCCCCACCCGACGCGTCGCCGACGGCCTGCGGGCGGACATGCTCAGCTCCGCGGTCGCGCCGGTATTCAACACCTTCCCCGCCACCGCGTTCGCCCAGAACGTCGGCCTCGTCGCCCTCACCGGGGTGCGCAGCCGCTTCGCGGTCGCGCTCGGCGGCGGCATCCTCGCCCTCGCGGGGCTGTCGCCCTGGTTCGCCGCGATCATCGGCGTCATCCCGCTGCCCGTCCTCGGCGGCGCGGGGATCGCCCTGTTCGGCATGGTCGCTGCGAGCGGCATCCGCACCCTGACCAAGGTGAACTTCCTCGGGAACAACAACCTGCTCATCGTCGCGGTCTCGCTCGGCTTCGGTCTGCTGCCGAGCCTCGTCGGCGGCTTCTGGGGCAACTTCCCGTCGTGGTTCCAGGTCATCGCCGGCTCCGGCATCAGCGCCGCGGCGATCATGGCCATCCTGCTCAACATCTTCTTCAACATGCTCGGTGGGAAGAGCGACGGCGGTGCCCTCGCGGCCGCTCCTGCCAAGGGGCTGGAGGACCGTCACCTCGAGAAGCTCCGCGACTGAACGCCGCACCCCTGCGCACCTGCGGCGCTCCACGGTGCCGGGCCCATGGGCCCGGCACCGTGTCGTTCCGGCCGGCTGGCCGTCCGTCCGGGCGGCCGGCCCGGCGCCGTGATCCGGGTCATGGCCCGTCGTCGGTCTCCGTCCTAGCCTGAGGTCATGGCGAAGAAGCGCTGGAAGGATCTCACCGACACCGAGCGCACCGCCGTCCTCGTGGCGGCGAGCGTCGAGATGGCCCTGACGGCGACGGCCCTGGTCGACCTGGCCCGCCGCCCTGCCGATCGGGTCCGGGGCCGCAAGGCGGTCTGGGCGTTCCTGGCCTTCGTCCAGCCCGTCGGCCCGATCGCCTATCTCGCGTGCGGCCGGCGCCGCGACTGACCCGGGGCCGCGGCCGCGGTCTGTTCACCCCTTCGGGTGAGGTTCGCTCCGCCCACCTCGGGTAGGAACCCTCGTGCACGCGGGCCGACCGGCCCGCCGAGACCGAGGAGGCGGGCATGGGCCTGTCGGACAAGATGTCGAACAGCGCCGAGAGCGCAGAGGGCAAGGCCAAGGAGGCCGCTGGCAAGGCGACCGACGACGAGTCCCTCGAGGCCGAGGGTCACGCCGACCAGGGCAAGGCCGACCTCAAGCAGGCCGGCGAGAAGGTCAAGGACGCGTTCCGCGACTGACCGGTCGCCGCCCTGCGAGGCCGAGCGGTCGGTCAGCCGGCGAGCGCCCCGAGCGCGTCGTAGACGAGGAAGGCCGGCCAGACGATCCCCTTGAGGATGGCGACGAGGTGTGCGCCGCCGCCGTCTGCCGCCTGCCAGTAGTAGACCCACGCCCCGATGAGGCCCAGCCCGTAGACCGCCCCGCAGCCCGCGGGGGCCGCCCGCGACGCGTTCCTGTTCGTCACCGTGCACCTCCGTGCCGACCCGACACCCCGGCGCATGGTGGCCGTCGGGGCCCCTGTGGTCCACGCTAGCCCGCGACGGCGCCGCCCGGGCCCGCCGGGGATGTGAGTCGCGCGACGAACGCTGGGGCAGGATGTGCCCATGTCAGCGGAGGAGTGGCTGCTGCGCGCCGACGAGCGCGGCAACCCGCACAGCCGGATCGACGCGCGGCATACCGACGGCACCGCCTGGAGCGCCGGCAACGTGGTCCGGCCCCTCGTCCACGGCGCGACCTACTTCGCCGAGCTGTATGCCGTCCTCTCGGCGACCGGACCCGGCGACCGGGTCTTCTTCGCCGACTGGCGGGGCGACCCGGACGAGCGGCTCACCGACGACCCGGGATCCGGGATCTCCGAGGTCCTCAGCGCGGCCGCCCGTCGGGGGGTCGAGGTGCGGGGGCTGCTGTGGCGTTCGCACTGGCGGGGGTTCGGTTTCCACTCCGAGCGCTCGCGGGCCTTCGGTGTCGAGATCGACGCGGCGGGCGGGCAGTGCCTGCGCGACATGCGGGTTCGCACGGGTGGGTCGCACCACCAGAAGCTCGTCGTCGTCCGCCATGCCGACGACCCCACCCGCGACGTCGCCTTCGTCGGCGGGATCGACCTGTGTCACAGCCGGCGGGACGATGCCGACCACGGCGGTGACCCGCAGCCGCTGCCCATCGCCGCGGCATACGGACCGACGCCCGCCTGGCACGACGTCCAGGTGGCGATCCAGGGGCCGGCGGTCCACGACGTCGAGACGACGTTCCGGGAGCGGTGGGAGGACTCGACGCCGCTCACCCTCAACCCCGGGCGGGGGCTGTCGAGCCTCGTCCAGGGCGAGGACCTCACGGCCGAGCCCCTCGGGGAGCAGTGGCCGCCCCCGACGGCCATCGCCGACGGGCACGACGTCGTCCAGGTGCTGCGGACCTACCCGGCGATCCGCCCGCGGGGGTATGACTTCGCTCCCGACGGCGAGCGCAGCATCGTCCTCGCCAACGCCAAGGCGCTCGCCCGGGCCAGGCGCCTCGTCTACATCGAGGACCAGTACCTCTGGTCCGAGGAGGTCGGCCGGCATTTCGCGACGGCGCTGCGCGAGAATCCCGAGCTGCGGATGGTGGTGATCCTCCCGACGGTGCCGGACGAGGACGGGGCGCTGACGGAGCCACCCCAGTGGTGGGGTCGTCGGCTCGCCCTCGAGCCGATCCTCGAGGCCGGGGGAGAGCGGGTCGCCGTCTATGGTCTGACGAACGGCGCTGGGCTCCCGATCTATGTCCACTCCAAGGTGTGCGTCATCGATGACCACTGGGTGAGCGTCGGGTCGGACAACTTCAACCGCCGATCGTGGACGAGCGACACCGAGGTCGCGTGCGCGGTCGTCGACGACCGGGTCGTCGAGGGGGGTAAGGTGCCGGCGGATGCCTTCGCCCGACGGGTGCGCCGGACCCTCGTCGCCGAGCACCTCGGCTGCCCGGAGGCGGAGGTCCCGGACGACCCGCTCGAGCTGTTCGAGGCGATGGCGGCCGCCGCCGACGCGCTCGACCGCTGGTATGCCGCGGGCGGCCCGGACGCCGCGGCCCACCGGGGGACGCGCTGGGCACGGGACCGCCTCGCGCGCTCGCGGAACCGCTGGTCGCGGGGCCGGGCGGCGACGCGCGCCGAGCGGATCCTCGGCCGAGCGGCGGCGATGGGCGAGCGCCCGCCGGGACAGCTGCGCCGTCTCGACCTGCCCGAGCTGTCGGGGGCGCAGCGGCTCTGGGCGCCGCGGCTCTATGCGGCACTGTTCGACCCGGACGGGACGGTCCTGCGCGAGGAGCGCCTCGGCGAGAAGGCCAGACCCCGACCCCCTGAGCGCCTCCTGGCCAGGCCGACCCCCTCCCGACCTTCCCGCCCGTCGCCGACTTTCCCGCCCGTCGCCGACTTTCCCGCCCGAGAGCACGACACACCAGCCAGGCAAGAGAAGATTTCCCTTGCCTGGTTGGTGTGTCGTGTATCGGGCGGGAAAGTGAGGAACCGACGACGGAGGGCGTGAGGGGGGCTACGAGGTCTCCGGCTGGGGGGCGCGGGACCGGACGCGGGAGCCGACGACGTCGGCGAGGGCGACGAGCAGGGCCAGCGAGACGAGTGCGACGCACACGAGCAGGGCGAGCACGACCGAGCCGGTCCAGTCCGGCCGCCCGCCCTGGGCCGCCGAGTCGGCCACCTGGGTGAACAGCACCGTCCCCACGACGGCGATCCCCATCGCCGAGCCGATCCGCTGGACGGTCTGGAGGACGCCGCTCGCCGCACCGCCCTGCTCGACGGGGACCTCGGACAGGGTGATCGTCACGTTCGGGCTGATGACGGTGCCGCTGCCGAGCCCGGCGAGAAGCAGCGGAAGGGCGGCCCACCACCCGGTCGCGTCCCCGTCGCGGGCGTCGATGACCCACACGGACAGGGCGAGTCCCCCCGCGACGACGGCGAGGCCGGCCGCGACGAGCGGCCGACCGAACCGGTCGACGACCCGGCCGGCCGCGAAGGACGCGATCGCCGCCCCCGCCGCGAACGGCGTCAGCGCGAGCCCAGCGGCGAGGGCGGAGTAGCCGAGGCCGATCTGGAGGTACAGCGCATACGCGAAGAAGATCGCGGTGAAGCCGGCGAAGTAGACGAGCCCGATGCCGACCCCGAAGGCGTAGGACAGCCGACCGAAGAGGGTGAGGTCGATCATCGGCGTCCGGCCGCGCGCGGCATACCGGCGTTCCCACCAGACGAAGCCGACGAGGAGGACGGCCGCCAGGACGAGATAGGGCCACCGGAAGGCCGAGCCCTGCTTGCTCTCGAGCTCGACGAGGGGGAAGAGGACGAGCAGGACCCCGGCTCCGAGGAGGAGCACCCCGACCGGGTCGAGGCTCTCCGAGCGACGCCTCGCCATCCGGCTCGGCAGGAGGCGCAGCGCGAGGACGACGGCGGCGATGCCGATGGGGACGTTGACGAAGAAGACGGCCCGCCACCCGTGCTCGGTCCCGAACAGCGAGATCAACGCTCCGCCCGTGATGGGCCCGACCGCCGTCGAGATGCCGATGATCGCGCCCTGGAAGCCGAGCGCGCGGCCCCGTTCCGGCCCCTGGAAGAGCTCCTGGACGAACCCGATCACCTGGGGGTTGAGGAAGCCGCCCGCGACGCCCTGGACGATCCGGGCGACGACGAGCCAGGTCGCGGTGGGCGCGAACCCGGCGGCCGCGCTCGCGAGGGTGAAGAGCCCGAGGCTGAGGACGAAGACCGGCTTGCGACCTCGGACGTCGCCGAGCCGACCCGCGGGAACGAGGACGAGCCCGAACGCGAGGGCGTAGCCGGAGACGATCCACTGCAGCTGGCTCTCCGAGCCGCCGAGGCCGGTGCGAATGGAGGGCAGGGCGACGTTGACGATGCTGACGTCGAGGAGCGTCATGAAGGCCGCGACAAGACACACCGAGAACGCCTTCCAGCGGTTCCGGTTCTCCTCGGGCGTCATGGGCGCTCTTCCGGTGGGGTCACGCCGGTGCTCATTCCCGGTCCGCTCGCCGGGAAACCGGCCGACCGGATCCTGGGCGCATCCGGCGTCGGCGCCGGTCCGGCTCAGAAGCGGGTCAGGACGTCGGCGACGGCGGCGGCATAGGCGCGGAGCTGGGCGAGGTCGACCCACTCGACGTCGCTGTGCAGGCCCCCGCCGGCGGGCCCGCAGACGACGGTCGGGATGCCGGCCGCCTGCCACAACGCCGACTCCATCCAGTAGGGCGCGCCGATCCGCGCGGGTGGCGCGGCTCCGGCCCGCGGCAGGGCTTCGCCGAGGAGGCCGGCGAGCTCGGTCGAGGCGGGCCCCGAGTCCTGTTCCCAGGCCTCACGTGCCACCCGCAGCGTTGCCGTGGCGTCGACCGTCGGGTCCGCGGCGCGTAGCGACCCGAGCAGCTCCTCGACCTCGGCGAGGGCGTCCGCGCTCGTCTCGCCGGGGAGCGTCCGTCGCTCGATCGAGGCGTATGCCGCGGCCGCCAGCGTGAACGGCGCGGTGCCACCCCCGGCGACCGTCGCCATGAGGGAGCCGGCGCCGAGGAGAGGGTGCGGTGGTCGCGCGGCGAGGACGTCCCCGTGCGCCTCGACCCCGGCAAGCAGCCGGCCGAGATGAGTGACGGCGTTGACCCCCTCGGCCGGCCGGGACGAGTGGGCGGCCCGTCCCCGGAACTCGACGTCGACGACGGCGAACCCGCGGTGAGCCACGGCGAGGTCGAGCCAGGTGGGCTCGCCGACGAGGCACGCGGCGGGGCGGAGACCAGCGCGCTCGAGGTGGGCGATCACCGCCTCGGTCCCGACGCTCGCGTCCTCCTCGTCGGCGACGAGGGCCAGGGCGAGTGGGACGGCCGGGTCGGCGGCCGCGGCCTCGGCGGCGACGACGAGGGCGGCGACCCCGGCCTTCATGTCGCACGCGCCCCGGCCGTGGAGGCGGCCGGTCAGCGGGTCTCCGTCGACGCGCGGCGTGAAGGGGTCGGTCATCCCGTCGGTGCCGACGGTGTCGAGATGGCCGTTGAGGAGGAGGGTGCGGCGTCCGGGGTCGCCCGGCCGGAGGGCGAGCAGGCTCGGCCGATGCGCCGGTCCCGGTCCGGGGACGACGGTGCAGGCGAAGCCGGCCGCATCCAGCCGGGGGGCGAGCAGGTCGACGGCCGCCCACTCCCCGGGGGCGCCCTCGACGAGCCCGGGGTTGACCGTGTCGATCGCGATGAGCTCGGCCGCGAGACCGACCGCGTGATCGGAGACCGTCGCTGGGGCACCCATGGGCGGAGTCTAGGTCGGCCGGCGACGGGGGCCGGGCCCCACCGCGCCACCGGCTCGGCGGTCTGGGCGCGCCCGGGTCGGCCGAACGGACGGGACCGGCTCGCCCCTTCGGCTCGACGTGGGTGCGGGCCCACGCCCGCTCCACCGGGCGATGTGTCGTGCGGCGGGCGACCGTGCCGTCCGGGGGGCAAGCCCGCGTCGTCGGGGCGTATTCGCCGATTGTGCTGTGGGACAACCTCATTCGCGACTTCGACCGCTGGCGGGCCCGTGTCGCTCGGCGGCCCGCCGGGACGAATCGGTCGCCTCCCTGCTCGGCGAGCCCCCCCGGGGGCGGCGGTGGAGGGCGGGTCAGGAGACCCCGCCGTATCCCGATACTCATTATGCAAATGGTCAAGAGCAGCCCATGGAAGGGTAAGTAACCGTGCACGGAAGCACCGGCGTCGCCCCGCACCACCCCCGTCGGCGTCCACGCGGCGTCCTCGCCTGGTTCGCAGCCCTCGCGGTGGCGCTCATCGGCGTGACGGCGACCGCCCCGGCGGCGATGGCGGCCGGAGCCCCCGACATCACGCTGACCGTCTCCGCCCCGACGTCTGCGCTGCTCGGGTCGACCGTCCCGGTCGGCCTCACGGCGCACAACCCGACGGGCACCGACGGCTACAACGCGGCATACCGGCTCGTCCTGCCGGCCGGCGTCTCGCTCGTCTCCGCCGACCCGGCGGCCACGGCCCAGGTGGCCGGGACCGGCGGGACGACCATCGTCCTGTGGAGCAACGTCGCGGACCTGCTGGCCGGGGTGACGAGCGGCGTGACCGCCCGGGTGACCTCCTCGGCGGTGGACCCGGCGACCCTCACCTTCACCGGCGGGGCCTATGTCAACAGCGACCCGCGCTACGTCCCCTCGTTCACCGCCTCGGGCAGCCCGGTCGCGAGCTCCTACACCGGTTCGGCGACCGGCTCCGACAGCACCGACCTCGTCCCCTTCACCGTGACCAGCGTGACCCACCGACCGGAGAACGAGATCGTCCGCGGCGTCCACGACCAGAAGACCGTCGTCTCGCTCACGGTCGACAACAACCTCGTCGGTCCGAGCAGCAACCTCGTCCTCGTCGACTACCTCCCGGCGGAGCTGGAGTTCCTCGGCTGCGGCACCGAGGACAACTCGGCGGCCGGCACCGAGGAGTACTCCGGTAGCGGCCGGATCGACGACACTCCCGCCCCGGCGATGGCCGACCCGTGCATCACCCCCACCTCGGTGGACACCCGGGTCGTCGACCCGCCCGGCGGGCAGCCGAACGGCGTCTACACCGTCGTCACCTGGGACAGCGCCGCGCTCGCGGCCGGCCTCGGCTCGTCGGCTCTGTCCGCCGGTGGGTCCTTCACCATCGACTACGTCACGGCCGTGCCGCAGCACGCCAATGCGCTGTTCGGCGGCGCCGCGCCCACCCCGGGGAGCGCCCAGCAAGGCAGCAACCTCGACAACAACACCGGGGCCTCGACCGCCGAGGGCGCCTCGGAGACCCAGATCGTCAACACCGCCGAGGTGTCCGGCACCTACCGCGGCACCGGCTACTCCGACACCGACGAGGAGCGCTCGACGCTGGAGGACCTCGCGATCCAGAAGGGTGTCTCGCCCGGGACCATCGCCCAGGGCCAGCTGAGCACCTGGACCCTCGACCTCCAGGTGAGCGAGTACTCGAGCACGGCCACCTCGCTCGTCGTCACGGACACCCTTCCCGACGGCCTCTGCCCGCTCGGTGGCTCGAGCCCCGACGCCGAGTGCGCGGGCGGCCCGGCCCCGTCGCTCGCCTACGCCTCGACGACGGAGAACGCCGACGGCACGTGGACCCTCGTCTGGAACGTGCCGGCGAAGGTCGCCAACGACACGGCCTCGATCACGTTCAGCACCCGGACGCGGACGCACTACCAGCAGAACGGCGCCGACGCGGAGCCGGTGCGGGCTGGTGACTCGTGGACCAACACGGTCGTCGTCGACGGCCAGGTCAGCGAGCTCGGCGCCGCTGCGCGGATCGTCCACGACGCCTCGTCGGCAGGCCAGAGCGCGACCCTCGACTCCCTGACCAAGGAGGTCGCCGCGCCCTCCGGTGGTGCCTGCGGCGACGGCGCCGGGCTCACCTGGGAGAGCCCGCTCGGCTCGACGACGTTCGGCCCCGGCGACACGGTGTGCTGGCGGATCACCGCCGAGACTCCGGCGACCCTCGACAGCACCGCGATGACGATCACGGACTTCCTGCCCGCGGCATACGGATACGTCGGCTGGGCGCGTGGCTCGCAGTCGGACGTCGACTTCACCGGGTTCGCGCAGTCCGGCCAGTCGCTGACCTGGACCCCGGCCGGAGGGGCCGGCGATCTCGCGGCGAACCAGACCGCCCAGGTCGTCGTCACGACGACGGTCACCGACCCGACGGCTCAGCAGCCGGGCGACATCGTGGCCAACCTGGCCAAGCTGTCCTACCGCAACACCGCCGGGACGCCGTTCCAGCTGCGTGACCAGGCGAACGCGCCGTGGCGCGAGCCGGTCCTCTCTCTGGCCAAGTCCGCCTCGCCGACGACGGCGACGAATGCCGCCCCGATCACCTACACCGTCACGGTCCGCAACACGGGCAACCAGGTCGCGACGAACGTCGCGGTCCGCGACCTCCTGCCCACCCGGATCGACTGCGGCGCGGTGAGTGGTCTGCCCGCGGGCTTCACCTGCGCCTCGGGCCAGATCGACGGCATCGTCGCCTCGGTGCCTCCGGCCGGTACGTCGAGCTACACCTACGTCGTGACGCTGCCGAGCGACGTCGCCCCGGCCGAGCAGTTCGTCAACCGGGCGGGCGTGCGGACCTACGACGCGACGACGAACACCGGCGGGACCTTCACCTACGTCCCGTCCAGCAACATCGACCCGAGCCTGACCCCCAACACCGGCCCGGCGAACGCCCAGGCCACGGTGACGGCACGGAGCGCGACGATCGCGAAGTCGCACACGACGTCCATCGGCTCCTCGGGCAACTCCGTCAACGCCGCGACGATCGGCGAGCAGGTCGACTACACCGTCACCGTCACGGTCCCGGCCGCGTCGACGATCCAGGCCGCGTCGATCACCGACACGCTGCCGGCCACCCTCGAGCTGCTCGCCAGCCCGGCACCGGCCTGGTCGGTCAACGGGAGCGCCCCGAGCGACCTCGACATCACCGTGAGCGGCAACACGATCACCCTCGCGGGTGACCCGTCCTACGCGATCCCCGCCGGGGCCGACCCCATCATCACCTTGACCTTCAGCGCTCGGGTCCTCGACGTGCCCGGCGCCGCGGCGGGCAGCACCATCTCCAACAACGCCACGCTCCACTACACCCCGCCGGGTGGCTCGGCAGCCACCCTCACCTCGACCAACAACGCCCCCGTCGTCGAGCCCGACATCGCCGTGACGAAGACCGACGACGACGCCGACGGGCTCGCGACGCCGGGTGAGCTCGTCGACTTCCACGTCACGGCGACGAACGCCGCTGGCGCCTCGGTCGCCTACGACACCAGCGTCGTCGACACCATCCCGGACACGATGGAGCCGGTCGACGCCGGTGGAACGCCCGTCGTCGACGGCGGCCTCGTCCCGCCGCAGAACGGCGTCTGGGACGCGACCGCACGGACCATCACCTGGACGGCCGGCTCGATGCTCCAGGGGACGTCGACGACCTTCGACTACACCGTCCGCGTCGACAACCCGGTCCTCGCGTCCGGCACCTTCACGAACTCGGTCACCGCGACGACGACGTCGATGCCGGGGACGGTCGCCGGTGAGCGCACCATCGCCTCCGGGACCAACCCGTCCCGGTATGCCGCGACCGCGACCGATGCGCTCCAGGGTCCCGGCGCGACGATCACGAAGGACGTGTCGCCCGACCGGCGGGCCGTCGGCCAGGCCGCGACCTACACCGTGACCGTCACGGTGCCGGGGGACGTCACGACCTACGACGCGACGATCATCGACACCCTGCCGGCCGGCCTCACCTACCTCGACGCGGTGTCGGCCGACTGCACGGCCCCGGCCGGCTGCTCCGACACGGTGACGCCGCTCGGCGCCTCGGGGCAGCGGGTCGCCTGGTTCGTCGGCGACCTGCCGGCTCAGGCGCAGCCGCGGCAGTTCACCATCGTCTATCGCGCGGTCGTCGCGGACGTGGCCGCGGCGGTCGACGGCGCGACCCTGACCAACGACGCCCTCGTCGCCTCGAACCTCACCGACAAGGTCGCCGGAACGCCCAGCAGCCCGCCGGTGGTCGGCGACTTCGACGTGGTCGCCGACCACACCAGCGCGGACGTCACCGTCGTCGAGCCACACGTCACCCTCGACAAGAACGTGTCCGGCGCGGGCGTCGGTGACACCCGTCGGGTCGTCCCGGGTGAGTCGCTGACGTACTCGATCGTCCTGTCGAACACCGGCACCGGCGCGGCATACGACGTCGTCGTCCCGGACTCCGTCGACCCCCGGATGGTCCCGGTCTCCATCGTCGACGGCACGGGCTGGAGCGTCACGGACGCCGACCCGAGCGACGGGACCCTGGGCTTCCTCGTCCCGACCATCCCGGCCGGCGGCAGCGTGACGATCACCTACGGCATGCAGGTCCCGGCCCTCACCAGCGCCGACGAGGTGCCCGGTCCGGAGCTGCAGAACACCGCGGACGCGACCTACCGGTCGGCGCCCGACACCGCTCCCGGCACCCCCCGCGCCTACGACGACGTCACCCCCGACACCGTCTCGCTCGAGGTCGACCTGGCCGGCGTCGGTGACCTCGTGTGGTTCGACGCCAACGGTGACGGCGTCCGGGGCCCGGGCGAGCCCGGCCTCGGCGGCGTCCCGGTGACGGTGACCTACCTCGGGCCGGACGGCGTCCCCGGCGGCGGCGACGACGAGGTGTTCACGACGACGACGGCGGCCGACGGCAGCTGGCACGTCGACAACCTGCCCGGTGGCGCCTACCGGACCTCGATCGACGCGAGCGCGTTCCCGGCGGGCACGTCGGCGGGGTATGACCTCGACGGCTCGGCGGACGGAACCGCCGACTACACCCTCGGCGAGAACGAGCAGCGCTCCGACGTCGACTTCGGGGCGATCGGTGGCGGCGTCATCGGCGACCTCGTCTGGCTCGACCTCGACCTCGACGGCACCCGGAACGGTGCCGAGCCCGGCCTGCCCGGCATCGGCGTCGACGTGACGTGGGCGGGGCTCGACGGCGACCTCGGCACCGCGGACGACATCGTCTACCAGACGGTGACGGCGGCCGACGGGTCCTGGCAGGTCGGCGGCATACCGGCGGGACCGATCGCGGTGGAGCTCGACGGGGCGACGTTCCCGGCCGGCACGGCACCGGTGTCGGACCCCGACGGCGGCGTCGCCGACGGGTCGGCCACGGGTGCGCTCGCCGCGGCGGCGACCGACCTGACCTACGACTTCGGTCTGGCCGGCACGGCCGCGCTCGGCAACCGGGTCTGGAACGACACCAACCGCGACGGGGTCCAGGACTCCGGCGAGCCGGGCATCCCGGGCGCGACGGTCCAGGCCACCTGGGCGGGCATCGACGGTGTCATCGGCACACCCGACGACGTCGTCCTCACCGACACGACCGGGGCGAACGGCGCCTACCTGTTCGACAACCTGCCGGCAGGTGACGTCGTCGTCACGGTGACGAGCCTGCCGACGGCGCTGGCTCCGACCTACGACGAGGAGCACGGCACGAGTGGCCCGACCGGGTCGAGCCGGGTCACCCTCGCCACTGGCGAGCGGCACCTCACGGCGGACCTCGGCTATGTCGCCGGCACCGGCGTCGGGCGCACCGTGTGGCTCGACCTCGACGGCAACGGCGCGCAGGACGCGGGCGAGCCCGGCATCCCGGGGGTCGAGGTGACGGTGACCTCCGCGGGCACCGACGGTCTCCTCGACACGGCCGACGACATCGTCACGACGACGACGACCGATGCCGAGGGGCACTACCTCGTCACCGGCCGGCCGGCCACGCCGACGCGGGTCCAGGTGACCGGGGGGCTCCCGGGCGGGCTCACCCCGACGGCCGACGCCGACGGCATCGGCACCCCGGGAGCCAGCGAGGTCACCCTCTCGGACGGCGTGCTGGATCTCGACCAGGACTTCGGCTACCAGGGCGCCAACAGCGTCGGTGACCTCGTCTGGTTCGACGCGAACGCGGACGGCTCGCCCGATGCCGGCGAGCCCGGCCTGCCCGGAGTCGGGATCGTCGTGACGCTGCTCGGGGCCGACGGTGCCCCGGGCGGAGGGGACGACATCGTCGTCACCACCGTCACCGACGCGGCCGGTGCCTACGGCGTGGCCGGGCTGCCGGACGGCAGCTACACCGTCGAGGTCGTCTCCGGCATTCCCGCCGGGTATGCCGCGACGTACGACGAGACCGGCACCGCCGACGGCTCCTCGGTCGTCGACGACCTCGGCACGGTCGGACCGCGTGACCACCTGACGGCCGATGTCGGCTACACCGGTGACGGCGCCCTCGGCGGCACGATCTGGTTCGACACGAACCGGGACGGGTCGATGGACGGTGGGGCCGAGCCGCGTCTCGGTGGCATCGGCGTCGACGTCGGGTGGGCGGGTCCGGATGGGGTCATGGGCACCCCGGACGACGTGGCCTACCGGACGACGACGGGCACCGACGGCGAGTGGGTCGTCGAGAACCTCCCGCCCGGGCCGTACGTGGCGACCGTCGACGTGTCGACCCTGCCGACCGGCGTGGAGATCGTCTTCGACCGCGACAGCGGGCTGACGTCGCCGGACGGCGTGTGGACCGGCGCTCTCGGAGCGAGTGAGCGCCGCCTCGACGTGGACACCGGCGTGAGCGGCGACGGCGCGATCGGCGACACGGTCTGGGTCGACGCCAACCGCAACGGCAGCCAGGACCCCGACGAGCACGGCGCCCCGGGTGTCACGGTGGAGGTCACGTGGCTCGGGCCGGACGGCGTGGCCGGTGGGGGTGACGACGTCACCTTCACGACCTCGACCGACGCCACGGGTGGCTACGAGGTGATCGGGCTGCCTCCGGGTGAGTACGTCGTCACGATCGACGCCGACACGATCCCGGACGGGACGAGCCTCGGCTCGGACCTCGACGGCGGGGACGCGGGCGTCACGGCCGTGACTCTCGGTCAGGACGAGCAGCGCACCGACGTCGACTTCGCCCTGCACGTCCCGCCGGCCGCGCTGGCGTTCACCGGGGCGGCTATCGCCGGCCTCGTCCTCGTCGCCGGCTTCCTCCTCGCCCTGGGGGTCCTCCTTCTCGTCATCGCTCGCCGCCGACCCGAAGCGGCGAGGGGCTGACGGGCGCGCGCCGGCCGCTGAGGGGCGGGTCCGGCGCGCGTCACAGCCCGGTCGCGGTGAGCATCACCGCGGCGCCGGCCGGTATGCCGCTGGCAGCGGCATACCGGCCGGAACGCACGTCCGGGCAGTCGTTCGCAACCCGGTAGCCGATCGTCCGGGTTGGGCCCTACGGTGCCGGCATGGCCATCGCACGCTTCCCCAGCATCGTCCTCGACTGTCCCGATCCCGCCGCCCTCGGCGCAGTTCTATGCCGCCATGCTCGACTGGCGCGTCGAGCTCGACGACGGCTGGGCCGACATCCGTGCCGAGAACGGCATGTGCATCTCGTTCCAGCGGGTCGAGGACTACCGCCCGCCGAGCTGGCCCGGCCAGGACGTGCCGCAGCAGATGCACCTCGACGTCGTCGTCGACGACCTCGACGCGGGGGAGGCGTCGGTGCTGGCCCTCGGCGCGACCCGGCACGAGGTGCAGCCGGGGACGACGTTCCGGGTCTTCCTCGACCCGGCGGGGCATCCCTTCTGCCTCTGTCGCGACTAGCCGGTCTTCTGCCTCTGTCTCGCTGGCGAGGTCCGCGCCGGGTCGCCGACGGGGGGGCTCGCTCGTGCGGCCCCCGGCGTCGGGTCGGCGTCGGGTCGGTCAGTTGTGTTCGGCGAGACGGCTCGTCTCGAGCCGAAGGCGCTCGGCCATGTGCGAGAGGCCGGCGGCATCGGAGTCTCGGTGCCCCGCCGCGAGGCCGACGCCCTGGATCTGGGTGCTCATGTCGGCGATGACGTCGTGGATCCGCCGGATCGAGTCGACCGCCTCGCCGGTCGCGGCCTGGGTCGAGGTGACCTGCCGGATGATGTCCTCGGATGCCGACGCCGTCTCGCGGGCGAGCTCCTTGACCTCGTTGGCGACGACGGCGAACCCTCGTCCGGCCTCGCCTGCGCGGCTCGCCTCGATCGTCGCGTTGAGCGCGAGGAGGTTCGTCTGGGCGGCGACCGAGGTGATGAGCGTGACGGCGTGCTGGATCTCGGCCGACGTGCGCTCGAGGCGCTGGACGATCTCGAGGGCCCGGTCGACCTCGACGACGGCCATCTCGGCCGAGCCCCCGAGGGAGCCGGCCGAGGCGCTCAGCTCGGTCGAGGCGGCGGCGACCTGCGTCGAGACCTCGTGAACGGTCTCGGAGACCTGGATCCGGCTCCGTCGGTCCCGCTCGATGACGGCTGCGGCGTCGGCCATCCCCTGGCGGGCGTCGTTGATCGTCATCGCGCCGTGCGCGAACGAGCCGGGCATGCCGCGGACGAGGAACTCCCGGTAGTAGCGCCCGGCGCTCGCGGCGGTGAGCGAGGCGGCCGACTCCCGGACGAAGGCGTCGGTGATGTCGATGAGGTGGTTGAGGCCCTGGCGGACCTCGGCCACCTCGGCCGGTCCGTCGAGGGCGGGCACCCGCGCCTCGAGGTCGCCGGCCGCGACCCGTCGGGTCGCGTCGGCGAGCGCCGCGAAGGCCTGGCGGTATGCCGTGAGCTCGTGCCGTCCGGTCGTCGATCGTGGGTGTGCTCCTCGTCCGTCGACAGCCTCACCGGGCCACCCCCGCGAGGGACGCCGGCACGCCCGGGCCGGGATGCGGCATACCCGCTCGTCGTCGGTCCGGAAGCGACGGGGGCGGACCCCTTGCCGAGGCTCCAGACGAACTCGTCGTAGGTCTGGCCGCGCTCGGCGAGAATCTCGCCCAGTGCGGCGGTGCCGGCCTCGACGGCGGCGGGTGTGGAGGACTGGCGGCGCTCGGCGGCGAGGAGCCGGTCGTAGACCGGGACGACCTCGTCCAGGGCGCGCCGGTCGGGCGCCCGCCGGTTGGAGTGGTAGCCGATGATCTCCTCGCGCGGTCCGAAGGTCGGGGTGACATGGGCGTAGACCCAGTAGTGCGCCCCGTCGGCGGCGAGGTTGAGACGTAGGCGAAGATCTCGTCCCCGGCCTCGATCGTGTCCCACATGGCGCGGAAGATGCTCCGCGGCATGTCGGGGTGGCGGACGAGGTTGTGCGGCTGGCCGAGGAGCTCGGCCTCGGGATAGGCGGACACCCGCAGGAACACGCCGTTGGCGTAGCGGATGATGCCCTTGGTGTCGGTCTTGGAGACGAGGATCTCGTCCTCGCCGAAAGTGCGTTCTACGCCCGTCGGACGTCCCCTCATGCGCATGACCCATATATCGGTACGAGCGTGGGCGATCTGAGAGAAGTTGCCGTCGACGGTTCACATCTGCGCCCCTCGTGCCGATGAGGGGTGGTTCGTCGGGTGCAGGGCGGGTGCAGATGGGTTGCGTCCGCCCCGCACCCGACGAGTTCGGTCAGCCTCGGTGACCCCGGCCGTCGTCGTGATCGCCACGGGTCCGCAGGCCCCAGCCGTAGGGGAACGCCGGGTTGTAGCGCGCGTCTCCGATGTTGATCGGCTCCTGGGCCACCCAGCGCGGCCAGGTGACCGGGAGCCGTCCGGTGAAGGGCGCCTTGCCGAAGAGGACGTCGGCGACCCCCTCGCCCTCGCTGCCGGGCAGCCAGGATGCGACGAGCGCGTCGATGTTCTTCAGCTGGTAGGGCGGGATGATCATCGGCCGTCCCGAGACGACGAGGACGACGCAGGTCTCCGCCTTGCGGCATACCGTGTTGACGGCCGTGGTGTCGGCGTCGGACAGCTTCATCGTCTTCTCCGGGGCGCGGCTGGCCGTTGTCGCCCGGGTCGTAGGCCCACCGGGGTCCGCCGACGTCGCCGAAACCCTCGGCGTACGGCGTCTCGCCGACGACGACGACACCGATCGCGCCGTGGGGGACCGGCGCCGACGCGTCCTCGCTGAAGGTCACGTCGGAGCTGTCGTCCTTGATGGCATCGAGGATCGTCGTCCCGGGGATGACGTTGGTCGAACCACCCTGCCAGGTGAGGGTCCAGCCGCCGGCCTGGTTGCCGATGTTGTCGGCGTTGCTACCGGCGACGTAGATCGGCCGGTGGCCGCGGATCGGGAGGGCATGGTGGTCGTTCTTCAGCAGCACCTGCGACTCCTGGACCGCCTTGCGGGCGACGGCGCGGTGGGCGGGGGAGCCGACCTCGTCGAGGTGGGTGCGGTCGGTGTAGGGGTGCTCGAAGAGGCCGAGCTCGAACTTCGCCCGCAGGACCCGCGAGACCGCGTCGTCGATGCGGTGCATGTCGATCGTGCCGTTCTGGACCAGTCCCTTGAGGGTGGAGATGAACGTCGCGTAGTCGTACGGCTCCATGAACAGGTCGATCCCGGCCTTGACGCCCACCTCCACCTGGTGCTCGTAGCTCGAGCCCGGGTCGATGTGGTGGATGCCCTCGTAGTCGGAGATGACGAGCCCGTCGAAGCCCTGCTTCTGCTTGAGCCATCCCGTGATGAGGGACCGGTTGCCGTGCATGTTGATCGGGTTGCCGAGACCGTCGCCGAGCCAGTCGACGTCCGAGTAGGACGGCATGACCGAGCCGACGTGGTGCTTCTTCACGGCAGGGACGTAGGGCGCGAGCGCGAGCCGGTCGAAGGTGGCGCGGTTGACCTGGTCGACCCCCTGGTCGATGGGGTAGTTGCCGGTCTGGCCGCTGTTGGACCCGGTGCCGTAGGTCGTCAGCCCGTCACCGGCGAAGTGCTTCGCCGTCGCGAGGACCCGGTCGTTGTTCTTCAGCTGCCCGGGCCGGCCCTGGAAGCCGTCGATGGCGGTCTCCATCGACTCGACGAGCTGCGGCGTCTCGCCGAAGCTCTCGTAGGTGCGGCCCCACCGGTCGTCCCGGGCGACGCAGAGGCACGGCGCGAAGGTCCACTGCGGACCGGTGGCGCGGGTCTCCATCGCCGTGACGTGGGCGGCCTCGCGGACGAGCTGGGGGTCGCGGGTGGCTCCGAGCCCGATGTTGTGCGGGAAGACGGTGGCGCCGTAGAGGTTGCCGTCGCCGTGCACCGAGTCGACGCCGTAGAGGAGGGGGATGTGCAGCCGGGTGGCCATCGCGGCGCGCTGGTAGCGGTCGACCATGTCCGCCCAGGCCTCGGGGGTGTTGGGGTCGGGGACCGAGCCGCCGCCGGACAGCACGCTGCCGAGGCCGAGGTCGGTGATCTGCGCGGTGTCGGCGTCGATGCCGCCGCGCTCGGCCTGGGTCATCTGGCCGAGCTTCTCGTCGAGGGTCATCCGCGCGAGGAGGCTCGACAACGCCGGTTCGACGGGCGAGTCTCGGGTTCTCGTAGGGGAGGGTGCCGGTATGCCGGTGGTGGGCCGGCGCGGCCGACGCGGGCCCGGCGGTGGCGGCGGCGACGCCGACGAGGCTTGCGCCGACGAGGGCGGCGGCGGCAAGGGCGGCGAGGCGGCGTGACGGTTGCGTTACAGCGATGGAACGCATGCTGAACCCCATCTGGTCGGAGGGGGCGACCGGGCCGAGCAGTGCAGTGCCCCGGCCGCACCGCACGGGAGGGAGCGTGCGGTTCTGCCCACGCTAGGTCGGCCGGCCGGCATACGGGTCTGGTGAACGCAAGCGTTCGGTAAGGGTTGCGGAAAGCCTCCGCCCCCGATCGCCGAGGCGGGGTATGCCGCCTCCCCGCGCCCCGGCCCGGCCACCCTCCGGCGCCCCACCTTTCCCGCCTGATGGCAGAAACACCCGCCTGGCAAGACAACGGTTCTCTTGCCAGGCGGGTGCTTCTCGTGCCAGGGCTGCGCCGCGGCCGGCACGGCTCAGCTCACGACGGAGCCGGTGCCGAGGCAGGCGAGCGGAGTGCTCTCCTGGTCGACGAGGTCGAGCCAGTCGGCGTCGACGTCGGCGAGGAGGTTGAACATGAGGTAGATCGTCCCGACCGAGTTCGCGTGGCCCTCCAGCCCGATCGAGTTCGTCTCGCCGGGATCGAGGATCCGCTTGCCGCGCTGGGGGAAGACGTAGAGCTCCGAGACAAGGTCGCCCGGGGTCAGCAGCGGCGAGTCCTCGGTCGGTCCGCTCCGAGCGTCGAGCGGTGCGGTGGGCACGTAGATCGACACGGTGCCGTTGGTCGAGCGCAGGTGCCATCGGACATTGACGAGCCGTACGCCGACGTGGTCCGCCCCGGTGCTGCCCGAGTAGGGGTCGTTCGTGGCCGTGAGGCGGATCGCGATGTCCTCGTTCGGGTTGATGAGGCTCCCCTCGAGCGGGGTGACCTCCCCGGACCACTGCACGTAGTCCTGGGTGTAGTGGGCGATCGTGTCGCGCAGCTCGACCGACCCGATGGTTGTCGTTGTCATGGGTTGCTCCTTCGTCGGACGGCGACCGGCCCCCTCGAGGGCAGCCTGACCGTCAGGCGCGTCCCGTTCGCCGTTGCGGGGAGCAGGAGGCGGCCGGGCGAGCACTGATACATGGGCGTCATCCGCGACGCGTCGGAGCGAGACCGGTCGCCACGGCCGGTCAGCGACGGCTGGTCAGCGACGGCCGGTCAGCGACGGCCGGTCAGCGACGGCCGGTCAGCGACGACCCGAGCGGGCGGCGGCCGAGCCATGGCGGCCCCTGGCGCCCGGACCCGATCGCCGTCCGCCGCCGGCGGAACGCCTCGTCCCTTCTCCGGGCCGGCCGCGGTTCTGGCCGGTGTCGGACGGCGCGGGCCGACGCCGGGACGGGGTGGTTGCCGTCTCGACGGGGAGGGGGGCGGACAGGACGCGCTCGCCCGGCGCCAGCTCGAGGAGGAGGGGGTGGCTGCTGCCGGGGATGCGGGTCGTCGTGGCGACGATGCCGGCGGCTCGGGTCAGCCCGCGGACGTCGCGAGCCTGGTCGGGCGTCGCGAGGGTCACGACGGTGCCCGAGTTGCCGGCCCGGGCCGTGCGTCCGGAGCGGTGCAGGTATGCCTTGTGCTCGGCCGGGGGGTCGGCGTGGATGACGAGCCCCACATCGTCGACGTGGATCCCCCTGGCGGCGATGTCGGTGGCGACGAGGGTCGCGGCCCGGCCGGCGTGGAACGCCTCGAGGTTGCGGGTCCGGGCGTTCTGGGCCAGGTTGCCGTGGAGCTCGACGGTGGGCACGCCGCGTCGGTTGAGCTGGCGGGAGAGCGACTTGGCGCCGTGCTTGGTGCGGGTGAAGACCACGGTGCGCCCCGGCGCGCTGGCGAGGTCGACGAGGACGTCGAGGCGGTGCTCAGGGTCGACATGGAGCACGTGGTGGGTCATCTCGCTCTCGCGGGAGGAGCCCACCGGGTCGACCTCGTGGCGGACGGGGTCGGTGAGGTACTGGCGCACCAGCTGGTTCACGGCACCGTCGAGGGTGGCGGAGAAGAACAGCCGCTGGCCGCGCCGCGGCGTCTGGGAGAGCAGGCGCCGCATGACGGGCAGGAACCCGAGGTCGGACATGTGGTCGGCCTCGTCGAGGACGGTGATCTCGACGTCGTCCAGGCGGCAGTGGCCCTGCGCGATGAGGTCCTCGAGCCGGCCCGGGGCCGCCACGACGACGTCGACGCCACGGCGCAGAGCGGTGACCTGGGGGTGCTGCCCGACGCCACCGAAGATCGTCGCCGTGCGCAGGCCGGCGGTCCGCGCCAGCGGGACGAGGGCGGCATCGATCTGCCGGACGAGCTCGCGGGTGGGCGCGAGGATGAGCGCTCGCGGTGCGCCCGGGCGGGCGGTGCGGCCCTGGGAGAGCCGAGCGACGAGGGGCAGGAGGAAGGCGTAGGTCTTGCCGGACCCGGTGCGGCCGCGGCCGAGGACGTCTCGGCCGGCCAGGGCGTCGGGGAGGGTGGCGGTCTGGATGGGGGTCGGGTGCTCGATGCCGAGGTCCGCAAGGGCGGAGGTCAGGCGTGCGGGCACACCGAGGTCTGAGAAGGAGGACAAGAAGGGTCGCAATCTGTGCGGGTGTCTCGCCGACAGCCGGTGGCCCGAATGCTTCGGACGGCTACACACGGAGCAACTGTGACGGCTACGACGTGTGGACAACCCGCGGCGAAGGATCGACGAGCTGTGGTCATCAGCCTACGCGATCCCGGCGGGATCTCCGCATCCGGACCGGGTGAGGGCTCCGCCGGTGCCGGGGCGGATGGTCTCCGATCACGTCGTGCGTCCGGGGTCTGGAGCATGGCGATGCGTGCTCGGTTGCCGTCGAGGCCGACGGCGGCGTCGGTCCACTCTCCGCGGACCGTGGCCCGGCCGAGGAGGGTCAACCCGAGGTCGGTGAAGAAGGCGACCGCGTCCAGGTCGCGGACGGACCGGCCTACCGCGGCGGCCGGTCGGGCGGCGGACGGTGAGCCGAACGCCTCAGATCTTGATGACCTGCCCAGCGGGGGGAGCCGAGAACTTCCGGACGGTGTTCCACTGGCTGAAGGTGACGGTGCCGCCGTCGGCGCCGGTGGTCGTGATGCGCAGCGGAAGCGCCTTGCCGTCGGCGGTGACGTCGAGCTCGCCTTCCTTCTTGACCCGATCCGTGAGGATGTATGCCGGCACCCCGGCGACGGTGCCGGTCTCGACCTTCGTCGTGAGCGTGTCCAGGACCGACAGCGAGTCATCGGAGTACATCTCCTTCAACAGCGAGGAGATGTTCGTGTCGCCGAGATCCGAGGCCTGCGCGGCGCTCATCTGGACCCACTTGCCGCCGAGTACCTTCGAGGCGGCGGAGCCGGCGTTCTTGGTCCAGAACTTCTTGTCGGCCTTGAAGTAGATCTTGCCGGCCGAGGTGATGATGGTGATCTTCCCCAGCGATCCGATCGACATGACCAGTCGCTGGTTCGACCCGTCGACGGTCCCCGCGATATCGATGGTGACCTTCTGGCCGTTGTCGGCGACGCTCCCCTTGACGTGGGCGCTCTTGGCGGCGAGGGCGCTCTTGCGCGACTGCGCGTACAGCTCCTTGACCGACGGGGTCGCGCCGCTCGAGGCGTCGGTGGTCGCTGACCCGCTCGAATCCGACGCGGCCGAGGTCCGGGACGAGGACGACGCGGGCGGCGCGGATGCGCTCCCGCAGGCCGATGTGCCGACGGCGATGGCCGCCGCGGTGAGCAGCGCGAGGGCGCGCGAAGACACGGTTGACATGACGGAAGACCCCTCCTGGTGAGCAGAACCGAGGCGGAACGTATCACCGGGCGTGGGCGTCACGAATGCGGTTCGAGATATGTCGCACGTCTCACACGGGGATCCGCGCCGTGCGCCCCGAGGCCGATCCAGCCCTCGACGGCCGCCGGCGCCGAGGCCGCGGCCTCGCGCGTCCCTCGCGCGTTGCGGCAGGGGGTCCTCGACATGGGCGCCAGGTGGGTCCCGGCCGGACCGATGATTTCGCTGGTCGTCGCGCGTCAGTACCTTGTGCCGAGTTTCACCGACCGAGGAGGACGTCATGAGCGAGCCGACCACCCACACCGTCGACGTGCCCGGCGCCGTTCTGACGTACGACGTGCGCGAGCCGGCCCTGCCGAGCGCGCATCGACCCCTGTTCGTGTTCGGTTCGCCGATGGCGGCGTCCGGGTTCTCGCACCTGGTGCCCCACCTCGACGACCGGACAGTGATCACCTACGACCCGCGGGTGAGCGAGCGCAGCAGGCTCGAGGAAGGCGCCGAGGTGTCCTACGAGGTGCACGGGGACGATGTTCACCGGGTCGTCCAGTCGACCGGTCTCGCCCCGGTCGACGTGTTCGCCTCCAGCGGCGGTGCGGTGGCCGCCTTGGCGTGGCTGCTGGCGCACCCGGACGAGGTCGGGACCGTGGTCGCCCACGAGCCCCCGCTCTCCACGCTGCTGGACGACCACGAGATGTTGGACCGGGTCCTTGACGACATCGCCGCGACATACCGGCAGAAGGGGCAGGGGCCGGCGATGGCGAAGTTCATCATGCTGGTCCTGCAGGAGGGCCCGCTGCCGGACGACTTCCTCGACCGGCCGGTCCCGGATCCCGAGCAGTTCGGGTTCTCCGCCGACGACGACGGCCGCCGCGACGACGCCCTCCTGGGACACAACCTGACGATGCCGGCATACCACCCCGATGGGCAGGCCCTGCGGGCATCGCCGGTACGCATCATTCCGGCCGTCGGCGCGAGGAGCCGCGGGACGATGCCCCACCGTGGCGGGGTAGCGCTCGCGGGGCTGCTCGGGGTGGAGGCCGTCGAGTTCCCCGGGGACCACGGTGGGTTCCTGGCCCACGAGCGGTCGCCGTGGAACGACCCTGCCGCGTTCGCGGACCGGCTGCGCCAGGTACTCGACCACGGATAGCGGCACCGACCCTCGTCCGGTGCTGGATCCACGAACGACTCGACCAGGTACGAGCCGCCCAACCGTCCTTCGCCGCCAGTCGACCAACCGGATCGCACGTGCGTGCGGCCGCGACAGCGGCTGTGTGAGGGCGGGTGGCTTCACCGGGTCGCCGGTGGCGAGACGCGTTGCGGCAGGTGGGCGTGGTGGCGTTTGCGTCCGATGACGGGTTCCACGGTGAGGACGCCGGAGATGCCGAGGGCGGTGGTGACAGTGACGGTTCTTCGTGCGCCGGCTCAGCAGCCCGTATGCGCCCGGCGCGAGGCAGACATCGCGGCATTGGGGAGGGCGGCGCACGGGTCTTCCACCTCACCATCCGCCCGGACACCACGGGCTGAACAACGTTGCGGTGCAGTCCGGCCCGGTGAGCCCACCCTCATGACCGCCGGGTCAACCGATCGTCAGCTGCTGGTACGTGGGTGTGAGCTCGTCCCAGCGTTGCCTCCAGCCGGGTGCCCCGGTGTCGGAGCCTCAGCCGTCGGGATGGATCGGGCCGTCGGTCTCCCGCGACCGACCGAGATCCTCCACGTGTGCCTGCCAGCCGGAGGCGTGGAACGGGAGGTGGGTGATCGGCAGGCCGCGCTCTTCGACCACCAGGCGGGTCTTGGTGCCCTCCTCGGTCAGCCACGCCTCGATCTGTCCCTCGTCGTCGGTGCCCGGTTCCGTGGTCAGCAGCAGATGGTGGGGTGTCTCGCACACCTCGATGCGCGCGGGACCGGTCCAGCTGCTCGTGAACACCATCCGGATCGTGCCACCGACCTGGAGATCACCTTCGATCCGGGGCAGCCAGCGGGCCAGCCGCTCGGGCGGCCGTGTGCGGGGTCGCCCAGGGTCGAGCGGTTCAGTCCTCGCGGGTGACCCGGAGCAGCCAGTCCGCCAGCAGGGCGTGCAGGAGCTCCTGCCGCTCATGGGGCAGCGCGTGTCCGGCGTCGTCGAGGACCGCCAGACTGGCACGGGGGTAGTGATCGAGCAGGTCAACGGCCGCGGCATACCCGACCGTCGAGTCGAGCCGACCGGCCACGAGCAACGTGGGGCCCGGGTATGCCGGCCGATCCGCAATGGGTAGCTCCCAGCGCTCACCGAGCCGCTCCAGCGCCCCCCGGTCGGCCAGTCGGGCGCCAGGGGCGACGTACCTCTCGTGTCGCTCGAGCATCTCCTCCGTCTGCACGACGAAGTAGCCTCGGAAGGCGTCGTCGCCGATGTCGCCGGAACCGATCGCCACCCGGTGCTCGGGCACACTGCGGACACCTGACAGGAGCGGGCAGACCAGCGCCAGTCCGGCCACCCGGGTCGGTCGCGTGGCTGCCATCGCCTGGGCGAAGTAGCCGCCGGCGGAGTGGCCGACGAGGAGGTAGGGCGTTTCGCCGCAGACCTCATCGGCGAAGTCGAGCAGCGTGTCGAGCACGTCGGTCGCGCTGCCGAGGGACTCCGGAGCTGCCGTGCGACCCATGCCGGGGAGGTCGGGGTAGATCCTGCGGTAGGCCCCCGCCGCGGTGAAGGCGGGCTCGAAGCACGCCTCCGGCTCCCGATGGTCGACGCCGGTGCCGTGCAGCACCAGCACCGGCCGCCCGGCGCCGTGCTCGACATAGTGGACCGAGGCCTCGCCTCTTCCCGCCTCCACCCGGCCACCATAGGCCGTGACCCCTGCGGGCGCCGCTGGCGCCGGCAGGTGGTGGGGCCTTGTGCGGCTACCCCCGCCGGGAAGGCCCCCCGACCGACTACGGGTCGGGATTCAGCTCAGCGGCATACCGGTCGCCGAGCACCTCGCGAGCGACCTTGGCCCCGACCTCGCGCAGGCTTTCCAGCTGCGTGGGGGTCAGGCCGTCGAGGAGGACCCGGCGCACCGCGGCGACGTGGCCCGGCGCGGCGGCAACCACCTTGTCCCAGCCGGCCTCGGTGAGGGTGGCCACCGTGCTGCGTCGGTCGTGCTCGTCCGTGTGGCGGGTGATCCAGCCCTGGCCCTCCAGCCTGTTCACCACGTTCGAGACCCGAGACGGGCTGGCGTTCGACTGGATGGCCAGGTCACTCATCCGCCGCTGCCGACCTTCGGCCATGGACAGTGAGGCGAGCACGAAGTAGTCGAAGAGGTTGAGGCCGCTATCGCGCTGTAGTTGAGCGTCCAGCGGGCCGGGCAGCAGCCACATCAGGGCTGTCACACCGATCCACGCCTGTTGCTCCTGGGGCGAGAGCCATCGGCTCCACCCGGACGGTGCCGCTCTTCGGGACAGGCAGTGCCGAACCGGCCGCCAACCGCAGCGCCATCCTCGAGTTCCTCGTCGATGACGTCGACGCGGAGTGGGAACGGCTGCGCGAGGACCTGAACGAGGTCGTCACCGAACCGACGACGATGCCCTGGGGCAACCGGGCCGTGCTGTTCCGAGACCCGGACGGCAATCTCGTCAACCTCTTCACCCCCGCCAGCAACGGGGCCAGGGAGAAGTTCGGCCTCCGCCGCCCCACGTGAGGGCGGCAGCGCGACCTGCCTCGCTGAGGGCACGACTGACCGCCAGGCGCGTCCCGTTCGCCGTTGTCGGGAGGAGGAGGCGACCTCCCCGTGCCTGATGCACCCGGCGACGGGCCCCCTGCGGACCGTCGATGCTCCTCGCGGACCGCTCGGTCGCCTGGACGTGTCGAAGCGCGCGGCTCTGGCTCAGGGGGTGACCCACCCGCGATAGCGCGCCGGCTCGACGTTGCTGCCGCAGATGATCGTGACGACATCGCGTCCGGCGAAGCGGTCTCGGTTCTCCATGATGGCTGCGATCCCGAGCGCGGCGGACGGTTCGGCCACGATCCCTGCGTGCTCCAACAGCAGCCGCATGGCGGCGATGATCGACCCTTCCTCGACAAGGACGGCATCATCGGCGATCGCGAGCAGGTCATCGAGCACGGCCGGGATCGGATGTCGCCCCGCGACGCCGTCGGCGATCGTGTCGGTGGATTCGGTGGTCACGACGTGACGACGGTGCCATGACAAGGTCATTGCCGGAGCCCCGGCAGGCTGGACGCAGATGACCTCCACGCCCGGCAAGTGCTCCTTGATCATGTGGCCGACGCCGGTAGCGAGCGCGCCGCCGCCGAGTGCCACCAGGACGACATCGAAGGGGTGCGAGCTCTCGAGCAACTCGAGTCCGATGGTGCCTGCGCCCTCGCACGTCTCAAGGTCCAGACTGTCCTCGAGTAGGCGGATCCCGCTGCGTTCGGCCAACATCGAGGCTCGCGTGCGGGCGACCTCGATGTCACCGTCAACGAGTTCCAGCCGGGCACCCAGGTCGCGGATTCGGCCGAGCTTGACCGCAGGCGCGGTTCGTGATGCGACGACGGTGACCTGCAAGCCCCTGGTGCGCCCGGACCAGGCAAGGGCCTGGCCCAGGTTGCCAGCACTCGCGCAGACAACGGACCTCTGCCCGCCCTGAGCCAGCTCGCTCGCGACGACCTCGGTCCCTCGCGCCTTGAAGCTGCGCACGGGGTTCGCTGTCTCCAGCTTGACACTGACACGGCAGCCCAGAAGCGGTTCCAGCGCCTCGCAGTCGAACTGCGGCGAGTTCAAGAACACCGGATCAATCACCCGTCGTGCGGCCTCGATCCGAGCGCTGTCCACACGAGTCCGCGACACGGGCGAAGCGTAGACGACGCCCACTCCACAAGGCCGGTCGAACCGCAGGCGCCACGCGTGGCCGGCGGCCACGGCGGACCGGTCGCCGCCCTGGTCCACGGCCCGGACATCACCGATATCGACGCAGACACCGGCGGGGTCATCCGCCGGCTCGCCCTCGGCCGTCAGCCCTGCCGGGTCAGCGCCCGGGCGACCATGACGAGGATGCCGCTCGGGCCGCGGAGGTGGGTGAGCTTGTCGATGTCCGGGTAGGGCGCCACACCGCGCAACGGAGGGCCGCCCTTGCCGATCGGCAGAAATTCGCGGACAGTGGGAACCTTCCGGGTCACCTGCTGCGACAGGGTCGTTATGGAAGGTCGGACGGACTCCCCGGACTCCGAGTTGCTGCGCGCCGTCGCCGGCGGTGACACGGGGGCTCTCCGGGTGCTGTATGACCGACACGCACCGTGGCTCTGCGTGCGGCTGGCCCGACGGTGCAACGACCCGGGCCTGGTCGCCGAGGTCGTCCAGGACACCTTCGTCGCCGCCTGGCGTGCCGCCTCGTCCTACCGAGGCGACGGCGAAGTCGCGGGGTGGCTCTGGGGCGTTGCGGCGCGCCGTCTGGTCTCCGCCCTGCGAGGGCGGGAGGCGCGCGTCGACGTGGGACTGACGGAGGCGGCGATGGCTGTCGAGACGGGACCCGAGGACGCGGTCCTGCTCGCCGTGGAGTACGGGGACCTCGGTGACGCGCTCGCCCGGCTGTCGCCGGAGATGCGCGCCGTCGTCCAGGCCACCGTCCTCGACGGCCTCACGGCCCGGGAGGCGGCGCTCCTGCTCGGCATTCCGACGAACACGGTGAAGACCCGGCTGTACCGGGCCAAGGCGCGGCTGCGCCGGGAGCTCATGGAGGGATGGACATGACCGCGTGGCACGCCTCGGAGACCGCCCTGGCGGCGTGGGTGGACGGCACCGGTGGCCCGATCGCGGGGGCGTCGGTCGAGCAACACCTGCTGCGGTGTGCCGAATGCCGCGCGCTGGTCGCGCGCCTCGTCCCGGCGGCGCCCCTTGCCGCCGGATGGGACCTCGTCCTCGAGGCCGTCGAGGTGCCCCCGCCGACGCTGCTGGGGCGAGCGTTGCGTCGCGCGGGCCTGTCTGCGGCCGACTCGCTCATCATGGAGACGGCGCCTCGCGTGCTCAGGGCGTGGTTCGCCTGCCTGGTGGGCCTGCTGGGATTCACCTTCGTGGCCCGCGACGTGGGTGGTCAGAGCGGGGCGCTGGTCGCGTTCCTCTTCGTCGCCCCCGTCCTGCCGGTCGCCGGTGTGGCCCTGGCGTACGGCCCTGGAGCCGACCCTTCCTACGACATCGTGCTGGCCTCGCCGTACCGGATGTTCCGGCTCGTCCTGCTCCGCTCGGTGATGGTGCTGGCCACGGCACTGCCTGTCATCGCCGCAGCCGGCCTCCTCCTCCCCATCTCCACCGTGGCCGCCGTGGCCTGGGTGCTGCCCGCGCTGGGCTTCTCGGTCGTCGTGCTCGGCGTGAGCACGTGGGTGAGGGGGGAGTATGCCGCGGTGGCCATCGCCTTCGCCTGGGTCTGCGCCATCGCATGGTCGGTCCACGCCGAGAATCCGCTGGCCCTCCTGGCCCCGCCCGCGATGGCCGGCTATCTCGTCATCGCGGCCGGCGGAGCCGCGGTCCTCGCGACACGCCTCGTCGCCCAGGGCGGTCCGCGCCAACTGCTCTGACCCGAGCTCGGTCAAACCTCGCCATCCGCCCGTCGACCACCAACCCACCGGAGCGACCATGGACGCAACCACGATCTCACTGCGCGGCGTCGGCCACGCCTTCCGCGGTACCTCCGCGCTGCGCGATGTCGACCTGGATATCCAGCCGGGGGTCCTCGGACTCCTCGGACCCAACGGTGCCGGGAAGACGACGCTCCTGAGGATCCTCGCCACGGTGCTCGGTCCCGATGAGGGGACCGTCCGCATCCTGGGGCGCGATCCACGGGACGGAGACGAACGGATCGAGATCCGCAGGCGACTGGGGTACCTCCCTCAGGACCTGGGCTACCCGCGCGGCTTCACGGCATACGGCTTCGTCGACTACATGGCGGTCCTCAAGGAGCTGGACGACCCGCAGGTCCGCCGGACCGAGGTGCGACGCGTGCTCGACGACGTGGGGCTCACCGATCGGGCCACGCGCCGGATCCGCGTCCTCTCCGGTGGGCAGCGTCGGCGCGTGGGTCTCGCCCAGGCCCTGTTGGGTTCGCCGCAGCTCCTCGTGCTCGACGAACCGACGACCGGCCTGGACCCGGAACACCGGGTGTCGCTGCGGAAGGTGCTGGCGGAGCACGGTCGGGCGGCGACGGTCGTGCTGGCGACCCACCAGACGGAGGACGTCGCGGCGCTGTGCGAGCGCGTCGTCGTCCTCGACGAGGGCACGGTCCGGTTCTCCGGTTCCGTCGCCGAGCTGGTGGCGGCCGCGCAGGGCCGGGTCTGGCAGTCCGATGAACCCGACCCCGGCGCGCATCTGTCATGGCGCACCGCGACCGGCGCCTACCGCAACCTCGGCGTCGCCCCGGACGGCGCCCGATACGTGGAGCCGAGTCTCGAGGACGCCTATCTGCTGTTGCAGGAGTCCGGGTCCCGTTCGCCGGAAGGCGGCCACACGGAAGGGGCACGGGCATGAGTGCCGCCGTCGTCAGTGCGCCGGCTGCGTCCCCGGCCGTCGTGGGGCGGCTGGCTCGCATCGAGGCGACCCGCTTTGCCAGGCACCCGCTGTTCCTCGTCGGCCTCGTCCTCGCCCTGGCGAGCAGCGGCACCTACGGCCCCGTGGAGCTGGACCACCAGGTCGTGCCCGCCTTCTTCCTCGGGGTCGTGGGGATCATCGTGGCGAACCGGCTGACCTCCGCCTCCGCGGCGTCGGCGCCGGTGGTCGGCGCGGCCCCGGTCTCGGAGACGGTCCGCACCGCGGCCCTGTGCCTCGCCTGCCTCGTGCCGGGAGCGGCGGGGTTGCTCGTCGTGCTGGTGCACCGGGCCCTGGTCTTGACCGATCCTCCGCAGGCCTACGAGTACGCCGGGTACGGCGTGCTCGACCGGGGGCTCATCACCCTGGCGATCCCCGTCGTCGCGAGCATCGGCGGTCCCCTTCTCGGGGTGGCGACCGGTCGGTGGCTGCGCTTCCGCGGCGCGGCTGTCCTCGTCGTCGTGGGGGTCATCCTGTGGTCCGGGCGCAGCGCCTACATCGCCCAGGACATCGACGGGAGTGGCCTGGCCGCGCGGGTCATCCACCTGTTCACGCCGTACACCGCCTTCCTCGAGACGAATGCCGGGGGCAACGAGGCGCCGACATCGGTCACCTCCTTCACGGGGTCGCCGGGGTGGTTCCTCGTGTGGACCATGGCGCTGTGTGTCCTCGCGGCGACGACGGCGCTGCTGCACGGCGCTCGGGGCGCGGTGCGCCGGACGGTCCTTGTCTGGCTCACCGGGTCGGCGTGCATCGCTCTCGCCGCGCTCGTCCTCGGCGTGATGACAGGAGCGAAGGCGCCGGTCGAGTACGGACCTCAGAGCTCGACACACGGCGGCGCGGCATACGGCCGGGTGGTGTCGTTCGATGGCTGACGCGCGCCTCGCCCTTCCCGTCGTCGTGCTGCGGTCGGCGCCGTGGCCGGTCGTCTGCGGCGTCACCCTGGCGGCCGCCCTCGTCTTCGGCCTTGCCGGCTGGCTGCGCCATGAGGAGCTGGCGCTGATGGTGGCCCTTCTGGGGGTTGGCCTGTGTGCCGGCGCTGCCGGCTACGTCCTCGACGAGGAGGCGGGTGTCGTCGCGGATGCCGCCCCGGTCGCGCGGCTGGTGCGCATCGCCTGGCGGCTCCCCCTCGCGGCGCTTCCCGCGGTCGTCGGCGAGCTGGCGTTGCTGTGGCTGGACCGGCTCGACCCCCGGACGCCGTGGCTGCACCTGGCGCCGGTCACCGTCGGCGGCGTCGCGCTGGGTCTGGCACTGTCGGCGGCTTTGCGACGCGGTGGCAACCCCGCGCCGGGAGACCTCGTCGCGGGGGTGGCTCTCGGGGCCGTCGTCAGCGTCATCCTCGCCGACCCGCTTCGCCGGTGGGTCAGCCTGACGAGCCTGCAGTCAGCTCACTACGCGTCACGAACTGCGTTGGCCTGGGCCCTGATCGTCCTGGCCTGCTCCGTGGTCATCAGGGGCTGCGAGGCCGACCCGGGGCGCAGGCCCGCTCGTTCCATCGCTCGAAAGGATGTCGGATGAAGATCTATCGGATCGTTGGCTACCTGATCGCCCTCGAGGTGTTCGTCCAGGCCGCAACGCACGCGTACGGGTCGGCCGGTCTCGGCCACTGGATCTGGTCCGAGGGGCACACCGCGACCCGGGCCGTGCTGGAGGAGGACAGCGGCGTCGACATCACCGGCCGATGGGCCGCGACGCTGCACGGGGAGAACGGCGCCATGGTCATCCCGCTGCTCGCCATTGCGTTCCTCGCCGTCGCCATCGTCACCCGTCGCCGCGTCGCAGGCGGGGTGAAGTGGGCCGGGCTCGTCCTGGGTCTCGTGGTCCTGCAGGCTGCACTCGGCTTCGCCACCATTGCGATCCCCGTGACCGGCCTCGTGCACGGCGCCAATGCGCTCCTCCTCCTGCTCGCCGCGTTGCACGCCGCCCGGCTGCCCGAGCGGGGCCAGGGCGAGCTCGCCCCGCAGGCGGACAAGTCGCCGGCTGAGGTTCGTTCCCCCTGAGGGCGTCAGCCCGACCGCCACCACCTCCAGCAGGCGCGCGTCGATGCCGAGGGGTCGCACCGTGAGGCGTTCGGTGGGCTGTCCGGTGGTGGCGGCGATGAGCTCGAAGTCCTTGTCCAGGTGCAGCACGGCCGCGGCACCGCGACGGTGACCGCCCGGGTCAGCGCCAGGTCGAGTACTCCCACGTCTCACCCGGTGGGTAGGCAGGATCCACCTCGGCGAGCTGGTCGACGGGATCCGGGGCGTCGGGGCCGTCGGTGTCGGGTGCGGCGTCCTCGATGCGGAAGAGCCGGCGGGCGTTGCCGGAGGCGAACGCCTGGCGCGTCGGCTCGTCGGGGAAGGCCGCGAGGAAGTCCTCGATCTCGGCCGCGGTGGGTGACTGGAACGGGTAGTCGGTCGAGAAGAGGATCCGGTCGGGGGTGGTGACGCCCAGGGCGTGCCGGAGCAGGTGCGGGTCGAGCATGCCGGAGGCGGTGATCCAGACGTTCTCGCGCAGGTACTCCGTCACCGACCGTTCCACCCCGGCGACGCGGGCCAGGCTGTCGGCGCGCTGGTGCCAGAAGAGCAGGAGCTCCCCCCAGTGCCCGAGCACGAGCTGGAGCCGTGGGTAGCGGTCCAGGACGCCGCGGGCCATGAGGCGCAGCGCTGCGGTCCCGGCCTCCAGGTGCCAGCCCCAGGCGAACGTCGCGAGCGCGAGGTCCGCGAAGCCGCCGAGCCCGCGGTAGGCCGCGTCCCGCAGGGGGTCCGAGGGGATCTGCGGGTGGATGAAGACCGGCTGGCCCAGACGTTCGGCGGTGGCCCAGACGTCCTCGAACCGTGGGTCGTCCAGCGGGACGTCCCCGACGCGGCCGTAGACCATGACCCCGGTCAGGCCCAGACCGACCGCCCGTTCGAGCTCCGCGACCGCCGCGCTGGGGTGGGTCAGCGGCAGCGTTGCCATCGCCCGGAACCGGGCGGGGTGGGCGCGCACGGCCGCGACGGCGGTGTCGTTGGCCTGCTGCGCGAGGGCGACGGCCTCCTCCTCCGTGACCCCTTGGGTGCCCGGTGGGGCGAGGGCCAGGACGTGCACGTCGACGCCCTGCTCGTCCATGGCCGCGATCCGGCCGGCGCCGAGGTCGGCGAGCCGCGCGGCGACGTCGCCGTGCTCGTTGAGCACGAGGCTGGCGTCGACCGGCGGCGCCGCCCGCAGCGCCATGTCGACGGCCCCCAGCGTCCAGTGCTCCTCGATCCCGATGAGGCTCACCACGCCACCGCCGCTCCGTGCCGGTCGAGGTACTGCAGGCCGGGCGTGCCGTGCTGCGCGTCGATCGTGTCCACGAGGGGCGGGATGCTCTCGTCGATCTCTAGCATTGCGTTCGGGCCGCCGAGACCGGTCCTGACCCACCCGGGAGCCATGAGGAGCAGGGTGCGCCGCTTGCCCGCGTGGCGGGCCGCGTAGCTGCGGAACATCTGGTTCAGCGCCGACGTGGTCGCCCGGTACACCTCGAACCCGCCCGTGGTGTTGCCGGAGACGCTGCCCTGTCCGGAGGACATGACCGCGATCGTCCCGGCGGGGTCGGCCGGCACCGTGATGTCCACCTGCTCGACCTCGACCGCGGAGTCGTTCCGGGCAGCGAGGTCGTGCAGGGGTGAGTGCTGCTCCTTCCGGGCGGTCCCCACGACGTGGGCGCCACGGGCGACGTAGGACTCGACGACCGCCTCGCCCAGGCCGCGGGAGGCTCCGACGACGAGTACGTTTCGGTGTGGGGTGTCCTGTCGGTCTGTCTTGGTCATGAGGTGTGTCCTTCGCGTGTCGATTCACTCATCAACTGTTGACCGACAGTATCACGTTCACTCATCGCACGTTGAGTGAACGCGATGGAGGCGTGATGAGGTCCGGCTGCTGCCTGGACGACTGCGCCCCCCGGGGGGCGAGGGGGGTTCGGCGAGGCATGCGTCAGGCGCCGGGTGACGCCTCCTGCTCCCCGGAACCGCCCACGAGCGGAGCCAGCCACGAGCCGACCAGGCCTTCGACCCGGTCCGCCGCGGTGCCGGTCAGGGGGGCCAGCTCCAGGAAGTGGCGCGCGATCGTGACACCGAGGATGCTCGAGACGATCAGCGCGGCCCGGAGGTCGGCGTCGTCCCCCTCGAGGGCGGCGGCGAGGGTCGTGGACCGCTCCTCCAGGTACTCGCGCATCGTCGCGGCCGCCTCCGGCGACGTGAGCATGGACCGCATCAGCGCCTGGGTGGCCGGCGGCAGCTCGCGGAGCCGGGCTCCCAGGACGTCCGTCAGGTGGTCGGGGACGTCGCCCGAGCCGACCTCTGCGACCGGTCGGACGGCGAGGGAGAAGAGCGCGGCCTTCGACCCGTAGTGCTGGAGCACCAGAGACGGGTCGACGCCTGCCCGCCGGGCGATCCCACGGATCGTCGCGCCGTCGCCGTGGGCACCGAACTCGTCCTGGGCGGCGGCGAGGATCGCGGCCGCCGTCGCCGCCTTGCGCTCGGCACGGGTCCGCTTCTCCACCATCCGCTCACTCTACAGACGGTGAGCCGATGGCATCGTGCCGCCGACCCGGGAGAGCCGTGTTCCCGGGGCGGCGTAGTCCGACGCGACGACGGTGAGTTCTCGCCCGTCGACACACGGGTCGGATCCCCGGTTCTGGCAGTGAGGGTGTCGCTGGCTCCGGCGAGGACGGTTGCCGTGGAGTCGCGCAGATGGGCGTGCATGGGGGCCAAGCAGCGTCGTGCCCACGATGGAGATGGAGCGAGGGATCCGACCGCGTTTCCGCTGGTCAGAGCCCTCGACATCACAGTCGGGGTGACAGGATTTGAACCTGCGACCTCTTCGTCCCGAACGAAGCGCGCTACCAAGCTGCGCCACACCCCGTGGCATCCGTCGCCCCAGGTGCGGGCGGCAGCACCCGAGGATAGCCGACCCGCCCCGGGCTACCGAAATCGGTTCCCCCCGCGAGATGCCGGACCGTCGCTACCCGCGCGCGGTGAGGGTGAGCAGCGTCGCCTCGGGGCGGCAGGCGAACCGGACCGGCGCGTAGGGCGAGGTCCCGAGCCCGGCCGAGACATGGAGGTATGCCGCGTCCTCGGGCGCCGCCGACGAGCGCGCCCCGGCCGCCCCCGGCCACCAACGCGACAGGCCCTTGGCCCGGCGTCGGTCGAGGTCGCAGTTCGTCACGAGCGCGCCGAACACCGGCACGGCGAGCTGGCCGCCGTGGGTGTGGCCGGCGATGACGAGCCCGGCGCCATCGGCGGTCATCGCATCGAGGACCCGCTGGTAGGGGGCGTGGAGGAGCCCGATCGTCAGCGCGGCGTCGGCCGACGCGGGCCCGGCCACATCGGCATACCGGTCGAGGTCGATGTGCGGGTCGTTGACGCCGACGAGCTCGATCGGCAGGTCCCGGACCGTCACGGTCGTGCGTGCGTTGTCGAGGTCGGCCCACCCCCCGGCCGCGAGACCCGAGACGAGCTCGCCGACCGGCAGCTCGGGTCGCTCCGTGGGCGGCTTGGCGTAGTCGGGCGTGAGGTAGAGGGCCGGGTTGCGGAAGACCGGCCCGAAGTAGTCGTTCGACCCGAGGACGAACGCGCCGGGGTACTCCAGGAGCGGCTCCATCGCCCGCAGCAGCGCGGGGACGGCGTCCGTCGCGGCGAGGTTGTCGCCGGAGTTGACGACGAAGTCGGGGCGCAGGTCGGCGAGAGAGCGCACCCAGTCGATCTTGCGACGCTGGCGCGGCACGAGGTGCAGGTCGCTCACCTGGAGGATCCGCAGCGGCGGTGAGCCGTGCGGCAGGACGGGGACCACCGCGCGGCGGAGCGTGAAGAGGTTGCGCTCGACAAGCCCGGCATACGCGACGCCGGCGACGCCGGTCGCGGCCAGCGCACCGACGGCGCGCGCGGCCGCCCCCAGCGAGATGCTCATCGCGCCATCCTCGCAAACGCCCCGCCCGGCCCGAAATCCGGTTGTGGCCGGTGGAACACTGGGCCCATGACCGAGACGAGCCTCAAGGCGAGCATCCAGCACGACCTCCACGACGCGATGCGGGCCCACGACAAGACCCGGGCCGGCACGCTGCGGATGGCCCTCACCGCGATCACGACCGCCGAGGTCGCCGGCGACGAGGCCCGCCAGCTCACCGACGACGAGGTGCTCAAGGTCCTGGCCAAGGAGGCCAAGAAGCGCAAGGAGGCCGCGGAGGCCTATGCCGGCGCCAACCGTCCCGAGCTCGCCGCGCAGGAGGAGGCCGAGCTGGCCGTCCTCGACGGCTACCTGCCCGCCCAGCTCGACGACGCGGAGCTGGAGGGGATCGTCGCCCGCGCCATCGAGTCCACCGGCGCGACCGGTATGCCGCAGATGGGCCAGGTCATGAAGGCCGCCCAGGCCGAGGTGGCCGGCCGGGCCGACGGCGGCCGGGTCGCGGCGATCGTCAAGCGGATGCTCGCCGGCTGAGGCGCGCCCCCGACGCGACGACACGACGAGGCGCGCCCGACGGGGCCCGGCGGCATACCTGCCACCGGGCCCCGTCGCGTCGCTAGCCGTTCGGCCCGGGTGGTCGCGGGGGCTTCGGGTTGGGTTTCGTCGGCTTCGGGTTGGGATTGGTCGGCTTCGGCTTCTTGGGCTGGGGCTTCGGGCCGAGGCTGATGAGCAGCCCGACGCTCGAGTTCTTCAGCGCCCGTCCGCTCGGCTGGGTGCCGGCGACGAGACCGGCCGCGACCGAGCTGTTGATCTTGCCGACGACGTAGCTCGTGAAGCCGGCATCGCGCAGCCGGGCCTGGGCCGAGCTGACCGAGTAGCCGACGACCGACGGCAGGTTGACGTAGTCGCCGTTCTCGATCTTGTTCGACGGCGTCGGGAAGCCCTTGACCGGCATGCCCTTGCTCGCGGCGCGCATGACCTTCGCCCACACCGGCGCGGCGATGGTGCCACCGAAGACGGAGCCGAAGCAGCCGTACTTGCCGAAGCACTTGCCGTTGAGGGTGTAGAGGTTGCCGTTCTTGTCGGCCGGGCGGAGGTTGCCGATCCACACGGCGGTCGACAGCTGCGGGGTGTAGCCGACGAACCAGGCCTGGTTGTGGTTGTTCGTCGTCCCGGTCTTGCCGGCCGCGACCCGCTCGGACATGTTCCACACGCCGGCGGCGGTGCCGTTGGTCAGCGGGCCCTTGAGCAGCTGGGTGACGCCGGCCGCGACGTCCTTGCTGATGACCTGCTTGCAGTCGCTGCCCTGGAACTTGATCGCCTTGTTGTCAGCGGTCTTGATCGACGTGACCGGGAAGGGCTCGCAGTACTTGCCCTTGGCCGCGAGCGTCGCGTAGGCCGAGGCGATCGACATCGTCGTCGTCTCGCCACCACCGAGGGCGATGGCCGCCGGGGCCTTCGAGATCGGCTCGCCGTTGCCCGAGTGCAGGCCCATCTTCGTCATCATGTCGCGGACCGAGCAGGCGCCGAGCTGGATGGTGAGGTTGGCGAAGGCCGTGTTGATCGACTGGGACGTCGCCGTCTGGAGCGGGATGTTGCCGCCGACGGTGTAGTCGTTGCGGACCTCGAACTTCGCCGCGCTGCACTCGTCGTGGTAGGCGTCGGCGGGGAAGAAGTAGGGCGTGCTGGGCCCTGCCTTCGGCGCGTAGATCGTCGCGTTGATCGGCATGCCCCGGTCGAGCGCGGTCGATGAGGGCGAAGGCCTTGGCCGTCGACCCGAACTGCCAGCCGTAGTCGACACCGCCGTACTTGCGGTCGACGTTCCAGTTGACCTGCGTCTTGGAGAACTTCGAGGCCTGGACGCTCGCGAGCACCTCCCCGGTGCCCGGCTCGATGATCGTGACCCCGCCGCCGAGGTTGCTCTTGTTGTTGACCGGGACGGCCCGGGTCAGCTCCCGGTAGGCCGCCTTCTGCATCTTCGGCCGCAGCGTCGTCTTGATCGTCAGGCCGCCCTGGTAGATCTTGTCGTGGCGCTCCTGCGGGGTCTTTCCGAGGGCCGACATCCGCGGGGAGTTCTCAGCCACTCCAGGACGTAGGGAGCAGAAGTACGGCTGGCTCGAGCGCTGGCACACCCCGCGGTCCGGCTTCAGATGGAGCATCTTCTTGACCGGGACCTTCTTGGCCGCGGCCGCCTGCTTCTCCGTCGCGAGGCCTGGCTCGCCACCATCCGGTCGAGGACGACGTCGCGGCGCTGCTGCGCCTTGTCGGGGTTGATGGCGGGGTTGTAGTAGTTCGGGGAGCGGACGATGCCGGCGAGCAGCGCCGACTGGTTGAGGTTGAGCTTCGCTCGCATGGACGCCGAAGTAGTTCTGCGCGGCCGCCTCGACGCCGTAGGCC